>NZ_ML636798.1:0-478815 GCF_006476065.1 Cognatiluteimonas lumbrici
GGGCGACAACGTGAAGATGAAGGTCACGCTGATCAACCCGGTGGCGATGGACGAGGGCCTGCGCTTCGCGATCCGCGAGGGCGGCCGCACCGTCGGCGCCGGCGTGGTGGCCAAGATCATCAAGTAAACCGGACCCTCCGGGCAGGTTCACGGGGCTTGCACGGGCCCCGTGGATCCGGCTAGAATGTCCGACTTCCCGCGGCCCTGCCTTCCCGGACGGCCGCGGACCAGCGAAATGAGGCCATGGAAGCGCCTCGTTTTCGCCAGGCAGGGAAATGCCGCGCGGCAGTGCTCCGTCCGCCCCGAAAGATAGTTCGGGGCACTCGTGACGGGGCATTTTCGCGTCCGCAAGACCTTTCCTGGCGGGCCGGGCAACCGGCCTGCCCCGTTTCTGGCAAGGACGCATTCGAAGGACGCTCCAAAACACACGGGGTTCGGCGCACCCAGCCGCCGGCCTGTCGCTCTTTAGGATTTATTTCGAGGAATTCCTCATGGCGGACCAGAAGATCCGGATTCGGCTGAAGGCTTTCGATCATCGCCTGATCGACCGCTCGGCCAGCGAGATCGTCGAGACGGCCAAGCGGACCGGCGCGCAGGTGCGCGGCCCGATCCCGCTGCCGACCAAGATCGAGCGCTACACGGTGCTGACCTCGCCGCACGTCGACAAGGACGCGCGCGACCAGTACGAGACCCGCACGCACAAGCGCGTGCTCGACATCGTCGACCCGAACGACAAGACCGTGGACGCGCTGATGAAGCTCGAGCTCGCGGCCGGCGTCGACGTCCAGATCAAGCTGACCTGAGGGACGCCAGGATGACCGCGAAGAAGCATGCGCTGGGCATCGTCGGCCGCAAGGCCGGCATGAGCCGCCTGTTCACCGAAGACGGCAAGTCCGTGCCGGTGACCCTGATCGAGGCGACCCCGAACCGCATTACCCAGATCAAGACGGTCGAGACCGACGGCTACAGCGCCGTGCAGGTCGCGGTCGGCAGCAAGCGCGCCGCGCTGGTGAACAAGCCCGAGGCCGGCCACCTGGCCAAGGCCAAGGTCGAGGCAGGCCGCGGCCTGTGGGAGCTGCGCGTGGCGGACGACGCCATCGGCGGCTTCGAGGTCGGCGGCGAGATCAAGGCCGACATCTTCGAGCCGGGCCAGATCGTCGACGTCCAGGGCGTGACCAAGGGCAAGGGCTTCCAGGGCACGATCAAGCGCTGGAACTTCCGCATGGGCGACGCCACCCACGGCAACTCGCTGTCGCACCGGTCCCCCGGTTCGATCGGCCAGCGCCAGACCCCCGGCCGCGTGTTCCCGGGCAAGAAGATGGCCGGCCACATGGGCGCCGTGCAGCAGACGACGCAGCGCCTGCAGGTGGTCAAGGTCGACGCCGAGCGCGGCCTGATCGCGGTCCGCGGCGCGGTGCCGGGTGCGCCGGGCGGCGACGTGGTCGTGCGCCCGTCGAGCAAGGTTTAAGGAGAGATGACGATGGAACTCGCCATCAACAACGGCAAGAAGCTGTCGGTGTCCGACGCTGTCTTCGGCCGTGAGTTCAGCGAAGACCTGGTGCACCAGGTGGTCGTCGCCTACCGCAATGCCGGCCGCGCCGGCACCAAGGCGCAGAAGACCCGCTCGGAAGTCGCCGGCACCACCAAGAAGTCGAAGAAGCAGAAGGGCGGTGGCGCCCGCCACGGCGCCCTGACCGCGCCGATCTTCGTCGGCGGCGGCGTGACCTTCGCGGCCAAGCCGCGCAGCTTCGAGCAGAAGGTCAACCGCAAGATGTACCGCGCCGCGATGGCCGCGATCCTGTCGGAGCTCAACCGCCAGGGCCGGATCACCGTGGTCGAGGGCTTCGAGCTCGACAGCCCGAAGACCTCGGGCATGGTCGCGAAGCTGAAGGAACTCAACGCCGGCAAGCGCCCGCTGATCGTCACCGAGGACGCGACCGAGAACCTGTACCTGTCGGCCCGCAACCTGCCGTACGTGGAAGTCCGCGACGTGCAGGGCCTGGACCCGGTCGCGCTCGTGGGCGCCGACTCGGTGGTGATGACCGCCGACGCCGTCAAGAAGATCGAGGAGTGGCTGGCATGAACGAAGCCAAGCTCTACAACGTGATCCGCGCGCCGCGCATCTCCGAGAAGACCGCGCGCCTGCAGGAAGTCTCCAACCAGTACGTCTTCGAAGTGGCGACGGACGCGACCAAGGCCGACATCAAGGTCGCGGTCGAGAAGCTGTTCGACGTCACCGTCGAGGCGGTCAACGTGGTCAACGTGAAAGGCAAGGGCAAGGCCTTCCGCAACCGCATCGGCCGCCGCGGCGACTGGCGCAAGGCATACGTGAAGCTGGCCGACGGCCAGTCGATCGACGTGATGGCCACGGCCTGAGGATAGAACCATGGCACTGATGACCTTCAAGCCCACCTCGCCCGGCCGCCGCAGCGCGGTCCGCGTGGTGACGCCCGAGCTCCACAAGGGCGCCCCGCACGCGCCGCTGCTGGAGAAGCAGGGCCGCACCGGCGGCCGCAACCACCACGGGCGCATCACCACCCGCCACATGGGCGGCGGGCACAAGCAGCACTACCGCATCATCGACTTCAAGCGCGACAAGGAAGGCATCCCGGCGCGCGTCGAGCGGATCGAGTACGACCCCAACCGCACCGCGCACATCGCGCTGCTGTGCTACGTGGACGGCGAGCGCCGCTACATCATCGCGCCCAAGGGCCTGAAGGCCGGCGAGCAGGTGATCGCGGGTTCCGACGCGCCGATCAAGGTCGGCAACACCCTGCCGCTGCGCAACATCCCGGTCGGTTCCACCGTGCACTGCATCGAGATGAAGCCTGGCAAGGGCGCGCAGATGGCGCGCGCCGCCGGCGCCGGCGTGCAGCTGGTCGCCCGCGAGGGCGTCTACGCGATGCTGCGCATGCGCTCGGGCGAGATGCGCAAGGTGCCGGCCGAGTGCCGCGCCACCATCGGCGAAGTGAGCAACCACGAGCACAACCTCGAGAAGCTCGGCAAGGCCGGCGCCAGCCGCTGGCGCGGCATCAAGCCGACCGTCCGCGGCGCGGCCATGAACCCGGTCGACCACCCGCACGGCGGCGGCGAGGCCAAGGCCGGCCAGGGCAACCCGCATCCGGTCACCCCGTGGGGCGTCCCGACCAAGGGTTACAAGACCCGCAAGAACAAGCGCACCCAGCAGTTCATCGTGCGCGACCGCAGGAGCTGATCGACATGCCACGTTCACTGAAGAAGGGCCCGTTCGTGGACCACCACCTGATGAAGAAGGTGGAGACCGCGGGCAGCAACAAGCGGCCGATCAAGACCTGGTCGCGGCGTTCCATGGTGCTGCCGGAGATGGTCGGCTACACCATCGCCATCCACAACGGCAAGAACCACATCCCGGTGCTGGTCAACGAGAACATGGTCGGGCACAAGCTCGGCGAGTTCGCGATCACCCGCACCTTCAAGGGCCATGGCGGCGACAAGAAGGCCGGGAAGTAAGGAGATGACGACCATGCAAAACGGCAATGGCGCGAAGGCGATCCTGCGCACCGCCCGCATCTCCCCCCAGAAGGCCCGCCTGGTCGCCGACCAGGTGCGCGGGCTGTCGGCCGAGCGTGCCGTCAACCTGCTGAAGTTCTCGGACAAGAAGGCCGCCCAGCTGATCCGCAAGGTCGTCGAGTCGGCGATCGCCAACGCGGAGAACAACCAGGGCGCCGACGTCGACGAACTGAAGGTCACCACCATCATGGTCGACGAGGGCCCCACGCTGAAGCGCTTCATGGCGCGGGCAAAGGGCCGTGGCACGCGCATCCTGAAGCGCACCAGCCACATCACCGTCGTCGTCGGCGAAGGGAAGTAATCATGGGTCACAAAGTACATCCGACCGGCATCCGCCTGGGCATCTCCAAGGACTGGAACTCCAAGTGGTTCGCCGGCAAGAAGGAATACGCCGAGTACCTGGCCGCCGACCTGCGGGTCCGCGAGATGCTGCGCAAGAAGCTGGCCGCCGCCGGGATCTCGAAGATCCTGATCGAGCGCCCGGCCAAGACCGCGCGCGTCACCATCCACACCGCCCGCCCGGGCGTGGTGATCGGCAAGCGCGGCGAGGACATCGAGAAGCTGCGCAAGGAAGTCAGCGACATGATGGGCGTCCCGGCGCACATCAACGTCACCGAGGTCCGTAAGCCCGAGCTCGACGCGCAGCTGGTGGCCGAGTCGATCGCGCAGCAGCTCGAGCGCCGCATCATGTTCCGCCGCGCGATGAAGCGCGCCGTCGGCAACGCGATGCGCCTGGGCGCGCTGGGCATCAAGGTCAACGTGGCCGGCCGCCTGAACGGCGCCGAGATCGCGCGTTCGGAGTGGTACCGCGAAGGCCGCGTGCCGCTGCACACCCTGCGCGCGGACGTGGACTACGGCTTCGCCGAGGCGCGTACCACCTACGGGATCATCGGCATCAAGGTCTGGGTCTACAAGGGCGAGATCTTCGACTTCGCCCAGGTCGGCCAGGAAAAGCAGGACGACACGCCGCGCGGCGACCGTGGCGATCGTCAGGACCGTCCGCGCGGCCCGCGCCGCAACGATCGTAACGACCGCGGCGAGGCGAGGGAATAAACCATGCTGCAACCCAAGCGAACCAAGTTCCGCAAGATGCACAAGGGCCGCAACGACGGCCTGTCCTGGAACGGCAATGCCGTCAGCTTCGGCGAGTACGGGCTGAAGGCGACCGCCACCGGGCAGCTGACCGCGCGCCAGATCGAGGCGGCCCGCCGCTCGATCAGCCGCTACGTCAAGCGCGGCGGCAAGATGTGGATCCGCGTGTTCCCCGACAAGCCCATCACCAAGAAGCCGATCGAGGTCCGCATGGGCTCCGGCAAGGGCAACGTCGAATACTGGGTCGCGCAGATCCAGCCGGGCCGCATGATCTACGAGATCGAGGGCGTCGACGAGGCGACCGCGCGCGAGGCGTTCCGCCTGGCCGCCGCCAAGCTCTCGGTCACCACCCAATTCGTGACCCGGACGGTGCGCTGATGGACATGAGGCAGATGCGACAGAAGTCGGCCGAAGAGCTGCAGGCCCACCTGGCCGAGCTGCACAAGGAGCAGTTCTCCCTGCGCATGCAGAAGGCCACCGGGCAGCTTGCCAAGACCCACGAAGCCCGCCGGGTGCGCCGCGAGATCGCTCGCGTGAACACCCTGCTCGGTGCGAAGAAGTAAGGACGGGCTGACATGACCGAAAACAATGGCAAGAAGCTGCACACGGTCGAAGGCCGCGTGGTCAGCAACAAGATGGACAAGACGGTGACGGTGCTCGTCGAGCGCCAGGTCAAGCACGCGCTGTACGGCAAGTACATCCGCCGCTCGACCAAGCTGCACGCCCACGACGCGGACAACGCCTGCAACACCGGCGACATGGTCCGGGTGGCCGAGTGCGCGCCGATGTCCAAGACCAAGAACTGGCGCGTGGTCGAGATCCTCGCCCGCGCGGCCGAATAAGGAGGCCTTGCAATGATCCAGATGCAGAGCCACCTCGACGTGGCCGACAACTCGGGCGCCAAGGAAGTGATGTGCATCAAGGTGCTTGGCGGTTCCAAGCGCCGCTACGCGCACATCGGCGACATCATCAAGGTGTCGGTCAAGGACGCGATCCCGCGCGGCAAGGTCAAGAAGGGCGAGGTCTACGACGCCGTCGTGGTGCGCACCCGCAAGGGCGTGCGTCGCGCCGACGGTTCGCTGATCCGCTTCGACGGCAACGCCGCCGTACTGCTGAACAACAAGCACGAGCCGATCGGCACGCGCATCTTCGGGCCGGTTACCCGCGAGCTGCGCTCCGAGAAGTTCATGAAGATCGTCTCGCTCGCACCCGAAGTGCTCTGAGCGGAGGAAGGAAGATGAATCGTATCCGCAAGGGCGACCACGTGGTCGTCACCGCCGGCAAGGACAAGGGCAAGCGTGGCGACGTGGTGAGCGTCCACGGCGACAAGGTCGTCGTGTCCAACGTCAACCTGGTCAAGCGCCACACCAAGCCCAACCCGCAGGCCAACCAGCCGGGCGGCGTGATCGAGCGCGAGGCGCCGATCCATGTTTCGAACGTGATGCTCTTCAACCCGGCCACCGGCAAGGGCGAGCGCATCGGTACCAAGGTGCTGGAGGATGGACGCAAGTTGCGCGTGTTCCGCTCCAGCGGTGAGGCGCTCGACGCCTGAGGAATGCCGAGATGACGACCCGACTGGAAAAGTTCTACAAGGACGAAGTGGTGCCGAAGCTGATGGAGCGCTTCGGCTACACCAATCCGATGCAGGTCCCGCGCCTGGAGAAGATCACGCTCAACATGGGCGTGGGCGAGGCCGCGACCAACAAGAAGATCCTCGAGAACGCCGTCGCCGACATGGCCAGGATCGCCGGCCAGAAGCCGGTGGTGACCAAGTCGCGCGTCTCGGTGGCCTCGTTCAAGATCCGCGACGGCTGGCCGATCGGCTGCAAGGTGACCCTGCGCCGGGCGAAGATGTACGAGTTCCTCGACCGCCTGGTCAACGTCTCGCTGCCGCGCGTGCGCGACTTCCGTGGCGTGTCCGGCCGTTCGTTCGACGGCCGCGGCAACTACAACATGGGCGTCAAGGAGCAGATCATCTTCCCGGAGATCGACTTCGACCAGGTGGACGCGCTGCGCGGCATGGACATCGCGATCACCACCTCCGCCCGCACCAACGAGGAAGCCAAGGCCCTGCTCGAGGCCTTCCGCTTCCCGTTCCGCAACTGACAGGAACAGGCAAATGGCAAAGACCTCCATGGTCAACCGCGAAGCCAAGCGCGAGAAGCTGGCGAAGAAGTACGCCGCCAAGCGCGCCGCGCTGAAGGCCATCATCAGCAGCCAGACGGCCAGCTACGAGGAGAAGATGGACGCCTCGGTGAAGCTGCAGAAGCTGCCGCGCGACTCCTCCGAGAGCCGCCAGCGCAGCCGCTGCGCCCTGACCGGGCGCCCGCGCGGCGTGTACGGCAAGTTCGGCCTCGGCCGCAACATGCTGCGCCAGGCCACCATGCGCGGCGACGTCCCCGGCCTGCGCAAGGCCAGCTGGTAACCCAACCCTACGAATTCGCATAGCGCGGATATCGGTGCTACTCACAAGGTGAATCCAAATGAGCATGACTGATCCCATCGCCGACATGCTGGTCCGCATCAGGAATGCGGCCGCGGTCGGCAAGCCGACGGTGAAGATGCCGTCCTCCAAGGTCAAGGTCGCGATCGCCAAGGTCCTCCAGGACGAGGGCTACATCGTGGACTCGCGCGTGATCGAGAACGGCGCCAAGGCCGAGCTCGAGATCGTGCTGAAGTATTTCGAAGGCAAGCCGGTGATCGAGCGCCTGCATCGCGTCTCGCGTTCGGGCCTGCGCCAGTACCGCGGCAAGGACGCGCTGCCGAAGGTCCTCGGCGGCCTCGGCGTCGCCATCATTTCCACCTCGAAGGGCATCATGACCGATGCGCAGGCGCGCCAGCAGGGCGTCGGCGGCGAGGTCCTGTGCTTCGTGGCCTAAGGGAGCAGGAACCATGTCTCGTGTCGCCAAGAAGCCGATCGCCCTCCCGAAGGGCGTGGAACTGAACATCCAGCCCGGTTCGGTGTCCGTGAAGGGCCCGAAGGGCGCGCTGTCGATCGACAAGCCGGAAGGGATCGAGGTCAAGGTCGAGGACGGCCAGGCCCAGCTCGCGGCCGCCGACCCGGCCGACGTGCCGCTGGCCGGCACCCTGCGCTCGATCGTGGCCAACATGGTCAAGGGCGTGTCCGAGGGCTTCGAGCGCAAGCTCGAGCTGGTCGGCGTCGGCTACCGCGCCGCCATGCAGGGCAAGGACCTGAACCTGTCGCTGGGCTTCTCGCACCCGGTGCTGTTCAAGGCGCCGGAGGGCATTACCATCACCACCCCGACCCAGACCGAGGTCGTGGTCAGCGGCGCCGACAAGCAGCGCGTCGGCGAGGTCGCTGCCAAGATCCGCGCGTTCCGCCCGCCGGAGCCGTACAAGGGCAAGGGCGTGAAGTACTCCGACGAAACCATCATCCGCAAGGAAGCCAAGAAGGCGTAACGCACGCTTTCAGCTTCCGGAGAGAACCCACAATGGACAAGAAGATCGCCCGCCTGCGCCGCGCCAAGTCGACCCGTTCGCGGATCCGCGAACTCGGCGTGCCGCGCCTGTCGGTGCTGCGCACCGGCCAGCACCTGTACGCCCAGCTGTTCAGCGCCGACGGCTCGAAGGTCCTGGCCGCGGCCAGCACCACCCAGGCCGACGTGCGCGAGGGCCTGAAGAACGGCAAGAACGTCGACGCCGCCGCCAAGGTCGGCCGCGCGATCGCCGAGAAGGCGAAAGCCGCCGGCATCGAGCGGGTCGCGTTCGACCGCTCCGGCTACCGTTACCACGGCCGCGTCAAGGCGCTGGCCGATGCCGCCCGCGAGGGTGGCCTGCAGTTCTGATCCACCAAGCTCCAGGCAACTGACCAACAACTATAAGCGGCCGCATGAGCCGTACATACCGAGACCAGAGAGGAACACATGGCAGACGAACGTGCACCGCGGGGACGCGACCGCAATCGCGACCGCGAGGAAATCGACGACGGCATGATCGAGAAGCTGATCGCGGTCAACCGCGTCAGCAAGACGGTCAAGGGCGGCCGCCAGTTCACCTTCACCGCGCTGACCGTGGTCGGCGACGGCGACGGCCGCGTCGGCTTCGGCTACGGCAAGGCCCGCGAGGTGCCGGTCGCGATCCAGAAGTCGATGGAGCAGGCCCGCCGCGGCATGGCCCGCGTCGAGCTCAACAACGGCACCCTGTGGCACGTGGTCAAGTCGAACCACGGCGCGGCCAAGGTCTACATGCAGCCGGCCTCGGAAGGTACCGGCGTGATCGCCGGCGGCGCCATGCGCGCCGTGCTCGAGGCGGTCGGCGTGAAGGACGTGCTGGCCAAGGCCACGGGTTCGCGCAACCCGATCAACCTGGTCCGCGCCACCCTCAAGGGCCTGACCGGCATGCATTCGCCGAGCGCCATCGCGGCCAAGCGCGGCAAGAAGGTGGAGGAACTCCAGCATGGCTAAGAAGAACGAAGCCACCGGCACCATCAAGGTGCGCCTGGTCAAGGGCCTGCGGGGAACCAAGGGCATCCATCGCCTGTCCGTGAAGGCACTGGGCCTTGGCAAGCTCAACAGCGTGCGTGAATTGAAGGACAGCCCGCAGGTGCGCGGCCTGATCAACAAGGTCCACTACCTGGTGCGGGTCGAGGAGTAATCCAGATGAAGCTCAACACTCTCAAGCCGGCTGACGGCGCCCGCACCGAGCGCAAGCGTGTCGGCCGCGGCATCGGCTCGGGGCTCGGCAAGACCGCCGGCCGCGGCCACAAGGGCTCGTTCGCGCGCTCGGGCAAGGGCAAGATCAAGGCCGGCTTCGAAGGCGGCCAGATGCCCATGCAGCGCCGCCTGCCGAAGATCGGCTTCCGTTCGCGCACGGCCGCGGATACCGCCGAGGTGCTGCTGTACAAGCTCGACGTGCTCGAGGCGGGCACCGTCGACTTCGCCGCGCTCCGCGCCGCCAAGCTGGTGCCCAGCACCGCCAAGCGCGCCAAGATCGTGAAGAAGGGCGAGGTCAGCAAGAAGTTCGTGCTCCAGGGCCTGCTGGCCACCGCCGGCGCCAGGGCCGCGATCGAGGCCGCGGGCGGCCAGGTCGGGGAGTAGGGATGTCGCGCAGCGCGGGCGCCCTCGGCGGATTGGCCGGGGCCGGCAAGTTCACTGAGCTGCGGCAGCGCCTGCTGTTCGTGGTCGGTGCGCTGCTGGTCTACCGGCTGGGCTGCTTCATCCCCGTCCCGGGCGTCAACCCGGAGGCGATGCTGCAGCTGATGGAGACCCAGGAAGGGACCATCGTGGACATGTTCAACATGTTCTCCGGTGGCGCCCTGGAGCGCTTCAGCCTGTTCGCGCTCAACGTGATCCCGTACATCTCGGCCTCGATCGTCATGCAGCTGATGGTGCAGGTGATCCCGAGCCTGAAGGCGATCCAGAAGGAAGGCGAGTCCGGGCGCCGCAAGATCACCCAGTGGTCGCGCCTCGGCTCGATCCCGCTGGCGATCTTCCAGTCGGCCGGCATCGCGATCGCGCTGCAGAGCTCCGGCGCCAGCAACGGCATCCCGGTGGTCTACTCGCCGGGCATCGGCTTCATCCTGACCGCGGTGGTGTCGCTGACCGCCGGCACGATGTTCCTGATGTGGCTGGGCGAGCAGGTGACCGAGCGCGGCATCGGCAACGGCGTCTCGCTGATCATCTTCGCGGGCATCGTGGCCGGGCTGCCGGGCGCGGTGCTGGGCACCATGGAGTCGGCGCGCAACGGCCAGATGACCTCGATCGCGGTGATCGCCATCGTGCTCATCGTGCTCGCGGTGACCTGGTTCGTGGTCTTCGTCGAGAGCGGCCAGCGCCGGATCACGGTCAACTACGCGCGCCGCCAGGGCGGCCGCAGCGCGTACATGAACCAGAGCTCGTTCCTGCCGCTGAAGCTCAACATGTCGGGCGTGATCCCGCCGATCTTCGCCTCGTCGATCATCATGTTCCCGGCGACCGCCTCGACTTGGTTCGGCCAGGCCGGTTCGGCCACCTGGCTGCAGCGGGCGAGCCAGGCGTTGTCGCCCGGCGAACCGCTGTACATCCTGCTCTACGGCGGCCTGATCGCCGGCTTCACCTTCTTCTACACGGCGCTGGTCTTCAACTCGCAGGAGACCGCCGACAACCTGAAGAAGTCCGGCGCGCTGATCCCGGGCATCCGCCCGGGCAAGGCGACCGCCGACTACGTGGACGGCGTGCTGACCCGCCTGACGGCGGCCGGCGCGGCCTACCTGGTGGCGGTCTGCCTGCTGCCGGAATTCATGCGCACGGAGCTGGGGGCCTCGTTCTACTTCGGCGGCACCTCGCTGCTGATCGTGGTCGTGGTGGTGATGGACTTCATCGCCCAGATCCAGGCGCACCTCATGTCGCACCAGTACGACAGTTTGCTGAAGAAGGCGAACCTGAAGGGCGGCAGGAGGTAGGACAAGCCCCGACAGGGGCAGCCCCGAAAGGGGCAAATGGGCGACCCGGGCGGCGATTCCGCGCACGGGTGGCCCGGGGCCGATCCGCGCGCCAGAGTAGCGCGCGGGCCGGGCAGGGCGGTCCTCCGCCCCGGCCGGCCAGCCCCGGGCCGTCGCCGGAGCATGGGCACACTCCCCATGCCGGGCCTGGGCCGTTGGATGGCCTGGGCTTCCAGACGACCCGGAATCTTGCTAAAATTTCCAGTTCACTCCGCCGGGGACGCGTGCCCTGGCCGACAACCAGTTTGGAGACCGCGTCATGGCGCGTATTGCCGGCGTCAACCTGCCTGCCCAGAAGCACGTCTGGGTGGGCCTGCAAAGCATCTACGGCATTGGCCGTACCCGTTCGAAGCAGGTCTGCGAGGCCGCCGGCGTTGCGCCGTCGACCAAGATCCGCGACCTCTCCGAGCCCGAGGTCGAGCGCCTCCGCCTGGAGATCGCCAAGTACCCCGTCGAGGGCGACCTGCGCCGCGAGGTCGGCGTCGCCATCAAGCGCCTGATGGACCTGGCCTGCTACCGCGGCCTGCGCCACCGCCGCGGCCTGCCCCTGCGCGGCCAGCGCACCCGGACCAATGCCCGTACCCGCAAGGGTCCGCGCAAGGCCATCAAGAAGTAAGGAACCGACATGGCCAAGCCAGCTGCCGCGAAAGTCAAGAAGAAGATCAAGCGCGTCGTCACCGACGGCATCGCCCACGTGCACGCGTCGTTCAACAACACCATCGTGACCATCACCGACCGCCAGGGCAACGCCCTGTCGTGGGCGACCTCCGGCGGCGCGGGCTTCCGCGGCTCGCGCAAGTCGACCCCGTTCGCGGCCCAGGTCGCGGCCGAGAAGGCCGGCAAGGCCGCGCTCGACTACGGCGTGAAGTCGCTGGAAGTGCGCATCAAGGGCCCGGGCCCGGGGCGCGAGTCGGCCGTGCGTTCGCTGAACAACGTCGGCTACAAGATCACCAACATCATCGACGTGACGCCGATCCCGCACAACGGGTGCCGTCCGCCGAAGAAGCGTCGCGTCTAAGGGGGCGATAGAAAATGGCTCGTTACATCGGTCCCACCTGCAAGCTCGCCCGCCGCGAAGGCGTCGACCTCGGCCTCAAGTCGCCGGCGCGCGCGCTCGATTCCAAGTGCAAGCTGGAGCAGAAGCCCGGCCAGCACGGCGCCGGCACCGGCGCCCGCCGCAGCAAGCTGTCCGACTACGCCCTGCAGCTTCGCGAGAAGCAGAAGGTCAAGCGCATCTACGGCCTGCTCGAGCGCCAGTTCCGCAACTATTACAAGAAGGCGTCCACCCGCAAGGGCAACACCGGCGAGAACCTCCTGCAGATGCTGGAGACCCGCCTGGACAACGTCGTCTACCGCATGGGCTTCGCCGTCACCCGCCCGGCCGCGCGCCAGCTGGTCAGCCACCGCGGCGTGACCGTGAACGGCAAGCTGGTCAACCTGCCGTCCTACCAGGTCAAGGCGGGCGACGCGATCGCGCTGTCCGAGAAGGCGCAGAAGCAGCTCCGCGTGCAGGAGTCGCTGGCGGTGTCCTCGCAGATGGACCTCTCGCCCTCGTGGATCGAGGTCGACGCCAAGAAGTTCGCCGGCGTGTTCAAGGCCGTGCCGGACCGCGCCGACCTGCCCTCCGACATCAACGAAGCGCTGATCGTCGAGCTGTACTCGAAGTAATCCAGGAGACCTCCGAATGACGGTTACCGCCAACCAAGTCCTGCGCCCCCGCGGCCCGCAGATCGAGCGCCTCGCCGGCAACCGCGCGAAGGTCGTGATCGAGCCGCTCGAGCGCGGCTACGGCCACACCCTGGGCAACGCCCTGCGCCGCGTGCTGTTGTCCTCGATCCCCGGCTTCGCCATCACCGAGGTCGAGATCGACGGCGTGCTGCACGAGTACAGCACCATCGAGGGCCTGCAGGAGGACGTGCTCGAGGTGCTGCTGAACCTCAAGGACATCGCCATCCGCATGGGCACCGGCGACAGCTCCACCCTGACCCTGTCCAGGCAGGGCCCGGGCGTGGTCACCGCCGGCGACATCCGCACCGACCACAACGTCGAGATCCTCAATCCCGACCATGTCATCGCCCACCTGACCAAGGACACGGCGCTGAACATGCGGCTGCGCATCGAGCGCGGCTTCGGCTACCAGCCGGCCGCCGCCCGCCGCAGGCCGGACGAGGAGACCCGCGCGATCGGCCGGCTGATGCTGGACGCCTCGTTCTCGCCGGTGCGCCGCGTCGCCTACGCGGTCGAGGCCGCGCGCGTCGAGCAGCGCACCGACCTGGACAAGCTGGTCATCGACATCGAGACCAACGGCACCATCGACGCCGAGGAGGCCGTGCGCACCGCCGCCGACATCCTCAGCGAGCAGCTCTCGGTGTTCGGCGACTTCACCCATCGCGACCGCGGTGCGGCGAAGCCGGCGACCGCCGGCGTGGATCCGGTGCTGCTGCGCCCGATCGACGACCTCGAGCTGACCGTGCGCTCGGCCAACTGCCTGAAGGCCGAGAGCATCTACTACATCGGCGACCTGATCCAGAAGACCGAGGTCGAACTGCTGAAGACGCCGAACCTGGGCAAGAAGTCGCTCACCGAGATCAAGGAAGTGCTCGCGCAGCGCGGCCTGTCCCTCGGCATGAAGCTCGAAAACTGGCCGCCGGCGGGCATCGCCTCGCACGGCATGATGGGCTAAAGGAAGAATTGCAATGCGCCACCAGAAATCCGGACGCAAGTTCAGCCGCACCAGCGCGCATCGCGATGCGATGTTCAGCAACATGGCGGCCTCGCTGATCAAGCACGAGCTGATCCGCACCACCCTGCCCAAGGCCAAGGAGCTGCGCCGCGTCGCGGAGCCGCTGATCACCCTGGCCAAGACCGACAGCGTCGCCAACCGCCGCCTCGCCTTCTCGCGCCTGCGCGACAAGGAAGCGGTGGGCAACCTGTTCACCACCCTCGGCCCGCGCTACGCCGCGCGCCCGGGCGGCTACCTGCGCATCCTCAAGTGCGGCTTCCGCCCCGGCGACAACGCGCCGATGGCCTACGTCGAGCTGGTTGACCGCCCGCAGGCCGCGGCGGAGTGACCCGAGGCGCAACGCGACACGAACAGCCCCGGCCCTGCCGGGGCTTTTCTTTTAAGATGCGCGGATGACTGCCAACCCCTTCCGCTGGTCCTTCCGCGCGCGCTGCCTGCTCGGCGCGGCCACCTGCGCGCTGCTGATCTGCTACGCGCTGTACACCCAGCTGGTGGGCGGCCTGTTGCCGTGCCCGCTGTGCATCTTCCAGCGGATCGCCTTCGCCGCGCTCGGCGTGGTGCTGCTGGCCGCCGGCCTGCACGCGCCGCGGGGCACCGCCGGGCGCCGCGCCTGGGGCGTGCTGGCGCTGTTGCCGGCACTGCTCGGCATCGGCATCGCGGGGCGGCACGTGTGGCTGCAGGGCCTGCCGCCGGAACAGGTCCCCATGTGCGGGCCCGGCCTCGATTTCCTGATGGAGGCGATGCCGATCACCAGCGTCATCCGCACGGTGCTGACCGGCTCGGGCGAGTGCGCGAACGTGGACTGGACCTTCCTCGGCCTGTCGATGCCGGCCTGGAGCCTGGCGTGGTTCGTGCTGCTGGCGCTGTGGGTGCTGGCGACGATGTTCCCGGCCGTCGCGCGGGGGGCACGCCGATGAGCGACCGCAAGCTCGCCCCGGTGCCGCCGGACGACGGCTGGTCGCCACGCTCGTGGCGCGCTCGCCCGGCCGCGCAGCAGCCGGACTACCCCGACCGGGAGGCGCTCGCGCAGGTGCTGCGCGAGCTGCAGGCGCTGCCGCCGCTGGTGACCTCCTGGGAGATCCTCGCGCTCAAGCAGCAACTGGCCGAGGCCCAGGAGGGCAGGCGCTTCCTGCTCCAGGGCGGCGACTGCGCCGAGAACTTCGAGGACTGCAGCGCCGAGGTGATCTCCAACCGCCTCAAGGTGCTGCTGCAGATGAGCCTGGTGCTGGTGCACGGGCTGCGCCTGCCGGTGGTACGCGTCGGCCGCTTCGCGGGCCAGTACGCCAAGCCGCGCTCGGCCGACACGGAAACCGTGGACGGCACCACGCTGCCCAGCTACCGCGGCGACATCGTCAACGCGCCGGCGTTCGACGCCGCCGCGCGCCGTCCGGATCCGCGGCGGATGGTGAAGGCGCACGCGCGCTCTGCGATGACCATGAACTTCGTGCGCTCGCTGATCGACGGCGGCTTCGCCGACCTGCACCACCCGGAGTACTGGGACCTGGGCTGGGTCGGGCACTCGCCGCTGGCCGAGGAGTACCGGCGCATGGTCGCCGGCATCGGCGACGCGGTGCGCTTCATGGAGACCCTGTCCGGCAGCGAGGTGCACAACCTCAACCGGGTGGACTTCTACACCTCGCACGAGGCCTTGCTGCTGCCCTACGAGGAAGCGCAGACGCGACAGGTCCCCCGGCAGTGGGGCTGGTTCAACCTGGGCACGCATTTCCCGTGGCTGGGCATGCGCACCACGGCGCTCGACGGCGGCCACGTGGAATACCTGCGCGGGATCCGCAACCCGGTGGCGGTCAAGGTCGGGCCGTCGGTCACGCCGGACCAGCTGCTGCGGCTGGTGGACATGCTCAACCCCGGGGACGAGCCCGGGCGCCTGACGCTCATCCATCGCATGGGCGCCAAGCACGTCGCCACCGCGCTGCCGCCGCTGCTCGAGGCGATGCGTCGCGACGGCCGTCGCGTGCTCTGGGTCTGCGACCCGATGCACGGCAACACAGAGAAGGCCGCCACCGGCTACAAGACCCGGCGTTTCGCCAACATCCGCAGCGAGCTCGAGCAGGCCTTCGAGCTGCACGCCGCGGCGGGCACGCGCCTGGGTGGCGTGCACCTGGAACTGACCGGCGAGGACGTCACCGAATGCACCGGCGGCGCGCGCGACCTCACCGACGCCGACCTGGCACGCGCCTACCGCTCCACCGTGGACCCGAGGCTCAACTACGAGCAGGCGCTCGAGGTCGCGATGCTGGTGGTCCGCAAGCAGGCGCAGCTCGCCGCGCCGCGGGGCGCGTGATGCGGCGGTGGCGTGCCGTGCCCGCGGTCGTGCTCGCGCTTGCCGCCGGCACGGCCGCGGCGCAGGCCACGCTCGTCCCGCAGGACTCCGGCGTCAACGTGCGCCTGCGCGGCATCTCCGCCGTGGATGCCAACGTGGCCTGGGCCAGCGGCCGCGAGGGCACCGTGCTGCGCACCGTGGACGGTGGCGCGCACTGGCAGGCGCTGCGCGTCCCCGGGGCCGAAGCACTCGATTTCCGCGACGTCGAGGGCTTCGACGCGAATACCGCCGTGGTCCTGTCGATCGGTCCCGGCGCCTCCTCGCGGGTGTACCGCACCGTGGACGGCGGCGCGACCTGGACCTTGGCGCTGCGCAATGACGATGCGCGCGCGTTCTTCGATTGCATGGCCTTCGATGGCGATCGCGGCTGGTTGCTGGGCGACCCCGTCGACGGGCATTTCCAGGTCTACACCAGCGAGGACGCCGGCCGGACCTGGCACCCCGCGGAGCCGGCCCCGGGCCGGCGTGCGCTGCCCGACGAAGCCGCCTATGCCGCCAGCGGTACCTGCATCGCCGTGACTCCCTGGGGCGAGCGCATGGTGGTGACCGGGGGCGGCGCGGCGCGGGTGCTGCTCGGCGACTCCGGGGGCGAACTGTGGTTCGCGTACGACGCGCCGATGCCGGCACGGGTGCCGGCGACCGGGATCTTCTCGGCGACGCCGGTGGGCGAGGACATGCTGCTGGTCGGTGGCGATTTCGAGCACGAGGAGACGGGCAGCGCGGCGCTGGCGCAATTCGTGTCCGGCGAGGGATTGAGCCTTTCGCCGCTGCCCGATCCCAACGGCTACCGCTCTGGCGCGGCCTGCCTCGATGGCCGGTCCCCGCAATGCATCGCGGTCGGCCCCAACGGCGTGGACCTGCTGCGCGAGGGCCGCTGGCAGGCGCTTTCGGCGACCGGCTACGACTCCGTGGACATCGCCGGCGACGTCGGCTGGGCGAGCGGCGACCAGGGCCGCATTGCCCGCATCGAGCTCACTCCACGCTAGCGGCGAAGGTCGGCGGCTTGCGCGCGTGCGTGAGCTGCTCGAAGGCGTAGGCCAGGCCGATCAGCTGCGGCTCGCCCCAGGCCGGCCCCATGAAGGTCAGCCCGAGCGGCAGCCCGTGCGAGTCGCCGGACGGCACGGTGATGCTGGGGGTACCGGCCACCGCCGCCATGCCGTAGCCGGCGCCGACGAAGTGGTCGCCGAGCACCGGGTCGGTGAGCCATGCCGGCGACATGCTCGGGGCGACGATCGCGTCGAGCCGGTGCTCGTGCAGCGTCGCCAGCAGCCCCTCCTCGCCGGCCAGGCGCCGCGCCTTGGCCCTGGCGTCCAGGTAGGCCTGGTCGGTCAGCGGTCCCTTGGCCTGCGCCGCCTCGAAGATCTCCTGGCCGAACAGCGGCATCGCCTCGCCAGCGTGCTCCCTGTTCCATTCGATCAGCTCGGCGAGCGAGCCCGGGCCCACCGTGACGCGCGCGAGATAGGCATCCAGCCCGTCCTTGAACTCGTACAGCAGCACCGCGTATTCGGCTTCGTTCCAGTCGTCGTAGCCGGCGACCTCGACGTCCACCACGGTGGCCCCGGCCTGGCGCAGGGTCTCGAGCGCGGCCTCGGTCGCGGCGTCCACGTCCGGGTGGTAGCCCATCGCCTGGCGCAGCACGCCGATGCGCTTGCCGTTCAATGCGCCCGCGTCCAGGAACGTGGTGTAGTCGGCGGCGACGTGGCCCTCGGCGGCCGCGCCCGCCGGGTCGGCGGGATCCGCGCCGGCCATCGCGCCGAGCAGCGCCGCCGCGTCGGCCACGGTGCGCGCCATCGGCCCGGCGGTGTCCTGCGAGGCGGCGATCGGGATGATCCCGTTGCGGCTGACCAAGCCCACGGTCGGCTTGATCCCGACCAGGCCGGCCACCGACGACGGACAGATGATGCTGCCGTCGGTCTCGGTGCCGACGCCCACCGTGGCGAGGTTGGCTGCGATCGCGGTGCCGGTGCCGGAGGAGGAGCCGCAGGGGTTGCGGTCGAGCGCATACGGGTTCTTCGTCTGCCCGCCGCGCGAACTCCAGCCGGAAATCGAGCGGGTGGAGCGGAAGTTCGCCCATTCGCTGAGGTTGGTCTTGCCGAGGATCACCGCGCCGGCGTCGCGCAACCGGCGCACGAGGAACGCGTCTTCGGCGGGACGGTTGTCGGCCAGCGCCAGCGAGCCGGCGGAGTTGACCATCGGCACCGCGTCGATGTTGTCCTTGAGCAGCACCGGGATGCCGTGCATCGGACCGCGGACCTTGCCCTGCGCGCGCTCGGCATCGAGCGCGGCGGCTTCCTCCATCGCGCGCGGGTTGAGCTCGATCACCGCGCCGAGCATCGGCCCGGCGTCGTCGGTCGCGGCGATGCGGTCCAGGTAGGCGCGGGTCAGGGTTTGGCTGTCGAGCTGCCCCGCGGCCATGCGCTCCTGCAGCTGGGCGATGGTTGCCTCTTCGAAGGCGAAAGCCGTGCTGTCGCCGGCCGTGGCGGTGTCCGTGGCTTCGGAAGGCGTCGCCGGCGGCTGCCGGTCGCAGGCGGCGAGCAGCGCGCAGGCAAGGACCAGCGCGACGGGCGATCGGTGCAGCTTCATGGCGGTCTCCCCGTGGACGGACCGGCAGCATCGCGCGCCGCGGCCGCGTGGGCAAGGCGCCGCCTAGAGCAGCGTTCCCTGTTCCGGTGCCCGCGGCAGTTCGGTGCCGGCCAGCGCCCAGCAGCGCGGGCGTGGCGCGCTCGCCGTGGCCGAGGAAGCACAGGGTCACGTGCCACTGGTCCGGCCGGCGCAAGGAGCGCGGGCCGAGACCGCGCGCACGGAACTGGTCGCGCAGCGCCCGGACGAGGGGTTGCAGCCGTTCCGCCTCGGCGGCGCGCGGGCGCCACGCCGGGAACAGCGCCTGGCTCACGCCGCGCGCGAGGCCCGCTTGCGGTCCACCTCGGTGCGCAGCTTCTTGCGCAGGCGGATCTGCCGGGGCGTGACCTCGACCAGTTCGTCGTCGTCGATGAATTCCAGCGCCTGCTCGAGCGAGAACTTGATCGCCGGCACCAGGCCCTCGTCGTCGTCCTTGCCGGCGGCGCGGAAGTTGGTCAGCTGCTTGGCGCGCAGGGCATTGACCGTGAGGTCGTTGTCCTTGCTGTGGATGCCGACGATCTGGCCTTCGTAGATCTCCTCGCCCGGCTCGATGAACAGCCGCCCGCGTTCCTGCATCGCGATCTGCGCGTAGGCCGGGGAGGGGCCGGTGCCGTTGGAGATCAGCACGCCGTTCTGGCGCTGGCCGACCTCGCCCTCCACCCGCGGACCGTAGTGGTCGAACACGTGGAACAGCAGGCCGGTGCCGGCGGTCAGGGTGCGGAACTCGGTCTGGAAGCCGATCAGGCCGCGCGCCGGGATGATGTAGTCGAGGCGCACGCGGCCCTTGCCGTCGGGCTCCATGTTCTGCAGCAGGCCCTTGCGCTCGCCGAGGCGCCCCATCACGCCCCCCTGGTACTGCTCGTCCATGTCCACGACCAGCGCCTCGTACGGCTCCTGCACCTCGCCGTCGACCTCGCGCACGATCACCTCGGGGCGCGACACGGCCAGCTCGTAGCCTTCGCGGCGCATGGTCTCGATCAGGATCGACAGGTGCAGCTCGCCGCGCCCGGAGACCTTGAACTTGTCGGCGTCGGCTGTGTCCTCGACCCTGAGCGCGACGTTGTGCTGGGTCTCGCGGACCAGGCGGTCGCGCAGCTGGCGCGAGGTCAGGAACTTGCCGCCGCTGCGCTCCTTGACGCCGGCGAACGGCGAGTCGTTGACCTGGAAGGTCATCGAGATGGTCGGCTCGTCCACCGCCAGCACCGGCAGCTGCTCGACCGCGGACGGATCGCACAGGGTGTCGGAGATGCCGATGCCTTCGATGCCCGAGAAGGCGATGATGTCGCCGGCCTGCGCCTCGGCGACCTCGACGCGCTCCAGGCCCATGAAGCCGAGCACCTGCAGCACCTTGGCGTTGCGCCGGGTGCCGTCGGCGGCGACCACCGTCACCGGCATGTTGGTGCGCACCTTGCCGCGCTGGATTCGGCCGACGCCGATCACGCCGACGTAGTTGTTGTAGTCGAGCGAGGTCACGCGCATCTGGAACGGGCCGTCCGGGTCCACCGGCGGCGCCGGCACGTGCTGCGTGATCGCCTCGAACAACGGCGTCATGTCGCCGCCGCGCACCGTGTCCTCGAGGCCGGCGTAGCCCTGCAGGCCGGAGGCGTAGACGGTGTGGAAGTCGAGCTGGTCGTCGTTGGCGCCGAGCCTGTCGAACAGGTCGAAGGTCTGGTCCAGGACCCAGCTCGGGCGCGCGCCCGGGCGGTCCACCTTGTTGACGACCACGATCGGCTTGAAGCCCATCGCGAACGCCTTCTGGGTGACGAAGCGCGTCTGCGGCATCGGCCCGTCCATCGCGTCCACCAGCACCAGCACCGAATCCACCATCGACAGCACGCGCTCGACCTCGCCGCCGAAGTCGGCGTGGCCGGGGGTGTCGACGATGTTGATGCGCCACTGTTCGCCGGTCTTCGGATCGGTCCAGCGGATCGCGGTGTTCTTCGAGAGGATGGTGATGCCGCGCTCCTTCTCGATGTCGTTGCTGTCCATCACCCGCTCGGGCACCACCGCGCGCTCGTCGAGGGTGCCGGACTGCTTGAGCAGCTGGTCGACCAGGGTGGTCTTGCCATGGTCGACGTGGGCGACGATGGCGATGTTGCGGAGGCGTTCGACGGACATGTTTGCGGGCACGGGCGAGGGCGCCTTGGGCGCGGGCCGAAAATCGGGGGAAGCCGGTTAGTATACCTTCCCCCCAGCCTCGCCGGAGACCCCGATGTCCCTTCACGCCATCTTCGATACCGACCGCGGCCCGATCCGGGTCGAGCTGCTGGCCGACAAGGCCCCGCTGACCGTGGCCAACTTCGTGAACCTGGCCCGGCGCGGCTTCTACGACGGGCTCAACTTCCACCGGGTGATCCCCGACTTCATGATCCAGGGCGGCTGCCCCGAGGGCTCCGGCCGCGGCGGCCCCGGCTACCGCTTCGAGGACGAGACCGACAACGGCGTCGCCCACGAGCGCGGCGTGCTGTCCATGGCCAACGCCGGCCCGGACACCAACGGCAGCCAGTTCTTCATCACCCACGTGGCCACCCCCTGGCTGGACGGCAAGCACACCGTGTTCGGCAAGGTCGTCGAAGGTCTGGAAGCGGTGGACAAGGTCGAGCAGGGCGACAGCATCCGCAAGGTGACCATCGAGGGCGACGCCGACGCGGCGCTGGCCGCGAAGGCGGACCGCGTCGCGGAGTGGAACCGCATCCTGGCGGCGTGACGCAGTGGCGGCGACCCCGGTCGGGGGTCGCCGCCATGCTAAAATTCCGGGCTGCCAGCGTCCTTTCCCACGAGGTCCCGCATGCCCCAGTTCGCCAGCCGCATCGGCCGCGCCAAGCCCAGCGCGATCATGGCGGTCGCAGAGAAGGCCAAGCGCCTGAAGGCCGAAGGCCGCGACATCATCAGCTTCTCCATCGGCGTCCCCAACTTCCTGCCCGGCGAACACGTCTACGCCGCGGCCCGCGAGGCGCTCGAGCGCGATTCCGGCCAGTACGGCAGCAACCGCGGCGGCGACGCGCTGCTCGATGCCTTCCTCGCGCACATCTCGAAGATCGGCCTCACCGGCTACACCCGCGCCAACGTCGCCACCGGGGTCGGCGCCAAGCACGTCATCTACAACCTGTGCGAGGCGCTGCTCGACGAGGGCGACACCATCGCCTTCCCGGTGCCGTACTGGACCAGCTACCTCGACATCGCCGAGATCGTCAACGCGAAGATCGAGTTGCTGCCGTGCCCTGCCTCGCAGGACTACAAGCTGACCCCCGCGCAGCTCGACGCCGCGCTGGCGAGGAAGCCGCGCGTGTTCCTGTTCAACAACCCCTCGAACCCGACCGGCATGGTCTATTCGAAGGACGAGATCTCCGCGCTCGCCGACGTCATCGCGAAGCACCCGGATACCTGGGTGATCACCGACGACATCTACAACCGCATGATCTTCGACGGCGTCGGCTACCACAATTTCGTGCACGCCCGCCCGGAACTGCGCGACCGGGTGATCTTCATCGACTCGCTGTCCAAGACCTACGGCATGCCCGGCTGGCGCGTCGGCTTCATGGCCGGCCCCGAGTCCGTGGCCAAGGCCGTGGTGACGATGAACTCCAACCACATCACCAGCCTGCCCGAGGTGATCACCGCGGCCGCGGTCGCGGCGCTGTCGGGTCCGCAGGACGTGCCGGACGGCAAGCGCGCCGAGTTCGAGGCCAAGCGCGACCAGGTGATGGCGGTGTTCGACGCCATCCCGGGCGTGACCTGCCCGCGCCCGCAAGGCGCGTTCTACGTGTTCCCGGACATCAGCGCGTATTTCGGCAAGACCCACGGCCCCACCGGCCTGCGCATCGGCAACGACGTGGACTTCTGCAATGCGCTGCTGGAAGCCAAGGGCGTGGCCTGCGTGCCCGGGTCCGCGTTCGGCGAGCCGCGTGCGCTGCGCATCAGCTACACCTGCCCGACGCCGCAGCTCGCGCCCGGCCTCGAGCGCATCCGCGAGTTCTTCTCCGAACTCGCCTGACCGAGTTCGCCCGACCCAGACGCCCCATCCAAGACACGGAGTCCGCCCCATGAAGCCCCCCGTCCGAGTTGCCGTCACCGGCGCCGCCGGCCAGATCGGCTACGCGCTGCTGTTCCGCATCGCCTCCGGCGAGATGCTGGGCAAGGACCAGCCGGTCATCCTGCAGATGCTGGAGCTGCCGCTGGAGAAGGCGCAGGCCGCGCTCAAGGGCGTGATGATGGAACTGGAGGACTGCGCGTTCCCGCTGCTGGCGGGCATGGTCGGCACGGATGATCCGCGGGTCGCGTTCAAGGACGCCGACGTCGCGCTGCTGGTCGGCGCGCGCCCGCGCGGCCCCGGCATGGAGCGCAAGGACCTGCTGCTCGAGAACGCCAAGATCTTCACCGGGCAGGGCAAGGCCCTCAACGAGGTCGCCTCGCGCGACGTCAAGGTGCTGGTGGTCGGCAACCCGGCCAACACCAATGCCTACATCGCGATGAAGTCGGCGCCGGACCTGCCCGCGAAGAACTTCACCGCGATGCTGCGCCTGGACCACAACCGCGCGCTGTCGCAGCTCGCCAACAAGGCCTGCGTGCCGGTCGGCGACATCGAGAAGCTCATCGTCTGGGGCAACCACTCGCCGACAATGTATCCGGACTACCGCTTCGCCACCGCCAACGGCACCTCGCTGAAGGACGTCATCAACGACGCCGACTGGAACGAGAACGTGTTCATCCCGCAGGTCGGCAAGCGCGGCGCCGCGATCATCGAGGCGCGCGGGCTGTCCTCGGCCGCCTCGGCCGCCAACGCCGCGATCGACCACGTGCGCGACTGGGTGCTGGGCAGCGACGGCAAGTGGGTGACCATGGGCGTGCCGTCCGACGGCAGCTACGGCATCCCCGAGGGCATCATCTACGGCGTGCCGGTCACCACGAAGGACGGCGAGTACACCCGCGTCGAAGGCCTGGAGATCGACGACTTCAGCCGCGCGCGCATGGACCGGACCCTGGCGGAGCTCGAGGAAGAGCGCGCCGGCGTCGCGCACCTGCTGTAGGCGCATGGCCACCGCTTCCGCCGGGGCGCGCTTCCGCGCCGCACTCGCCGAGGAATCGCCGCTGCAGGTGATGGGCGCGATCACCGCCTACGCCGGGCTGATGGCGAAGCGGGTCGGCTACAAGGCGCTGTACCTGTCCGGCGGCGGCGTCGCCGCCAATTCGCTCGGGATGCCGGACCTCGGCATCTCGACCATGGAGGACGTGCTCACCGACGCGCGCCGGATCGTGGATGCGACCGGGATACCGCTGCTGGTGGACATCGACACCGGCTGGGGCGGGGCGTTCAACATCGCCCGCACGATCCGCAATTTCGAGCGCATCGGCGTCGCCGCGGTGCACATGGAGGACCAGGTCGGGCAGAAGCGTTGCGGCCACCGTCCCGGCAAGGAAGTGGTGTCGAAGGACGAGATGGTCGACCGCGTCAAGGCCGCCGTGGACGCCCGCGGCGACGACGCCTTCGTCATCATGGCGCGCACCGACGCCGCCGCGGTGGAGGGCATCGACAGCGCGATCGAACGCGCGGTCGCCTACGTCGAGGCCGGCGCCGACATGATCTTCCCCGAGGCGATGAAGACCCTCGACGACTACCGCCGCTTCAAGGCCGCGGTGAAGGTGCCGATCCTCGCCAACCTGACCGAGTTCGGCAGCACCCCGTTCTTCACCACCGACGAGCTGCGCGACGCCGGCGTGGACATCGCGCTCTACTGCTGCGGCGCCTACCGCGCGATGAACAAGGCCGCGCTCGGCTTCTACGAGACCGTGCGCCGCGAAGGCACCCAGAAGAACATCATCGACCAGCTGCAGACCCGCGCCGAGCTGTACGACTTCCTCGGCTACCACGCCTACGAAGACAAGCTCGACGAACTGTTCAAGAAGGATCCGAAATGACCGAAGCAACCGAGCAGGCCAGGCCGAAGCCGAAGAAGTCCGTCGCCCTCAGCGGCACGCCCGCGGGCAACACCGCGCTGTGCACCGTCGGCCGCAGCGGCAACGACCTGCACTACCGCGGCTACGACATCCACGACCTGGCCACGCAGTCGAGCTTCGAGGAAGTGGCGCACCTGCTGGTGCACGGCGAGCTGCCGACCGCTTCGCAGCTGAAGGCCTACAAGGCGAAGCTGAAGCGCCTGCGCGGGCTGCCGGCGATCGTCTCCGAGGCGCTCGAGCTGGTCCCGGCCAACGCGCACCCGATGGACGTGCTGCGCACCGGCTGCTCGGTGCTCGGCACCGTGCTGCCCGAGCGCGAAGGCCACCCCGCCGCCGAGGCGCGCGACATCGCCGACCGGCTGATGGCCAGCTTTGGCTCGATGCTGCTGTACTGGTGGCACTTCACCCGCAACGGGCGCCGCATCGACTGCGAGACCAACGACGACTCGATCGCCGCGCACTTCCTGCACCTGCTGCACGGCGAGCCGCCGTCGCAGCTGCACGCCGATTCGCTGGACAAGTCGCTCGTCCTGTACGCCGAGCACGAGTTCAACGCCTCGACCTTCACCGCGCGCGTGATCGCCGGTACCGGCAGCGACATGCACTCGTGCATCACCGGCGCGATCGGCGCGCTGCGCGGGCCCAAGCACGGCGGCGCCAACGAGGTGGCGATGGAGATCATCAGCCGCTACGGCACGCCGGAGGAGGCCGAGGCCGACATCCGCGCGCGCATGGAGCGCAAGGAGATCGTGATCGGCTTCGGCCACCCGGTCTACACCATCGGCGACCCGCGCAACCCGATCATCAAGGAGATCTCGCGCAAGCTGTGCGCGGACGGTGGCAACCAGGTGCTGTTCGACATCAGCGAGCGCATCGAGACGCTGATGATGGACACCAAGAAGATGTTCCCGAACCTCGACTGGTACAGCGCCAGCGCGTACCACATGATGGGCATCCCGACGCCGATGTTCACCCCGCTGTTCGTGATCGCCCGCACCTCCGGCTGGAGCGCGCACGTCATCGAGCAGCGCGAGGACGGCAAGATCATTCGCCCCAGCGCCAACTACACCGGCCCCGAAGACCGCCCCTACGTCCCCCTCGCCAAGCGCTGACGATCAGTTGAAGCTGGCGAGGTAGCCGGAGGTCTGGATGGCGCGGAGGAGGGGGTCGACGATGCGGACGTTGCCGGCGACGACCTGGCGGCCGCGGGCCTCGGCCACGTCCAGGCGCGAGAGCGCGGCGCCGCGGAAGTCGCTGACGCGGCCGCCGGCCTCGCGCACCAGCAGCGCGCCGGCGGCGATGTCCCAGGGCTGCAGGCCGGACTCGAAGTAGGCGTCGGCGCGCCCGCAGGCGACGTAGGCCAGGTCGAGCGCGGCCGAGCCGGTGCGGCGGATGTCCTCGGCGTCGCGCAGCAGTTCGCGCACGCATTCCAGCTGCGCGCCGGCGCGGACCCGCTCGCGCGGCGGGAAGCCGGTCACCAGCATCGCGCCCGCGAGCTCCTTGCGCTCGCTGACGCGGATGCGGCGGTCGTTGAGGGCGGCGCCGCTGCCGCGGCTAGCGGTGAACAGCTCGTTGCGCAGCGGGTCGAACACGACGCCGTGCTGCGGTTCGCCGTTCTCCACGAGCGCGATCGAGACGCACCAGTGCGGCCAGCCGTGCAGGTAGTTGCTGGTGCCGTCCAGCGGGTCGATCACCCAGGTCGGCTTCGACGGCAGCGCCGCGCCGCGCCCCTTCTGCGCGCCGCCTTCCTCGCCGAGGACCGCGTATTCCGGGTAGGCCCGGCGAAGTTCCTTGACCACCGCCTCCTCGGCGAGGCCGTCGACCTCGCTGGCGTAGTCCATGCGGTCCTTCTCGACGATGTTCAGGGCGTCGAGCTTGTTCATGTGCCGCAGCAGGACGCCGCCGCCCGCGCGGGCCGCCTTGACCATGACGTTGACGACGGGCTTGAGCATGGCGGGAATGGCCTGTGGGCGGTAACGGGGGAACCGCAAAGTTTACCATTGGCCGATGGACCACTCGGCTGACCAGCCGGCCGCACAGGCCGCCCCGCGCATCCGCATCGTGCTCGTCGGCACCCAGCATCCGGGCAACATCGGCTCGGCCGCGCGCGCGATGAAGACCATGGGGCTGTCGCGGCTGGTGCTGGTCGCCCCGGAACGCTTCCCCCACCCGGAAGCACGGGCGCTGGCCGCCGGCGCCGACGACCTGCTCGACGCCGCCACGGTGCACGCCGGGCTGGCCGCCGCGGTGGCCGACTGCACCCTGGTCCTGGGCTGCACCGCGCGCAGCCGGCGCGTGCCGCTGCCCGAGAGCGGGCCGCGCGAGGCGGCCGCGGCGATGCATGCCCATGCGGCGGCCGGAGGCGAAGTGGCGCTGGTGTTCGGGCGCGAGCGCACCGGGCTGGACAACGACGAGCTGCAGCTCTGCCACGGCGCGGTGCACATCCCCGCCGATCCCGGCTACAGCTCGCTCAACCTGGCCGCCGCGGTGCAGGTGCTGGCCTGGGAACTGCGCGCCGCCATGCTCGCGGGCGGGTCCGCGCCGGCGGGCGCCCCGCGCGACCCGCCGGCCAGCCACGCCGAGCTCGAAGGCCTGTTCGCGCAGCTCGCCGACACCCTCGACGCGATCGACTTCCACAAGGGCAGGGCCCCGGAATCGGCCATGCGCAAGCTGCGCCGCATCTACCTCCGGGCCGGGCTGGACGTGCGCGAGGTGCGCCTGCTCCGCGGCGTGCTGGCCGACGCCCAGCGCATGGCGCGCCTGGCCAGAGGCGGGGGCGACGCATCGGAGTGACCACCGCCCGCTGTCATGGGACGGCGGTTTCGGCTAGCCTTGACGCGGCCTTCACACGGAAGCCCTGCTTGCGCCTGATCCAGCGACTCTCGACGTGGCTCCTCGTAGCGCTGGGGGGGCTGGCATGGAGCATGCCGGTCGCGGCCAACGACCCGCACGTGCTGGTGCTCGGCCGGGTCAGCGACGATCCCAAGGCGCACTACGAGCAGCTCAAGCCGCTGCTCGACTACATCGTCCCGCGGATGGCCGACGTCGGCATCACCGAGGGCCGGATCCTGATGGCCGGCGACCTGCAGCAGATGTCCAGCTACCTGCGCCGCGGCCGCGTCGACTGGGTCACCGAGACCTCGGCCAACGCGATGCGCCTGCAGGAGCGCGCCGGCGCGGTCCCGCTGCTGCTGACCGAGCGCGACGGCGTCAGTTCGTATCGCAGCCTGGCCTTCGCCCGCCGCGACAGCGGGATCCGCTCGCTGCCCGGCCTGCGCGGCCACAGCATCGCGTTCCAGAACACCTCGTCCACCAGCGCCTACGTCGTGCCCGCGGTGGAACTGCTCCAGTCCGGGCTGCCGATGCAGCTGCTGCTCTCGCCGATGGACAAGCCCGACCCGCGCGCGGTCGGCTACCTGTTCGCGGGCTCCGAGTTGAACATCGCGACCTGGGTGCACAAGGGCCTGGTGGACGCCGGCACCATGAGCAACCTCGACTGGGAGAACCCGCTGCGCATGCCGCCGTCCTACCGCCGTGACCTGGTGGTGATCGCGCGCAGCGAACCGTACCCGCGTGCGCTCGAGATGGTGCGCGGCGACCTCGACGCGCGCATCCGCGAGCGCCTGCGCGAGGTGCTGCTGGAGGCGGGCAACGATCCCGACGCGCGCGAGGCCCTGCAGCGCTTCTTCCGCACCACCCGTTTCCTGCCGGTGGACCGGGACACACAGGCGGCGCTGCGCGAGCTCGCCGCCGGGGTCTCGCGCGTGCGCGCGGAGGTCGAATGAGGTTCCAGTGGAGCCCGCGCGGGCTGCAGGCCAAGCTCTCGGTGCTGGTGGGCGCCACCCTGCTGCTGATGCTGGCGGTGGTGGTGCTGATGCTGCAACGCCAGGGCGCGGTGCAGAAGCAGGTCGCCGGCCATAGCCGCGAGGCGATGCACGAACTGGTGTTCGAGCGGCTGCGCGAGCACGGCAAGGCGCAGGCGGCGCAGGTCGCCGATTCGCTGGTGAACCCGCTGTACTACTTCGACCTCGACAAGATCGGCGACATCACCCGCGCCGCGCTGCGGCAGCCCGACGTGGGCTACGTGCTGGTGTACGACCCCAGCGGCAACATCATCCACGACGGTTCCGGCGACATCCCCACCTACGGCCAGGCGATGCGCGACGGGCTCGCCTACGAGGCGGTGTCGGCCGAATCGGTGCACGCGCAATGGAGCGAGACCGTGCTCGACATCGCCGCGCCGATCCGGCTTGGCGACCAGCGCCTCGGCGGCGTCCGCATCGGCTATTCGCTGGATGCCGTGCGCGCCGACGAGGCGCGCGCCAGCGACGCGCTGCAAGAGCGGCTCGGCGACATCGGCAACCGCCACCTGTGGTGGGTGGGGGTGGCGCTGCTGGCGCTGCTCGGGCTGGGCGCGGTCGCGGTGCTGGTGCTGCAGGTGACCGTGGTCGGCCCGATCCGCATGCTCGGCGACGTCGCGCGCGAGATCGAGGCCGGGAACTTCGCCGCGCCGATCCCGCAGTCCGGGCGCCGCGACGAGGTCGGTGACCTGATGCGCGCGTTCGGGCGCATGGGCGAGAGCATCGCGCGCCACGATCGCGACGTGCGCCGCATGGCCTACACCGACGTGCTCACGGGCCTGGGCAACCGGCTCGCGTTCCGCGAGAACCTGGACCAGCGGCTGATGCAGCTGCGCGGCGCCGGCCAGCAGCTCGCGCTGCTGTTCGCCGACGTGGACGACTTCAAGCGCGTCAACGACACCCTCGGCCACGAGGCCGGCGACGAGGTGCTGGTGCAGTTCGCCAACCGCATCCGCGACGCGGTCGAGGGCTTCGGCGGCGCATCGCTGATCGCGCGCTTCGGCGGCGACGAGTTCGTGATCCTGCTCGAAGGCGGCGACGGCAGCGGCGACGACCTGCGCGGGCGCGCCGCCGACCTGGCCGAACTGCTCGTGGACCTGCTGGCGCAGCCACTCATGATCCACGGTCGCCAGGTGTTCCTCGGGACCTCGATCGGCATCACCCTGTTCCCCGACGATGCCGCCAGCGCCACCGCGCTGATGAAGAACGGCGACATCGCGATGTACGAGGCCAAGCACGCCGGCAAGAGCTGCCACCGCTTCTACAGCCGCGCCATGGACCAGGCCGTGGAGCGCAGCGTGCGCATCGAGCAGGACCTGCGCGGGGCCTGGGAGCGCGGCGAGCTGAGCCTCGCGTACCAGCCGATCTACCGGCTCGGCGACGGCCGCCTGGTCGGGGCCGAGGCACTGCTGCGCTGGCAGCACCCGGAGCAGGGCAGCATCGCCCCCTCGGTGTTCATCGACGTCGCCGAGCAGAGCGGCCTGATCGACGTCATCGGCCCGCGCGTGCTGCAGACCGCGTGCAGCGACGCGGTGCGCTGGCACCGCGAGTTCGAGCGCGGCGAGGGCTTGTTCATCTCGGTCAACGTGTCGCCGCGCCAGCTGCGCAGCGGCACCCTGCCGCAGCAGGTGGCGGAGACCCTGCGCGACACCGGCCTGGCCGCGCACCAACTGCACATCGAGCTGACCGAGACCGCGGTGCTCGGTGACGAGCTGCACACCGCGACCCTGCTAACGCGCCTGCGCAACACCGGGGTCAAGGTCTGGCTGGACGACTTCGGTACCGGCTTCTCCGGCCTCAGCCACCTGCGCCGGGTGCCGGCCGACGGCGTCAAGATCGACCGCAGCTTCATCTCCGACGTGCTGCGCGACCCGGACGACCTCGCCCTGACCACCGCGATCATCGCCATGGCGCATTCGCTCGGCATCACCGTGATCGCCGAGGGCGTGGAGAAGGAAGGCCAGTACGCGATCCTGCGCGAACGCGGCTGCGACCTCGCGCAGGGCTACTGGATCGGGCACCCGGTCGACGCCGAGGCCTTCGCCGCCCTGCTGGCCTGACCCCGGTGCCCGTCCGGGGCGGCTGCTTCCCTGTTCAGGCCCGCTGGCGTAAGATTCGCCCCGTACTGCGCACGGCTGATCACAGCCGCTTCCGCCGCAACGTCCTCTCGTCGCGCAGGCACGGCCCGGAACCTCCGGTGCCGTCATCCACGACCGGAGCTTCCATGACGTTCGAAATGCTCGGGCTTTCGCCCGCGTTGCTGCGCGCGCTCGCAGAAAACGACTTTTCCACCCCGACCCCGATCCAGGCCCAGGCGATCCCGCTGGTGCTCGGCGGCCACGACGTGCTCGGCGCCGCCCAGACCGGCACCGGCAAGACCGCCGCCTTCGGCCTGCCGCTGCTGCAGCGGCTGGCGAAGCAGACCCCGCCCAAGGGCCCGCGCAAGCCGCGCGCGCTGGTGCTGGTGCCCACCCGCGAGCTGGCGGTGCAGGTTGCCGACAGCCTCAAGACCTACGGGCGCCACCTGCAGCTCAACGTCACCACCGTGTTCGGTGGCGCCGGCATGGGCCCGCAGGTGGACAACCTGCGCCGCGGCACCGACATCCTGGTGGCCACCCCCGGGCGCCTGATCGACCACATGGAACGTGGCAGCGCCAGGCTCGACGCGGTCGAGGTGCTGGTGCTGGACGAGGCCGACCGGATGCTCGACATGGGCTTCCTGCCGCCGATCAAGCGCATCCTCGGCCGGCTGCCGAAGGAGCGGCAGACGCTGCTGTTCTCGGCCACCTTCGAGCCGCGGATCAAGGCGCTCGCGCTGGAGTTCATGCGCGACCCGCGCCAGGTGCAGGTCGCGGCCAGCAACACCATCGCCGAGACCATCGTGCACCGCGTGCACCCGGTGGACGCCGTCCGCAAGCGCGACCTGCTGGTCGAGATCCTGGCGCGCCGCCACGCCGACCAGGTGCTGGTGTTCGGCAAGACCAAGCACGGTTGCAACCGCCTCGCCGAGCAGCTGGAGAAGTCCGGCCTGCGCGCGGTCGCGATCCACGGCAACAAGAGCCAGGCGCAGCGGCAGAAGGCGCTGAACCTGTTCAAGGCCGGCAAGGCCCGGGTGCTGGTGGCGACCGACGTCGCCGCGCGCGGCCTGGACATCCCCGACCTGCCGCTGGTGGTCAACCACGACCTGCCGATGGTCGCGGAGGACTACATCCACCGCATCGGCCGCACCGGCCGCGCCGGCGCGCAGGGCGAGGCGCTGTCGCTGGTGTCGCCGGAAGAGGGCGGCCTGCTCAACCAGATCCAGAAGCTGCTGAAGGTGGACCTGGAGATGGACGTGGTCGACGGCTACGCCCCGGCCAGGCCGATCCGCCTGGACGCGCCGATCCCGAAGAACGGCGGCGGCAAGCGCCAGCCGGCTACGCCGCGGCGTGCTCGCGCAGCGCGTCCGCACGCGCACGCCCGAGGTAGCGATGGATCCCGGCGCGCGCGAGGTAGAGCAGCGGGATCAGCGCGATAGCCGCGGCCATCTTGTAGGCGTAGTTGACGGTGCCGACGGCGAGGAACAGCGACGTCGGCCACTGTTGCGGCCCCAGCACGAAGGCGATGTACAGCACCACGAAGCTGTCCACCAGCTGCGAGACCGCGGTCGAACCGGTGGCGCGCAGCCAGGCGTGGCGGTTGCCGGTGCGCCGGCGGATGCGGTGGTACACGTGCACGTCGATGACCTGCCCGACCAGGAACGCGACCAGCGAGCCGCAGATGGTCCACAGGCCCTGGCCGAACACCGCCGCGAACGCGGCCTGGTAGTCGGGCACGCCCTGGTCGCCGGCGATCCCGACCCACCACGACGCCGGCGCTAGGTGGATGGCAACGTAGGCGAACGCGAACCCGTACACGATCAGCCCCGCGGCCAGCCAGCTCACGAAGCGCACGCCGCGCTTGCCGAAGTACTCGTTGACCGTGTCGGTCATGATGAACACGATCGGCCACAGCAGGGTGCCGGCGGTGAAGCTGAGCGAGCCGGCCTGGCCGAACAGGTTCCACTGCAGCGGGGCGATGCCGAGGGTGTCCTCGAGCGCGAAGATCTTGACCCCGATGAACTCCGCCAGCACTGCGTTGACGCAGAAGAACCCGGCGAGGGCGATGAACAACCGCGTGGCGCGGTCGTCCAGCAGGCGCTGGCCGACCGCCGCGCTCACGTCTCCGGGTCCCGCGGCGGCGCCTTGGCCGAAGCCACCGAGAAGGGGATGGCATCGGGCGACACCGCGCCGCCGGAAATGATGAAGGCCATCGCCTCGTCCACGGTCCAGTCGGTCGGCGTGATCTTTTCGACCGGCACGATCTCCAGGTAACCCGAGGTCGGGTTGGGCGTGGTCGGCACGTACACCGCGGCCAGCTCGCGGCCGCTGCCGCGCTCCCGGATCACGCGGGTGACGAAACCCACCGACTTCATCTGGTCGTGCGGGAAGTCGATCAGCACCACGCGCTGGGTGCCGTCGGGCTGGGTCTGCAGGATGTCCAGCAGCTTGCGCGCGCTGCCGTAGATGGTGCTCGCTAGGGGGATGCGTGCGACCAGCGATTCGAACCAGCGCAGCAGCCGCTGGCCCAGCACCCGCCGCGCCATCCAGCCGGAGAGCAGGATCACCCCGACCGTCGCCAGCAGCGCGATCCCGGTCTGCACCCAGGGATCCTGCAGCCACCACAGGGCACGCGGGCTGGCCTGCGCGAGGTTGGCCAGCACCGGCCCGGCCAGCGGCCGGCCCAGGTCGGACAGCAGCCCGAAGACGAACTTGACCACGATCCAGGTCAGCCAGATCGGCAGCAGCGTCAGCAGTCCGGTCAGGAACAGGCGCTGCAGTCGTTGTCCCAGGCTTGGCGAGGTCCCCATGGCCGGCATTGTAGGGCCGGCGCGGCCGTCGCTACACGCAGGTGGTCCGGCCGGCTACGCCGGTTTCGGCCGCTTGCGCCGCAGGTAGAGCTGCTTGCGCACCAGCGCGACGGTGTCGCCGGAAGCGTCGCGCACCGGGGTCTCGAACCAGCGCAGCACCTTGTCGCCGCCCGCGGCCGCCGCCCGCAGTTCGTCCAGCACCGCGTCCTCGACGTGGAACTCGGCCGAGACGGTGCCGCGCCCGGGCTTCTCGAACACGATCTCCGCGGCCCTGTCCCAGACGATGTAGCCGTCGCCGATGGCGTGCATCACCAGCAGCATCCAGAACGGGTCGGTCATCGCGAACAGCGAGCCGCCGAAGTGGGTGCCGACGTAGTTGCGGTTCCACGGCCGCATCCGCAGCTCGACCCGCGCGCTGCGGAAGTCCTCGCCGAGGTGGGTGACGTGGATGCCGGTGAACAGGAACGGCGGCCACAGGTTGAGGCCGTGGCGCAGGACGCGCGCCGGGAACGTGCGCATGCGGTCAGGACAGGAGCAGCGAGGACATCCGGCGCCGGTAGCGGCCGACCAGGTCCTCGTCGTCGAGGATGCGGAAGGCGTCGATCAGCGCGCGCCGGGGCAGGCCGTCGTCGAAGCCGCGGTCGCGCCGCAGCATCTCCAGGAACTGCTCGAGCCCGGCCTCGGGATCGTCGGACACGATCTCGTGCACGCCGAGCAGGTAGCGGGCGCGCAGGTCGCCCGGGTCGGCGTCGATCGCCGCGCGCAGGGTCTCCGGCGGCGGCGCGTCCTGCAGGGTGGCGGCGAAGCCGAGCCGCGCCCGCGCCTTCACCGCGCGCTCGTCCGTCGCCAGGTTGGCGGGCAACGCGTCGATCAGCCGCGCCGCTTCCTTCGCGCCGCCGGTGGCGAGCAGCGCCAGCGCCAGGTCGAGCTTGAGCTGGTCGTCGTCCGGCGCGGCCTCGACCGCCTTGCGCAGGCGGCCCACCTCGGCGTGCGGGTCCACCGGGGGCGCCGCCGGTGCCGCCTGCGCGCCAGTCGCCAGGCCCTCGACGCCTTCCAGCACCGGCGCTGCCGGAGCCGGCTCGATGCCGTGGTGCTTGAGGAACTCGCGCAGCTGGCCTTCGGGCAGCGCGCCGGGGAAGCCGTCGGCGAGCTGACCGTCCTTCACCAGCACCACCGTGGGCACCGAGCGGATCTGGAACGCGGCGGCGAGCTGCTGCTCCTTGTCCACGTCCACCTTGGCCAGCTCGAACGCGCCGTTGTACTCGGCCGCCAGCTTCTCGAGGATCGGGCCCAGCGTGCGGCACGGCCCGCACCAGGTCGCCCAGAAGTCGACCAGCACCGGCACCTGCAGCGAGCGCTGGATGACGTCCGCTTCGAAGCGATCGGTGGTGGCGTCGAACACGTGCGGCTTGCTGGCGGTGGCGTCGGTCATGGAAGCGGTCCCGGTGGCGATGCCTGCAAGATGGGGCTTCCGGGCGCGGAATCCAACCGCCCGCGCGCGCGGATTGGGCGAAAGGCGCCGCGCTGCGGTAGGCTTGCCGGTCCCTCCCGCATGCGCAACGCCGTGTCCGCCGAAGCCCCCAGTCCCGCCGATCCCGCCGCCTACCAGCCCGCCGCAGTTGAGGCGGCCGCGCAGGCCTTCTGGGACCGGACCCGCGCCTACGAGGTGGTGGAGGACCCGTCGAAGCCGAAGTACTACTGCCTGTCCATGCTGCCGTACCCCTCGGGTGCGCTGCACGTGGGCCACGTGCGCAACTACACCATCGGCGACGTCATCAGCCGCTACCAGCGCATGACCGGCAAGAACGTGCTGCAGCCGATGGGCTGGGACGCGTTCGGCCTGCCGGCCGAGAACGCCGCGATCAGGAACCACACCGCGCCTGCGAAGTGGACCTACGCCAACATCGAGCACATGCGCGCCCAGCTCAAGGCGATGGGCTACGCGATCGACTGGTCGCGCGAGTTCGCCACCTGCCGGCCCGAGTACTACGTGCACGAGCAGCGCATGTTCGTGCGCCTGATGAAGCAGGGCCTGGCGTATCGCAAGAACTCGGTGGTGAACTGGGACCCGGTGGACCAGACCGTGCTCGCCAACGAGCAGGTGATCGACGGCCGCGGCTGGCGCACCGGCGCGCTGGTGGAGAAGCGCGAGATCCCGCAGTGGTTCCTGAAGATCACCGACTACGCGCAGGAGCTGCTGGACGGGCTGGACACGCTCGACGGCTGGCCGGAGCCGGTCAAGACCATGCAGCGCAACTGGATCGGGCGCTCGGAAGGCCTGGAGATCGCGTTCGAGGTGGACGGCGGCGGCGAGCTGCGCGTGTTCACCACGCGTCCGGACACGCTGATGGGCGCGACCTTCCTCAGCATCGCCGCCGAGCACCCGCTGGCGCGGCGCGCCGCGCAGGGCAATGCCGACCTCGCCGCGTTCATCGCCGAGCTGCGCAAGGGCGGCGTGTCCGAGGCGGAGCTCGAGGCGCAGGACAAGCGGGGAATGGACACCGGCCTGCGCGCGATCCACCCGCTCAGCGGCGAGCGCCTGCCGGTGTACGTCGCCAACTTCGTGCTGATGGGCTACGGCACCGGCGCGGTGATGGCGGTGCCCGGGCACGACCAGCGCGACTGGGAGTTCGCCCGCAAGTACGGCCTGCCTGTGAAGCTGGTGGTGGTGCCGGGCGCGGTCCGCGACGCGGTGCGCGAGATCGCCGCCGACCTGGCCGGCGGCCGCGCCGACGCGATGGCCGCGGCGCTGCACGGCGGCGGCGACTTCGACGTCTACGCCACCGACGCCGCGGTCCAGGTGGTGGCGGACTTCCGCCGCGGCATCGACGAGGACGCCGCCTACACCGAGCACGGCTGGCTGGTGAACTCGGGCGAGTTCGACGGCCTGGACTTCGAGCGCGCCTTCGACGCGATCGCTGCGAAGCTCGAAGCGGCGGGCCGCGGCCGGCGCCGCGTGAACTTCCGCCTGCGCGACTGGGGCGTCAGCCGCCAGCGCTACTGGGGCTGCCCGATCCCGGTGATCTACTGCAACGAGTGCGGGGCGGTGCCGGTGCCGGAGGACCAGCTGCCGGTGGTGCTGCCCGAGGACGTCGAGTTCTCCGGGGTGCGCTCCCCGATCAAGGCCGATCCCGAGTGGCGCAGGACGACCTGCCCGCAATGCGGCGGCGCGGCCGAGCGCGAGACCGACACCTTCGACACCTTCATGGAGTCGAGCTGGTACTACGCGCGCTACACCTCGCCGGGCGCGGAAGGACAGGTGGACAAGGCGCGCGCCAACCACTGGCTGCCGGTGGACCAGTACATCGGCGGCATCGAGCACGCGATCCTGCACCTGCTGTACTTCCGCTTCTACCACAAGCTGCTGCGCGACCAGGGGCTGGTGGACAGCGACGAGCCCGCGACCCGGCTGCTGACCCAGGGCATGGTGGTCGCCGACACCTATTACCGCGAGGATGCGCAGGGCCACCGCGAGTGGATCAACCCCGCCGACGTGGACGTGACCTTGGACGACAAGGGCCATGTCGCCGGCGCCGTGCTCAGGGCCGACGGCAGGCCGGTCTCGGTGGGCGGCATCGAGAAGATGTCCAAGTCGAAGAACAACGGCGTGGACCCGCAGGCGATGGTCGAGCGCTACGGCGCCGACACCGTGCGCCTGTTCTCGATGTTCGCCGCGCCGCCGGAGCAGTCGCTGGAATGGCACGAGGCCGGGGTCGAGGGCATGGCGCGCTTCCTGCGCCGCTTCTGGCGCATGGTGGTGGAACACGCGGCGCAGCCCGACCATCCGGAAGTGGACCCGGCGGCGCTGACGCCGGCGCAGAAGACCCTGCGCCGCCAACTGCACCAGGCGATCCAGAAGGTCGGCGACGACTACGGCCGCCGGCATGCCTTCAACACCGCGATCGCGGCGCTGATGGAACTGCTCAACCACGTCGCCAGGTTCGACGACATGTCCGACCAGGGCAGGGCGGTGCGGCACGAAGCGCTGCAGGCCATGGTGCTGCTGCTCAACCCGGTCACGCCGCACGTCAGCCACGCCCTGTGGCAGGTGCTCGGCCACCCGGAGACGCTGCTGGAGGACGTGCCGTTCCCGGTGGCCGATCCCGCGGCGCTCGCGCGCGACAGCGTGACCCTGGCGGTGCAGGTCAACGGCAAGCTGCGCGGCACCATCGAGGTCGCCCCGGACGCCCCGCGGGAGACGATCGAGGCCGCCGCCCTGGCCGAGCCGGGCGTTGCGCGGTTCCTCGCCGATGCCACGGTGCGCAAGGTCATCGTGGTGCCGGGCAAGATCGTGAACATCGTCGCCGGCTGAGCTTCACGCGCCGCCGCTTGCCGCTGCCGCCGGCCTCGTACAGACTGGCCCGATGATCCGACGACCGAGCGCCGCCCCGACCGCCGTACTGGCCGTGCTGCTGCTGGCCCTGGCCGGCTGCGGCTTCCACCTGCGCGACGCCCTGCTGCTGCCGCCCGACCTCGGGCCGCTGCAGGTGGACAGCCGCGACCCGTACAGCCAGCTTGCGCTCGACCTCGAGCAGGCGCTGGCGCGCGCCGGGGCCGAGATCGTTCCCGCCGGGGCCGCGGCCGCCGAGGGCGAGCACGCCACGCTGCGCATCATCGGCGAGCGCTGGGGCAACACCCCGATCAGCATCGACCAGTTCGGCCGCTCGCAGGAATTCACCCTGCGCTACGCGGTGATCTTCGGCGTGGAGCGCGCCGACGGCACCGATCTCGTGCCGCAGCAGGCGATCGAGCTGGCGCGCGACTACGTCTCGACGCCCACGCGCTCCATCGGCACCGAAGGCGAGCGCGAACTCCTCGCCCGCGAGATGCGGCGCGAGATGGTGACTTCGATCCTGCGCCGCATCGACGCCGTCTCGCGGCTGGCGGGGGAGGCACCCTGAAGCCGGCCTACCTCGTCGCCGGCAGCGAGCGGCTGCTGGTGCTCGAGGCGGCCGATGCGATCCGCGCGGCCGCCGCCGCCGAGGGCATCGGCGAGCGCGAGGTGTTCGACTTCGACGGCGACCCTCGGCAGTGGGACTGGCAACCGGTGCTCGCGACCCTGCAGGCGCCGAGCCTGTTCGCCCCGCGCCGGCTGATCGAGCTCCGGCTGGGCTCGGGCAAGCCCGGCAAGCAGGGCGCCGAGCTGATCCTGGAGTTCTGCGAGCGACCGCCGGAGGACGTGGTCCTGCTGGTGGTCGCCGGCGACTGGAGCAAGCGCGAGCACGGCGGCAAGTGGGCCGACGCGATCGCGCGCATCGGCAAGGTCGAGGTGTTCTGGCCGGTGCGTCCCGACGAGATGGCGGGCTGGATCGACCGGCGCATGCGCGCGCGCGGCGTGCGCGCCGACCGCGAGGCGGTCCAGCACCTGGCCGACCGCGTCGAGGGCAACCTGCTGGCCGCGGCGCAGGAAGTGGACAAGCTCGCGCTGCTCGCCGCCGGGGAAACCCTGGACGCCACGCGCATGGACGCGCTGGTCGCCGACTCCGCGCGCTACGACGTGTTCCGGTTGCTGGACGCCGCCTTCAACGGCCGCCCGGAGCTGGTGGCGCGGATGCTGCGCGGACTGCGCGCGGAGGGCGTGGCGGTGCCGGCGCTGCTCGGCATGGTAGTGATGGAGCTGCAGCGCGGGGCCGCGCTGGCGCTGGCGCAGGAACGCGGCGGCAACATGGCCGCGGAGTTCCGCGCGCAGCGCATCTGGGATTCGAAGCAGGCGATGTACAAGCGCGCGCTGGCGCGCCATCCGGCGGCGCGCTGGCAGCGCTTCGTGGCCGAGGCCGGGCGCGTGGACCGCATCGGCAAGGGCCGCGCGCGCCCCGGCCAGGAGCCGGACGACGCCTGGCTGCAACTGGAGCGCCTGCTGCTCGCGGTGGCCGAGCCGAAGGCCGCCGCGCTGCTGGCGGGGTGAGCGTGCACGCGCCGTTCGTGCTCTACGGCGGGACCTTCGATCCGGTCCACCACGGCCACCTGGCGATCGCCCGCGCCGCGCGCGCCGCGCTGCGCACCGACATCCGCCTGATGCCGGCCGCCGATCCGCCGCACCGCGCGCCCCCTGGGGCTACGGCCGCGCAGCGCGCCGACATGCTGCGGCTCGCGATCGCCGGCGAGCCCGGGCTGCTGCTGGACGAGCGCGAGCTGCGCCGTGGCGAACCGTCGCGCAGCGTGGACACCCTGCGCGCGCTGCGCGGGGAGATCGGGGACAGGGTGCCGGTGGCGCTGCTGGTCGGCGCCGACAGCTTCGCCGGGTTGCCGCAATGGAAGGCGTGGCGGGAGCTGTTCGACCTTGCGCACTTCGTCGTCGCCAGCCGCGCCGGGAGCGACCCGGAGCAGACCCTCGACCCGGCGCTGGGCGAGGCACTCGCCGGCCGGGTCGTCGACGACCCCGGGGCCCTGCGCCTCGCCCCCGCCGGCCGCGTGCTGTACCTGCGGCAACCGCTGCACCCGCAGTCGGCGAGCGCGATCCGCGCGGCGATCGCGGCCGGGGACGACTGGCGCGGGCTGGTTCCGGCCGCGGTCGCCGGCTACATCGCCCGCCACGGCCTCTACCGGGGTGGCGGCGTCAACGGGGCCGTCGCAGGCCCGCAGGTATAATCGCGACCGTTTCCAGCCACGGCAGACGCCCTTGACCAGCCAAGCCCAGGTCATCCGCACGCAACTCCCCAATCCGCCGCCGCCCCTCGAGCGCCTGCTGCAAACCGTCCACGCCGCGGTCGAGGAACTCAAGGCCCGCGACGTGACCGAGATCGACGTGCGCGGCAAGAGCAGCGTCACCGATTTCATGGTCATCGCCTCCGGCACCTCGACGCGCCACGTCAAGGCGATCGCCGACGAGGTGGTACGCTTCGCGAAGAAGCTCGACGTGCAGCCGCTCGGCGTCGAGGGCGAGGGCGAGGCCGAATGGGTGCTGGTGGACCTCGGCGACGTGGTGGTCCACGTGATGCTGCCGCGCGTGCGCGAGTTCTATGCGCTGGAGCGGTTGTGGACGGTCGGCGACCAGCCGCCGCCCGACATCGAGGCCCAGGACGGCGAGTCCCGGGACGGCCGCGGCGACGACGCACGCGCCTGACGCGGTGGACATCCGCATCGGCCACGGCTTCGACGTCCACGCCTTCGGGCCGGGCGACCACGTGATGCTGGGCGGCGTGCGCGTGCCCCACGAGCAAGGCGTGCTCGCGCACAGCGACGGCGACGTGGTGCTGCACGCGCTGTGCGACGCGATGCTCGGCGCGCTCGCGCTGGGCGACATCGGCCGCCACTTCCCGCCCTCGGACCCGCAGTGGAAGGGCGCCGACAGCCTGCGCTTCCTGCGCCACTGCAACGCGCTGGTGCGCGAGCGCGGCTGGCGCGTCGGCAACGCCGACGTCACCGTGGTCTGCGAACGCCCGAAGCTCGGCCCGCACGTCCCCGCCATCCGCACCATGCTCGCCACCGCGCTCGGCTCCCACGAGGACGCGGTCAGCGTCAAGGCGACCACCACCGAGGCGCTCGGCTTCACCGGGCGCGGCGAAGGCATCGCCGCGCAGGCGGTGTGCCTGCTCGTGCGCGCGTGAGCGGAGGCACGCCCGCCTGGCCGCGGGCGCATGGCGCGCCCGTGCTGCAGGGGCGCATCCGCGATGTCCCCGAGGACTTCCGCGTCGAGGAGATCGACGCGTTCGCACCCAGCGGCAGCGGCGAGCACCTGCTGCTGACGGTCGAGAAGCGCGGCACCAACACCGCGTTCGCCGCGAAGCTGATCGCTGAATGGGCGGGGGTGCCGGAGTCCGCGATCGGCTACGCCGGGCTCAAGGACCGGCATGCCGTCACCGTGCAGCGCTTCAGCGTGCACCTGCCGGGGCGCGAGGCCCCCGACACCGCGCCGCTGGAAGCGGACGGCACGCTGCGTGTCCTGGCTCGGGCGCGGCACGCCAGGAAGCTGCCGCGCGGGGCGCTCGCGGGCAATCGATTCACAGTGGTGCTGCGCGACGTGCAGGGCGTCCGCGATGCGGTCGAGGCGCGGCTGCGGTCGATCGCGTCGCGCGGCGTCCCCAACTATTTCGGCGAGCAGCGCTTCGGGCGCGAAGGCGGCAACGTCGCCGGCGCGCTTGCGATGTTCTCCGGGCGCCGGATGTCGCGCGCGCAGCGCACGCACCTGCTGTCGGCGGCGCGCTCGCAGCTGTTCAACCGGGTGCTGGGCGCGCGCGTCGCGGGCGGACACTGGGACGCCGCGCTCGAGGGCGAGGTGTGGATGCTGGACGGCAGCCGCAGCGTGTTCGGGCCGGTGCCGTTCGATGATGCCCTGGCAGTCCGCCTGGCGGATTTCGACATCCATCCCACCGGCCCGCTGTGGGGCAGGGGCGAACTGCGCAGCGCCGCCGCCGCGCGCGAACTGGAGCTCGGCGCCCTGGCCGACGACGAATCGCTGGCACTGCGCGCCGGGCTCGAGGCCGCCGGTCTCTCGCAGGAACGCCGCGCCACCCGCCTGCGCCCGCGCGAGCTGGCATGGAGCTGGCCGGACGACGACTCGCTGGAATTGCGTTTCGAACTTCCCGCCGGCACCTACGCCACCAGCGTGCTCGCCGAACTGATGTAGCGCCGGCCTAGGCCTTCTTCAGCAACACCAGCACCGCGCCGTTGCCGCCCTGCGCGGCGGGGGCCGAGTGGAACGCGAGCACGTCGGCGCGCTGGCGCAGCATCCGGTCCACCAGGTTCTTCAGCACCGGCACGCCGCTCTCCGAGTGCAGTCCCTTGCCGTGGACGATGCGCACGCAGCCGTGCCCCTGCGCGCGCGCCTCGGCCAGGAACGTCCGCAGCAGCGCCTCGGCACGGGCTGCGTCGCTCCAGTGCAGGTCGAGTTCGTCCTGCGCCGCGTACAGACCCTTGCGCAGGCGCTGCAACACGCGCCCGGGGACCTCGTCGCGCCGGTAGCGCAGGGCGTCGCCGGCTTCAAGCGCGTCGGCCGTCATCGCGCGCCGGAACTCGCCGACCCCCTCCTCGTGGTCGCGCTCGGCCATCCGCGTCGACGGCCGCGGCGGCGGCTTGCGCGGCGGCTCGGGCACCGGCGCGAGCGTGCGCACCGGTCCGATCGCCTCGCGGAACAGGGACGCGTCGTCGTCCTCGCGTGGTGGCTTGGGCGGGCGGCTTTTGGCCATGGCCCACGCTATCATGGCGGGCATGCGTGTACTGGTCAGCAACGACGACGGCGTCGACGCCCCCGGCATCCGGATCCTCGCCGAAGGACTGCGCGCCGCGGGCCACGACGTCATCGTGGTGGCGCCGGATCGCGACCGTTCCGGCGCAAGCAACTCGCTCACCCTCGACATGCCCGTGCGCGTGGTCAAGCTCGACGAGCGCACCTGGCGCGTGTCGGGCACGCCCACCGATTGCGTGCACGTGGCGATCACCGGGATGCTCGAGCGCGAGCCGGACATGGTCATCTCCGGCATCAACAACACCGCCAACCTCGGCGACGACGTGATCTATTCCGGGACCGTCGCCGCGGCGATGGAAGGCCGTTTCCTCGGCCTGCCGGCGGTCGCGGTGTCGCTCGCCACGGCGGAGCGCCTGCCCAACCACTACGAGACCGCGGCGCGAGCGGTGGTCGAGATCATCGCGCGGCTGAAGACCGATCCGCTCCCGGCCGACACCATCCTCAACGTCAACGTGCCCGACCTGCCGTGGAGCGAGGTGCGCGGCTTCGAGGTCGCGCGCCTGGGCAACCGCCATCGCGCCGAGCCCTGCGTGCAGCAGGAGGACCCGCGCGGGCGCAAGTGGTGGTGGATCGGCCCGGCCGGCCCCGAGCTGGACTCCGGCCCCGGCACCGACTTCCACGCCGTGCGTACCGGGCACATCTCGATCACCCCGATCCAGGTCGACCTCACGCGCTACCAGGCGCTGGAGCAGGTGGCGAGCTGGGTCGGCGGGCTCGAGTCGGCGCTGCGCAATGCCGCCAAGGGCGCCGCGGCATGATGGCGCGGATGCGGCTGCAGCCCGAGGCGATCGGCGTCGGCATGACCTCGCAGCGCGTGCGCGACCGCCTGATCGAGCGGCTGCGCCAGGGCGGTGGCGGGCTTCCGGGGATCCGCGACGAGCGCGTGCTCAACGCGATCCGCACGGTGCCGCGCCACCTGTTCGTGGACGAGGCCTTCGCCACCCGCGCCTACGAGGACACCGCGCTGCCGATCGGCCACGGCCAGACCATCTCCCAGCCCTGGGTGGTGGCGCGCATGACCGAGGCGTTGTTCGAGGGCGGAGCGCAGCCGAAGAAGGTGCTGGAGGTGGGCACCGGTTCCGGCTACCAGGGCGCGATCCTGGCGGCGCTGGGACTGCAGGTGTTCACCGTCGAACGCATCGGCGACCTGCTGCGGCAGGCGCGCAAGCGTTTCCGCCAGCTCGGCCTGGACGTGCGCAGCCGCCACGACGACGGCCGCATCGGCTGGCCCGAGGAAGCGCCGTTCGACGCGATCGTGGTCACCGCTGCCGCGCCGGAACTGGTCGAGGCGCTGTCGGCGCAGCTGGCGCCGGGCGGCACCCTGGTGGCGCCGGTGGGCGGCGCGGGCGGGCAGTCGCTGCTGCGCCTGCGCAAGGACGCCGAGGGCAACATCGCCCGCGACGATCTCGGCCCGGTCATCTTCGTTCCCTTGCTGTCGGGCCTCGTCGACTGATGAAGCTGTTCCAGCCGATGTACGAGCGCGCGCTGGTGTGGGCGGCGCACCGCAGCGCGCCGCGCTTCCTCGGTTTCCTGAGCTTCATCGAGGCGATCTTCTTCCCGGTGATGCCCGAGGTGATGCTGGCGCCGATGACCCTCGCGCAGCCGCTGCGCTGGTTCCGCTACGCCACCATCAGCCTGCTCGGGTCGCTGGCCGGCGCGCTGGTGGGCTATGCCCTCGGCTACTTCGCCTACGAGGCGATCAAGCCGCTGCTGGCGAGCCTGGGCTGGATCGAGAAGATCGACGAGCAGGTGGTCTACCTGCGCGGGGTCGCGGCGGAATCGCCCTGGAAGGCATTCTGGATCCTGGTGCTCGCCGGCTTCGCCCCGATCCCGCTGAAGTTCTTCACCTGGGCCTCAGGCATCGTAGGCGTGCCGCTGGTACCGTTCATGGCGAGCATGTTCATCGGCCGGGGCAAGCGCGTGTACCTGCTGGCCGGCGCGATCCGGCTCGGCGGGCCGCGCGCGGCGGCGGCGCTGCACCGCTGGGTCGAGCCGCTGGGCTGGGTCGCGGTGGCGTCGCTGGTGGCGGTGGCCGGTTACCTGGTGTGGAGGGCACAGGGCGGATGAGGCGACTGGGACGGATCGGGGCAGTGGTCGTGGCGGCACTATTGTTGGCCGCGTGCGGCAGCAGCCACGTGGTCAAGCGCAGCGCCGGCGGAGGCAGCCAGCGCGGCCCGGTGACCGTGTCCACGCCGAAGTACGGCGTCACCACCACGGTCCAGCGCGGCCAGAACCTGTACCGGATCGCCACCGACAACGGCATCACCCTGCACGACCTCGCGGCGTGGAACGGCATCCCGCCGCCGTACACCATCTATCCGGGCCAGCGCCTGCGGCTGTATCCGGGCGGCGGCTCCGCCACCGCGGGCAGCAGCGGCGCCAGCGCGGGCAGCTCGAAGCCGCCGCCGCGGCCGGCGCCCAGGCCCAGCGCGCCCCCGCCGAGCAGTCCGTTCGCCTGGCACTGGCCGGTGGACGGCACGCTGCTCTCGCGTTTCGTCCCGGGCGAGCCCACCCGCCAGGGCATCGACATCGCCGGTCGCGAGGGCGCCCCGGTGCGGGCGGCCGCCGACGGCGTCGTGGTCTATTCCGGGTCGGGCCTGGTCGGCTACGGCGAGCTGGTCATCGTCAAGCACGACGAGCACTGGCTGAGCGCCTATGGGCACAACCGCGCGCGGCTGGTGAAGGAGGGCGACGCGGTGAAGTCGGGACAGCAGATCGCCGAGCTCGGCCACAGCGGGGCCGCGCGCGACATGCTGCATTTCGAGATCCGCTACGACGGCAAGCCGGTGGATCCGCTCCACTACCTGCCGAAGCGCTGAGGTGGGAGCGGCCCTTGGCCGCGATCGCCCGAAAGGCGCGCTCCTACAGCGGAAAAACGAACGCCGCCACGACTTTCCGCTCCTCGGCCGCCAGCACCGTGTAGGTGCGCGCGGCGGCGGCATTGGTCATCGCCTCGAGGCCGACGCCGCGCGCCAGGCACGCGGCCACGGTCTCCGGCGGCGGGAATGCCTGCGCCGCGCCGGTGCCCAGCACCAGCACCTCGGGTTGCAGCGCCAGCGCCGGCTCCAGGTCGGCGATGCCCAGGCTGGCGACGTCGCGCACGCCCCAGCCCTCGAGCAGCCGGTCCGGGGCGAGGATGAAGCTCTCGCGGAGCACGCGATCGTTGACGGTGGCGGTGTCGCCGCCGGCGCCGCGCAGCACGTATGCGTAGTCGGGGCGTTCCTGGTGGAGCTGCATCTCAGGCGCGCGGCAGCACGATCTGCCGATGGTCGGTGGACGGGCGGTAGAGCACCGCGACGTGGCCGATGCGCTGGACCAGCGCGGCACCGGTGCCGTCGGCGAGCCGCGCGACCAGCGCGTCGCGCTCTTCGCGGTCCGCGGCGGCGACCTTCACCTTGACCAGCTCGTGGTGCTCCAGCGCCAGGTCGAGTTCGGCCAGCAGGGCCTCGGTGACGCCCTTGCCGCCGACCTGCAGCATCGCCCGGAGGTCGTGCGCCTGGCCGCGGAGGAAGCGGGTCTGCGCGGCGGTCAGGGCGGTCGGCATGGCAGGGAAAATCAACGGCGGGGCGGGAGCCGCAGGGTATCATGGCCGCGACCATGGCCACGCGCAGCAAGTCCAGCCAACGCTGGCTGAAGGAGCACTTCTCCGACCCGTACGTGAAGAAGGCGCAGGCCGAGGGCATGCGCTCGCGTGCGGCGTACAAGCTCGAGGAGCTGGTCGCGCGCGACCGCTTCCTCAAGCCGGGCATGACCGTAGTGGACCTCGGCGCCGCTCCCGGGGGCTGGTCGCAGTGGGTGCGGCAGGCGCTGGGCGAGCAGGGGCGGGTGATCGCGCTGGACATCCTGGAGATGCCCTCGCTGGCCGGGGTCGAGTTCCTTCATGGCGACTTCAGGGAGGATGCGGTCCTATCGGAACTGGAAGCGACGCTGGGCGGCGCCCCGGTCGACCTTGTGCTTTCCGACATGGCCCCCAATAAAAGTGGCATGGACGCGGTGGACCAGCCGCGCATGATGTACCTGGCGGAGCTGGCCATGGACTTCGCCGACAACCACCTGCGACCGGGCGGGACCTTCCTGATCAAGCTGTTCCAGGGCGCCGGGTTCGACGACTACCTGCGGGAACTGCGGCGCAGGTATGCGAAAGTGTCCATCCGCAAGCCTGCCGCCTCGCGCAGGCGCTCGCCCGAGGTCTACGCCCTCGCCCAGGACAAGTTGTCCAGCCCAAAGTGAACGCCCCTGCCAAATGAACGATCTCGTGAAAAACCTGCTGCTCTGGGTCGTCGTCGCCGCCGTGCTGATGCTAGTGTTCCAGAGCTTCAGCCCGAAGTCCGCGGCCACCCAGCCGCTGACCTACGACCAGTTCGTGCAGGAAGTGCAGGCCGACCGCGTGGCCCAGGTCAAGATCGCAGAGGACCGCACCACCATCACCGGCGAGCGCAAGGACGGCAGCAAGTTCACCACCTATGCGCCGAACGACAAGGACCTGGTCGCGGACCTGCTGAACCACGACGTGCGCCTGGTGCAGGCGCCGCCGTCGAGCGGGCTCTCGCTGGGCATGATCCTGATCAACGTGCTGCCCTGGCTGCTGTTCATCGGCATCTGGGTGTATTTCATGCGCCAGATGCAGCAGGGCGGCGGCAAGGGCGCGATGTCCTTCGGCCGTTCGCGCGCCAAGCTGCTCAACGAGGACCAGACCAAGATCACCTTTGCCGACGTCGCCGGCTGCGACGAGGCCAAGGAGGAAGTGTCCGAACTGGTCGAGTTCCTGCGCGACCCGACCAAGTTCCAGAAGCTGGGCGGCAAGATCCCGCGCGGCGTGCTGATGGTCGGCCCGCCGGGCACCGGCAAGACGCTGCTGGCCAAGGCCATCGCCGGCGAGGCCAAGGTGCCGTTCTTCTCTATTTCCGGTTCCGACTTCGTCGAGATGTTCGTCGGCGTCGGCGCCTCGCGCGTGCGCGACATGTTCGAGCAGGCCAAGAAGCACGCGCCGTGCATCATCTTCATCGACGAGATCGACGCGGTCGGCCGCCACCGCGGCGCCGGCCTCGGCGGCGGCCACGACGAGCGCGAGCAGACCCTCAACCAGCTGCTGGTCGAGATGGACGGCTTCGAGGGCGGCGAGGGCGTGATCGTGGTCGCGGCGACCAACCGCCCCGACGTGCTCGACCCCGCGCTGCTGCGCCCGGGCCGCTTCGACCGCCAGGTCGTGGTCGGCCTGCCCGACGTCAAGGGCCGCGAGCAGATCCTGCGCGTGCACATGCGCAAGGTGCCGCTGGCGGACGACGTCGAGGCCATGGTGGTCGCGCGCGGCACCCCGGGTTTCTCCGGCGCGGACCTCGCCAACCTGGTCAACGAGGCGGCGCTGTTCGCCGCGCGCGAGAACGCCAAGGAAGTGCGCATGGAGCACTTCGACAAGGCCCGCGACAAGATCATGATGGGCGCCGAGCGCCGCTCGATGGCGATGAGCGAGCAGGAGAAGACGCTCACCGCCTACCACGAGGCCGGGCACGCGATCGTCGGCCGCCTGGTGCCGGAGCACGACCCGGTCTACAAGGTCACGATCATCCCCCGCGGCCGCGCCCTGGGCGTGACCATGTACCTCCCCGAGGGCGACAAGTACAGCTACAACAAGACCGCGATCGAATCGCAGCTGTGCTCGCTGTACGGCGGGCGCGTGGCCGAGGAGCTGATCTTCGGCGAGGACAAGGTCACCACCGGCGCCAGCAACGACATCGAGCGCGCGACCAAGATGGCGCGCAACATGGTCACCAAGTGGGGCCTGTCGGAGCTGGGACCGATCACCTTCGGCGAGGAGGAGGACGAAGTGTTCCTCGGCCGCTCGGTGACCCAGCACAAGAACGTGTCGGACGAGACCGCGCGCAAGATCGACGAGGTCGTGCGCGACATCCTCGACCGCGCCTACGGCCGCACCCGCCAGCTGCTGACCGAGAACCTCGACAAGCTGCACGCGATGGCCAAGCTGCTGCTGGAGTACGAGACCATCGACGTGCCGCAGATCGACGCGATCATGGAAGGCCGCGACCCGCCGCCGCCGATGGGCTGGAGCCCCGGCGGCCCGGCCAAGGAGCGCCCCAAGACCATCACCATCGGCGGCCCCGCCGAAGTGTAGGGCGGCGCTTGCGCCGCGACGCCGGCCCGCTTCGGGTCGGCGCTTCTTGCCGGGTGGGGCAGCCCTTTGGGCGAATGTCCCCCGGCCTTCGGCCTCCTCCTTGATTTCGCCCAAAGGGCTACCCCACCCGGCAGCGCGTACCTCAAGCGAGTAGCGCATGCTCGGCTACAAGAAGCCGCAGGCTTCGAGTGCCGGGAAGCGTAGCGGGGAAGGCGGTGCCCCTGACCGACGACTCAAAACGCTCTGGAGGAGGGCAGGGGCACCGCCTTTCCCGCGAGAGCGCCTACCCGAAGCTCGCACTTCGGGGGTCCGCGCATGCCACCGCGTCCGCTGCGGGTATGCTCTCGGGATGTTCGACACCGCCCCCCAGCTCGACTGCGCCGGCCGCATCCTCAAGCTCGACCGCCCCCGGGTCATGGGCATCGTCAACGTCACTCCGGACTCGTTCTCGGACGGCGGCGAACACGCCAGCCTGGAGGACGCCGTCGCGCACGGGCTGAGGCTGGCCGAAGAGGGCGCCGACATCCTCGACGTCGGCGGCGAATCCACCCGTCCCGGTGCCGAGGAAGTCCCCCTCGAGGAAGAACTGCGCCGCGTGGTGCCGGTCGTCACCCAGCTCGCGCGCGAGACCGGGCTGCCGGTGAGCGTCGACACCTCCAAGCCGGAGGTGATGCGCGCCGCGGTGGAAGCCGGCGCCGGCATGCTCAACGACGTCTACGCCCTGCGCCGCGAAGGCGCGCTGGAAACGGCCGCGTCGCTCGGCGTGCCGGTGGTGCTGATGCACATGCTCGGCGAGCCGCGCTCGATGCAGCACGACCCGCGCTACGACGACGTCGTCGCCGAGGTCCACCGTTTCCTGGCGGAGCGCATCTTCGCCGCGGAGATGGCCGGCATCGACAAGAAGCGGATCGTGGTGGACCCGGGCTTCGGTTTCGGCAAGACCCGCGACCACAACCTGCTGCTGCTCGCGCAACTCGAACGCTTTACCGAACTCGGGGTGCCGGTGCTCGCCGGCCTGTCGCGCAAGCGGACCATCGGCGAGCTCACCGGCCGCGACGACCCGCGCGAACGCGTGCACGGCTCGGTCGCCGCCCACCTGGTCGCCGCGCAGCGCGGCGCGCGGATCCTGCGCGTGCACGACGTCGCCGCCACGGTGGACGCGCTGGAGGTCTGGAACGCCGTCGCCGCCCAGCCGATGCCCCGGGCCGAGCCCGCGCCCCCCGCGATCCGCTGGCCCGACGACGACTAGCATCCGCCTTGTGGGAGCGGCGCTCGCGCCGCGATACCCTGTGCGGCCGGAACACCGGTCGCGGCGCGCGCGCCGCTCCTACAGGGGAACCGCATGACCGCATCGACGCCGCTGCTCGTGACCTTCGCCGCCTACCTGCTGCTGATGGTTGGCATCGGCTTCTGGGCCTGGCGCTCCACGCGCAGCTTCGACGACTACATCCTCGGCGGGCGCTCGCTCGGCAGCTACGTCACCGCGCTGTCGGCCGGCGCCTCCGACATGAGCGGCTGGCTGCTGCTCGGCCTGCCCGGGGCGTTGTACCTGGCCGGCGTGTCGGAAGCCTGGATCGCGCTCGGCCTGGTGCTGGGAGCCTGGGCCAACTGGAAGTTCGTGGCCGGTCCGCTGCGGGTCTACACCGAGCACGCCAGCAACGCGCTGACGCTGCCGGACTACTTCACCAACCGCTTCGCCGACACCGGCAAGCTGCTGCGCGTGATCGCCGCGCTGGTGATCCTGGTGTTCTTCGCGGTGTACTGCGCCAGCGGCATCGTCGCCGGCGCGCGCCTGTTCGAGAGCGTGTTCGGGCTGCCCTATGCACAGGCGCTGTGGTGGGGCGCGGCGGCGACCATCCTGTACACCCTGGTCGGCGGCTTCCTGGCGGTCAGCTGGACCGACACGGTGCAGGCCACGCTGATGATCTTCGCGCTGATCCTGACGCCGGTGGTGGTGATCTTCAGCACCGGCGGGCTCGGCCACAGCCTGGCGATGATCGAGCACGTGGACCCGGCCAAGCTGGACTGGTTCCGCGGCGGCGAACTCGGCTTCGTCGGCATCGTCTCGCTGCTGGCCTGGGGCCTGGGCTATTGCGGCCAGCCGCACATCCTCGCCCGCTTCATGGCCGCCGACAGCCTCGCGACCATCCCGCGGGCGCGCCGCATCGGCATGACCTGGATGATCCTGTGCCTGGCCGGCGCGATCACGGTGGGCCTGTTCGGCAACGCCTACTTCGCCATGAACCCGGAACAGGTCGGGGCGCTCGGGGGCAACCCGGAGCGGATCTTCATCGCGCTGGCGACGCTGCTGTTCGACCCGTGGGTCGCCGGCGTGCTGCTGTCGGCGATCCTGGCCGCGATCATGAGCACGCTGTCGTGCCAGCTGCTGGTGTGCTCGAGCGCGCTCACCGAGGACCTCTATCGCGGCTTCCTGCGCCCGCTGGCCTCGCAGCGCGAGCTGGTCTGGGTCGGCCGCGCGATGGTACTGGCGGTGGCGCTGGTGGCGATCTGGATCGCCCGCGACCCGGAGAGCCGCGTACTCGGCCTGGTCAGCTACGCCTGGGCCGGTTTCGGCGCGGCCTTCGGCCCGCTGGTGCTGGTGTCGCTGTCGTGGAAGCGCATGACCCGCGCCGGCGCGCTGGCCGGCATGCTCACCGGCGCGATCGTGGTCATCGCCTGGAAGCAGGTCGCGGTGGACCAGTACGGCAGCCAGCTGTACGAGATGGTGCCGGGCTTCTTCTCGGCGCTGGTCGCGATCGTGGTGGTGAGCCTGCTCGGACCCGAGCCGCCGGGCCACGTGCAGCGCACCCACGACAAGGTCCGCGCGCAGCTCGGCGGAGGCTACTGAGCCCGGCCATGCAACGCCCGCCCGCGCTCGCGCTGATGGGGCCGACCGCCTCGGGCAAGACCGCGCTGGCACTGGAGCTGGCGGAGCGCCACGGCGGCGAAGTGGTCAGCGTCGATTCGGCGCTGGTGTACCGCGGCCTGGACATCGGCGCCGCCAAGCCGGGTCCCGCCGAGCAGGCACGCGCGCGCCACCACCTGATCGACCTGCGCGATCCGTGGCAGGCGTACTCGGCGGCCGAGTTCGAGCGCGACGCGCGCGCCGCGATCGAGGACATCGTCGCGCGCGGGCGTTTTCCGATCCTGGCCGGCGGCACCGGCCTCTACTTCCGCGCGCTGCTGCGCGGGCTCGCGGGAATGCCTGGCGCCGATGCCGGCATGCGCGCCATGCTGGAACGGGAGGCCGCCGGGCGCGGCTGGGCCGCCCTGCACGCCGAGCTCGCGCAGGTGGACCCGGAAGCCGCCGCGCGCATCCACGCCACCGACGCCCAGCGGATCCAGCGCGCGCTCGAGGTGTACCGCCTCAGCGGGCGGCCGATCAGCGCGTGGCAGCGCGAGGGGTTGCGGCCGCGGCTGCCGGTGCGCGTGCTCCAGCTGGTGCTGGCTCCGGCCGACCGTTCGGTGTTGCACGAGCGCATCGCCCGCCGCTTCGACCAGATGCTGGCCCAGGGCCTGCTCGACGAGGTGCGGGCCCTGCGCGCGCTGCCGGAGCTGGCCGCCCACCCCGCACCGCTGGACCTGCCCGCGATCCGGGCGGTCGGCTACCGCCAGGCGTGGGAGCACCTGGACGGGGCCACCACCGCGGCCGGGTTCCGCGAACGCGCGATCTCGGCCACTCGCCAGCTGGCGAAGCGCCAGCTCACGTGGTTGCGCGGCGAACTGGGCGCGCGCTGGTTCGATCCGGCCGCAGACGCCGCGAAACTGAACGCTTCCGTCGCCAGGTTCCTGTGAAACTTTTTGTGAAAACCGGGTTAAGATCGGCGCTCGGGGCCCAACAACACTCAGAAGAAGCCCAGGGGTAGGGGAGTACACATGTCCAAGGGGCAGTCCTTGCAGGATCCATTCCTCAATGCGTTGCGGCGCGAGCGCGTGCCGGTCTCGATCTACCTGGTGAACGGCATCAAGCTCCAGGGCACGATCGAGTCGTTCGACCAGTTCGTCGTCCTGCTGCGCAATACCGTCAGCCAGATGGTCTACAAGCACGCCATTTCCACCGTGGTGCCGGCGCGCAACGTGCGCCTGGGCGGGAGCGCGGCGGAAGAGGCCGAGGCCGAAGAGCTGGCGTAGGAGCGGCGCTGGCGCCGCGATTGAATCTGCCGGCGCAGCCCCCATCTGGGACAGCATGTTCGAACGTTCCCGCAAGGGCGAGACCGCGCTGCTGATCCAGCCCCACGCGGGCGGCCCGCCCGACGACGGCGTGGTCGAGGAGTTCGCGGAGCTCGCGCGCTCGGCCGGGGCCACCGTGGCGGTGATGCTGCCGGCCCGCATCGACCGGCCCAACCCCGCGACCCTGATCGGCAGCGGCAAGCTGGACGAGGTCAAGGCCGCGGCGGACGCCACCGGCGCCGACCTCATCCTGGTCAACCATGCCCTGACCCCGGTGCAGGAGCGCAACCTGGAGAAGGCGCTGGAGCGGCGCGTGGTCGACCGCACCGGGCTGATCCTGGACATCTTCTCCCAGCGCGCGCGCAGCGCCGAGGGCAAGCTGCAGGTCGAGCTGGCGCAACTGCGCCACATCGCCACGCGGCTGGTGCGTGGCTGGACCCACCTGGAGCGCCAGCGCGGCGGCTCGATCGGCCTGCGCGGCCCCGGCGAGACCCAGCTCGAGACCGACCGGCGCCTGCTGCAGAAGCGGGTCGAGCAACTGTCGAAGCGCCTCGACAAGGTCGAGGTCCAACGCAACCAGATGCGCCGCGCGCGCGTGCGCAGCGAGTTGCCGCGCGTCGCCCTCGTCGGCTACACCAACGCCGGCAAGTCCACGCTGTTCAACGCCCTGACCGGGGCCGGCGCCTATGCCGCCGACCAGCTGTTCGCGACCCTCGACCCGACCGTGCGCCGGATCGTGCTTCCCGGCGGCACCGTGGTGCTGGCCGACACCGTGGGCTTCGTGCGCGACCTGCCGCACGAGCTGGTGGCCGCGTTCCGCTCGACCCTGAGCGAGGCGCGCGAGGCCGACCTGCTCCTGCACGTGGTGGACGCGGCCGATCCGCTGCGCGAGGAGCGCATCGCCCAGGTGGACGCGGTGCTGGCCGAGATCGGCGCCGGCGAGATCCCGCAACTGCTGGTCTACAACAAGATCGACCGGCTCGAGGGCGGCGCGGCGGCCCCGCGCCACGACGCGCCGGCCGTGGCCGGCGATCCGGGCAGCCGCGAGCGGGTCTGGGTCTCGGCCCGCGACGGCCTCGGCGTCGACCTGCTGCGCGCCGCGCTCGGCGCCCGGCTCGGCCTGCGCCGGATCCGCGCCGAGTTGCGCCTGCCGCCGCATTCCGGGCGGCTGCGCGCGCGCCTGCACGAGATCGGCGCGATCCGCGGCGAAGCCCACGACGAGCACGGCTGGACCCTCGACCTGGACCTCGCGCATGCCGATGCCGTGCGCCTCGCGCACCACGACTGGGGCGCGCCGCTGCAGCCGCTGCTGGTTGAGCAGGGCGGACCCCCCGCCTAGAATCGAACGACTCGCGCATGCCCCGGCGGCGTGCCCACTTGGAGATCAGATGGCCTGGAACATCCCCGGCGGGTCCGGCAAGGACGGCCGCAACCCGCGTCGGCGCGGCGGCGGCAGCCCCCTCGACCGGCTCCTCGACCCGCTGCGTGGCGTGTTCGGCGGCGACGGCGATGGCGGCGGTGCCGGCCCGGCGCGCTGGATCGCGATCGCGATCGTGGCCTGGCTGCTGTTCAACAGCTTCACCCTGATCGCCGAGCAGCAGCGCGGCGTGGTGCTGCGCTTCGGCGAGGTCGCGCGCGTGATGCAGCCCGGCCCGCACCTGAAGTGGCCGTGGCCGATCGAGCGCGTGGCCAAGGTGGACGCGACCTCGATCAAGAACTTCAACGACACCGTGCCGGTGCTGACCCGCGACGAGAACATCGTCACCGTCGAGGTCAACGTGCAGTACCGCGTGGACGACCCGATCCTGTACCTGTTCGGCACCCGCAACGCCGACGAGGTGCTGCAGCAGGCGACCCTGAGCGCGGTGCGCGAGCAGGTCGGCCGCTCCGACCTCGACACCGTCCTCAGCGCCCGCAGCGCGCTCTCCGTCTCGGCGCGCGAGCGCCTGCAGGCGGCGCTGGGCGAATACCAGACCGGCCTGATCGTGACCGAGCTCAACCTGCCCAACGCGCGGCCTCCGGAGGAGGTCAAGCCCGCGTTCGACGACGTAAACTCCGCGCAGCAGGACAAGGAGCGGCTGGAGAACGAGGCCGAGGCCTACGCCAGCAAGATCGTGCCCGAGGCGCGCGGCCAGGCCGCGCGCGTGCGCACCGAGGCCGAGGGCTACAAGACCGCCGCCATCGCCGAGGCGACCGGTGACGCGGAGCGCTTCAGCTTGCTGCTGGACGCCTACCGCCAGGCGCCCGAAGTGACGCGCAAGCGGCTGTGGCTGGAGACGGTCGAGAGCGTGCTGGCAGGCAACCGCACCATCGTCGGCGCCGATGGCAACCAGCTGATCTACGTGCCGATGGCGCCGGGCCAGGGGTCCCCGGCCAGCGCCGCGACGCCGCCGCTGCTCACGCCGGAGATGATCTCGCCGACCGTGGACAGCAACCCGCCCACCACCACGCGCCCGGTGCGCGAGCCGCGTCCGTCGGGACGCGGGGAGGCCCGCCCGTGAGACTGAACCTCTGGATCGCCGCCGCGGTGGCCGCCGTGCTGCTGCTGATGAGCTCGACCTACGTCGTGCGCGAAGGCCATGTCGGCATCGTGCTCAACCTGGGCCGCGTGGTCCGCGCCGACGTCGGCCCGGGCCTGCACTTCAAGTGGCCGCTGGTCGAGACCGCGCACGTCTACGACGAACGCCTGCAGGTGCTCGACGCCGAGCCCGAGCGCTACCTGACCAGCGAGAAGAAGGACGTGAGCGTGGACTTCTTCTCGATCGGCAAGATCGAGGACGTGACCACCTTCTACCGCGCCACCGGCGGCGACGAGACCATCGCCGTGGCGCGCCTGGCACCGATCATCAAGGACTCGCTGCGCAACGAGATCAACTCGCGCACGCTGCAGCAGGTGGTGTCTGGCGACCGCAACCAGATGGTCGCGCAGCAGCTCGACGCCATCAATCGCGGCGCCGCCACCCTCGGCATCCGCATCGTGGACATCCGCATCAAGCGCATCGACCTGCCGCCGGGCGGCGAGGTGATCGAGCAGGTGTACCGGCGCATGCGCGCGCAGCGCCACCAGGTCGCCGCGCAGCTGCGCGCCGAGGGCGAGGAGCTGTCGCAGCAGATCCGCTCCGAGGCCGACCGCCAGCGGCGGGTGATCCTGGCCGAGGCGGAACGCGACGCGCAGAAGCTGCGCGGCGAGGGCGACGCCGAGGCCACGCGGATCTACGCCGATGCCTACGGCCGCGACGCCGCCTTCTACGCCTTCCATCGCAGCCTCGAGTCGTACCGCAAGGCTTTCGACGGCGGCAACGCGGCGATCGTGCTGGACGAGGACGATCCCTTCCTCGAGTACCTGCGCGACGACCGATGAGCGACCTGTGGGCGGCCCTGTGCCTGGTCGCGGTGCTGGAGGGGCTGATGCTGTTCGCCATGCCCGACGCCTGGCGCCGGGCCGCGGAGCAGCTCCACGCGCTGCCCAACCGGGCCCTGCGCAGCCTGGGGGCGGTGGTGATGGCCGGCGGCCTGCTGGCCCTGATGCTCGTGCGATCATAGGCACTGTAGGAGCGGCGCTCGCGCCGCGACCTGTGGGAGCGGCCCTTGGCCGCGATCGCGCGCAAGGCGCGCTCCCACACCGGCACCACCAAGGAGCATGTGAATGGGTCAGTCAGTCGTAGTCCTCGGTGCCCAGTGGGGCGATGAAGGCAAGGGCAAGATCGTCGACCTGCTCACGCAGGACATCGGCGCGGTCGTGCGCTTCCAGGGCGGCCACAACGCCGGCCACACGCTGGTCATCAACGGCAAGAAGACCGTCCTGCACCTGATTCCCTCGGGGATGATGCGGCCCGACGCGCTGTGCCTGATCGGCAACGGCGTGGTCCTGCACCCGGGCGCGCTGCGCAAGGAGATCGAGGAGCTGGAGGCGACCGGCGTGGACGTGCGCTCGCGGCTGAAGATCAGCCCGGCGACGCCGATCATCATGCCGTACCACATCGCCCTCGACCAGGCGCGCGAGAAGGCCGCCGGCGGCAAGGCCATCGGCACCACCGGCCGCGGCATCGGCCCGGCCTACGAGGACAAGGTCGCGCGCCGCGGCATCCGCGTCGCCGACCTGCGCTACCCGCACGAGTTGGCCGAGACCCTGCGCGGCACCCTCGACTACCACAACTTCGTGTTGACGAAGTACCTCGGCGTCGAGCCGGTGGACTTCCAGCAGACCCTCGACGAGGCGGTCGCGTTCGGCGAGTACATCGAGCCGATGAAGTCCGACGTCGCCGGCGTCCTGCACGAGCTGCGCAAGCAGGGCAAGCGCGTGCTGTTCGAGGGCGCGCAGGGCTCGCTGCTCGACATCGACCACGGCACCTATCCGTACGTCACCTCGTCCAACACCACCATCGGCGGCGCGCTCGCCGGCACCGGCGTCGGCGCCGACGCGATCGACTACGTGCTCGGCATCGCCAAGGCCTACGCCACCCGCGTCGGCGGCGGGCCGTTCCCGACCGAGCTGTTCGACGACGACGGCCAGCGCCTGCGCGACCGCGGCCAGGAATACGGCGCCACCACCGGCCGCCCGCGGCGCTGCGGCTGGATGGACATCGTCGCGCTCAAGCGCGCGGTCGCGATCAACGGCATCAACGGGCTGTGCATCACCAAGCTCGACGTGCTCGACGGCTTCGAGACGCTGAAGATCTGCATCGCCTACGAGTACCACGGCAAGCGCACCGAGTACGCCCCGCTCGACGCCGAAGGCTGGGAGGAGTGCAAGCCGGTGTACCTGGAGTTCCCGGGCTGGGAGGAGTCCACCCACGGCATCACCGAGTGGGACCGGCTGCCGCCCGCCGCGCGCGCCTACCTGCGCGCGCTGGAGGAACTGGCCGGCAGCCCGCTGGCGATCGTCAGCACCGGGCCGGACCGCGACGCGAACATCGTCCTGCGCGATCCCTGGGCCTGACGCGCGCCCGGACGCGGCGGCCGTCAAGGCGCCGTCACGCCGGCGGTGACAGGCTGCGCGGGTGCCCCGCAAGAAGCAGCCGCTGCGCCTGGCGACGTTCAACATCAACGGCATCCGCTCGCGGTTGCCGCACCTGTTGCAGTGGCTCGAGCGGGAACGCCCCGACATCGCCTGCCTGCAGGAACTGAAGGCACGCCACGAGGCGTTCCCGCGCGCCGAGATCGAAGCCGCCGGCTACGGCGCGCTGTGGCAGGGGCAGGTGTCCTGGAACGGCGTGGCGATCCTCGCGCGCGACTCCGAGCCGGTCGAAAGCCGCCGCCGGCTGCCCGGCGAGCGCGAGGACGAACAAGCCCGCTACCTCGAGGCCGCCGTGCACGGGATCATGGTCGCCTGCCTCTACCTGCCCAACGGCAATCCGCAGCCGGGTCCGAAGTTCGACTACAAGCTGCGCTGGATGGACCGGCTGCTGCGCCATGCCAGGTCGCTGGTGGCCAGTGAGCACCCGGTGGCGATGGTCGGCGACTACAACGTCGTGCCCACGGACTTCGACATCTACAACCCGCGCTCCTGGCGCAAGGACGCGCTGTTGCAGCCGGAATCGCGCGAACGCTACGCGGCATTGCTGGCGCAGGGCTGGACCGACTCCCTGCGCACGCTGTTCCCCGACGAGCAGGTGTTCACCTTCTGGGACTACTTCCGCGACCACTGGCCCAGGAACGCCGGGCTGCGTATCGACCACCTGCTGCTGAACCCGGTGCTCGCGAAGCGGCTGAAGGCCGCCGGCGTCGACCGCTGGGTGCGCGGCCTGCCCAAGGCCAGCGACCACGCCCCCACCTGGGTCGAGCTGGCGCGCTAGTCGGATCCGCCGCGCCAGCGCCGGGTGATCTTCTGGAAGAACTGCGAATTCGGGATCTGCAGCACCGTGTCGCTGCCGTCCTCCGCGGTCTCGTGCAGCGTGGTGTAGACGAAGTTGATGTCGATCACCCGGCCCTTGAGCCCGGGCTTCTCGCCGTTCTCGAGCAGTTCGATGCGATCGTTGAGGCGGAACGGGCGCGTGGTCAGGATCAGCAGCGTGCAGAAGATGTTCGAGAGCACGCTCCAGGCCGCGAAGAAGGCCACCGCGCCGACCGCCACGAAGCCGGTGAGCGTGCCCCACAGAGCCGAGCCCGAGACGCCCAGCCGCTGCAGGATCGCCACGAAGGCGATCGTGTAGACCAGGAAGCCGATCGCCCGCCGCGTGCCGATCGCGAACGCCGGCGCGAAGTCGTAGCGCTTGCACAGCCGGTCGAGCGCGCGCCGCACCAGCCAGTTGAACAGCCAGGCGGCCACGAAGATCGCCAGTGCCGCGACCAGCGAGGACACGGCGATGCGGAGCTCCGGGGCGGCGGCGGAAGGCGCGAGCCAGGGCAGGGAGGACATGCCGGGATGTTAACGCCTCCGTCGCCGTTCGCAGGGCATCTGCGACGGCCATCACAGTTCGCGGACAAGGCCTGACCGGCTTGCCGGCGGTCCGCCGTCTTTCGATGATGGGGAACAGGGGAAAACACGATGGACAGCGACAGGGCCATGCTGCTTGCCCGGGTCGTCGACGCCTTGCAGTTCGCTGCCGACGCGCACCGCGAGCAGCGGCGCAAGGACCGCGTCACGCCCTACATCAACCATCCGATCGAACTGGTCTGGCTGCTCGCGGTGGAGGGCGGCGTCGGCGACCCCGACGTGCTGGTCGCGGCGGTCCTGCACGACTACCTGGAGGATTGCTGCGGCCGCTCGGGCCAACCCTCCGTGGCGGAGGGGTCGGACATCCTGCGCCAGCGCTTCGGCGAGCGGGTGCTCGCCTGCGTCCAGGCCTGCAGCGACGACAAGACGCTGCCGAAGGAGGAGCGCAAGCGCACGCAGGTGGAGCGCGCCGCCGTACTGCCGGAGGATGCGCGGCTGGTGGAGCTCGCGGACAAGATCGCCAACCTGCGCGACCTGGTCGCGGCCCCGCCGCAGGGCTGGTCGCTCGAGCGACGCTGCGAATACTTCGACTGGGCCCGGGCCGTGGTCGACCGCCTCCGCGGCACCCATGCCGGGCTCGAGGCGTTGTTCGACGAGGCCTACGCGTTGCGCCCGGGCTGGCGCTGAAGGTGCGTCAGGCGGGCTTGCGCGCGCTCAGGAACGTCCACAGGTCGCGGTACGAGGGCACCAGCACGTCCTGCTCGCAGCGGCCTTCGAAATGCGCGTCCACCGCCGCGCGGATCTGCGGCAGCAGCTCGCGGCGCGTGGCGCGGTCGCCGGCGTCGTGCAGGCCGTGGCCGCAGCACTGCATGCTCAGCACGCCGCCGGGACGCAGCGCGCGGGCGATGTTGGCGATGATGCGCTCGATGAACTCGGCGCGGCCCTGGCCTTCGCGCACCGGGTCCATGGTCAGGTCATAGACCACCGCGTCGAGGTCGCGGGCGCGCTCGATCCAGCCGAAGGCGTCGCCGACGACGACCTTGGCGTGCCGGCTGTCGAAGGCGTCGCCGCAGGTCCCGGGCAGGTGCTCGCGCGACAGCTCCATCACGCGTGCGTCGATCTCGATCATGCTGATCTCCGCGGGCATCGGGCCCAGCGGTTCCAGGGTCCGCAGCAATTCGCACAGCACGCCACCGTCGCCACCCCCCAGGATCGCCACCCGCTCGAGCCGCCGCAGCTGCAGCAGCGGGCTGGTCATCGCCACCCCGTAGGCGCTGTCGGATTCGGAGACCTGCAGGTCCCCGTCCAGGTACAGCTGGCCGCCGTATTGCGGGTGCCGGATGACGCGGATGTGCTGGAACCGGGAATGCTCGTCCGCCAGGACGATTTCGCGGTGCAGCGCGGGTGACGGGTGTCCGGCGACCTGGCCGGTGCGTGCGTGCATCGTGCTTCCTTCCATTGCGTGAAGGACCATGGTCTTGGAGATGGCGCCGGGGTTCAAGTTGGCGGTAGGGTGGGCGCATGGGCACGGATTTCGACGGCACTGACTTCGACCTCGTGGTCGTCGGCGGCGGTTCCGGTGGGCTCGCCGGTGCCTTCCGCGCGGCGCGCCACGGGGCGCGGGTGGCGCTGCTCGAACCGGGCGACCTCGGCGGCACCTGCGTCAACGTCGGCTGCGTGCCGAAGAAGGCGATGTGGCTGGCGGCGGACCTCGCGCACAGGCTGGCGATCGCGAAGCAACTCGGCTTCGACCTGCCGGACGGCCCGCCGGCGCTGGACTGGCCGGCGTTCATCGCCTTCCGCCAGCGCTACATCGGCAACATCCACCAGAGCTACCTGCGGCGCCTGGACGAGGCCGGGATCGCGCTGATGCCTGTGCGCGGGCGGCTGGCCGGGCCGGGGACTGTGGCCTGCGACAACGGCGTCAGCCTGCGCGCCGGCCAGGTGCTGCTGGCGACCGGCGGACACGCCTGGCGGCCGGACATCCCCGGGGCCGGGCTCGGGATCGACTCCAACGGCTTTTTCGGCCTCACCGCGGCGCCGGCGCGGGTCGCGGTGGTCGGCGGCGGCTACATCGCGGTCGAGCTGGGCGCGGTGCTGCAGGCGCTCGGCAGCCGGGTCGAACTGTTCGTGCGCGGCGAGCGCCTGCTCAACGGCTTCGACGGCGAGATCGCCGCGCAGCTCGGCGAGGACCTGCGCCAGCAGGGCCTGCGCCTGAACTTCGGGCACGCGGTGCTGGGTCTGGGCGGCAGCCCGGGCGCGGTCACCGTGCGCGGCGGCGACGGCCGCGAGAGCGACGCGTTCGACTGCGTCGTCTTCGCCACCGGGCGCCGCCCCAACACCGCCGGCATCGGCCTCGAGGAGGCCGGGGTGGCGCTGGACGCGCGCGGCCACGTCGTGGTGGACGCCTTCCAGCGCACCAGCGTGGACGGCATCCACGCCGTCGGCGACGTCACCGGCCGCATCGAGCTGACCCCGGTCGCGATCGCCGCCGCGCGCCGGTTGATGGACCGCCTGTTCGGCGGCCAGGCGGAGGCCAGGCTGGATTACGACGACGTGCCCACCGTGGTGTTCTCGCATCCCCCGGTCGGCGTGGTCGGGCTGACCGAAGAGCAGGCGCGCGAGCGCCACGGCGACACCGTCACGGTGCACCGCAGCGGTTTCCGGCCGATGCTCAACGCGCTGGCCGATGTGCCCCAGCGCAGCCTGTTCAAGCTGGTCTGCGTCGGCGAGGAGCAGCGCGTGGTCGGGATCCACCTGCTCGGCGACGCCGCCGACGAGATGCTGCAGGGATTCGCGGTGGCGCTGAAGCGCGGCATCACCCTCGCCGACCTGCACGCGACGGTGGCGATCCACCCGACCTCGGCCGAGGAAGTGGTGCTGATGTAGCGGTCAGCGCAGCGCGGCTTCCGCGCGCGCCGACAACACCGCCTTCTCGCCCGCGTTCGCGGTCAGCTCCGCGGCACGGGAGAAGGCCTCGCCGGCTTCGCGCGCGCGCCCCAGCCGCTGCAGCAGGTCCCCGTGTACCGCGTGCAGCGGCGCGTACTGCTGCAGCTTCGGTTCCCCGAGCAGCGGCTGCAGCAGGACCCAGGCCGCGTCGGCGTCCTGCGAGCGCGACACCGCGACCACCCGGTTGAGTTCCACTACCGGCGAAGGGTGGGCCCGGGCCAGCGCGGTGTACAGCGCCGCGATCCTCGGCCAGTCGGTGTCCTCCGCGCGTCGCGCGCGGGCATGGCATTCGGCGATCGCCGCCTGCAGCACGTAGCTGTCGCGCGCGCCGCCGAGTGCGAGCGCGCGCTGCAGCGCGGCCTGGCCGCGCGCGATCTGGCCGTGGTCCCAGCGCCGCCGGTCCTGCGCGTCCAGCAGGACCGGGTTGCCGTCAGCGCCGACCCGCGCGGCGCTGCGCGAGGCCTGCAGTTCCATCAGCGCCAGCAGTCCGTGCACCGCGGCCTCGTCCGCCATGCGATGGGCCAGGATGCGGCCCAGGCGCAGCGCCTCCTCGCACAGGCCCGTGCGCATCCAGGCGTCACCGGCACTGGCCGCGTAGCCTTCGTTGAACACCAGGTAGACCACCTCCAGCACCGACTCCAGGCGCTCGGGGAGCGCGTCGCGGCGCGGCACCTCGAACGGCACCTGCTCGCGCGCGAGCGTGCGCTTGGCGCGCACGATGCGTTGCGCGATGGTCGCCTCCGGAACCAGGAACGCGCGCGCGATCTCGGGGGTCGACAGGCCGCACAGCAGCTTCAGCGTGAGCGCGACCCGCGCGTCCGCGGACAAGGCCGGGTGGCAGGCGACGAACACCAGCCGCAACAGGTCGTCGCCGATATCGTCCTCGAGTGCCTGGTTGTCGTCGGGTGCGGTCATGGCTTGCGGCGCGGTTTCCTCCGGGCCCCAGTGCTCGTGCTTCTCGCGGATGCGCCGTTGCTGGCGGATCGCGTCGATCGCGCGGTTGCGCGCGGTGGTGGTGAGCCACGCGGCGGGGTTGTCCGGCACGCCGTGGGCCGACCAGTGCTCGAGCGCCGCGATCCAGGCGTCCTGGACCAGGTCCTCGGCCTGGTCCAGGTCGCGGAGCTGGCGCGCCAGCCGCGCGATCAGCCCCGGCGACTCCATGCGCCAGAGCGTGCCCAGGATGTCGTGCAGCGCGGCCGCGTCCATGCGCCGATCAAAGCACCTCACCCCTGTTTCATGCAATTGACCATCCACGGCTTGCCGTAGCGGTCCAGCAACAGTCCCCAGCGGTGCGCCCACGGCGTTTCGCCCAGCGGCATCAGCACCTTGCCGCCGTCCGCCAGCGCCGCGAACACCCGCTCCGCCTCGCCGACGTCGCCGACATCCACGTTGATGGTGGTGGCGGCCGCGGGGTCGGCACCGTCGCCGAGCGGCGGGCCGTCGGCTGCCATCAGCACGGCGCCGCCGGCATCCACCTGGCAATGCGCCACCTGGTCGAGGGACTCGGGCGACATCCCGCCGCATCCTTCGTCGCCCCCGTCGTCGCCTCCGTCCATTGGCGGCAAGTCGCGGTACCTGGTCTCGGACACCACTTGGCCGCCCAGGGCATGTGCGTAGAACGCCATCGCATCGTGTGCCTGGCCTTGGAAATTCAGGAAGGGAATCAGTTTCATGCCACGTCCTCGTTCAATGGTTGCCGGTGAGTTGCCGCTGGCGCTGTTCCCCGGCGCGCAGTTCGGGGGTGAGGGCCTCGCCGAAGTCCTCCATCTCGAACACCGGTCGCAGCTCCAGTTCGGCACCGGCCTGGAAGGGGGCGCGCTTGATCCACTCGGTGGCCTCGTCGAGCGAGCGCACCTGCCACAGCCAGTAGCCGGCGAGCAGTTCGCGGGTCTCGGCGAAGGGGCCGTCGGTGACGCGATGGCGGCCGCCGTCGTCGAAGCGCACCCGGCGCGCCCTTGACGTCGGATGCAGCCCTTCGCCGGCGAGCATGATCCCCGCCGCGATCAGTTCGTCGTTGAACTCGCCCATCGCCCGCAGTTCCTCGGTCGAGGGCATCTGCCCGGCTTCGGTTTCCGGGGTCGCCTTCACCAGCACCATCACCTTCATGTCGGTTTCCTCTTCTTCGGGCCGGGGAATCCGCGCCCTTCACTCCGTACGACGCGCGGGCGGCCACGAAATCGACATCCCGCGCGGGCGGGACCGGGCTGGGGCATCATGGGGCCCCGCCCGAGCTTCCCGTTGCCATGCAATTCCTGATCCTGGTCAACATCGACGAGGCGCTGATCGAGGCGCTCCCCGACGACGAATACGACGCGCTGATGCGCGGCTGCCTGCGCCACGCGGACGAGCTCAAGGCGCAAGGGACGCTGGTCATGGCCCAGCAGCTCGAGGCGCCGTCCACCGCCCGCACCCTGCGCCAGCGCGGCGGCGAGGAGCGGGTCACCGACGGCCCGTTCGCCGAGACCCGCGAGCTGCTGGCGGGCTTCAACCTCATCAATGCCCGCGACGAGGAGGAGGCGATGCGCATCGCGCGAGGTTTCCCGTGGGCGCGCTACGGCAGCCTGGAAGTCCGCCCGGTCGCCGACATGGAGGCGGAGCGCCGCCGGGTCGGGGCCTGAAATACCGTAAAATCAGGCGCATGGACGTGTTCACGCTCCACCGCGGCAGCGTCCCGCTGCTGCTCAGCCTGCCCCACGACGGCAGCGAGATCCCGCCCAGCCTGGCCGCGCGCATGACCGACGCGGCGCGCCAGGCGCCGGACACCGACTGGCACGTCTCGCGCCTGTACGACTTCGCGCGCGAGCTCGGCGCCTCGGTGCTGGTGCCGCGCTTCTCGCGCTACGTGGTGGACCTCAACCGGCCCCCGGACGACACCTCGCTGTACCCGGGCCAGAACACCACCGGCCTGTGCCCGGCGGTCCGCTTCAGCGGCGAACCGGTCTATCGCGCCGGCGCGGAGCCGGACGCCGCCGAGGTGCAGGCGCGGGTCGAGACCTACTGGCGGCCCTACCACCAGGCCCTGCGCAGCGAACTGGCGCGGATCCGCGCCGAGCATGGCCGCGCGGTGCTGTGGGAAGGGCATTCGATCCGCGGCGAGGTGCCGTTCCTGTTCGAGGGCCGGCTGCCGGACCTCAACCTCGGTACCGCCGGGGGCACGAGCTGCACCCCGGAACTCCAGGCCCGCCTGGAAGCCGTGCTCGGGGCCCAGGCGGACTACGACTGGGTGGCCAACGGCCGCTTCAAGGGTGGCTACATCACCCGCCACTACGGCAATCCTGCCGAAGGCGTGCAGGCGGTGCAGATGGAAACCAGCCAGCGCACCTACATGGACGAGGACAGCCGGGCCTACGAGCCGGACAGGGCGGCGCGGCTGCAACCCCTGTTGCGCCGCCTGCTCGAAGCCACGCTGTAGCGGCGGCGGCCGGGGCAGCCGCCGCAGGCGTGCTCAGTCGCCGATGTACTTGTCCAGGAACGCTTCCATGCGCCGGTAGAGCTCGGCGCGGTTCTCCGGCTTGTAGAAGCCGTGGCCCTCGCCACGGGCAACCAGCGTCTCGACCGGGACCCCGCGCGCCTCGAACGCCTTGCGCAGCGCGTCGAACTGTTCCATCGGCACGCGCTTGTCGATGTTGCCCTGGACCAGCAGCACGGGGATGGTGATGCTGTCGACGTTCTGCGCCGGCGACCATGCCTTCAGCCGCGCGGTGTCGGTGCCGAGCACGCGGTCGAGGTAGCGGCGGCCGGAGGCGCGGTCGGTGATGTCGCCCTCCTGCTTCATGACCTCGAGGTCGTACACGCCGACGTAGCCGATCGCGCACTTGTACAGCTCCGGGTAGCGGATCGGCTGCATCATCGCGGCGTAGCCGCCGTAGCTCGCGCCGTAGGTGCAGATGCGGTCGGCGTCGACGAGGCCCTCGTCGATGGCCCAGCGCACGCCGTCGGCGATGTCGTCCTGCATCTTTCCGCCCCACTCCCCGTAGCCGCGCTCCATGAACGCACGGCCGCGGCCGCCGGAGCCGCGGTAGTTCACCTGCAGCACCGCGTAGCCGCGGCTGGCCAGGAACTGGACGTCGCTGTCGTAGCCCCAGGTGTCGTACGGGCCGTGCGGACCGCCGTGCGGCAACACCACCAGCGGCTTGGGGCCGTCGCCGGCGGGCGCGGTGTACACGCCGTGCAGCGTGAGCCCGTCGCGCGACTGGAAGCTGACCGGCCGGCTGGGCGACAGCGTGGCGGCATCCATCCACGGCCGCAGCGCGTTGACCAGCTTCACCCGGTTGGTGTCGCGGTCGAAGATGTAGTAGCTGCCAGGATTGCGGTCGCTCCATGCGAAGAAAAGCAGCTTGCGGTCGTCCCGGGTCCACTCGAGGATGGACACCATCTGCCCGGGAAAGGCCTTGAGCAGCCCGGCGTGCAGCCCCGCCCACTCGGAAGCGGTGTCGAGGTACTGCACCATCGGCTTGTCCTCGCGGTACACCACCGCGAAGGGCGGGCCGTCGTGGCCGGCGTACATGAGCGAGGCGATCTCCACGTCGGGGCGCCCGGCGAGGCGCTCGCGCGTGCCCTTCGCGAGGTCGACGCGGTACAGCTGCGCCGGCTCGTCCCGGTCCACGATCATGGCCCAGGCGGTGTTGTCGTCGGGCGCCACGTAGCGCAGCGACATCGCGTAGCCGGCCAGCGACCCGGGCACCGGCTGCCAGTCGCTCCCAGGCGTCGGCCGGTAGGCGAGCACCGGGTCGTCGTTGTCGTCGGTGGTGATCCTGAGGCGCGGGCGGCCGGAATGGTCGAACTGGAAGGTCGCGGTTTCCCGCGTCTGCTCGAGCATCTCGCGACGACCGGTGCGGGTGTCGACCTTGTAGATGGAGGTGGTGCGGTCCTCGTCGCGGCGGGAGTCCGCCCAGGCGGTGAAATCCACCAGCACCATGCCGGGCTCCTGCTCGAGCACCTTCACCACCGAGGCGAAGCCCTCGTCCTTGCGGCGGCCGCGGCGCGTACCGGAGTCGGGCACGTACGCGAACAGCGTCTCCTGGTTCCGGCCCTTGACGTCGGTGCTCATCAGTTCGCCGTAGCTGTACGGGCGCGCCTTGAGCGGCTCCATCTTCGCGCGCGCCACGACGATCTGCTCGTCGTCGCTCCACACCAGGTCGGTGACGTGCTGGCCGCGCGCGAAGCGCAGCACCTGGGTGTCGCCGTTGTCCAGCCTGACCACGTGCAGGCGCGTCTCCATCCCGTCCTCGGTAGGCACGGCCAGCGCCACGTACTCGCCGGTCGGCGACAGGCTGGCGGACGAGATTTCCTCGTGCCGCGCGAAGTCCTCGACCGGTACCTGCGCGGCCGCGGTCGCGCTGGCCGTGCACAGCAGGAAGCCGCCGATCCAGGCAGCGATGCGTTGTTCCATTGTGTCCCCTTGTCTGCAGGCCCTCCCCGGGCCTGCCGGAAGGTTACACCTCCAGCGTGGCGAGGTCGCCCTTGTCCTCGAGCCAGCTCTTGCGGTCGCCCGCCCGCTTCTTGCCCAGCAGCATGTCCATCAGCGCGGTCGTCTCCACGGCGTCGTCCACGGTGAGCTGCACCAGCCGGCGGGTGTCCGGGTGGATGGTGGATTCGCGCAGCTGCGAGGGGTTCATCTCGCCCAGGCCCTTGAAGCGGGTGACGTGCACCGCGCCCTTGATGTTCTCGCGTTCCACCCGCTCGAGCAGCAGCCGCTTCTCCTCCTCGTCGAGCGCGTAGAACACCTGCTTGCCCACGTCCACGCGGAACAGCGGGGGCATCGCGACGAACACGTGCCCGGCCTCCACCAGCGCCGGGAAATGCCGCAGGAACAGCGCCGAGAGCAGGGTGGCGATGTGCAGGCCGTCGGAGTCGGCGTCGGCGAGGATGATGATCTTGCCGTAGCGCAGGCCGGAGATGTCCGGCTTGCCCGGATCGCAACCGATCGCCACCGCGAGGTCGTGCACCTCGCTGGAGGCGAGCACGCTGCCCGAGGCCACTTCCCAGGTGTTGAGGATCTTGCCGCGCAGCGGCAGGATCGCCTGGAAGTCCTTGTCGCGGGCCTGGCGCGCGCTGCCGCCGGCCGAGTCGCCCTCGACCAGGAACAGCTCGGTGCGCGACAGGTCCTGGCTGATGCAGTCGGCGAGCTTGCCGGGCAGGGCGGGGCCCTGGGTGACCTTCTTGCGGGTCACCTGCTTCTCGGTCTTGAGGCGCGCGCTGGCGCGCTCGATCGCCAGCTGCGCGATCTTCTCGCCGAGTTCCACGTGCGCGTTGAGCCACAGCGAGAACGCGTCGTGCGCGGCGCCCTCGACGAAGCCGGCGGCCTGGCGCGAGGACAGGCGCTCCTTGGTCTGGCCGCTGAACTGCGGCTCGGTCATCTTCAGCGAGAGCACGAACGCGACCCGGTCCCAGACGTCCTCGGGCGCCAGCTTCACCCCGCGCGGCAGCAGGTTGCGGAAGTCGCAGAATTCCCGCAGCGCGTCGGTGCAGCCGGTGCGCAGGCCGTTGACGTGGGTGCCGTGCTGCGCGGTCGGGATCAGGTTGACGTAGCTCTCCTGCACCAGGTCGCCGTCGGCCACCCAGGCGATCGCCCAGTCGACGATCTCGGTCTCCTTCTGGAGCGAGCCGGTGAACAGGTCGGGCGGCAGCAGCTCGGTCTTCGCGAGCCCGCCCTTCTGCAGTTCGCTCGACAGGTAGGCGCGCAGGCCCTCGTCGTAGCGCCACTCGTCGCGCTCGCCGCTGGGCTCGTCGTGCAGGCGCACGGTCAACCCGGGGCACAGCACCGCCTTCGCGCGCAGCAGGTGGCGCAGCGCGCGCAGGTTGAACTTCGGGCTGTCGAAATACTTCGGGTCGGGCCAGAAGCGCAGCCGGGTGCCGGTATTGCGCTTGCCCACGCTGCCCACGATGTCCAGCGCGCTGGCGCGCTCGCCATCGGCGAAGGCCATGTGGAACTCGCTGCCCTCGCGCTTGATCCACACCTCCAGCCGCTTCGAAAGCGCGTTGACCACGCTGACGCCGACGCCGTGCAGGCCGCCGGAGAAGGTGTAGTTGCGGTTGTTGAACTTGCCGCCGGCGTGCAGGCGGCTGAGGATCAGCTCGACGCCGGGCACGCCTTCCTCAGGGTGCACGTCCACCGGCATGCCGCGGCCGTCGTCGGAGACCTCGCAGGAGCCGTCGGCGTGCAGCACCACCTCGATCTCGCGGGCGTGGCCGGCCAGGGCCTCGTCCACCGCGTTGTCCACCACCTCCTGGGCAAGGTGGTTGGGGCGCGAGGTGTCGGTGTACATCCCCGGCCTGCGCCGGACCGGATCGAGCCCGGAAAGGACCTCGATGTCTGCTGCGTCGTAACGGCTCATTCGTTTCCTGGTCGGTTGGCCTGCGCCGCCTGCAGCGGTGCGCCGGTGAAGGGGTTGAAGCGGTAGTTGCCCGGGAATTCCTCGCCGGTCGCGGGATCCCGGGCCGGGGCCAACAGGCTGGCCAGCGGCAGCCGGAATGGATACTCGGTCTCGGCGATGCGCACCGTCATGGTGCCGTCGCTGAGTGGGTCGACCAGCAGCGTGCCGTCCGCGGCACGGCCGGGGAAGGCATAGAAGTTCAGGTTGCTGCCGACGGGGCCGAGGGTGCTGGCGAACATGGGTTTGAGCGCGCCGACCAGCACCGCCATCCGCGGATCCACGTCCTCCGGAGGCAGCGGCCTGTGGGTGCTTCCGTCCGGCGCCACCAGCACCAGCTTGTCGCGCAGTTCCGCCTCGCCCATGTACGACGCGGCCCCCAGGTTGCCCATGGAGCCGCTGACCGCGGCGAGCACCACGTACTGCGAGAACAGCGCGTTGATCTCCGCCCGCATGTCGTCGGGGATCCCGCCCTGCTGGGCTAGCGACACGTCCCAGAAGGCCGGGGGCATCCACCACACCAGGTCCAGCGTGCTGGTCGAGCCGCTGGTGACCTGGATCTCCGAGAGCAGGTCGTTGACCTGCACCTGTTCGGGCGGGCGCGCCTGCGGGCGCTGCTGGGCCTGCGCGGCGCCCGCGGCGGTGGCGAGCAGCAGCGCGGCGCTGCACGACAGGAACATGAGGCGCATCGGATTCCCCCGTGGAAAAGGAGCCCATGGTAAACCGTGGCCGCCCGGTCCAGCCCGTCCTGCGCGGCCTGCCCATCCGGTAGAATGTGGCTTTCCAGCGAGCCGCCGGCGCCATGAATCCTGCAAGCCCCGTCACCCCCCTGATCTTCGTCACCGGGGGCGTGGTGTCTTCGCTAGGCAAGGGAATCGCAGCGGCCTCGCTCGCCGCGATCCTCGAGGCGCGCGGCCTCCGGGTCACGATGATGAAGCTGGACCCGTACATCAACGTGGACCCGGGCACGATGAGCCCGTTCCAGCACGGCGAGGTCTACGTCACCGACGACGGCGCCGAGACCGACCTCGACCTCGGCCACTACGAGCGCTTCGTCAACACCCGCCTGTCCGGGCGCAACTCGATCAGCGCCGGCAAGGTCTACGAGGCCGTGATCCGCAAGGAGCGCCGCGGCGACTACCTCGGTGGCACCGTGCAGGTGATCCCGCACATCACCGACCAGATCAAGCGCTCGATCGACGACGCCACCGCCGGCTACGACGTGGCCCTGGTGGAGATCGGCGGCACCGTCGGCGACATCGAGTCGCTGCCGTTCCTCGAGGCGATCCGCCAGCTGCGCACCGAGCGCGGCCCGGACAAGGCGCTGTTCATGCACCTGACCCTGGTGCCGTGGATCGCCGCCGCCGGCGAGCTCAAGACCAAGCCGACCCAGCACTCGGTCAAGGAACTGCGCTCGATCGGCATCCAGCCCGACGTGCTGGTCTGCCGCAGCGAGCAGCCGCTGCCCGACAGCGAGCGCCGCAAGATCGCGCTGTTCACCAACGTGCCGGAGAAGGCGGTGATCTCGGCGGTGGACCTGGACAACATCTACAAGATCCCGATGTGGCTCCACGGCCAGGGCCTGGACCGGATCGTGGTGGACGCGCTGCGCCTGGGCGACAAGGCCGCGCCCGAGGCCGACCTGTCGCAGTGGCAGGCGGTGGTGGACGCGGTCGAGCGCCCGGTGGACGCGGTCACGATCGGCATCATCGGCAAGTACGTCGACCACCAGGACGCCTACAAGTCGCTGGCCGAGGCGCTCAAGCACGGCGGCCTGCGCCAGCGCACGCGCGTGACCCTGCGCTGGCTCGAGTCCAGCGAGGTCGAGCGCGACGGCGCGAAGGCGCTGCAGGGGCTCGACGGCATCCTGGTGCCGGGCGGCTTCGGCGATCGCGGCTTCGAGGGCAAGGTGCTCGCTGCCAGGCACGCGCGCGAGCAGGGCATCCCGTACTTCGGCATCTGCTACGGCATGCAGGCCGCGGTGGTGGACTACGCCCGCCACGTGGCCGGGCTGGAGGGCGCCAACAGCACCGAGAACGACAAGCAGACCCCACACCCGGTGATCGGCCTGATCACCGAGTGGCGCACCGCGAGCGGTGACATCGAGCGCCGCAGCGAGGACTCCGACCTCGGCGGCACCATGCGCCTGGGCCTCCAGGAGCAGCGCATCAAGCCCGGCACCCTGGCCCACGCGCTGTACGGCAAGGACGTGGTCGGCGAGCGCCACCGCCACCGCTACGAGTTCAACAACCGCTACCGCACCCAGCTCGAGGAGGCCGGCCTGGTGATCAGCGCCAAGTCCATGGACGACCTGCTGGTGGAGATGGTGGAACTGCCGCAATCGGTGCATCCCTGGTTCCTGGCGTGCCAGGCGCATCCCGAGTTCCTGTCCACCCCGCGCAGCGGACACCCGCTGTTCATCGGGTTCATCGAGGCGGCCCGCGCGTACAAGGCGGGCAGCGGCCAGCAGCAGGAGCGGCGCGCATGAAGCTGTGTGGATTCGAGGTCGGCCTCGATCGTCCGTTCTTCCTGATCGCCGGTCCCTGCGTGATCGAGTCCATGCAGCTGCAGCTCGACACCGCCGGCAGGCTGAAGGAGATCACCGACCGCCTCGGCGTTCCCTTCATCTTCAAGTCCAGCTTCGACAAGGCCAACCGCACCTCTGGCACCAGCTTCCGCGGACCCGGGCTGGAGGAGGGCCTGAAGGTGCTCGCGGAAGTGAAGCGCCAGGTCGGCGTGCCGGTGCTCACCGACGTGCACGAGTACACGCCGATGGACGAGGTCGCCGCGGTGGTGGACGTGCTGCAGACGCCGGCCTTCCTGTGCCGGCAGACCGACTTCATCCAGAAGGTGGCCAGCGCCGGCCGCCCGGTCAACATCAAGAAGGGGCAGTTCCTGTCGCCGTGGGAGATGAAGCACGTCACCGACAAGGCCAGGGCCACCGGCAACCAGCAGATCATGGCCTGCGAGCGCGGCGCGAGCTTCGGCTACAACAACCTGGTCAGCGACATGCGCTCGCTGGCGGTGATGCGCGACACCGGCTGCCCGGTGGTGTTCGACGCGACCCACTCCGTGCAACTGCCCGGCGGCGCCGGCGGCAAGTCCGGCGGCCAGCGCGAATTCGTGCCGGTACTCTCCCGCGCCGCCATGGCTGTCGGCATCGCCGGCATCTTCATGGAAACCCACCCGGACCCCGACAAGGCCCTCAGCGACGGCCCCAACGCCTGGCCCCTGGGCAAGATGGAAGCCCTCCTCGAAACCCTCATCGCCATCGACCAGACCACCAAGCGCTCCGGCTTCCTCGAGAGCCAGACATAATTTTTGCCACAGATCACACAGATGAAAAAAGGATAAGAAACAACAGCAAAAGCACTTCTTTTTTTAATCCTTTTCAATCTGTGAAATCTGTGGCTAAAAAAATTCCCATTCCAAGTGTGACAAGACGAGAGAGATGACGAACATCGCCAAGATCCATGCCCGCGAGATCCTCGACAGCCGGGGCAATCCGACGCTCGAAGCCGAGGTGACGCTCGCCGACGGCAGCTTTGGCCGCGCGATGGTGCCCTCGGGCGCCTCGACCGGGAGCAAGGAGGCGGTGGAGCTGCGCGACGGCGACCGCGTCCGCTTCGGCGGCAAGGGCGTGCGCAAGGCGGTGGCCAACGTCAACACCACCATCGCCCAGGCGCTCGCCGGCTTCGACGGCGACCAGGCCGCGCTCGACAAGCGCCTGGTGGACCTGGACGGCACCGAGAACAAGGGCCGCCTCGGCGCCAACGCGCTGCTGGGCGTTTCGCTGGCCTACGCGCACGCGGTCGCGGCCTCGAAGCGCATGCCGCTGTGGCAGCACCTCGCCAACGGCCGCGCGGTCTCGTTGCCGGTGCCGATGATGAACATCGTCAACGGCGGCGCGCACGCCGACAACAACGTCGACCTGCAGGAGTTCATGATCCTGCCGGTGGGCTTCGATTCGTTCTCCGAGGCGCTGCGCGCCGGCACCGAGATCTTCCATGCGCTGAAGTCGGTGCTGAAGGGCCACGGCCTGTCCACCGCGGTCGGCGACGAGGGCGGCTTCGCCCCCGACCTGCGCAGCAACGCCGAAGCGCTGGACACCATCCTCGAGGCGATCGGCCGCGCCGGCTACACCGCCGGCGAGGACATCCTGCTCGGCCTGGACGTGGCCTCGACCGAGTTCCACGAGAACGGCAAGTACAACCTCACCGGCGAGGGCAAGCGCCTGACCAGCGAGCAGTTCGCCGACTTCCTCGGCAACTGGTGCGCGCAGTACCCGATCGCCACCATCGAGGACGGCATGGCCGAGGACGACTGGGACGGCTGGAAGCTGCTGACCGAGCGCCTGGGCGAGCGCGTGCAGCTGGTCGGCGACGACCTGTTCGTGACCAACCCGCGCATCTTCCGCGACGGCATCGACCAGCGGGTGGCCAACGCCATCCTGATCAAGGTCAACCAGATCGGCACCCTGAGCGAGACCCTCGAGGCGATCGCGATGGCCGACGCCGCGCGCTACGCGGCGGTGATCTCGCACCGCTCCGGCGAGACCGAGGACACCACCATCGCCGACATCGCCGTGGCCACGACCGCGACCCAGATCAAGACCGGTTCGCTGTGCCGCAGCGACCGCGTGGCCAAGTACAACCAGCTGCTGCGCATCGAGGAGATGCTCGGCGCCGATGCGAAGTACGCCGGCCGCGACGCGTTCGTCTCGTTGAAGCGCTGACGCGACCGCCATGCGCGGCCTGCGGATCCTGCTGGTCTTGCTGATCGTGCTGCTGGCATGGCTGCAATACCGGCTGTGGTTCGGCAGCGGCGGCGAGCGCGAGGTGGCGGCGCTGGAGGCCCGCGTGGAAGCGCAGGCGCGCGACAACGCCGGACTGCAGCAGCGCAACGACGCGCTCGCCGCCGAGGTCGAGGACCTCAAGTCCGGCGAGGCCGCGGTCGAGGAGCGCGCGCGCAACGAGCTCGGGATGATCAAGCCCGGGGAGACCTTCTACCGCGTGGTGGAGCCCGATGCGCCCCCGCCGCCCGGGTCCGGTGCCGATGCCGTGGAGCCGGCGCCGTGACCTGGGCGATCGTTCCCGCCGCCGGCCTCGGCACGCGCTTCGGCGGCGAACTGCCGAAGCAGTACCTCGAGGTGGACGGCGAGCCGCTCATCGCGCACGCGCTGCGCGCGCTGCTCTCGCATCCGGCGGTGCAGGGCGTGGTCGTCGCGCTCGCCGACGGCGACCCGCACTGGCCCGGTTGGCGCGAGTTCGAAGGCAAGCCGGTGATCGCCTGCACCGGCGGCGACAGCCGCGCCGATTCGGTGCTGGCGGCACTGGAGGCGTTACCGGAGAGCGTGCGCGCGGACGATTTCGTGCTGGTCCACGATGCCGCGCGCCCGAACCTCGCGCGCGCCGACCTCGACCGCCTGCTCGAGCGCGGCCGCGCCGACCCGGTGGGCGCGATCCTCGCCGCGCCGGTGCGCGACACCCTCAAGCGCGCCGGCGACGACGGCGGCATCGATGCCACCGAGCCGCGCGAGCGCCTGTGGCGGGCCTTCACCCCGCAGCTGTTCCGCCGCCTGCAGCTCACGCGCGCGCTGCAGGCCGCGGCCCGCGACGGGGTCGCGGTCACCGACGAGGCCATGGCCATGGAGCGCCAGGGCGTGCGCCCGCTGCTGGTCGAAGGCAGCGAGGCGAACCTCAAGGTGACCACCCCGGCCGACCTGGCCTACTACCGCTTCCTGCGCCGGTGAAGGCGCGGCTGGTCGCGGTCGGTGAGCGCGCGCCCGCCTGGGTCGCGGGAGGCTTCGCCGAATACCGCAAGCGCCTGTCGCACTGGCTGCCGCTGGAGCTGGTGGAGGTCGCTCCCGGGGTGCGCGGCAAGGGCCGCGACCCGGCACGGGCCATGGCCGAGGAGGGCGCACGGGTGCTGGCGGCGCTGCCGAAGAACGCGCGCGTCGTGGTGCTGGACGGCGGCGGCAAGGCCTGGACCTCGGAGCAACTCGCGGCGCGCCTGGAGCAGTGGCGCCAGGGCGGGCAGGACCTCGCCTTCCTGGTCGGCGGCCCCGAGGGCCACCCGCCGGAGGTGCTCGACGCCGCGGCCGAGACCTGGTCGCTCGGCCCGCTGACCCTGCCGCACATGCTGGTGCGCTTGGTGGTCGCGGAGCAGCTCTACCGGGCCGCCGCGCTGCTGGCCAACCACCCCTACCACCGCGCCTGAGACGCTGAATGGCGCCTGTCCGGGAAGGCCCCGGGCGGCCCCGTACCGAGGCGTACGGGAGCAGGATCGGGGTGCGGCAGCCAGCCGCGCCAGAGGAGGTGGCCATGACGCATGCGACCCGTGCAGTCCGTCCCGACCCGAAGCGCATCGCCGGATACGCGCTGGCATTCGGCTTCAACGCCCTGCTGCTGATGGCCCTGGTGGCACCGATGCAGGGCGGCATCGACTGGCCCGGGCCAGCCGACGAGGGGCCGCGGATCATCTGGTACGAGGCCGAGCCGGTCCCGGTGGTTCCACCGGCCCCGCCGACGCCGGTCGAGCGCCCGAGGCCGCGCCTGCCGCAACCCGAGGCGGTGCTGCCGCGTGCCCCGGAGGCGCCGGTCGCCGACCCGGCCCCGGTGCTGGTGGCGGAGGGCAGCGAGCCGGCCCCGCCGGTCGTCGCGCCGGTTGCAGGCCCGGTGGCGGACATGGGGCCGCCGGCGGGTCCGGTGGCCGGGGTGCGCCTGGAGTACCTGCACGCGCCGGCGCCGGACTATCCGCGCGCGGCCGTCCGCGCCCGCATCGAGGGCACCGTGCTGCTGGAAGTGCTGGTCGGCACCGACGGCCGCCCGCTGGACGTGCTGGTCCGGGAGAGCAGCGGCAACCGCAGGCTCGATGCCGCGGCCCGCGACCAGGTGCTGCAGCACTGGCGTTTCCGCCCGGCCATGCGCAACGGCCGGGCGGTGCAGGCGATCGGCCTGGTGCCGGTGGACTTCAGGCTGCGCTAGGCCTCGTCGTCCGGGCGTCCCGTGGGATCCCGCGGGACGTCCGGCGAGGGCTGCGACGGCTTGCCGTCCCGGCGCGCGTCGTCCGGATCGCGCGGCTGGTCCTCGGGGTAGCCCGGCTCGCTGCCGGGGCGGGGATCGGCGTCCGGGGGCGCCTGCTTGCCGCCCGCGTGCGTGCCTGCCATGTCAGCGGCCCAGCTCGAACACGACGTTGAGGTGGGCCGTCAACGTGCTTTCGCCCGGCGACACCGCGGTGTCGTAGGCGACGCCCTTCTCGGCGCGGCCCATGGCCATCATCGGCATCGGCATCGGCGGCTGGAACCCGCCGCCCTCGTCGATGCTGACGATCCGGCGCACGCGCATCCCGAGCGCTTCGGCATACATGTTCGCGCGCGCCTGCGCCTTGGCCAGCGCCGCGCGACGGGCCTCGTCGTAGGCCGCCTCGGGCTTGTCGATCTCGAACGCGGGGCCGTACACCTGGTTGGCGCCGCTGGCGACCAGCGCGTCGAGCACCCGGCCGAGCTTGCCGATGTCGCGCACCTTGATGCTCACGGTATTGCTGGCCTGGTAGCCGGTGATCGCCGGCGGCTGGTTCTCCGCGTAGCGGTACTGCGGGTTGAGGGTGATGCCGCTGGTCTGGACGTCGCGTTCGGCGATGCCGGCGTCGCGGATGGCGCGCATCACGCCGTCCATCTGCTTCGCGTTCGCCTGCATCGCGGCATTGGCGTCGGCGGCCTGGGTGACGACGCCGGCGGAGACGGTGGCGATGTCGGGAACACGGGTGGCTTCCGCCTGGGCGGACACCGAGACCAGGGTGCCGTCGGTTGCGGGGACCTGCGACCAGGCGGCGCCGGCCACGGCCAGCAGCAGGGGGGCAAGCAACAGCGGGGCGAAAAGCGGGGCGAAAAGCGGGGCGGCGGAGCGGAAACGACGCATTGGGACTCCTTGGCGTGGGCCTCGTCAGCCCGTGAAGGTTGGTGGGGGCGGGGTGAACGGGCGGTGAGTCGCCCGCTGCCGGCGCGACCTGGGTTGCAGGTCCGGCGAGGGGGCGCGGGTTATTCTTCGACCAATGCTTTATCTCGCCTCGCAATCGCCGCGCCGCCGCGAATTGCTGGCCCGGCTCGGGCTGGCGTTCGGCACCCTGTCGCCCGAGGTCCCGGAGATCCGCGAACCCGGGGAGGCGCCGGAGGACTACGTGCGCCGGGTGGCCCGCGAGAAGGCCGGCGCGGGCCTGCTGCAGGTGGCCGGCAACCCGGGCGTGCTGGTGATCGGCGCCGATACCGAGGTGGTGCTCGGCGACGAGGTGTTCGGCAAGCCGGCCGACGCGGGTGCCGCCGAGGCCATGCTGCGCCGGCTGTCGGGGCGCACGCACCGGGTGCTGTCGGCGGTGTCGCTGGTCTCGGCCGACCGCGAGCTGCAGGCGCTCGACGTGTCCGAGGTCCGGTTCGCGGAACTCGACGACGCGACGATCGCGGCCTACGTCGCCGGCGGCGAATGGCGCGGCAAGGCCGGCGGCTATGCCGTCCAGGGCAGCGCGCAGGCCTTCATCGGGCACGTCTCCGGCAGCTTCTCCGGGGTCATGGGCCTGCCGTTGCACGCCACCGCCACGCTGCTCGCTGGCTTCGGCCTGCGCCCGACGCTGCAGGCCGCGGCATGAGCGAGGAGATCCTGGTCAACGTCACCCCGCGCGAGACCCGCGTGGCGGTGGTCGAGAACGGCATGCTGCAGGAGCTGCACATCGAGCGCGGCTGGGCGCGCGGCGTGGTCGGCAACATCTACAAGGGCAAGGTCCAGCGGGTGATGCCCGGGATGCAGGCCGCGTTCGTCGAGATCGGCCTCGAGCGCGCCGCCTTCCTGCACGCCAACGACATCCAGCGTCCGCTGCCCGCGCGCGGCGCCGATGCCACCGACTCGCCGGCCGCGCCGACGCCGCTGATCACCGACCTGCTGCGCGAAGGCCAGGACGTGGTGGTGCAGGTGGTCAAGGACCCGATCGGCAGCAAGGGCGCGCGCCTGACCACCCAGATCAGCATTCCGTCGCGCTACCTGGTGCTGCTGCCGCAGTCGCAGGTGGTCGGGATCTCGGCCCGGATCGAGGACGAGGACGAGCGCGCGCGGCTGAAGGCGCTGGTCACAGAACTGGCGGCGCCGCACGGCGGCTTCGGCTACATCGTGCGCACCAACGCGGAGGGCCAGCCGGCCGAGGCGCTGGCCGAGGACATCGCCTACCTGAGCCGTGCCTGGGCACTGGTCGGCGAGCGCGTGCGCGAGGCCGCGGTCGGCAGCTGCGTGTACGAGGACCTGAGCCTGCCGATGCGCGCGGTGCGCGACCTGATGCGCCGCGACGTCGAGAAGGTCCGCGTGGATTCGCGCGAGACCTTCGAGCGCCTGCGCGAGTTCGCGGCGCAATACATGTCGGCGATGTCGCCGGAAGAGGACGATCTCGCCGCGCTGATCGAGCACTACTCCGGCGCGCGCCCGATCTTCGACCTGTACGGCATCGAGGACGAGATCCAGCGCGCGCTGGCGCGCGAGGTGCGGCTGAAGTCCGGCGGCTACCTGGTGTTCGACCAGACCGAGGCGATGACCACGGTGGACGTGAACACCGGTTCGTTCCTCGGCCAGCGCAACCTCGAGGAGACCGTCTACCGCACCAACCTCGAGGCGGCGCAGGCGGTGGCGCGGCAACTGCGCCTGCGCAACCTCGGTGGCATCGTCATCATCGATTTCATCGACATGCACGACGCCGAGCACCGGCGCCAGGTGCTGCGCACGCTGGAGAAGTCGTTGGCGCGCGACCATGCGCGCACCACGGTGTACGACTTCTCGCCGCTGGGTCTGGTGGAGATGACCCGCAAGCGCACCGTGGAATCGCTGGAGCGGCAACTGTGCGAGCCCTGCCACGAGTGCGGCGGCCGCGGCATGCTGAAGACGGCCGAGACCGTCACCTACGAGGTGTTCCGCGAGATCACCCGCGCGGTGCGCCAGTTCGACGCCGCGCGGCTGCTGGTGATCGCATCGCCCAAGGTGGTGTCGCGCATCACCGACGAGGAATCGGCCGCTGTCGCGGAGCTCGAGGAGTTCCTGGGCAAGTCGATCCGCTTCCAGGCCGACGCGCAGTACATGCAGGAGCAGTTCGATGTCGTGCTGCTCTGAGCCCGCGGGACGGCCGCGATGAGTCCGGTCGCCCGCCGCCGCCTGCGACTCGCGCGCCGCGGCCTCTGGTACGCGCTGGCCATCGGCCTCGTGCTGATGGCGCTCGGCTCGGCGCTGTTCAGCCAGCTGCTGCCGCTGGCCGAGCGCCATCCCGACCTCATCGCGCGCTGGCTCGGCGAGCGCGCCGGGCGCGATGTCGCCTTCGCGCGCGTGGAGACCGACTGGACCCGGCGCGGGCCGCTGTTGCGGCTGGAAGGCCTGCGCCTGGGCGAGGGCGACCAGGCGATCGCGATCGGCGACGCGGAAGTGCTGGTGTCGCAGTACGCCGGCCTGCTGCCCGGCCGTTCGTTCACCGAACTGCGGCTGCGCGGCCTCGACCTGACCGTCGAGCGGCAGCCCGACGGGACCTGGCAGGTGCGCGGCCTGCCGGGCCAGGCGCAGTCCGGGGGCGACCCGTTCGCAGCGCTCGAGGGACTCGGCGAGCTGCAGGTCGTCGGCGGGCGCCTGCGCGTGCTCGCCCCGGCGCTGGACATCGATGCGCGGGTCCCGCGCGTGGACCTGCGCCTGCGGGTGGACGGCGACCGCGTCCGCGCCGGCCTGCGCGCGCGGATGGATTCCGCGGGCGCGCCGCTGGCGGGCGGGCCTCTCTCTGGAACGTTCGAGTTGGACCGCGGCAGCGGCGACGGCCGCGGCCATGTGCGCGCCGAAGGGCTCGACCTGACGGCGTGGTCGCCGCTGTTCCGGTTCGCGGGCGTGGCCACCGAAGCCGGACGCGGCCGCGGCCAGGCCTGGGTGCTGCTGCGCGGGCACCGGGTCGAGCGCGCGATCGTGGACGCGGACGCGCACGACGTGGCCCTGCGCGGCGCGGTGCTCGACGGGACGACCCGGCCGCGGCTGCGCTTCGAGCGGGTGCAGGCGCGCGCGCGCTGGCAGCGCGAGGGCGGCGACTGGCGCATCGACGCTCCGGTGCTGCGCTTCGGCAGCGACCAGGACGCGCAGGTCCTCGACGGGCTGGCACTGGCCGGCGGCAGCCGCACCGCGTTCGCCGCAGACCACCTGGATGCCGGCCCGCTGTTCGCGATCGCGGCGCTCAGCGACCGCGTGCAGCCCGACATGCGCCGCTGGCTGCTGGCCGCGCGCCCGCAGGCCAGCCTGGACGACGTGGAGTTCGGCCTCGCGCCCGGCGGTGCGCTGCGCGCCTCGGCGACCGTGCGCGACGCGGGCTACGCGCCGGTCGGCGACGCGCCCGGCTTCCATGGCTTGGCGGGCAGGCTGCTCGGCGACGGCAACGCACTGTCCCTGCAACTCGATCCGCGCGCGCGCTTCCGCTTCGAATGGCCAAGCGGCTTCGGCGTTCCCCACGAGGCCAGCCTCGCCGGCACCATCAACGGCTGGCGCGAAGGCGAGGGCTGGCGCGTCGGCACCGATGCGCTGCGGGTGCGCGGCGACGACTTCGGCCTCGACGTGCGCGGCGGCATGTGGTTCCAGGGCGACGGCACGCGGCCGTGGATCGACCTGGCGGCGCACGTGCAGCCGACCGCGGTGACCACGGCGCGCGGCTTCTGGCTGCACCACCTGATGCCGCCGGCCACCGTGCACTGGCTCGACCAGGCGCTGCAGGGCGGCCGCCTCGAAGGCGCGCGCGCGGTGGTGTCGGGCGACCTGGACGACTGGCCGTTCCGCGACGACCAGCACGCCGGGCGCTTCCAGGTGGATGCGCGGATCGCCGACGCCACCCTCGCGTTCGCGCCCGACTGGCCCGCCGCCGAGCACGTGGACGCCGACGTCTCGTTCGTCGCCGACGGCTTCCACCTGGACGGCAAGGGCGTGCTCGCGGGCGTGGGCATCCGCAGCCTCGACGCCGGCATCGGCAGCTTCGGCCACGCCGTGCTCGAGGTCGCCGCGCAGGGCGGCGGCGATGCCGCGCGGCTGCTGTCGCTGCTGCGCGCGAGTCCGCTGCACGCGAGCCACGGCGACACCCTCGACAACCTGCGCGCGAGCGGGCTCGCCTCGGTGACCTTCGGGATGGAACTGCCGTTGCACGCCAAGGCCCCGCCGGCCGACATCACCGGTACCGTCACCTTGGCCGGAGCGAAACTCGCCGACCGCCGCTGGGACCTCGCCTTCGAGGACGTGCGCGGGCGCGCCACCTACGGCAGCGGCGGCTTCAGGGCCGAGCGCCTCGCGGTGCGCCACGACGGCGAGCCCGGAACTCTGAGCCTGCGCGCCGGCGACGACACCCGAGACCGCGGCCAGGCCTTCGAGGCCGAACTGCGCGCGAACCTGGCCGCGGCCGACCTGCTGCGCCGGGTCGACGCGCTCGACTGGCTGCGCCCGCACGTGAGCGGCCGGTCCGACTGGAGCGCGCGGCTCAGCATTCCGCGCGCCGGCAACGGCACCGGGACCGCGCGCCTGCAACTGCAGTCGGACCTCGCCGGTACCGCGCTGGCACTGCCGGCGCCGCTGGACAAGGTGGCCGGCATCGGCCTGCCGGCCAGGATCGAGACCGCGTTGCCGGTGGAAGCGGGCGAGGTCACCGTCGCACTCGGTTCGCGCATGGCGGTGCGCGCGCGCAGCGGCGGCGCGACCGGCGTGCGCGTGGTACTCGGCAGCGACACCGTGGCGCAGGCGCCGCCGGCCTCGGGACTGGTGGTGGCGGGGCGCACCGGAACGCTCGACGCGCTCGGCTGGATCGGCATCGCGCGCGCGGCCACCGCGTCTCCGGCGCGCGCGGCGTCCGCGCAGCCGTCGCCGACCGCAGCGCCATCGGCGCCTGCGTTCCCGTTGCGCGGGATCGACGTGCACGCATCGCGCCTGCAGTTGCTGGGCGCCAGCTTCGCCGACACGCGCCTGCAGCTGGAACCCGCGGCCGGTGCCCTGCTGGCACGGGTCGAGGGCGCCGGCATCGCCGGCGAGATCCGCGTCCCCGACGCCACCGGGGCCACCGTCTCCGGGCGCTTCCAGCGCGTGCACTGGCCGCTGTCGCCGCCCGGCACCGCGGTGGCCGCGGGTGGCGACGATGCGACGCTCGACCCGGCGTCCCTGCCGCCGTTCGCCGTTGACATCGACGCCTTGAAGGTCGGCGACGCCGCGCTCGGCAGCGCGGTGGTGCGCACGCGTCCGGTGCCCGCCGGATTGCGCATCGTGCAGTTGCAGGCCACCGCGCCGGGGCAGCGCATCGACGTGCAGGGCGACTGGCTCGGCAGCGGCGCGCGCGCCCGCACCCGCGTCGGCGTGGCCGTGCAGACCGAGGATTTCGGTGCCTTGCTCGGCGGCCTGGGCTACGGCGGCCAGCTCGACGGTGGCAGCGGGACCGCCACCCTCGACGCCACCTGGCCGGGCAGCCCGGCCGGCTTCTCGCTGCTCGCGCTGGACGGCACGCTCGAGCTCGACGCGCGCGACGGCCAGCTCACCGAGATCGAGCCCGGCGCGGGCCGCGTGCTCGGCCTGCTCGGCATCGCGCAGCTGCCGCGGCGCCTGACCCTGGACTTCAGCGACTTCTTCGAGCGCGGCTTCGCCTTCGACCGCATCCACGGCAGCGTGCGCCTGGCCGGCGCGCGCGCCAACACCGAGCGCATCACCATCGCCGGGCCCGCGGCCGAGATCACGATCCGCGGCGGCGCCGACCTGCGCGCGCAGACCTTCGACCAGGTGATCGAAGTGGTGCCGCGCACCGGCAACCTGCTGACCGCGGTCGGCGCGATCGCGGGCGGGCCGATGGGCGCGGCCATCGGCGCCGCCGCCAACGCCGTGCTGCGCAAGCCGCTGGGCGAGCTGTCGGCGAAGACCTACCGCGTGACCGGCCCGTGGAAGGATCCCGAGGTGGAAGTGGTCGGTCGCGGCCCGCCGGCGGCGACCGCGGTGGCGGGGCCCTCGCCCGCGGGTTGATCCACGCCGCGGCGCCCGCAGATCATGGGGACGACCGTCCCGTCGCGCCACGGAAACCCCGCATGTCCCAGTCGCTGCAAATCGCCGAGTCCCGCCTCCTGCTGCCCGCGGGCCTCGACGCCGGCGGCCTGGAACGCGCGTTCGGCGCGCTGCTCGGCCCCGGCATCGACTTCGGCGACCTGTACTTCCAGCATTCCCGGCGCGAGAGCTGGACGGTGGAGGACGGCATCGTCAAGGACGGCGCGCATGCGATCGAGCAGGGCGTGGGCGTGCGCGCGATCGCCGGCGAGAAGACCGGCTTCGCGTACTCGGACGACATCAACGCCGCGGCATTGCTCGAGGCCGCCGGCTCGGCGCGCGCGATCGCGCGCGCGGGCGACGCCACCGCGCCGCGCGCTCTGGTCGCGGGGCAGGGGCGCGCGCTGTATCCCGCGATCGATCCGATCGACGGCATCGGCAATGAGGACAAGGTCGAGCTGCTGCGCGCGCTGGACCGCCTGCTGCGCGCGGCCGACCCGCGCGTGAAGCAGGTGGTGGCGAGCCTGTCCGGGGTCGTGGACACGGTGCTGGTCGCGCGCAGCGATGGCGTGCTCGCGGCCGACGTGCGCCCGCTGGTGCGCCTGAACGTGCAGGTGATCGTGGAGCAGAACGGCCGCCGCGAATCCGGGTACGCCGGCGGCGGCGGGCGCCATGCCTACGCCGAGCTGTTCACCGACGGCCGGCCCGAGAAGCTCGCGCGCGAGGCCTTGCGCCAGGCGCTGGTGAACCTGGAGGCGGTGGACGCCCCGGCCGGCGCGATGCCGGTGGTGCTCGGCAGCGGCTGGCCCGGCGTGCTGCTGCACGAGGCGGTCGGCCACGGCCTCGAGGGCGACTTCAACCGCAAGGGCACCTCGACCTACGCCGGTCGCATGGGCCAGCGGGTCGCGTCGCCGGGCGTGACCATCGTCGACGACGGCACCCTCGACGGACGCCGCGGCTCGCTCAACATCGACGACGAAGGCACGCCCTCGAACTGCACCACGCTGATCGAGGACGGCGTGCTGGTCGGCTACATGCAGGACACGCTCAACGCGCGGCTGATGGGGATGCAGCCCACCGGCAACGGCCGCCGCGAGTCGTTCGCGCACCTGGTGATGCCGCGCATGACCAACACCTACATGCGGGCCGGCACCCACGACCCGGAAGAGATGATCCGTTCGGTCAGGCGCGGCCTGTACGCGGTCAACTTCGGTGGCGGCCAGGTCGACATCACCAGCGGCAAGTACGTGTTCTCGGCGACCGAGGCCTACCTCATCGAGGACGGCAAGGTCACCGCGCCGGTCAAGGGTGCGACCCTGATCGGCAACGGCCCGGAGACCATGCAGCGGGTGAAGATGGTCGGCCACGACCTCGCGCTCGACGAGGGCGTCGGCGTGTGCGGCAAGAACGGCCAGAGCGTGCCGGTCGGCGTCGGCCAGCCGTCGCTGCTGGTGGACGAGATCATCGTGGGCGGGACGCGGGCGTGAGCGCCGGCTACTCCGCCATCAGCGCCTTGAGCTCCCGGAACAGCTCCCGGAACGCCTTCGGCGGCTTGCCCTTCGCGCGCTCGTCCAGGGCATTGCGCACCAGTTGCCGCAGGCGCTGGCGGTCGGCGCCGGGATGCGACGCCAGCAACGCCGACAGCGCCGCGTCGCCGCCTTCCAGCAGCTCCTCGCGCGCGGCCTCGGCGCGATGCAGCAGCGCGGTCTCCCGGCGCGCGGACTCGCCGCCGGCCTCCAGCGCGTCGCGGATCGCTTCCAGCACCTCCTCGTCCTCGCGCCGCATCTGCTTGGCGAGGAAGCCGAGCTGGCGCTTGCGCGCGACGTGCGAGGTGATGCGGCGGGTGTCCTCGATGTGCGGCAGCAGCGCGTCGGGCACCGGCAGTTTCGCCAGCCGCGCCGGCGGCAGCCCGGCCAGGGTCTCGCCCAGCGACAGCACGTCCAGCGCCGCGCGCCGGCGCTCGCTGCGGCTGGGGGCGTGGAACTCGCCGCTGTCCTCGTCGCGTCCTCTCATTGCACAAGGATAAGTCATGCCCCCCCAGACAGGCCGCAACGGCCGCGACGGCCACGCCCACCTCGACCGCCTCGCCGACGTCGCCACCCGCCTGCTCGACCGTTGCCGCGCGCTGGGCGCCAGCCAGGCCGAGGTCAGCTGCAGCGAGGAGCGCGGACTGAACGTGGACGTGCGCATGGGCGAGGTGGAGACGGTCGAATCCACCCGCGACCGCGGCATCGCCGTCACCGTGTACTTCGGCAAGCGCAAGGGCAGCGCCAGCACCGCCGACCTGCGCGAGGAGAGCCTCGAGGCCACCGTGGCCCAGGCCTGCGCCATCGCCCGCCACACCGAGGAGGATCCCGCCGCCGGGCTCGCGGACGCCGCGCTGATGGCGCGCCCGCCCGAAGGCGGTTTCCCGGATTTCGACGGCTGGCACCCCTGGGAGCTCGATGCCGAGCGCGCGATCGCGCTGGCGCTGGAATGCGAGCACGCCGGGCGCGAGCATCCCCGGATCGAGAATTCCGATGGCGCCTCGGTGTCGACCGGCGAGTCGCTCTCGGTGTACGCCAACACGCACGGCTTCGTCGGACGCTCGCGCGGGACGCGGCACTCGATCGGTTGTGCGCTGATCGCCGGCCGGATGGAGGACATGCAGCGCGACGGGTGGTACAGCACCGCGGTGGCCGCAGCGGACCTGGAAGGCGCGGCCGCGATCGGGCGGCGCGCGGCCGAGCGCACCGCGGCGCGGCTCGATCCGCGTCCGCTCGCCACCGGCAGCATGCCGGTGCTGTTCAGCGCCGAGATGGCGCGCTCGCTGCTCGGCCACCTGGTCGGCGCCGTGTCGGGCGGCGCGCTGTACCGGCGCGCGAGCTTCCTGCTCGACAGCGCCGGCACGCAGGTGTTCCCGGACTGGCTGGACATCGTCGAACGGCCGTTCCTGCCGCGCGGCTTCCGCTCCAGCGCGTTCGACGCCGACGGCGTGGCCACGCGCGAGTCGCCGCTGGTCGAGGGCGGCGTGCTGCAGCGCTACGTCCTCGGCAGCTACTCGGCGCGCAAGCTGGGGCTACGGACCACCGGCAATGCCGGCGGCGTGCACGAGCTCGAAGTCGGCGCCAATGCCGGCGACCTCGAGGCGATGTTGCGCGGCATGGGCAACGGCCTGCTGGTCACCGAGCTCATGGGGCAGGGCGTCAACGCGGTCACCGGCGACTACTCGCGCGGCGCCGCCGGCTTCCTGGTCAGGGACGGCGCGATCGCCCATCCCGTGGACGGCATCACCATCGCCGGCAACCTGCGCGACATGTTCGCCGCGATCGAGGCCGTGGGCGCCGAGGCCGACACCCGTTCGCACCTGCGCGTCGGCCCGGTGCTGGTCGGGCGCATGACCGTCGCCGGGGCTTGACTCGGCCCCGGCCCGCCCCGAGAGTGCCGGAAGGCGCCGGGTGGCGCCGCATGGAGGGGACATCGCAATGAACGACATCAATCCGGCGCCGGCCAGCGTCGAGGGCGGCATTCCGGCGGAGCAGCGGCAGTGGGCGATGTTCGCGCACCTGTCCGCGATCGTCGGCGGCCTGGTCACCGCCGGCTGGGCCGGCAGCATCGGCTGCTTCCTCGGCCCGCTGGTGATCTGGCTGGTGAAGAAGGAGACCATGCCCTTCGTCGACGACCAGGCCAAGGAGGCGCTCAACTTCAACATCACCGTGGCGCTCGTGTTCCTGGTGCTGCTCCTGCTCACCATCGGCACGCTCGGCATCGGCATCCTGCTGACCGCCCCGCTGATGATCATCGTCGGCATCGCCTGGCTGGTGTTCACCGTGATCGCCGCGATCAAGGCCAACGATGGCGTCAGCTACCGCTATCCGATGACCCTGCGGCTGGTGAAGTAGGGTGGACGCGCCCGCTTCCGGCGAGCGCACCTGGGCCGCGGCCGCGCACGTCGCGGCCCTGGTCCTGGCGCTGTGCACGAGCTGGCTGGCCGGCGTCGCCGGGATGCTCGGCGCCGGCGTGGTCTACCTGCTGAAGCGCGACGACTCGCCGTTCGCCGCGCAGCACGCGCGCGAGGCGTTCAACTTCAACCTGAGCATGTTCGTGTACGCGCTGGTCGCGTGCGCGATCGGCATCGCGCTGCTCGGCGCCACGGTCCTGACCCTGGGCATCGGCCTGCTGTTGACGCTGCCGGCCGGGATCGTGCTGCTGCTCGCGATCGCGGTGGTGGCGGTGGTCTGGCTGGTGTGCAGCATCATCGCCGCGGTCAAGGCGATGAACGGGGAGCCGTACCGCTACCCGTTCACGATTCGCCTGCTCTGAGCGACCTGCCTAGCGGCCGGCGTAGCGCTCCAGCCCCGGCACGCCGCCGCGGTCCATGTGGTCGAGGCGGTCGTCCAGCGGCGGGTGCGTGCGGTACAGCTGCGCCAGGCTCGCCGACTCCGTGCCGAACGCGGTCATCTTCTGCAGCACCGCGTACAGCGCGAGCGGGTTGAAGCCCGAGCGCACCAGGTAGACCTCGGCAGCCTGGTCGGCGCGGAACTCGGCATCGCGGTCCAGCCCCGCCAGCAGCGCCCTGGCGCCGAACTTCGTCGCGTATTCCTTGGCGTAGTGCTCGGCTAGGTTGCCGGTGGAGACCTGGCTGGCGGCGGCGCGCACGCCGGCCTGGGTCACCTGCTGCTTGTGGATCACGTTGTAGTGGTCGCGCTGGACGACGTGGCTGATCTCGTGCCCGAGCACCGCGGCGACTTCGGCGTCGTTGGCCAGCAGTTCGTACAGGCCGCGGGTCAGCAGCACGTAGCCGCCGGGCGCGGCGAAGGCGTTGATGTCCGGCGAATCGATCACGCCGAAGGCCCAGGGCAGGTCGGGGCGGGTCGTCTGCGAGGCGACCCAGCGCCCCAGCACGTTCACCCGCCGCTGCGCCGCCGCGTCCTGCCACAGCGGCGCCGCGCCGAGGACGCGTCCGGCCAGTTCCGGCCCCAACGCCAGCTCCTCGGCCAGGATCTCTTCCTCGGACTTGCCGATCGTGGCGTCGGCGACATCGAGCGCGGCGTCGCCGGCATTGCCCAGCGTGTTGCCGGTGAGGCTGCCGAGCAGGCTGCGCGCCAGGCCGAAGCCCTTGCGCTTGCTGGCCTGGGTGGCGCCGCCGCGCTTGCCGGTGGTGGCCTCGGCGGCGTACTCGAAGCGGGTCGCTTCCCAGCCCTGCGCACGGGCGTGCGCGGCGGCGGTCGCGGCATCCACGCGGTTGGCTTCCATCGCCTGCAACTGTCCGCCGTCGAAGGCCGCGGACTGCAGCGTGCTCTCGTCCAGCCCGCGCACGCCCGCGGTCTCGGTGACGCGGCCCTTGCCGGCCTGGCCGGTGAACAGCGCGCGCACGTTGGCGTCGCCGCCTTCCTGCGCCGCGTAATCCATGCGCACGTCGGTGACGCGGAGGTAGCCGCTGGCGCCGTCGGCGAGCGCGACCTTGAACCACAGGCCCTCCTGCGCCGAGACCGAGACGCTGTCGCCGCGGCGCAGGTCCGCCACCTTCGGCGCGTCGAAGTCGGGTGCCTGGCGAACCTCCGCCTTCGGCTTGTGCACGGTCGCCGCCATTTCGGCGGCGGCCGCCGGCAGGGCCGCCGCGCACAGCAGCGCGAGGGTGGCGAGGACGACGGTCAGGCCCCGGGGGCCGCTACTTGCCCGCATCATGACTGCACTCCTTGTCCGTGGCTGGCGCGGTGGTTCCTGCAAGACTACGGATTCCGGGGCCCGGGTGCGACACGGGCGCGCCAGCCGCGCATTCAGCCTGGTCCGGCGCCTCGTCCGCGGCGAAGGCATCGAAGGCCGACAGCGGGCGCTCGGCCTCGGCCGCGAGCAGCCGGCCCAGGACCCGGCACACGCGGACGCGCGTCTGCTCCGCGGTCTCGTCCTCGTGCACGGCGGCGCTGATCAGGCTGGCGACCAGCACCTCGCCGTCGGCCGACAGGATCTGGTCCTTCGCCGCCAGGTAGTCGCGCAGCGAGCGCAGTTCGCGTTCGGCCAGCGCCGCGACCTCGGCGCGGTCGTGGCCGCGCCACATCAGCACGTTGATGTCCATCAGCGACTCGTACAGGAAGTGCTTGTATTCGACGATGCCCTCGATCGCCACCGCCTCGGCGCCGCGGTACAGCCAGCCGCGCAGGCGGCGCCGGTACTCGCGGACACGTCGGCGGCTCTCGCGCCTGCCCAGGTCGGCCTCGTGCGGGTCGAAGCGCAGCCGCACCAGCGCCAGCCAGTGGTCGTTGTCGGGATCGAACTGCGGGCGGTAGTCGTCGTTGCCGACCGCGCGCCCGCGCTGGGTTGCGGCATAGCTGCGGCACAGCCCGAACACCAGGCTGACGAAACCGATCGCGGCGAAGATGTCGAAGAACACCCCGAACGTGCTCAGGCCGACGAACGCGGCGCCGACCAGCAGCAGGTTGCTGGCGACGAAGATCGCGTCCATGTCCCAGGACGGCTCGCCGCGCCAGAACACGAAGCACGAGAACAGTGACAGCAGCGCCGCGAACACGTACTTGAACCAGGCCGGCGGCATGCGCACCGCGGTGCCGGCGAGCAACGCCTCGACCGCCTCGGCGTGGACCTCGACCCCGGCCATGGCGGCGTCCACCGGCGTGGGCTTGGCGTCGTTCAGCCCGGAGGCGGTGTAGCCGACCAGCGCGACCGCGCCGGCGAGGTCCGGGAGCGCGTCACCGCACACCGGCTCGCCCTCGATCAGGTCGGCGGCGCTGGCGAACGGCAGCCGGCTGTGCTCGCGCCAGTTGACCCGGATGGAGGCCGGGTACGAGGCCGCCGGGCGCCCGCTCGCGGCGCTGGCGACCTGCAGCGCCAGCGACGGCAGCGCCCAGTCGCCGGCTTCGTGGCGCAGGCCGACGTCGCGCAGCACGCCGTCGTTGCCGCGGTCCACGTCCAGCAGGGCGCTGTGCGCGCGCATCGCCTCGCCGTAGGGCTGCATCAGCACCAGGCCAGGCCCGGGGACGGCCGGGTCCGGCACCAGCGCGAACGCGTTCGGCGCCAGCGAGGCGGGCGTGGTGTTGCCGGCATTCGCGAACGACTCGTCCACGGTCGCCGAGCCGAACACGAAGCGCCCGTTGCCGCCCTCGGCCATGGCTTCGAGCACCATGTCGCCCATGGGGTCGGTGCGCGAGGCCTCGATGAACTGGATGTCGTAGCCGACCGCGCGCACTCCGGCGCGGTCGAGCGCGTCCAGCACGTCGGCGTGGCGTTGCCGGCTCCAGGGCCAGCCGCCTTCGCCGCGCGCGCGGTAGTACTCGATCGAACAGTCGTCGATCTCCACCACCACGACCTTGCCCGAGGGCACCGGTTCGGTCGGTCGCAGGCCGATCACGGTGTCGAACACCGCGTCCTCGGCCGCGGCCAGGTTGCGCGCATGGCTCCAGTCCCAGCCCAGCCACGCCAGCGCCGCCACCGCGAGCAACGGGTAGAAGGCGAACTTCAGGCGCAGCGCGAGCTTCGCGTACGGGCGCCGGTAGCCGCGCTCGAGCGCGCCCCAGCGGGTGATGAAGGTAAAGCTGGCCCAGGCCATGGCGGCCTCGAACCGGCGCGCGACGCGCGTCGTCCAGCGCATTCGGTCTCCCCTTGCCCGGCCCGTGCGACGGGTTGCAGGGGGAGGATACTGCGTCCCGGCCCTTTGCTATGCTCCGCGCGGAGTTGGAAAGCTGCAATCACGGACTTGCCCTGGGGAGGGGAATTGCAATGGATTCGAATGCACTGATCGCGCGGGTGAAGGGCATCCTGCTCGCGCCGAAGGCCGAATGGCCGGTCATCGCCGGCGAGCCGGCGACGGTCAAGGGCCTGTACACCGGCTACGCGATGATCCTCGCCGCCATCCCGGCGGTGTTCGGCTTCATCAAGGGCAGTTTCATCGGGCACAGCCTGTTCGGGGTCACGGTGACCACGCCGATCGCCGCGGGCCTGGTCGGCATGGTCGTCGGCTACGCGCTGGGCCTGGCGATGCTGTACGTGGTCGCGCTGGTGGTGAACGCGCTGGCGCCGAGCTTCGGCGGCGAGAAGGACCAGGTGCAGGCGCTGAAGACGGTGGTGTACGCCTGGACCGCGTCCTGGGTCGCGGGCATCGCGAACATCGTGCCGTGGATCGGCTGGCTGGTGCTGCTGGCCGGCGGCATCTACAGCATCTACCTGCTGTACCTGGGCCTGCCGCACACCATGAAGTGCCCGCCGGACAAGGCGATCGGCTACACGGCGGTCAGCGTGATCGTGACCATCGTGCTGAGCTGGATCCTGGCGCTGGTGGTCGGCGGCATCACCGCCATGGGCGGGCTTGCGGGCGCGGCCGCGATGGGCGGCGACGGCGCGGAGGTCAGCTTCGACAAGGACAGCCGCCTCGGGCGCCTGGCCGAGATGTCGCGGCGCATGGAGGCCGCCGCCGAAGCCAACAAGGAGGCCGCGGAAAGCGACGACCCGCAGGTCCAGGCGCAGGCCATGGCCGCGATGATGGGGGCCATGGCCGGGCGCGAGGACGGCCAGCCGGCCGAGTCGCTGGCGCCCGACCAGCTCAAGGCGTTCCTGCCGGGCACCCTCGGCGGACTCGAGCGCCAGTCGCTTTCGGCCAACCGCCAGGCCGCGATGGGCATGCAGGTCAGCGAAGCCTCGGCGACCTACGCCGACGACGCGCAGCGGGTCGAGATCGAAGTGACCGACCTGGTCGCGCTCGGCGGCATGATGGCGATGGCGACCGCGTTCGGCGGCGAGTCCGAGAGCGAAAGCGAGAGCGGCTACGAGCGCACCTACGTGCGCGACGGCCAGCGCATCCACGAGCGCTGGGACGCCACCAGCGGGTACGGCGAGTACAGCGTGCTGGTCGGCGACCGCTTCCAGGTCGAAGCCAGCGGCCAGGTGGCCGACATGGGCCAGCTCAAGCGCATGGTCGGGAGCATGGACCTCGACGGCCTGGCCCGGCTGAAGGACGCCGGGGCCCGCTGAAGCCTCAGCGGTCGCGTTCGACCGCGAGCCGGGCGAGGCGGCGCAGGCCGTCCGCCCGCGGTCCGAAGCCGGAGAGCGCCGCGTCCATCGCGGCGCTCAACGTTTGCAGCCGCGCGTGCGCGGCGTCCACGCCCAGCAGCGCGGGGAAGGTCGCCTTGTCGCGCGCCGCGTCGCGGCCCGCGGTCTTGCCGAGGGTGGCGCTGTCGCCCTCGACGTCGAGCAGGTCGTCGCGCACCTGGAAGGCGAGGCCGAGCGCGTCGGCGTAGTCGTCGAGCCGTGCGCGCGCGGGCGCGTCCACGCCGGCGGCGATCGCGCCCAGGCGCACCGCCGCGCGCAGCAGCGCGCCGGTCTTCAGCACATGCAGGCGCTGCAGGGCGTCGGCGTCGATCGCGCGTCCGGTGGCATCGATGTCCAGGGCCTGCCCGCCGCACATGCCGTGCACGCCGGCGGCGCGCGCCAGTTCCGCCAGCATCGCCACGCGCGCCGTGGCCGGCAGCGGCGCGGCGGCGAGCAGTTCGAACGCCAGCGACTGCAGCGCGTCGCCGACGAGGATGGCGGTGGCCTCGTCGAAGGCCACGTGCACGGTCGGCTTGCCGCGGCGGAGGTCGTCGTCGTCCATCGCCGGCAGGTCGTCGTGCACCAGCGAGTAGGCATGCACCAGTTCGACCGCCGCGGCGGCGTGGTCCAGCGCCTCCTCGCCGCAGCCGAACGCGGTGCCGGTGGCGTAGACCAGCAGCGGGCGCATGCGCTTGCCGCCGTCGAGGGCGGCATGGCGCATGGCCGCATGCAGGCGCCTTGGTTCGGCCGCGGGGTCGGGCAGGGCGGCTTCGAGCGTGGCTTCGGTGCGCGCGCGCCAGCCCGCGTGCGCGTCGCCGCCGGCGTCAGGCATCGCCGCCGTCGCCGGCCGGGGGGAACGGCTTCGCGCCCTCGGGATCGTCCGGGTCGCCGAGCAGCCGCACGCGCAGTTCGGCCTGCTCCAGCGCGGCCTGGCAGCGGCGGTAGAGGCCGACGCCCGACTCGTAGGCGGCCAGCGATTCCTCGAGGCTCATGTCGCCGTGCTCCATCTTCTCGACCAGCTTCTCGAGCGCGTCGAGCGAGCGCTCGAAGTCGGCGACGGGGGAGCGCTCGGCGTTGTCCTTGACCATGGCGCGATTCTATCGCGGCGCGGGCGCCGCTCCTACACGTTCCCCGCGGGCCGGGTCCAGGCCAGGCGCGCGCCGCGGGCCTCCAGCCAGGCCGCCAGCGCCGCAGAGACGATGCGGTCGCCGGCCGCGAGCACGGCGCCTTCCGCGTCCGACAGCAGCGGCAGTTGCGCGCGCTCCCAAGGCGGCACGGCGCGCTCCTGCAGCACGTGCTTGAGCGCGTGCGAGTGCCTGCGCCCGGGCAGGGTGATGCGTTCGCCGCCCTGGCGCGCGTGCACGGTCACGGGGTGCTCGAACACGGCGCCCTCCAGGCGCAGCACGCCGCCGCCGGGCAGTGCCAGCGGAGTGCGGCCGTCCCAGGTCGTGCGCCAGTCGCGCGGCAGCGGCTCGCGTTGCCGGCCGGCATGCAGCAGGTCGCGCCAGCGCTGCAGGCAGGCATCCGCCCAGGCGTAGGTCGCGCCCGAGTCGGGCGCGGCCTGGAGCAGGTCGGATTCGACGCTGGCGACGCCGCTGGCGGGGAGCGGCGGCAATCCCAGCGCGTGGATCCAGCGGCGCAGCACGCGTGCGCGTCGTGCCCGGGGCAGGACCTGCAGCGCGCGCGCGTCGAGTTCGTCGGCCGCGCCGGCGCGGACCGAGTCCAGTGCCCGCGCATCCTCCGCCTCGAGCAATCCCACGGCCTCCGCCGCAAGCGCCGCGCTGCGCGCGAACGCCGCCCCGGCGTGCGGCCAGCGCTCGCGCAGGAGCGGCAGCACGCGGGCGCGCAGGTAGTTGCGATCCAGTGTGTCGTCGGCGTTGCTGGGGTCCTCGATCCAGTCGAGGGCTTCCCCGCGCGCCCACGCCAGCAGGGCGTCGCGCGGTGCATCGAGCAGCGGCCGCCACAGCCAACCGCGGCCGTGCGCGCGCCAGGCCTGCATCGCGGCGAGGCCGTCCGGCCCGGACGCGCGCAGCGCGCGCAGCAGGAAGGTCTCGGCCTGGTCGTCGGCGTGGTGGGCCAGCGCCAGCACCTCGCCCTCGCGCAGGGCCGCGTGGAAGGCCGCGTGGCGCGCCGCGCGCGCGGCGGCCTCGGGCCCGGTGCCGGCATTGCGCGGGACCTGCACCCGCACGCCCTGCAGCGGGATGCCGAGCCGGGCGCATTCGCCCTCGCAGTGCGCCTGCCAGGCATCGGCCGCGGCCTGCAGCCCGTGGTGCACGTGCAGCGCGCGCAGGCCGCCGTGCAGCGACGGCGACGCCGCCAGCAGGTGCAGCAGGACCGTGGAATCGAGGCCGCCGCTGAAGCCCAGCAGGACCGGGCGCGGTTCGCCGGGCTGCGGGATCAGCGGCGGCGCGCCACTCACGCCGCCTCGTAGGCGCCGTAGCCGCGCAGGCGCTCGTAGCGCCGCTGCACCAGCTCGTCGAGCGGCACGTCCACGAGCGCATCGAGCTCGTTCAGCAGCACCGCCTTCAGGCGCTTGGCCATCTGCATCGGGTTGCGGTGCGCGCCGCCGATCGGCTCGCGGATGACCTTGTCCACCAGGCCCAGCTCCTTGAGCCGCTTCGCGGTCAGGCCGAGCTGCTCGGCGGCGTCCTTGGCCTTGTCCGCCGAGCGCCACAGGATCGAGGCGCAGCCTTCCGGCGTGATCACCGAGTAGGTGCTGTACTCGAGCATCAGGGTGCGGTCGCCGACGCCGATCGCGAGCGCGCCGCCGGAGCCGCCCTCGCCGATGACCGTGCACACGATCGGGGTGCGCAGCCCGGCCATTTCCATCAGGTTGCGCGCGATCGCCTCGGACTGGCCGCGCTCCTCGGCGCCGATGCCGGGGTAGGCGCCCATGGTGTCGATGAAGGTCAGCAGCGGCAGGTTGAAGCGCTCGGCCAGCTTCATCAGCCGCAACGCCTTGCGGTAGCCCTCGGGGCGCGGCATGCCGAAGTTGCGCTTGAGCTTGGCCTTGGTGTCGCGGCCCTTCTCGTGCCCGACCACCACCACCGGGCGCCCGTCGATCCGCGCCAGCCCGCCCACGATCGCGGCGTCGTCGGCGTAGGCGCGGTCGCCGGCCAGTTCCTGGAACTCGTCGCAGATCACCCGCAGGTAGTCGAGGGTGTAGGGCCGCGCCGGATGGCGGGAGAGCTGCGAGACCTGCCAGGGGCTGAGGTCGCGGAAGATGTGCGCGGTGCGGGTGCGCAGCTTGTCCTGCAGCGCGTGCACCTCGGCGTCGACGTTGACGGCCGGGCCGTGGCTGGCGTGCCGCAGCTCCTGGATCTTGGCTTCCAGGTCGGCGATCGGCTGCTCGAAGTCGAGGTAGTTCGGGTTCATCCGTCCAGTTTAGCCCGCCCACGGCTTGTTCAGGTGCAGGCGGGCGCTGCGCACGCCCGGGAGGGCGCGCAGCAGGCCGGGGAGCGCGGCGTCGGCCAGCACCCCGCGGCCGGAGTTGATGCTGAGCCGGCCCACCGCCGCCTCGGTGATCGCCTCGACCAGCAGCGGGGTGGCGCCGGCGTGGCCTTCCAGCGCTTCCAGGAACCGCGCCAGGGCGTCGCCCTCGCGCAGGTCGATCCGCACCGACAGGCCCTGGGCATGCTGCTGGCAGAGCTGCGCGTAGTCCCAGCAGCGGCGCGCGCGCAGCGAGAAGCCGCCGCTGAACTCGTCCTCGCGCAGGCCGCCCTCGACCACCAGGATGCGGTCGCGGGTCAGCAGCGCGGCGTGCTCCTGCCAGGCCTCGGCGAAGAATGCGCACTCGATCCGGCCGCGGCCGTCGTCGAGCTGCACGAAGGCCTGCGATTCGCCGCGCTTGCGCATCGCCACCACCTGCCCGGCGACGATCGCCGGCGTTTCCTGGCGCCAGCCGCGGCGCTCCTCCTGCGGCCGCGCCTGCCAGAGGCGGTCGAGGTCGCCGAGGTCGTGGCCGAGCAGCGCGCGCAGCTCCTCGCGGTAGGGATCGACCGGATGGCCGCTGAGGTAGTGGCCGAGGGTCTCGCGTTCGCCCTGCAGCCGCTGCAGCAGCGGCCACTCGCCGGCTTCCGGCAGTTCGATCCGCAGCGCCGGCTCCTCGCCGCCACCGCCGAACAACGAGACCTGCCCTGCTTCGCGCTCGCGCGCGAGCTGCTCGGTCGCCTTCAGCACCTCGGGCAGCTGCAGCATCAGCGAGGCGCGGTTGCGGCCGAGGCCGTCCAGCGCGCCGGCGTTGACCAGGGCTTCGAGCGCGCGCTTGTTGAGCCGGGTCGAATCCACGCGCTTGCAGAAGTCGAGCAGGTCGGCGAACGCGCCGCCGCCCTCGCGTGCCTCGACGATCGCCTCGCAGGCGCCGCGGCCGACGCCCTTCACCGCGCCCAGGCCATAGCGGATGGTGTCGGCGGCCTTGGCCTCGAACATGTAGGCCGAGGCGTTGACGTCGGGCGGCAGCACCTCCAGCCCCATCGCCCGCGCCTCGTCGAGGAAGCCGACCACCTTGTCGGTGTTGTCCATGTCGCTGGACAGCACCGCGGCCATGAACTCGGCCGGGTAGTGCGCCTTGAGCCAGGCGGTCTGGTAGGAGACCAGCGCGTAGGCGGCGGCGTGCGACTTGTTGAAGCCGTAGCCGGCGAACTTCTCCAGCAGGTCGAAGATCGGGCCGGAGTCCTTCGGCTGCAGGCCGTGGTGCTCGAGCGCGCCGGCCTCGAACTTGGCGCGTTCCTTGGCCATCTCCTCGGGCTTCTTCTTGCCCATCGCGCGGCGCAGCAGGTCGGCGCCGCCGAGCGAGTAGCCGGCCAGGATCTGCGCGGTCTGCATCACCTGTTCCTGGTACACGACCACGCCGTAGGTGGGCGCCAGCACCGGCTCCAGCAGCGGGTGCGGATACTCGACCTCGGCGCGCCCGTGCTTGCGCTCGATGAAGTCCGGGATCAGGTCCATCGGGCCCGGGCGGAACAGCGAGACCAGCGCGATCAGGTCGTCGAAGCGGTCCGGCTGCGCCCGCCGCAACAGCTCGCGCATGCCGCGCGACTCGAACTGGAACACCGCCACGGTGTCCCCGCGCGCGAACAGCTCGTAGGTGGCGGGGTCGTCCAGCGGAATCGCCGAAATGTCCAGCGCTTTTACCGTTCCCCGTTCCCCGTTCCCCGTTCCCGCCTTCCCCCGGTTGATCGCCTTCACCGCCCAGTCGATGATCGTCAGCGTCCGCAAGCCCAGGAAGTCGAACTTCACCAGCCCGATGGTCTCGACGTCGTCCTTGTCGAACTGGGTCACCGGGTTGCGGCCGCCGCCCTGGCCGTCGTGTTCCGCGAACAGCGGGCAGAAGTCGGAGAGCGGCGAGGGCGCGATCACCACGCCGCCGGCGTGCTTGCCGGCGTTGCGGGTCAGGTCCTCGAGCTGCAGCGCCAGGTCGATCAGGTCGCGGACGTCGTCCTCGGCCTGGTAGCGCGCGATCAGCTCGTCGGAACGCCAGTTCTCGTCGTGGCGCGACTTCTCGGTGCGGCCGAGGGCGTCGTCCAGCGAGATCCCGAGGGTCATCGGCACCAGCTTGGCGATGCCGTCCACGAAGCCGTAGGGGAAGCCGAGCACGCGCCCGGCGTCGCGCACCACCGCCTTCGCCGCCATGGTGCCGTAGGTGATGATCTGGCTGACCCGGTCGCGGCCGTACTTGGCGGCGACGTAGTCGATCACCTCGTCGCGCCGGTCCATGCAGAAGTCGATGTCGAAGTCCGGCATCGACACGCGCTCGGGGTTGAGGAAGCGCTCGAACAGCAGGTCGTAGGGCAGGGGGTCGAGGTCGGTGATCCCCAGCGCCCAGGCCACCAGCGAGCCCGCACCGGAGCCGCGGCCGGGGCCGACCGGGATGTCGTGGTCCTTGGCCCAGTTGATGAAGTCGGCCACGATCAGGAAGTAGCCGGGGAAGCCCATGCCGACGATCACGTCGAGCTCGGACTCCAGGCGCGCGTCGTAGTCGGCGCGGGTCTTGCCCGGCGCCAGCGGATGCCGCGCCAGGCGCCGCTCCAGGCCTTCGCGGGCGCGGGCCCGGATCCAGCTGTCCAGCGTCTCCCCGGACGGCACCGGGAACGCCGGCAGGAAGTAGGTCCCCAGCGACAGTTCCAGGTTGCAGCGCGTGGCCAGCGCGATCGCGTTGTCCACCGCGTCGGGGGCGTCGGCGAACAGCGCCGCCATCTCGTCGCCTGACTTGAGGTACTGCTCGGCGGTGTAGTCGCGCGGGCGCCGCGGATCGTCGAGCACGCGCCCGGAGGCGATGCACACCCGCGCCTCGTGCGCCTCGAAGCCGTCGCGATCCAGGAAGCGCACGTCGTTGCTGGCGACCACCGGGATGCCGCGCGCGCTGGCCGCATGCAGCGCGAACGCATTGAACGCCTGCTCGCCTTCGCGCCCGGTGCGCACCAGCTCGAGGTGCAGGCGCTCGCCGGTGTGGCGCTGCCAGTCGGCGAGCCACTGCTCCGCGAGCTCGTGCTTGCCGGCCGCGGCCAGGCGCCCGGCCTCGCTGTGCGGGCCGGCGAGCAGGAACAGCCCGCCGTTGCCCTCGCGCAGCCACTCCGGGCGCACCACCACGCCGTCGTGGCGCTGGCCCTGCATCCACGCCCGGGTCAGCAGCCGCGACAGCGTCAGGTAGCCTTCGCGGTCGCGGCACAGCAGGGTGAGCCGGGTCGGCGCCTCGTCGTCCCCGGCCAGCAGCACGTCGGCGCCGGCGATCGGCTTGACCCCCGCGTTCTCGGCCGCCTTGTAGAACTTGACCAGCGCGAACAGGTTGTTGTGGTCGGTGACCGCGACCGCGGGCTGGCCCAGCTCCACGCAGCGCGCCACCAGTTCCGGGATGCGGATGGTGGAGTCGACCAGCGAGTACTCGCTGTGCAGGTGCAGGTGTGCGAAACGGGCGGGCATGCCTTCCCGGAGGGTCATGGGCGGCTGCGGGGGGATCGCCCCAGCCTAGCCCCCCGCCCAGCGCCGGACAAGGCTTGACAGCCGCGCCGGCGACGCCCGCCGGGATGCACCAGCGATGCGCTCAGGCGATCCGGAACAGCGCGCGCGGCTGCGGGCTCTCGCTGGCGTAGTGGCTGTCGTGGATGGCGCGCAGGTGGCGGCGCAGCGCGGCTTCCGCGAGGTACTCGCGCAACAGGACGTCGGCGGCCTCGGGGTCGAGGCCCTCCAGCAGTTCGTCGAGTCCGGCGGGCTGGAACGGGGCGTGTGCGAAGACGGGATCGACGGCGGCCATGGCGCACCTCTTCCGCTGGCGGGGGGACGTTTTTCCTTGGATGCACGTCGAGGTTGCGCGGTTGCACGGCGCCGGTCCCCTCCCGGAAGTCGCCCAACGAGTGGCAGTACTGCAATCGTTCAGGCAAGTCAGCCCGGGACGCATTCAGCGAACAGGTCCGGCGCCTGCAGCGTCGCCTGCACCGGGGCCCAGCTGCGCCGGTGCGCGGGGCAGGGTCCCAGCCGCTGCAGCGCGGCGCGGTGCGCGGGCGTGCCGTAGCCCTTGTGCTCGTCGAAACCGTAGTCGGGCCAGCGTGCGTGCAGCTCGCGCATGTACCGGTCGCGGCTCACCTTGGCGAGGATCGAGGCGGCCATGATCGCGCGCTCGCTGGCATCGCCGCCGACGATCGCGCGTGCGCGGCACGGCAATCCCTTCGGCAGCGCGTTGCCGTCCACCAGCGCCTCGACCGCGCCGACCCGCGCGGCCACGGCCTCGATCGCCCGGCGCATCCCGAGCATGGTGGCGTGGTAGATGTTGAGGCGGTCGATTTCCTCGACCTCGATCGAGACCACCTGCCAGGCCAGCGCGCGCTCGATGATGCGCGGATACAGCTGCTCCCGCCGTTCCGCGCTCAGCGCCTTGGAATCGTCGAGGCCGTTGACCGGCGTGCGCCCGCGCGGGAACACCACTGCCGCGACGACCACCGGCCCGGCCAGCGGGCCGCGCCCGGCCTCGTCGACGCCGGCCACCGGCAACGGCGCATCGGGGGCGGGCGTGGCGAACGCGAGCGGCATGCCGACAGTGTCGCCGACCTGCCGGGCACGCGGCAATCTCAAGCGCGCGCGGCGAGTTCCGCGACAGCTTCGGCGGCCTGGCGCGAGGCATCGCGCCTGAGCTGTTCATGCAGTGCGCGGAAGCGCGGGCGCAGCGCCGCGACCGCTTCCGGCTCGCGGAACCAGCGCAACACCGCGTCCGCCAGCGCAGGCGCGGTGCAGTCGTCCTGCAGCAGCTCCGGCACCAGCGCTTCGCCGGCGAGCACGTTGGGCAGGCTGACGTGCGCGGACTTGAGCATGCCCAGGCCGCGCACGATGCGGTGCGTGGTGGGCGCGATGCGGTGCCCGACGACCATCGGCCGCTTGCACAGCATGGCTTCCAGGGCGGCGGTGCCGGAGGCGAGCAGGACCACGTCGGCGGCGATCATGGCGCGCTGGGCCTGGCCGTCGAGGAGCAGGGAACGGGGAACGGGGAACGGGGAACGGTCGATCGTCGCTTCGATCGACGCGCGGCAGGCTGCGGTGGCGGCGGGAATCACGAGTTGCAGGCCGGGCACCTGTCCGGCGACGCCGGCGGCGGCTTCCAGGAACACCGGCAGCATGCGCTGGATCTCGCCGAGCCTGCTGCCGGGCAGCACCGCCAGCACCGGGGCATGGAACGGGATGCCGAGGGCCTCGCGCGCGCCGGCGCGGTCGGGTTCGAGCGGGATGGCATCGGCCAGCGGATGGCCGACGAAGCGCGCGTCCACGCCGTGGCGCGCGTAGATCGCGGGTTCCATCGGGAACAGGCACAGCACCCGGTCGGCGCTCTCGCCGATCCTGGCCGCGCGCGATTCGCGCCAGGCCCACACCGAGGGGCTGACGTAGTGCACGGTGCGCACGCCGCGGCGCTTGAGCCAGCGCTCGACGCCGAGGTTGAAGTCGGGGGCGTCGATGCCGGTGAACACGTCCGGTTGCCAGGCCAGCACCCGCCGCCGCAGCTCGCGGCGCAGGCGCAGCAGGCGCGGCAGTTCGCGCAGCACTTCGGCCAGCCCCATCACCGCGAGCTCGCCGGCGTCGAACCAAGTGTCCACGCCGGCCGCGCGCATCGCGTCGCCGCCGATGCCGGCGAACTCCGCGTCGGGATGGTGTTCGCGCAGCGCCGCCACCAGGCCGGCGCCCAGCTGGTCCCCGGAGGCTTCGCCGGCGACCAGCGCGAAGCGCTTGCGAGGGCCGCTCATCGCAGCAGCGGTCGCTCGCCGGAGCCGATGAACTCGAGCAGCGCGCGCACGTCCTCGCTGTCGCGCGCCAGCTCTTCGAGTCGCTGGCGGGCGTCCTCGAGCTTCGCCCCGGAGACGTACAGCGCCTTGTAGGCGCGGCGGATCGCGGCCACGCGCGACGGGTCGAAGCCGCGTCGCTTCAGGCCCTCGACGTTGACCCCGCGCGGGCGGCTGTAGCCTTCCTGCGCCACCAGCACGAACGGCGGCACGTCGCCGTTGACGAAGGCGCCCATGCCGATGAATGCGTGCGCGCCGATGCGGCAGAACTGGTGCACCCCGGCGAACCCGCCCAGGATCACCTGGTCGCCGACTTCCACGTGCCCGGCGAGGGTGGCGTTGTTGGAGAACACGCAGCCGTTGCCGACCCGGCAGTCGTGGGCGACGTGCACGTAGGCCAGCAGCCAGTTGTCGTCGCCGATGCGGGTGCAGCCGCCGCCGTGGCCGGTACCGCGGTTGATGGTGCAGAACTCGCGGATGACGTTGCGGTCGCCGATCTCGAGCTCGGCGTGCTCGCCGGCGAACTTCTTGTCCTGCGCGTCGCCGCCGATGGCCACGTGCGAGTGGATGCGGTTGTCGCGGCCGATCCGGGTCGGGCCCTGCAGCGTGCAGTGCGCGCCGATGGTGGTGCCGTCGCCGACCTCGACCCCGGCGCCGACCACGGTGTAGGGCCCGATCGAGACGCCGTCGCCGATCCGGGCCGACGGGTCGACCAGCGCGGTGGCGTGGATGCCGGCCGCGGGGGCCACGGTCACTCCTGCACTTCGGCGCAGAGGATCTCGGCGCAGGCGACCTGCTCGCCGTCGACCCGGGCCACGCCCTCGTACAGCGCCATGTTGCGGATGGTGCGCTTCAGCGCCACGCACAGCTCGAGGCGGTCGCCCGGGACCACCATGCGGCTGAACTTCGCGTTGTCGATCTTGACCAGGTAGAACACCTTGCCGCTGGCGTCGGCCTCGTTGGAGAGCTGGGTCAGCAGGCCGCCGGCCTGGGCCAGCGCCTCGATCACCAGCACCCCGGGCATCACCGGGCGGCCGGGGAAGTGGCCTTGGAAGAACGGCTCGTTGACGGTCACGTTCTTGATGCCGACGATCTTCCCCCCCGGCTCGAACTCGACCACCCGGTCGACCAGCAGGAACGGATAGCGGTGCGGCAGCATCCGCTGGATGGCGATGGCGTCGATCGGCAATTGCACGGTGTGGTTCCCTGTCCAGGCAGCCGGGGCTGCGGTCACTCGTCCGGATTATCGCGCAAAGGGCCCGCGCGGCGGGCCCGCGCGTCGAGGCGGCGGAAACGGGCCGCGGCGCGGCGCCAGTCGCGGTTGCGCATCAGCGGCGTGCCCGAGGAGTATTCGCCGGGCTCGCGGATGGAGTGGGTGACCAGGCTCATCGCGGTCACCACCACCCGGTCGCACAGCTCGATGTGGCCGACGATGCCGGCGCCGCCGCCGATGAGGCAGTGGCGGCCGATGCGCGCGCTCCCCGCGACCGCGGCGCAGCCGGCCATCGCCGTGTGCGCGCCGATGTGGACGTTGTGCGCGACCTGCACCAGGTTGTCCAGGCGCACGTCCTCCTCGAGCACGGTGTCGTCGAGCGCGCCGCGGTCGATGCAGGTGTTGGCGCCGATCTCGCAGTCGTCGCCCACCACCACGCCGCCGAGCTGCGGCACCTTGGTCCAGCGGCCGCCGTGCATCGCCAGGCCGAAGCCGTCCGCGCCCAGTACCGCGCCCGGGTGCACCAGCACGCGCTTGCCCAGGCGCACGCGCCTGACCAGGGTGGCGCGCGCCACCAGCTCGCTGCCGGCGCCCACCACGCAGTCCTCGCCGACGACGCAGCCGGGACCGACCACGGCGCCGGCCTCGACCACGCTGCGCGCGCCGATGCTGGCGAACGCGGCCACGTGCGCGCCGGGATCGATGCGGGCCGTGGGATGCACGTCGGCCGAGGCATGGATCCCGGGCTCGCGCGCCTCGCGCACCTCGAACAGCGCCGAGGCGCGGGCGAACGCGGCGTAGGGGTCGTCGGCGACCAGCGCGGTGCCGGGGTAGCCTTCGGCGTCGCCGGCGCGCATCACCACCACCCCGGCAGCGGTGCCGGCGAGCTGGGAGCGATAGCGCGGGTTGGCCAGGAAGGCGAGGTCGCCGGCGCCGGCGCGGGCCAGCGTCGCGACCCCGCTCACGCGGGCCGCGGCATCGCCCTGGACGCGGAGCCCGAGGCGCTCGGCGAGTTCGGCGGCGGTGAACGACGGCATGCAGGCGCCCCCGCCGCCGTCAGAACGTACCGCCGAAGGAGAACTGCAGGCGCTCGGTGCGGTCGCCCGGCTCGGTCTTGACCGGGAACGCGTAGCTGATCTGGATCGGGCCCATCGGCGAGCGCCACAGCAGCGCCACGCCCGCGGACGCGCGCAGCAGGCTGGCGTCGAAGCTGTCGATGTCGCGGTACACGTTGCCGAAGTCGAGGAACGCGGAGATCCGCGCGGCGTTGGTGTCGAACAGCCGCGGGAAGAACATCTCCAGCGAACCCACCGTCTTCAGCGCGCCGCCGGACGGGCGCAGGAAGCCGAAGGCGTTGGCCACCTGCGGGCCGAGCGTGTTGTCCACGAAGCCGCGCACGCGGCCGCCCGAGCTGATGCCGCCGGCGTAGAAGTTCTCGAAGAACGGCAGGCCGTCGGCGGTCAGGGTCTCGACGTAGTCCGGCGAGTCGGTGGTGCACGGATCGCTCGGCGGCGGCGGGGGCGGCGGCTGCTCTGGGTTCGGGTTCTCCTCGGTCGGCGGCACCGGCGGCTGCGGCCTGGTCCAGCAGATGTCGCTGGTGATCGGCGAGCCGTAGCTGTCGCCGTAGCCGAGGTTCACGCCGGTGCGCAGCACCAGCGACGGGCTCAGCGGCCAGTACCTGGAGTATTCGTATTCGAGCTTGTAGTACTCGACCGTGGAGCCGGGCAGCGCGACCTCCGCGGAGACCCGCTGGTAGGTGCCGATGCTCGGCATGAAGTAGTCGTTGCGGGTGTCGCGCGCCCACGCCAGCTGGCCGCGCCAGGCGTGGAAGGTGCGCCGGCCGACCGCCTTCAGGTAGTCGTTGAACTCCTTCGGCATGTTGCCGCCGGCGGTCAGGATCTCGTTGCTGTCGATGCCGAGCATCGCCGAGAAGCGGTCCCACTCGGTGATCGGCACGCCGAGCACGACCTGCGCGCTGCCGCTGCTGGTCGAGTACTGGGCGACGTTGAAGTTCGAGTAGTCGAACTCGCTCCAGCGCAGGTTGTAGCCCAGCGACAGCCCGTCGTCGGTGAAGTACGGGTTGAGGAACGAGAAGTTGTAGGCCTTCTGGTAGTAGCTGCGCTGCGCCGCCACCGCGACCCGGTTGCCGGTGCCGAGGAAGTTGTTCTCGGACAGCTGCACCGAGGTGGTCACGCCGCTGAGCTGCGAGTAGCCGACGCCGAACATGAAGCTGCCCGAGGTCGTCTCCTTGACCGTGAACACCACGTCCACCTCGTCCGGGCTGCCCGCGACCGGGATCTTCTCGACGTCCACGGTCTCGAAGTAGCCCAGCTGCTGCAGGCGGATCTTGGAGCGGTCCACCGCCGCCTGCGAGAACCAGGCGCCCTCGAACTGGCGCATCTCGCGGCGCATGACCTCGTCGGCGGTGCGGGTGTTGCCCTTGAAGTCGATGTGGCGGACCTGCACGCGCGGGCCCGGGATCACGTTGAAGGTGATGCCCACGGTGCGCGCGTCGCGGTCCACCGTCGGGATCACGTTGGCGGTGGCGAAGGCGTAGCCGATGTTGGCCAGGGTCAGGGTGATCGAGTTGGAGGTGGCGTCCAGCAGCCGGCGCGAGAACACCTGGCCCTTGCGCACCAGCAGGCGCTTCTCGACCAGGTCCTTCGGCAGCACCGTGTCGCCGGTCAGCTCGACGCTGGAGACGGTGTACTGCTCGCCCTCGGTGATGCCGGCGGTGATGAAGATGTCGCGCTTGTCCGGGCTGATCTCGACCTGGGTGCTGTCGAGGCTGAAGTCCACGTAGCCGCGGTCCAGGTACCAGGCGTTGAGCTTCTCGAGGTCGCCGGAGAGCTTCTCGCGCGAGTACTGGTCGTCGTTGCGGTACCAGCTCAGCCAGTTGGTCTCGGCCGACTCCCAGTTGTCGCGGATCTGCTCCTCGTCGAACTTCTCGTTGCCGACCAGGTTGATGTGGCGGATCTCGGCGGCCTTGCCTTCCTTGATGTCGATCGTGATGTCGACGCGGTTGCGGTCGAGCCGGGTCACGGTCGGCGTGATGACCACGTTGTACTTGCCGCGGTTGTTGTACTGGCGGTTCAGTTCCTGCACCACCCGGTCCAGGCTGAGCCGGTTGAAGGTGTCGCCCTCGGCGAGGCCGATGTCCGCGAGGCCCTTGGTCAGGTCCTCGGTCTTGATGTCCTTGTTGCCGACCAGGGTCAGCTTGTTGATCGCCGGGCGCTCGGTCACGGTCACCACCAGGATCGAGCCCTGGCGGTCCATGCGCACGTCCTCGAAGAAGCCGGTGCCGTACAGGGCCCGGATCGCCTCGGCGATGCGGTTGCGGCCCACGGTGTCGCCGCGCTCCACCGGGAGGTAGGTGAACACGGTGCCGGCGGAGATCCGCTGCAGGCCGTCCACGCGGATGTCGGTGACGGTGAACGCCTCCGGGTCCGGCGCGACCGGGGCCGCGGCGGGCGCGCCCGGCACCGCGAAGGGGTTCGACGACTGCGCGAACGCGGGGGCGGCGCCGGTGGAGGCGGCTGCGGCCAGGGCGAGGACAAGCAGGCGGCGTGGGGGGAGTCGCGTCATCGTCACTTCCGGGGTTGGACGTTCCTGTTCGACCTGCTGCCCGGCTCAGCGCAACAGTTGCAGGATGTCATTGTAGAAAGCCAGGCCCATGAGGCCGGCCAGCAGGGCGAGGCCCAGGTACTGCCCGGCCATCATGGCCCGCTCGCTCAACGGGCTGCCCTTGGCCAGCTCGATAAGGTAGTACAAGAGATGGCCGCCGTCCAAGACGGGGATCGGCAGCAGGTTGATGATCGCCAGGCTGAGCGAGAGCAGGGCGAGGAAGTTCAGGAACCAGGCCGTGCCCAGTTGCGCCGACGCGTTGGCGTAGCGGGCGATGGTGATCGGCCCGGACACGTTCTCGACCGAGGCGCGGCCGGTCAGCAGGCGGCCGATCATGGCGACGGAATCGCGAGCGAGCCGCCAGGACTCGGTGAATGCGGCGGGCACGGCGGCCCAGGGGCCCACGCGCAGCTCCGCGTCGTAGTCCGGCACCTGCGACGGCGCGGGCGCGACCCCCAGCGCCCAGTAGCTGCCGCCCTCGCCGTCGTCGCGGCGCTGCGGGGTGACCTCGAGCGCCAACCGGTCGCCGTCGCGCTCGACCTCGACCATCGCCGGCTCGCCGCCGATCGCCTGCAGCAGCGGGCTGATGTCGGCGAAGTCGTCGACCGGGGAGGCGTCGATCGCGGTGATGCGGTCGCCCTCGGCGAGCACGCCCCAGGCGGCGCTGCCCGGCTCGACCCGGCCGATCACCGGCGGCAGCAGGAAGTGGCGCGGGGTCAGGCCCATCGCCTGGACCGCGCGGCGCTCGTCGGTGTCGGCCGGCAGGCGCGACAGCGCGAGCTTCCGGTCGGCGGGCGCGCCACCGGCGGTGCGCACCTCGATGCGGACGTCCTCGCGGTCCATGGCCGCGGTGGTCAGCGCCATCGCCGCCTCGCTCCAGGTCGGCGTCGCGCGGCCGCCGACGACCAGCAGGGTGTCGCCCTCGTGCAGCCCCGCGGCGGCGGCGATGCCATCGGCGTGGCCGACCACGGGCGCGTAGTCCGGCCGCCCGATCACGAACATCGCCCACAGGAACAGCACGCACAGCAGCAGGTTGGCGAGCGGGCCGGCGGCGACGATCGCGATGCGCTGCCAGACCGGCTTGCGGTTGAACGCGCGCCCGGCTTCCTGCGGCGGCACCTCGGCCTCGCGCTCGTCGAGCATCTTCACGTAGCCGCCGAGCGGGATCGCGGCGACCACGTACTCGGTGCCGTCGCGCCCCCGGCGCAGCCACAGCGGCTTGCCGAAGCCGACCGAGAAGCGCAGCACGCGCACGCCGCAGCGGCGCGCGACCCAGTAGTGGCCGAATTCGTGGAAGGTCACCAGCACGCCGATGCTGACGATCATCCACCAGACCGAACCGAGGAAACTGCTCATGGGCGTGCCCGGGCGATGCGGTCGCTGGCATGGGCGCGCGCGCGCGCATCGGCGTCGAGCAGCGTCTCCAGCGAATCCGCGGGTGCGGCCGGCAAGGCCTGCAGGCAGTCCTCGACCAGCGCGGGAATGTCCAGAAAACCGGTCCGGCCCTGAAGGAAGCATGAAACCGCGACTTCGTTGGCGGCGTTGAGCACGGCCGGCGCGGTGCCGCCGGCCTCCAGCGCCTCGAAGGCGAGGCGCAGGCACGGGAACGCATCGAGGTCCGGGCGCTCGAAGTCGAGGCGGCCGTGCTGCAGCAGGTCGAGCCCGCCGACGCCCGACCGGATCCGTTCCGGCCAGCCCAGGCCCACCGCGAGCGCGGTGCGCATGTCGGGCAGGCCGAGCTGCGCCAGGGTCGAGCCGTCGGTGAACTCCACCAGCGAATGCACCAGGCTCTGCGGGTGCACCAGCACGCCGATGCGCTCGCCGGGCATGCCGAACAGGTGGTGGGCCTCGATCACCTCCAGGCCCTTGTTCATCAGCGTCGCCGAGTCCACGGAGATCTTCGGGCCCATGGACCACTTGGGGTGCGCGACCGCCTGCGCCGGAGTGACGTCGGCGAGTTCCTCGCGGCTGCGGCCGCGGAACGGTCCGCCCGAGGCGGTCAGCTGGATGCGCGCCAGGCCGGCCGTGGCCGGGGTGCCGTCGGGGTTGCAGCCCAGGCACTGGAAGATCGCGTTGTGCTCGCTGTCCACCGGCACCACCAGCGCGCCGCCCTCGCGCGCGGCGTGCATCAGCAGCTCGCCCGCGAGCACCAGCGATTCCTTGTTGGCCAGCAGCAGGCGCTTGCCCGCGCGCGCCGCGGCCAGCGTGGAGGCCAGCCCGGCGGCGCCGACGATGGCGGCGACCACGGTGTCGCAGTCCTCGCCCGCGGCCAGCTGCTCGATCGCGGCGGCACCGGCGTGGGCCCGAGTCGCGAGCCCGGCCGCGCGCAGGCCGTCGCGCAGGGCCGGGTAGCCGGCTTCGTCCGCGATCGCGGCGTGCAGCGGTTCGAAGCGGCGGCACAAGTCGAGCAGCGCGTCGACGTTGCTGCCCGCGGCCAGCACGCTGGCGCGCAGCCGCCCGGGATGGCGCGCGACCACGTCCAGCGTGGACGTGCCGATCGAACCGGTGGCGCCGAGGACCGCGACCTGCATGGCCATCGCTAGAACCCGAGCCAGGCTTTCCCGACCGCGAACACCGGCAGGGCGGCGATCACGCCGTCGATGCGGTCCAGGATGCCGCCGTGCCCGGGGATCAGGTCGCCCGAGTCCTTCGCGCCGACGTGGCGCTTGAGCAGGCTTTCGAACAGGTCGCCGACCACCGAGAAGGCCACCGCGACCACCGTCGCCAGCGCCACCAGCGGCAACTGCGCCCAACCCGCGCCGGCCATCGGCGCGAACACCAGCGCCACCAGCAGGCCGCAGGCCATGCCGCCGGCGAGGCCCTCGATGGTCTTGTTGGGGCTGATCCGCGGGCTCAGCTTGCGCTTGCCGAAGCGGCGCCCGGCGAAGTACGCGCCGGAGTCGGCCGCCCACACGATCGCCAGCGCGATGAACAGCCAGCGGTGGCCATTGGGCTCGGCGTGGTGGAGCATGCCCATCGCGCACCACGCGGGCACGATCGCGGCGGTGCCGGCCAGCAGCTTGAGCACGCGCGCGTAAGGCCGCTCGTGGTCGGCCCCGAATTCGAAATGGCGCAGCCACAGGCAGGCCAGCAGCCACCACACCACGCCCAGCACGGTCGCGAGCTGGATCAGCACGTAGTTGAAGCCGCTGCTGGTGCGCGAGGCCCAGACCAGCGCCACCATCAGCGCCAGGTTCAGCACCAGCAGCACGCTGCGCGCAAGGGTGTCCTCGACGTCGGCCAGCCGGAACCACTCCCACAGCCCGGCCAGGAACACGATCGCCGACAGCGCCATCAGCCACGGCGTCGGCAGCAGCAGGATCGCGGCGATCGCGACCGGGGCGAGGATCAACGCGGCGATCACGCGGGTACGGGTCATGCGGTCGGTTCGTCCTGTCGGCCAGCTACCTGTGCTCCGGTCAGGCCGAAGCGGCGTTCGCGGCTGGCGTAGTCGTCCAGCGCGCGCTGCAGTGTCGCCGCATCCAGCGCCGGCCACAACGTTTCGGTGAACCACAGCTCGGTGTAGGCCAGCTGCCAGAGCAGGAAATTGCTCACCCGGTGGTCGCCGCCGGTGCGGATGAAGAGGTCGGGCGGCGGCAGGTCGGCCAGCGCCACCCGGGTGCCGAACAGGGCCTCGTCCACCTGCTCCGGGCGCAGCCGGCCGGCGGCGACGTCCTCGGCCAGCGAGCGCGCCGCGGCGGCGATGTCCTGGCGGCCGCCATAGCTGGCCGCGATGTTCAGCGCCAGCCGGTCGTTGCCGGCGGTCAGCGCCTCGGCCTCGCGCATGCGCGCGCGGATCCCGTCCGGGAAGCGTTCGCGGTCGCCGATGAAGCGCACCCGCACCCCGCGCCGGTGCAGTTCCGATACTTCGCGCTCGAGCGCGTTGAGGAACAGCTTCATCAACGCCCCGACCTCGTCCTCGGGGCGGCCCCAGTTCTCGCTCGAGAACGCGAACAGGGTCAGCGCGCCGATGCCCTTGTCGAGGCAGAAGTCGATGCACAGGTTGACCGCGCGCGCGCCGGCGCGGTGGCCGATGGCGCGCGGGCGGTGGCGCTGCTGGGCCCAGCGGCCGTTGCCGTCCATGATCACCGCCAGGTGGCGGGGAACGCGGGGCGCGGCCGGCGGCGGCGTGGGCGGAGCGGTCATGCAGGCGGCCGGGTCAGACCGCCATCAACTCCTGTTCCTTCGCCTTCACCACCTCGTCCACGTCCTTGATCGCCTTGTCGGTCATCTTCTGGACCTCGGTCTCGCTGCGCGAGGCCTCGTCCTCGGACACCTGCTTCTCCTTCAGCAGTTCCTTGACCTGCTGGTTGGCGTCGCGGCGGATGTTGCGGATGGCGACCTTGGCGTCCTCGCCCTGGGCGTGCACGACCTTGGTCAGCTCGCGGCGGCGTTCCTCGGTCAGCGCGGGCAGGTTGAGGCGGATCACGGTGCCGGCGGTGTTCGGGGTTAGGCCGAGGTCGGAGCCGAGGATCGCCTTCTCCACCGCGCTTACGATCTGCTTCTCGTACGGGGTGATGGTCAGCGAGCGCGCGTCGGACACGGCCACGCTGGCGACCTGCGACAGCGGCACGTCGGAGCCGTAGTAATTCACCTTGATGTGTTCGACCAGCGCGGTCGAGGCGCGCCCGGTGCGGACCTTGACCAGGTCGTGGCGGAGGGCGTCGATGCTCTTGGCCATGCGCGCCTGCGCGTCCTTGTGGATGGTGTCGATCATGGGCATTCCGGTTCCGGAGGTCAGCCCCGGGAGTATAGCCGTCAGTGCCCGTGCGGGGCGCGGTCGTCGCGGTCGTGCAGGCAGGCGCCGCCGAACTCCACCTGCAGCGTGGGGTGGTTGATGCCGAAACGCGCGTCCAGCTCGCGGTGGACGTGGTCCAGGAACGCGTCGTGGCCGTCGCTGCCGGTGCGCACCAGGTGTGCGGTCATCGCGATCTCGCCCGCGCCCAGCGACCAGATGTGCACGTGGTGCACCGCGCTGACGCCGGGCTGCGCCTGCAGCCACGCGCGCACGCCTGCCTGGTCGAGCGCCGCCGGCACCGCGTCCATGGCCGCGTTGAAGGCGTCGCGCAGCAGCCCGAACGCGCTAAGCGCGACCACCGCACCGACCAGCAGCCCGGTGGCCGGGTCCAGCCACTCCCAGCCCAGCCAGAGCATGCCCAGGCCGGCCAGCACCGCGGCCAGCGAGACCCCGGCATCCGCGATCAGGTGCAGGTAGGCGCCGCGCCGGTTGAGGTCGCGGCCGTGGCCGCCGCGCATCAGCCAGGCGCCGCCGAGGTTGACGAGGATGCCGATCGCGGCCACCACCACGACCGGCATCGCCGGGATCTGCGGTGGCGCGCCGAGCCGGCGCACCGCCTCCCACGACAGCGCGCCGGCGAAGGCGACCAGCAGCACCGCGTTGGCGAGCGGAGAGAGCAGGGTGGCCCGGCGCCAGCCGTAGGTGTGGCGTTCGGTCGGCGCGCGCCGCGCCAGCACCGCCGCGCCCCAGGCCAGCCCGAGCCCGAGCACGTCGCCGAGGTTGTGCAGCGCGTCCGAGAGCAGCGCCAGCGAATCGGTGGCGAAGCCGTAGCCGGCTTCCACCACGGTGTAGGCCAGGTTGGCCAGGGTCACGATCGCGAACGCGCGCGTCCCCGAGCCGTGGAAATGGTCGTGCCCGTGCACCCGCAACCTCCTGTAGGAGCGGCGCTCGCGCCGCGATCAGGCGGACCCGCGTCCCTGCACCAGCGTGCCGATGTCCTCGCCGCGCAGGATCTTCAGCAGCGTCCCGGGCTGCGACATGTCGAACACCCGCAGCGGCAGCTCGCTGTCGCGCGCGAGCGCGAACGCGGCGGTGTCCATCACCTGCAGGTCGCGCGCGATGACCTCGTCGTAGCCGAGCCGGTCGTAGCGCTTCGCGTCGGGGTGCTTGGCCGGGTCCTTGTCGTACACCCCGTCCACCTTGGTCGCCTTCAGCAGCAGGTCGGCACCGATCTCGATCGCGCGCAGGGCGGCGCCGGAGTCGGTGGTGAAGAACGGATTGCCGGTGCCGGCGGCGAAGATCACCAGCCGGCCCTTCTCGAGGTGGCGGATCGCGCGGCGGCGGATGTAGTCCTCGCACACGTCGTTGATCTTGATCGCGCTCATCACCCGGGCCTTGCCGCCGAGCTTCTCCAGCGCGTCCTGCATCGCCAGCGCGTTGATCACCGTGGCCAGCATGCCCATCTGGTCGCCGGTGACCCGGTCCATGCCGCCGGCGGCGAGCCCGGCGCCGCGGAAGATGTTGCCGCCGCCGATCACCAGCGCGATCTCGGCCCCGGCCTCGCGCGCTTCCATCACCTCGCGCGCCAGCCGGCCGATCACCTTGGGGTCGATGCCGTAGTCCTCGTCGCCCATCAGCGCCTCGCCGGACAGCTTGAGCAGGACGCGGCGATAGGCGAGTTGCGACATGGGGTGGCTCCGGCGGCGGGCGAGGGCGTCGCCGGATTCTAGCCGATGCCCCCGTCAGGCCGCCTCGACTTCGGCCGCCTCTTCCTCGCCGGCCCCGGCTTCCGCCGCGGCGAGGGCACGGCGGGTGACCTCGCGTGCCATGTCGTGGCCGCGTGCCTTCTCGACGATGGTGAGCGACTTGTGGCAGGCGACGCTGTCCGGGCACGCCGCGCGCACGTAGTCGGCCTCGAAGCGCAACCGCTCGACCAGGAAGTCCACGAAGGCGCGGATCTTGGGCGATTGCGCCAGGCCGCGCGGGAACAGCGCGTTGAAGTCCAGCACCGGGCCGGTCCAGGCCGGAAGCACGCGGCGCACCAGGTTGCGCTCGACCCAGGGCTTGGCGCTGATCTCGCTGAACAGCATCAGCCCCTCGCCGTGCAGCAGCGGCTCGGTGAGCGCGGTCGGATCGTTGGCCACCACCACCGGATCCACGCGGAATTCCTGTTCGCGCTCGCCATCGTGCAGCGGCCAGTAGTAGTTGCCGTTGCGGCGGAACTTGGGGAAGGCGAGGGTGCGGTGCTGGAGCAGTTCGTCCGGGTGCCGTGGCTCGCCGTGGCGCGCGATGTACTCGGTGCTGGCGAAGACCTGGCTGCGGAACTGGCCGAGGCGGCGCGCGACCAGGTTGGAGTCCTCCAGCGGCCCGATCCGCAGCGCGATATCGATCTCCTTGTCGATCAGGTCGAGCGTCTCGTTGGTGAGGATCATCTCGACCCGCACGTCCGGGTTGCGCTGGCGGAATTCGGCCAGCAGCGGCGCGATCCAGATCACGCCGGCGCTGTAGGGCGCGGTGAAGCGCAACCAGCCGCGCGGTCCGCCCTGCAGCTGGCTGACCGCGCTCTCGGCCTCGTCCAGGTCGCGGGCGATGCGCTGGCAGTGCTCGTAGTAGATGTTGCCGGCCTCGGTGAGCCCGAGCTTGCGGGTGGTGCGGTGGAGGAGCTGCGCCCCGAGCCGGGCCTCCAGTTCCTGCACCTTGCGGCTGACCGTGGTCTTGGGCAGCCGGAGCGCGCGGGCGGCGCCGACGAAACTGCCCAGTTCCACCACCTTGACGAACACGAGGGTGTCGTTGAGATCGCGGGCCATGTGGGCCTCCAGAGGGGTGGCGGGCCGATTGACCCGTTGCCGGGACAATTATTCCCCGTTTTGCCGGCTAATCAAGTGCCGCCGTGGGGCCTAGGCTCTCTCCCGTCGCATCACGGGAAGGTCCCATGTCCATCCGTCGCCTCGCCATCCTGAGTTCCATTCCGGCCCTGCTGCTCGGCGGTTTCGTCCTGGCCTGGCTGGCATTCATCGCCCTGGGAGCCGCATCGGCAGTGGGTTCCGTCGAGGGCGCGCTGATGGCCTGGACGCTGGCGTTCGTGGTCGGCGTGCCGCTGGCGCTGCCGCTGCTGGCCCTCGCGCGATTCGCACTGTTCCGTATTCGGGAGAAAAAGTCCCGCCATCGGGACAATCCCTCCCCCCATCGAGGTGCCCCCATGACCCACCGCAAGCTCCCCGCCGCCGGCAGGGCGGCCTCCCGTTCCGGCAGCGGCGCGCGCTGGCTGCTGGCCTCTGCCGCGTTGCCGCTGGCGCTCGCCGTCGCCGGCTGCGACAGCCGCGCCCAGGACGCGTCGGCCATGCCGCCGCCGCCCGCGGTCAGCGTCGCCACCGTGCTCAGCAAGCCCGTGCACCAGTGGGACACCTTCAACGGCCGCGTGAGCGCCGTCGAAAGCGTCGAACTACGCCCGCGCGTGAGCGGCTACGTCCAGCGCGTCGCCTTCGACGAAGGCCAGGAAGTGAAGGAGGGCGACCTGCTGTTCGTGATCGACCAGCGTCCGTACCGCGCCGCGCTCGACCGCGCGCTGGCGCAGCTGCAGCGCGCGCGTGCCGAAGCCGGGCTCGCGCGGGCCCAGGACGCGCGCGCCCGGACCCTGATCGAGGCGCAGGCCATCTCGCGCGAGGAATTCGAGGCGCGCAAGGCGGCCAGCGCCCAGGGCGAGGCGGGCGTGCGCGCCGCCGAGGCCGCGGTCGCCGCGGCACGGCTCGACCTGCAGTTCACCGAGGTCCGCGCGCCGATCGACGGCCGCATCGGCCGCGCCATGGTCACCGAGGGCAACCTCGCCCAGGCCGACCAGACCCTGTTGACCACCCTGGTGTCGCAGGACCCGATGTACGTGTACTTCGAGAGCGACGAGCAGACCTACCTGCGCTATGCCGAACTGGCGCGCAAGGGCGAGCGCTCGCGCTCCAGCAACCCGGTGCGGGTCGGCCTGGCCAACGAGGACGGCTTCCCGCACGAGGGCACGGTGGACTTCGTCGACAACCAGGTCGATCCGACCACCGGCACCATCCGCGCGCGCGCGGTGCTGCCGAACCCGGACCGCGTGTTCACCCCCGGCCTGTTCGCGCGCGTGCAGGTGCAGGGCAGCGGCCGCTTCGAGGCGATGCTGATCGACGACAAGGCCGTGCTCACCGACCAGGACCGCAAGTACGTCTACGTGCTCGGCGCCGACGACAAGGCGGTGCGCAAGGACGTCGTGCTCGGCCGGATGATCGACGGACTGCGCGTGGTCGAGTCCGGCCTGGCCGCCGACGACAAGGTGATCGTGCACGGCGTGCAGAAGGTGTTCATGCCGGGCATGCCGGTCACGCCGCAGGTCATCGCCATGGGCGCGCCCGCGCCGTCGCCCGCGCAAGCGGTCGCGATGCAGTAGCCAGCAGCAAGGAGCGACATCATGGACTTCTCCAGGTTCTTCATCGACCGGCCGATCTTCGCCGCGGTGCTGTCGATCGTGATCTTCGCCGCAGGGCTGGTCTCGATCCCGCTGCTGCCGATCGGCGAGTACCCCGAGGTGGTGCCGCCGTCGGTGGTGGTCACCGCCGTGTACCCGGGCGCCAACCCCAAGGTGATCGCCGAAACCGTGGCCACGCCGTTGGAGGAGGCGATCAACGGCGTCGAGGACATGATGTACACCAAGTCCGTCGCCGGTTCCGACGGCGTGCTGCGGATGACGGTGACCTTCCGTCCCGGCACCGACGCCGACGACGCCACGGTGCGGGTGCAGAACCGCGTCAGCCAGGCGCTGGCGCGGCTGCCGGAGGACGTCCGCCGCCAGGGCGTGACCACGCAGAAGCAGTCGCCCACCTTCCTGATGGTGGTGCACCTGACCTCGCCCGACGGCAGGTACGACACCCTGTACCTGCGCAACTACGCGCGCCTGCACGTCAAGGACGCGCTGTCGCGCATCACCGGCGTCGGCGACGCCCAGGTGTTCGGCGGCGGCGACTACGCGATGCGCGCCTGGCTGGACCCGGACAAGGTGGCGTCCCGCGGGCTGACGGCGGGCGACGTGGTGCGCGCGATGCGCGAGCAGAACGTGCAGGTCTCGGCCGGCCAGCTCGGCGCCGAGCCCATGCCCGACAGCGACTTCCTGACCCTGATCAACGCCCGGGGCCGCCTGCACACCGAACAGGAGTTCGGCAACATCGTGCTCAAGGCCGGCGCCGACGGTGAAGTCGTGCGCCTGTCCGACGTGGCGCGTCTGGAGCTGGGCGCCGGCGACTACACCCTGCGTTCCAGGCTCGACGGCAAGAACGCCGTGGGCATCGGCATCTTCCAGGCGCCGGGCGCCAACGCGCTCGACATCCGCGACTCCGTCATCGCGACCATGGACGGATTGTCGGAGCGGTTCCCGGAGGGCCTCGAGTACGAGGCCGTCTACGACACCACCATCTTCGTGCGCGACTCGATCAAGGCCGTGGTCACGACCCTGCTCGAGGCGGTGCTGCTGGTGGTGCTGGTGGTGATCCTGTTCCTGCAGACCTGGCGCGCCTCGATCATCCCGTTGATCGCGGTGCCGGTGTCGATCGTGGGCACCTTCGCCGCCCTGTACCTGCTGGGCTTCTCGATCAACACCCTGAGCCTGTTCGGGCTGGTGCTGGCGATCGGCATCGTGGTGGACGACGCGATCGTGGTGGTGGAGAACGTCGAACGCAACATCGAGGAAGGCCTGGCCCCGCTGGCGGCCGCCCACCAGGCGATGCGCGAAGTCTCGGGCCCGATCATCGCGATCGCGCTGGTGCTGTGCGCGGTGTTCGTGCCGATGGCCTTCCTGTCGGGCGTGACCGGGCAGTTCTACAAGCAGTTCGCGGTCACCATCGCGATCTCGACGGTGATCTCGGCGATCAACTCGCTGACCCTGTCGCCGGCGCTGGCCGCGCGCCTGCTCAAGCCGCACGACGCCGCAAAGGATTCGCCCACGCGGCTGATCGATCGCCTGTTCGGCTGGCTGTTCGTTCCGTTCAACCGCTTCTTCAAGCGCAACTCCGCCCGCTACCAGGGAGCGGTCTCGCGGACGCTGGGCCGCAGGGGCGCAGTGTTCGTGGTCTACGCGGTGCTGCTGGCGTCCACCGGGCTGATGTTCAAGGTGGTGCCGGGCGGCTTCATCCCGACCCAGGACAAGCTGTACCTGATCGCCGGCGTGAAGATGCCGGAGGGCGCCTCGATCGCGCGCACCGACGCCATGCTGTCGCAGGTGGCCGACATCGCGATGAAGACCGAGGGCGTCGCGCATTCGATCGCCTTCCCCGGCCTGAACGCGCTGCAGTTCACCAACACGCCGAACACGGGCGTGGTGTTCCTGCCGCTGGATCCGGCCAGCGAGCGCGACCGCAGCGCGGCGGAGATCAACGCCGAGATCAACCGGAAGATCGCCGGGCTGCAGGAAGGTTTCGCGTTCTCGCTGATGCCGCCGCCGATCCTCGGCCTGGGCAACGGCAACGGCTACCAGATGTTCATCGAGGACCGCGGCAACCTGGGCTACGGCGCGCTGCAGGACGCGGTGGCGGCGATGCAGGGCGCAATCATGCAGACGCCCGGCATGGGCTTCCCGATCACCAGCTACCAGGCCAACGTGCCGCAACTGGACGCCGAGGTGGACCGGGTCAAGGCCAAGGCCCAGGGCGTGCCGTTGACCGAACTGTTCGACACGTTGCAGACCTACCTGGGCTCGGCCTACGTCAACGACTTCAACGAGTTCGGCCGCACATGGCAGGTCATCGCCCAGGCCGACGCGCGCTTCCGCGACGACGTCCAGGACATCGGCAACCTGCGCACCCGCAACGACCGTGGTGAGATGGTGCCGATCGGGTCGATGGTGACGATCCGCCAGACCTACGGCCCGGACCCGGTGCTGCGCTACAACGGCTATCCCGCCGCCGACCTGGCCGGCGAGGCCGACCCGCGCGTGCTGTCGTCGGCGCAGGCGATGGACACGCTGGCGGACCTGGCCGCCAGGGTGCTTCCCAACGGCATGACCATCGAGTGGACCGATCTCAGCTACCAGCAGTCCACCCAGGGCAACGCGGCACTGGTGGTGTTCCCCCTCGCCATCCTGCTCGTGTTCCTGGTGCTGGCAGCCCTTTACGAGAGCTGGACGCTGCCGCTGGCGGTGATCCTGATCGTGCCGATGTGCATGCTCTCGGCCCTGCTCGGGGTGTGGCTGGCCGGCGGCGACAACAACGTGTTCGTGCAGGTCGGCCTGGTGGTGCTTATGGGGCTGGCGTGCAAGAACGCGATCCTGATCGTGGAGTTCGCGCGCGAGCTCGAGCTGCAGGGCAGGGGCATCGTCGAGTCGGCGCTGGAAGCCTGCCGCCTGCGCCTGCGCCCGATCGTGATGACCTCGATCGCGTTCATCGCCGGCACGGTGCCGCTGGTGCTGTCGCACGGCGCCGGCGCGGAAGTGCGCTCGGCCACCGGCATCACCGTGTTCGCGGGCATGCTCGGCGTGACCGTGTTCGGCCTGTTCCTCACCCCCGTCTTCTACGTCGCGCTGCGCAAGCTGGTGACGCGCAACGCGGCGCCCGCGGGCGCTGCCACGGAGTCCGTCCATGCATGACCATCGCCCCCATCCGCGCACCCGTCCGCGCCTCCTCCGGCCCGGCCGCAGCGTCCTGGCCGCCCTCGCCACCGCGCTGCTCGCCAGCGCCTGCGCGGTGGGCCCGGACTACGTGAGGCCCGAGCTCCCGGTGCAGCAGCGCTTCGTGCGCGCCACGGCCGCGGCGCCAGTGCCGATGCCGGCCGCGGACGCCGGGTTCTGGCATCGCTTCGACGACCCGGTGCTCGACCGGCTGGTCGAGGAAGCGCTGCTCGCCAACCACGACCTGCGGATCGCGCTTGCACGCTACGACCGGGCCAACGCGCTGCTGCGCGGGGCCGGCTTCGACCGCTTCCCCACGGTGACGGCGCAGGCGACCGCCAGCGACGCGCGCGCCAGTGCCGGGCAGATGCCCGGGGCGACCCGCGCCGAGCGCGACGTCCGCAGCAGCGAGGCGGGCATCGTCGCGTCCTGGGAGCTCGACCTGTTCGGGCGCGTGCGCCGCGGCGTCGAGGCCAGCCGCGCCGATACCGCGGCCAGCGCCGCCGACTTGGCGGCCGCGCAGGTCGCGATCGTGGGCGAAGTGGCGAACGGCTACCTCGGGCTGCGCGGACTGCAGGAGCGCCTGCGCGTGGCCAGGGCCAACGCCGACAACCAGCGCGAGACCCTGCGCCTGGTGGACGCGCGCTTCGACGCCGGCCGCGGCACCGCGTTCGACACCTCGCGCGCACGCGCCCAGCTCGAAACCACGCTGGCGCGGTTGCCGGCGCTGGAGGCGGAGATCGCGACCACCATGCACCGGCTCGCGGTGCTGACCGGGCGCACGCCCGACGCCCTGGTCGCGCTGCTGGAAGCGCCGACCGGCCTGCCGACGGTGCCCGCCCGACCCGCGTCCGGCACCCCGGGCGAGCTCCTGCGCCGGCGCCCGGACGTCATCGCCGCCGAGCAGCGCCTGCACGCGGCCACCGCGCGCATCGGGGTCGCGACCGCCGACCTGTTCCCGCGCTTCACCCTGGGCGGCCTGCTCGGCAGCCACGCGCTGGAGGGCAGCAGCCTGTTCGAGCGCGACAGCGAGACCCGGCTGGTCGCGCTGGGCATCGACTGGTCGTTCCTGGACGTGGGGCGCGTGCGCGCGCGGATCGCCGCAGCCGATGCCGACGCCGCCGGCGAGCTCGCCCGCTACGAGCAGGCCGTGCTGCGCGCGCTGGAGGACACCGAGAACGCGCTGGTGCGCAGCAGTCGCGCGCGCGAGGAGGACGCGCACCTGCAACGGGCCGCCGCCGACAGCGCGCACGCCGCGGAGCTCGCGCGGATCCGGTTCGAGGCCGGCGCCGCCGACCTGTTCGAAGTGCTCGACGCCGAGCGCACGCAGTTGCAGGCGCAGGATGCCTTCGCCGCCGCGCGCACCCGCAGCGCGACCAGCGCGGTCGCGCTGTACCGGGCGATGGCGGGCGGCTGGCCGTCGCGCCTGCCGCAACGCCCGCAACCCCGGCAATGAAAAAAGCCCGCGATCGCTCGCGGGCTTTTCGTTGTTGCCGAAGCGGGTGGCGGCTTACGCCAGGCCGGCCTGCTTCATCACTTCCGAGGCGAAGTCGTCGGCCTGCTTCTCGATGCCCTCGCCGACGGCCAGGCGCACGAAGCCGATGACCTCGGCGCCGGCGGCCTTGAGCGCGGCCTCGACGGTCTGGTTGGTGTCGAGCACGTAGGGCTGCCCGGTGAGGCTGATCTCGGCCAGGGTCTTGGCGATCTTGCCGGCGACCATCTTCTCCAGGATCTCGGCCGGCTTGCCGGAATCCTTGACCTGGGCCAGCGCGATTTCCTTCTCGCGGGCGACGAAGTCGGCCGGCACGTGCGCGGGCGAGACGTAGGGCGGGTTCATCGCCGCCACGTGCATCGCCAGGCCGCGCGCCAGCTCGTCGCTGCCGCCCTTGAGCTCGACCAGCACGCCGATGCGGCCGCCATGCACGTAGGCGCCGATCAGGTTGCCGCTCTCCATGCGCGCCAGGCGGCGCACCTGCACGTTCTCGCCGACCTTGGCGATGAGCGCGGTACGGGCCTCCTCGACGGTCTCGCCCGAACCGAGCTTCGCCGCCTTCAGCGCCTCGGCATCGTCGGCGCCGCTGGACAGCGCGACCTTGGCGACTTCCTCGGTGAAGGCCAGGAAGTTGCTGTCCTTGGCGACGAAGTCGGTTTCCGAGTTGACCTCGACCAGCACGGCCTTGCCCGGGGCCTGGGCCATCGCGATGCGGCCCTCGGCGGCGACGCGGCTGGCCTTCTTGTCGGCCTTGGCCAGGCCGCTCTTGCGCAGCGCGTCGGCGGCGGCCTGGATGTCGCCGTTGTTCTCGGTGAGCGCCTTCTTGCACTCCATCATGCCGGCGCCGGTGCGCTCGCGCAGCTCCTTGACCAGGGATGCGGTGATTTCTGCCATGGGGGTAGGTCTCCTGTTATTCGGCGGCGTCGGCGGCCGGTGCTTCGGTCGCCGCGGGGGCTTCGGCCTCGGCGGCCGGAGCCTCGGCAGCCGGGGCCTCTTCGGCCTTGGCGGCGGCCTTCTTCGCCGGCGCCTTGCGCGCGCTGCGGCGCGCCGGCTTCTCGCCCTCGGCCTCGGCGAACTCGTCCTCGCGCACGCTCGCGGCCTGCGGCGCGGCGGCCTTGCCCTCGAGCACCGCGTCGGCGGCGGCGCGCGCGTACAGCTGCACCGCGCGGATCGCGTCGTCGTTGCCCGGGATGGCGTAGTCCACCAGCGCCGGGTCGTAGTTGGTGTCGACCACCGCGATCACCGGGATGCCCAGCTTGCGGGCTTCCTTGACCGCGATGTCCTCGTGGCCGATGTCGATCACGAACAGCGCGTCGGGCAGGCGGTTCATGTCCTTGATGCCGCCCAGCGAGGCTTCCAGCTTCTCGCGCTCGCGGCGCAGGCCCAGCACCTCGTGCTTGACCAGCTTCTCGAAGGTGCCGTCGGTCTCGGCGGCCTCGAGCTCCTTGAGCCGGCCGACCGACTTCTTCACGGTGGCGAAGTTGGTCAGGGTGCCGCCCAGCCAGCGCTGGGTCATGTACGGCATGCCGCAACGCTCGGCCTCTTCCTTCACGGCGTCGCGCGCGGAGCGCTTGGTGCCGACGAACAGGATCAGGCCGCGCTTCTGGGCGATGCCCGAGATGAAGTTCATCGCGTCGTTGAACAGCGGAACCGTCTTCTCGAGGTTGATGATGTGGATCTTGCCGCGGGCGCCGAAGATGTACGGGCCCATCTTCGGGTTCCAGTAGCGGGTCTGGTGGCCGAAATGGACGCCGGCTTCCAGCATCTGGCGCATGGTGATCTGGGGCATTGCTGCGACTCCGATATGGAATCCGCCGCCCGGACAGGTGAGGGCGGTGGGCCGCCGCGTGGGCGGGCCGTGGATTCCGGGGTTGGGCCTCCCCGTCCGCTTCCATGGCCGAACTTCCTGGCGGAAGCACCCCGGCATGGTGGGTGGCGGTCGGGTGTGTATTCGGTGGTGACGCCCACCGTGGGCGGTGTAACCGGCGAATTATAGGGAGTGTGCCGGGCCCGGGCAAGCAGCCACCGGCTGGGGGATAATGGGCCGATGAGCATCGACATCAAGACCCCGGCCGAGCTGGAGAAGATGCGGGTGGCCGGGCGGCTGGCCGCCGAAGTCCTGCAGGTCGTCGCCCCGCACGTGAAGCCCGGCGTGACCACCGCCGAGCTGGACCGCATCTGCCACGACCACATCGTGAACGTGCAGAAGGCGATCCCGGCCAACATCGGCTACGGCGGCGGCCCCGGCCGCATCCCGTTCCCGGCCACCGTCTGCACCTCGGTCAACAACGTCATCTGCCACGGCATCCCCAGCGAGGGCAAGGTGCTGAAGGACGGCGACATCCTGAACATCGACGTCACCGTGATCAAGGACGGCTGGCACGGCGACACCAGCCGCATGTACTACGTCGGCGAGCCTTCGGTGATGGCGCGCCGGCTGGTGGAGGCCACCCGCGAGGCGATGTTCCGCGGCATCCGCGCGGTGAAGCCGGGCGCCACCCTCGGCGACGTCGGCCACGCCATCCAGCAGTACGCCGAGTCCGAGCGCTTCAGCGTGGTCCGCGAGTACTGCGGCCACGGCATCGGCAAGGTCTACCACGACGAGCCGCAGGTGCTGCATTACGGCCGCCCCGGCACCGGCGTGGTGCTGAAGGAAGGCATGACTTTCACCATCGAGCCGATGATCAACGAGGGCAGCCGCCACACCCGGCTGCTGCCCGACGCCTGGACCGTGGTCACCAAGGACCGCAAGCTCTCGGCGCAGTGGGAGCACACGGTCGCGGTGACCGCCGACGGGGTCGAGATCCTGACCCGGCTGCCAGGCGACGACAACGACCTGTGAGCACCCCCCAGCCCCGGCCGGCGAGCGACGACGCGGGCTGGGCAGCCACCGCCCGCGCGGCGCTGGCCCGGGATGACGCCGCCTTCGCCGCGCGCTTCGACGCCGGCGAGGACATCGACCGCCTGCTGGCCGCGCGCGCCCGCGCCGTGGACCAGTGGGTGCGCCAGGCCTGGGAGCGTTGCATCGGCCCCGAGCCGACCGACCTGGGCCTGTTCGCGATCGGCGGCTACGGCCGCGGCGAGCTGTTCCCGCATTCGGACATCGACCTGCTGGTGCTGGCCGAGCCGGCCGCGCAGCAGGCCCAGCACGACGCGCTGGCGCGCCTGTTCGCGCTGCTCTGGGACGCCGGCCTGCCGGTCGGGCACGCGGTGCGCTCGGCCGCCGAGTGCACCGAGGCCGCGGCCGCCGACATCACCGTGCTGACCGCGATGCTGGAGGCGCGCGCGCTGCAGACCAACGCCGCCGAGATCGCGCGCCTGCAGGACGCGGTCTCGCCGCAGCGGGTGTGGCCGCCGCGCGACTACTTCCTGGCCAAGCGCGCCGAGCAGCGCGAGCGGCACGCGCGCTTCGACGACACCGCCGACAACCTCGAGCCCAACCTGAAGGACGGCCCCGGCGGCCTGCGCGACGTGCAGACGCTGCACTGGATGGCGCTGCGCGTGCTCGGCGCGCGCGGCCTGGAACCGCTGGTCGCGCTGGGCCAGTTCGGCGCCGACGAGTACGCGACCCTGGAACGCCAGCGGCGCGAGCTGTCGCGCCTGCGCTGGGGCCTGCACCTCGTCGCCGGGCGGCGCGAGGAGCGCCTGCGCTTCGACTACCAGAAGGCGCTGGCCGCGCGCCTCGGCCACACCGGCGACGCCGGCAACCTCGCGGTCGAGCAGATGATGCAGGGCTTCTACCGCAGCGCCGCGCTGGTGCTGCGGATCAACGAGCGCCTGCTGCAACGCTTCGAGGAACAGCTCGAGGGCGATGCCGAGGACGTGCCGCTGCAGGACGGCTTCGCCGCGCAGCGCGACTACCTGCGCGCGACCGACCCGGCGTGGCCGCGCGGCATGGACGACGTGTTCGACCTGTTCGAGGCGTGGGCGGCGCACCCGGGGCTGCGCGGGCTGCACTCGCAGACCGCGCGCGCGCTGGCCGAGTCGCTCTCGACACTGGGCGACTACGCCGGCGCGACCGCGGAGCAGCGCGCGCGCTTCATGGCCTTGCTGCGCGGTCCCGAGCCGGTGGCCACGCTCACGCGCATGGCGCGGCTGGGCGTGCTCGCGCGCTGGATCCCGGCCTTCGCGCAGGTGTCCGGGCGCATGCAGTTCGACCTGTTCCACGTGTACACCGTGGACCAGCACACCATGGCGGTGCTGCGGAACATCGCCGGCTTCGCCGCGCGTACCCCGGACCCGCGCTTCTCGATCGTGCACAACGTGTGGCCGCGGCTGCGCAAGCCGGAACTGCTGCTGCTCGCCGCGCTGTTCCACGACATCGCCAAGGGCCGCGGCGGCGACCACTCCGAGCTCGGCGAGGTGGACGCACGCGAGTTCTGCGCCGCGCACGGCCTGAGCGAGGGCGAGACTGCGCTGGTCGCCTGGCTGGTGCGCCACCACCTGCTGATGTCGGTGACCGCGCAGAAGCAGGACATCAGCGATCCCGAGGTCATCCATCGCTTCGCGAGCAAGGTCGCCGACCGCGAGCGCCTGGACCTGCTCTACCTGCTGACCTGCGCCGACATCGCCGGCACCTCGCCCAAGCTGTGGAACGCCTGGAAGGACCGCCTGCTGGCCGATCTCTACACCGCCACCCGCATGGCCCTGCGCCGCGGCCTGGAGCATCCGCTCGACGCCGAGGAGCGGATCGGCGAGACCCGCGACCACGCCCGCGCGCGCCTGCTCGACGCCGGCCTGGACGAGGACGAGATCGAGTCGCTGTTCGCGCGCATGCCCGAGACCAGCTTCCTGCGCGGCCGCGCCGACAGCGTCGCCTGGCAGGCGCAGGTGCTGCATCGCATGCGTCCCGGCCATGGGCTGGCGGTGCGCGCGCGCCGCCTCATGCAGCACGCCGGCGCGCTCGAGGTGTTCGTGCACGCGCCCGACCGCGACGGCCTGTTCGCCGCGATCGTGGCCTCGCTCGACCGGCTCGGCCTGGCCATCCAGCAGGCGCGGTTGCTGCTGGGCGGCGAGGGCACGGTGTTCGACACCTTCGAGGTGCTGCCCTCGGATCCGCAGCGGCCGGTGGAACCCGCCGCCGTGGAGCGTGCGCTGCAGGAAGCGCTGTCGCGCGCCGACCTCGACGCGGTGCGCCCGCCGCGCCGTGCGCAGCCGCGCCACCTGCGCCACTTCCGGCTGGTGCCGCAGGTCGGCTTCGACACCGCCGAGAACGGCACCCGCACGCTGCTGAGCCTGGTGTCCACCGACCGCCCCGGCCTGCTCGCCGACGTCACCCGCGTGCTGCGCCAGCAGCGCCTGCGCGTGCACGACGCGCGCATCGCCACCTTCGGCGAGCGCGCCGAGGACGTGTTCCAGATCACCGACGAGCGCGACCGCCCGCTGCTCGACCCCGAACCCCGGCAGGCGCTGCGCGACGCGCTGCTCGCCTGCATCGACGGAGAAGACGACCGATGAGTTCCACGGGACCGCGCCGCAAGACGGCGAAGAAAACCACGAAGAAGGCGGCGAAGAAGACCGCGCAGCGCACGCGGCCGACCCGCGCCCAGATCATCGAGCAGCTGCGCTTCGAGATCGACAGCGCCTGGGAGCGGCGCACCATGCTCACCGTGGACGAGGTCGAAGGCTCGACCCGGCCGACGGTGGAGCGGGTGATCGACGGCATCGAGAAGGGCGAGTTCCGCGTCGCCGAGCCCGACGGCAACGGCGGCTGGCAGGTCAACGCGTGGCTGAAGAAGGCGGTGCTGCTGTACTTCCGCACCCAGGAGATGGAGCTGGTCGAGTCCTACCCGGCGCCGTTTTGGGACAAGATCCCGCCGCGCTTCGGCGACTTCGACGAGAGCGCGTTCCGCAAGCTCGGCGCGCGCGTGGTGCCCGGCGCGATCGTCCGCCGCGGCGCGCACATCGGCAAGGACGTGGTGCTGATGCCGAGCTTCGTCAACATCGGCGCCTACGTCGGCGCCGGCACCATGGTGGACACCTGGGCCACGGTCGGCTCCTGTGCGCAGGTCGGCAAGCACTGCCACCTGTCCGGCGGCGCCGGCATCGGCGGCGTGCTCGAACCGCTGCAGGCCTCGCCGACGATCATCGAGGACCACTGTTTCATCGGCGCGCGCTCGGAAGTGGTCGAGGGGGTGGTGGTCGGCCACCACAGCGTGATCGGCATGGGCGTGTTCCTGGGCCAGTCCACGCGCATCTACGATCGCGCCACCGGCGAGGTCAGCTACGGCCGCATCCCGCCGTACAGCGTGGTGGTCTCCGGCCAGCTGCCGGCCGCCGACGGCTCGCACTCGCTGTACTGCGCGGTGATCGTCAAGCGCGTCGACGCGCGCACCCGCGCCAAGACCTCCATCAACGACCTCCTGCGGGGCCTCGCCGACTAGTCCCTTCTCCCCGCCCGTGGGGAGAAGGTGCCCCGCAGGGGCGGATGAGGGGCGCGCTGTTCCCGGTAGACTGGACGCACCATGACGACAACACTCTACGGCCTGGCGAACTGCGATACCTGCCGGAAAGCCCGCAACTGGCTGAAGCGCTTCGGCATCGCCCACGAGTTCGTCGACTACCGCGAGGAGCGCCAGTCCCCCGAGACCCTGCTTGCCTGGCGCGATGCGCTCGGCGGCTGGGACGCGATGGTCAACAAGTCCTCGCCGACCTGGCGCAACCTGCCGCCGGCGCGCAAGCCGCCGCAGTCGGACGCGGAGTGGAAGCTGCTGCTGCGCGAGTACCCGACGCTGGTGCGGCGCCCGGTGGTGGTGACCGCGGACGGCGTGGTCAGCCAGGGCTTCAGCGACAACGGTTTCAAGAAGCGGTTCGGCAAGTGACCAGCGAGGTGCTGGCGCTGGCGAAGGAGCTGATGCTGCGGCCGTCGGTGACGCCGGACGACGCCGGTTGCCAGGCGCTCGTGGCCGAACGCCTGCGCCGCGCGGGGTTCGCCTGCGAATCCCTGCGCTTCGGCGAGGTCGACAACCTGTGGGCGACCCACGGGCGCGACGACACCGGTCCGGTGCTGGTGCTGCTCGGCCACACCGACGTGGTGCCGCCGGGCCCGCGCGCGGCCTGGTCCAGCGACCCGTTCGTGCCGGAGATCCGCGACGGCATGCTCTACGGGCGCGGGGCGGCCGACATGAAGGGCAGCGTCGCGGCCTTCGTGGTCGCGCTGGAGCGCTTCGTCGCCGCGCACCCGGGCCATCCGGGCACGGTCGCACTGCTGTTGACCTCGGACGAGGAGGGCGACGCCATCGACGGCGTGCGCAAGGTCGCCGACGTGTTCCGCGAACGCGGCCAGCGCATCGACTGGTGCATCACCGGCGAACCCTCGTCGAAGCAACGGCTCGGCGACCTGCTGCGCGTCGGCCGCCGCGGCAGCCTCTCGGCCCTGCTGAGCGTGCGCGGCGTGCAGGGCCACGTCGCCTATCCGCAGCTCGCGCGCAACCCGGTGCACGAGGCCCTGCCGGCGCTCGCCGGGCTCGTCGCGCGCCAGTGGGACGACGGCTTCGAGAGCTTCCCGCCCACCAGCCTGCAGGTCAGCAACATCCACGCCGGCACCGGCGCCAACAACGTGATCCCGGGCGAACTGCAGGTCGCGTTCAACCTGCGCTACAACCCGCGCTGGACCGCGGATGCGCTCAAAGCCGAATGCGAGGCGATGCTGCGCGCGGGCAAGCTCGACTTCGAACTCCGCTGGCACGACAGCGGGGCGCCGTTCTTCACCCCGGAGGGCCCTTTGCGCGCCGCCGCGCGCGAGGTGCTGGCGGCGCATGCCGGCGCCGCGCCCGAAGAGAGCACCGGCGGCGGCACCTCCGACGCGCGCTTCATCGCCCCGCTGGGCGCGCACTGCATCGAGCTCGGCCCGGTCAACGCCAGCATCCACAAGGTCGACGAGCACGTCGCGGTCGCCGACCTCGAAGCACTGCCGGGCCTCTACCAGTCCCTGGTCGAACGCCTGCTCGCCTGACGTGTGGGAGCGGCGGAAGCCGCGATCAGGTCCGCTTCAACAGCCGCCACGCCGAGGTGTGCAGCGAGCTGATCCCCTCGGCCTGGAACCCCGGCTGCTCGGCCAGGATGTCGCGCCGTTCCAGCAGGTCCACGGCCCAGCGCTCGCCGAACAGCGCGCGCATCTCCGCGGCGTCCACGCTGAAGGGCGGGCCCTGCTTCTCTTCCTGCGGGTACTCCAGGTCCACCACCAGCGCGCGCGTGCCCGGCGGCATGCGCGCGTACACGCGGTAGGCGTACTGCCGGCGCATGTCCGGCGGCAGCGCGATCAGCGCCGCGCGGTCGAAGACCGCCTGGCAACTCGCCAGCAGGCCGTCCTCGAGCGCGAAGGCGTCGCCGACCACCACTTCGATCGGGCCGCAGCTGTAGTGCGTGCCGCTCGGCGACACGTGGATGCCGGGCGTCATCCGGTGCTCGGTGAAGAACTGCTGCACCGCGATCGGCGACAGCTCGACACCGAGCACCCGGTGCCCGCGCTCGGCCAGCCACAGCAGGTCCAGCGACTTGCCGCACAGCGGCACCAGCACCCGGCAGCCCTTCGGCGCGAACACCTCGGACCAGTACTGCTCCAGCAACGGCGTCGGCCGGTCCTGGTGGAAGCCGGTCTGCCCCTGTTGCCAACGCTGCTGCCAGAAATCGGGATCCATCGATACTCCAGGGATGCTCGGGTCGCGGCGCCAGCGCCGCTCCTACGCGACGGCGAGGCCGTCGACCTTCTGCCAGCCGCGCGGCAACAGGCCGCCGCGGGTGGCGCGCTTGCCCAGGTACTGCTCCAGGTCCTTGAACGACAGCGTCATCGTGCGCGCGCCGGAATGCACCGCCAGCGATCCGCCCGGCGGCACGACGGCAATGGCGACCACGCGCTCGGTGCCGAGCTTGGCCTTGGGGATGTCGATGATCTTGTTGCCCTTGCCCTTGTCGAGCTCCGGCAGCTCCGACAGCGGGAACGCCAGCAGGTGGCCGGCGCTGGTGACCGCGACGATGCGGTCGTCGGCGACGCTGGTCACGGGCGCGGGTTGCAGCAGCTTCGCGCCCGGGGTCAGGGTCTTGATCGCCTTGCCGGCCTTCTGCCGCCCGACCAGGTTCTCGAAGCGGGTCACGAAGCCGTAGCCGTGCGACGAGGCCAGCACGAAGCGGCTGTCGCCGTCGCCGGTGGCCAGCGCCTGGAAGCTCGCGCCCGGCGCCGGCGAGAAGCGTCCGGTCAGCGGTTCGCCGTTGCCGCGCGCGCCCGGGAGCGAGTGCGCCAGCGTCGAGTAGCTGCGCCCCTTGGAATCGAGGAACGCCACCTGCTGGGTGCTGCGGCCCTTCACCGCCGCGAGCAGCCGGTCGCCCTCGCGGTAGGAGAGTCCGGCGGCATCCACGTCGTGGCCCTTGGCCGCGCGCACCCAGCCCTTCTCGCTGAGCACCACGGTCACCGGCTCGCTCGGCACCAGTTCGGTCTCGTCCAGCGCCTGCGCCGCCTCGCGTGCGACCAGCGGCGACATGCGCGCGTCGCCGAACTTCTTCGCGTCGGCCAGCAGTTCGTCCTTGATCAGCTTGCGCAGTTTGGCCTTGCTGCCGAGGGTCGCGATCAGCCGGTCGCGCTCGCTGTCGAGCGCGTCCTGCTCGCCGCGGATCTTCATTTCCTCCAGCCGCGCGAGCTGGCGCAGCTTGGTGTCGAGGATGTAGTCGGCCTGTTCCTCGCTGAGTCCGAAGCGCTGCATCAGCACCGGCTTCGGCTCGTCCTCGCTGCGGATGATGCGGATCACCTCGTCGAGGTTGAGGAAGGCAACCAGCAGGCCTTCCAGCAGGTGCAGGCGGCGCTCGACCTTGTCCAGGCGGTGCTGCAGGCGCCGGGTGACGGTGTCGCCGCGGAAGGTCAGCCACTCGGCCAGCAGCTGCTTGAGGTTCTTGACCTGCGGGCGGCCGTCCAGGCCGATCACGTTGAGGTTGGCGCGGTAGCTCTTCTCGAGGTCGGTGGTGGCGAACAGGTGGCCCATGAGCTGTTCGGCATCCACGCGGTTGCTGCGCGGCACCAGCACCACGCGCACCGGGTTGGCGTGGTCGGACTCGTCGCGGATGTCCTCCAGCCACGGCAGCTTCTTGGCGCGCATCTGCGCCGCGATCTGCTCGATCACCTTGGACGGGGACACCTGGTAGGGCAGCGCGTCGATCACGATGTTGCCGTGCTCGCGCGTCCAGGTGGCGCGCGCGCGGATGCTGCCGTTGCCGGTCTCGTACAGCGCCAGCAGGTCGTCGGCGGCGGTGATGATCTCGGCCCTGGTCGGATAGTCCGGGCCGCGCACGTGCTCGCACAGGTCGCGCACGCTGGCGTCCGGGTCCTCGAGCAGGCGCACGCAGGCGCTCACGATCTCGCCGAGGTTGTGCGGCGGCACGTCGGTGGCCATGCCGACCGCGATGCCGGTGGTGCCGTTGAGCAGCAGGTGCGGCAGGCGCGCGGGCAGGAACGACGGTTCCTGCAGGGTGCCGTCGAAGTTGGGCGTCCAGTCCACCGTGCCCTGGCCGAGCTCGCCGAGCAGCACCTCGGCGATCGGGGTCAGCTTCGACTCGGTGTAGCGCATCGCCGCGAACGACTTGGGGTCGTCGCTGGAACCGAAGTTGCCCTGGCCGTCGATCAGCGGGTAGCGATACGAGAACGGCTGCGCCATCAGCACCAGCGCTTCGTAGCACGCGCTGTCGCCGTGCGGGTGGTACTTGCCGATCACGTCGCCGACGGTACGCGCGGACTTCTTCGGCTTGGCCGTGGCCGCCAGCCCGAGCTCGCTCATCGCGTAGACGATGCGCCGCTGCACGGGCTTGAGGCCGTCGCCTATGAAGGGCAGGGCACGGTCCAGCACCACGTACATCGAGTAGTCGAGGTAGGCGCGCTCGGCGTACTCGCGGAGGGGGATCTGTTCGAAGCCGTGGAAGGTGGCGCGGACGGTGTCGTTCATCCGTCCATTGTAGGAGCGGCGCTGGCGCCGCGACAGCGCCGCGACAGCGCCGCGTCAGGCGCCGTGCGCCCAGTGCCAGGGCTCGTAGGCGATGCCGTGCGGGTTGCCGCGCGGGTAGCTCATCGTGAAGCCGTAGGCCCCGGCGTTGTCGCGCAGCCAGGCGAACGCCGGCGTGGCCTCGAAGCTCTCCTCGGCCGGCGGCTCGCCGGGCGTGCCGATGTCCAGCGCGCGGCCGCCGTGGTGCTCGCTGTACCCCGGCGCTGCGTTGACCTGCAGGATCTCGTCCACCGCCTGCCCGCGTGCCAGCTTGCGCTCGAAGATCCCGAGCTGGTAGTCGTGGCTGCGGTAGCCGGAGATCGCCTCCAGCACGACCCCGTCGCGCAACGCACCCGCCTGCATCCGCAGCCAGGCGCGGGCCGCGTCCGCGTGCAACCACAGCGGGCGCCGGTAGCGGTCGTGCCCCGCCAGCGCCAGCCAGGCCGGTTCCGGCACCAGCGCCAGGCCGGTGCGCGTGGCGTAGCCATCGTCGAGGCCGAGCCGGTCCAGGCGTTCGCGCAGCCGCGCCACCGGCAGCGTCGGCACGGCCTCGATCCCCGGGCGCCGGTGCACGCCGGCGCCGGCGATCGCGTCCATGGCCGCGTCCAGGCCCGGCTCGCGCGCGAACGCCGGGCGCAGCGGAAGCAGTCCCCCGTCCCGCTCCACCGCGAGGTAGGCGCCGTCGCGCTTGCGCCGCAGCACGTGGCCGGCGGTCGCGAGCAGGCGCGCGTCGTGGTTGCCGCGGGCGCGCAGCAGGCCGCCGGGCCAGGCCTCGACCAGTTCGGTATTGAGCAGGATCGTCTCGGCGCGCATGCCCGCAGGTTAGCGGGCGCGTACCGCGGGCGCCATCGTCGCCAGTTCGCGCAGGCATTCCAGCGCCGCGCGCGGGTTGCGCGGCTGCAGCAGCAGCGCGTAGCCCCGGGTGGTGGGGATCCACAGCACGCGGTCGCCGCCGGCGGTGGCCACCAGCATCCGTTCCAGCGCGCGCGAGCGGAACCAGCCGCTGCGGAAGCCGGGCAGGGACATGCCGTTGGACTTGAACACCGGCTTGGACTCGGTGCGTTCGCCGAGCGACAGCACCCGTGCCTCGTCCAGCCGCAGGTCCGGCCACGCCAGCCTGCGGCCATAGAAGGTGGTCGCCAGTTCGATGCCGGCGGCATCGTGCGACAGCCGGTGGCGGCGCATCATCGCCCCCAGCAGCGCGGACACCGCAAGCAGCACCGCGCCCACGCCCAGGGCCGCGAAGAGCTTTGCGCGCAGCGGGTCTGCCGTCTCGACATCGCCGCCGGCCACCGGCAGCACCAGCACCAGGCCGAATGGCAGCGCGACCACCAGCACCAGCATCAGCCAGTACGCGCGCATGTTCGGCGGCTCGAGTTGCAGCCGCGGATCCTGCGTGTCCTTCGCCGCCATCAGTGCGCCCCGATCCATGCCGCGGCGTCGGCGACCAGCCCGGCGTCCACGTGCCCGGGCACCGCGTACTCCTCGAGGCCGCCGTCGCCTTCCCCGGCGATGCCGAGGTGGTTGAGCGCCGGGTACAGCTTGAAGGTGACCTTGGGGTCGTCGTGGAACGCGGCCTTCCACAGCTGCCAGTCGGCGTCCACGACCTGGATGTCGCGCGCGCCCTGCAGCACCAGCATCGGCAGGCCGGCGGCTTCGGCCTCGGCGACGGGCTCGACCGCGTCGGTGCTGCGCCAGTAGCCGGCCGGGAGGTTCATCGGGGTGGACTCCACTTCGCCGCCGGCGCGGATCGCGCGGACCTGCGCGCGCAGCGCGTCGATCGCGGCGCGTTCGTCGTCGCTGGTGCGTGCGTCGTCCAGCACCGCCAGGCGGCGGTTCTGCTCGATCACGATGTCCATCAGCTTGCGCGACGGCGCCGCCAGCAGCACCAGTCCGGCGACCGGCGCGCCGGCGTCGTCGGCGCGCGTGGCGATGCGCCCGGCGAGCATCCCGCCCTGGCTGTGCCCGAACACGAACACGCGCGCGTCGTCCACCTCCGGCAGCGCGTGCAGGGCCTGCAGCGCCAGCACGGCGTCGTCGGTGGTCTCGCTGTCGATGGTCAGGCTGTCGGGCGTTGCGTAGTCCTGGGGTCGCGCCCGGGTGCGCTTCTCGTAGCGCAGCACCGCGATGCCCTGCGCGGCGAGGCCACGCGCGATGTCCAGGAACGGGCGGTTGGGTCCGATGGTCTCGTCGCGGTCGTGCGGGCCGGAGCCATGCACGAGCACCACGGCGGGGAAGGGCCCCGCGCCGTCGGGCAGCGCCAGCTTCGCCGGCAGGGCGCGCTCGCCCTCGCCGACGGAAAGCTCGCGCTCGCCGAAGCCGGCGTCTGCCGGCGGCGCCTCGGCGGCCGGCGGCGGCGCGGGCTGCACCAGGAAGCCCGCGACCTTGCCGTCCGCGGCCACCGCCACCTTCGCCACCAGCTCCGCGCCAGCGTAATGGAGCGGGACGTCCACGAGCATCGCGCCATTCGCCTGCGTGGTCCGCATCTCGCCGCGGCCCTGCGCCTCGCCGGCCTGGGCCGGCAGGGAGTCCCACACCGCCTGCAGCCGGTCCGCGGGGACCGCCGCTGCCATCTCGGCGGTGAGCATCGCCTCGACCGCGGCGTGGTCGCCGTCGTCGAGCGCTTCCAGCAGCGCGGCCGCCGCCGCCTTCGCGGAGTCGGCGTCCTGCGTCCGGCCCGCGAAGGGCAGCAGCAGCGTCGCCGCCAGCGCAACCGCGACCAGCCAGTTCTTGAGCTTGTCCATCACGATTCCTTCTTCAGGTACAGGTACATCGGAGCGAGCTGGTGCGGCTGCACCGCCGACACCAGTTCCCAGCCCTGCAGGCCGAGCTGGGTGAGTCTTTCCTGCGCCAGCTTGGCGAGCGAACCGCCGAACAGCTTCGGCTTCAGCTCCACCACCTGGTAGGCCCAACGGTTACTTGCCATCGTCGTCTCCTTCCTCGCCGGGCGGCTTCAACCGCCCGGCCTTGCGTAGTGCATCGCGCAGCACGTATTCGATCTGTGCATTGAGGCTGCGCAGCTCGTCGTCGGCCCAGCGCTGTGCCGCCGCCAGCACGTCGGCGTTGATGCGCAGCGGATAGGCCTTCTTCGCGGCCATCTCAGTACAGCGATCCGGCGTTCACGATCGGCTGGGTGGCGCGATCGCCGCACAGCACCACCAGCAGGTTGCTGACCATGTTCGCCTTGCGCTCCTCGTCGAGGTCGACGACGCCGTTGCGCTGCAGCTCGGCCAGGGCCATCTCGACCATGCCCACGGCGCCGGCGACGATGCGCGTGCGCGCGGCGATGATTGCGTTGGCCTGCTGCCGCTGCAGCATCGCCTGGGCGATCTCCGGGGCGTAGGCGAGGTGGCTGATACGTGCCTCGAGCACCTGCACGCCGGCGTCGGCCAGGCGCTCGGCGAGCTCGTCGCGCAGGTGCTGGCTGATCTCGGCGGCGTGGCTGCGCAGCGACACCTGGCCGTCCTCGTGCTGGTCGTACGGGTAGCTGGTCGCCATCGTGCGCAGCGCGGCCTCCGACTGGATGTGCACGAAGCTCTCGTAGTCGTCGACGTTGTAGACCGCCTCGGCCGAATCCATCACCTGCCACACGATCACCGCGGCGATCTCGATCGGGCTGCCCTCGAGCTCGTTGACCTTGAGCTTGCCGCTCTCGAAGTTGCGCACGCGCAGCGAGACCTTGCGCTTGGCGAAGAACGGGTTGTTCCAGCGCAGGCCGTCCTGCTTGACCGTGCCGATGTACTTGCCGAACAGGCTCAGCACCGCGGCCTGGTTGGGCTCCACCATGTACAGGCCGATCAGCAGGAACAGGCCGACGACATCGATGACGACGCCGGCGACGATGCTGGCCACCGACTCGGCCTGGACGCCCTGGACGAACAGCCAGATCGACAGCAGGAAGGTGGCGAGCACGCCCAGGAGCAGGGGGATGCCGGGCAGCGAGCGGACGGGATTCTCTTTCATTGCGGGTTCCTCTCCGGCCCCAGTGGCCGTGAGATAGTGATATCACTTTGATATCAGTCCCGCAAGAGCCCCCGGCTAGGGATGCAGGTAGAACAGCGGCGCCGGGCTCAACTCCCCGGTGGCGAACAGCGCCCGGCCGTCCGCGCTCCAGCCCAGCGCCTCGGCCTGCGGGACCAGGGGCAGGGGATGGACCCTAGGCGGACGCGAGACCGCCTCGGCCCAGCCTTCGCCGCCCCGGCGCCGGTACACCAGCACGTCGCGGTAGGTGAGCACCGCCAGCGCGTGGCGGTCGCGGGCGACGTCGGCCGCGGTCACCTGGCTGCGGATGCGGGCCAGTTCCGGGTTGGCCTGGATCTCCTCGGCGTCGCCCCGCGGCACCCCCGCGAGCGTCCCCAGCAGGCGCGCCACCTGGGGCTCCGCCCCGCCCGGGCGCAGCGGCACCGAGAACAGCTCCGGCGGCTCGCGCTTCTTCGACACCAGCAGCACCTCGCCGGTAGCCGGATCCACCGCCGCCGCCTCGCAGTCGCGCGCGCCGTCGGGCCAGCGGAACACGATCGACCACGCCGGCCGCAGGCGCGCGTCGGCGACCGTGGCCGGCTCCTCGAACACGTGCAGCTGCAGGGTCCGGCGCAAACCGCCGTTGTCGCCGGTGTCGGCGACCAGCAGGTAGTCGCGCCCGTCCAGGCGGAACGCGGCGATGTCTTCCCAGTCGGTGTTGTCCACGCCCTCCGCCTCGAGCGTCGCCAGGTGGCTGCCGCGCGGGCTGACCGCGTGGATGTGGGCGTCGTTGCCGCCGTCGTTGACCACCCACAGCGTGTCCGGGTGGCGCGCGGACACCGCGAGCCCGCTGACCTCGCCCAGGCGCGCGTCCAGCATCAGCCCGGAGAGCTGCGCGAACGGCGGCGGCGCGCTGCAGCCGGCGACGACGGCGAGCAACACGGCGAGCAGCGCGGTGGTCGGGGCAGGGCGCCGGGCCATGCCCGAAGCATCGCATAGACTGTGCACCCCAACCGCGCGGCAGTGCCCATGCCCACGATCGGAACCCCCCTGACCCCGCAGGCCACACGCGTGCTGCTGCTCGGCTCCGGCGAGCTCGGCAAGGAGGTGGCGATCGAGCTGCAGCGCTTCGGCGTCGAGGTGGTCGCGGTGGACCGGTACGCCGACGCGCCGGCGATGCAGGTGGCGCATCGCAGCCACGTCATCGACATGCTCGACGGCGCCGCCGTGCGCGCGGTGATCGAGCGCGAACGGCCGCACATCGTGGTGCCGGAGATCGAGGCGATCCACACGCCGACGCTGGTGGCGATGGAGGCCGAAGGCCTGCGCGTGATCCCGACCGCGCGCGCCGCGCGCCTGACCATGGACCGCGAAGGCATCCGCCGGCTCGCCGCCGAGGAACTCGGCATCCCGGTCTCGCCGTACCGCTTCGTGGATACGGTCGAAGACTACCGCGCCGCGATCGACGCGCTCGGCCTGCCGGTGGTGGTCAAGCCGGTGATGTCCTCGTCCGGCCACGGCCAGAGCATCGTGCGCGATCCCGGCGAGGTGCAGGCGGCGTGGGACTACGCGCAGACCGGCGGCCGCGCCGGCGCCGGGCGGGTGATCGTCGAGGGCTTCGTCGCCTTCGACTACGAGATCACCCTGCTCACCGTGCGCCACGCCGGCGGCACCAGCTTCTGCGAGCCGATCGGCCACCTGCAGCGCGACGGCGACTACCGCGAGAGCTGGCAGCCGCAGCCGATGTCGCCGGCGGCGCTGGCCGCGGCGCAGGAGATGGCGCGCAAGGTCTCCGACGCGCTCGGCGGGCATGGCGTGTTCGGCATGGAGTTCTTCGTGCGCGGCGACCAGGTGTGGTTCTCCGAGGTCTCGCCGCGGCCGCACGACACCGGCCTGGTCACGCAGGTGTCGCAGGACCTGTCGGAGTTCGCGCTGCACGCGCGCGCGATCCTGGGGCTGCCGATTCCCGTGATCCGCCAGCTCGGCCCCTCCGCGTCGTGCGCGGTGCTGGCCGAGGGCCACGGCGTGCCGGTGTTCGGCAACCTGTCGGCCGCGCTCGCGGCGCCGGACACCGCGCTGCGCCTGTTCGGCAAGCCGCGCGTGGCCGGCCATCGCCGGGTCGCGGTGACCCTCGCGCGCGGCCGCGACACCGACGAGGCACGCGCCATCGCGCGCGAGGCCGCCGCCGCGATCACGCTCGAGCTGGCCTGAACGCGGCACACTGATCCCTTTCGGCAACGGACCGGGCGCGAATGAACGGAAACAAAGGCTACGCAGTGTTCTTCTTCCCCCAGGCGCTGGAAGCGCTGGGCGAGGCGATCAAGCCCTACCTGCAGGACAGCCCCGCGGGCCCGCACGTGATGTGCAAGGAGATCGACACCGGCGGCGCGCTGATCGAGATGTCGCTCGAGGGCGTCACCGGCGACGGCCGCACCGTGCAGCTCGACCTGATGGTGCCCGGCTCGATGGTGCGCATGATCGTGTCGAGCCAGGCCGACGGGAACTTCGGCTTCGGCCCGCGGTTGCCGGAACCCGGCCCGACCGTGGCGACGCTGCCGGCCGCCGGTCCCACCGCGGAGCCGCCGCAGTCGCCCTCGGAGACCGTGCCCGACGGCGGCCCGAAGACCGCGCCCGCGACGACCCCCGACGACGACTTGTAGGAGCGGCGCTCGCGCCGCGACCCCCCGTCGCGGCGCAAGCGCCGCTCCTACAGGTCCTTCCAGCCGCGCCCGTCGAAGGCTTCCAGCGGCCGGAACCGGCGCTTGTAGTCCATCTTGCGGTGGCCCTCGATCCAGTAGCCGAGGTACAGGTGCTCGCGCCCGTCGCGCGCGGCCCATTCCAGCTGCCGCAGGATCGCCAGCGTGCCGAGTCCGCGCCGCAACTCGTCGGGCTCGTAGAAGGTGTACACCGCCGACAGCGCGTGGCTGCCGACCAAGTCGGTGACCGCCACCGCCAGCAGGCGATGGCTGCCGTGCTCGCGCAGCTCGAGGAACCGGCCCTCGGACCACGCCCCGACCAGGAACTGGTCGAACTCGGCGGCGCCGTGGTCGTCCATGCCGCCGCCGGGATGCCGCGCCTTCAGGTAGCGGCGGTACAGCGCCAGCTGCTCCTCGCTGCGGCGCGCCGGCACCACGCGCGCGTCCACGTCGGCATTGCGCGCCAGGCAGCGCCGCTGCGCGCGGTCGGGGACGAAGCGCGCCACCGGGATGCGCACCGCCACGCAGGCGCGGCAGCCGCGGCAGTGCGGCCGGTAGACGATGTCGCCGGAACGGCGGAAGCCCCAGTCCAGCGCCATCGGGTAGAGCTGCGGCATGCGCGCGTTGCGCGGGTCCAGCACCAGGTCGCGCGCCGCGCGCTGCGGCCAGTAGCCGCAGGGATGCTCGCCCGTGTGGAACAGGCGCAGGTCCGCGCGCGAGGTGTCTTCGTCGTGGCCGGCGTTGCCCATGCCCAGAGCATAGCCCCGGCCGTGCGAAGGAATCAGAGCAATTCGATCACGCGCCAGCCGCGCTGGCCGTGGTGGACCTCGTAGGTGTCGGCGCGGCGCGCGGCGTCGGCGCCGACGGCCCGCTCGAGCGTGATCGAACCGCTGCCGGAGGGCGCGGTGGCGCGATAGGCGTGGATCCACAGCCGCGGCAGCGCGCCGGTGGGGCACTGCGACATCGGGATCACGTCGCCGGGCGTGCGCAGCTGTTCCAGCAGGGAATCGGCGGGATCGACACCGTCCACGGACAGGCACACCGCGTCGCCGGCCGCGGCGGGCAGCTCGCCGGCCAGCACCGCGACCGCGAGCGCATCCGGCGTGGCGCGCTCGCCCGCGGCCAGCACCGGCGCCTGGCGCGTCGGCGCCGGCGCCTCCGGGGCGCCGCCGAACTGGACGAACAAGGCCAACGCCAGCACCACCGCGATCGCCAGCAGCAATCCGAGCTTCAGCCGGAACACGCGCTTGCGTCCGAGTTCCTCGCGCGAGGGCGGCGCCTCGCTGTGGAAGGTCGGCAGGGCATAGCCGGTGTCGCCGCGGGTGCTGTCGAGCAGGCCCTGCTCGCGCAGCATCGCGCGCGCCTTCGGCTGGTCCTCCGAGCGCACCACCCACACCGCCGGCACCGGCTTGTCGTCCGCGCCCTCGCGGTAGCTGAAGTTGCCGCGCAGGCCGCCGCGATAGGAGCGGCCGTGGGTGATGCGGGTCTGGATGCCGGCGTCCTCGAGCAGCTGCGCGACCCGTTCCACGTTCTCGAGCCGGGGGCTGGAAAACACGCGGCGCACGTCAGGCCCTCGGCACGTGGGCCGCGGCGGCGGCGTCGGCCACCAGCCGGATCAGGCCTTCCTGCGCGGTGCTCGCGACCAGCCTGCCGTCGCGGTCGTAGACCATGCCGCGCGCGAGCCCGCGGTTGCCTTGCGCGCCGGGGCTGTCGATCGAGTACAGCAGCCATTCGTCGGCGCGGAACGGGCGGTGGAACCAAAGCGCGTGGTCGAGCGAGGCCATCTGCACGTTCGGCTGGTAGTAGCTGATGCCGTGCGGGAAGGTCGCGGTGCCGAGCAGGTGGAAGTCCGAGGCATAGGCCAGCAGCGAGCGGTGCAGCTCCGGCGAATCGCCGACCTTTTCCGAGAGCCGGAACCAGACCTGCTGGAACGGCGGACGCTTGGGCGGCTTGAGCTCGTCGCGCGGATAGACGTGGCGGAACTCGAACGGCCCCATCCGGTCGAGCCAGCGCTGCACCTTGGTCGGCAGCGTCTCCAGCACCTCGGGCGGGAGCGGCCGGCTCGGCTCGATGTCCTCGGGCTGCGGCACCGCCGGCATCGGCAACTGGTGCTCGGGGCCGTTCTCGCGGTCCTGGAACGAGGCCGCGCAGAAGAAGATCACCTGGCCATGCTGGATCGCGGTGACCCGGCGGACCGAGAAGCTGCCGCCGTCGCGGGTGCGGTCCACGAAATAGACGATCGGCGCCTCGATGTCGCCGGCGCGCAGGAAGTAGGCGTGCAGCGAATGCGCGTCGCGGTGGTTGTCGAGCGTGGACTGCGCCGCCGACAGCGCCTGGCCGAGCACCTGGCCGCCGAACACGTACTTGGTGCCGATGTCGCGGCTCTGGCCGCGGAAGAGGTTGTCCTCGAGCCGTTCCAGCGACAGCAGGTCGACGAGTTCCGAAACGGGGGATGTCATTGCGGCGAGTATACCGGCAGCCGCGTCAGCGGCACCGACGCCAGCACCCGCGGCCACGGGAACAGCGGCCCGGGATCGCGCTTGCGCGGCACCCGCAGCGCGGGGTCGTCGCTGGCGGCCACGCGCTCGACGTCGAGGTCCTCGTGCCCGGCGATGAAGCGCAGCGAGGGCAGCTCGCCGGCCAGCCCGCGCAGCAGCGCCACCAGCGCGTCCACCTGCGGGTCGGGGTAGGCCTCGTCCATCGCCTGGTGGCGCGAATCGAACCAGTCGGGATAGCGCCCGCGGTTGACCAGCTCGAAGCCGATCGAACGCGGGTTGTACCCGCGCACGTGGTGCGCCACGCGCTCCACCGGCACCCAGGCGTGCACGCTGCCGTCGCGGTCGATGTAGAAGTGGCCGCTGTTGCCGGTGCCGCTCTCCGGGTGCACCACCCGCTCGCCGTACTCGCGCGCCATCGCCAGGTCGGGCAGCTCGGTGCAGTGCACGACCGCCAGGTCGATGTCGCCGCGCCCGCGCAGGGCCAGCTTGTGGACGTAGGGCAGCGGCAACTCGTGCACGGCGGGAAGGGTGCTCATCGCGCGGATGCTAGCATCGCCGCATGCGCGGCCATTGCATCCTCTCCCACGGGTTCGAGAGCGGTCCCGACGCCACCAAGGTGACCGCGCTGGCCGAGGTCGCCGGGCGCCTGGGCTGGAGCCACGAACGCCCCGACTACACCGACCTCGACGCACGGCGCGACGCGGGCGAGCTCGGCGACGTGCCCGCGCGCCTGGAACGCCTGCTCGGGCTCGCGCGCGCGGCCGCCGCGCGCGGGCCGCTGCTGCTCGCCGGATCGAGCCTGGGCGCGTGGATCTCGGGACGGGTCTCGCTGGAGGTGCCGGTGGCCGGCCTGTTCCTGCTGGCGCCGCCGACGCGCATGCAGGATTCCAGCGGAAAGCAGGCGCCGCCGATGGACGCGGCGCCGGTGCCGGTCTCGATCGTGCACGGCTGGCGCGACGAACTGATCCCCGCCGAACGCGTGGTCGAATGGGCCGGGCCGCGCAATGCGCGCCTGCTGCTGGTGGACGACGACCACCGCCTCGGCGGGCACGTGCGCGACTGCGCGGCCGCCTTCGAGGCGCTGCTGCAGTCGCTCGACGGCTGACCCGCATGACCTCGCCGGACCAGCGTTTCTTTGCCAGTTGCGGCAAGGGCCTGGAGTACCTGCTTGCCGACGAGCTGCAGGCGCTCGGCTGCGCGCGCGCGACCGCGGCGGTCGCCGGCGCCAACGCCGAAGGCAGCCTGCTGGACGCGCAGCGCGCGGTGCTGTGGTCGCGCCTGGCCAGCCGGGTGCTGTGGCCGCTGGCCGCATTCGACTGCCCCGACCAGGACGCGCTCTACGCCGGCGCCGCGGCGATCGACTGGCCGGCGCACCTGGACGCAGGCACGACCATCGCCGTGGACGCGCACGTCTCCGGCAGCGCGGTCACGCACGCGCGCTACGCCGCGCAGCGGGTGAAGGACGCGGTCGTGGACGTGATGCGCGAGCGCACCGGCGCGCGCCCCGACGTGGACGTGGACGCCCCCGGCCTGCGCCTCAACCTGGTGCTGCGCAAGGGCAGGGCGATCGTGTCCGTGGACCTGGGCGGCGGGCCCTTGCACCGCCGCGGCTGGCGCATCGCCCAGGGCGAGGCGCCGCTGAAGGAAACAGTCGCCGCCGCGGTGCTGCTGCGCGGGCGCTGGCCCGAGGCGTACCGCGAGGGCGGCGCGCTGCTCGATCCGATGTGCGGCAGCGGCACGCTGCTGGTCGAAGGCGCGCTGATGGCGGCGGACGTCGCGCCCGGCCTGCTGCGCCACGGCGACGCGCCGCCCACGCGCTGGACCGGCTTCGATGCCGACGGCTGGCGGGCGCTGGTCGCGGAAGCGCGCGGGCGCGAAGCCGCGGGCCGCGCCGCGTTGCGCGCGGCGTTCTCGGGGCGCGACCTCGATCCGCACGCGATCGCGGCGGCGCGCCGCAATGCCGAGCGCGCCGGCGTCGCCGGATCCATCGACTTGCAGGTAGCCGACGTCGGCGCGCTGGAGCCGCAACAGGCCGGGCGCGGGGTGGTCGTGTGCAACCCGCCGTACGACGTGCGCCTGGCCGCCGATCCGGCGCTGTACCGCGCGCTGGGCGACGCCCTGCGCCGGGCCACCCCCGGCTGGCGCGCGAGCCTGCTGTGCGGCGATGCCGAACTCGCGCGCGCCACCGGCCTGCGCGCGAACAAGCGCTACCAGGTCTTCAACGGCGCGATCGAATGCACCCTGCTGGTCGCCGACCCGGTGGCGCCGCCGCAGCGCGAGCGCACGGTCGCGCCGGTGCTCTCGGAAGGCGCGACCATGGTCGCCAACCGCCTGCGCCGCAACCTGCGCACCCTCAAGGCCTGGCGCGAACGCGAAGGCGTGACCTGCTTCCGCGCCTACGACGCCGACATCCCCGAGTACGCTGCCGCCATCGACGTGTACGCGGAAGCCGACGACCCGGCGTCCACCTGGCTGCACGTGCAGGAGTACGCCGCGCCCGCCGACATCCCGGCCGACGTCGCCCGCCGCCGCCTCAACGAACTGCTCGCCGCGGCCCGCGAGGTGTTCGGGCTGCCGCGCGAACGCATCGCGCTCAAGACCCGCGCCATCGGCAAGGGCGGGAGCAAGTACGCGACCGGCTTCGAGCGCCGTGGCGAGACCATCGTCGTGCGCGAGGGCGACGCGCGCCTGCGCGTCAACCTGTTCGACTACCTCGACACCGGACTGTTCCTCGACCACCGGCCGCTGCGGCTGCGCATCGCCGACGAGGCCCGCGACACCCGCTTCCTCAACCTGTTCGGCTACACCGGTGCCGCCAGCGTGCACGCCGCGCTCGGCGGCGCGCGCACCACCACCACGGTGGACCTCTCGGGAACCTACCTGCAGTGGTGCGCCGACAACCTGCGCGAGAACGGGCTCGGCGGCCGCGCGCACCGTCTGGTCCAGGCCGATGCGCTGCAATGGCTCGAGGCCGACACCGGCCAGTACGACCTGGTGTTCTGCGACCCGCCGACCTTCTCCAACTCCAAGCGCGCGGGCGACTTCGACGTCCAGGCCGCGCACGTCGGGCTGCTGCGCGCCGCGGTGGCGCGGCTGGCACCGGGCGGGGTGCTGTACTTCTCCAACAACTTCCGGCGCTTCCGCCTCGACGAGGCGGCGGTCGCCGGATTTGCACGCTGCGAGGACATCGGCCCGGAGACCATTCCCCCGGACTTCGCCCGCAACCCGCGCATCCACCGCGCCTGGCGCCTCACCGCCCTGTAGGAGCGGCGCTCGCGCCGCGACCCCGGCGCGATTCCATCCCCGCAACACTGCGTCCCAGCCAGCCCACTGCCAGTCGTTGTCCTCTGCCGCCATCCTTGGCACAGGTACCCCAGGAGCCTCCCATGGCCACGACCAACACCTCCGCCCGCGTGATCCGCAAGCTGCGCGGCATGCCCACCAGCGACGGCGCCGGAGTCAAGCTGACCCGCGTCATCGGCTCGCCCGAACTCGACATGCTCGATCCGTTCCTGATGCTGGACGAGTTCGGCACCGACAAGGCCGAGGACTACATCGCCGGCTTCCCGAGCCATCCGCACCGCGGCTTCGAGACCGTCACCTACATACTCGACGGACGCATGCGCCACAAGGACAACCACGGCAACGAGGGCCTGCTGGTCCCCGGCGCGGTGCAGTGGATGACCGCCGGGCGCGGCGTCGTGCACTCGGAGATGCCCGAGCAGGAGGAAGGCCGGATGCGCGGCTTCCAGCTCTGGGTGAACCTGCCCGCCAGCGCCAAGATGACCGAGCCCCGCTACCAGGAGTTCGGCCCCGAGCGGATCCCGGTGGCGCAGGTCGGCCCGGGCGCGAGCGCGAAGGTCATCGCCGGCGAAGTCACCGACCTGGACGGCGCCACCGTGCACGGGCCGATCGACCAGCCGGCGACCTCGCCGATCTACCTGGACGTCGCGCTCGAGCCGGGCGCGCGCTGGCAGTACGCGCTGCCGTCCGGCCACAACGCCTTCGCCTACGTATTCGAGGGCGACGCCAGCATCGGCGCGGGCGAGGACGCGCGCGCGCTGGACCGGCACGAGCTGGGGGTCCTCGGCGGCGGCGACGACGTCGTGCTCGAGGGCGGCAAGGACGGCGCGCGCCTGATCCTGGTGGCCGGGCGCCCGCTGCGCGAGCCGGTCGCCCGCTACGGCCCGTTCGTCATGAACACCCGCGAACAGGTCATGCAGGCGTTCGTGGACTTCCAGGAAGGCCGCTTCTAGAGGCGTCGCTCAGGACGGCGCCAGCGCCGCCAGCAACCCGCGGGCCGCCTGCAGGCGGCTCGCGGCATCCTCCAGCTCCAGGCGCACGCGCAGCTTGTCCGGGCCGTCCATCGCGTAGTGCCTGGGCTGCTTCTGGATGAGCTGGATCACGGTCATCGGATCCACCTTCGGCCTGGCCTCGAACTGCACCCGGCCGCCGTTCGGCCCCAGGTCGAGCTTGCGGATCCCGAGCCGCGTGGCCTCGAGCTTGAGCTCGGCCACCGCGAACAGGTGCTTCGCCGGATCCGGCAGCAGCCCGAAGCGGTCGATCATCTCCACCTGCAGTTCGCGCAGTTCGCCGGCATCGCGCGCCGAGCTGATGCGCTTGTACAGCGTCAGCCGGGTGTGCACGTCGGGCAGGTAGTCCTCGGGGATCAGCGCCGGGATGTTGAGTTCGACCTCGGCGCCGTGCGCGGTCGGCGCGTCCATGTCCGGCAGTTCGCCGCGGCGGATCGAGCGCACCGCGCGCTCCAGCAGCTCGGTGTACAGGCTGAAGCCGACCTCGGCCATCTGCCCGCTCTGGTCCTCGCCCAGCAGCTCGCCGGCGCCGCGGATCTCGAGGTCGTGGGTGGCGAGGGTGAAGCCGGCGCCGAGCTCGTCCATCGAGGCGATCGCCTCCAGCCGCTTGCGCGCGTCGCTGGTGATCGAGCGCTTGTCCGGGACCACCAGGTAGGCATAGGCGCGGTGGTGCGAGCGGCCGACGCGCCCGCGCAGCTGGTGCATCTGCGCCAGGCCGAGCTTGTCGGCGCGGTTCATGATGATGGTGTTGGCGTTGGGGATGTCGATGCCCGACTCGATGATGGTCGTGCACAGCAGCACGTTGGTGCGCTGCTTGTGGAAGTCGAGCATCACCCGCTCGAGTTCGCGCTCGGGCATCTGCCCGTGGGCGACGCCGATGCGCGCCTCCGGCACCAGTTCCTGCAGTTCGCGCTGCATGCGCCCGATGGACTCGACGTCGTTGTGCAGGAAGTAGACCTGGCCGCCGCGCGAGAGCTCGCGCTGGAAGGCCTCGCGGATCTGCGCGCCGTCCCAGGGCACGACGAAGGTCTGCACCGCCATCCGGTGCGCGGGCGGGGTGGCGATGATGGACAGGTCGCGCAAGCCGGCCATCGCCATGTTGAGCGTGCGCGGGATCGGCGTCGCGGTCAGGGTCAGCAGGTGCACGTTGGCGCGCAGCGCCTTCAGCGCCTCCTTCTGGCGCACGCCGAAGCGCTGCTCCTCGTCCACGATCACCAGCCCGAGGTCCTTGAATTTCACGTCCTTCTGCAGCAGCCGGTGGGTGCCGACGATCACGTCCAGCTCGCCGCGCGCCAGCTTCTCGAGCTCGGCCTTGATCTCCTTCGTGGTCTTGAAGCGCGACAGCACCTCGACCCGGATCGGCCAGTCGGCGAAGCGGTCGCTGAAGTTGCGGAAGTGCTGCTCGGCCAGCAGCGTGGTCGGCACCAGCACCGCCACCTGTTTGCCGGCGGTGGCGGCCACGAATGCGGCGCGCACCGCGACCTCGGTCTTGCCGAAGCCGACGTCGCCGCAGACCACGCGGTCCATCGGCTGCGACGAGCCGAGGTCGCGGATCACCGCCTCGATCGCCGCGTGCTGGTCGGGGGTCTCCTCGAACGGGAACGCCGCCGCGAACGGCTCGTACATCGCGCGGTCCACCGGCAGCGCCAGCCCGGCGCGCGCCTGGCGCTTGGCCTGGATCTCCAGCAGTTCGGCGGCGACGTCGCGGACCTTCTCGGCAGCCTTCTTCTTCGCCTTCGTCCACTGTTCGCCGCCGAGCGAATGCAGCGGCGCGGTCTCCGGGGACGCGCCCGAATAGCGGTTGATCAGGTGCAGCTGCGCCACCGGCACGTACAGCCGGTCGCCCTTGGCGTACTCGATCTCGAGGTACTCGGCCGGCTGCCCGCCGGCCTCCAGCGTCACCAGCCCGCGGTAGCGGCCGACGCCATGGTCCTCGTGCACGATCGGCGCGCCCTCGGACAGTTCGCCGAGGTCGCGGATGATCGCCTCCGGCTCGCGCCCCGCGCGCCGCCGCCGCCGCGGCAGCCCCGCGCGCTCCGGGAACAGCTGCCGCTCGGTCAGGACGACGAACGCCGGCTCCTCGACCGCAAACCCGTCCTCCAACGGCGCCACCGCGATGGCGAAGCCGAGCCCAGCGGTCGTCCCTTCTCCCCGCCCAGCGGGGAGAAGGTGGCCCGAAGGGCCGGATGAGGGGCAAGCTCTTCCAACAAACTCCCCGAACCCCCCAACAACCTCCGGCACCACCCCAGCCGCCCCCAACACCTCCAGCAGCGCCTCCCTTCGCCCCGGCGAATCCGCCGCCACCAGCACCGCCCCCGGATAACTCCCGAGGAAGCGCTTCAAGGCCTCCGCCGGCGCATGGTCTTTCGCCGCCAGCGGCAGCTCCGGCGCCGCGTGCACCGCCAGCGCCTGCGCCTCGCCGTGGCGCGCGTGCTTCGGCCCCCATACTTCGACCCGCTGCAGGCCATTGAGCCGCTCGCGCAGCGCGTCCGGCGCCAGGTACAGCTCGCCCGGCGGCAGCAGCGGCCGTTCGACGTCGTGCCGGCGCTGCTCGTAGCGCTCGGCCACGTGCGCGTGGAACTGGTCGGCGGCGTCGCCGGCGCCGTCGCCGACCACCGCCAGCGTGCCCTCGTCGAGGTAGTCGAACAGGGTCGCGGTGGCGTCGAAGAACAGCGGCAGGTAGTACTCGATGCCGGCCGGCGCGACCCCGGCCTTCAGGTCCTGGAACAGCGCGCTGCGGCGGGTGTCGATGTCGAAGCGCTCGCGCAGCGCGGCCATCGCGCGCTGGGTGGCGGCCTCGTCCAGCGGCACTTCGCGGCCCGGCAGCATGTGCACCGCGTCGACCTTGTCCAGTGAGCGCTGGCTCTCGGGGTCGAAGGCGCGGATCGAATCGATCTCGTCGTCGAACAGCTCTACCCGGAACGGTTCGGCCGCGCCCATCGGGAACACGTCGAGCAGCCCGCCGCGCACCGCGAAGTCGCCGGGGTCCAGCACCTGCGGCACGTGCCGGTAACCGGCCGATTCCAGCCGGCGCTTCTCGGCATCCAGGTCGAGCCGCTGCCCGACCGCGACGTCGAAGCTGCCGCCGACCACGTAGCGCAACGGCGGCAGCCGCTGCAGCAGCGTCTGCACCGGCACGATCACCACGCCGCGCGACAGCGCCGGCAGCCTCAGCAGCGCCGACAGCCGCTGGCTGACGATCTCCGGGTGCGGGCTGAACTGGTCGTAGGGCAGGGTTTCCCAGTCCGGGAACGCCACCACCGGCAGCGCGTCGCCGTCGTCGGCGCCGCCGAGCAGGGTGCGCAGGTCGGATTCGAGCTGGTGCGCCGCGTGGTTGTCGCGCGCGACCGCCAGCACCGGCCCGTCGTGCGCGTCCGCGGCGCGCGCGATCGCCCACGCCAGCGCCGTCGCCGACCCCGGGGCGCGCCAGTACGCACGTTGCTGGCCCGCGCGCGGCAGCGGCGGGATCGGGAAACTGGAATCCTTCATCAGCCGACTATTGTAGGAGCGGCGCTCGCGCCGCGACCCGTGGCAGCGGTCCTTGACCGCGATCCGGTCGCGGCGCCAGCGCCGCTCCTACAGGTCCAGCACCACGCGCACGAAGCCGGGCTGCGGCACCGATTCGCGGCGGAACCCGAGCGACTCCGCCAGCGCGAGCATCGGCTGGTTGTCCTCGGCCACGTCGCCGTAGACCTGCTCGAGCTTCTTGCCCTTGGCCCAGCGCACCAGCCGCCGCATCAGGTGGCGGCCCATGCCCATGCCGGCGATGAAGCGGCCGACCAGGATCGCGAACTCGGCGCGCTTGCTGTCGTCCACGATGCCGATGCGCGCGACCGCGCCGATCAGCGCCTCGCCCGCGGGCAGCGGCTCGGAGGCGACGATCGCGAACTCGCGGCGCGGATCCGGGTGGGTGAGCCGCTCGGCGGCCTCCGGGGTGATCCCGCCCTCCGAGCGCAGCAACTGGCCGTGCAGGGCATCGGGTTCGAGCAGCGGGAAGCCGGCGCGCAGCGGCACGGCATCGTCCGGGCGGATGGGGCGGATCAGCAGTTCGCGTCCGTCGGCGGTGCGAACCATTTCATGCCAGGGCGGGAGACGGTTTCGGGCGGCCATGCGAGGGATGCTCGCACGGGCGAAGTGAACGCCGGCTCCACGCCCCGTTCACGTTGCCGGGGCGTCGCCGCGAAGCGCGTCGTCGTGCCAGCCGGGCCGCGGCGCGAAGCGTTCGCCATGCCGCGTCTCGAGTTGCTTCAGGCGCGCCAGCAGCACGTCCACGCCGGTCTCGCGCACGTACTGGATGGGGCCGCCGCGGAACGGCGCGAAGCCGGTGCCGAAGATCACGCCGGCATCCAGCAGGTCGGCGTCGGCGACCACGCCGTCGTGCAGGCAGGCCACCGCCTCGTTGAGCAGCGGCAGCACCAGCCGGTCCTCGAGGTCGTCGGGGGCCTTGTAGTCCTTCGGCAGCTCCGGCTTGACCGGCTTGCCGTCCTCCCACTTGTACAGGCCCTGGCCGTCCTTCTTGCCGCGCCGGCCGGGCTCCGGCGGCGTGGCCAGCGCGGCCGGCACCGGCAGCCCGAGGAACGGCGAGAGCTCCTTCGCGACGCCGGCGGCCACGTCCAGGCCGACCGTGTCGATCAGCTCGATCGGGCCCATGGGCATGCCGAAACGCTTGGCGGCGCGATCGATCGCCGCGCCGGGGATGCCCTCGGCGAACGCGGTCGCCGCTTCCAGCATGTAGGGAAACAGCACCCGGTTGACCAGGAACCCGGGGGTGCCCGCGACCGGCACCGGCAGCTTGCCCAGCGCCTTGCAGAACGCGGCCAGCCGCTGCTGCGTCTCCGCGGCCATCGCGTCGTGCAGCACGATCTCCACCAGCGGCATCAGCGCCACCGGGTTGAAGTAGTGCAGGCCGGCGAACTGGGCCGGGCGCTGCAGGTGCCCGCGCAGGTCGGTGAGCGGGATCGACGAGGTGTTGCTGGTGAGCAGCGCGCCGGGCCGGAGCCGGGGCTCGATCTCCTCGTACAGCGCGCGCTTGGCGGCGGCATCCTCGATGATCGCCTCGATCACCAGGTCGGCGTTGGCGACGCCGCCGCCGGCGAGGTCGCCGCGCAGCCGCGCCGCCACCGCCGGACGCTTGGCCTCGTCCTTGACCTTCTTCGCGAACAGCGCCTGCGCGCGCTCCAGCGCACCGTCGATGAAGCGCTGCTCGCGGTCCGACAGCGTCACCTCGAAGCCCTTGTAGGCCGACCACGCCGCGATGTCCCCGCCCATCACCCCGGCGCCGACCACGTGCACGCGCTGGATGCCGCTCTCGCCGCTGCCGGCGGACTTCAGCCGCTCCTGCAGGAAGAACACGCGGATCAGGTTGCGCGCGGTCGGGGTGCCCGCCAGCTTCGCCACCGAGCGCCGCTCGGCCGCCAGCAGCCGCTCGCTGCCGCCGCCGCTGCGGCGCCAGGTCTCGATCAGCGCGTACGGGGCGGGGTAGTGCGCCTTCGGGGCCTTGCCCGCGACCTGCTTCACCAGGATCGGCGCCAGCACCTGGCGCACCGGCCACCAGTTGCTCGCGCGCGCCAGCAGGCGCTGGCGCAGCGGCCGCGTGCGCCCCTTGCGCGCGAGGTCGGCGGCGGCGTCCACCAGCATCGCCTTGTCCACGACCTTGTCCACCAGCCCGATCGCGCGCGCGGCCCTGGCCGACAGCGCGCGCCCGGTCAGCATCATGTCGAACGCGGCCGGCGCGCCGACCAGCCGCGGCAGCCGCACGCTGCCGCCCCAGCCGGGGTAGATGCCGAGCTTCACCTCGGGCAGGCCGATCCGGGTGGAGGCATCGTCGGAGGCGACGCGGTAGCGACAGGCCAGCGCCAGTTCTGTGCCGCCGCCCATGCAGAAGCCGTGGATCGCCGCGACCGTGGGGCAGGGCAGGGCCGCCAGCCTGGAGAACACCTGCTGGCCGCGGAACAGCGCGTCGCCGACGCTGCCCTCGGCGTCGAACTGCTGGAATTCCTTGATGTCGGCGCCGGCGACGAAGCCCGAGGCCTTGCCGGAGCGGAACACCACGCCCGCGGGCGGATCGATCGCCAGCCGCTCGAGCAGCTCGCCGAGCTCGATCAGCATGTCCTGCGAGAGCGCGTTGACCGCCTGGCCCTCGCGGTCGATGGTGACCACCACCACGCCGTCGGCGCGGCTTTCCAGCTGCCAGTGCCGGAAGCGGAGCCCGTCGAAGCCTGCAATCGTCGCCATGGCGCCATCCGTTACGGTATGGGAGCCGAGTATCATCCCGGTCGCATTTGATTGCCGTCAATGCCGCCCCAATCAATCCTGCCTGGGGAACTTTCCCCGCGTTGGCGTTGTCCCACCGCCCGGTTGCCGCCGGGCCGACATGCAGGAGTGCCGGCAAGGCATGGCAGAACAGGATCCACGCGACGCGGACCAGGCGCTGGTGGAGCGCGTGCAGCGCGGCGACAGCGCCGCGTTCGACCTGCTGGTGCGCAAGTACCAGCACCGGATCGTCGCGCTTATCGGCCGCTACGTCGCAGACTGGAGCGAATGCCAGGACGTGGCCCAGGAAGCCTTCCTGCGCGCCTACCGCGCGCTCGGCACCTTCCGCGGCGACGCCCAGTTCTACACCTGGCTGCACCGGATCGCGGTCAACACGGCCAAGAACCACCTGGTCGCGGCCGGGCGCCGGCCGCCGGGCGCGGACATCGACGTCGCGGACGCCGAGCAGTTCGATTCCGGCATCCGCCTGCGCGACAACGACACCCCCGAGCGCGAACTGATGCGCCAGGAGATGGAACAAACGGTCATGCGCGCTGTCCAAGGCCTGCCGGACGAGCTGCGCGAGGCGATCACCCTGCGCGAGGTCGAAGGCATGAGTTACGAGGAGATCGCGCAGAGGATGGATTGCCCGATCGGCACGGTGCGTTCGCGGATCTTCCGCGCGCGCGATGCGATCGACCAGCAATTGCGGCAACTGATGGACGATGCGGAGCAGTAAGGGCATGACTTCAAGGCAACCCGACGACAAGGTCCTCGACCACACCCGCCAGCAGCTCTCGTCGCTGTTCGACGGCGAGCTGGGGCTGGACGAGGCGCGCTTCCTGCAGCGCCGGCTCGAGCACGACGCCGCGCTGGCCGCCGCCTGGTCGCGCTGGCAGCTGGCCGGCGACGCCCTGCGCGGGCAGGCGGTCGCCGCGGCGCCGCCGGGGTTCGCCGGGCGGGTCGCGGCCGCGGTCGCCGCCGAAGGCGCGCCCGCACGTGTCGCGAGCGGCAACCGCCGCAGCCGGCTGCTCCCCGGGGCCGCGCTGGCCGCCTCGGTCGCCGCGCTCGCGATGTTCATGACCCGCCAGGCCCCCGAGGTCGCGCCGCCGCCGGCGCCGTCCGTGGAAGTGGCCAGCGCCGCCGACACCGTGCCGGTCCAGGCCCCGACCCCCACCCCGACGGCGCCTGCCGCCCCCGACACCGTACCCGCGGGCATGCTCGAGGCCGCCGGCACCGCGATCGCGGTCGCCGAGGTCCCGCGCCGCAGCGCCGAGCGCCGCTCGCGTGCCCAGCAGCAGCGCGCCGCCGCCACCCGCGCCCAGCGCACCGCCGCCGAGCCGCGGCTGGTGGCCGCTGCCGCTGCCGCTCCGGCCGCGCCCGCCGCCGACACCCCCGCCAACCCGTTCCTGCCGGAGGCGGCGGCCGAGGCCATCACCACCCGGCCGTGGCCGCGCGCGCTGCTGCCGGACAACGGCGCCTTCACCGTCGGCTACGGCCGGTTGGAGCAGGGCATCGCGACGCCGCACCCCTTCCAGCCGCGCCCGGTCGCCCTGCCGCAGGTTTCCCCCACCCCCGATCCGGAGGACACCGATTGATGCAACCCAAGCTCCGCACCCGCATCGGCGCGCTGGCGCTGGTCGCCGTCGTTTCCGCCGCCGGCACGGCCGCCGTGGTCCTGCCACGGGCCACCGCGCAATCCACCCAGCCGGCGCCGCAACTGGTGCAGGGCCTGCCCGACTTCACCCAGCTGGTCGCGCGCGTCGGCCCGGGCGTGGTCAACATCGAGGCCACCAGTGACGGCCGCTCCGATGCCGCCGCGTCCGGACTCCCGGACGAGATGGAGGTCCCCGAGATCTTCCGCCGCTTCTTCGGCCCCGGGATGCCGTTCCCGATGCCGCGCGCGCCGGGCGAGCGCTTCGGCACCTCGCTGGGCAGCGGCTTCATCATCTCTGCCGACGGCTACGTGCTGACCAACCACCACGTCATCGACGGCGCCGACACCGTCACCGTCAAGCTGTCCGACTCGCGCGAGTACAAGGCCGAGGTCGTCGGCAGCGACGAGAAGTCCGACATCGCCCTGCTCAAGATCGACGCCACCGGGCTGCCGGCGCTGCGCCTGGGCGACTCCAACGCGCTGCGCCCGGGCCAGTGGGTGGTCGCGATCGGCTCGCCGTTCGGGCTCGACCATTCGGTCACTGCCGGCATCGTCAGCGCGGTCGGCCGCTCGGCCGGCGCCAGCCAGCAGTACGTGCCCTTCATCCAGACCGACGTCGCCATCAACCGCGGCAACTCCGGCGGCCCGCTGCTCAACACCCGCGGCGAGGTGGTCGGCATCAATTCGCAGATCTTCAGCAACTCCGGCGGCTACATGGGCGTGAGCTTCGCCATCCCGGTGGACCTGGCGATGAACGCGGTGCAGCAGCTCAAGACCAGCGGCAAGGTCCAGTACGGGATGATCGGCGTCGGCCTGCAGCCGATCACTTCGGAGATCGTCGACGCGATGGGCCTGCCCGACAGCCGCGGCGCGCTGATCCGCAGCGTCACCCCGGGCAGCCCCGGCGAGAAGGCCGGCCTGGCGCCCGGTGACGTGGTCCGCAGCGTGGACGGCCGCGCCATCAACCGCTCCAGCGAGCTGCCGCCGATCATCGGCGCGATGGCCCCGGGGACCCGGGTCGAGCTCGGCATCCTGCGCGACGGCAAGCCGCGCACGGTGAAGGTCGTGCTGGCCCCGCTGGACGAGGAACTGCTGGCAGGCGAGGGCCCCGCGTCGCGTCCGGGCGCGGCGCCCGCGGCCCCGGCGAAGGCCTCCGACAACCCGCTCGGCCTGGTCGCCGAGCCGCTCGACGCGCGCACCCGCCAGGCGCTCGACCTCGGCCCGTCCGAGGGCGTCGCCATCACCCGCGTGGAGGGCACCGACGCGCGCCGCGCCGGCCTGCGCCCGGGCGACGTGGTGCTGCAGGTCGGCCGCACCCCGGTCGGCAGCCCCGCGGCCCTGGACAAGGCCCTCGCCGGCTTGAAAAAGGGCGACACGGTGATGCTGCTGGTGAATCGCCGCGGCAACGCCCAGTTCATCGCCGTTCCGGTCCTGTAGGAGCGGCGCTCGCGCCGCGATTCCCTGGCCCCATGCGATAATCCCGCGTTTGGCCCGGGTGTCCGGGCACTCCCCCGGCCCCGGACCAGATGCGGAACATTCGCAACTTCTCGATCATCGCCCACGTCGACCACGGCAAGTCGACCCTGGCCGACCGCATCATCCAGCTCTGCGGCGGCCTGACCGCGCGCGAGATGGAACAGCAGGTGCTCGACAACAACCCGATCGAGCGCGAGCGCGGCATCACCATCAAGGCGCAGTCGGTGTCGCTGCCGTACACCGCGCGCGACGGCCAGACCTACTACCTCAACTTCATCGACACCCCCGGCCACGTGGACTTCAGCTACGAGGTCAGCCGCTCGCTGGCGGCGTGCGAGGGCGCGCTGCTGGTGGTGGACGCCGCCCAGGGCGTCGAGGCCCAGTCCGTGGCCAACTGCTACACCGCGGTGGAGCAGGGCCTGGAAGTGGTCCCGGTGCTCAACAAGATCGACCTGCCGACCGCCGACGTGGACCGGGTCAAGGCCGAGATCGAGGCGGTGATCGGCATCGACGCCTCCGAGGCGGTCGCGGTCAGCGCCAAGACCGGACTCAACGTCGAGGAGGTGCTGGAGGCGATCGTCACCCGCATCCCGCCGCCGCAGCCGCGCGACACCGACAAGCTGCAGGCGCTGATCATCGACTCCTGGTTCGACAACTACCTGGGCGTGGTCAGCCTGGTGCGGGTGATGCAGGGCGAGATCCGCAAGGACGACAAGCTGCTGGTGATGTCCACCGGGCGCAGCCACGAGGTGGACAACGTCGGCGTGTTCACCCCCAAGCGCAAGGTGCTCGACAAGCTCGGCGCGGGCGAGGTGGGCTGGATCACCGCCAGCATCAAGGACGTGCACGGCGCGCCGGTCGGCGACACGCTGACCCTGGCCTCGGACCCGGCGCCGAAGCCGTTGCCCGGATTCCAGGAAATGCAGCCGCGGGTGTTCGCCGGCCTGTTCCCGGTGGACGCCGAGGACTTCCCGGACCTGCGCGAGGCGCTCGACAAGCTGCGCCTCAACGACGCCGCGCTGCGCTTCGAGCCCGAGAGCTCGGAGGCCATGGGCTTCGGTTTCCGCTGCGGCTTCCTCGGCATGCTGCACATGGAGATCGTGCAGGAGCGGCTCGAACGCGAGTACGACCTCAACCTGATCACCACCGCGCCGACCGTGGTCTACGAGGTGCTGAAGACCGACGGCAGCATCCTCGAGCTCGACAACCCGGCCAAGCTGCCCAACGCCAACCTGGTCGAGGAGATCCGCGAGCCGATCATCCGCGCCAACATCCTCACCCCGCCGGACTACGTCGGCAACGTCATCACCTTGTGCGAGGAGAAGCGCGGCAGCCAGATCGGCATCACCTACCTGGGCAGCCAGGTGCAGGTCAGCTACGAGCTGCCGATGGCCGAGGTGGTGCTGGACTTCTTCGACCGGCTCAAGTCGGTCAGCCGCGGCTACGCCTCGCTCGACTACCACTTCGTGCGCTTCCAGGCTGGCCCGTTCGTGCGCGTGGACACGCTGATCAACGGCGACCGCGTGGACGCGCTGTCGCTGATCACCCACCGCGCCCACGCCGACCGCCGCGGCCGCGAGCTGACCGAGCGCATGCGCGAGCTGATCCCGCGGCAGATGTTCGACGTCGCCATCCAGGCCGCGATCGGCTCGCAGATCATCGCCCGCACCACGGTCAAGGCGCTGCGCAAGAACGTGCTCGCCAAGTGCTACGGTGGCGACGCCAGCCGCAAGAAGAAGCTGCTCGAGAAGCAGAAGGCCGGCAAGAAACGGATGAAGCAGGTCGGCAGCGTCGAGATCCCGCAGGAGGCGTTCCTCGCCGTGCTGCAGATGGACAACAACAAGTAGTCACGCCCGAGTCGTCACGCCCGAGGAAGCCGCATGCGCTGGTTCGAAATCGCCCTGGTGGTACTCACCCTGTTCACCGGCCTGGTGTGGCTGCTGGACAAGCTGTGGTGGCGCAAGCAGCGCGAGTCGCGCGCCGGCCTGCTGGAGGCGAAGGAGCCGGTGCTGGTGGACTACTCGCGCGCGTTCTTCCCGGTGCTGGCCGCGGTGCTGTGCCTGCGCAGCTTCGTCGCCGAGCCGTTCCGCATTCCGTCCAGCTCGATGATGCCGACCCTGCTGATCGGCGACTTCATCCTGGTCAACAAGTTCGCCTACGGCCTGCGCCTGCCGATCAACAATCACAAGATCGTCGAGATCGGCGAGCCGGAGCGCGGCGACGTGGTGGTGTTCCACCCGCCGCAGTATCCGAAGCAGGACTGGATCAAGCGCGTGATCGGGCTGCCCGGCGACACCATCGCGTACCGCGACAACACCGTGTACATCAACGGCGAGGCGCTGCGGTACGTGGACGGCGGCCGCTACGTCGGCAAGGGCCGCGGCGCCGAGGCCACCGGCGCCCACCTGCTGTTCGAACAGCTTCCCGGGCGCCCGCACCCGGTCCTGGAACGTGACGACGTGCCCTTTTTCATGCAGGGCGAGGGCGAATGGCAGGTGCCGCCCGGCTACTATTTCGTCATGGGCGACAATCGTGATAATAGCGAGGACAGCCGCTTCTGGCCCGACGGCATGCACTTCCTGCCGGAGGAGAACCTGCGCGGCAAGGCCTTCCTGGTGTGGATGCACTGGGACGGCAGCGCCGGCGGGGTCGACTTCGACCGGATCGGCAGCGACATTCCATAGCCTTCACGCACTGGGGGAGAGGCAATGAGGCGCAAGCAAGGCGGCATGACCCTGATCGGCTTCATCATCGTGCTGGCGCTGGTGGGCTTCTTCGCCTACATCGCCATGCGCCTGGTGCCGATGTATTCCGAGTACTACGCGGTGAAGCAGGCGCTCAAGGGCCTGCAGCAGGAGCCGGGCATCGCCAACCGCGATCCGGGCAAGATCCAGGACCTGTTCTTCCGCCGGCTCTACATCAGCTATGCCGAGAACGTGAAGCCCGCGCACGTGAAGATCGAGCGCGTCGGCAACGGCTGGAAGATGTCGGTCAACTACGAAGTGCGCAAGCCGCTGATCTACAACCTCGACGTCGTCGGAAAGTTCTCCGCGACCGAGGACCTGACCAACCGCGGCCCGGACTGAGCCGGGCGATGACGGGCGCGGCGCCGCCGGACGGCTTCGGGGGGCACCGCTTCGCGGACCCGGCGTTGCTGCGCCAGGCGCTGACCCATCGCAGCGCCGGTAGCCCGCACAACGAACGCCTGGAGTTCCTCGGCGACGCGTTGCTCAACCTGTTCGTGGCCGAGCAGCTGCACGCGCGCTGGCCGCGCGCCGACGAGGGCGCGATGACCCGCGCGCGCGCCGAACTGGTGCGCGAGTCCGCGCTGGCCGGCATCGCCCGCGGCATGGACGTGGGCGCGCGCCTGATCCTCGGGCCGGGCGAGATGAAGTCGGGGGGGCACCGGCGCGACTCGATCCTGGCCGACGCGCTTGAGGCGCTGGTCGCCGCGATCTACCTCGACGCCGGCTTCGACGCCTGCCGCGCGCGCGTGCTCGCCTGGTACGAGCCGCTGCTCGACGCGCTGCCGCCGCTGCACCAGGTCGGCAAGGACGCCAAGACCCGCCTGCAGGAGTGGCTGCAGGGCCGGCAGTTGCCGCTGCCGGCCTACACCCTCCTGTCCGAGAGCGGCGAGGAGCACCACAAGACCTTCCACGTCGCCTGCACCCTGGCCGAGCCCCCGCTCGCCGCCGAGGGTGCCGCCCACTCGCGCCGCGCCGCCGAACAACAGGCCGCCGAGGCGATCCTCGCCCAGCTCCTGTAGGAGCGGCGCTGGCGCCGCGACCCGTGCAGGAACCGCTGTCGCGGCGCGAGCGCCGCTCCTACAATGCCCGCATGACCGATCCCGCCCACCGCGCCGGCCACGTCGCCGTCATCGGCCGCCCCAACGTCGGCAAGTCGACCCTGGTCAACGCGCTCGTTGGCGCCAAGGTCAGCATCGTCTCCAACCGCCCGCAGACCACGCGCCACCGCCTGCTCGGGATCGCCACCTTCCCGCACGGCCAGCTCGTGCTGGTGGACACGCCCGGGCTGCACCGCGGTCTCGGCAGCTCCACCGCCTCGGCCATGCACCGCTGGATGAACCGCGCAGCGCGCGGCGCCCTCGAAGGCGTGGACGCCGCGCTGCTGGTGGTCGAGGCCGGGCGCTGGGACGAGGAGGACACGCTCGCCTACGAGGCGCTGCGCGAAGCCGGCGTGCCGGTGGTGCTCGCCGTCAACCAGGTGGACCGGATCAAGGACAAGGCCGCGCTGCTGCCCTACCTGGGCGAGGCCACGCGCGAGCGCAGCTTCGCCTCCGTGCACCCGGTCTCCGCGCTCAAGCGCCAGGGCCTGGAGTCGCTGGTCGCGTCGTTGCTGGAGCTGCTGCCGGAGCAGCCGCCGCTGTACGGCGAGGACGAGATCACCGACAAGAGCCAGCGCTTCCTCGCCGGCGAACTGCTGCGCGAGCAGCTCATGCGCCAGCTCGGCGCGGAGCTGCCGTACGCGACCACGGTGGAAGTGGAGAGCTTCGCCGAGGAACCCGGCAGGCACGGCCCGCTGTACCGGATCGGCGCCGTGATCTGGGTCGAGCGCGACGGCCAGAAGGCGATCGTGATCGGCAAGGGCGGCGCCCGCCTGCGCGAGATCGGCAGCCGCGCGCGCGAACAGATGGAACGGCTGTTCGGCGCCAAGGTGTTCCTCGAGACCTGGGTGCGCGTGCGCGCCGGCTGGTCCGACGACGAAGCCGCCCTGCGCACCCTCGGCTACCACGACTGACCTGTAGGAGCGGCGCTCGCGCCGCGACAGTGGGAGCCGCCATGGCGGCGAGCTCTTCCCCGGTCGCGGCGCCAGCGCCGCTCCTACACCGGCCTCACCAGCCTTCCCAGGTCGCCCATCAGCTCCCAGGACTTCAGCGGCCGCCCGCCGAGCTGGTGCGCCAGCACAGGGCGCAGCGCGCGCCGCAGCCCGGCCAGGTCCTCGGCTTCGGGAGGCGTGTCCCCGGATTCCGCCAGCAGCAGCAGCGCGCGCCCGGTGGCGGCATCGCTGCGGTCGCCGTGGCCGCGGTCCGACAGCAGCCGTCGCGGCCCGTGCTCGGGATCGATGCGGTAGCGCGCGGCCGGATCGATCGGCTGGCCGTCGCCGTCCTCGAGGAAGTCGAAGCCGACGCCGAGCGCCCCCAGCAGCTCGTGCTCGAAGCGGCGCAGCGTCCACGCCAGCGGGCCGTGGCCGCGCAGGCGCGCGCGCATCCGCGCATAGGCGTCGAACAGTTCCGGCTGCGGGTCGCCGCGCGGCGCCAGCCGCAGCACCAGCTCGTTGACGTAGAAGGCCGCCAGCGCCGCCTCGCCGGCGAGTTGCGGTGCCGCGTCCAGCGCTTCGGCGTTGCGCAGCTGGGCCAGCTCGCCGCGCTGCACCGCATCCAGGCGCACGCACTGCAGCGGTTGCAGCGCGGCGCGCAGGGCGTGCTGCTTCGGCCCGCGCACGCCGCGCCCGAGCAGCCCCAGGCGGCCGTGGGTCGCGGTCAGCGCCTCGACCAGCAGACTGCTCTCGCGCCACGGGCGGGCGTGCAGGATGAAGGCGGGCTCGCCGACGATGCGCATGCCCCATTGTAGGAGCGGGCGCTCAGAGCAAGGCGCGTACCGCGGCCTGGAAGCGGGCGAGGGCGGCGGCATCGGTCGGCGCGGCCTCGAGCAGCAGCACCGCGTCGCCCAGCCGTGCCGCGCCGACGAAGCCGCAGCTCGCGCGCAGGCGGTGCAGGACCGCGGCCGCGCCGGCGACGTCGCCCGCCCCCAGCGAGCGTGCCACCGCCTCGGCCTGCGCCGGCAGTTCCGACAGGAACAGGCGCCGCAGGCCCTGCACATGGCCGGCGTTGCCGTTGAGCGCTTCCAGCGCGGCAGCGTCGTCCCAGTCCCCGCAGCGCTCGCCGAGCAGGCGGCGCAGCGCCTCGCGCAGCGCGGCGGAGGACAGCGGCTTGGCCACCACCGCATCGAAGCCGGCGGCGCGCAGGTCTTCGAACACCCGCGCGTCTTTCGCCGCGGTGTGCGCCAGCGCCGGCGTGCCCGGATGCCGGGCGCGCAGCTCCGCCAGCAGCGTCGCGCCGTCGCCGTCGCCGAGCTGCGCGTCCAGCAGCCACAGGTCGAATGCTTCGCCGGCGGCGAGCGCCTGCGCCTGCGCGCATCCCCCCGCCTCGGTGACCCGCGCGGGCAGGGTGGCCGCGGCCGCCGCCAGGAAGGCGCGGCTGGCCGGATCGTCCTCGACCAGCAGTATGCGTGGCGTCATCGTTGGCTCCATGCCCCCCGGTATGCTGCGCCCATGTCCGCGTGGCGACTGCCAACCCTAGCACTGCTGTCCGCGCTGGCCGCGACGGTAGCGGCGTGGCCGATGCCGGGCCGCGCGCAGGCACGCGTGGCCGATGCCAGCATCGCGCGCGTGGTGACCGCCGTGGCAACACTGGAAGGCGTGCGCGTGCGCCTGGCCTGGGTGCCCGGCGCCGACAGCGGCGAACTGAGCTTGCACGCCGCGCGCGTGGACGCCCCCGACCTCGGCTACCGCTACCGCGACCTCGCCTGGCGCTGTCCGTTGCAGCGCCTCGGCGACGGCTGGCGCTGCGACGGCACCGTGCGCAGCGGCAACGGTGCGCCGCTGCGCCTCGCGGTCGCGTTCACTGGCGACGACACCGACGCGCTGCTGGCCAGCGGCAACCGTCGCCTCAGCCTGCACCGCGATGCCGCCACCCCCGACGACACCCGCATCGACCTGCTCGCGGTGCCGGCCACCTGGGCGCAGGCGCTGCTGGCGCAGGCCTGGGAGGCGGGGCGGCTGCAGGACGGCACCCTCGACGGCAGCTTGCTGATCCGCGCATCCGAGGATCGCCCGCTGCAGGTCACGGGCACGCTCGAGGTCGCCGGGCTCGCGCTGGAAACCCCGGACGCGAGCATCGCGGCCCAGGGCATCGGCGGGCGCATGGCGCTGGACTACCGCAGCCGCGCCGGCTGGTCCGCGTTCACCGTGGACGGCGCCCTGCACGGCGGCGAGCTGCTGATGGGCAATACCTACATCGCGCTTCCGGAGACGCCGGTGGCGATCGCGGTGGACGCGCAACGCGAAGGCAGCGGCGGCTGGGAGGTGCCGCGCTTCGCCTGGCGCGACGGCGAAGTGCTGATTGCCGAAGGCAGCGCCTCGCTCGGCGCCGACGCCACCCTGCAGGCGCTGCAGGTGGACCTGCACAGCAACGACATCGCGCCGCTGCGCGACCGCTATCTGTCCGGCTGGCTCGGCCTCGCCGGCCTCGGCGACATGGAGATGACCGGCGCCCTCGACGCCAGCCTGCGCATCGCCGGCGGCGCCCTGCAGGAAGCCGTCGCCGACCTGCGCGACATCGGCCTCGCCGACGCGCGCGGCCGCTTCCGCTTCGACGGCCTGTCCGGCACGCCGCGCTTCTCCGCCGGCGCGCCGGTGGCGAGCGAACTGCGCTGGCGCGGCGGCGAGCTGTACGGGCTGCCGTTCTCCGCCGCGACCCTGCCGCTGTCCAGCGGCCACGGCGAGATCCGCCTGCGCGAGGCGGTGACGCTGCCCGCGTTCGGCGGCCACGTCACCGTGGACGGCCTGGTGTTGCGGCCCCCCGCGGCCGGCGCCCCGATGCGCGCGGAGTTCGGGCTCGCGCTCGATCGCCTGGACATCGCTGCGATCGCGGCCGCGCTGGACCTGCCCGAGTTCACCGGCGCGCTCAGCGGCAACATCCCGCGTGCCTGGTACGAGGACGGCCGCCTGCAGTTCGACGGCGGCCTGGCGATGCAGCTGTTCGGCGGCACCGTGCAGGTGTCCGCGCTCGCGCTCGAACGCCCGTTCGGGGTCGCGCCCTCGCTCAGCGCCGACCTGATGCTGGACGACATCGACCTGCAGTCGCTCACCGGGGTGTTCGACTTCGGCAGCATCAGCGGCAAGCTCGACGGCCGCATCGCCGGCCTGCGCCTGGTGGACTGGACCGCGACCGCCTTCGACGCCGAGCTGCACACCGACCGCGACGCCGCGCGCGCCGCCGGCGTGCGCCAGCGCATCAGCCAGCGCGCGGTGCAGAACATCTCCAGCGTCGGTGACGCCTCGTTCGCCGGCAGCCTGCAGGGGCGCCTGCTCGCCTTTTTCGACGACTTCGGCTACCGCCGCATCGGCATTTCCTGCGAGCTGCGCAACACCGTCTGCCTGATGGGCGGGCTGGAGCCGGCACCGCCCGCCAGCCCTGGTTCAGGCCCGGGCTTCATCATCGTGCGTGGCGCCGGCCTGCCGAACCTGAACGTCGTCGGCTACAACCGCCTCGTGGACTGGCCGGTCCTGCTCGAGCGGCTGGCCGACGTCGCCCAGGGCGAGGTCGCCCCGGTCGTACAATGACAAGCAACCGCAGCATTTCCCCTAGGTCGAGGAGACCCCGGATGAAACCCTGGATCGGACTGCCCTTCGCCGCCGCGCTGGTGCTCACCGCCTGCGTCACCATCAACGTCTACTTCCCGGCCGCCGAGGCCAAGGAAGCCGCGCGCGAGTTCGTCGAGAAGGTGATCGACGAGAACCCGCCTGCCGACAACGGAAACGACGGCGGCATGGCGCTGCTGCAGCCGCGTGCGCACGGCGGCCCGTCGTTCGAGGGCGCTGGGTCGTTCGACCCGTGGATGCTGCTCGGCATCGGCCAGGCCCGCGCCCAGTCGCAGCCGGACATCACCATCCGCACGCCCGCGATCCAGGCGATCCAGTCGCGCATGGAGGCCCGCTTCTCCTCCACACTGCGCGCGGCCTTCGACGCCGGCGCGCTCGGCTTCGGCAACGACGGCATGATCGTGGTCCGCGATGCCGGCAAGCTCGCGCTCAAGGACCGGGTCGCGGTCAACAACGCCGTCGCCGACGACAACCGCGACCGCAAGGCCGTGTACCGCGAGATCGCGGTCGCCAACGGCCACCCGGAATGGGAGTCGCAGATCCGCCGCGTGTTCGCGCAGCAGTGGATCGAGAGCGCGCGTCCGGGCTGGTGGTACCAGGACGCGAGCGGCAACTGGAAGCAGAAGTAGTCCCGACTTGGCACGCATCGACCAGACGCCCTTCGAACTCGAGATCACCGACCTGAGCCATGACGGCCGCGGCGTCGCCCGCAGGCCGGAAGGGCATGCGCATGCCGGCAAGACCGTGTTCGTTGCCGGCGCGCTGCCCGGCGAACGGGTGCTGGTGCAACAGACCGGGCGCCAGCGCAGCTTCGACGAGGCGCGCACGCTCGAGGTGCTGCAGGCCTCGCCCGACCGGGTGGCGCCGCGCTGCGTCCACTTCGGCACCTGCGGCGGCTGCGCGCTGCAGCACCTGGACGAAACGAAGCAGATCCACGCCAAGCAGCGCGTGCTTCTGGAGAACCTCGAGCGCATCGGCCACGTCGCGCCGAAGGCGGTGCTCGAGCCGCTGGTGGACACCGCCTGGGGCTACCGCCGCAAGGGCCGGTTCTCGGTGCGCCGGGTGGAGAAGAAGGGCAAGACCCTGGTCGGCTTCCGCGAGCAGGATCCGCGCTTCGTCGCCGACCTCGCCGAGTGCCACACCGTAATCCCGCTGGTAGGCACGAAGGTCGCCGCGCTCGCCGCGCTGGTGGACGCGATGGACGCGCGCCGCGACATCCCGCAGGTCGAGTTCATCGCCGGCGATCCGTCGCCTGGTTTCCGCGGGGTGGCGCTGGTGTTCCGCCACCTGCAGCCGCTGTCCGACGGCGACCGCGAGCGCCTCGTTGCGTTCGGCCGCGAACACGGCGTCGCCATCTTCCTGCAGCCGGGCGGCGTGGACTCCGTGCACGCGTTGTGGCCGGACGATCCGCGGCTCGCGTTCCGCCTGCCGGACTGGGACGTCGAACTGCTGTTCCAGCCGCTGGACTTCATCCAGGTCAACGCCGGGCTCAACGCGCGCATGATCCGGCGCGCGATCGAGTTGCTCGACGTGCAGCCGGGCGAACGCGTGCTCGACCTGTTCTGCGGGCTCGGCAACTTCACCCTGCCGCTGGCGCGCACCGCCGCCGAGGTGGTCGGGGTGGAGGGCGACGCCGGCCTGGTCCGGCGCGCGCGCGACAACGCCGCCCACAACGATCTCCCCGGCGCCAGCTTCCACGCCGCCGACCTCGCGAAGGACCTGTCCGGCCAACCCTGGATGCGCGGCGGCTTCGACCGCCTGCTGCTCGACCCCCCGCGCTCGGGCGCGATCGAGGTGCTGCGCCAGTTCCCGCTCAAGGGGCTGAAGCGCATCGTCTACGTGAGCTGCCACCCCGGCTCGCTGGCCCGCGACGCCGGCTACCTGGTCAACGAGCGCGGCTGGACCCTGCAGGCCGCGGGCGTGATGGACATGTTCCCCCACACCGCCCACGTAGAATCCATCGCAGTCTTTACCCCTCCAACCCTGTAGGAGCGGCGCTAGCGCCGCGACAACCAATGCTCGTAATCGGCATAGCCGGCACCGAACTCACCCCGCAGGAACGCGACTGGCTGCAGCACGACGCCTGCGCCGGCGTGATCCTGTTCGCCCGCAACTTCGCCTCGAAGGCGCAGGTCGCCGAGCTGTCGCAGGCGATCCGCGAGGGCGCGCCGCGCCCGCAGCTCATTTGCGTGGACCAGGAGGGCGGCCGCGTGCAGCGCTTCCGCGAGGGCTACGCCGCGCTGCCGCCGCTCGAGGGTTTCGGCAAGCTCTATGCCGCCGACCGCGAGCACGCGCTGCAGCTCGCGCGCGAGCACGCCTGGCTGATGGCCAGCGAAGTGCGCGCCAGCGGCGTGGACCTGAGCTTCGCGCCGGTGGTCGACCTCGGCCGCGGCAACCGCGCCATCGGCGACCGCGCGTTCTCGCCAGATCCCGAAGTGGTCGCGGCCTTCACCCGCGCCTACGTCGAAGGCATGCACGAGGCCGGCATGGCCGCGACCCTCAAGCACTTCCCCGGCCACGGCTCGGTGCTCGAGGACACCCACGTCGACGACGCGGTGGACGACCGCCCGCTGGAGGAGATCCGCGCGCTCGACCTGGTCCCGTTCGTCGCCGGAATCCAGGCCGGGGCCGACGCGGTGATGATGGCGCACGTGGTCTACCCGCGGGTCGCGCCGGAACCGGCCGGCTATTCGAAGCGCTGGATCGAGGACATCCTGCGCAGCGACCATGCTTCCGGGGGGCTGGGCTTCCGCGGCGTCGTGTTCTCCGACGACATCGGCATGGCCGCGGCGTTCTCCGCCGGCGGCGTGGGGGCGCGCATCCACGCCCACCTGGACGCCGGCTGCGACGTGGTGCTGGTCTGCCATCCGGAGCTGGTCGAGGATTCGCTGGCCGCGGTCGAGGGCCGCCGGCTCAACACCGCCGCGCTGATCGGGCTGATCGGCCGCGGCCCGATGGCCTGGGACGGACTGCTCGCCGATACCCGCTACGACGATGCCCGCGACCGGTTGGAAGGCGGACTCGCATGAGCAAGCCGACGACCGGGACCATGCCGCCGCTCGCCGAGGCGATGCAGCGCGCCGAGCTGATCCACGACCGCGCCACCATCGAGGCCGCCATCGAGGCCATGGCCGAACGCATCGTCGCCGACTACACGGCGCTCGACGCCACCGGCCCGGAACGCCGCCCGCTGTTCCTGACCGTTATGCACGGCGGCCTGCCGTTCGCGGCGCGGCTGGCGCTGGCGGTGGGCGCGCGCGGCTTCGACGCCGAGCTCGACTACCTGCACGCCACCCGCTACCGCGGCGCCACCACCGGCGGCGAGCTGGCCTGGAAGCACCGCCCGGCGACCCCGCTGCGCGGCCGCCGCGTGCTGCTGCTGGACGACATCGTGGACGAGGGCCACACCCTCGCCGCGGTCCGCGCCTGGTGCGACGGGCAGGGCGCGCGCGAGGTCCGGATCGCGGCCATGGTCACCAAGACCCACGACCGCTGCGTCGCCGGCCTGTGCGCCGACTACGCCGGCCTCGAGGTCCCGGACCGCTACGTGTTCGGCTACGGCATGGACTACCACGAGCAGGGCCGCAACCTGCCGGCGATCTACGCGCTATGACCACCTCCGCCGACGGCCAGCCCATCGACCTCGCCATCATCGGCGGTACCGGGGTCTACGCCCTGGCCGAGCTCGCCGACGTCGAGACCATCGAGCAGGAGACCCGCTACGGCCAGCCCTCGGGCCCGGTGCGCGTGGGCACGCTGGCCGGCCGCCGGGTGGCCTTCCTCGCCCGCCACGGCGAGGGCCACGGCGTGCCACCGCACCGCATCAACTACCGGGCCAATCTCGCTGCACTGCAACAAGCGGGCGCCCGCAGGGTGCTCGCGCTCAATACCGTCGGCGGCATCGGCGCCGGCTACCCGCCCGGCGCCCTCGGCTGCCCGGACCAGCTCATCGACTACACCTGGGGCCGGATCTCCACCCTGTGCGAGGAGCCGGGCACCGAGGTCCTGCACGTGGACTTCGGCGAGCCCTACACCGCGGCGCTGCGCCGCGAGCTGCTCGAGGCCGCGCGCCGCGCCGGCGTCCCGGTGGCCGACGGCGGCTGCTACGGCGCCACCCAGGGCCCGCGCCTGGAGACGAAGGCCGAGATCGCGCGCATGCGCCGCGACGGCTGCGACCTCGTCGGCATGACCGGGATGCCCGAGGCCGGGCTCGCCCGCGAGCTCGGCCTGGAGTACGCCTGCCTCGCCATCGTCGCCAACTGGGCGGCCGGCGCCGGGCCCGATCCGGACGAGGCCATCACCCTGGACGAGGTGCTGGCCAATGTCGCGTCCGCCACCGGCCGCGTGTCACGGATCGTCCAAGCCCTGCTGGCGGGGTGATTGCAAGCCGCCCCACGGCTTTGCATACTCGGCCCGTGCGCCGGCTGCCCCACGCGCCACGCACGCATACCATCCAGGACGAGGTCAGCAGCGATATGCAGTACGGCACCGTGAAGTGGTTCAACGACGCCAAGGGGTTCGGCTTCATCGCTCCCGAGGACGGCAGCGCCGACGTGTTCGTGCACTATTCGGCGATCAACTCGAAGGGATTCCGCAGTCTGCAGGAAGGCCAGCGCGTGAGCTATGAGGTCCAGCAGGGCCCGAAGGGCGCGCAGGCGGCAGGCGTGGAACCCGTCACCGCGTAACCCCAAATGTAGCGCCGGGCACGCCCGGCCGAAGCCCCGCCCCGGCGGGGCTTTTTTTTGCCTGCGTCATGACGCCGCCTGCGCACGGGCCCTGCAATGCTCCGCGCATGGACCCGATCGGACGCAAGCGCTGGGCGATCGCCGAAGGCTACATCCCGGCCTGGAGCAACGGCCCCGCGCCGCAACTGGAAAGCCACGAGACCTGCTGCATCCTCAATGCCGGCGACAGCGAGGCCACGGTGCGCATCACCGTGTTCTTCGCCGACCGCGAGCCGGCCGGCCCGTACACCGTCACCGTGGCGCCGCGGCGTACGGACCACCTGCGCTTCAACGCGCTCGAGGATCCGGAACCGATCCCGAAGGACACTCCGTTCGCCAGCGTGATCGAGTCGGACGTGCCGATCGTGGTCCAGCACACGCGCCTGGATTCGCGCCAGGCCGAGAACGCGTTGATGACCACCATCGCCTTCGCGGCGGACTGAGCGCCATGGCCAGGGTCGGCTACCACGCCTCGCACGAACAGTTCGCGCCCGACGCCTTGCTGCGCCTGGTCCAGCGCGCCGAGCAGGCCGGGTTCGGCGCCGCCATGTGCTCGGACCACTTCCACCCCTGGAGCAGCGCGCAGGGAAACAGCGGCCACGCCTGGACCTGGCTGGGCGCGGCGATGGCGACCACGGCGCTGCCGTTCGGCGTGGTCAACGCCCCCGGCGGCCGCTACCACCCGGCAGTGATCGCGCAGGCCGCGGCGACCCTCGCGGTACTGCACGGCGACCGCTTCTGGCTCGCCGTGGGAAGCGGCGAAGCGCTCAACGAGTGCATCACCGGCGAACCGTGGCCGCCCAAGGACCGCCGCAACGCCCGCCTGCGCGAGGCGGCCGAGGTGATGCGCGCGCTGTGGCGCGGCGAGGAGGTCAGCCACTTCGGCGAGGTGGTCGTGGACCGCGCCCGGCTCTACAGCCTGCCCGACACACCGCCGCCGCTGTTCGCCGCAGCCCTCAGCCCGGAGACCGCGCGCTGGGCCGGCGGCTGGGCCGACGGCCTGATCACCGTGACGCAGCGGCGCGACAAACTGCGCGAGCTCATCCAGGCCTTCCGCGAGGGTGGCGGCGAGGGCAAGCCGGTGCGCCTGCAGGTCAAGCTGTCGTGGGCGCCCGACGAGGCCGCCGCGCGCGACGGCGCGCTCGAGCAATGGCGCACCAACATCTTCGACGGCAGCGTCGCCGCGGACCTGCGCACGCCGGCGCAGTTCGAGGCGGCGGCGAAGTTCGTGCGCGCCGAGGACGTGGCCGGGTCGGTACGCATCTCCTCCGACCTCCAGCGCCACGCTGCGTGGTTGCGGGAAGACCTCGAGTCCGGCGCGGACCAGTTGCTGCTGCACAACGTCAACCGCGGGCAGGAGGCGTTCATCGACGCCTTCGGCGCGAGCGTGCTGCCGCAGCTGCGTGGCGAGGGCGGCGCGTGAGCCCGCCGCTCGGCGACGTCGCCCGCAGCATCGCGCGCCTGCAGGTGCGCGCCGACGCGCTGCTGGTCAGCCGCGGCGACACCGTGCTCTCGACCCAGCGCGACGGCTTCATCGAGCCGGGCGAGGAGCAGGGCCTGTTCGTGCACGAGACCCGCATGCTCAGCCTGTACCGCTGCCGCATCGGGCGCCAGCGCCCGTATCCGGCGGCGGTGTCCAACATCCGCCAGGACCACTGGATGGGCTACTACATCGTGCGCGCGCCGGGGCAGGGCGGCGAAGGCGGCGAGGAGGGCGGCGTGCGCGCGGCCTCGCAGGAGGCGCTGGAGCTGCGCGTCACCCGCGTGGTCGGCGAGGGCATGCACGAGGACCTGGACCTCACCAACTACACGCAGCAGCCCACCAGCTTCCGCCTGTCCTTCGAGCTCGACGCCGACTTCGCCGACCTCGACGAGACCCAGGGCGAGCGCAAGCAGAAGGGCACCCTGAAGCGCCGCTGGAAGCGCAGCGGCGACGGCGGCGAGTTGCGCTTCGACTACCGCGCCGAGCACGCCTACGACGAACAGGGCCACCGCGGCACCGCCCGCACCGAGCGCAGCCTGGTGTTGTCGATCACGCAAGCCGATTCGCCGCCGCTGAGGCGCGGACGCCGGATCTGGTTCGACATCGAGCTGCCGCCACGGGGGCGCTGGCACGCCTGCTTCAGCTGGAAGGCGATCGTGGACGGCGACACGCTCGAGCCGCCGTGCTGCACGCGTACCCGCGACGGCGACGGCGACGGGCCGGGCAGCGGGGACCAGGCCTGGCAGGACGAGGCCACGCACTTCGAGACCCCGGAGAGCCGCACGCTGACGCCGGTGGTGATCGAGGCGCTCGAACGCGCGCGCGGCGACCTCGCGGCCCTGCGCCTGCACCGGCTCGATCGCGGCGAGCGCGCGTGGACGGTGACCGCCGGGCTGCCGATGTTCCTGGCCCTGTTCGGCCGCGATTCGCTGACCGCCGGCTGGCAGTCGGCGCTGCTCGGCCCGGAGATCATGCGCGGCACGCTGCCGGCGCTGGCCGACTGCCAGGGCAGCCGCGACGACCCCTGGCGCGACGAGCAGCCGGGCCGCGTGCTGCACGAGGCCCACACCGGCCCGCTCGGCAAGCTGCGCTTCAAGCCCAAGGCGCGCGACTACTTCTCGCTGACCGCCTCGGGGCTGTACCCGTTCGTGGTCGCGCAGCTGTGGCAGTGGACCGGCGACCGCGACGCCGTCGCCCCGTTGATCGACCCGGCCCTGCGCGCGCTGCACTGGCTCGACACCCATGCCCGCGACGAGCGCGGCTTTTACGCCATCGGCACGCGTTCGGAGCAGGGCATGGACAACCAGACCTGGAAGGACTCCGGCGACGCCCTGGTGGACGAGCACGGCAACAAGTGCGAGCAGCCGGTCGCCACCTGCGAGGAGCAGGCGATCGTCTACGCCGCCAAGCTGGCGCTTGCCGACGTGCTGCGCGACTTCGGCCGCAAGGACGAGGCCAGGGCGATGCGCCGCCAGGCGCAGGAACTGCAGCGGCGCTTCAACGAGGCCTACTGGATGCCCGACGCCGGCTTCTTCGCCATGGGCCTGGACCCGAAGGGACGCCAGGTGCGCTCGATCGGCTCCAATGCGCTGCACTGCATGGCGCTGGGCATCGCCGAGGCCGAGCTCGCGCCGACCGTGATGGAACGCCTGTTCCAGCCCGACCTGTTCAGCGGCTGGGGCATCCGCACGCTGTCCAGCGAGCACCCCGCCTACAACCCCTACGCCTACCACCGCGGCACCATCTGGCCGGTGGAGCACGGCCCGTTCGTGGTCGGCGGCTACCGCTACGGCTGCCATGCCGAGGCCGAGCGCGTGTGCAGCGCGATGTTCCAGGCGGCGGCGCTGTTCCAGTACCGGCGCCTGCCGGAATGCTTCGCCGGCCACCCGCGCGACGACGACCACCCGTTCCCGGCGATCTACCCGGCGGCCAACGTGCCGCAGGCCTGGTCCGCGTCCACCGTGGTGACCATGCTCCAGGCCATGCTCGGGGTGTACGCGCACGCGCCCTCGGGCGTGCTCTACCTCGACCCGCGCCTGCCCGAGTGGCTCCCGGAGATCACCTTGCGCAACCTGCGGGTCGGCGAAGCGGGCCTGGACCTGCGCTTCGCGCGCCAGGCCGATGGCACCAGCACCTACGAGATCCTCGACCAGCGCGGCAAGCTCGAGGCACGCCGCCGCGCCATCCCGTTCGGCGCCGACCTGTAGGGGGGCGCCAGCGCCGCGACACGATGCTCAATCGGTATCGTTCTTCCACGCCCCGCGCAGGTTGAGCGCGAACAGCCCCAGCTGCAGCACGATCAGCGCCCACGCGGCCGCCTGCCAGCCCCATGCGATCCACAGCACGTTGCTGGCCACGAACCACCAGAACCCGTGCTCGCGCCGGCGCTTGTCCTGCGAGGCCACCAGCCATGCCGCGTACAGCGTGACCGCCATCGCCGGCCACTGCAGCAGGTCGAGCCAGGCGGGCACGCGCGGCTACTTCCAGCCGGGCACGTCGGCGGCCTGCCGGATCCAGGCCTTCAGCTCGTCGGATCCGGCTTCCTCGGCCGACCTGATCTTGATGTAGCGGGAATCGCCCTCGCCAAGCGGCGGCGGAGGATCGAGCTTCTTCCCGCCATGGAACACGACGTTGACCGAGACGTCGTAGGCCACCAGCTCGATGATCCAGCCGCGATCCGGCAGCCCGTAGAACGCATTCTTCCACTTCACCGCGTATTCCAGGCCGTCGATGGTGTCGCGGATCAGCTTGTCGACCTTCTTCACCACCGGCTGCAGGCCCGGCATCGCCTCGTCGATCCAGTCGGCGATCACCTCGTGGCTGTCCGCGGCTTCCGGCGGCTTCTTGCCGCTGGTGCCCTTGGGGGCGGGCTTGTTCGCCATAGGGTCGATCCTCTGTCTGACTCCCGGAAAGGATGCGCCGGGCCGGGTCATTGCCGCGTCACGTGCGCCCGTCATGCCTCCTTTCGCAGGATCTTCGCCATGGGCCTGCCCTTGGCGAGCTCGTCCACGAGCTTGTCCATGTAGCGGACCTTGCGCATCAGCGGATCCTCGATCTCCTCCACCCGCACGCCGCAGACCACGCCCTTGATGAGCGCTGCGTTGGGATGGAACGCCGGTGCCTGGTCGAAGAAGGTCTCGAGATCGGTCTCCTGGTCGATCTGTCGCTGCAGGCCGGCCTGGCTGTAGCCGGTCAGCCAGCGCAGGACCTCGTCCACCTCGTCCCGCGTGCGTCCCTTCCGCTCCGCCTTCTGCACGTACAGCGGGTGGATCTTCGCGAACTTCAGCCGGCGGATCCGCTCCTGCGTCATCCGTCGCCCCCGCTACGCGGCCCGGATCGGCGCCGGATGGGTCCGCCGCAGCGCCACCGACTTGAGGAAGTCGAGCGGCTCGACGTAGAAGGGATTGGCGCGGACCTGCTCGCCCAGGACCACGTGCGAGTGCGTGGCCAACGCATCGGCCACGACCTGGCCGCTGCAGGCGTTGACGTTGTAGACGCAGAGCAGCGAGCAGTCGTACTGCGGGGCGAGCAGGTTCACCTTGGCCTCGTACGCCATCAGCTCGTCCGTGGTCTGCAGGTTGCGCAGCACCCAGTCCGCATCGCCGCCCGCGCGCATCCGCTCCAGGTGCTCGTCGTGGAAGTCCGCCTCGACGATGGTGACCAGCGATTCGCCGGCCTCCAGCCCCTCGCGGAAGTACGGATTGAGGATCCGGTACTGCTCGTCGGTGGACGAGACGAAGGCGCAGACGTGCTGGCAAGGCACCGATTGCCCGCACAGCGTGACGGAGGGGGCGGGTCCGGTCATGGCCGGGCGACCACTCCCACGTAGCCGAGCCAGAGCAGGGGCGCCAGCAGCAGCCCGCCGGCGACGCCGGAAGCGATGCCGCCGAAGGCCACCCCGAACAGCAGGCCGCCGAGGCAGCCTGCGAAGACGAAGCCCGACAGGCTCCGTGACGCCCGGTCCAGGTCGATGATGCGGTTCTTGCTCGGCACTGCGGAGTCCCTCCCAGGTCAGAACACGCTGTCGGCCCCATCCTGCGGCCTGTACGCCCCGTCAGGCAACCCCCCTGGCCATGTGATCGTGCAGGAGCCTGGCGACCTCTTCCGGGGAGCCTCCTGGCAGTCCGTGAGGTCGAACACCGCGCGAGCGAATGGCGGGAGCGAGTAGTCAGCAGCATCGAGGAGGTCGTCCATGGCGAACTCCGCACCATCGGCATCGAGTTCTCCGCCGATTAGGCGCTCCGCTACGGCAAGTGCGAATGCGTCGCAGAACTCCGGGATGGCTACGCCATGGATTTCGGAGATCTGCGCCAGCGTCTCCGGGAAAAGCGCGCTCTCGCCATTCGTGACCGTCGCGTAATGATGGAGCAAGGTCGCGATTGCCTGCTGCATGCTGGCAGGGCCACTCAAGTGCGGTTCTCCGGACGCATTGCCAGGCCTGCGACGGCTCCTATCGCGACCCATCGGTGATCGCATCCACGATGAGCAATGAGAACAGCAGCACGATGAAGCAGGTCAGCGCAGCCAGCACGTATTTGCGTGTGTTGCGGTAGATGGCCAGGAGATCCGGGGAGATCGGCTCACCAAGGTACTTCCCCGATTGGATGGCTCGAAACAACTTGGTAGTGCGCCCCGGCGAAAGAAAGGAGGGCGGATCGGCACCTATCAATCGGGTATAGAGATGCGGATGCAGTCGCTGGAAGCCTTTGCCGAAGTCGTGCAGCGCCGTGAATGCCATCACATACAGGGGACCGATAGCCACGAACGACAGGAGGGACAGGACGTACAGGAAGCTGAGCATTCTTTACTCACCCTTATAGCCTTTTCTGTCAGGGGGCGCCCCGGTCCTCGGGAAAGACATCGGAGACCATGACCGTAAGACCCATGGCGGGAGACGAAGCGCACCCGGCTAGCACTGCTGCAAGGACCACGCTGCCAAGGCGATGCAATTTCGGCTTCAATGCATTGTTGGCCACCGCTATTACCTCTGAGATGGAGGAGGGGGCGTTGGATAGACCTCCAGGGGCGAAACCAGATCATCCCTCGGAAAGTCGTCCGGTACCGGCTCGCCGCGGATGATTGACTTCACCACGTCCACCGCGGGCGACCGTTTGAGGTCCTCATGGTAGTGGTCACGGGTGAGGTCGAGCAGTGCCACATCCGTGCCCCACGGATGCAGCTCCGGTCCGCTTTGCGATGTGGCCGCCAGGTAGACCTGGCCTACGCTCATGCGTATGGATCCGCAGTTGCGGAAGCTGTACCTGATGCGTTTGAACGAAGCGCCATCACCCCTCAGTGAATCCACAACCCGGATGTGGGCGACGATGTATTCCGTGTAGGCGGCGCCGCCCAATGGCTCGCGGATGTAGGACGCGCTCGTCACCTGGAAAACGAAGACGTTGGGAGCGGCCGACACGATGTCCCTGAAGGCGGTCTTCGGAGGGTCGGCACAGGCGAGTGCTGCCCCAACCGGCGCCAGGCTTAGAACTCCTATCAGGAACATGTTCTTGCCGCGCCTCGAAAAGGCGATAAAGCAGAAGAACACCAGGAGCAACAGCACCACACCGAAGAAGATCAGGTCCCCCATGAGCTCCCCTTGAAACGTGACACTCCAATGCAAGCCGCATCGTCAGGCCCCGCCGAGCCGAACAAGCGGCAGGTGAGGATAGATCAGGTAGGCGGCCAATGGGACGCCAATGCCAATTGCGAGCATGCGAATCGCGCCGCGCATATCACGGAAGCGGGAGGGCAGGGCAAGGACTACGGATAGGGCGAGGCAGGCAACGGACAGTCCCAGGACCGCAAACCACAGCAGGCCCTCGAGAACGTCGGCAACGCCATAGGGCTCGCCTGGAGCGGGCAGCCAATTCGGCTGCACCAATGAGCGGTACAGCAGGGAAATGACCAGCAGCAGCACGCAGCTGACGCCTAACAGGAATGGGATGCGAACGATCAAGGTTTGCATGCTAGACCTGCACGGCATAGTACGTAGCGTACTGGCCAGCCAAGGTAAGCATGCCGGCCGCCAGCATGGCGGCAAGGAACAGCAGCGTCGCAATCGCCCCCGACTTGGCGCCTCGAGACCTGAAGAAGTAGTAGGTCAGCCCGACAATGGCAATTGCAAAAACGCCGGCGTCCAGCCAAGGGGAGGTCTTGTAGCCACGCTGCTTTGAATCGATCCGATACCAGGCAAAGAGAAGGACGGCTCCGCTAATCACATGGAACCAGTCGATCGGGGACTGGGAGGCGCCAGGCCAGTAATACTGGGCGATCGCGCCGGTGGCGAACGAAAGCCCGGCGATCACCAGGGCTATGGTGGGTTTCGGGCTCATGAGGTCTTGGCAGCTTCGCGGAGCCGCCCAACACTGCGTTCGAGTGCGACCGCACCGCCGCTGAAGAAGGTTCGAATCAGCCTGGGGACGTGGTGCAGTGGCATGTCCATGACTGTCCTGGTCACGGTGCGCCGCCACAGGAACCCCAGAACCCTGCTTGGAAAGTGGTGGTGGACCAAGGCCGTCGTTGGTCCAGGGCACACATGAAGAATCTGGCCGTCCCCACGGACCATGCCAATCCCCGCTGGGCAAGCATCCAGGCCGCTTTCCTCTCGCTCCCGCATGGAAGCATCCTCAGTCAGCCAATCGTGCGCCTGGAGGGAGTCGAGCACGGAGCCGACGTCTGCTCGCAAAGCCCGCCAGGAGAGATCCGATGATTGGAGCCAACACTCCATAGCTGCCCAACACTCAAGTTGAGCCGCATCGTGCAGCGGGGTGGGCCGGGTGGCAAGCTTTACCTGCCGCCTGGGCCAGCCTGCGGAACGATGCCGGCGCGAAACATTTCGTCCGATACAACGCGGCTCCCCGAGCAGACAGCGGCTAGCTTACTCATGACGATTTCCGCCCGCTTTGGTGCGCACAAGCCGATAGAAGTGTTGTCAGGAACATCAGCGACAAAGCACGCATGACTATCCTCTCGGGGTCGCCGGTCAGCGGGTCGTCGGAGTCGTTGCCCCAGCGAATGACTTCGAACAGCCGCATCACACGCGGTCGCCATGGCTCGGCGGCGCGGACACGACGAGGAACTCCAGGTCCTCCGTGCCGTCGTTGGCGAGTTGGTGCGGCAGCCCCGGCGGAACCGGGTATCCCTCGCCGGGGCCGAGCTGCACGATCCGGCCGTCAACCTCGAGCGTTGCGACGCCGGAGAGGACATGGAAGAACTGGTAGGCGTGCCGGTGGTAGTGCCGAACCTCACGCCGGCCAGGAGGCACGCGCTCCTGGATCACGCTCAATCCCGGCGACTTGAGCAGGTGCCAGCCATCGCAGTCGCCACCCCAGATGTAATGCTCGGCGTTGTGGCGGCTGATGACGCCGGTCATAGGTGCCACCCCGCTGCTAGCCCAACGGCAACGCCCTTGCGTTGGGCGGGCCGTTCACAAATGCTCAAGGACATTGAGGAGCCTACCAAAGGGGTCGCGCACATAGAAGCGACGAACGCCCCACGGCTCTTCCACAGGTCCGTACTCGATGTCGATACCAGCTTGCCGGGCCCTGCTCAAAGCACTGGATAGATCATCGACCTCAACGGACAGGTCGGGAACCGGCGTGCCAGAGCCACCCTGCGATGCAACGCTGATTTGAACAGTCATCTCCTGGCTTGAACCGAACGTCTGGATCCATCCGTGATCCATCAGTAGGTCCAGGCCCAGTAGATCCTGATAGAAGGCCTGGGCCGCTGCAGGATCAGGAGCTTCAATGTTGGCGACGACGCGCAGGACTTTCATGGCCCTGCCGCCAGGGCCGGCCTGCGGAACGATGTTGGCTTGAACGCAATGTTAGGGCTCACCGCCGCCACCTTGATAGTTGAAGGCGAGAACAGCCGAAGCTTCGAATAAGGTGGCAAGCTCTGCGCCTTGGCAGCACGTTCGAAGATCCTGTTGCATCTGACGAAACGGAATTCTGGCCAAGCTGGATTGGAAGGTGGCAGGAACGATGGCGACGATGCGACCCGCTACCCAGTACTCGAGCTTTTCGGTTTCGTCACCCGGAGGAAGGGAAAGGTATGTGCTGCAGGTTATGTTGGCGGTGGACATCAAGTGCATTGGCACGTCCGAAGCACCCACGCCGAACGGTAGCAAGCTGAAGAAGAGCGCAAGTCCGTAGCGCATAAGATCCTCCCTGAGGCCTAACGCACTGTCAGGCCGCACGCGTACGCTTCCGTTTGGTCACCAGCGTACCGAATTGCCCACTGGCGACGCCGAGCAAGCCGCATTGGAGCCCGACAAGCAGCGGGTTCTCTACGTACGAGATACCGTAGTAGACCGCCAAGCTGAAGAACGCGACGAAGAACACGACAGAGATGATCGAGCGAATGAGGCCTGGGCTGTCAAGACGCTTGAGTGCGTATTCGATCGGCGCCGAAAATGCCATTGCGACGAAAGCGGCGGCGCCTAATGTCAGTGCAGCAGCTTGCCATTTCTCAGGGGTCATAGATCCTCCTGCGGCCTAACACTCAAGTTAAGCCGCATCGTGCAGCGGGGTGGGCCAGGTGGCAAGCTCTACCTGCCGCCTGGGCCAGCCCGCGGAACGGTGTCGGCTTGAATGAATTGTTAGGCCGCATGCTACCGCAGCCACATGAGGTAGTCGCAATGTCCTTCCTGGGCCTTGCAGAAGAAGGCCCAAGTTGAGTCCTCGTCGCGGAAAGACCATGCGGAGTACCCACGGCGGGTGTATGCCCCAACTGTTGCCTCCCAGTCGGCGAAACGGCTAGTAGTTGGGGCTCCTTTGGACAGTCGCTTGAAAAGCCAATCCGCGTCCGCGGGGTTGAAGGAGAACTCTCCCTCAGAAATGTTTACGTCTAGATCGTTCTCAGTGCGGATCTTGGTAGTCGAGGCGGGCAACACTTCAGGTAGCCACCCGCGATCGAAAAGTCCGTCGGCTCTAGCTTCTTCAAGCGTCCCGTACCGACTCGTAACCGTGTATGGCTCGCACCCGAGCAAGGAAAGCAGCACTCCGATTGCGACGATGCGTTTCATGCGGCCTAACGCTCAAGTTAAGCCGCATCGTGCAGCGGGGTGGACCAGGTGGCAAGCTCTACCTGCCGCCTGGGCCGGCCTGCGGAACGATGTCGGCTTGAACGCATTGTTAGGCCGCCCCCGGCTCATCGTCTTGACCGTATACATCAAAATCCAGCCCTACGCCAAGCGCACCGAACTTGCTCAGCAGGCTGGGACTAAGCTCGAATCCGGTGTTAAAGCTCTCTAGGAAAAAGCCAATGAAGAGCTTCACTGATCCACCCGATCGCGTGTGATCAGTCAAAAATGTACTGTGTTCCGTTAGCCAGTTAGCGATATGGGACAGGCCGCTCTCAATGTTCTCGTGAAGGGATGTGTCCAGCGGGGCCGTCCAGTACGACTCGCCACGAGTCCCTTTGAGTGGCCTGCCACGAGGTGTAGCGCGAGCATCCCCAGCTTCCCATTGTCGAGACGGCACTAAGCCAAACTCACGCGAGCAATTAGAGAGATCCGCCGTTGGATGCACCATGCGGAGAGATGCTTTGAACCGATAAGGTTGGGGTTCTAGCTCCATGCGGCCTAACGCCTAAGTTAAGCCGAATTGCAGCGCGTAGCTGGCCACATGGCAAGCTTTTTCTGCCATGTGGACGGCGTAGCGATGCAATTTCGGCTTGAACGCAATGTTAGGCCTCTGTCTGCTAGTCAGAACTGAGTTGATAGATGTCCAGCACAAGTTCAATCGATCGATCCGCCAACGCTGTAAGCGTCTCGGAAGGCAACGCAATCACCTCATTGCCCTCGGACATAAAGAATCCACAGAACAGGTCTAGCTGAAACTTAGGATCCAAGCTGCTCCAAATTGCCAGATCAGAAGGGAGAAGGTTAAGAATTGCGCGGATCTGTGAGTCTAGGTCGGCAGGCTCGCTTCTCTCCACCTCAATCCGCCACATCCCTTGTCTTGCAAGTCTCGGCCCGCCATCCTTTCCTCGACCTGGAAGTACGTCGCCCTTTGCGTAGGAATCAGTCGCGGTAACGCCCAATAACCCTTCGATCTCGGAAGGTACTAAAGTTTCTCCGAAGATGCGGAGGGTTACGGTTGACTCACTTTGATGTGTCATAAGGCCTAACACTCAAGTTAAGCCGCATCGTGCAGTGGGGTGGGCCAGGTGGCAAGCTCTACCTGCCGCCTGGGCCAGCCTGCGGAACGATGTCGGCTTGAATGCATTGTTAGGCCTCTCGGTGCGCTCCGAGCTTACCCCGGTGGTCACCTTGTGGGCTTGAGGTGGAGGAGCTGGATTTGCCCCACAGAAGCCACGCGCAAGCGAACAGGAATGCGAGGTTTACTACTGCTACTGCAATGGCGCGGGACATGACGGACGGGAAGGCGAGCGAAAGGAAAGGAACAGCTCCAGCTCCAAACGTCCACGCGATCAGGGGGAAGGGAAGGAGTAGGTAGAGGCTCCAGCGTTTAATGCGGAGTGCACCCACGAGTGCAAGCATCGGTAGCAGAATGAAAAGGACGCGCAGCACGTCCATTGTGGTCTGCAGCAAACCGGGCGTGTACTGAAAGTTGGAGTAGCGAAGTTCAATGAAGGGCCACAAGAACACCCCTGGGATACTCAAAGCAGCCGTAAGCGCCAAGCACGCAAGCGCGGTTGTCGGGATATGTATGCGGCGCTTCATAGGGAGCCTAACGCTCAAGTTAGCCGCATCGTGCAGCGGGGTGGGCCAGGTGGCAAGCTTCACCTGCCGCCTGGGCCAGCCTGCGGAACGATGTCGGCTTGAACGCAATGTTAGGTGCCATCGACAGCGTCACCCATTTTGGCCGGCCATCCGAAAACCTTAAGGTGGTGAATCAGGCGATTCTCAGAGTTATGCAGAGTTTGAGCCAGGTCGCCCGAGCCCCATGCCTCTGTAAAGAAATGATCGTGAGGGAAGTCGCCTGCTTCAACTCGTTCCGCGAGTCTCTCGAGCACTTTTGCCAAGAGCCTGAGACCAGCCGGATTAGCATGCAGAAAGGCCTCGTCGCCGGAAGCGGAGGTTTCGAGCGACAGCCAATGATCGTTGCTTCTGCTCATGGCGCCTAACGCCTAAGTTAAGCCGAATTGCAGCGCGTAGCTGGCAACATGGCAAGCTCTTTCTGCCATGTTGACGGCGTAGCGATGCAATTTCGGCTTGAACGCATTGTTAGACATCAGCCCTTTCTCCGGCCTTTGAACCAGTTGACCAGCTTTTTGACGTCGACTCCGAGTCCGCCCACGTTTGGCTCCAAGATTAGAGCGTCAACTAGGGCGCCGTGCTCACCTTTCCGCATCTCGCGAACGATCGTAAAGTCTTTGATCTTCCTGCGCTCCGTGATATCACCGAATATCTTCTCAAGAAGAACAACAACATCTCCCGGGTTTTTGCATAGCTCTCGAATCTTAAGAAATATCAATGAGTCACTGATCTCGTTAGGCGGTTGTTTGCCATTGGAGTCAATGAAGTAGCTTGGATGAATGGTCGTAATAAGAATGGCGGGGAGAACCGTACTTGGCCCTTGTCCATTTATCTCTACCCAGGAAAGGACCTCCGAGCAGAAATGACTATCGGGAAGCCCCTTGACCATTACCGCATCGTTTGCGGCACACATAGCAGCGATCCGCTCGAGGTTTGCCTTGAGAATGTCAGAAACCGGTTCGTTCCAATTGCAATAGTCGAGGACGTACAAATAGTACGAGCGTGATTCAGACAGCGGCAGGTCAGAAACTGAGCTCACGTAAAGTCCCAAGTCACTCTCCCGTGATGTCTAACGCTCAAGTTAAGCCGAATTGCAGCGCGTAGCCGGGCACATGGCAAGCTTTTTGTGCCATGTGGCTGGCGTAGCGATGCAATTTCGGCTTGAACGCATTGTTAGGCTGCGCATCATCGCCCCGCCCACTCGAGGAAAGTACCCAGGATTTCAGCGAGGTTGCGAACGCCGCCGGTTCCAACAAAGGCGCGAGACTCTACTCTGCAATGAATCCAATCCGGATCAGCCTCAGAGTCACCGCGCTCGAGCACCACAAAGTCACGCCCTTCAAGCTCAGTGTCCGCCAAGTCGATTCGAACGACCCAACCCGGATTGTCCAAGGTATCGATTTCAACGCCATACGAGTGCTCCCAGTCGCCGTCACAGTGGGACTGGTACCAATCTTGAAGTCGCTGAAGTTCGTTCATTAGCGGCCTAACGCTCAAGTTAAGCCGAATTGCAGCGCGTAGCCGGGCACATGGCAAGCTCTTTGTGCCATGTGCCCGGCGTAGAGATGCAATTTCGGCTTGAACGCATTGTTAGGCCGCTGCGCGTCAGTTTAGAAGACGTTGAATGAGTTGGAGCACTTGGCTGCTACTGGAAATGGTTGCTACGTTTGCTGCGAACGCCGTCATGCCCTCTACGGCGCCGGTGACACGCCGGAGGAGACTGCTCTTTGTTACGTACTCCTGTCGCCTGGCGGGACGAATGCTTTGGAGCTCTTGAAGCAGGCGCGCCAAGGATCTGGGATCCGTGTCGCGAGGTAGACCAATCTGCTCTAACAGAGAAGCGTGGCGCAGGATGGTGACTCCACTGCCCGCGTTACCCTCGACGATCAAGCCCTCAGCGTCGAGCTCTACGTCGCCCTCGATCCGCACTCCATCGCCACCGTTATTGCGAGACACCAAGTCTTTAATACGGATTGGCATGACTGATCTCCATGAGGCCTAACACTCAAGTTAAGCCGCATCGTGCAGCGGGGTGGGCCAGGTGGCAAGCTCTACCTGCCGCCTGGGCCAGCCCGCGGAACGGTGTCGGCTTGAACGCATTGTTAGGGCTAAGTGCGACCTCACGGAGTCGAACCCGAGACTGATTAGGCTTGATCGAATTGCTATCTCCCGTGACCGGGTGGCCGCTCTACCCATGTCTTTTGTGAGCGAATCATCCATAACAAGCAATAGTAGGCCAGCACGACAATAGTCAAAAGGAGCGCCCAGTAAATATACGGGGAGCTGATTTGAAGCGACGCAAGCCTCATCATTGAGACTCCAACGAGTACGGCTGAAAGGAATGCGGCCAAGCAACGCAGCCGTGCTCCTAACGGAAGCACGAGCCAAGTGTGGCAGTGGGGGCATTGCAACTGGCCGCCCCTGCCACTAGGCGGCTTGCCCCCACCAAAACGGTAGTCGATTACGCCCCAATAGTCGGAAAGCGACCAACTGAGGGGCTCAGCGCAACGTGGGCAATGGACAGGAGCTTTAGCCACAGGCCTAACACCTAGTCGATTGAAAAACGGGGTGTAGACGGGCGGGATAGCCCCATCCAGCCTGTCCGCTCGCGATCGGAAAAACCCCACGTATCCAACGCCTTATCCCCGACGGTGCGGCCTAAATCTGCGGCCTAGTCTTGCCGTGTATTCCGGATGCCTGGAAACACGCCCCGATGGGATCGTCTCACCGCGAAACCCCGCCCGCAAGCGAGCCACCAGCCGCCACGGACACCGTGGCCAGCCCGCTCGAGGCGGACCGCCCCGGCAAGCTGCTCGCCGAAGCCCGCGCCCGCATGCGCCGCCTCGGCATGGCGCTGCGCACCGAGCAGGCTTACGTCGGCTGGATCCGGCGCTTCATTCTCGCCAACGGCAAGCGCCATCCGTGCGGCATGGGCGCATTGGAGGTGGAGGCCTTCCTGACGCACCTGGCCATGCAGGGCAGGGTGGCAGCGTCCACCCAGAACCAGGCGCTTTCCGCGCTGCTGTTCCTGTATCGTGAGGTCCTCGGGGTCGAGCTGCCGTGGATGGAGGAGATCCGCCGCGCCAAGCGTCCCAAGCGGCTGCCGGTGGTGCTGGCCCGCGAGGAGGTGCAGGCGCTGCTCGACGAGCTCGACGGCATCCACTGGTTGATGGCCAGTTTGCTGTACGGCACTGGGATGCGGCTGATGGAGTGCGTCCGTCTGCGGGTCAAGGACGTGGACTTCGGCCGCGGCGAGATCACCGTGCGCCAGAGCAAGGGCGCAAAGGACCGCCGCACAATGCTGCCGGCGCGCCTGCGCGATCCGCTGCGCGCGCAATTGCGCGAAACGCAGCGCATCCACCAGCGCGACCTGGCGGCGGGCTTCGGCGAGGTCTGGTTGCCCGACGCGCTGGAACGCAAGTACGTCGGCGCCGCGCGCGAGTGGGGCTGGCAGTACGTGTTCCCGGCCCGGCGGCGGAGCGTGGATCCGCGCAGCGGGGTGGTGCGCCGGCACCACCACGAAGAGAGCCTGCTGCAGCGGGCGGTGAAGTCGGCGGTGCGCCGCGCGGGCATCGCCAAGCCGGCCACCTGCCACACCCTGCGCCATTCCTTCGCGACCCACCTGCTCGAGGACGGCTACGACCTGCGCACCATCCAGGAGCTGCTCGGCCACAAGGACGTCGCCACCACCCAGGTCTACACCCACGTCCTCAACCGCGGCGGCCACGGCGTCCGCAGCCCGCTGGATCGTTAGCAGGATCGGCCGTTCGCCCGGGCTGGAGTAGATTCGGGGCATGGACCTGCCGCCGTTCGAGACCCACGTCGTCGACAACCAGCCGCCGCCGTTCGCGCCGCGCGACCTGTGGGCGGGCGACGTCGCGCTGCGCGAGGCGGTGGCGCGCGAGGGCGCCTCCGGGTTCGCGGAGCGCATCGCGGCCTACGGCGCGCTCGCCGGAAGCGCGCTGTACGCGCTGTCCTTCGACGCCCACCGCGACCGCCCGCGCCTGCGGACGCACGATGCGCACGGCCACCGCATCGACCGGGTCGAGTTCCACCCCAACTACCACGCGGTGATGGACGCGGCGATCCAGCACGGCGTCGCCGGCCTCTCGTGGGCCGAGCCGGTGCCCGGCGCGCACGTGGCGCGCGCGGCCCTCAGCTACCTGCACTACCAGGCCGAGCCCGGCAGCAGCTGCCCGCTGACCATGACCCACGCCGCGGTGCCGGTGCTGCAGCGCGAACACGGCCTCCGCGAATGGGCGCGGAAGGCGGCGGCCCCGGCCTACGACCAGCGCGAGGTTCCGGTCGCCGACAAGGCCGGCATCACCCTCGGCATGGGCATGACCGAGAAGCAGGGCGGCAGCGACGTGCGCAGCAACACCACCGTCGCCACGCCGGTGGCCGCCACCGGCGGCGATCCGGGCGAGCCCTACGCGCTGGTCGGCCACAAGTGGTTCTTCTCGGCGCCGATGTCCGACGGCTTCCTGGTGCTGGCGCAGGCACCCGGCGGACTCACCTGCTTCCTGTTGCCGCGGCGCTTGCCCGATGGCGCGAAGAACGCGTTCGCGCTGCTGCGGTTGAAGGACAAGCTCGGCGACTGGTCGAACGCCTCCTCCGAGGTCGAGTTCCGCGGCGCCCGCGCCTGGCGCGTGGGCGAAGAAGGGCGGGGCATCGCCACCATCCTCGAGATGGTGATGCTCACCCGCCTGGACTGCATGCTTGGTTCCGCCGGGCTGATGCGCATGGCCCTGGCCCAGGCGATCCACCACTGCCGCCACCGCGTCGCCTTCGGAAAGCCCTTGCTCGACCAGCCGCTGATGCGCAACGTCCTCGCCGACCTCGCGATCGAGGCCGAGGCCGCGCTGGCGCTGTCCATGCGCGTCGCCCGCGCCGTCGACGACGCGCCCCGCGACCCGTCGGAAGCCGCGTTCGCGCGCATCGCCACCGCCATCGGCAAGTACTGGATCTGCAAGCGCGCCCCGGCCTTCGTCAACGAGGCCCAGGAATGCCTCGGCGGCAACGGCTACGTCGAGGAGTCGCTGCTCCCGCGCCTCTACCGCCAGGCCCCGCTCAACTCGATCTGGGAAGGCAGCGGCAACATCCAGTGCCTCGACGTCCTCCGCGCCCTCGCGCGCGAGCCCGACACCGGCCAGGCCCTCTGGAACGAACTCCACTTCGACGCCGGCCCCGCCTACACCGCCGCCATCGAGTCCCTCCGCGCCCCCCTCCAGGGCAAGACCCCGATCCAGGAGGGTGCCGCCCGCCGCTTCGTAGAATCCCTCGCGCTAGCGCTGCAGGCGAGCGTCCTCCTCAGGGCAGCGAATCCCATCGCCCAACCCTTCGTCCGCACCCGCCTGGCAACCCCACACCTCCTGGGATTCGGCACGCTCCCCACCGACCTCCCGCTCGACCAGTTCATCGCCCGCGCAGCCTGAAGGAGGGAGGCGTTGGTCCTTTGGGCGAAATCAAGGAGGAGGCAGCCGCAAAGCGGCTGCCGGGGGACATTCGCCCAAAGGGCCAACGCCTCCCTCCCGACGCAAGCAACTCAATCGATGAACTGCAACCGCGCAAGTTCCGCGTACAACCCACCTTGAGCCATCAAGTCCTCGTGGCTGCCCTCGGCCACGATCCGCCCCCGATCCATCACCACGATCCGATCCGCCTTCAGGATCGTCGCCAGCCGATGCGCGATCACCAGCGTCGTCCGCCCCGCCATCAGCTTCTCCAGCGCATGCTGCACCGCGCGCTCGCTCTGCGCATCCAGCGCGCTGGTCGCCTCGTCGAGCAGCAGCACCGGGGCATCCTTGAGCACCGCGCGCGCGATCGCCACCCGCTGCTGCTGGCCGCCCGACAGGCGCGCACCGCGCTCGCCGAGCTCGCTGGCGAAGCCCTCGGGCAGGGCGTCCAGGAAGCCGTCCGCCTCGGCGTTCTCCGCCGCCGCGCGGACCTCGGCGTCGGTCGCGTCCAGCCGCCCGTAGCGGATGTTGTCGGCGGCGCTGGCGGCGAAGATCGTCGGCGCCTGCGGCACCAGCGCGATCCGTTCGCGCAGCTGCGCGGGGTCGAGCTCGCGCACGTCCACGCCGTCCAGCAGCACCCGCCCGCTGCTCGGGTCGTGGAAGCGCAGCAGCATGGTGAACACGGTGCTCTTGCCGGCCCCGGACGGGCCGACCAGGGCCACGGTCTCGCCCGGGCGCACCGTCAGGTCGAAATGCTCCAGCGCCGGCAGGTCCGGCCGCATCGGGTAATGGAAGGTCACGCCCTCGAAGCGGATCTCGCCGCGCAACGGCGTCGGCAGCGGCTTCGGCGACGCCGGCGCGACCACTTCCGGCTGCTGTTGCAGCAGCTCGCTGATCCGGCCCATGCCGCCGGCCGCGCGCTGCAGTTCGTTCCAGACCTCGGCCAGCGAGCCGACCGAGCCGCCGCCGATCAGCGCGTACAGCACGAACTGGCCGAGCGTGCCCGGGCTCATCGTGCCGTCCACCACTTCCTGCGCGCCCGACCACAGCACCAGCGTGATCGCGCCGAAGATCGCGACGATCGCGACCGCGGTGACCATCGCCTGCGCGCCGATCCGCTTGCGCGCGGTCTCCACCGCGCGCGCCACCGCGGCGGCGAAGCGTCCGCGCTCGTACGGCTCGCGCGCGTGCGCCTGCACCGTGCGCACCGAGCCGAGCACCTCGGTGGCCAGCATGTTGGCGTCGGCCACCCGGTCCTGGCTGTCGCGCGACATCTTCTGCAGCCGGCGCGCGCCGAGCACGATCGGCAGCACCGCCACCGGGATCCCGACCAGGGTGTAGCTGGCCAGGTGCGGGCTGGTCACGAACAGCATCGCGATCGCGCCCACCACCGTCACCAGGCTGCGCAGCGCCACCGACATGCTCGAACCGACCACGCTGCGCAGCAGCTCGGCGTCCGCAGTCAGCCGCGACACCAGCTCGCCGCTACGGCTGCGGTCGAAGAACGCGGCGTCCAGCGCCAGCAGGTGCGTGTACAGCTTCTGCCGCAGGTCGGCCACCACCTTCTCGCCGAGCAGCGACACGAAGTAGAAGCGCGCCGCGGTTGCCAGCGCCAGCGCCAGCGCGACCCCGAACAGCAGCAGGAACGCGCGGTCGATGTTGGCGCTGCTCGAGAACCCCTGGTCGATCATCTGCCGGAACGCCACCGGCAGGCTCAGCGTCGCCGTGGACGAGCACGCCAGCGCCACCAGCCAGGCCGCGAACAACCCCCGGTGCGCCCGCACGAACGGCCACAACGCCCGCAGGCTCCCCACCGGCGCCTTGCTCTTCGACTCAGGAGAATCTGCCATGCCGCCCATTGTAGAAGCGCCGAACTCCGCATGCGGCGCAGCGCAGCGGGAAAGGCGGTGCCCCTGGCCGACGACTCAAAACGCTCTGGAGGAGGCCAGGGGCACCGCCTTTCCCGCGACAGCGCCCACCCGAAGTCCGAACGCTCCTACAGGATCCGAGCCCGATCCCGCGTAGAGTCCCGCAACCGTTCCCGCAGATCCCCAACCGCCTCCTCCGCCACCGCCACCCGCATCACCACCCCCTCCGCATCGAAGGCCTCGTCCAGCTTTTCCGCACCCGCCGCGGCCAGCACCGCGTGCACCGTGCCCAGGTCCTCGAAGCCCGCGCGCACCCGCAGTTCGCGCAGGGTGACCAGCGGTCGCCGCGGCGCGGTGCGCAGGCACTCCGCCGCGGCGCCGCCGTAGGCCCGCACCAGTCCGCCGGCGCCGAGCTTGATGCCGCCGAACCAGCGCGTGACCACCACCATGACCTGGTCCAGGCCTTGCCCGTCGATCGCCGCCAGGATCGGGCGCCCGGCGGTGCCCGCGGGCTCGCCGTCGTCGCTGGAGCGGTACTCCGCGCCGATGCGGTAGGCCCAGCAGTTGTGGGTCGCGCCGGGGTCGGCGACACCGTCCAGGAACGCCAGCGCCTGCGCCGGCGATTCCACCGGCGCGGCCTGCGCGAGGAAGCGGCTGTGCCGCACATCGAGGGTGAATGCGGCTCGCGCCGCCAGCGTCTGGCCCATTGCGGTGCCATCTTCGCATCCGCGGCGCTATCCTGCGGCCATGGGAGGGGGCACGATCACTGCGCAGGCCGTACCCGCCACGGCTGCGCCGCAGGCGGGGACGCCGCTCGACGGCCTGGCCGAAGCGCTGACCGAGACCCTGCCGGCGGGGTCCGGGGTCGTGGTGCGCTGGCGCGGTCCGGAAGGCCACGGGCTGTCGGCTTCGGACGGCGCCGCCGAAACCCTGCACGACAATGCCTTGGCCAGCCTCGACGGACGCGCGCCCGGCCCGTGCCGCGGCTGCATCGACGAGGCCTGGGAGGCCGACGGCCTGCGCATCGCGCTCGCGGTGCAGATGCCCGAGCCCTTGCCCGCGACCATGCGCGCGGCGTGGGCGTCGCTGGCGCGCCGGACCGTCGCCGCGACCCTGGCCTCGGCCCGCGCGCAGGCGCGCATCGAAGCGCTGCAGAAGGCGCAGCGGCTGCAGCAGGCCCTGTACGAGATCGCCGACCTGGCCGGCTCGGCGCTCGAGATGGAGGAGATGCTGCGCCGCATCCACGCCGTGGTCGGCGGGCTGATGTACGCCGAGAACTTCTACATCGTGCTCTACGACGAGGTCGCGCGTTCGATCCGCTTCCTCTACTTCGCCGACCGCCTGGACCCGTACGAGGCCGACCCCGAGGTCGCGCTGTCCATCGACGAGATGCCCAACAGCCTGACCGTGGCCCTGCTGCGCCACGGGCGCCCGCTGCTCGGGCCCTCGGCGCGCCTGCGCAAGGAGTTGGGCGTGACCCTCGACCTGCGCCACGGCCCGGACAGCGCCGACTGGCTCGGCGTGCCGATGCGCCGCGACGACCGCGTCGCCGGCGCGATTGTGGTCCAGAGCTACGACCACCCCGCCAGCTACAGCGACGAGGAGCGCGCGCTGCTCGAGTACGTCGCCCAGCACATCATGACCGCGCTCGACCGCAAGCACGCACGCGTGGAACTCGAGCGGCGCGTGGACGAGCGCACCCTCGAACTGCAGCAGGCCAACCTGGTGCTGCAGGCCGAGATCGTCGAGCGCCAGCGCGCCGAGCGCCTGCAGCGCGCGCTGTACCGGATCACCGAGATGTCGGTCACCGCCGGCAGCCTCGAGCGCTTCTACGCCGACGTCCACGGCGTGGTCGGCGAGCTGCTGTACGCGCGCAACTTCTACATCGCGCTGCTCACGCCCGAGGGCGACCAGATCGAGTTCCCGTACTCGGTGGACGAGCGCGATGCCGCCCGCGTCACCCGCAAGCTGACGCGCGGACTCACGGAGTACGTGATCACCCACGGCGAGGCGCTGCTCGCCGACCGCGCGCGCATCGCCGAGCTCGAGGCCAGCGGCGAGGTCCGCAGCCACGGCGCGCTTGCGCACAGCTGGCTGGGCGTGCCGTTGCTGCGCGACTCCACCGTGGTCGGCGCGATCGCGGTGCAGACCTACACCCCCGAGATCATGTTCAGCGAGCGCGACCAGGAACTGCTGACCTTCGTCGCCCACCACATCGGCGGCGGCCTCGCGCGCAAGCGCGCGCAGGAGCACCTGAAAGCGGCGCACTCGGAGCTGGAGTTCCGGGTCGAGGCGCGCACCCGCGAGCTGGCCGGCGCCAACCGCGAGCTGCGCGCGCAGATCGGCGAGCGCGTGCGCGCCGAGCAGCGCCTGACCCACCAAGCCCGCCACGACGCGCTCACCGGCCTGCCCAACCGGCCGCACCTGCTCGAGCGCCTGGATTCCGCCATCAGCCGCGCGCGCGACGCCGGGCGCGGCAGCTTCTCGGTGCTGTTCCTGGACCTGGACCGCTTCAAGCTGATCAACGACTCGATCGGGCATGCCGCCGGCGACGAGATGCTGGTCGAGATCGGCCGCCGCATCGCCGACGCGCTCGGCGACGATGGCGTGGTCGCGCGCTTCGGCGGCGACGAGTTCGCGATCCTGGCAGAGGGCGTGGACGACGCCGAGGCCAGCCTGGCGCTGTCGGCGCGGATCCTCGAGGCGGTCGGCAAGCCACTATGGCTGGGCGGGCGCGAGCTGTTCCCATCGGCGAGCATCGGTATCGCCCAGTGGCAGCCGCGCTACCGCCTCGGCGAGGAGTTGCTGCGCGACGCCGACGCCGCCATGTACCGCGCCAAGGCCGAAGGCCGCGACCGCAGTGCGCTGTTCGACGAGGCGATGCGCGCGCACGCCATCCGGCTGCTCGACCTCGAGGCCGACCTGCGCCGCGCGATCCTCAACGACGCCTTCGTGCCGCACTTCCAGCCGATCGTGCGCCTGGCCGACGGCCAGGTCGTCGGCCACGAGGCGTTGCTGCGCTGGAACCACGAACTGCATGGTGCGCTGCCGCCGGCCGAGTTCATCGGCGTGGGCGAGGACAGCGGCCTGATCGAGCAGGTGGACTGGCTGATCTACGAGCGCGTGGTGGAGTGGCTGTGCCGGCAGCCCGAAGGCTACGTCTCGATCAACGTCTCACCGCGGCACTTCCGTTCGGACGATTTCGCCGAGCGCCTGCTGCGCATGCTCGATGCCGCCGGCGCCGATCCGCACCGGCTGCGCATCGAGATCACCGAGGTCGCGCTGCTCGACGACGCGCCGCGCGCGCTGCGCATGCTCAGCACCCTGCGCGGGCGCGGCGTGCAGGCGCTGCTGGACGACTTCGGCACCGGCTTCTCGGCGCTGTCCTACCTGCACCGGTTCCCGATCCAGTCGCTGAAGATCGACCGCAGCTTCGTCACCGGCCTGGACGGCGAGACCCGGGCCGAGAGCCTGGCCCTGGTGCGCGCGATCCTGGCGCTCGCCGGCACCCTCGGCATCGACGCCATCGGCGAGGGCATCGAGACCGAGGCCCAGCGCGACATCCTCCGCGAACTCGGCTGCGAGTTCGGCCAGGGCTACCTCTACGGCCGTCCGCGCCCCTAAGACCCCCCCACCGCCCCCTCAGCCAGCTCCACCAACCCCACGAACTCCGCCCGCAACGGATCCCCCCCAGCGCTCGCCCGCGCACTCTCCAGGATCTCCTCCCAATCCCACTCCCCGATGTGCGTGCCCCCGCGCAGCGCATCCGCATACGCCGCCACGGTCGCCGCGAACCGCAAGGTGTCGCTCGGCGCCTTGCGCAGCGACCCGGCCGCGATCGGCGTCTCGATCAGCCGGCTCGTGTCCTCGCCGGGGCGCTTGTAGCGCAGGCGCAGGTGCGCGACCTCGTCGCGGCGCGCATCCGCGGGCGACGCGTCGTTGCCGTAGCGCAGCGGCGGCAGCCGCTCGGCGCCGGAGCCGACCGGCGTCAGCTCGTACAGCGCGGTGACCTCGTGCCCGGCGCCGATGTCGCCGGCGTCGACCTTGTCGTTGGCGAAGTCCTCGTTGCGCAGCACCCGGTTCTCGTAGCCGATGAGCCGGTATTCGGCCACCAGCGCGGGATTGAACTCGACCTGGATCTTGACGTCGCCGGCGATCGTCAGCAGCGTGCCGCCCATCTGCTCGACCAGCACCTTGCGCGCCTCCGACAGGCTGTCGATGTAGGCATGGTTGCCGTTGCCCAGGTCGGCGAGGCGCTCGGACAGGGCGTCGTTGTAGTTGCCGCGGCCGAAGCCGAGCGTGGTCAGCGCGATCCCGGACTTGCGCTGGTCGGCGACCAGCGTCTCCAGCGCGCCCTGGTCCACGGTGCCGACGTTGAAGTCGCCGTCGGTGGCCAGGATCACGCGGTTGACGCCGCCCTCGACGAAGCCCTGGCGGGCCATCGCGTAGGCGAGCCGGATGCCGTCGCCGCCGTTGGTCGAGCCGCCGGCCTCGAGGCGCTCCAGCGCGGCCAGGATCTCGCCGCGGCGGTCGCCCGGCGTCGGCGGCAGCACCAGCCCGGCCGAGCCGGCGTAGACCACGATCGACACGCGGTCCTGCGGCCGCAGCTGGTTCACGAGTTGCTGCATGGAGCGCTTGAGCAGCGGCAGCTTGTCCGGCGAGTTCATCGAGCCGGAGGTGTCGAGCAGCAGCACCAGGTTGGCCGGCGGCAGCGTCGACTTCGGCACGTCGTAGCCCTTGATGCCGATCATCAGCAGCTGGCGGCGCGCGTCCCAGGGCGCCGGCGCAAGCTCCGTGGTCACCCGGAACGGCACCTCGAGCGAGTCCGGGGCGGGGTGGTCGTGGCGGAAGTAGTTGATCATCTCCTCGGCGCGCACCGCGTCGGCCGGTGGCCGCGTGCCCTCGCGCAGCATCCGGCGCACGTTGGCGTAGCTGCCGGTGTCCACGTCGATCGAGAAGGTGGACACCGGCTGCTCGCTGGTGCGGTGCACCGGGTTGTCGTCGATCTCCGCGTAGTGCTCGGTGTTGGCGGGCTGGCTGTAGACCGGGGGCGGCGGTGGCGGCGCGAACATCGGCAGGGGCGGCGCCAGCGCCCGGCGCTGTGCCATTTCCGCCTCGGCCTGCAGGCGGGTCCCGGTGACGGTGACCGAAGCCAGGTCCTGCTGCGGTTCGGCGGGGGGTGCTTCGGCCACGGTGGCCCGGTGGCAAGCGGACAGGGCGAGGGCACAGGCACAGAGCAGCAGGAGGTTCGCTTGGCGCGTCATGCGGTGGCTCCGGGGCGTGGATTTCACCCGGACTATACGGGGGCCCCACGCGCGCCGGGCCACCCGGCTTCGGCTACGATTCATCGGGGAGACACCATCGGGGGAGCGCGATGGCCACGGAAGCGCAGGGAGCGGGGAGCTTCGCCGGGGCGCCCAAGTACTTCATCTACCCCTTCTTCCTCGTGCACATGCTGATGTTCGGCGTCGCCGGCTTCGTGCTCGCCTACGGCGCCGACGGCGACGTCGGCTTCCTGTACATGCACGGCGGCCTGGCGATCGTCGTCTACACCGTGTTCTACCTGGCCATCTTCGGCTTCGACGAAGTGCTGTGGATGTTCATCAACGCCGGCCTCGGCGTTGCCGGCATCCATACCCAGCTCGGCTGGATCCTCGGCATGTTCTTCGGCCGCAACCTCGCCGACTTCCCGTGGTACGTGCACGCGATCCCGATGCTGTACTTCGTGCTCTACACCTTCCTGCTGCGCCAGCTCGTCCTCGACCTCACCCGCTCGCGCGACAACCCAAAGCGCCGCCGCCTCGTCGAAGCCGCCTACGTCATCCTCACCCTCGCGCTCTACGCCGCCACCTGGCTCCTCCACCTGTAGGAGCGGCGCTCGCGCCGCGACCCGCGCCTCAGAGCACCTTCAGCCGGATCTGCCCGTCGCTGACACGGGCGTTCAGTTCGTCGCCCCGGCCCACGTCGCCGACCGCACGCACGACGCGCCCGTCGTGGTGCTGCAGGATCGCGTATCCGCGCGCCACCGTGGCCAACGGACTGATCGCAGACAGCGACCGCGCCAGTTCCCGCAGCCGGGACGCATCGCGGTCGTGCCGGCGCTGCCACGCCGCATGCAGGCGGCGCACCGCCTCAGCCTGGCGCCGGCCCAGCAACTGCAGGCGCGCCTGCGGATGCAGCGCCTGCAACCGCAGCGCCGCCCGGTCCGCGCGCTGCGCCGCCTGCCGCAGCCGCACTTTCTGCGTCGCCGACACCCGCTGCGACAGCGACTGCAGCCGCCGGCGCAGGTCGTCGGCGTGCGGCACCAGCAGTTCCGCCGCGGCCGACGGCGTCGGCGCGCGCAGGTCGGCGGCGAAGTCGGACAGGCTGAAGTCGGTCTCGTGCCCGATCGCCGACACCACCGGCACCGGCGAGGCCGCGATCGCCCGCGCCAGCCACTCGTCGTTGAACGCCCACAGGTCCTCGAGCGAACCGCCGCCGCGCGCCAGCAGGATCACGTCGTAGCGGCCGCTGACGGCCGCGCGCTGCAGCATCGCGGTGATCTGCGCCGCCGCGGTCGCGCCCTGCACCTGGACCGGCAGCACGTCGACGTCCAGCAGCGCGAAGCGCCGGGCCAGCACGCTGAGCACGTCGCGCACCGCGGCGCCGGTGGGCGAGGTCAGCACCGCCAGCCGGCGCACGTAGGCGGGCAGGGGGCGCTTGCGCGCCTCGTCGAACAGGCCCTCGGCCTGCAGCCGCGCCTTCAGCTCCTCGAACGCGCGCCGCAGCGCGCCTTCGCCGGCTTCCTCCATGTGGTCGAGCACCAGCTGGTACTCGCCGCGCGCCTCGTACAGGGTCAGCCGGCCGCGCGCCAGCACCCGCAGGCCCTCGCGCGGGGCGAACTTCAGCCAGGTGCTCTTTGGACGGAACATCGCGCAGCGCACCTGCGCGCGGGCGTCCTTTAGGCAGAAATACAGGTGCCCGGAGGAGGGGCGGGCGACGCTGCTCAGCTCGCCCTCGACCCAGACCAGCGGGAAGGCGTCCTCCAGCAATCCCCGGGCCAGGGTGTTGAGCTGGCTGGGGCTGAGGATCTCGCCGGTGGGTTCGGTCGCCATCGGGACAGGATAGCGCCACTACAATAGGGCCCATGCTCGAGGATGCATTGAAGCAGGATTCCGGACCCGCCCGCCGCCGTGCCACCCGCCAGGTGCGGGTCGGCAACGTGCCGGTCGGCGGCGGCGCCCCGGTGGTGGTGCAGTCCATGACCAACACCGACACCGCCGACGTCGCCGCGACGACGAAGCAGGTGGCCGAGCTCTGGCGCGCCGGCTCCGAGATCGTGCGCGTCACCGTCAACACCCCCGACGCCGCCGCCGCGGTTCCGCGCATCGTGGACAAGCTGGCGATGATGGGCGTCGAGGTGCCGATCGTCGGCGACTTCCACTACAACGGCCACCAGTTGCTGGCGAAGGAACCCGCCTGCGCGCGCGCGCTGGCCAAGTACCGCATCAACCCCGGCAACGTCGGCTTCGGCAGGAAGAAGGACCTGCAGTTCGCGCAATTGGTCGAGTTCGCCATCGCCAACGGCAAGCCGGTGCGCATCGGCGCCAACTGGGGCTCGCTCGACCAGGCGCTGGCGACCACCCTGATGGACGAGAACGCGACCCGCGCCGAGCCCTGGGACGCCGCCCGCGTGCTGCGCGAGGCGCTGATCCGTTCGGCGCTGGACTCGGCCGCGCGCGCGGTCGAACTGGGCCTGCCGCCCGAGCGCATCATCCTGAGCTGCAAGGTCAGCGGCGTGCAGGAGCTGATCGCGGTCTACCGCGACCTCGCCGCGCGCAGCGACTTCGCGCTGCACCTGGGCCTGACCGAGGCCGGCATCGGCAGCAAGGGCATCGTCGCCTCCAGCGCCGCGCTCGCGGTGCTGCTGCAGGAGGGCATCGGCGACACCATCCGCATCTCGCTCACGCCCGAACCGGGCGCTCCGCGCACCCAGGAGGTCGTGGTCGCGCAGGAACTGCTGCAGACCATGGGCCTGCGCGCGTTCACGCCGATGGTCACCGCCTGCCCGGGCTGCGGCCGCACCACCTCCGAGTTCTTCCAGCACCTGGCCCAGGTGGTGCAGGAGCACGTGCGCGCCAGGATGCCGGAGTGGCGCATCAGCCATCCCGGCGCCGAGAACCTGACCCTCGCGGTGATGGGTTGCGTGGTCAACGGCCCGGGCGAGTCGCGCCACGCCAACATCGGCATCTCGCTGCCGGGCACCGGCGAGGCACCGTCGGCACCGGTGTTCGTGGACGGTGAAAAGACCGTCACCCTGCGCGGCGATAGCATCGCGGAGGACTTCATCGCGATCATCGACGCCTATGTCGAACGACGCTTCGGCGCCGACGCCACCGCCCACGCCAACGTCTGAGGCCGCCCGCGCGCTGCGCGACGAAGCGCGCTTCGGCGCCGCGTTCCTGCGCCGCCACGGCCTGCGCCTGCTGGTGCTGTTCGGCCTCATCGGTCTGTCGCTCTGGGGCTTCGCCGAACTCGCGGATGAAGTGGGCGAGGGCGAACCGTTCCCGTTCGACGACCCGCTGCTGCTGTTCGCGCATGACATGGCCCGGGCAGGCTTCGACCGCTTCTTCCTGCTTGCCTCGCGGCTGGGCTACGAGGGCGTGATCGTCGCCGACACCCTGCTGGTGCTCGCGCTGCTGTTCCGCCACCGCCTGCGCGCCAGCCTGTTCGCCGCCACCGCCTTCCTCGGCTCGATGCTGCTCAACGTCGCCACCAAGCACTTCTTCGAACGCATCCGCCCTGCGCTCTGGGACTCGATCGCCCCCGAGACCACCTACAGCTTCCCCAGCGGCCACGCCATGGGCTCCATCACCCTGGCCTGGGTCGCCATCCTCCTCCTCCGACACCTCGACACCCCGCACGCGCGCATCCTGCGCCCCCTGGTCGTCGCCCTAGCCACCACCTTCGTCCTCTCCGTCGGTCTCTCCCGCATCTACCTCGGCGTCCACTATCCCAGCGACATCCTCGCCGGCTGGACCGCCGCCACCGCCTGGACCCTGGCCACCTACGGGTTGATCTACCCCCGCGGCCGTCCCTTCTCCCCGCCCAGCGGGGAGAAGGTGGCCCGAAGGGCCGGATGAGGGGCAAGCTCTTCACCCCCGCCCCAGCAACCCTTCCAACACCGCATCCAGCACCCCCTCCGTCTCCCCCAGCACCTCGTCGTTCCAGAACCGCAGCACACGGAATCCTTTCCATTCCAGGTAATGCGTCCGTGCAGCGTCGTACGACGCGCGCGCGGCGTGCTGGCCTCCATCGGCCTCGACCACCAAGCGTGCCCTGAGGCAATCGAAGTCGACGTAGTACGGCCCGATCTTGTGTTGGCGGCGGAACTTGAAGCCTTTGAGTCGCCGATCCCGGAGCAAGTACCAGAGGCGTTGCTCTGCTTCCGTGGATGATTGGCGGAGTTCGCGCTCGCGGGTATGGGGACGGTGGCCGCGCATCGGGGGAGGATGCGTCGGAGATCTGGGTGCGTCTGTGGGGGAGTTGTGGAAGGGCGTGTGGGGAAAGCTTGCCCCTCATCCGCCGCTTCGCGGCACCTTCTCCCCGCGGGCGGGGAGAAGGGACGACCGCGGCTTGGGTGCAGCCGCCGTCCCTCCGAAGTCTGCGCGGCTATTCGCCGGGTTTGGCGGCTTCGACGGGGGCCGTGGTCGCGGCCTTGCGCGAGAGCGTCGCTTCGCGATGCGCGATGTAGCCGTTGGCCCCGAAGATGATCACCGCGCCAACCACCGTCCAGACGCTGATCACTTCCCCGAACAGGATCCACGCCAGCCCCGTCACCAGCGGCAGCTGCATGAAGCTGATCGGCGTCAGCGCGGACACCTCGCCCAGCTTCAACGCCCGCGTCCAGAACAGTTGTCCGCCTGTACCGAGCACGCCGATCGCCACCAGCCACAGCCAGGTGATGCCCGACGGCCAAGTCCAGTCGAACAGCGCCGGCACCAGCGACAGCGGCACCCAGAACACGTAGGTGTAGAACACGATCGTGTCCGGAGCGTCCACCCGCGACAGCTGCTTGATCTGGATCGCCACCACGCTGCTCAGCAGCGCCGCGGCCACCGCCACCAGCGAGCCCGCGCTGAAGCCCTCGGTGCCCGGGCGCACGATCACCAGCACGCCGATGAAGCCCAGCACCACCGCCGTCCAGCGGCGCCTGCGCACGACCTCGCCGAGCCAGATCACCGCGAGGATGGTCACGAACAGCGGTGCCGAGTACGACAGCGAGATCGCCTGCGCCATCGGCAGGTTACCGATCGCCCAGAAACCGCACAGCATCGAGGCCACGCCGATCGCGCAGCGCACGAAGTAGCGCGGCAGCTGTTGCGTGCGGAACACCCCGCGCCCGCTGCGGTGCAGGAACGGCAGCAGCGCCAGCAATCCGAAGAAGTTGCGGAAGAAGGCGATCTCGACCGTCGGCACGTCGGCGTCGGAGGCAATCCGGATCACCACCGCCATCAGCCCGAAGAACGTCGTGCTGAGCAGCATCAGCCCGGCGGCCTTCAGGAACGGCGGCGTCGATTTCTGCGGACCGGCCGCGGCGTCCGTGCTCACCAGCGCGCTCCCACGATCCGCGGCTCCGGCTCGATCGCCACCCCGAAGCGCTCCCGGACCGAGGCCGCGATCCGCCGCGCAAGGTCCAGCAGCTGCGCGCCGCTGGCGCCGCCGTGGTTGACCAGCACCAGCGCGTGGCTCGCGGCCACGCCGGCATCGCCCTCGCGGTGGCCCTTCCAGCCGCAGGCATCGATCAGCCAGGCCGCCGAGAGCTTGCGCACGCCGGCGTCGTTGCCGCGGAACACGGGCAGGGCGGGGTGCTCGGCCTGCAGTGCCTCGGCCTGCGCCACCGGCACCATCGGGTTCTTGAAGAAACTGCCGGCATTGCCGATCACGGCCGGGTCCGGCAGCTTGCGGCGACGGATGCGGCACACCGCCTCGGCCACCTGCGAAGGACGCGCGGCGCCGGCGTCCACGCCCATCGCCGCCAGTTCCTCGCCGATGCCCGCGTACTCCAGCCGCAACTCCGGCCTGCGCGGCAGCGCCAGCTCGACCGCGGTGACCACGAACCGGTCCGGCTCGTGCTTGAAGCGGCTGTCGCGGTAGGAGAACGCGCACTCGTCCGCGGAGAAGCGGTGCAGCGTCCGGGTCGCGCGTTCGAACGCCTCCACCGCGTGGATGCGCTCGCGCACCTCGACCCCGTAGGCGCCGATGTTCTGGATCGGCGCGGCGCCGACCGTGCCCGGGATCAGCGCCAGGTTCTCCAGCCCCGACAGGCCCTGGCCGAGGGTCCACAGCACCAGGTCGTGCCACTCGCCGCCGGCCTCGGCGCGCACGATCGCGTGGGTGCCGTCGTCGCCGACGATGCGCCGCCCGCGTCCGGTGAGCGCGACCACGACGCCTTCGGGATCGCCGGCGAACAGCAGGTTGCTGCCGCCGCCCAGCACCAGTACCGGGCCGTCGCGCAGCATGGCGTTGCCGAACAGCTCCGGCAGCGCCGCCGCGTCCGGCACCTCGACCAGCATCGGCGCGCGCGCAGGCACGCCGAAGGTGTTGCGCGCGTCCAGGCGCGCGTCCTCGAAGATCCGGTAACCGGGGGCGGGCGGGGTGCCTGCGGCGGGGGCGTCATTCATCCGGGGGCAGGTTACCCCGGCTGGGTGCTTCCTTGCGTCGGCGCATGGCGTCCACGCACTCGCCGACCAGCGCCGGGCCGCGATACACCAGCCCCGTGTACAGCTGCACCAGGTTGGCGCCGGCCGCCATTTTCTTGGCGGCGTCGGGCCCGCCCATGATCCCGCCGACGCCGACCAGCGGGATCGTCTCCGGCAGGCGCGTGCGCAGCATCCGCAGCACCGCGGTGGACTTCTCCATCAGCGGCGCGCCCGACAGGCCGCCGGTCTCCCTGGCCAGCGGGTGGTCCTGCACCGCGATCCGCGAGGTGGTGGTGTTCGTCGCGACCACGCCGTCCACCTGCAGGTCGCCCAGCACCCGCGCGCAGGCCTCGACGTCGTCGTCGCTGAGGTCGGGCGCGACCTTGACCAGCATCGGCACGCGCTTGCCGTGCAGCGCGCCCAGCCGTTCCTGCGCCTCGCGCAGGGTGCCGACCAGCCGCCGCAGTGCCTGCTCCTCCTGCAGCTCGCGCAGGCCGGCGGTGTTGGGCGAGGAGATGTTGACCGTGATGTAGTCGGCGAGCGGGTAGATCCGCTCCAGGCAGAACAGGTAGTCGCCCTCGGCGAAGTCGTTGGGCGTGTCCTTGTTCTTGCCGATGTTGATGCCGAGCAGGCCGTTGCCGGCGCGGCGCGCGCGCGAGACATTGCGCACCAGCGCCTCGACGCCGTCGTTGTTGAAGCCCATGCGGTTGATCAGGGCCTGTTGCCGCGGCAGCCGGAACAGGCGCGGGGCAGGGTTGCCGGCCTGCGGCCGCGGCGTGACCGTGCCGACCTCGACGAAGCCGAAGCCCAGGCCGAGCAGCGCGTCCACGTGCTCGCCGTTCTTGTCCAGCCCCGCGGCCAGGCCCACCGGATTGGGGAACGCCAGCCCCAGCACCTTGGTCACCAGCGGCGCCACCGGCGGCGCCAGCAACCGCCCGAGCGCGGTCCCGTGCACCCGGTCGAGCGCGCGCAAGGTCACCCCGTGCGCGCGCTCCGCCTCCATCGAGAACAGCAGTGGCCGCACCAACCTGTACACCCGGCAGCTCCTCGCTCCGTCAGTCCGCCGCGGCCAACAGTTCCCTGTTCCCCGTTCCCTGTTCCCGCTTTCGCCCTTGTCCTACAAGTCGAACTTGATCCCCTGCGCCAGCGGCAGCGAATCCGAGTAATTGATCGTGTTCGTCTGCCGCCGCATGTAGGCCTTCCACGCATCCGAGCCCGATTCCCGGCCACCGCCGGTCTCCTTCTCGCCGCCGAAGGCGCCGCCGATCTCGGCCCCGGAGGTGCCGATGTTGACGTTGGCGATGCCGCAATCCGAACCGGCCGCCGACAGGAACTTCTCCGCCGCCTTCAGGTTGTTGGTGAAGATGGAGGAGGACAGGCCCTGCGGCACGTCGTTCTGCATCGCGATCGCGTCGTCGAGGTCGCGGTACTTCATCACGTACAGGATCGGCGCGAAGGTCTCGGTCTGCACCACCTCGGCGTCGTTGGACAGGCCGGTGACGATGGTTGGCAGCACGAAGTTGCCGGGCCGGTCGATCGCGGCGCCGCCGGTGGCGATGGTGCCGCCGGCCGCCTTGGCCTGCTCGATCGCGGCCAGGTAGGCCTTGACCGCGTCCTGGCTGTTGAGCGGACCCATCAGGTTCTTCGGGTCGGTCGGGTCGCCGATCTTGCCTTCGACCTGCTTGTACGCGGACACCAGCTTGGCGAGCACGTCGTCGTAGATGGACTCGTGCACGAACAGGCGGCGGGTGGTGGTGCAGCGCTGGCCGGCGGTGCCCACCGCGCCGAACACGATGCCCGGGATCGCCAGCTTCAGGTCCGCGGTCTCGTCGAGGATGATCGCGTTGTTGCCGCCGAGCTCGAGCAGCGAGCGGCCCATGCGCCGCGCCACGCGCTCGCCGACATGACGGCCGACCTTGGTGGAACCGGTGAACGACACCAGCGCGATGCGCCTGTCGTCCACGAACTCCTGCGCCAGCTCGTTGCCGGCGTCGTTGAACAGGTAGAACAGGTCCGGGAAGCCGGCTTCGCGCAGCGCCTCGTTGCAGATGCGCATGGAGGCGATCGCCGACAGCGGGGTCTTGGGCGACGGCTTCCAGATCGAGATGTCGCCGCAGACCGCGGCCACGAACGCATTCCAGGACCAGACCGCGACCGGGAAGTTGAACGCCGAGATGATCCCGACCAGGCCGATCGGATGCCACTGCTCGTACATGCGGTGGCCGGGGCGCTCGGAATGCATGGTCAGGCCGTAGAGCTGGCGCGACAGGCCGACCGAGAAGTCGGCGATGTCGATCATCTCCTGGACCTCGCCGTCGCCTTCCGGCTTGGACTTGCCCATCTCCAGCGCGACCAGCGAGCCGAGCGCGTCCTTGTGCTTGCGCAGCGCGTCGGCGCACAGCCGGATGGCCTCGCCGCGGCGCGGGGCCGGGGTGGTGCGCCAGGCCTTGAAGCCCTCCTGCGCGCGCCGGACGATGGTCTCGTAGTCCTCGCGGCTGGTGGCCTGGACCTTCGCCAGCACCTTGCCGTCGGTCGGGTTCACCGGCTCCAGCACCCCGGCGCCGGTCGCCTTCGACCACTCGCCATTGCCCAGGTAGGTGCCCGACTCGTTTTCGGTGAGTCCAAGCGCGGTCAACACGGGATGCGTCATTACAAACTCCTGTTCGTGGCGCCCCCGGCGCGATTCGAACGCACGACCTTCCCCTTAGGAGGGGGACGCTCTATCCAGCTGAGCTACGGGGGCCTGGAACCGCCGATTTTCGCACGACCACGCTGTTGGCGGCCATGTCGCCGCTCACGTTGCCGACGGTCGCGAACACGTCCGGGATGGTATCCACGGCCAGCAGCAGGCCCAGCGGCCCGACCGGCAGCCCCATCGCCGCGGTGACCGGCAGGTTGGTGGCCATGAAGCTGACCTGCCCGGGCAGGCCGACCGAGCCCATGCTGATCAGCACCGCCAGCCCGGCGCCGGTGGCGAGCTGGGCCGGGGTGAGTTCGATGCCGAAGGCCCAGGCGATGAAGCAGGCCGTGGCCATGTACTGGATCGGACTGGTGATGCGGAACAGCGAGACCGCCATCGGCAGCACCAGCGACGATACCTCGCGCGGATAGCCGAGGTTGCGCTCGGAGCTCTGCAGCATCGCCGGCAGCGAGGCCAGCGAGGACTGGGTGCTGGCGGCCACCGCCTGCGGCGGCAGCAGCGCCAGCGCGAAGCGGCGCAGCGGCTCGCCGCCCCAGACCAGCGCCACCGGCAGCATCAGCACCGTGGCCAGCAGGTACAGCAGGACCTCCAGGCCGATGTACACGCCGAGCGCGCTGATCATGCCGATGCCGGCGCGCGCACACACCGCCAGGATCAGCGCGAACACGCCGAACGGCGCCGCCCACAGCACCCAGCGCACGATCACGATCATCGCGTCGGCGATCGCCTGGAAGAAATCCACCAGCTTGGCGCGGTGGTCGCCGCCGATGCGGGTCAGCGCGAAGCCGAAGAACAGCGCGAACACCACCAGCGGCAGCATCGCGCTCTCGGCAGCGGCCGCGATCGCGTTGCTGGGCACCATGGCGACGAGGGAGTCGGCCCAGCTCGCCGGCTGGGTGGCGGCGGCCGCACCGGTGCCGGCGGCGCTGTGCAGGGCCGCGGCCAGGTCGGGGTCGCGCGGCACCAGCGCCAGCAGCGCCGGGGCCAGGACCGCGGCCATCGCCGCCGCCCCGGCCAGGATCAGCAGGAACACGATGATCGCGCGCCGCGCCACGCGCCCGGTGGCGGCGGCGTCGGCGGCGGTGTTGACGCCCACGATCACCAATGCCAGCACCAGCGGCACCACGGTCATCTGCAGCGCGTTGAGCCAGAGCTTGCCGAAGGGCTGCACCACGTCGGCGACCCGGGCCCCGAGCGCCGGGTCGAACCAGGCCAGCAGCAGGCCGAGCAGGGCGCCGGCGGCGAGGCCGGTCAGGATGCGTGCGGTGGCGCTCATCGCGTCGGCTCCGGCAGGCGCCAGGCCGAGCGCAGTTCGCGGTACTCGGCATCGGGCAGGAGGACGAACACCGGATGCAGGGCGGGGTCGAGCCAGCCGAGCACGGCGTCCATGGTGTCGGGCGCCATCGCCGTGCAGCCGGCGGTCGCGGTGTCCGGGGTCTTCCACAGGTGCGCGAAGATGCAGCTGCCGGCCATCGGCACCGCCCGCGGGTTGTGTTCGATCACGAAGCCGAGGCGATAGCGCTGGTCGCCGTCGGCGTGCAGGTCGCGGCGCATCGGTTCGGTCGAGCCTTCGACCGCGGCCTGGCCGACGTCGTCGGCGTCCACGATGCGGTTGTAGAGCGGCGAGCCGCTGACGTCGATGCACCAGTCGCTCGCGTCCATCGCCTGGTAGGGCAGGCGGGTGTCGGCATCGGCGGCGTAGCCGAACGCGGTGCCGATCGCGAACACGCCGGCCGGTGCGCGGCCGTCGCCCTCGCGCTTGATCGGGTCGCCGGCCGCGACCGCCTGGTCCGGCGCCGGGTTGAGGCCGAAGCCCCAGCCGCTGCCGCTGCGGCCGACCACGATCGGCTGCGCTTCCCCGACCGGCTGCCAGGTCCCGGAGGCGTCGCGCGCGAAGCGGCGCAGCGTCCCGCGGGTCGCGTCCCAGTCGGGCGTGGTGACCACCACCATCTGCCGGGACTTGTCCCAGGGCAGCGGGGCGGGGGTTTTTGCGGGAGCGAGCGCGCAGGCGCCCAGGGCGAGCAGGGTGAACGGCAACAGCAGTCGCAACATCGCGGCCTCTACGGTTCGAGGAGCGGCTGGATCCGCTCCAGGTTCGCCAGCAGGTTGGCGTGGCGGTCGGGATCGGATTCGCACAGCACCACGAACAGCCCGTCGAGCAGGTGCTGCAGCGCCGAGTGGTACAGCAGCGGCTCGATGTGCGCGCGCTCGTCGTGCGCGGACACCAGCAGCGCCAGGTCGGCATTCGCGCGCAGCGCGTTCGAGGTGTGCCGGGTGACGGTGATGACGCGGCCGCGCTGGTCGCGGAAGTAGCGGCACACCTGGCACAACGCCGGCTGCTTGCCGTGCTCGGAGAACACCAGCAGGACGTCGCCCGGGCCGGCCGAGGACAGGCTCGCGGTCATGTGCGCGGGGTCGAAGTTGTGCACCGTCGGGATCCCGAGCAGCGACAGCTTCAGGCCGAAGGCGCGGGCGTGGATGTCGTCCTCGCCCAGGCCGATGATGAACACCTTGCCGGCGGTGGCGATCGCGCCGGCTGCCTGCTCGATGGCCTCGGGCGGGTTGATCAGGCGGGTCGCTTCCTCGGCCTCGGACTTGCGCCGCCACAGGGTGGAGGCGAGCGTGCTCTTGCGGTCCTGCGGCACTTCCTCGGCGGCGGGCTCGCCGTTGCCGTTCTCCGCGCGCAGCACCGCCTCGCTGATCGCGAACTTGAGGTCCGGGTAGCCCTTGAAGCCGAGCTTCTGGCAGAACTTGACCACGCTCGACTGGCTGATCCCGAGCGCGTTGGCCAGTTGCTGCGAGGAATAGTCGCGCAGCAACTGCGCGTTCTCGAGGACGAAGTCGGCGATGCGGCGCTCGATCGCCGACATCTGGTCGCGCTGCGATCGGATCTTGACCAGCGCCGACGGCATCGTTGCTTCAGGCCGCGCGTTCTTTCGCCAGCGGGTCCAGTCCGCGGATCTCGCGGATGCCCAGGCCCGGCGCGTCGGTGATCGAGATCTCCGACTCGTTGAAGATCACGCCGCCCTCCACCGGGTCGAACTGGCACAGCGACGGGCCGTCGAGGTCCACCTTGGTGATCACGTCCGACTTGGCCACCGCCAGGTGCACCGCCGCGGCAACGCCGATGCTCGACTCGAGCATGCAGCCGATCATGCAGTCGATCCCGTGCAGCCCGGCGATGTCGGCGATCCGCACCGCATTGGAAATCCCCCCGGTCTTCATCAGCTTGATGTTGACGATGTCGGCGGCGCGCATGCGGATCAGCTCGATCACTTCCATCGGGCCGAACACGCTCTCGTCCGCCATCACCGGAGTATGCACGCGCTCGGTGACGTAGCGCAGGCCCTCCAGGTCGTAGGCCTTGACCGGCTGCTCGACCAGCTCGAGCTTGACCCCGGCGTCCTCCAGCGTCTGCAGCGCGTAGACCGCCTGCTTGGCGGTCCAGCCCTGGTTGGCGTCCAGGCGGAGCAGGGCGCGGCCCTCGACCGCGGCGTGGATCGCCTTGGTCCGCTCGATGTCCACGCCGATGTCCTTGCCGACCTTGATCTTGAGCGAGTCGAAGCCGCGCTCCACCGCCTTGAGGGAGTCGGCCACCATCTTGTCGATGGTGTCCACGCTGATCGTGATGTCGGTGGTGATCACCGGGTCGCCGCCGCCCAGCAGCTTGTACAGCGGCGCGCCGTAGAGCTGGCCCCACAGGTCGTGCACCGCGATCTCGACCGCGGCCTTGGCGCTGGAGTTCTTCTCCATCGCCGCCTGCACCAGGTGGGTGATGCGGTTGAGGTTGGCGATGTCCTGGCCGATCAGCCGCGGGGCGATGTAGTGGCGGATCGCGTCCACGATCGAGCCGTGGGTGTCGCCGGTGATGACCGCCGTCGCCGGGGCGCTGCCGTAGCCGACGTGGCCGCTGTCGGTGCGCACCATCACCACCACGTCCTCGACCTGCTCGACGGTGCGCAACGCGGTCTTGAAAGGCGTCTTCAGCGGCACCCGCAGCATGCCGAACTCGATTTGGGTGATCTTCATGGCATGCATTCCATCAGTGGGTCGCCACCCGGACGATGTTGGTGATGCGGTCGATGTAGTCGTGGTCCTTGCCGAAACGCAGCGGCGTCAGCGGGGTCAGCGACACCCCGTTGAGCTGCATCGACACGAGCTGGCCGTCGGCGCCCAGGTAGCTGCCGCCGTTGGTGTCGTGGATCACGTAGGGCACGTCCCCGATGCGGCCAACGTACATCATCACGTGGCCGGGGATGTAGATCAGGTCGCCGACGTCCATCGCGTCCACCGCGGCCATGCGCTCGGCGCGGGTGGAGCCTTCGTCGAAGTGCACGCGTTCGAACGCCGGGCTGACCGACTGCGCGCTGGTGTTGCGCGGGATCTGCACGCCCATGCTGCGGTAGATCTCGGACACGAAGCCGCTGCAGTCGCGGCCGTTGTACGAGTGGCCCCAGCCGTAGCGCTCGCCCAGGAACTTGAAGGCCTGGCGGATGAGGTTGGCGCGGGTCAGCGGCAGGTAGTCGGCAGCGCTCTCTTCCTTCTTCTGCAGCAGCGCCGGGGCGAATGCCAGGCGGCCGTCGTCGCCGCGCATCGGCAGCTCGAGGATCCAGGAGGCGTAGGGGTGCTGGCCGTTGACCGGCCGGTTCGCCGGCACGTCGGCCAGCGGCACGCGCACGCCCATGTCGAGCTGCAGCTCGGACAGCTGCGGCTGCTCCGGGGTGAACACGGTCTCGACCTTGTCGCCGGTGATGATGCGGTACGGCGCCTTGTCCAGGTAGCCGAGCACCTGCTCGCGGCTGCCCTCGGCGACGGCGTCGGCCGCGATCCAGGCCGCGTAGCGCGGGCTCACCACGAACAGCCACTTGCCGTCGGCGCTGGCGTGCGCGACCACCACCGGCGTGCCCGGGAACAGGGCGCTTTCCTGGAAGCGGTCGATGTCGGTGTCGCCGGGATTGCTGAATACGCGCAGGTCGGTCGGGAAGGTGCGCAGCGCCGAGCGGTGCAGGACCATGCCGAAGCGGGTGGGCTGCGTCGCCGGCACCGCGTCCAGCGCCAGGTTGGCGACCAGCGCGTCGAGGCTGGCCTCGGCCACGCGCACGCCGTCGAGGTCATAGCGCGGGCGCTCCGGGCGCCCCGAAAGGTCTTCGATCCAGCCGCGCACGGTGGCGCCGTCGAGGCTCGCCGGCAGCGCGCGCAGGTCGTGCATGGACCCGTCCACTTCCAACAGCCTGGCGTTTTGTGCCGCGATCGCCGCGCGGTCCATCAGCACCGCGTCCGGGGCCTGCAGCCGGGCCACCCAGAATTCGGGGTCCAGGTAGGCCTCCTTCACCCCGATCACCCCGCTGGCGGGAACCGGAAGGGCGGCGGAAGCCGACTGCGGCGGGCTGCCGTCGGCGGCACATGCGGACGGCGCAAGCGCCAACGCCAGCGCGAGTGCCGCGGCGAGGGTGGAAGCTGGGACGCGCATGGCGGATACCTTCATTTGTGCGATGCGGAATAGCTGATTCGCAAAACTTATACGCTAAGAATAAATTATTGACCATCCCCGTGGCACATGTTACACAGCCGTTATCACCGGCCTTGGGGAAGTCCGTCGGGTGGATGGACCACGCCACAACCAGCGTCGCCGCGGCAACTCGATGTTGCTGGCCATCGCGTGCATCGCGATGGCGTTGCCGACGACGCTGTTCGCGGTCGGCCAGTCCGGCAGCGACGCAGTGGCGATGGGCGCCGCGGTCTCCGACAGTGCAGTGGTGCGCGATGTCGTCGCGCGCGTGGATGCCGGCGACTTCGCCGGCGCCGAGGCCGCGATCGCGGCGGCGCTGGCCGATGCGAGCGCGCGCGATCGCGAGGTGCTCGCGTACCAGCGCGAACGCATGCGCCGCATGCGCATGGATTTCACCCTCGACGCGGAGGCCGCGAAGGAGCGCATCCGCCGCCAGGTCCCTGACCTCACCGACGCGGAGTTCGCGCGCTGGGATGCCGAAGGCCTGCTCGAGCGCATGGACATCGACGGCGAACGCCTGTACTTCAGCCGCGCGCCGTCCAACCTGTTCCGGCTCAGCGCCGAGGCGCGCGCGCGCCGTGCCGACCCGAAGCCGTTCCGCGACAGCCCGCTCGAGTCGGTGCATCCGCACCACGCGGCGGTGATCGCCGCCGCGCACTCGCAGGACAGCAACAGTGTCCTGCCGCAGCGATGGCGCATCACCCAGACACTCACCGTCGACGCCGACGCGGTTCCCGCCGGCGAGACCATCCGGGCCTGGATCCCGTATCCACGCGAGATCCCCGGACAGCAGCAAGCCATCACCCTCGTTTCAAGCACTCCCGCCGCGCACCAGCTCGCGCCGGCCTCCACCCTCCAGCGCACCATCTACCTCGAGCAGCCGGCGGTCGCCGGCGAGAAGGCGACCTTCCAGGTCAGCTACGAGCTCGACATCAGCGCCCGCCACTTCGAAGTCGATCCCGAACGCGTCGTCCCGGCGGAGATCACCCCGGAACTGGCCCCGTTCGTCGCCGAGCGCGCCCCGCACCTGGTGTTCACCGACGACCTGCGCGCATTCTCGCGCAAGGTGGTCGGCGACGAGACCAACCCCTGGCGCATCGCGCAGAAGCTGTACGCGGCGGTGGACGCGATCCCGTGGGCCGGCGCGCGCGAGTATTCGACCATCAGCAACATCAGCGACTACGCGCTGCACGCCGGCCACGCGGACTGCGGCCAGCAGACGCTGCTGCTCATTGCGCTGCTGCGGCTCAACGGCATCCCCGCGCGCTGGCAGTCGGGGATGATGTTCTCGCCCGGCACGTACTGGAACCTGCACGACTGGGGGCAGCTGTACATCGCCCCGTACGGCTGGATGCCGATGGACGTGACCTTCGGCAGGCTCGACGCCGGCGACCCGACCGTCGCAGGCTTCTACCTCGGCGGCCTGGACGGCTACCGCATCGCGTTCAACGACGACTATGGCCGGCCCCTGGTGCCGGCCAAGGCGCACTTCAGATCCGAGACCGTCGACCTGCAGCGAGGCGAGGTCGAGTGGAGCGGCGGCAACCTGTATTTCGACCAGTGGGACTACGACTTCGAGTTCGAAGCATTGCCACAACCATGAGCACCAACCGGGGAGAGACCATGAGAAGCACCACCCGATATCCGCGCACCCGCAACCTGCGCAAGTCCGTACTCTGCATGGCGATGGGCGTGTGCCTCTCGTCCCTGGCAGTGCCGGTGATGGCCCAGAGCGTCACCGGTGCCGTGGCGGGCCAGGCCGAAGCCGGCGCCCGGGTCACGATCACCAACAATGCGACCGGTGTGTCGCGCACGGTGACGGTCGACCAGGACGGCAACTACCGCATCGGCCAGCTGCAGCCCGGCGACTACACCCTGACCGCCGGTTCGGGCGAGCCGGTCCCGGTCACCGTCTCGCTGGGCGGCACCACCCAGGTGAACCTCGACGCGCAGGGCGCCGTCAACCTGGCCACGGTGCAGGTGGTCGGCTCCCGCGTCGTCAACCGCGTGGACGTGTACTCGACCGAGTCCGCCACCAACATCACCCGCCAGGAACTGGCGCGCCTGCCCGTCGACCAGAGCCTGGGCTCGGTCGCGCTGCTGGCGCCGGGCGTGGTCGACTCGGGCGCCACCTTCGGCGGCCTCAGCTTCGGCGGCTCCTCGGTGGCCGAGAACGTGGTCTACATCAACGGCCTCAACGTCACCGACCCGTACCGCCGCCAGGGCTATTCGACGGTGCCGTTCGCGTTCTACGAGGAGTTCCAGGTCAAGACCGGCGGCTACTCGGCCGAGTTCGGCCGCAGCACCGGCGGCGTGATCAACGCCGTGACCCGCTCGGGCGGCAACGAATTCCACGCCGGCGCCCAGCTCACCATCGAGCCGGACTCCTGGACCGCCGCCAAGAAGGACCAGTTCCATTCCGACGGCACCATCGACGAGCGCGACCGCCGCAGCCGCGACGACGCCTCGTTCTACAAGGCCAACGTGTGGGCGTCTGGCCCGATCCTGAAGGACCGCCTGTTCTTCTTCGCGATGTACGAGAAGCGCGACAGCGATCCGCGCGACATCGACACCAGCGAGGCCTGGTACACCGACAGCAACAACGACTTCTGGGGCGGCAAGCTCGACTGGCAGATCAACGACAACCACCTGGTCGAGCTGCTGGCGTTCTCCGACAAGGCCGACTCGTCCACGGTCAACTATGCCTACGACTGGGACAGCGCCACGCGCGGCGAGGCGACCGGCGAGAGCTTCTCCGGCTCGGGCGGCGACAACTGGTCGCTGACCTACACCGGCCACCTGACCAGCAACTTCATGGCCAAGGCCATGTACGGCGTCAACGAGCGCAGCGCCACCGGCGGCAGCCCGTGGGACGAGGGCTGCAGCATCGTCAGCACCTCGGGCACCTATGACGCCGAGTTCGGCGAACTCGAGAACGTCGGCTGCCATCCGAGCAACAGCAGCGTCAGCAGCCGCTTCGACAAGCGCAAGGCCTCGCGCCTCGACTTCGAGTGGACGCTCGGCGACCACCTGCTGCGCTTCGGCTGGGACCAGGAGATCATGGACTCCAACAGCTCGCGCGTGTATCCGGGCGACGGCGTCAGCTACACGGCGATCGCCGCGACCCCGGGCGGCGTGCTGCCCAACGGCGCCGTGGTTCCCGACGGCGTGACCGCGATCGTCGACGCCCGCCGCTACATCACCGGTGCGCCGGTGAGCACCGAGGCGCAGGCGTTCTACATCGAGGACGTCTGGAGCGTCACCCCGAACCTGCTGTTGAGCCTCGGCGTGCGCGCCGACAAGTTCCACAACAAGCTGGCCTCGGGCGCGACCTTCGCCAAGGCCGAGTTCTCCGACATGATCTCGCCGCGCCTGGGCTTCAGCTGGGACATGAAGGGCGACGGCACGACCAAGCTGTTCGGCAACGCGGGCCGCTACTACATCCCGCTGACCAACAAGCTGACCGACTACTTCGGCGGCGGCACCACCGACGAGCACACCTACTACGTGCTCGAGGGCTGGAACGAGCAGACCGATCCGGTCAACGGCGGGACCTACCTGTTCCCGGATCTCGGGGCGCAGCTGGGCTCGGTCAATACCGACGGCAACGTCCCGGCGCCGGACGACGTCCGCACCGCGGTCGCCCGCGACCTCAAGCAGGTCTACCAGGACGAGTACATCATCGGCTTCCAGCAGGCGATCAACAGCGCCTGGTCGTGGGGCGTCAACGGCACCTACCGCGAACTGAACCGCGCGGTCGAGGACGTGCGCATCAACCACGTCGAGGGCTGCCCCTGGTACTCCGGCGACTGGCCGATCATGAACCCGGGCGAGACCACCACGCTGTGGTGCCCGACCACCGAGGACTGGGTCACCTTCGACAGCTCGGTCGACGGCTACCAGGCGCTCGGCAGCGGCCTGATCATGGGTTACAAGCGGCCCAAGCGCACCTACAAGGCCGTCGAGTTCCAGCTCGACCGCGCGTGGGACGACAAGTGGGCGTTCAACGCCAGCTACCTGTGGTCGAAGTCCGACGGCAACATCGAGGGCCCGGTCAACTCCGACACCGGCTACAACGACACCAACCTGGTCCAGTACTACGACCACCCGGCGGTGAACGAGCGCTTCGGCCCGACGTTCAACGACTCGCGCCACCAGATCAAGCTGCGCGGCAGCTACAAGCTCAACGAGATGTGGAGCTTCGGCGGCACGTTCACGGCGCGTTCCGGCGGCCCGATCACCGCGTTCGGCGTGCGCTGGCCCAACGACAACCGCAGCGCCGGCGGCCCCGGCGAGTTCAGCGGCGGCGGCTCGGGCTGGATCTGCGTCTCGGGTTGCGGCGACTGGACCACGCGCGAGCTGGTCTACACCCCGAAGGGCGCCTTCGGCCGCATGCCCTGGGTCACCAACCTCGGCGCCAACGTCACCTGGACGCTGCCCTCGGAGACCTACGACCTGACCGCGCGCTTCTCGGTCTACAACCTGCTCAACAGGCAGACCGCGATCAACGTGCATTCGCGCTACGAGAGCACGCCGGGCAACAAGATGCCGTACTTCGGCGAGCCGACCGTGTGGCAGTCGCCGCGCTACATGCAGCTGGTCGTCACCTGGAGCTTCTGACGAACCCGATGCACGCGTAACGACATGGTTCTACCCCTTGGGCGGCCTTCTCGGGCCGCCCCTTTTTTGGAGCCGGCATGGCACCAGCGTTGTTGCAACAACCCCTGTTGGACGGGATCGACCTTGTGGCCCTGGCCGCAGCCGAAGGCACTCCCTTGCACGTGTATTCCGCCCCCGCGATCCGCGAACGGTTGCGGGGCCTGCAGCGCGCCCTGGAAGGACTCGACGCGCTGATCTGTTATGCGGTCAAGGCCAACAGCAACCAGGCGGTCCTGGCGCTGATGGCCGCGGAGGGCGCGGGTGCCGACATCGTCTCCGCTGGCGAGCTGTGGCGCAGCCTGCGCGCCGGCATACCGGCCGACCGGATCGTGTTCTCCGGCGTCGGCAAGAGCGCGGAGGAGATCGTGCAGGGGCTCGACGCGGGCGTGGCCCGCTTCAACGTCGAATCCCGCGCGGAACTCGAACTGCTGCAGGCGATCGCCGCGCAACGCGGCACCACCGCGCGCGCCGCGGTGCGCATCAACCCGGACGTGGACGCGCTGACCCACGCCAAGATTTCCACCGGCAAGGCCGAGAACAAGTTCGGCGTCTCGATCGCCGAGGCGCGGACCTGGTTCGAAGGGCAGGCGGCCTGGCCGGACGTGCGCCTGGACGGGCTGCACATGCACATCGGCTCTCAGCTGCTGGACATGGCCCCGATCCGGCAGGCGCTGCAGCGGCTGGCCGCGTTCTGGCGCGAGCTCGAGGCGGCGGGCCACCGGCTCGCCAGCATCGACGTCGGCGGCGGCCTCGGCGTGCGCTACCGCGAGGGCGAGCAACCGCTCGACCCGGTGGACTACGTCGCCCAGATCCGCGCGGCGCTGCAGGGCTTCCAGGGCCGCATCGTGCTCGAGCCGGGCCGTTACCTTGTGGCCGAGGCCGGCGTGCTGCTGACCCGCGTGCTGCGGGTCAAGCAGGGAGAGCAGCGCAACTTCCTGGTGCTGGACGCGGCCATGAACGACCTGCTGCGGCCCAGCCTCTACGACGCCTGGCACGACATCCTGCGCCTGGGCGACAACGGCGGCCGCGAGGCCGTCGCCTACGACGTCGTCGGCCCGGTGTGCGAGACCGGCGACACCTTCGCCGTCGGCCGTCCGCTGCCGCGCTGCGAGGCCGGCGACCTGGTGGCGATCGGCGCCACCGGGGCCTATGGTGCGTCCATGGCCTCCACCTACAACTCGCGGCCGCTGGCCGCCGAGGTGCTGGTGGACGGAGGCCGCTACGCCGTCGTCCGCCGGCGGCAGACCTACGACGAGATGATCGCCGGCGAGCAGCCGGCCGGGGACTGGAGGACACCATGAACACCCGCACCGGACTGCTTGCCGCGGCGCTGGCCGCAACCCTCGCCGCCTGCGCGCACGGGCCCGCGGCGCCGGCGGTTGCGACCGCGGACGCGGACGCGCTGCTGACCGTCGACACCCACGTCGACATCCCGCTCGACTACATGCGCGACCCGCGCTACGACGTCGGCGGCGACACCGCGCTGCAGGTGGACCTCGGCAAGATGGAGCGCGGCGGCCTCGATGCCGCGTTCTTCGTGGTCTACGTGGGGCAGGGGCCGCTGACCCACGAGGGCTATGCCAGGGTCGTGGCCCAGGCCGACCGCAAGTACTCGGCGATCCACATGATGCTGGAGCGCTATCCGGACCGGATCCGCCTGGCGACGACGCCGGCCCAGGTGCGCACCAACCATGCCGACGGCCTGCTGTCGGCGATGATCGGCATCGAGAACGCGTATTCGCTCGGCCATGAGCTGTCGCGGCTCGACGAGGCCTTCGGCCGCGGCGCCCGCTACGTCGGCATGACACACGTCGGCAACAACGACCTGTGCACCAGCGCCAACCCGAACGAGGAGGCCGGCGAGCCGGCCCACAACAGTCCGGGCGACACCGGCATCACCGACTTCGGGCGCGCGGTGGTGGAGCGCGCCAATGCGCTGGGCATGATGGTGGACATCTCGCACGCCTCCGACAACTGCGTGCGCGACGTGCTGGTGCTGTCGAAGGCGCCGGTGATCGGCTCGCATTCCTCGGCGCGCGCGCTGGTGGACGTGCCGCGCAACGTGCCGGACGACCTGCTGCGCGCGATCGCGGCGAAGGGCGGGGTGGTGCAGGCAGTGGCCTACTACCAGTTCGTCAAGGACGATCCCGCGCGCGTCGCCGCCGAGGATGCACTGCAGGCCGAGGTCGCCCGGCAGGCCGGGGCCGAACGCTTCGACTGGGACGTGCACGTGGAGCTGCCGGCCTACGTCGAAGGCATGGCGCGGATCGAGCGCGAGCACCCGCTGGCCACGCTGCAGGAGTACGTGGACCACATCGACCACATGGTGCAAGTCGCCGGCATCGACCACGTCGGCATCGCCTCTGACTTCGACGGCGGTGGCGGAATCACCGGCTGGATGGACGCTTCGGAAACGGCGAACGTCGCCGCCGAGCTGCGCCGGCGCGGCTACGGCGACCAGGACATCGCGAAACTCTGGGGCGGCAACCTGCTGCGCGTGTGGCAGGCGGTCATCGACGTCGCCGCGGCGAACGCACCGACGAACGGACCGGCGAAGGGGTCCGCACGATGATGCGCGCGCGCTGGCTGGCCCTGCTGCTGTGCGTGGCGCTGCCGTGGGCGGCCGCGGCGCAGCCGGCGCTCCTGGAGCCGGCGCTCCCGGAGCCGGCGCAGTACGCACCGGACTACATCCTCGACGCCGACGCTCGGGCCGCGCTCGAGCGCTTCCACCTGGCGGGCATCGCCCTGGGCGTGATCGAGGACGGCAAGGTCACCTACGCGCGCGGCTTCGGCGAGACCGTGGTCGGCTCCGGCGACCCGGTGACCACCGACACGCTGTTCAAGATCGCCTCCAACTCCAAGGCCATGACCGCGGCGGTGCTGGCACGCCTGGTGCAGGCCGGCAAGCTGCGCTGGGACGACCCGGTGGTGAAGCACCTGCCTGGCTTCGCCATGCGCGACCCCGAGGTCACCCGCACGATGACGGTCGGCGACCTGCTGGTGCACAACAGCGGCCTGCCCGAGGGCGGCGGCGACCTGATGCTGTGGCCCGAGCCCAACCTGTTCACGCGCGCCGACATCATCCACGGCCTGCGGCACATCGAGCCGGCCTATCCGTTCCGTTCCGGCTACGCCTACGACAACCTGCTGTACGTGGTCGCCGGCGAGGTCGCGGCCGCCGCCGGCGGCGCCTCCTACGAGGAGCTGGTGCGGCGGGAACTGTTCGAGCCGCTCGGGCTGGACGGCTGCCGGGTCGGCGAGTTCAGCCGCAGAGAGGCCGGCAGCGTGGCGCAGCCGCACTGGTACGACGGCGAGCGCGTGCTGCCGATGCGCCAGGATCCGGAGGTGGTGCCGGCGATCACCTCGGCCGCGGCCGGCGGCATCCGCTGCAGCCTCGAGGACATGCTCGCTTGGGCGCAGAACTGGCTGGCGCCGACGCCGGAACAGCTCGAGTGGCTCGGCCCGGAGCAGCGCGCCGAGATGTGGAAGCCGCGCACGCCGATGCCGATCTCGGACTTCAAGCGCAAGTGGGACGACACCACCGAGTACGCCTACGCCTACGGCTTCCGCATCGCCGACATCCACGGCGAGCACACCGTCTCGCACACCGGCACGCTCGGCGGCATGTACTCGATGATGATGCTGATGCCGGACCGCAAGTCGGGCTTCGTGTTCATGATCAGCGGCAATGGCGGCCGCGCGCGCACCGTGCTGGGGACTTCGCTCATGCGGCTGTTCACGATGCCGATGGACGAGATGGGCTTCGAGGACATCGCCAACGCGATCTACGGCGACGGCTCGGCGCCGTCGGCGGCGGAGGCGGGACCGAAGCTGCCGGACATCGGCGAGCGCAAGCCGGTGGCGCCCGCCGACATGCGCCAGTGGCTCGGCACCTGGCGCGACCCGTGGTTCGGCGAGGTGCGCATCTGTCCGCTCGGCGACGAGGTCGAGTGGCGCTCGGCGAAATCGCCCAAGATGCACGGCCGCGTCTCGCTGCTGCAGGGCCGCCACTTCCTGCACTGGGACGACCCGGGCGTGGACATGGACGCGTGGCTGGACTTCTCCGGCGAGGGCGACGCGCGCCGCCTGCACATGGCCAAGCTCGACCCGGACGGCGACTTCAGCTCCGACTACGAGGACCTGGCCTTCGTGCGCACCGGCGACTGCCCGCAGACCATGGCCGACGCCGGCCTGGTGGACATCCGCGCGCTGGTCCCGGACATCGCCCAGGACATCAAGTATGCCGGCAACGACAACTTCGTCGGCGCGCCGGTGGACGGCTACGAGGCGCCGCGCTGCCTGCTCAAGGTGGACGCGGCCGCGGCCCTGGCCCGGGTGGAGGCGAACCTGCGCGGGGACGGCCTGCGCCTGAAGCTGTTCGATTGCTACCGCCCGGCGCGCGCGGTCGCGCATTTCGTGCGCTGGGCCGGGGACCTCGCCGACCAGCGCACCAAGGCGGTCCACTACCCGGCGCTGGACAAGTCCACGCTGCTCGACGGCTACATCGCGCCAGTGTCCGGGCACAGCCGCGGCGCCACCGTCGACCTGACCCTGCTGCAATGCGACGCCGACGGCGCCTGCCACGAGCTCGACATGGGCACGCCGTTCGACTTCTTCGACCCGCGCGCGAATACCGATTCGCCGCAAGCGACCCCGGCGCAGCGCGCCAACCGCCGGCGCCTGCTGGCGGCGATGCAGGCGGAAGGATTCCGCAACTACCCGATGGAATGGTGGCACTTCACCCTGCAACCGGAGCCGAACCCCGCCGTGATCCACGACGTCCCCATCCATGCCGGCGACCACAACCGCGCCGGCGCCATCGCCGCGCTCATGCAGCGCTACGACGGCGCGGTGCCCGGCGCCTCGCTGCTGGTGCTGCGCGACGGCGAGCCGCTGGTGCGCCGCGGCTTCGGCCTCTCCGACCTGGAGCAGGGCACCGAGGCCGGACCGGCCACCAACTACCGCCTCGCCTCGGTGAGCAAGCAGTTCACCGCCGCGTCGATCCTGCTGCTGGCGCAGGACGGTGCGCTGTCCGTGGACGACCCGCTGTCGCGCTGGCTGCCCTCGCTGCCGCCGGCGACCAGGGGCATCACCCTGCGCCACCTGCTCACCCACACCTCCGGGCTGGTGGACTACGAGGACCTGATGGGCGACGACTGGCAGGGCCAGATCCGCGATGCCGGGGTGCTCGAGCTGCTCGAGCGCGAGGACCGGCTGTACTTCCCGCCCGGCAGCGACTACCGCTACAGCAACGGTGCCTACGCGCTGCTTGCCCTGATCGTGGAGGAGGCGTCGGGGCTGGCCTACCCGGAGTTCCTGCGCCAGCGCATCTTCGAGCCGCTGGGCATGCACGACAGCATCGCCTACGTCGCCGGCGGCCCCGACGTGCCGCACCGGGCCTGGGGCTACAGCGCCGACGGCAAGGGCTGGAAGCGCACCGACCAGAGCACCACCAGCGCGGTGCTCGGCGACGGCGGCATCTACTCCTCGATCGACGACCTCGCGCGCTGGGACGCGGCCATGTACGACGACCGCCTGCTCTCCGACGCCTCGCGCGCGCTCGCCTTCGCCCCGCACGTCCGCGTCACCGGCGAACCCTACGAGGCGTCCTACGGCTTCGGCCTGCGCATCACCGGCGACACCGTCTGGCATTCCGGCGAGACCATCGGCTTCCGCAACGTCATGGTGCGCTGGCCGGAAGAGCGCCTGACGGTGGTCCTGCTCAGCAACCGCAACGATCCCGAACCCTACGAGACCGCCCTCAGGATCGGCGCCCTGTTCCTGTAACCGGTAGGAGCCGCCATGGCGGCGAGCTCTTCCCCGATTGCCGCGCTATCCGGAAACAGCTCGCCGCCATGGCGGCTCCCACCCCCGCCTGCAGACGGCCATCACGCCGGACCGGTAACCTGAACCACCCGGCCCAATCGATGGAATGACGATGGCAGGCAATTCCTCACGCGCGATCCTGTTCGCGCTCGGCGCCAACTTCGCGATCGCGGTGGCCAAGGGCGTCGCCGCGTACTTCACCCGCTCCAGCGCGATGCTGGCCGAGACCGTCCACTCGCTCGCCGACTGCGGCAACCAGCTGCTGCTCCTGCTCGGCCTGAAGCAGGCACGGAAGCCGCCGTCGCCCGAGTACCCGCTGGGCCACGGCAAGGCGACCTACTTCTGGTCGTTCCTGGTCGCGGTGATCCTGTTCAGCGTCGGCGGCATGTTTTCCCTCTACGAAGGCATGCACAAACTGCAGGCACCAGAGCCGCTGCGGCAATGGTGGTGGGCGGTCGGCGTGCTCGTCTTCGGCATCGTCGCCGAGGGCATCTCGATGCGCGCCTGCCTGCAGGAAGTGAACAAGTCGCGCGGCGACCGCAGCCTGTGGCGCTGGTTCCGCGAGAGCCGCCAGAGCGAACTGGTGGTGATCTTCGGCGAGGACCTCGCCGCGCTCCTCGGCCTGTGCTTCGCGCTCATCGCGGTGCTGGCCACGGTGGTCACCGGCAACCCGGTGTGGGACGCCGTCGGCACCATCGCCATCGGCGTGCTGCTGGTGGTGGTCGCGGTGCTGGTCGCGATCGAGGTCAAGGCGATGCTGATCGGCCAGAGCATCGACCCGCGCCGCCAGGCCGAGATCCGCAGGTTCCTCGAGGGGCGCGCCGAGATCGGCCGCGTGCTCAACCTGATCACCCTGCAGCTCGGCCCCGAGGCCCTGGTCTCCGTCCAGGCGCGCATGCGCGAGGAAGGCGACGCCGGTGCCATGCTCGCCGACATCACCGAAGTCGAGCGCGCCCTGAAGGCGCAGTTCCCCGAAGTCCGCTGGAGCTTCTTCGAACCCGAGTCCCGCAAGGTCCTGACGGCCGAAGAAAAAGGCGCCCCCGGCCTCTAGGCGACTCCTACCCGGGTTCCTTCAACCACTCCAGACGCGGAGCCGGCGCCCCGGGTTCGCCGAGGGCGATGGCCAAGGCGGCGATCGCCGGCGCCAGCACCGCGTCGAACCGGTAGGGCACGTTCAACAACAGCATCCCGCTCCCGTTCATCCGCAACGGCGAATCGTCCGCCCGCACCAGCAACTCCGCCACCAGCGCCGACCTCGCCGGCAGGTTCCCGGCCGAGCGCAGGAACGGAAGCAGCACCCGCCGCTGCTTGACCGGATACCACAGCGCGAAGCACCCCTGCGGCCAGCGCTGCAACCCCTCCCGCAACGCCCGCAGCGCCACCTCGAACTCCGCGAGCTGCGCCTCGTAGGGCGGATCCACCAGCACCAGCCCGCGCCCGAAGCGGGCGCCGTCCACCACCGGTGGCAGCAGCGCGCGCATGGCCGCGTAGCCGTCGCGATAGTGCACCGCCACCCGCGGGTCGCCGCGGAACCGGGCCTTCAGCGCCGCGGCCTCCTCGGGCTGCAGTTCGCAGCAGGCGATGCGGTCCTGCGGGCGCAGCGCATGTGCCAGCAGCCACGGCGAGCCCGGATAGGCCCCGGCGCCCAGGTCGGCCCGGCAGGCCGCCACCGCGTCGAGGTAGCGGGTGAGCAACGGCTCCGGCGGGCCCGCCGCGGCCAGCTTCGCGTAGCCGGCCTGCGCCTCGCCGGTGCGCGCGGCCGGCGCGTCGTCGAGCGCGTAGGTACCGCGGCCGGCGTGGGTATCCAGCGCGAACGCCGGCGCCGGCTTGTGCCCGAGCGCCTCGCACAGGCCGAGCAGGACCACGTGCTTGAGGACGTCGCCGTGGTTGCCGGCGTGGAAGGCATGGCGGTAATTCATGACGCGAGTCTACGGGACCATGACCGAGGACATGGGCGCCGGGTCGCCCCCGCCCCTATGCTCGGGGGTCGGACTCTTTCACCAGCCATGTCGGGGGACACCTTGAAGCGAATTCTGTTGGCGGCATGCATGTCGCTGGCCGCGGGCGCCACGCTCGCGCAGCCGGCCGAACCGGTGGACCTGGACATGGTCAGCCGCATCCGGCAGGAAGCCTTCCACCGCTCGCAGGTCATGCAGACCCTGGCCGAGCTCACCGAGGACATCGGCCCGCGCCTGACCAACTCGCCGGCGATGGACCGCGCCAACGCCTGGGCCCGCCGGAAGATGGAGGGCTGGGGGCTGCAGAACGTGCACGACGACGCCTTTGCCGACTTCGGCCGCGGCTGGGAGTTCGGCAGCGCCGGCATCGAGATGCTGGCGCCGCGGCAGCTGCCGCTGTACGCGCTGCCCAAGGGCTGGACCGCAGGCACCGACGGTGTGGTCGAGGGCGAGGCGATCGCGCTCAAGCTGGAGAAGGAGGCCGACCTCGACAAGCACCGCGGCAAGCTGCGCGGCAAGGTCCTGTTCGTGGACGACCTGCGCAAGTACAAGCCCGGCGAGGAGCCGGACTTCCATCGGCACGACGGCACCAGCCTCGAGGACCTGCAGGCGTTCACCGTGCCGGGGGACCGCGACGATTCCGAGCGCGCCCGGCGGATGAAGCAGTACCTGGAGCGGGTCGAGTTCGGCAGGAAGCTCAATGCCTTCCTCGCCGAGGAAGGGGTGCTGGCCACGGTCGAGCTGAGCAGCCGCGACAACGGCATCATCCGCACCGGCGGCGGCGGTTCGCGCAAGGCCGGCGAGCCGGTCGGGGTGCCGGAGTTCGCGATGATCGCCGAGCACTACAACCAGGTGATGCGCGCGCTCGACGACGGCGAGACCGTGCGCCTGCGCCTGCATTCGGACGCCCGCTTCACCACCGACGCCGACCGCGAGGGCTACAACACCATCGCCGAGATCCCCGGCCGCGGTGCGCTCGCCAACGAGGTGGTGATGATCGGCGCGCACATGGACTCCTGGCACACCGCGACCGGAGCGGCCGACAACGGCGCCGGCGTGGCGGTGATGATGGAGGCGATGCGGATCCTCAAGGCGGTCGGGGCCAAGCCGCGCCGCACCATCCGCATCGCGCTGTGGAGCGGCGAGGAGCAGGGCCTGATCGGCTCGGCCGACTACGTCGCCCGGACCTTCGCCTCGTACCCGGAACCGACCGACCCGGAGCAGGCGAAGCTGCCGGCGTTCTTCCGCACCGAGCGCGGCCAGCTGCAGCGCAAGCCCGCCTACGACCGCTTCAGCGCCTACTTCAACCTCGACAACGGCTCCGGCAAGATCCGCGGCATCTACGCCCAGGAGAACCTGGCCGCGATGCCGATCTTCGAGGCCTGGCTGAAGCCGTTCAACGACGTCGGCGCCACCGTGGTGACCGCGCGCAACACCGGCAGCACCGACCACATCTCGTTCGACCGCGCCGGGCTCCCGGGCTTCCAGTTCGTGCAGGACCGGCTGGACTACTTCAGCAATGTCCACCACACCAACCTGGACACCTACGACCACGCGTCCCCGGACGACCTCAAGCAGGCCGCCGCGATCGTCGCCAGCTTCGCCTACCACGCCGCGATGCGCGACGCAAAGCTGCCGCGCAAGCCGCTGCTGGAGGACTGAGTCCGGCGGAGCGGACGGAGCCGCTGCTCAGGCGGCTTCGATCGACAGCGTGATCCCGAGCCCGCGGAACGCCGCGGGCTCGTCCTCCAGGTCGCTGCGCAGCAGCGGCCGGGTCTGCAGCCAGTGCTCCGGCAGCACCAGCACCAGGCGGTCGCCCTCGGCATGGAGCTGCAGTTCCGGCAGCAACTGGTCGGGTTCGTGCGAGCGGTGCAGCAGCACCGCCAGCCGCAGCAGCCCCGCCATCCGCCGGGTCGCCGGCAGCAGCCGGTCCGGGATCAGCTCGAACGCGTCCTTTGGCACCTTGCGCCGATGGGTGCGCACCAGCGCGGCCAGCATCCGCTGCTCGGGCACCGAGAAGCCGGCGATGTCCGAGTGCTGCAGCACGTAGGCGCCATGCACCTGGTACTGGCTGTGGGCGATCGCGAGGCCGAGCTCGTGCAGTCGCGCCGCGCGCGACAGCATCAGCCGGTCCTCGACCTCCAGCTGCCAGTTGCCGCACACCCGTTCGAACAGCTGCACCGCGGTGGCCGAGACCCGCGCCGCCTGCGATGGATCGATGCCGTAGCGCTGCATCAGCGCCGCGACCGACGCGTCGCGCGGGTCGTCGGCGCCGCCGCGGCCGAGCATGTCGTGCAGCACGCCCTCGCGCAGCGCGGCCTTGCTCGGTGCCATGCGTTCGATGCCGAGCACCCGGAAGGCGGCCTCCAGCACCAGCAGCCCGCCGGCGATGATCGGCTTGCGCTCGCGCGACAGGCCGGGCAGGTCGATGTCCTCGATCCGCCTGGCCTGCAGCAGGCGGTCGCGCACCTGCGGCAGCGCCTCGGCCAGCACAGCGCCCTTGCTCAGCTTCATGGTCGCGCAGACCGTGCCGATCGCCTTGATCGTGCCCGAGGCGCCGATGGTCTCCTGCCAGCCGAGGTGCCGGTAGACGCCGGCGAACTGCTGGAACTGGGCGGCGACCTCGATCAGCGCCTCGTCCCAGCGCTTGCGGTCCAGCCGGCCGTCGCCGAAGAAGCGCGCGGTGGTCGCGACCGCGCCGAGCTGCAGGCTCTCGCGCTCGATCGCGTCGAAGCCGCTGCCGATGATGCACTCGGTGGAGCCGCCGCCGATGTCGATCACCAGCCGCAGGTTGCCGGGCTTCGGCCGCTGCGCGTGGGCGACGCCGAGGTAGATCAGGCGTGCTTCCTCGCGCCCCGGGATGACCTCGATCGCGTGCCCGAGCGCGGTTTCCGCGGGCACCAGGAAGGCCTGCGGCGCGGCCAGCAGGCGCACGGTGTTGGTGGCCACCGCGCGCACCCGCTGCGGCGGGATGTCGCGCAGCCGCTGGCCGAAGCGGAACAGGCACTCGAGCGCGCGCTGGCGCACCTCGGGATGCAGCCCGCGCTTCGCGTCCAGGCCCTCGGCCAGGCGCACCATCTCGCGCAGGCGGTCGACGACGCGCAGCTGGCCGAGCACGTAGCGCGCGACCACCATGTGGAAGCTGTTGGAGCCCAGGTCGATCGCCGCCAGCAGGTCGCCGTCCTGCAGCGGCAGCGCCTGCGAGCGCAGGTGCAGGTGCGCGCTCTCGTTCATTCGCGGCCCCCGGCGACGGCTTGCAGCAAGGTCTCCTGGGCCGAGTGCGGCGCTTCGCCCGGCGCCGGCGTGGCGCGCACGTAGCTGCCGTCGGGCTGCAACAGCCAGGCGTCCACGTTGTCGGCCAGGTAGTTGTCCAGCGCCTCGGCCTTGACCCGGGCGGCGAGCGCCGGGTCGAGGATCGGGAACGCCACCTCGACCCGGCGCAGCAGGTTGCGCTCGAGCCAGTCGGCGCTGGCGCAGAACAGTTCCGGCGCGCCGTCGTTGCAGAACCAGTAGGCGCGGGAGTGCTCGAGGAAGCGGCCGAGGATCGAGCGCACCCGGATGTTGTCGGACACCCCGGGCACGCCCGGGCGCAGCGTGCAGGCGCCGCGCACGACGAGGTCGATGCCGACGCCCGCCTGCGAGGCCGCGTACAGCGCGCGCACCACGCGCGGCTCGTTGAGCGCGTTCATGCGCGCCACGATCCGCGCCTCGCGGCCGTCGCGCGCGTTGCGCGCCTCGCGCTCGATCCGCTTCAGCAGCCCGGCGTGCAGTGTGAACGGCGACTCCAGCAGGCGCTTCAGCTTCACCCCCGACGACAAGCCCGACAGCTGTTGGAAGATCTGGTGCACGTCGGCGCCGATGTCCGGATCCGCGGTGAGCAGGCCGAGGTCGGTGTACTGGCGCGCGGTGCCGGCGTGGTAGTTGCCGGTGCCCAGGTGCACGTAGCGGCGCAGCGCGCGGCCCTCGCGGCGCACCACCAGCAGCATCTTGGCGTGGGTCTTGTAGCCGACCACGCCGTAGACCACCTGCACGCCGGCCTCCTGCAGCCGGTCGGCGAAGCCGAGGTTGGCCTCCTCGTCGAAGCGCGCGCGTAGTTCGACCACCGCGGTCACGTCCTTGCCGCGCCGTGCCGCGTCCACCAGCGCCTCGACGATCGCGGAATCCTCGCCGGTGCGGTAGAGGGTCTGCTTGATCGCGAGCACGTTCGGGTCGGCCGCGGCCTGGCGCACCAGTTCCAGCACCGGCGTGAACGCGTCGTACGGGTGGTGCAGCAGGATGTCGCCCTCGCGCATGCGCTCGAACATGGCGTCGCTGCCGGGCAGCGGGCGTGGCTGGAACGGCGGGTATTTCAGCTCCGGCCGCTGCACCAGGTCGTACACCTGGATCACGCGGTTGAGGTTGACCGGGCCGTCGATCCGGTACACCGCGTTGGCGTCGAGCTCGAAGTTCCCGAGCAGCGCGTCCACCACCGGCGTCGGGCAGTCGGCGGCGATCTCCAGCCGCATCGCGCGCAGGTAGCCGCGCCCGGCGAGCTCGTCGCGCAGCGCCAGCGCGAGGTTCTCGACCTCCTCCTCGTCCACGATCAGCTCGGAGTTGCGGGTCACGCGGAACTGGTAGGCGCCGCGGACCTCCAGCCCGGGGAACAGGTCGCCGACGAAGGCCGAAAGGATGCTCGACAGCAGCACGAAGTCGTGCTCGCCGCCGGACACCCTGGGCGGCAGCCGCACGATCCGCGGCAGCGAGCGCGGCGCGCGCACCACCGCGAGGTGGCCGGCGCGGCCGAACGCGTCCTTGCCGTGCACCTCCACCACGATATTCAGGGTCTTGTTGAGGATCTTGGGGAACGGGTGCGCCGGGTCCAGCGCCAGCGGCGACAGCACCGGCATGATCTCGTCGCGGAAATAGTTCCGCAGCCACTGCGCCTGGCGCGCGTTCCAGCGGTTCGCCGCGAGCACGCGCACGCCCGCTTCGTCGAGCGCCGGGCACAGCACCTCGTTCCAGCAGCGGTACTGCGCCTCGACCAGCTCCGCCGCGCGCTCGTGGATGCGCTCGAGCACCACGGCCGGCGGCATGGCTTCCGGGCCCAGCGGGAGGTCGAAGTCCTGCGCCTGGCGCACGGTCGCCGCGCGGATCTCGAAGAACTCGTCGAGGTTGGTGCAGGAGATGCACAGGAAGCGCAGCCGCTCCAGCAGCGGCACCGACGGATCTTGCGCCAGCGCCAGCACCCGGAACTGGAAGGCGAGCTGGCCGAGCTCGCGGCTGCTGTACAGCGCCGGATCGCGCAGCGGGTCGCCGCGCTCGTCGCGGCGGCTCATGCCGGCCTCCCCGCCGCGCGCCGCGGGCGCACCCGGTCGGCGCCGAAATGGCAGGAGAAGGTGCTGCCGCGCCCGACCTCGCTGTCGATCTCCAGCCGTGCCTGGTGCAGGCCGAGCACGTGCTTGACGATCGCCAGGCCGAGGCCGGTGCCGCCCTTCTCGCGCGAGCGGCTGGCCGAGACCCGGTAGAAGCGCTCGGTCAGGCGCGGCAGGTGGTCGCGCGGGATGCCGAAGCCGGTGTCGGTGACCGCGAGCACCGCGCCGCCGTCGTCGCCGCGTTCTAACGTGATGGCGATGCGGCCGCCCTCGGGCGTATAGCGCACCGCGTTGCTGACCAGGTTGGAGAAGGCACTGTGCAGTTCGCGCGTCGAGCCGAGCAGGTCGGCGCCGGCCTCGTCCGCGACGGCGACCTCGTGCCGGCCCTGGCTGAGCGCCTCGGCCTCGCGCCGCAGCGTCGCCAGCATCGGTGCCATCGCCACCACCTCGTCCTCGACGGCTTCCTGCGCCTCCAGCCGCGACAGCGTCAGCAGGTCCTCGACCAGCTGGTTCATGCGCTGCGACTGGCGCTGCATCTCCTCGAGCATCGGCGCCCAGGCCGGTTGTTCGGTCGGGTCCAGCATCTCAAGGTACCCGTGCACCACCGTCAGCGGCGTGCGCAGCTCGTGCGAGACGTTGGCCACGAAGTCGCGGCGCACCTGCTCCAGCCGCGTCAGGCGGGTGACGTCGCGCGCGATCACCACCCAGATGTCCTCGGAATAGGGCACCAGGCGCAGGCCCAGGCGCAGGCCGGGGTCGTGCGGCGAACCGATCTCGTTGATCGGCTCGGCGTTGCGGCCCGCGGCCAGCCAGTGCGCGACCGGCAGCGGCTGCAGGCGCTCGCCCAGCGGCGCGCCGGTATCGGCCGGGTGCTGCAGTTTCAGCAGTCGGGTGGCCGCGGCGTTGAACCAGAGGATGCGCTGGCTGTCGCGCTCGACCACCACCAGCGCGTCGGGCAGCGCGTCGCCGAGCGCGCGGTAGGCTCGCAGCAGCTCGAGCAGCTTGCGCGCGCGGTTGCGCGCGTCCTCGTGCTCGCGCTGGAGCTGGCGCTCGACCTCGCCCCAGGCGCCGCGGTCGGCGCGCGCGCGCGGGCGCTGGCGCGAGGCCATCAGCGCCAGGAACGCGCGCAACCGCCACGCCTGCCAGCCGAGCGCGGCGATCGCGGCCAGCGCCAGCGCCGGCCAGGGGTGCCCCAGCAACAGTCCGGCCAGCAGCGCCAGCGCCAGCCAGCCGGCGGTCCAGCCCAGCGTCCGGTACCACGCCGGGCGGGTCTCGGGAGTCATGTCGTCGAGAAACGATAACCCGCGCCGCGGACGGTCTGCACCAGCCCCTCGAGCGCGAACGGCTCCAGCGCCTTGCGCAGGCGGCGGATGTGCACGTCCACGGTGCGTTCCTCGACGTAGACGGTCCCGCCCCAGACGTGGTCGAGCAGCTGGCTGCGGCTGTAGACGCGGTCGGGATGGGTCATGAAGAAGTGCAGCAGCCGGTACTCGGTCGGACCAAGTGTGACCGGGTGTTCGCTGCCGTGCAGATCCGCGAACACGCGGTGGGCCGCGCCGTCGATGCGCAGGCCGCCGGCGCTGACGCTGCCGTCGGCGTCGTCCTCCCGCGAGCGCCGCATCACGGCCCGGATCCGGGCCAGCAGTTCGCGCGCCGAGAACGGCTTGACCACGTAGTCGTCGACCCCGGCCTCCAGGCCTCCGACGCGGTCGTCCTCCTCGCCGCGGGCGGTGAGCATGATGATCGGCACCTCGCGGGTCAGCGCGTCCTTGCGCCAGCGTCGGGCCAGTTCCAGCCCGCTGCTGCCGGGCAGCATCCAGTCGAGCAGGATCAGGTCGGGGACGCGTTCGGCGATCGCCGCCTGGGCCTCGCGCCCGTCGCCCGCGTGCACCGCCTGGAAATCGCCCTTGCGCAGGGCATAGGCGACCATGTCGCGGATGGCCGGCTCGTCGTCGACGATGAGGATGCGCTTTTGCATGTCCCCTTATTGAACGACAGATTTGTGACCGGCCGGTGACACACGTTACCGCCGGTTGATGTCCTCGTCGCGGATGCCCTGGCGGTGCAGCTCCAGCACCACCGGGGTGATGGCGGCGATGCGGGCGTCGATCCGGGCCCGGGCGTAGTAGTCCAGGTCGTCGCGGCGCTTGAGCGTGTTGAGCTGGAGCAGGGCCTGTTCCGGGCGGCCGTTGAGGAAGGCGGCCTCGGCATAGGCCTCGCCCGCGCGCACCGGGTCGCCGGCGATCTCGCTGGCGCGGGCGTAGGTCTGCTGGAACACCGGGTCGTCGCCGGCGCCGGCGAGCAGCGGGCGCAGCAGGGCCTGCGCGCGGTTGCCGGCCGCGCGCGTGTTGCGTTCGTTGAGCATCTCCGCGTAGGTCAGCGCCACCGGGCGGCTGTGCGGCATCCGCGCCACCAGCGCCTCGAAGCGCGCGTCGGCCTCCTCGGTGCGCCCGGCGCGCGCCAGCGACTGCGCCAGCGCCAGTTCCAGCCAGGTATCGCCGGGGTGCCGTTCCAGCAGCGCCGCCAGCGCGGTCGCGGCGGTCGCCGGCTTGCCGTCCAGGTAGTGCGCCACCGCCTGCCCGTAGCGCTGGGCGTCGTCCAGCTCCCCGGACCGCGCCAGCCGTTCGTATTCGCGCACCGCCGCGGCCGGCGTATCGGCGCTGAGCACCCGCAGGCGCTCGCGCGCCCACGGGAACAGCCCGGTCGCCCCGTGCGCCGGCAGCGCTGCGCCGATCCGCAGCGAGGAGGGCAGCAGCAGGTTGTCGCGCTGCGACGTGGTGGGCACGAAGCCCTGCGGCGCCGACGCGATCTGTCGCGCGCGCTCGCGCGCCTCGCTGATGCGCGAGGTGGTGACCGGGTGGGTCTGCAGGTAGTCGGGGGTGCCCTCGCGGCTGCCGCTGATGTTGCTGCGCACGCTCGCCTGCAGGGTCTGGAAGAACCCGGCCATGGCATCCACGTCGTAGCCCGCGCGCGACAGCGTGCGGATGCCGATGCGGTCGGCCTCGGCCTCGTTGCTGCGGGTGTAGTCGATCATCCGCTGCACCATCAGGCCCTGGGCCGAGGCCAGCGCCGCCATGGTCGCGTCGTCCGCGGAGTTGCCGCCGGCGCCCTGCGCCAGCGCGATCGCGCCGAGCATGGCCAGCATGATCGGGACCCGGTCGCGCTGCGCCTGCTCGACCGCGCGCAGCACGTGGGCCTGGGTGACGTGCGCGATCTCGTGCGAGAGCACCGCTGCGACCCCGTCCTCGTGGTCGGCCGCCAGTACCAGGCCGGCGTTGACCCCGATGTAGCCGCCCAGGGTGGCGAAGGCGTTGATCTGGCGGTCGCGCAGCAGGAAGAAGGTGAACGGCTGCTTCGGGTCGTCGCTGGAGGCGGCCAGGCGCTGGCCCATGGCGCGCAGCCAGGACAGCAGCAGCGGGTCCTCCAGGGTGTAGCCGTAGTAGCGCAGCTGGCTCAGCATCATCGCCCCGTACTCGGCCTGCTCGGAGGGCGAGATCACGGTGGCGGCGGAGGACCCGATGTCGGGCAGGCGCGCCTCCTGCGCCGGCGCGGGGACGTGCAGCACGGCGGCGAGCGCGGCGGTCAGGGCGGCGGCGGCGAGGGCAGGGCGCATCTGGGTCCTGAGCATAGGGGAAACGGCGGCGCGGCGAGGCCGGCGGGTGAACGGGTCGTTAATCCGCCCCGAGGCTGGAAAACCGGCCCGCGCGCACCCATGTTGGACAATGCTTCCCCGCGCGAGTTTCCGGAGACCCCCGTCCATGCCAGAGATCACCATGTACACCTCGGCCAGCTGCGGCTACTGCGTCGCGGCCAAGAATTTCCTCAGGAGCCGTGGACTGGAATGGCGGGAAGTGCGCATCGACCTGGACCCGGAGGAGCGCGCGCGCATGGTCGAGCGCGCCCGGCGCACCAGCGTGCCGCAGATCTTCATCGGCGACACCCACGTCGGCGGCTACGACGACATGATGGCGCTGCACCGCGCCGGAGGGCTCGAACCGCTGCTGCGCGACGACGGCTGAGCCGGTCCATACCCCGGGGTCTGGCATAATTGCCGGCTGGCTTCCCCCTCCGCGAGTCCCCCACCAATGACCCAGACGATTACCGTGATCCGTGGCGATGGCATCGGCCCGGAGATCATGGATGCCGCGCTGCACGTGCTCGACGCCCTCGATGCCGGGCTGCAGTACGAGTTCGCCGACGCCGGCATGGTCGCGCTCGAGAAGCACGGCGAGCTGCTGCCGGCCGCCACCCTGGAGTCCATTCGCCGCAACAAGGTCGCGCTCAAGAGCCCGCTGACCACGCCGGTGGGCGGCGGCTTCTCCTCGATCAACGTCGAGCTGCGCAAGCGCTTCGACCTGTACGCCAACGTGCGCCCGGCGAAGTCGCACCCGAACACCAAGTCGCGCTTCCCGAGCGGCGTCGACCTCATCACCGTGCGCGAGAACACCGAGGGCGCCTACAGCGCCGAGGGCCAGGAGCTTTCCGCCGACGGCGACACCGCGACCTCGATCACCAAGACCACGCGCCGCGGCTCCGAGCGCATCGTCCGCTACGCCTTCGACCTGGCCCGCCGCACCGGCCGCAAGAAGGTCACCATCGTGCACAAGGCCAACATCCTGAAGTCCACCTCGGGCCTGTTCCTGCGGGTGGCGCGCGAGGTGGCGGCGCAGTATCCGGACATCGAGGCCAACGAGCTGATCGTGGACAACTGCGCGATGCAGCTGGTGATGCGCCCCGAGCAGTTCGACGTGATCGTGACCACCAACCTGTTCGGCGACATCATCTCGGACCTGTGCGCCGGCCTGGTCGGCGGCCTCGGCCTGGCCCCGGGCGCCAACATCGGCACCGACGCGGCGATCTTCGAGGCGGTCCACGGCTCGGCCCCCGACATCGCCGGCAAGGGCGTCGCCAACCCCTGCGCGCTGCTGCTCGGCGTCGGCCAGATGCTCGACCACCTGGGCATGCACGACAAGGCCGCGCGCCTGCGCGAGGCGATCGAGGCGACCCTGGAGGCCGGCGACTCGCTGACCCCGGACCTGGGCGGCACCGGCAACACCATGGCCTTCGCGAAGGCGATCGCGAAGCGCGCGGCCGCTTGAACGAGCCGGCGACGGTCGTCGCGACGCCCGCCGCCGCCGTGCGGCCGGATGCGCTCGCGCTGACGCCGTTGCTGCTGTTCCTGGCGCTGTTCTTCGGCGCCGGCCTGTACTTCACCCTCGCCGGCGAGGCGATGGGCTTCTACCAGCTGCGCGCGCCGGTGGCGATCCTGCCGGCGCTCGCGCTGGGCGCCTGGCTGGTGCATCGCAAGGGCCTGCCGGCCGGCGACATCCTGCTGCGCGGGATGGGCGACCCGAACATCGTGCTGATGTGCCTGATCTTCCTGCTCGCGGGCGCCTTCGCCTACGTGTCCAAGGCGATCGGCGCGGTGGACGCGGTGGTGGCGCTGGGGATCGGGGCGCTGCCGCCGGCGCTGCTGCTGCCGGGACTGTTCGTGCTGGCCTCGCTGATCTCGCTCTCGATCGGCACCTCGATGGGCACGATCGCGGCCGTGGTCCCCATCGCCATCGGCACCGCCGACGCCAGCGGCCTGGACCGCGGCCTGGTGCTGGGCGCGGTGGTCGGCGGCGCGATGTTCGGCGACAACCTCTCGGTGATCTCGGACACCACCATCGCCGCCACCCGCAGCCAGGGCGCGGCCATGCGCGACAAGTTCCGCGAGAACTTCAGGATCGCGCTGCCGGCGGCGCTGGCGACCATCGTGCTGCTGGCCTTCCTGGGCGAGCCGGCGCCGATCCCCGCGGCCGAGGCCTCGGCGTCGCCGTGGCTGGCGCTGCCCTACGTGCTCGTGCTGGGGCTCGCGCTGGCGGGGCTGGACGTGCTGGTGGTGCTGGCGATCGGGCTGGCCCTGGCCGGCGGCTTCGGGCTGCTGCTTGCCGACGGCTACGACCTGGTGCAGTTCGCCGGAGACACCTGGATCGGCTTCGAGGGAATGGTCGAGATCCTGCTGCTGTCGCTGCTGATCGGCGGCCTGGGCGCGCTGATGAAGGCCGGCGGCGGCCTCGACTGGCTGGCCGCGACCATCGCCCGCTTCGCGCGCGGCCACCGCGGCCGCCGCACCGGCGAGTTCAGCATCGCCGTGCTGTCGGCGACCAGCGACGTGTTCACCGCCAACAACACCGTGGCGATCCTGGTCGGTGGCGGGGTGGCGCGGGACATCGCGGTGCGCCACGGCATCAGCCCGCGGCGCGCGGCCAGCCTCCTCGACATCTTCGCCTGCGTGCCGCAGGGCCTGCTGCCCTACGGCGCCCAGTTGCTGCTGGCCTCGTCGCTGGCCGCGGTCTCGCCGCTGGCACTGGCGACCCAGGTCCACTACTGCTGGCTGCTGGCCCTCGTCGCCGTTGCCTTCATGGCTTGGCCGTCCCGGCGCTGACGGTCAGTCGCGGGACTGGAGCTTGGCCAGCAGGCGCAGGATCTCGAGGTAGAGCCAGACCAGGGTGACCAGCAGGCCGAACGCGCCGTACCACTCCATGTACTTGGGCGCGCCGTGCTCGACGCCCTGCTCGATGAAGTCGAAGTCCAGCACCAGGTTCAGCGCCGCGACCACGACCACCACCGCCGAGAACCCGATCCCCAGCCAGCCGCTGTCGTGGATGAAGCCCATGCCCTCGAACCCGAACAGGCGCATGCCGATGTTCACCAGGTACAGCAGCATGATCCCGCCGGTGGCCGCAACCACGCCGAGCTTGAAGTTCTCGGTCGCGCGCACCAGGCCGCTGCGGTAGGCCAGCAGCAGCGCCGCGAGGGTGCCGAAGGTGAGGCCCACGGCCTGCATCACGATCCCCGGGAAGCGCTGCTCGAAGACCGCCGAGATCGCGCCGATGGCCAGTCCCTCGAGCACCGCGTACAGCGGCGCGGTGACCGGCGACCACTCCTTCTTGAACACCGTCACCAGCGCCACCACGAGGCCGCCGATCAGGCCGCCCCAGACGAAGGGCATCAGGCCCTCGATGCCGCCGGTGAAGAACCGGCTCCAGGTGTACATCGCCGCTGCCAGCGTGAGCACCAGCAGGAACGCGGTCTTGTTGACGGTGCCGTTCAGGGTCATGGCCCCGGCGTCGCGGCGCACCACGGTGCCGGTGCCCAGGTCCAGGAAGGTCGATTCGGAAAGTGCGGGGTTGCCGCTGCGCATGGAAATCCTCGTGGCCGCTGCAAAGGGTCTGGGAGGAAGCATACACAAGGGCAGGGCGCGCTTCGGGCGCGCGTTGACAGGCCCGCGCCCGCTCCCGACAATAGCCGGCCTTTCGTCGCGTTGGCGCGCCTCGGAAGTGTCCCGTCCGGCGGGGTATAGCGCAGCCTGGTAGCGCGCCTGCTTTGGGAGCAGGATGTCGGGGGTTCGAATCCCTCTACCCCGACCATTCCGGCCAGGGCGCCCGTAGCTCAACCGGATAGAGCACCGGCCTTCTAAGCCGGTGGTTGCAGGTTCGAGTCCTGCCGGGCGCGCCAATCCGGCTTGTCGTTCAGTGGTGGCTGTAGCTCAGTTGGTTAGAGTCCTGGATTGTGATTCCAGATGTCGGGGGTTCGAGTCCCCTCAGCCACCCCATTCCATGCAGTCGCGGTAGTTGCAGTACCCCGGTTTTTGTTACACTTTCCGCCTTTCCGGGCCGTTAGCTCAGTTGGTAGAGCAGTTGACTCTTAATCAATAGGTCCAAGGTTCGAATCCTTGACGGCCCACCAAGACCCGGACGCCCGGCCCAGTGCCGGGCGTTTTCTTTTCCTTACAATCGACCGCCTGCGAAAGTGGCGGAACTGGTAGACGCACTGGATTTAGGTTCCAGCGCCTTTCGGCGTGGGGGTTCGAGTCCCCCCTTTCGCACCAGCGACGCCCCTGTGGCGGCCCCGGCCCGGATCGGCGAAACTATCGCGTTCCGCCGCGTCCAAAGGCCCCGGCCCGGGCAGGCATTCCAACAATCAGGCAGATCCCCGCGGCCGGGCCGCGGCCGCACGGAGTGGGTATGGCAGTTCCAGCAACGCAGGTTTCGGTCGAGAACACGGGCAACCTCGGGCGCCGCATGACGCTGCGCGTCCCGGCGAGCGACGTCGAGGAGCAGGTCGGCGGCAGGCTGCGCGAGATCGCGCGTACCGCCCGCATCAAGGGCTTCCGCCCCGGCAAGGTCCCGACCAGCGTGGTCAGGCAGCGCTTCGGCGCGCAGGTCCGCGCCGAGGTGCTCGACGGCCTGCTGCGCGAGGGCTTCGACTCCGTGGTCCGCGAGAACGAGCTCAAGGTCGCCGGCAACCCCCGGATCGAGCCGGTCGAAGGCGGCGAGCAGGGCGGCGAGATCGCCTACGTCGCGGATTTCGAGCTGGTCCCGGAGTTCGGCGAGATCGAGGTCGAGAAGCTGCAGGTGGTGCGCAACACCGCCGAGGTCACCGAGGAAGACATCGACCGCATGGTCGCGAACCTGCGCCAGCAGCGCCGCAGCTGGACCGCGGTCACGCGCCCGGCGAAGGAAGGCGATGCGGTGGACGTGGAGAACTGGTCGCAGCTGGGCGACGAGCGGCTGCCGCCCGAGGGCGTGGAGCACGGGGTCGCCGTGATCGGCGCCGGCTCGATGCTGCCGGAGCTGGAGCAGGCGCTGGTCGGGATGACCGCCGGCGAGGAGAAGGTCGTCGAAGTGACCTTCCCCGAGAACTGGCGGGTGCCGAAGCTGGCCGGCAAGACGGTGCAGGTGCACATGAAGGCGGTGCAGGTCTCCGAGGAAGTGCTGCCGGAGGTGGACACCGCGTTCATCCGCAGCTTCGGGGTCAAGAGCGGCGAGCTGTCGCAGTTCCGCAGCGAGATCCGCGCCAACCTGGAGCGCGAGCTCAAGGGTGCGCTGATGAACCGGCTGCGCCGCGCCGTCGGCGAGCAGTTGGCCGAGGCCTATGCGCACGTCGAGCTGCCGCCGCGCCTGGTCGAGCAGGAGGCCAGCAGCCTGGCCGCCAGCGCCCGGCAGCAGGCCGCCCAGCAGGGCCGTCCCGGCCCGCAGGGCGAGGATGCCTATCAGCAGTTCATGGAGCCGGCGCGCAAGCGCGTGCTGGTCGCGCTGCTGGTCGGCGAGATCGCGCGCCGCAACGAGCTGCGCCTGGACCCGGCGCGCCTGAACGAACTCCTGCGCCTGATCGCCTCCACCTACGAGGAGCCGCAGCAGGTCATTGAGTTGTACCGCAACGACCCCCAGCTCATGGCCGGGCTGCAGAACCGCGCGATGGAGGAACAGGTCATCGACTGGATCGCCGAGCGCGCGCAGCATACCGTCGAACCCATGACCTTCCAGGAAGCGATCGGATGACAGACAACCGGACCAAGGCCCTCAACCTCGTGCCGATGGTGGTCGAGCAGACCAGCCGCGGCGAGCGCGCGTACGACATCTACTCGCGCCTGCTCAAGGAACGGGTGATCTTCCTGGTCGGTGGCATCGACGACCACGTCGCCAACGTGATCGTCGCGCAGATGCTGTTCCTCGAGGCCGAGAACCCCGAGAAGGACATCAGCCTGTACATCAACTCGCCGGGCGGCATCGTCACCGCGGGCATGGCGATCTACGACACCATGCAGTTCATCAAGCCCGACGTGAACACGATCTGCGTGGGCCAGGCGGCGAGCATGGGCGCGCTGCTGCTGGCGGCCGGCGCCAAGGGCAAGCGCTACGCGCTGCCCAATTCGCGGGTAATGATCCACCAGCCGCTTGGCGGCTTCCAGGGCCAGGCCACGGACATCGACATCCACGCGCGCGAGATTCTGTCCATGCGCCAGCGGCTGAACGAGATCCTGTCCAAGCACACCGGGCAGGCGCTCGACACGATCGCCCGCGACACCGAGCGCGACAACTTCAAGAGCGCCCAGGCCGCGCAGGAATACGGCCTCGTCGACCAGGTGCTGGAGCGCCGCCCGGACGAGTCCATCCAGCCGGCGTGATCCGGCCGGGAATGTGCGGCAAGTCACTGAAACGGAACATGTTCCGATCCACTTCGCGGACCCGGCTTGCGGCCGGGAACGCTGTGCTATTCTCGGGCCGCAACCGCGGCTGCAGCAGGTAACTGGGGAATGACCGAAGACCGTCAAGGCCGATCCGGCGACAGCAGCAAGATCCTCTACTGCTCCTTCTGCGGGAAGAGCCAGCACGAGGTGCGCAAGCTGATCGCGGGCCCCAGCGTGTTCATCTGCGATGAATGCGTGGAGCTGTGCAACGACATCATCCGCGAGGAGCTCGAGGAAAAGGCCCAGTCGGCGCGCAGCTCGCTGCCCAAGCCGAAGGAGATCCTCGAGGTCCTGGACCAGTACGTGATCGGCCAGGCGCGGGCCAAGAAGACGCTCGCGGTGGCGGTGTACAACCACTACAAGCGGATCGAGAGCCGGCAGAAGAACGACGACGTCGAGCTGGCCAAGTCCAACATCCTGCTGGTCGGGCCTACCGGCTCGGGCAAGACGCTGCTGGCCGAGACCCTCGCGCGCCTGCTGAACGTGCCGTTCACCATGGCCGACGCGACGACCCTCACCGAGGCCGGCTACGTCGGCGAGGACGTCGAGAACATCATCCAGAAGCTGCTGCAGAAGTGCGACTACGACGTCGAGAAGGCGCAGCAGGGCATCGTCTACATCGACGAGATCGACAAGATCTCGCGCAAGTCCGAGAACCCGTCCATCACCCGCGACGTGTCGGGCGAGGGCGTGCAGCAGGCGCTGCTGAAGCTGATCGAGGGCACCGTCGCCTCGGTCCCGCCGCAGGGCGGCCGCAAGCACCCGCAGCAGGAATTCCTGCAGGTGGACACCCGCAACATCCTGTTCATCGTCGGCGGCGCCTTCGCCGGCCTGGACAAGATCATCCAGCAGCGCAGCACCGAGGCCGGCGGCATCGGCTTCGGCGCCAAGCTCAAGAGCAGCGAACGCAAGGTCGAGATCGGCAAGGTGCTGGCCGAGGTCGAGCCCGAGGACCTGATCAAGTTCGGCCTGATCCCCGAGTTCGTCGGCCGCCTGCCGGTGGTCGCGACCTTGGAGGAACTGGACGAGGCCGCGCTGGTTAAGATCCTCAGCGAGCCCAGGAACGCGATCACCAAGCAGTTCCGCAAGCTGTTCGACATGGAGGGCGTGGAGCTGGAGTTCCGCCCGGACGCGCTGGCCGCGATCGCGCGCAAGGCGCTCAAGCGCAAGACCGGTGCCCGCGGCCTGCGCACCATCGTCGAGTCGGTGCTGCTGGACACCATGTACGACCTGCCGTCGCTGGAGAACGTGAGCAAGGTGGTCGTGGACGAGTCGGTGATCGAGCACAAGTCCGAGCCCTACCTGATCTACCAGGCGCCCCCGGCCAAGGCCGCCGCCGGCGAATAGCGCAGTCGGCTTTACGCGAGGTTCATCGCGCAAGTCATTGAAAAGCCGTCCGTTCCACGGGCGGCTTTCTTTGTTCACGGATCTCCGCTTGCATCCCCCGCGCCACGGCCCCATAACCGTGGACAGGGCGCCCGAGGCGCCACCCGCAACCGGAGCCGACATGCCTGAACGACCCGAAATCGCGACCCTGCCGGTGCTGCCGCTGCGAGACGTGGTGGTGTTTCCGCACATGGTCATCCCGCTGTTCGTCGGCCGCGAGAAGTCCATCCGCGCGCTGGAGCTGGCGATGGAGGGCGACCGCCGCATCGCGCTGGTGGCGCAGAAGTCCGCCGAGGTGGACGACCCCGGCGCGGCCGACCTGTACGGCGTCGGCACCCTGGCCACCGTGCTGCAGTTGCTCAAGCTCCCGGACGGCACCATCAAGGTGCTGGTCGAGGGCGTGGACCGGGCCACCGTGGACAAGGTCGCCGAGCGAGACGGCACGCTCACCTGCCGTGCACAGGTGGTGGAGCCGACCGGCGAGCGCGAGCCGCGCGAGATCGAGGCGGTGGCGCGCTCGCTGATGTCGCTGTTCGAGCAGTACGTGAAGTCCAACCGCAAGCTTCCGCCGGAGCTGCTCCAGACCCTGTCCGGGATCGAGGAGCCCGGGCGCCTGGCCGACACCATCGCCGCGCACCTGGGCGTGCGCCTGGCCGACAAGCAGCGGCTGCTGGAGACGGTGGATGTGTTCGAGCGCCTGGAACTGCTGGTCGGGCTGGTCGACGGCGAGATCGACGTGCAGCAGATGGAGAAGCGCATCCGCGGCCGCGTGAAGTCGCAGATGGAGAAGAGCCAGCGCGAGTACTACCTCAACGAGCAGATGAAGGCGATCCAGAAGGAGCTCGGCGAGATGGACGACGCGCCGAACGACCTCGAGGAGATCGCGCGCCGGATCGCCGCCGCCGGGATGCCCAAGGCGGTCGAGGCCAAGGCCAAGGCCGAGTTCAACAAGCTCAAGCAGATGTCGCCGATGTCGGCCGAGGCCGCGGTGGTGCGCAACTACCTGGACTGGCTGCTTGGCGTGCCGTGGAAGAAGCGCAGCAAGATCCGCAAGGACCTCAAGGCCGCGCAGGACGTGCTCGACGCCGATCACTACGGGCTGGAGAAGGTCAAGGAACGCATCCTCGAGTACCTCGCGGTGCAGACCCGGGTGAAGAACATGAAGGGCGCGATCCTGTGCCTGGTCGGCCCGCCGGGCGTGGGCAAGACCTCGCTCGGCCAGTCGATCGCCAAGGCCACCAACCGCAAGTTCGTGCGCATGTCGCTCGGCGGCGTGCGCGACGAGGCCGAGATCCGCGGCCATCGCCGTACCTACGTCGGCTCGATGCCGGGCCGGATCGTGCAGAACCTCAACAAGGCCGGCACCAGGAACCCGCTGTTCATGCTCGACGAGATCGACAAGATGTCCATGGACTTCCGCGGCGACCCGTCCTCGGCGCTGCTGGAGGTGCTCGACCCGGAGCAGAACAACGCCTTCAACGACCACTACCTCGAGGTCGACCTGGACCTGAGCGAGGTGATGTTCATCGCGACCTCGAACTCGCTGAACATCCCCGGCCCGCTGCTGGACCGCATGGAGGTCATCCGCATCCCCGGCTACACCGAGGACGAGAAGATCAACATCGCAATGCGCTACCTGGTGCCCAAGCAGATGAAGGCCAACGGCCTGCGCGACGGCGAGCTGAAGATCACCGAAGAGGCGGTGCAGGGCATCGTCCGCTACTACACGCGCGAGTCCGGCGTGCGCAACCTGGAGCGCGAGATCGCCAAGATCTGCCGCAAGGTGGTCAAGGAGATCGCCCTGAAGGGACCGCCGACCGGCAAGCGCAAGCCGCGGGCGATCGTCGTCAACGGCAAGAACCTCGACAAGTACCTGGGCGTGCAGCGCTACGACTTCGGCCGCGCCGAGGAGCAGAACGAGATCGGCCTGGTCACCGGCCTGGCCTGGACCGAGGTCGGCGGCGAGCTGCTGCAGGTCGAGTCCACCCTGGTGCCGGGCAAGGGGCAGCTGATCCTCACCGGCCAGCTCGGCGACGTGATGAAGGAGTCCGCGTCGGCGGCCCTGAGCGTGGTGCGCGCGCGCACCGAGCCGCTCGGCATCGACCTGGACTTCCTGCAGAAGCTGGACGTCCACCTGCACGTGCCCGAGGGCGCGACCCCGAAGGACGGCCCCAGTGCCGGCATCGCCATGGCCACCGCGCTGGTGTCCACGCTGACCAAGGTGCCGGTCAAGGCCGAGGTGGCGATGACCGGCGAGATCACCCTGCGCGGGCGCGTGCTCCCGATCGGCGGGCTCAAGGAAAAGCTGTTGGCGGCGATGCGCGGCGGCATCCGCACCGTCATCATCCCCGAGGAGAACCGCAAGGACCTGGCGGACATCCCCAAGTCGGTGACCGAGCAGATGAAGATCGTGCCGGTGCGCTGGATCGACGAGGTGCTCGACATCGCCCTGGAGCGGCCGCTGACCCCCAAGGTGGTGGACGAGGCGCTGGCCGAGCCCGCGCGAGCCGATGCGGAGGGCGCCGCGTCCCGCAGCGGGGCGCGCCACTGAGGGGCATGCCACCGAACGCGGCGGCGCGCGTTGCGCCGCCGCTGGTGCCGCTGGTATAACGATCCGGTCCGCGCGGGCCTTGCTGCGCCTGCCGCGGGATTTCGTCCGGGGAGCGGGCACGGCACGCCCAGCGGGGAACCCCGGCTCACACCACATGTCCAGCGGCGCCTGCCGCACAGGGAGTTACCGAATGAATAAATCGGAATTGATCGACCACGTCGCCGAGGGCGCCGACCTGTCCCGCGCCGACGCGGGGCGCGCAGTGGACGCGTTCGTCGCCACCATCACCAAGGCCCTGAAGGGCGGTGACAGCGTGACCCTGGTCGGCTTCGGCACGTTCGAGGCGCGCAAGCGCGGCGCCCGCACCGGGCGCAACCCGCGCACCGGCGAGGAGATCGCGATCGCGGCCTCGGTCAACCCGGCGTTCAAGGCGGGCAAGGCGCTCAAGGACGCGGTCAACGGCTGACCGCCCGCCCGGAAGCACGACCGAAGAGCCCGGCCCAGCCGGGCTTTTCGTTATCATGCCGCGCCGGGTGCTTAGCTCAGCGGTAGAGCGTCTCCCTTACAAGGAGAGGGTCGGGGGTTCGAAACCCTCAGCACCCACCAGGACCATTGCGAATCCGGAGGAGGCTCTGTATCATCCTCCGGCTCAGCGGAGTGGTAGTTCAGTTGGTTAGAATGCTGGCCTGTCACGCCGGAGGTCGCGGGTTCGAGTCCCGTCCACTCCGCCAATCCATGCGATGCAAGGAAGCAACACGGAGGCCCGCAGCGATGCGGGCCTTTTCCGTTTAAACTGCCCGGCTTCGCCACAACGCAAGACCGCCCATGCTCTCGAAACTTCGCGAAAAGACCTCTGGCTGGATCGCCGGCGTGGTGCTCGGGATCCTGACCATCCCGTTCGCGTTCTTCGGCATGGAGCAGTACATGACGCAGAGCACCGCGAGCTGGGTGGCCGCGGTCGAGGCGCCGCCGTCCTGGTGGGCCGGCGCGCCGCACTGGTGGCCCGCGTCCATGCTGTGGCAGCGCGAGGAGATCTCGATCGACGAGTTCCGGAGCCGCTTCGAGTCCGAGCGCCAGGCGCGCCGCGCGCAGGAAGGCGACGCGTTCGACTCGCGCGCGTTCGAGGACCCGGCCAACAAGCGCGCGGTGCTCGACGGCATGATCGACGCGCTGGTGGTGCGGATGATGGCCGACGAGGCCGGCATCGCGGTGAGCGACGCGCAGCTGCGCAAGGCGATCGCGGACATCCCCGCGTTCCAGGTCGGCGGCCGCTTCGACCCGCAGCAGTACCAGCTCGCGCTGGCCTCGCAGGTGCCGCAGCGCACGCCGCAGCAGTTCGAGCAGCTGCTGCGCGAGGACCTGCAGCGGGCGATGATCCCGCAGGGCGTGATGGCCTCGGCATTCGCCACCGAGGGCGAGGTCGAGCACCTGCTGCGCCTGCTGGGCGAGCAGCGCGACGTGGCCTTCGCGGTCATCCCCGCGCCCGAGCCCGACACCGGCGCGGTCGGCGCCGAAGAGATCCAGGCCTGGTACGACGGCCACCCCGATGCCTACCGCAGCCCCGAGCGCGTGACCGTCGAGTACGTCGAGATCCGCTCGGACGAGCTGCCCGAGCCGCCGGTGGACGAGGCCGCGCTGCGCCAGCGCTACGAGGCTGAGAAGGTGCGCTTCGGCGAGCCGGAGGAGCGCCTGGCTTCGCACATCCTGGTGCAGGTCCCGGCGGATGCCGACGCCGAGGCGCAGGCCGCCGCCAAGGCCGAAGCCGAAAAGCTCGCCGCCGAAGCGGCGGCGGAAGGTGCCGATTTCGCCGCGCTCGCGCGCGAGCATTCCGACGACAACGTCACCGCGGCCGGTGGCGGCGAACTGGGCTGGGTGACCGAGGACACGGTTGCCGAGCCGTTCGCAGAGGCGCTGTTCGCGATGCAGCCCGGCGAGGTCTCCGCGCCGGTGCGCACCGAGTACGGCTGGCACGTGATCCAGCTGCGCGAAGTGAAGGAAGGCAGCATCATTCCCTTCGAGCAGGTGCGCGACGAGTTGGCGCGGGAGCAGCAGCAGGCTTCTCGCGAACGCGCCTTCAACGACCTCGCCAGCCGCCTGGTGGACCAGGTGTACAAGAACCCGACCTCGCTGGCGCCGGCGGCGCAGGCGGCCGGGCTGCAGGTGCAACGCATCGGCCCGGTGGCGCGCGGCGCGGGCGAGGGCATCTTCTCGAGCCCGGCCGTGCAGCGCGCGGCGTTCTCCGAAGCGCTGGTCGAGGACGGCACGGTCAGCGACCCGATCGAGATCGCTCCCGGCCACAGCGTGTTGCTGCGCGTGGTCGGCCACGAGCCGGAACGCCAGCGCCCGCTGTCCGAGGTCGCGCAGCAGGTGATCGCCGCGGTGCGCCGCGACCGCGCGGCCAGGGCCGCTGGCGAGCAGGCGGCCGGCATGGTGGCCGCCATCGAGGGCGGCAAGTCGCTGCGGGAAGTGGCCGAGGCCGCCGGCCTGCAGGCGGCGGAGCTGGAACTGCCGCGCGGCATGCCGGTGCCGACCGCGGAAGCCGCGCAGGCGATGTTCGCCGCGCCCGCCCCCGAAGAGGGCGGCAAGAGCGTCGGCCACGTCGCGCTCGGCGACGGCAGCCTGCTGGTCTACGCGGTGCGCAAGGTGATCCCGGGCGATCCCGCGGAAGCCAGCGCCGAGCAGCGCGCGGCGCTGCGCGCACAGCTGGGACAGGTGATGGGCAGCGAGGACGTGGACGCGCTGGTCGAGGCGTTGCGCCGCGCGGTGCGCATCACCGTGGCCGAAGAGCGCCTCTGACGGAGGGCGCCCTGGCCACGGCGGCCGGGAGCGTCACTCGATCCCGGGCATGCCCACGATGCTGAAGCCGGCGTCCACGTAGGTGACCTCGCCGGTGATGCCGGCGGCCAGGTCCGAGCACAGGAACGCGGCGGCGTTGCCGACATCCTCGATGGTGACGTTGCGGCGCAGCGGCGCTGTTGCCTCGAACGTGCTGAGCATCTTGCGGAAGTTGCCCACGCCGGAGGCCGCCAGGGTCTTGATCGGGCCGGCCGAGATCGCGTTGACGCGGGTCCCCTCGGGCCCGAGGTTGAGCGCCAGGTAGCGCACCGTGGACTCCAGGCTCGCCTTGGCCACGCCCATCACGTTGTAGTTCTGCAGCGCGCGCACCGCGCCCAGGTAGCTCAGGGTGAGGATTGCGCCGTTGCGGCCCTTCATCTGCGGCCGCGCGGCCTTGGCCAGCGCCGCCAGCGAATAGGCCGAGATGTCCTGCGCGATGGCGAAGTTCTCGCGGCTGATGCCGTCGAGGAAGTCCCCGCCGATCGCCTCGCGCGGTGCGTAGGCGATGCAGTGCACCAGGATGTCGAAGCCGTCCCAGTGCTTGCCCAGCTCGGCGAAGCAGGCGTCGATCTGGGCGTCGTCGGCGACGTCCAGCGGCAGCACGATCTTCGCGCCGTACTCGGCCGCGGCGTCCTCGACGCGCGACTTGAGCTTCTCGTTCTGGTAGGTCAGGGCGAGTTCCGCGCCCTCCCGGTGCATCGCCTCGGCGATGCCGTTGGCGATCGAACGCTGGCTGGCGATGCCGGTGACCAGTGCGCGCTTGCCCTGCAGGAATCCCATCGTGGTGCCTTCCGTGTACGGATCAGGGCGATAGTGTGCCCTGTGCGGCGGCATCCGGGCCAGCGCCGGCGGTGGCGGCGAGCGGCGGCGCCGGGCGCAGCGCCTGCGCCAGCACCCGGCGCGGTTCGCCGTGCGGCACGCGGCCGCCCGCGAAGGCCGGGTTCAGGCGCCGCACGCGCGCCGGGTCGCGGCCGTTGCCGCTCGCCCACGCCGCGATGTCGCGGGTACCGGCCGGCAGTTCGACCGCCTCGAGCAGCGGCACCTGGCGGTCGAGCGAGGCCAGCCAGGCGGGATCGTCGTCGGCGCGGTCGAGCAGGCACGACAGCGCATGCAGCTTGCGCACGTAGGCGCGGGTGATGCCGGACAGGCTCTCCAGCTTCTCCGGGTCGGCGTCGCGCGCGACCTGGCCGCTGCGCCGCAGCGCGCCGAACACGCGATACTCGCCGGCGTTGTAGGCCATCACCGCCAGCCGCCAGTCGCCGGCGAACATCCCGTGCAGGGTCTTCAGGTAGCGCACCGCGGCCCGCGTCGAATCCACCGGCGAGAGCCGGCCATCGTAGCCGGCGTGCATCGGCACCTGGTGGGCGCGCGCGGTCAGGCGGATGAACTGCCACATGCCCGCGGGCCCGAGCTTGCTGCGCGCGTCCGGCTTGTAGCCGCTCTCCACGAACGGGATCAACGCGTACTCGGTCGGCAGGCTGGCCTCGCGCAAGGCATCGACCACGTAGCCGAACAGCGCCATCGCCTGTTCGTCGCCGCCGCCCAGGCGGCGGGTGGCGGCGCTGAAGTGGCGGCGCCAGCGCGGGCTGCTGGACTCCGGCTCGCACACCGGGTCGGCCAGGCCCTCGCGGAAGCGGGCGTAGATCTCGCGGCCGCTGCGCGTGGCCGGGACCAGCGTCGCCGGTTCCACCACCGCGATCTCGTCCAGCGCCGGCGGATCGGCCGCCCACACCGGGGCCGCCGCCAACAGCAGCGCGGCCAGCAGGCCCGGCGGCCTCACGCGCGGAATCCGTCCTTCCAGCGCCGCAACGCGGCGAAGGTGCCGACCCGGTCGCCCGGGTCGTGGCCGAGCCAGTCGGCGGCCGCCGCGCGCACCGCGGGCGCATCCACGCGCAGGAACGGGTTGGCGGCGAGTTCGCCGCCGAGGGTGGCGGGGAGGGTGGGCAGTCCGCGGTCGCGCATGGCGGTGGCCTCCTGCAGGCGCGCATCGAGCGCGCGGTTGTCCGGTTCGACCCGGCGCGCGAACGCGCCATTGGCCAGCGTGTACTCGTGCCCGCAGCACACCAGGGTGTCCACGGGCAGCGCCGCCAGCCGGTCGAGCGAGGCCAGCATCTGTGCCGGCGTGCCCTCGAACAGGCGGCCGCAGCCGAGACTGAACAGCGTGTCGCCCGAGCACAAGACCCCGTGGCCCAGGAATGCGACGTGGCTCACGGTATGCCCGGGGACGCCGATGACCTCGAAGCGCCAGCCGCCGGCGACCGCCGCCACCTCGCCGTCGCGTACCCGCGTGCACGGCAACGCGATGCGCGGATCGTCCGGCGCGAACACCGGCAGCCCGGGAAAGTCCCCCAGCAACTCCGCGGTGCCGCCGATGTGGTCGGCGTGGTGGTGGGTCAGTAGCACCGCGGCGGGCCGCAGTGCGTGCCGCGCCAGGGCCTTGCGCACGGGCGCCGCTTCGCCGGGGTCGACCACGACCGCGTCGCCGCCGCGGCCGGGCAGCAGCCAGACGTAGTTGTCGGACAACGTGGGGACCGGAACAGGGGCGGCGATGGGTTGCATAGAATGGCGACCATGCAACCCGCTTCCATCAACGGTCAACCCGCCGGCGCCGCCAGCTGGTTCGGCAGCGGCCCGGGCCGGGCGCTGCTCGACAGCGAGGCCGACAGCGTGCGCGAGGCGCTGGCCGGGCGCCCGGGGCAGCCGTGGCTGTGGCTGGCGCCGTGCGCCCACGGCGCGCGCCCCGCCGGGCATGGCCTGCGCCTGCAACCGGACGGCGACGGTTGGCGCGGCGACGCGCGCTGCGCGCTGCCCCTGCCGCTGGCGAACGAGTCGGTGGCCACGATCGTGCTGCAGCACGTCGCCCGCGGCAGCGACGCCCCGGCGTTGCTGGAGGAATGCGCGCGCGTGCTGGTGCCCGGAGGGCTGCTGTGGCTGTTCGGGCTGAATGCACTCTCGCCCTATCGCTGGCGCTGGGCCGGGAACGGCCTGGGGGCGTCCGAGCCGCTGCCCTGGCGGCGCCGCCTGCGCGCGGCCGGGCTGGTACCGGACCCGGTCTCGCGCGGCCTGGGCCCGCGCTGGCATCCGGTCAGCGTGAGCGGCGGCCACCACGGCCCGGGCCTGCGTGCCGGCTGGATGCTGCGCGCGGAGAAGCGCGTGTCGCCGCTCACCCCGGTGCGCCAGCGCGGGCCGCTGCGCATCGGCGGCGGAGTCCCGGCGGCATGACCGTGGCGGAGTCGGCCAAGCAGGTCGAGATCCATACCGACGGCGCCTGCCTGGGCAATCCCGGCCCGGGCGGCTGGGCCGCGCTGCTGTGCTTCCGCGGGCGCGAGAAGGAGATCGCCGGCGGCGAACCGCTCACCACCAACAACCGCATGGAGCTGACCGCCGCGATCATGGCGCTGGAGGCGCTCACCGAAGGCTGCACGGTGGTGCTGCACACCGACTCGCAGTACGTGCGCCAGGGCATCACGCTGTGGTTGCCGAACTGGCTGCGCCGCAACTGGCGCACCGCCGGTGGCGACCCGGTCAAGAACCAGGACCTGTGGGAGCGGCTGCACGCGGCCTGCGCGCGGCATCGCATCGATTGGCGCTGGGTCAAGGGCCACAGCGGCAATCCCGGCAACGAGCGCGTCGATCGCCTCGCGCGCGAGCAGGCCGAGCGCTTCAGGCGGTAGACTGCACCCGATGCGACAGATCGTGCTCGACACCGAAACAACCGGCCTGTCCTGGGAGAAGGGCAACCGCATCGTCGAGATCGGCTGCGTCGAGCTGGTCGAGCGGCGTCCCACGGGACGCACCTGGCAGCGCTACCTCGACCCGGAATGCGACTTCGAGCCGGGCGCGCAGGAGGTCACCGGACTGACCCGCGAGTTCCTCGCCGGCAAACCAAAGTTCGCCGACGTCGCCGAGGACTTCCTGGCCTTCGTCGACGGCGCCGAGCTGGTGATCCACAACGCCGCCTTCGACCTGGGCTTCCTCGATGCCGAGTTCGCGCGCCTGGGCCGCGGCCATCGCCCGCTGCGCGAGCTGTGCGCGGTCGAGGATTCACTGGAACTGGCGCGGCAGCGTTACCCCGGCCAGCGGAATTCGCTGGACGCGTTGTGCAAGCGGCTCGGCGTGGACAACTCGCACCGGCAGCTGCATGGCGCGCTGCTCGACGCGCAGCTGCTGGCCGAGGCCTACCTGGCACTGACCGCCGGGCAGGGCGAGATCGGCTTCGACGCGGTCGCCGCCGGCGGCGGCGCCAACGCCGCGGCGATGGCCGTTCCGGTGGCCGCGGGGCCGCGCCCGCGGGTGCTGGTCACCGCCGCCGAGCGCGAGGCGCACGAGGCGCGGCTCGCGGTGCTGCGCAAGAAGGCAGGCGGGGCGGCGGTCTGGGACCGGCCGGTGGACGAGGCCGCCGCCGAGCCGGCGCTCGCGGTGGCCTGAATGGCCCCCGAAAAACGAACGGACCCACGAGGGGTCCGTTCTTCCATCTGGCGGAGAGGGTGGGATTCGAACCCACGGTACGCTTGCACGTACGCCTGATTTCGAGTCAGGTACATTCAACCACTCTGCCACCTCTCCGGTGGGCCGGAAATGATACGGGGCAGGGCCGCCTCGGACAAGCAAGGCGGCATCTGGACAAGCGACCATGATCGAGTTCGGACACCTGACCCACCCGGGCCTGCGGCGGGAGCTGAACGAGGACACCTACCACGGCGACGGCGAACTGGGGCTGTGGCTGGTCGCCGACGGCATGGGCGGGCACGAGTACGGCGAGGTCGCCAGCGCGCTGGCGCGCGAGGCGATCGTGCGCGAGGTCGGGCGCGGCGCCTCGCTGGCGCAGGCGATCCGGGTGGCCGACGAGGAGATCATCGCCGCCTCGCGCCAGCGCAGCGACGCCCTGCCGATGGGGACCACGGTGGTCGCGGCGCGGGTGGACGGCGGGCGGTTCGAGGTGGCGTGGGTCGGCGACAGCCGCGTCTACCTGTGGCGCGACGGCAAGCTGGTGCAGCTGTCGCAGGACCACAGCTACGTGCACGAGCTGATCGAGCGAGGCGAGATCAGCGTCGAGCAGGCGCGCACCCACCCGCAGCGCAACGTCGTCACCCAGGCGTTGGGGGTGACCCAGCCGCAGGACCTGAACGTGGAGACCATGTCCGGCGAGTTCGGCCACGGCATGCAACTGCTGCTGTGCAGCGACGGGCTGACGGAAGAGGTGCCGGACGCGCAGATCGCCGGGATCCTCGCGCGCCAGGACTGCAGCGCGCAGGAGACGGTGGACGAACTGGTCTCGGCGGCGCTCGACAACGGCGGCTCGGACAACATCACCGCGATCCTCGTGCGCCGCGGCTGAGGGTAGAATCGCGCCATGGACAACGAACTGCTCGTACCCGTCTCCTACGGCGAACTGCTCGACAAGATCGCGATCCTGCAGATCAAGTCCGAGCGCATGACCGACCCCGGCAAGGTCGCCAACGTGCGCAAGGAGCTGTCCGCGCTCGAGCGCACGTGGATGGCGCATCCGGCGGCGCAGAAGGACATCGCCGAGCTGCGCGCGCGGCTCAAGGCGGTCAACGAGCGCCTGTGGGTGATCGAGGACGACATCCGCATCAAGGAGAAGGCGCAGGCCTTCGACGACGAGTTCATCCGCCTGGCGCGCAGCGTGTACGTGCAGAACGACGAGCGCGCGCGCATCAAGAAGGACATCAACCTCGCGTTGGGCTCGGCCTACGTCGAGGAGAAGTCCTACCAGGACTACGGCGCGGGCCCGGCGTAGCGCTCGAAGGCGGCGATGCCGTCCTCCACCGTCACCAGGTCCATCACGCCATCGGCCTCGATGCGCGTGCCCCAACGCAGTTCGCTGGCCGGCTTGCCGAGGTACCTGCGCGCGGCGTCGTCGTAGCGGTTCGCGCAGAAGCGACGGTCGGAATAGGGTCCGCTGCGGTCGGGGTTGGTGGCCGCGTGCAGGCCGAGCACCGCGGTGCCCATGGCGTTGGCGATGTGCATCGGCCCCGAGTCCGGGGTCATCAGCAGGTCGGCGCGCGCCAGCAGCGCCGGCAGCTGCTTGAGCGTGTCCTTGCCCACCAGGTCGAGCGCCGGCCCGCGCATGGCCGCGAGGATCGCGTCGGTGGTCTCGCGCTCCAGCGTGCTGCGGCCGCCGCACAGCACCACCCGCCAGCCGCGCGCGATCGCGTGGTCGGCGACCGCGGCGTAGCGCTCGGCGCGCCAGTTGCGGCGCGCGTGGCTCGAGCACGGCGAGACCATCAGCACCGGGGTGCCGTCGTCGGGCCATTGCGCGCGTGCCCAGGCGTGCGCTTCCGCCGGCACCGGCAGGTTCCACTCGACCACGCCCTGCACCAGCCCGAGCGGTTCGCAGAAGCTGCCGATCGCGTCGAGCACGTGGATGCCGGGACGGTCGGGGATGCGTTCGTTGACGAACAACCCGTGCAGGTCCTTGGAGCGCGAGCGGTCGTAACCGATGCGCCGGCGCGCGGGGATGAACGCCGACAGCAGGTTGGCGCGCGCCGCCACCTGCAGCTGCAGCAGCGCCTCGAAGCGGCGGCCGCGCAGTTGCCGGCGCAGCGCGCGCATGCCGGCGAGGCCGGAGCGCTTGTCGTACTCGATGAACTCCACGCCGGGCAGGCCTTCGAGCAGGCGGTGCTCGCCGCGGCCGATCACCCAGGTCACCGGCGTCTCCGGCCAGGCATTGCGCAAGGTGTGCAGCAGCGGCAGCACGTGGGTCACGTCGCCGAGCGCCGAAAGCCGAAGCAGGCACAGCGAAGCCGGGGCCGGCGGGGGTTGCGCGGCGCGCAGGGGCGCTGCCGGAAGGGCGGAATCGGTCGTCATGGCCTTGCTAGACTTCGCCGGATGGTCGCCTTCGACGCCAGCGAAAGCCTGACGCCATTCGAATGGCAGCGCGACGGACGCGCCGGGTATGGCGCGATTCTGTTCGACGCGCAGCGGGTGCAGCAAGCCGAGCCGGAATGGTTCGACCCCGCGTACTGGGGCGAGCGCGCACGGCCGGTCGCCGCGGGAGGCCGCGGCGGCGCCTGGTTCGTGGACGCACCGTTCGGCCGCGCGGTGCTCCGGTTCTACCTGCGCGGCGGCCTGCCGGCGAAGCTGAGCCGCGACCGCTACCTGTGGCGCGGTGCCGACAACACCCGCGGCTTCGCCGAGTTCCGGCTCACGCGCGCGCTGCACACGCTCGGCCTGCCGGTGCCGCGCCCGATCGCCGCCGCGTACTGGCGCCACGGCCTGACCTGCCGCGCCGCGATCCTGCTCGAGCGCCTGGAGGAGACGCGCCCGCTCGCCGAGCTCGCCGCCGAGCAGGGCTCGCAGGCGCCGTGGGAGAAGGCCGGCAAGCTGGTCTCGCGCTTCCACCGCGCCGGCCTCGACCACGCCGACCTCAATGCCCACAATCTGCTGTTCGACGCCCATGGCCGGGGCAGCATGATCGATTTCGACAAGAGCGTGATGCGGATCCCCGCGACCGGCTGGCGCGAGGCCAACCTCGCGCGCCTGCGCCGCTCGCTGCTCAAGCGCCGCGGCAGCCGCGAGCGCGAAGCGGTGCTGCGCGACTTCGATCGCCTGTACGCCGCCTACCGGGCCGACTGGGAGCGCGGCATCTGATGGACGCCGGCGAATCGCGCTGGTCGCTGCGCTTCCACGGCGTCGGCAATTCGCACGCCACCGCGCTGGGCTCGGCGATGGCCACGATCGAACGCGACGGCGCGCCGTGGCTGGCCATCGACTGCGGCAGCGAGGGCCTGAGCGCGCACGTCGCGCAATACGGCGCGATGCCGCGCGCGCTGTTCATCACCCATGCCCACCTGGACCACGTCGGCGGCTTCGAACGCCTGTTCGGCGACAGCTACTTCGCCGGCAACCGCGACACCCGCGTGTACCTGCCCGCCGACCTGGTGCCGCTGATGCAGCAGCGCATCGCCGGCTACCCGAACGTGGTGGCCGAGGGCGGGGCGAACTTCTGGGACGCGTTCCGGCTGGTGCCGGTGGGCGACCACTTCTGGCACGACGGCGTGCGCCTGGAGGTGTTCGAGGCGCGGCACCACTGGCCGCGCACCGCGTTCGGCCTGCGCCTGCCCGGGAGCCTGGCGTGGACCGGCGACACCCGGCCGATCCCGGAGGTGCTGGCGCGTTTCGCGGGCGATGGGGAGCTGGTGGCGCACGACTGCGCCTTGCGCGGGAATCCCTCGCACAGCGGCATCGACGACCTGGAGCGCGAATACCCGCGCGAGCTGCTGTCGCGCTGCGTGCTGTACCACTACGGCGGCGACGAAGACGCCGCGGCGATGGCGGCGCGCGGGCACCGCGTCGCGCGCCCTGGCGAGGTGCTGGAACTCGCGCCCCCGAAAGGCGGGCTTCCGAAAGGCGGCGACCCCGCCGGCTGACCTCGGCACCCGCGTCGATCGATACCGTTGCTGCCTTCCGGCCCTGGCGGGGTTTTCGACCTAGCGTCGCGAGGGGCCGACGGGGCCACCATTGGAGCGGGCTGCGCGAACACGTGCAGCCTGGGGATTTGGCGGAGAGAGGGGGATTCGAACCCCCGAGGCGGTGTTTAGCCGCCTACACACTTTCCAGGCGTGCTCCTTCAACCACTCGGACACCTCTCCGCTGGGCGGGCAATTCTACCTGCTCATGCCACAATGGGCCATGTCCTATCTCGTCCTAGCCCGCAAGTGGCGCCCCCGGCGCTTTTCGGAACTGGTCGGCCAGGAACACGTGGTCCGGGCGCTCACCAACGCCCTGGAAACGGGCCGGGTCCACCATGCCTTCCTGTTCACCGGCACCCGCGGCGTCGGCAAGACCACCATCGCCCGGATCTTCGCCAAGTCCCTGAACTGCGAGCGCGGGACCTCGGCCGAGCCCTGCGGCGAGTGCGAGACCTGCCAGGCCATCGACGCCGGCCGCTACATCGACCTGCTGGAGATCGACGCCGCCTCCAACACCGGCGTGGACAACGTCCGCGACCTGATCGAGAACGCCCAGTACATGCCCTCGCGCGGGCGCTACAAGGTGTACCTGATCGACGAGGTGCACATGCTCTCGAAGCCGGCGTTCAACGCGCTGCTGAAGACGCTCGAGGAGCCGCCGGCGCACGTCAAGTTCCTGTTCGCGACCACCGACCCGGAGAAGCTGCTGGTGACGGTGCTGTCGCGTTGCCTGCAGTTCAACCTCAAGCGCCTGGACGAGGACCAGATCGCCGGCCAGGTCACGCGCATCCTCGAGGCCGAGGGCATCGCCAGCGAGCCGGGCGCGGTGCGCCAGATCGCGCGCGCCGCCGACGGCAGCCTGCGCGACGGCCTCTCGCTGCTCGACCAGGCGCTGGCCTACACCGGCGCCGGCGAGGGCAAGGGCTGTCTCGACGATGCCGGGGTGGCGGCGATGCTCGGCACCGTGGACCGCACCCGCATCGGCGCGCTGCTCGACGCGCTCGCCGACGGCGACGGCAAGGCCCTGCTCGACGAGGTCGCCACCCTGGCCGGATTCTCCCCGGACTGGGGCGGCGTGCTCGACGCGCTCGCCGAAGCGCTGCACCGGATCCAGGTGCGGCAGCTGGTGCCGGAGGCGGCGGTCGAGGAGGGCGGCATCGCGCTCGATCGCCTGGCGCAGGCCCTGCGCCCGGAGCTGGTGCAGCTCTGGTACCAGATGGCGCTCAACGGGCGCCGCGACCTGCCGCTGGCGCCAGGCGCGCGTGCCGGTTTCGAAATGGTGGTGCTGCGCATGCTCGCGTTCCGCCCGGCGGATGCGGGCGCCGACGAAACGTCGCCGGGTCCGGCGCAACCGGCCGCGCGCGGCGGCAAGGGCGGGGTCGCGGCGGCACGCGCGGCGCTCGCCGAGGCGCCCGCGGGCGGGGGCCGCACGCGCGCCGCGGCGCCGCGTGCCGAGAGCGCGCCTGTTGCGCCTGCCGCGCCCGCGCGCATCGAACCAACGCCGCCGGCCGCAACGCCCCCGTCGCCCGCGACGGCGACCCTCGATCACGACGGCTGGATCGCACTTGTCCGAGACTCCGATCTTGCCGGTCCGGCGCGGCAACTGGCGGCACACGCCGTGTTCGTCGGCCATGCCGACGGCGTGCTGCGGCTGGCGCTGCCACCCGAGGACGCGCTGCTCAAGAAGTCGGTGCGCGCGCTGGAAGCGGCATTGGCCCCGGCGCTCGGTGGCAGGGTGCAGGTGAAGTTCGAGGACGTCGCCCCCGCCGGCGGCGAGACCCTCCACCAGCGCAGCGAGCGCGAGCGCGACGCGCGCCAGGAGGCGGCCGAGGCCGGTTTCCTGGCCGACCCCGGCGTGCGCCGGCTGATGCAGCGCCACGGCGCCACCGTGGTCCCCGATTCGATCCGTCCCCACGACGACTGACCCCCACACGACAGCAGGTGCAGCAGATGCGCGGAAACATCGCCCAACTCATGCAGCAGGCGCAGAAGATGCAGGAACAGATGCAGCGCGCCCAGGAAGAACTCGCCAACCTCGAGGTCACCGGCAACGCCGGCGGCGGCATGGTGAACGTCACCCTGAGCGGGCGCATGGAATGCCGCCGCGTGCGCATCGACCCGAGCGTGCTCTCCGACCCGGAGATGGCCGAGGACCTGGTCGCGGCGGCCTTCAACGACGCCGTCAACAAGGTCAACGCGGCCTCGCAGGAAAAGATGGGTGCGGCCACCGCCGGCCTGCCGCTGCCGCCCGGGATGAAGCTGCCGTTCTGACGTGTCGTCGGCATTGCTCGAACAATTGATCGAGGCCCTGCGCGTGCTGCCCGGGGTCGGGCCGAAGTCCGCGCAGCGCATGGCCTACCACGTGCTCGAACGCGAGCGCGACGGCGGCCGCCGCCTGGCCGACGCGCTCGCCGCCGCGGTCGAACGCATCGGCCACTGCGCGCGCTGCCGCGACTTCAGCGAGAGCGAGGTCTGCGCCACCTGCGCCAGCAGCGCGCGCGACGTGCACGTGCTGTGCGCGGTGGAGTCGCCGGCCGATCGCCTCGCGATCGAGCAGGCCACCGGCTACCGCGGCCTGTACTTCGTGCTGCAGGGCCGGCTCAGCCCGCTCGACGGCATCGGCCCGCGCGAACTCGGCCTGGACACGCTGGCCGCGCGCCTGGCCGAGGGCGAGGTGCAGGAGCTGATCATCGCCACCAACCCGACGGTCGAGGGCGAGGCGACCGCGCACTACCTCGCGCAGCTCGCGCGCCAGCACCGGGTGCGCCCGAGCCGGCTTGCGCACGGCGTGCCGCTGGGAGGCGAGCTCGAATACGTGGACCGTGGCACGCTGTCGCATGCCTTCGGAAGCAGGAGCGAGATGCCATGAGCGACACCATCTTCCACAAGATCATGCGGCGCGAGATCCCGGCCGACGTGGTGTACGAGGACGAGCACCTGATCGCATTCCGCGACATCGCGCCGCAGGCGCCGGTGCACGTGCTGTTCGTGCCCAGGGTGGACATCGCCAGCATGAACGACCTGCAGGCCTCGCAGGCCGAGGTCGTCGGCCGGCTGGTGGTGGCGGCCGCAGCCTACGCGAAGCGCGAGGGATTCGCCGAGGACGGTTACCGCGTCGTCATCAACTGCAACGAGGACGCCGGGCAGACGGTATTCCAGCTCCACCTGCACCTGCTCGCCGGCGCCCCGCTGGGCCGCTTCGGCACCCCGTAGCCGGGGCTAGTACCACCAGCCCCAGGGCGCGCCCCAGTACGGGTACGGGCGGTGCACCACGTTCACCCGCTCCTGCACCGGCCACAGGTACACGACCTCGGCATCGAGCCGCGGGAAGCGGTAGTCGTAGCCGCCGATCTTGCGGGTCTCGTAGCCGGCGATGCGCCCGGTGAAGGTCACCTCGCGATCGGCCTGGAACAGCGCCGGGTCGTAGAAGCCCTGGCGGCAGGCGATGAAGCGGCCGCCGACCTCGTCGCTGGCCCAGTACGGACGGCCCTGGCTGTCGAGGCGGGTGGAGATCATCTCGAAGCAGGTGCGGTTCTGCTGCGGCTCGACGCTGACGACGCGGCCGCCCCAGCGCACCAGCGCGCCGGTGGCGTCGCGCGCCGCGGCCTCGTGCGGGGTGATGCCGGTGTACTGGCCCTGCAGCGGCACCGGGTAGGTGGCGCAGGCCGACAGCAGCAGCGCGGCGCAGGCGAGCAGGGCAAGTCGGATCTTGGGCATGGCGGGTCTCCTTGGCGATTCGTGGCCTCAGCGGGGGCGATGCCGGCGCAGTTCGCGTGCCAGTGCGCGCAGCGCGCCGACCCCTGCCTGCCCACGAGCGTAGCGCGCGCTGTTGAAACGGGACATGAGCCGGAGCAGGGTTTCGGCCTCGCCGGGGCGGATCGCGGCCACCCGTTCAGCCCATCGTGACGCCGGCTCGTGCGGTGCCCGGGCCAGCACCGGGGCCAGGCGCGCGTAGCGCTTTTCCAGCCGCCGCCAGGCGCGCAGCAACGGGTCCTGCTCGCGGCTGGCGCGGGCGACCAGCCAGCCCATCCACAGCAGCGAGAGCACGGCGGCACAGACGAACAGGCCGGCCAGCCGCGCCGCCGGCAGTTCGGGGAGGCCGAGCGGCTGCAGCAACTGCCGCTGGCGGGTGGCGTCGAAGCCGAGCACGAAATCGTTCCAGCCGCGGCGCAGCCAGTCGCTGACGTCCATCACCGGGGTGGCGATGTCGCCAAGCACGCCGCCGGCGCCTGGGGCGCGGTCGGCGAGGGTGTCGTAGATGCGTTCGGGCGCGACCGCGGCGGTCGGGTCCATGCGCACCCAGCCACGATCCTCGAGCCAGACCTCGGCCCAGGCGTGCGCGTCGGAGTTGCGCACCAGCCAGTAGCCGCCGATGGGATTGCGGTAGCCGCCGACGTAACCGGTGACCACGCGCGCCGGGATCCCGGCCGCGCGCATCAGCACCACGAACGCCGAGCTGAAGTGCTCGCAGTAGCCGGCGCGCGTGTCGAACAGGAATTCGTCCACCGCGTTGCGCCCGGCCAGCTCCACCGCGAGGGTGTAGCCGAAGCCGTCGTTGATCATGCGCATCGCGCGCTCCGCGATCGCTGCATCGGCCCCCGGGCCATCGCCGGCCTCGCTGCGCCACTGCCGCGCCATCGCCACGGTGCGCGGGTTGAAGCCCTGCGGCAGCTGCAGCGCCATCCGGCGCATGGTCTCGCGCAGTTCCGGCGCGAAGCGGCGCGGCGGCGCGGACACCATCTCCCAGTGGGTGAGCGATCCCAGGCGACGCTGTGCGTACAGACCGTAGTCCAGCGACAGCGAGGTGCCCTGCGGCGCCGCCCGCGGCAGTTCCAGCGCGACCATCTGGCGGCGGTCGGTCGGTTCCAGTTCCAGCCGGTAGCGCCAGCGTGCCGGCCCCGGCTCCACCGGCGCCGGGGGCAGGCCGCGCAGCCAGTCCGGGCGCGTCCAGGTGCGGCCGTCGTAATGCCACAGCACCGGGCCGCGCCAGTACATCTGCTCGCGCGCCGGGGTCGCGCCATGGAACTGCACGCGCAGCGCGGTGGTGTCGTCGTTGAGCACTTCCAGCCAGTCGCCGGGCGACATCGTGTCGGACAGGCCGGGCCGTGCCATCGCCCGCTCGGGCACGCCCCACAGCGGCGACGCCAGGCGCGGGAACAGCCAGAACGCGGCCAGCGCCAGCGGCAGCCCGATCGCCACCAGCCGCCAGACGCGCGCGAGCCGGCGCATCGGCCGTGGGGCGTGGCGGGTGTCGCCCGACTCGAGTTCGGCCATGCGCAGCAGTGCCGCCAGCGCGAGCGTGGCGCCCAGCAGGGCGAGCAGCAGCGGCAGCGGCCCCTGGTCGAGCAGGAAGGTGGCGAACGGCGCGAACAGCGCGAACCCGACCAGGCTGCGGCCGTCGCGCAGGCGCTGGGTTTCGGCCGGCTTGATCGCCAGCATCGCGGCGAGCAACGCACAGGCGGTGTCGCGTCCGAAGCCGCGCGACTGCGACAGCGCCAGGGCCACCAGCACCAGCGCCAGCAACAGCCGCGCCCAGCCCGGGACCGGGCGCCGCCAGGACAGGGCGCCGACCGCGAGCGCGGCGGCGCCGATCGCCAGCGCCAGCATCGGCGGCAATTGCAGCAGCAGCGGCAGCAGGCACGCGCCCGCGGCCAGCAGTGCCCACGCCCGGCTCTGCGCATCCAGCAACGGGCCGGCGCCTGCCTGCGGGTCGCGCTTGCGTGCGCGCTTCATTCGGGCGCTCCGTCGCGGAACGGCATCAGCGCCAGCGCGCGCAGGCAGGCGTGGCGGTGCTGCACGCCGGACCCCGGCCCGATCGGAGGCTGCCCCGGCAGTTGCAGGCGGTAGCGGCGGCCTTCGCGTTCGGCGTCGTCCACCCAGCGCGCCAGCCTGCGGATGCGCGTTTCGTAGGGCAGCGCGTGCAGGCCGTTCCAGTCGAGTACCACGTCGGCGCCGCGCGGCTGTTCGTACTCGCGCACCAGCAGCGTGTCGCGGCGCGCGGACGGCTTCCACGCGATCGCCCGGCGCGGGTCGCCGCGGCGGTAGGCGCGCAGGTGGTGGACGTCGTCGCCGGCCGGGTCGAGGCGCGCGCTGCTGGCGGCGCCGGCGCCTTCCGGCAGTGGCGGTGCCTGCACTTCCGGCGTGGGGTAGACCAGCAGCGGCGCCGCCGGCCAGACCCAGGCCCAGGCGCGCGCGAGGCCGAGCGGACGGGTGGTGGAAATGCGCAACCGTCCCGGCGCCAGCCAACCGCGCTGGTGGGTGGGCAGCGACAGCACCGCCTGGCCGACGCCGTCGTCGAGCGACAGCACGCCGGCATGCTCGCCGCGCGCGAGCCGCAGCCCGCGGCGCTGGCGCCCACGCGGCGCGCGCACGTGCACGTGCACCTGCAACGGCGCCCCGGCCGGCACCGGCTCGGCTTCCACCGCGAACACCTGCAGGCCGCTCAGCTGCAGGTGCGCCGCCATCAGGCTGGCATTGGCGGCGCCGGCCAGCAGCAACGCCAGCAACAAGGCAGGGTTGTTGTTGTAGTTGAGCGCGCCCACGCCCATCGCCAGCAACAGGGCGGCGAAGAACCAGCCGAACCCGGTCGGCAGCAGGTAGATGCGGCGCCGGTCCAGCGCGACCGGGAGCGGCTCGGGGCCGCGCGGGCGCGCCAGCGACAGCAGCCGCGCCGACAGCGAGCGCAGCGACGGCAGCCGCGGCGCGGGCATGCTCAGTCCACCGGCACCGCGTGCAGGATCGCCTTGGCCAGCGCCTCGTGCGCGCCGGCGTCGGCGTCCGGCACCAGCCGGTGCGAGGCCACCGCCAGGAACAGCGCCTGCACGTCCTCGGGCAGCACGTGGTCGCGGCCGAGCAGCAATGCGTAGGCGCGGGCCGCGCGCAGCAGCGCGATGCCGGCGCGCGGCGACAGGCCCACGCGTACTCCCGGATGCTGGCGGCTGCGCGTGAGCAATGCCTGCACGTAGCCGAGCAACGCATCGCTGGCGTGCACCTGCGCCACCGCGGCGCGCAGCGCGAGCACGTCCTCGGCGCCGAGGACCGGCAGCGCGCGCGCGATCAGGTCGCGGCGGTCGTCGCCGGCGAGCAGGGTGCGTTCGGCGGCCTCGTCCGGATAGCCCAGCGCCAGCCGCAGCAGGAAGCGGTCGAGCTGCGAGTCGGGCAGGGGATAGGTGCCCGACAGGTCCACCGGGTTCTGCGTGGCGATCACGAAGAACGGATCGGGCAGCGGGTGGGTGGTGCCGTCCACCGTCACCTGGTGCTCGGCCATCGCCTCGAGCAGCGCGCTCTGCGTGCGCGGCGGCGCGCGGTTGATCTCGTCGGCCAGCAGCACGTGCGCGAAGACCGGGCCGGGATGGAACTCGAAGCGTCGCGCCTGCGCATCGAACACCGACACGCCGACGATGTCCGAGGGCAGCAGGTCGGAGGTGAACTGCACGCGCTGGAAACCGAGCCCGAGGGTCGCGGCCAGCGCATGCGCGAGGGTGGTCTTGCCCAGCCCGGGCAGGTCCTCGATCAGCAGGTGCCCGTCCGAGAGCAGCGCGACGAACGCCAGCCGCACCTCGCGCGGCTTGCCCAGGACCAGCGCGTTGACCTGGTCGAGCGCCCTCGACAACGCGTTGCGCAGGTGCTCGGGTAGCATGGCGCGGAGCGGGGGCGTGGCGGGCATGCGCACCTCCTGGACGAATCACGCGAGTGTACCGAGGCAGGGACGGATGCAGGTAACGACGCCGGCACGACGCTGGTTCCTTGTGCTGTGGGTCACGTTGCTGGCGGTGAAGCTGCTGCTGGCGGCGCGGCTGCCGCTGTTCGTGGACGAGGCCTTCTATTGGCAGGAGGGGATGCACCCGGCGTGGGCGTATTCCGACCTGCCGGCACTGACCGCGTGGCTGATCCGCCTGGGGGTGGAAGTCGGCGGCAACAACGCGTTCTCGGTGCGCCTGCCGTTCCTGCTGCTGGCCGCGGCCGTGCCCTGGCTGGTGGCGCGGATCAGCGCGCGCGAGTTCGGCGCCGCGGCGGGCTGGCAGGCGGGCAGCTTCGCGATGCTGCTGCCGCTGGCAGGCACCCTCGGCCTGCTGGCGGTGCCGGACGTGGCGATGGCGCTGGCCACGCTGCTGTGCATGGACGCGGGCACGCGCCTGCTGCGTGGCGTGAGCGCGGGCGCGGCGGTGGAACTGGCCCTGGGCCTCGGGCTCGGTGCACTGACCCATTACCGCTTCATCGCCGTGCTCGCGGTCGGTGCCGTAGCGCTCCTGCTGCTGCCCGAGGGACGGCGCGCGCTGCGCGACCCGCGCGTGATCGTGGCGATCGCGTTCGGGTTCGCGGCGTGGGCGCCGCTGGTGGGCTGGAACATCGACAACGCCGAGGCCGGGCTGCGCTTCCAGCTCGTGGACCGGCACCCGTGGGCGTTCCATGCCGACGGCCTGTGGTTCCTGCTGGTGCAGGCGCTGCTGGTGACCCCGCTGCTGTTCGCGGCGCTGGCGATCGCGGCCTGGCGCCACCTGCGCGGCGGCGCGCTGGTGGCGCGCTATTTCGCCTGGCTCGGGGTGCTGCTGGTCGGCGGCTTCTTCGTGCTCGGCTTCTTCGCCGACACCGAGCGGGTCAGCTTCCACTGGCCGTTGCCGGGCTACATGGCGCTGTTGCCGTTGTTGCCGGGGGTGCTGCGCGGCTGGCCCGCCTGGCTGCGCCGCGCCACCACCGCGCTGGCGGCGCTCGGTCTGCTGGCGATGCTCGGGTACTACGCCGCCGTCTCGGTGCCCGCGTTGCGCGCGGAGTCCTCCGACACCAAGGCCTACCCGGCCAACTTCGCCGGGTGGGAGCCGCTGGCCGAGGCGGTGCGCGGGATGCGCGCAGGCATGCCCGCGGACACCCGGGTCGTCGCCGACAACTTCAAGGTCGGGGCCGAGCTGGGCTTCGCGCTCGGCGACCCGGACATCGCGGTGCTGCCGCATCCGCTCAACCGCAAGCACGGGCGCGCGCCCCAGCTCGCCCTGTGGAAGCTGCGGGTGGACGGGCGCGAAGACCTTGGTCCGCATCCGGTGCTGCTGGTGGTCGGCGCCACCGAGGTCGAGTACAAGCATTTGTTGGCGCGCTACCACGAGCTGTGCCGGCGCATGGGTCCGCTGCCGCCGCCGCGCACGGTGCACGTGGACCACGGCCGCCAGCGCTTCCTGCTGTTCGCGCTCGCGCGCGAGCCCGCGACCGGGCCGTGCACCGCGCCCGCGATGGCATGGTTCGACGGACCGGCGCCCGGCAGCCGGGTGGGACGCAGCTTCGACGTGGCCGGCTGGGCGTTCAAGGACGGCGTCGGCATCGCGCGCGTGGAGGTGACGGTGGACGGGGAGGTGGTCGCGGAGGCCGACTACGGCAGCCCGCGCACCTACGTTGCCGAGTACTGGAAGATCTCCACCGACGAAGCGCATCCGCGGGTCGGCTTCGATGCCCGGGTGGACCTGCCCAAGGACATCGGGCCCGGCGTGCACTGGCTCGGGCTGGTGCTGCACGGCAAGGACGGCAGCCGCGAGCCCTGGCCGCGGCAGCGGATCATCGTCGAGTAGCGAGCATCACCGTCCGCCGGTGGCCGCCGAAGCTGCGTGGCGGGGTCCACAGGAAGGCGTCGTCGAAGCCGGCATCGCGCACCCGCGCGGGGAGGTCGCGGCCGTAGTCGCGATACACCAGCACGCTACCCGGCCCGTTGAGGCGATCGCCGTGGTACGCGGGCGGCAACAGGTGCTCGAGCGAGGCGCCGCTGCCGCGGGCGCGCTCGACGGTCGCGTCGGCATCGTGCATCGGCACGGTCAACGCGAGCCAACCGCCCGGCGCCAGCACGCGGTGCAGTTCGCGGAACCCGGCGCGGTCGTCGGGCACGTGCTCGAACACCTCGGTCGAGGTGCACAGGTCGAAGCTGCCGTCGGCGAAGCTCAGCCGCTGCACGTCCTCGCAGCGCACGCCGTCGCGCAGGCTGCCCGGTTCGACGCCGTCCAGGTACTCGCTGGTGGCGACGCTGCCGCAGCGACGCCGCAGCCAGGCGAGGGCGGCGCCGGTAGTGGAGAGTTCATAGGCCCGGCGCGCCGCCAGCCCGGGCACGTGCGCGGCGACCGCGGCGACCAGCGACAGGTGCACCGGCGTGCCGCGGCAGCGCAGGCAGCGCACCAGCATCTCGTCGTCGCCCAGCACCGCCAGCAGCGAGGGGCCGCAGCCCGGGCAGCGCAGCGGTGCGAGGCGCAGGCGCGAGGGCTTCACGGCAACTGGAAGCCGGCCTGGCGCAGCAGGCCCGCGGTGGCGATCAGCGGCAGGCCGACCAGCGCGGTCGGATCGCGCGACTCGATCGCCTCGAACAAGGTGATGCCGAGGCCCTCCGACTTGAAGCTGCCGGCGCAGTCCAGCGGCTGCTCGGCCTCGACGTAGCGCGCGATCTCCGCCTCCGACAGGGCCCGGAAGCGCACCGTGGTCGTGTCCAGCGCCTGCAGGCGCCGGCCGTCGCCGTGGGCCAGGCAGACCGCGGTATGGAAGCGCACCGCGCGGCCGGCCATGGCCGCCAGCTGGGCGCAGGCGCGCTCCCGGCTGCCGGGCTTGCCCAGCGGGGCGCCCCCGAGTTCGGCGACCTGGTCGGAGCCGATCACCCAGGCATCGCCGTGGCCGCGGGCGACGGCGGCGGCCTTGGCCTCCGCGAGGCGGACGGCGAGCGCTGCCGGCGCCTCCCCGGACAGCGGCGATTCATCCACGTCCGGGCGCGCCGCCGCGAACGGCAGCCGCAGCCGCGCCAGCAGTTCGCGCCGGTAGGGCGAGGTGGAGGCGAGGACCAGCCGTGGCATGGCTTCAGTGCAGGCTCGGCGCGCGGGCGCGCTCGATCCGCGCCAGCTGCTGGTCGATCCGGCGCCGGCCGGCGTCGATCGAGTCGCGGACCTGGTCCAGCTGCTCGACCGAGGCCTGCTGGCCGTGCTGCTGCAGCCACAGGCGCTGGCGCAGCATTTCCTGCATGGCATCGCGCACCGGGTTGTCCTCGCTGCCGGCCACGGCCTCGATCTCGGCCCGCGCCTCGCGCAGCCGGGCCTCGAGCGCGTCGGCCGAATCCAGCACCTGGGCAAGCGCCCGCTGGCGGCGGTTGCCGCGGCGCAGGGACACGAACAGCACCGCGGCGACGGCGGCGAGGGTCAGCAGCGCGATGGCGAGGGTCAATGTCCGATCCGGCCCGGGCGGACCGCCAGTCTGCCGCGCCCCGGGACCCCGGGCAAATCCCCGTGGCGCAAGGACTTGCGGGTTTGACAGGACCCCGGCCGACCCTTAACATTTTGCGGCTTATGTCCGCTGGAACGCTGCCGGAAGTGCTGGACGCCTGGCGCATGGTGGCCGCGCGACGGGGCTTCGAGGGAACCTTGCCGTTGTCCGCGCTGGAGCGCCTCGTCGAGGTGCTCAGCGACGACGAGGGCGAGGTCCATTACGCGATCGAGTTCGACCGCGACGCGCTGCAGGTCCCGTACGTGGAGGTGCGGCTGCAGGCGGCGCTGCCGTTGACCTGCCAGCGCACCCTGCAGCGGTTCCTGCAGCCGGTGCAGCTGGCGCAGCGGCTGGCGCTGCTGCCCGCGGGCACCGACCTGGAAGCCGCGGAAGCCGGCTTGCCGGAAGGATACGAGCCGCTGCCGCTGCCGCCCGATGGCGCGCTGCGGCCGCAGGAGCTGGTCGAGGACGAGTTGATCCTCGCGGTTCCGGTGGTACCGATCTCGCCCGGAAGCGAGGCGGTGGAGCGGGACTGGTCCCCGCCGCGGGAAGACGCGGCGAAGGCCAGCCCGTTCGCGGCGCTGGAAGCGCTGAAGAAGCGCGACTGACCGATAATTAGTTGCATCACGCATTCAAGCTGGAGCGATTCCCATGGCTGTGCAGAAGTCCCGAGTTTCCCCGTCCCGCCGTGGCATGCGCCGCGCCCACGACGCGCTGAGCGCCAAGCAGCTGGCCACCGACCCGACCTCGGGCGAGACCCACCTGCGCCACCACGTGACCGCCGACGGCTACTACCGCGGCCGCCAGGTGGTCGCGCCGAAGACCAAGATCGTCGAAGAAGACTGATCCCTGATGGCCTTCGCGCGCATCGCGGGCACCGGCAGCTACCTGCCGGAGAAGGTGCTGACCAACGACGACCTGGCGAAGATCGTCGATACCAGCGACGAGTGGATCGCCAGCCGCACCGGGATCCGCGAGCGGCATGTCGCGGCCGAGGGCGAGACCACCGGCGACCTGGCGTACCAGGCCGCCGTGCGCGCCATGGAGGCCGCCGGCGTGGATGCCTCCGAGCTCGACCTGATCGTGCTCGGGACCACCACGCCCGACCTGGTCTTCCCGTCGACTGCCTGCCTGCTGCAGGCCCGTCTGGGCGTCGCCGGCTGCCCTGCGTTCGACGTCAACGCCGCCTGCTCGGGCTTCATCTACGCGCTGTCGGTGGCCGACAAGTTCATCCGCGCCGGCGCCGCGAAGACCGCGCTCGTGGTCGGCGCCGAGACGCTCACCCGCATGCTCGACTGGAACGACCGCAGCACCTGCGTGCTGTTCGGCGACGGTGCCGGCGCGGTGGTGCTCAAGGCGGACGAGGAGACCGGCATCCTCGGCACCCACCTGCACGCTGACGGCGCCAAGAAGGAACTGCTGTGGAACCCGGTCGGCGTGTCGGTCGGGTTCAAGCCGGAGGAGCACAACGCCGGCGTCAAGGTGCTGATGACCGGCAACGAGGTCTTCAAGCACGCGGTCAAGGCGCTCGATGCGGTGGTCGAGGAAACGCTGGCCGCCAACGGCCTGGACCGCCACGAGATCGACTGGCTGATCCCGCACCAGGCCAACCTGCGCATCATCGAGGCCACGGCCAAGCGCCTGGACATGCCGATGGATCGCGTGATCGTCACCGTGGACCGCCACGGCAACACCTCTTCGGGCTCGGTGCCGCTGGCGCTGGACGAAGCGGTGCGCTCGGGCAAGATCGAGCGCGGCCAGATGGTGCTGCTCGAGGCCTTCGGCGGCGGCTTCACCTGGGGCAGCGTGCTGCTGCGTTACTGATCATGCGTGTGGGAGCGCGCCTTGCGCGCGATCGCGGCCAAGGGCCGCTCCCACATACGCTGCAGTACAGACGATCCCGGAGGCTGGTGATTATCATGCGCGTCCCTTTTGCAGCCCCCGCTCGTTCCGCCTGATCCGATGACCGCTTCGCTCGCCTTCGTGTTTCCCGGCCAGGGGTCGCAGTCCAGCGGCATGCTCGGCGCGCTCGCCGACGCGCATCCGCTGGTCCGCACCACGTTCGCCGAAGCCTCGGACGGCGCGGGCGTGGACCTGTGGGCGCTGTCGCAGGACGGCGATGCGCGCCTGGACCAGACCGAGTTCACCCAGCCTGCGCTGCTCGCCGCCGGCGTTGCCGTGTGGCGCGCGTGGCTGCATGCCGGCGGCGCGCAGCCGATGGCGCTGGCCGGACACAGCCTCGGCGAGTACAGCGCGCTGGTCGCCGCCGGCGCGCTGTCGCTGGCCGATGCCGCGCGCCTGGTGCGCCTGCGCGGGCAGCTGATGCAGGACGCCGCGCCCGCGGGCACCGGCGCCATGGCCGCCGTGCTCGGCGCCGAGGACGAAGTGGTCGCCGCGGTGTGCCGCGAGGCCACCGGTGACGAGGTGGTCGTGCCGGCGAACTTCAATTCCCCCGGCCAGGTGGTCATCGGCGGCCACGCAGCCGCGGTGGACCGTGCGATCGCGCTGCTCGCCGAGCGCGGCGTGCGCAAGGCGGTGAAGCTGGCGGTGAGCGTGCCGTCGCACACGCCGCTGATGCGCGAGGCCGCCAACCGCCTGTCCGAGGCGATGGCCGGCCTGCGCTGGCAGGACCCGAAGCTGCCGGTGGTGCAGAACGTCGACGCGGAAGTGCACGAAGGCGTGCAGGCGATCCGCGATGCGCTGGTGCGCCAGCTCTACCTGCCGGTGCAGTGGACCGGCTGCGTGCAGGCCCTCGCCGCGCGCGGCGCCACCCGCATCGCCGAATGCGGCCCCGGCAAGGTCCTCAGCGGCCTGTGCAAGCGCATCGACAAATCCCTCGACGCCCGCCCCCTCGGCACCCCCGACGACTTCGACGCCGCGCTGGCGGACTGGAAATAATTTTTAGCCACAGATTCCACTGATTGGAAAGGATCAAAGCGGATCAATCAGTAATGGGTTCGCTGCACGTTGGCAGATCGCCGCGAACCCAATCCTTTTTTCATCTGTGAAATCTGTGGCAAAAAGAAAGTTTGAAGGAGCACGTGATGGACAAGGTGTTGCAGGGTGAGGTGGCGCTGGTCACCGGTGCGAGCCGGGGGATCGGGGCGGCGATCGCGGACGAGCTTGCGGCGCTGGGCGCGACCGTGATCGGCACCGCGACGTCCGACGGCGGCGCCGCCGCGATCGGCGAGCGCCTGCAGGCGGCCGGCGGCCACGGCCGCAAGCTCGACGTCACCGATGCCGCGTCCGTGGACGCGCTGGTGGACGCGATCGCCAAGGAGTTCGGCCCGGTGTCGATCCTGGTCAACAACGCCGGCATCACCCGCGACAACCTGCTGATGCGCATGAAGGACGAGGACTGGCAGGCGATCCTCGACACCAACCTCACCAGCGTCTACCGCACCAGCAAGGCGGTGATGCGCGGGATGATGAAGGCGCGCAAGGGCCGCATCGTCAACATCGCGTCCGTGGTCGGCGTCACCGGCAATGCCGGGCAGGCCAACTACGCCGCCGCCAAGGCCGGGATCATCGCGTTCAGCAAGTCGCTGGCCAAGGAGGTCGGCAGCCGCGGCGTGACCGTCAACGTGGTCGCGCCCGGATTCATCGACACCGACATGACCCGCGCGCTGCCCGAGGCGGCCCGCGAGGGCCTGGTGTCGCAGATCGCGCTGGGACGCCTCGGCGAGCCCGCCGACATCGCCCGTGCCGTGGCCTTCCTGGCCGGCCCGGCAGCCAGTTACATCACCGGCGAGACCCTGCACGTGAACGGCGGCATGTACATGCCGTAGGGGCCTTTTGCCTTTACACTACCCACCTGAACAGACTCCCGGGAGGAGCGGATACCCATGAGCACCATCGAAGAGCGCGTCAAGAAGATCGTTGTCGAACAGCTGGGCGTCAAGGAAGAGGAGGTCACCAACAGCGCCTCGTTCGTCGACGACCTGGGCGCGGATTCGCTCGACACCGTCGAGCTGGTGATGGCGCTCGAGGAAGAGTTCGAGTGCGAGATCCCGGACGAGGAAGCCGAGAAGATCACCTCCGTGCAGCAGGCGATCGACTACGTCAAGGCGCACGTCAAGGAGTAATCCCGCGCGTCCGTGACACACTGCCGGGGCCGCTTCTTGCGGCCCCGCGCATTTGCAACGAGGGAGCTGGACACATGTCGAAACGTCGCGTCGCCGTCACCGGGCTTGGCATCCTTTCGCCGCTCGGCAACGACCTGCAGTCGAGCTGGGACGGGATCGTCCGCGGCCGCTCCGGCATCGGCCCGATCACCCACTTCGACGCCTCGGGCTTCCCGACCCGCATTGCGGGCGAGGTCAAGGGTTTCGACGCCACCCGGTGGGTCGCGCCCAAGGACATCAAGAAGATGGACCCGTTCGTGCTGTACGGCGTGGCCGCCTCGATGATGGCGATCGCCGACTCCGGCATCGCGATCGAGGGCGAGGCCGCCGAGCGCATCGGCGTGGCCATCGGCGCCGGCATCGGCGGGCTCAAGGGCATCGAGGAAACGACCCTGAAGTACGCCGAGGGCGGCGCGCGCAAGGTATCGCCGTTCTACGTGCCCAGCACCATCATCAACATGGTCGCCGGCCAGGTCTCGATCATGACCGGCGCCAAGGGCCCGAACATCGCGGCGGTCACCGCCTGCACCACCGCGACCCACAACATCGGCCTGGCCATGCGCATGATCCAGCACGGCGACGCCGACGCGATGATCGCCGGCGGCGCCGAGTACGCGACCACGCCGACCTCGCTGGGCGGGTTCTGCGCGATGAAGGCGCTGTCCACCCGCAACGACGAGCCGGAGAAGGCATCGCGTCCTTGGGACCGCGAGCGCGACGGCTTCGTCATGGGCGACGGCGCCGGCATCCTGGTGCTCGAGGACTACGAGAAGGCGAAGGCGCGCGGCGCGCGCATCTACTGCGAACTGATCGGCTTCGGCATGAGCGGCGACGCCTTCCACATGACGGCGCCGAGCGAGAGCGGCGAGGGCGCGGCGCGCTGCATGCGCAACGCGATCCGCGACGCCGGCATCGACGCCGGGGAAGTCGGCTACATCAACGCCCACGGCACCTCGACCCCGGCCGGCGACCTCGCCGAGACGCTGGCGGTCAAGGCCGCGCTCGGCGAGCACGCGCGCAAGGTGATGGTGAGCTCCACCAAGTCCATGACCGGGCACCTGCTCGGCGCGGCCGGCGGCGTCGAGGCGGTGTTCTCGGCGATGGCGCTGCACACCGGCGTGATCCCGCCGACCATCAACCTGGACGATCCGTCGGAAGGCTGCGACCTGGACTACGTGCCGCACACCGCGCGCGAACGGCAGGTCGAGGTCGCGCTGTCGAACTCGTTCGGCTTCGGCGGCACCAACGGCACCCTGGTCTTCCGCCGCGCCTGACGCGGGCGGGCGCGTGCTCGTCACCCGCAGCCTCGACCCGGGCAGCGACCTGCCCGCGCTGCAGCGGCTCGCGCCCGGCCGCTACCCGCTGCTGCTCGAGTCCTCCGCCGCGGGCACCGCGCAAGGCCGCTGGGACCTGTTGCTGGCGTCCACCGGCGAATCGCTCGAACTCGACCGCCACGGCACCCTCCGCCGCACCTCCCTTGTAGGAGCGGCGCTAGCGCCGCGACCAACCACCAACGACTTCCTCGCCGCCCTCGACACCGACTGGCAGACCCTGCGGATCCCCCGCGAGGAACCGCGCTGGCCGTTCCGTGGCGGTTGGGCGCTGTTCCTCGCCTACGAGCTCGCGGCCCAGGTCGAACCGGTGCTGTCGTTGCCGCCGGCGCCCGGCGGGCTGCCGGTGGCGCGCGCCGTGCGTTGCCCGGCGGCGATCCTGCGCGACCGCGCCGGTGGCGACTGCGTCGCCGTGGCCGAGGCCGGCCACGAGGCCATGCTCGATGCGATCGAGGCCGACCTGCGCGCCGCGCGCGACCTGCCGCCGCCGGCCGCGTGGACGCCGCCCGCCACGGTCCGCGAGGACGATCCGGCGCGCTTCACCGACGGCGTGCGCCGGGTGCTGGACTACCTGGCCGCGGGCGATGTGTTCCAGGCCAACATCTCGCGCGCCTGGAAGGCACGCTTCGACGGCGCGGTCGAACCTGCCGCGCTGTTCGCGCGCCTGCGCGAGCACAACCCGGCGCCGTTCGCCGGGGTGTTCGCGGGCGAAGGCTGGGCGATCGCCAGCGCCTCTCCCGAACGCCTGGTCTCGGTGCGCGGGGAAGTGGTGGAGACGCGCCCGATCGCCGGCACCCGCGCGCGCTTCCCCGGCGACGACGATGCCGCGCGCATGCGCGAGCTGGTCGGCCACCCCAAGGAACGCGCCGAGCATGTGATGCTGATCGACCTCGAGCGCAACGACCTCGGCCGCGTGTGCACGCCGGGCAGCGTCGAGGTGGACGAGCTGATGACGGTCGAGAGCTACGCCCACGTCCACCACATCGTCAGCAACGTGCGCGGGCGCCTGCGCGCCGGCGCGACGCCCGGCGAGGTGGTGCGCGCGGTGTTCCCGGGCGGCACCATCACCGGCTGCCCCAAGGTGCGATGCATGCAGGTGATCGCCGAGCTCGAGGGGCAGGGCCGCGGCGCCTATACCGGCGCCTTCGGCTGGCTCAACCGCGACGGGGACCTCGACCTCAACATCCTGATCCGCAGCGCCGAACTCGAGCCCGGTGCGCCCGGCGGCAGCCTGCTGCGCTTCCGCACCGGGGCCGGCATCGTCGCCGACTCCGACCCGGAGCGCGAACTCGAGGAGACCCGCGCCAAGGCACGCGGCATGCTGCGCGCGCTGGGGGTGCCGGGATGAGCGTGCGCATCTTCCGCGGCGAGCGCGAAGTCGACGCCGTCGCCCCCGGCAACCGCGCCATGGCCTACGGCGACGGCCTGTTCGAGACCCTGCGCGTGCACCGCGGCTCTGTGCCCTGGTGGGACGTGCACTGGGCGCGGCTGTCGCTCGGCGCGAAGCGCCTGGGGATCGCATTGCCGGGGGAAGGGCAGGTGCGCGAAGCTGCCACCTCGCTGTTCGCCGACGGTGGCGACGGCGTGCTCAAGCTGCTGCTGGCGCGGGGCGCCGGCGGCCGCGGTTATGCGCCCGACCCCGATGCAGCGCCGGAATGGATCGTTTCGCGCCATCCGTTGCCCGCGCCGCCGCCGGGACCGCTGGTGCTGCACTGGTGCACCATCCGGCTCGCGCGGCAGCCGCTGCTGGCCGGCCTCAAGCACTGCAACCGGCTGGAACAGGTGCTGGCGCGCGCGGAATGCGACCGCGCCGGCGCCGACGAGGGGCTGCTGCGCGACGGCGAGGGAAGGGTGGTGGCCGGCATTGCGGCCAACCTGTTCGTGCTGCGCGACGGCGCCTGGCTGACGCCGCCGGTGGACGACTGCGGCGTGGCCGGCACCTGCCGCGGCGCGTTGATCGAGCCGCTCCGGGCACGCGAGGCGCGCCTGTCGGTCGCCGAGGTGGAATCGGCCGACGCGGTTTTCCTGTGCAACGCGGTGCGGGGTATCCTGCCCGTGGCCCGCGCCGGGGCGCGCGACTGGCCGCCGCATCCCGCGGTGGCCGATGCGCGGCGGACCCTGGCGCGGCTGCACCCCGCCTTTGCAATGGACGATCCGGACACGTGAGTTCCCGACGCAAGACCCGCCGCGGCATCGGCGCCCTGTTCGTCATCACCGCGCTGCTGGCCGGCGCGCTCGCGTTCTGGGCGTTCGACCGCTACCACGGCTTCGCCGACACCCCGGTCGCCGGCCTCGAGCAGGGCGCGAGCATCACCATCGAGCGCGGCGACTCGTTCAACACGGTGCTGCGCAAGCTGCGCGAGGCCGGCGCGCGTGGCGGCCACGACCTGGAGTGGCGCCTGCTGGCGCGGCAGATGGGCGCCGCCGGCCGCATCCAGGTCGGCGAATACGCGCTCGCGCCGGGCATCACCCCGCGGCGGCTGCTCGCGGACCTGCGCGACGGCAAGGTCGTCAGCCACCGCTTCACCATCGTCGAGGGCTGGAACGTGCGCGAGTTGCGCGCGGCCCTGGCCCGGGCGGAACCGTTGCTGCAGGAAACCGCCGACATGGACGACGCCGCGCTGATGGCCGCGCTCGGCCACGCCGGCGTGCATCCGGAAGGCCGGTTCCTGCCCGAGACCTACCACTACACCCGCGGCGACAGCGACCTCGACCTGTTGCGCCGCGCCTACGACGCGATGGACGCCGCGCTGGAGCGCGCGTGGGCCAGCCGCGCCCCCGGCCTGCCGCTGGCCTCCGCCGAGGAGGCGCTGGTGCTGGCCTCGATCGTCGAGAAGGAGACCGGCGTGCCGGAGGAACGGCCGCGGATCGCCGGCGTGTTCGTGCGCCGCCTGCAGAAGGGCATGAAGCTGCAGACCGACCCGACCGTGATCTACGGCATGGGCGAGGCCTACCAGGGCAACATCCGCCGCGCCGACCTGCGCACCGACACTCCCTACAACACCTACACCCGCACCGGGCTGCCGCCGACGCCGATCGCGATGCCCGGCGCCGACGCGCTGCACGCGGCCACCCACCCGGACGACGGCGACGCGCTGTACTTCGTGGCGGTCGGCGACGGCAGCGGCCGGCACGTGTTCAGCCGCACCCTGGCCGAGCACCAGGCGGCGGTGCGCGCGTACCTGCGCAACTACCGTGCGCGGCGGGACGCGCGATGAAGCACGCCGACGACGGCCTGCTGCGCACCGAGCCGCGGCTGGTGACGCTGGAAGGCGGCGAGGGCGCCGGCAAGACCACGGTGCTGGAGGCGCTGCGCGATGCGCTGCGCGCCCAGGGCCACGAGGTGGTGTGCACGCGCGAGCCCGGCGGCACCCCGCTGGCCGAACGGATCCGCGACCTGCTGCTCGATCCCGAGCACGAACCGCCCACCGCCGAGGCCGAGCTGCTGCTGATGTTCGCCTCGCGCGCCCAGCACGTGCGCGAGACGGTGCTGCCGGCGCTGCGCCGCGGCGCCTGGGTGCTGAGCGACCGCTTCACCGATTCCAGCTACGCCTACCAGGGCGGCGGCCGTGGCCTCGACGAGGGGCTGATCGCGGAACTGGAGCGCCGCGTGGTCGGCTTCCGTCCGGGATTGACGCTGCTGCTCGACCTTGCCGTGTCCGAGGGCCGGGCCCGCGCGCACGGACGCAACGGCGACGCCGACCGCATCGAGCGCGAGCGCGACGGCTTCTTCGAGCGCGCCCGCGCCGTGTTCCTGGCCCGGGCCGCGGCCGAGCCCGGGCGCTTCCGCGTGCTCGACGCCGCACAGCCCGCGGCGACCGTCGCCGCCGAGGCGGTCGCGCTGTTGCGCGCATGGCAGGCGTCGCAATGAGCGACGCCGGCTTCGCGCCCTGGCAGCAACGCGCGTACGACCAGGCCGCGGCGGCGCTCGACGCCGGACGCATGGGCCATGCGCTGCTGTTCTGCGGCCCGGCGCGGCTGGGCAAGCGCGCGGTCGCCGAGCGCCTGGCGCAGCGCGTGCTCTGCCTGGCGCGCGCGCCGGGCGGCGACGCCTGCGGCAGGTGCCGCAGCTGCACGCTGTTCCGCGCGCGCTCGCAGTCCGATCCGGTGGAGCTGCGTCCCGACGGCAGCCTTGCCCATCCCGACGGCAAGCCCGGCCATCCCGACGCCTGGTTCGTCGGCTACGCCACCAACGAGCGCACCGGCAAGCCGCGCACCGAAATCGTGATCGAACAGGTCCGCGAACTGTCGCGCAAGCTGTCGCTGACGCCGCAGATGGGCGACGCCCAAGTGGCGATCGTCGAGCCCGCCGATGCCATCAACCACGCCGCCTTCAACGCGCTGCTGAAGACCCTGGAGGAGCCGCAGCCGGGGCGCTACCTGTGGCTGGTGGCGGCCGACCCGGCGCGCCTGCCGGCGACCATCCGCAGCCGCTGCCAGCAGCTCGAGTTCCGCCTGCCGCCGGCCGCGGAGTCGCTGGCCTGGCTGCGCGCGCGCGGGCACGCGGAGGGCGAGGCCGGGGAGGCGCTGGACGCCGCCCGCGGCCATCCCGGCCTGGCCGATGCCTGGCTGCGCGAGGGCGTGCTGGCGCTGCGCCGGGAGGTCGCCGACGACCTCGCGCGGATCGCCCGCGGGCAGGCCGCGCCGGCGGCCACCGCGCAGGCCTGGGTCGCCGACGCCAACGCGCCGCTGCGGCTGCGCTTCGCCGCCGACCTGGCGCAGCGGGAAGCGGCGAAGCTCGACGGCGGGCGCTTGACCGATCCCGGCCGAACCCGCAGGCTGGCCGCCTGGTTCGACGCCGCGAACCGCACCGTCGCGCTGCTGCGCACCACGGTGCGCGCCGAGCTCGCGGTGGCGGAACTGTTGTTGGACTGGAAGTTGCTCGACGGCAAGGGGGCGAAGTGATGGTCAATGCAGCGGCAGCCGGTGGCGGCAAGGGCTTCCTGTCGCTGGCCCTGAAGGACAAGGCGCACCTGCACCAGTCGTGGATGCCGTTCCTGCGCCAGGGCGGCGTGTTCGTGCCCACCAACCGCCGCTTCGCGCTCGGCGACGAGGTGTTCCTGGTGCTGACCCTGCCCGAGTCCAGCGAGCGCATCCCGGTGCCGGGCAAGGTCGCGTGGGTGACGCCGTTGGCCGCCCAGGGCGGGCGCGCGGCGGGCATCGGCGTGCAGTTCGCCGAGGGCGGAGAGAACGAGGCCCTGCGCGGGCGCATCGAGGCGCTGCTGGCCGGCTTCAACGCCGACAAGCCGACCCACACCATGTAGGACCGGCGCTGGCGCCGCGACCTCCCCCGGAAAGCAAAAGGCCCGGTCGGTGACCGGGCCTTTCACGTTGGTGGTGGAGCGGAAGGGGATCGAACCCTCGACCTTCGCATTGCGAACGCGACGCTCTCCCAGCTGAGCTACCGCCCCACGTGAAGCCGCGCATTATACGGGGCCGACTTGCGCGCCGCCAGCGGTTTTCACTCCGGCAGCAATGGCGCCAACCGCGGCTCCAGCAGCCGCCGGCGCCAGCCCGCGAGCGCACCGGGCCAGCGTGCGTCGCCGCGCGCGCGCCGGTCGAGCAGGGCCTGCAGCCAGCGCTTCGAGGCCAGCACGCCCTCGGGCAGCCCGTGCTCGGCCGCGAGCGTGGACACCGCGTCCTGCAGGCTGCGCAGGAGCGCCTTGTCGCGCTCGCCGCTGCGCACTTCCGGCGCCTCGGCCTCGTCCGGCAGCGGCGCCTGCAGGGCCGCCCAGATCGCGTCGCCCAGGTTGCGCGGCGCCTTGGGCGTGGCTTCGAGCTGGCGCTGCAGCCCGGCACGGTCCGCGGGCGGGTTCCGGGCCAGGCTCGCCGCCAGTTCGTTGTCCAGGATCCAACCGCGCGGGCGGTCGTGGTCGCGGGCGTAGGCGTCGCGCCAGCGCAGCAGCCGCAGCAGTCGCCGCTGCCCTTCGGCATCCATGAACTGCGCCGCGCGCATGCCCAGGTGCGGCCAGCGGTCGAGCGCGTCGTCGCGCGCGCCGGCGACCATGCGCGCGCAGTCCTCGGCCAGCCACTCGAGCCGGTCGAGCTCGCGCAGGCGCCGCTCCAGGTCGGCGTGCAGCGCGTCGAGGTGGAGCACGTCGTCGGCCGCGTACTCGAGCTGGGAGGACGACAACGGCCGGCGCAGCCAGTCCGAGCGGGTCTCGCCCTTCGGCAGCGTGCTTCCGGTGGTGTCCAGCACCAGCCGCTGGTAGCCGATGCCCGCGCCGACCCCGGCCAGCGCCGCCGCCACCTGGGTGTCGAACAGCGGCGCCGGGACCACGCCGCAGCCGCGCTTGAGCGCGACCAGGTCCTCGCTGGCGCTGTGCATCACCTTGAGGACTGCCGGGTCGGCGAGCAGCGGCGCCAGCGCTTCGCCGATCCCGGGTGCCAGCGGGTCGGCGAGCAGGATGTCGTCGCCGACCGCGAGCTGGACCAGCGCCAGCCGCGGCCACCAGGTGCGCTCGCGCACGAATTCGGTGTCCATACCCACCCGTGGCGGCGCATCGGCCAGGCGCGCGGACAGTTCCTTGGGGTCTTCGATCCAGAGATTCACCCGCCAAGCGTAACGTACCGCCACCCGCGCCAACCTGTTAGCTTTCCGGCTGTGCGCCTTGCCCGGATCGCCCTCTTCGCCATGCTGGTCGTGCTCGCGGTGGCCGCGTGCCGGCGCGACGCCGACGGCGACCGCCAGGCCGACGCCGGCGACGGCGGGCGGGTCGAGGTGTCCGGCGACGACCGCCTGGCACGCACGCTCACCTGGGAAGTGCCCGAGGTGGAGATCGCGCCGGATGCGCTGGCGGACGCGCGCGAGCGTGCCGCCGCGGCGCTGGCCGAAGGCCGCCTGCACGAAGGCGCGGACGCGGCGATCCCGCTCTACCTCGAGATCCTCGAGGCGGCCCCCGGCGATCCCGAGGCGACCCGCGGGCTGGCCGCCGCGGTGGTCGCGCTCCTCGCGGAAGGCGACGCTGCGCTGCGCGACGCGGGCGATTCCGCCGACGCGCTGCGCCACGCGCACGTGGTCGCCGCCGTCGCGCGGGTCGCCGCGCCCGGCAACGAGGCGGTGCGCGCCTACCTGGCGCGGGTGGACCGCGCCGACCGGCTGTGGGACCTCAATGCCGGCGCCGAAGCCGACATCCGCGCCGGCAACCTCGGCGAATCCGGCGGCGGTGCGCTGGCCAGGCTGCACGAGGCGCTGCGCATCCAGCCGGGGCAGCCGCGCGCGCTGCAGGGGCTGGCCGCGGTCGAGAGCGGGCTGATCCGGCGCGCCGAGGAAGCGGCCGCGCGCAGCGATTTCGACAACGCCGCCGCGTGGCTGGAGCTCGCCGACGGCGTGCGCCCCGGCGACGCCACCATCGTCGACGCGCGCGAGCGCATCGCCGCGGTGCGCCGGGCGCGCGTCGCGGACTTGCGCGACCAGGGGCTGAGGGCGCTGCAGGGCCGCGACCGCGACGCGGCGCTGGATACCGCGCGTGCGCGCCTGGACGAGCTGCTGCGCATCGCCGAGCCCGGAAGCCCGGCGGCGGCCGAACTGCGCACGCGCATCGACCTGGTCACGCACTACGGCTGGTTCCATCCCGGCCAGGCCTTCACCGACGCGATCGGCGCAGGCGGCCGTGGTCCGGAAATGGTGGTGGTGCCGCACGGCGCCTTCCGCATGGGCGCGGCCGACGACGAGGACGGCGCCAGCGATAGCGAGCGTCCGGCGCACTACATCCGCTTCGCGCGCGGCTTCGCGATGTCGCGTACCGAGGTCACGGTCGACCAGTTCCGGCGCTTCATCACCGCCACCGGGCATCGCACGACCGCCGAGCGCCGCGGGCACTCGATGGTCTACGAGCCGCGCAACGGCAACTTCGTGCGCCGCAACGGGGTGGACTGGCGCCACGGCTACGACGGCAGGGTCGCGAGCGGCGACATGCCGGTGCTGCACGTCAGCGCGCGCGACGCCGACGCCTACGCCGAATGGCTGAGCAAGCGCAGCGGCCGCCGCTACCGGCTGCCGAGCGAGGCGGAGTTCGAGTACGCGCTGCGCGCGGGCAGCCAGGCGCGTTTCCCCTGGGGCGACGGCGCGCCGCCGCCGCGCGCCGGGAACTTCACCGGCGAGCACGACCGCGGCCCCGGCGGCCGCCGCTGGAACAATGCCTTCATGGACTACGGCGACGGCCACTGGGGCCCCGCGCCGGTGGCCAGCTTCGAGGCCAATGCATACGGTCTTCACGATGTCGCAGGCAACGTCAGCGAGTGGGTGGCGGACTGCTGGCACGATGGCTACCGCCGCGCGCCCGCGGACGGCGGCGCCTGGGTCAACCCGGGCTGCCGCACGCGGGTGATGCGCGGCGGCGCCTGGGCCAGCGCCCCGGCGCAGACGCGCTCGGCGTGGCGCGCGCCGGCGGACGCCGACACCACCAACGCACGGCTCGGCTTCCGGGTGGTGCGCGACCTCTAGCCCCGGATCGGACAAGGAGCGGCGCATGCGACAGGATCCCCTCGGCAACGGACAGCAGGGCCCCCGGCGCCGGCGCGGCGGCGGGCTGCGCTGGTGGGTGCTGATCCTGTTCGCCGGCTACGCGGCCTGGTACTGGTTCTCCAACCGCAGCACCGATCCGTACACCGGCGAGACCGTGCTGATCGACGAGAGCATCACCCCGCAGGACGAGAAGGCCCTCGGCCTGCAGGCGTTCCGGGAGATCCTGGCGCAGGAGCCGCCGCTGGACGACAACGCCGAGATCTCGCGCCAGGTGTCGGAGATCGCGCAGCGCCTGATCGCCAAGGTGCCCGAGGTCGAGGACGCGCTGGCGGCGGAGCACGGCATGACCTCGCCGCACATCGAACGGCACTTCGAATGGGACGTGGCGGTGATCCCGTCCGAGCAGGCCAATGCGTTCTGCCTGCCCGGCGGCAAGATGGCCGTGTACACGGGGCTGGTGCCGGTGGCGCAGAACGCCGACGCGATGGCGGTGGTGATGGGCCACGAGATCTCGCATGCGCTCCTGCGCCACGGCGCGCAACGCATGACCGAGCAGCGCCTGGCCCAGATCGGGCAGATGGCCGGCGCCGTGAGCGGCATGGACGCGCAGCAGATGCAGGCGGTGATGGCGGTCTACGGTTACGGCCGCGCGCTGCCGTACGCGCGCAAGCAGGAAACCCAGGCCGACGAGATGGGGCTGATGCTGGCCGCGGCCGCATGCTTCGATCCGAACGAGGCGATCCCGCTGTGGCAGCGCATGGAAGCGGCCTCGGGCGGCAGCAGCCAGCCGGAATACGCGTCGACCCACCCCGACCCGGGGACGCGCATCGAACGCTTGCAGGCGCTCATGCCCAAGGCGCTGGAGTACCGCGACCGCTTCTGCGAGGCTTCCGGGACGACGGCTCCGGCGATGTAGCGCGCCGCCGGCGCTGCCGCGGTGCTCAGCGCACGCGCGCGGTGCCGCGGCCCAGGCCGCCGAGCAGGCCCTGCTGGAACTCGTTCCACTGCTCCAGGTTGCGCTCGGTGAGCTGGTTCATCATCGCCCAGGGTTGCTGGGCGCCGCCCGCGCCAGCGTCCTCGCGCAGTTGCCGCTCCTGCGCGAGGAACTGCTGCATGCAATGCTCGAGGTAACTGCCGACGCATCCCTGCAGGCTGTCGCCGTAGAGCCGGATGATGCCGGCGAGGGTGGCGGTGGAGAGCACGGGTTCGCCGGCCTGCTCGTGTTCGGCGATGATCTGCAGCATCACGCAGCGGGTGAGGTCCTCGCCGCTGCGCGCGTCGCGCACTTCGAACGCCTCTCCGTCGACGACGAGCTGGCGGACATCCTCGATGGTGATGTAACTCGAGATCTCCGTGTCGTACAGGCGGCGGTTCGGATACTTCTTGATGACGCGGACGCTCATGCGCTATCCCCCGTGCTGTGCCCCGAGCATGGCGCAGTGCAGCAGCGCTTGCAAGCAGGCGGTGCCCGTGGCGCGAGTGCCGCAAGTCATGGATCGACACCGGGGGTGGGCATGGCGTTCATGCGCGGGATGGCCGCCGGGTCGAAATGCGCGCGTGCCAGCCGCAGCGCCGCGTCCACCGCGCCGGCGCCGTCCAGCGCGCGCGGCGGCTGGCCCAGCAGGCGCCATGCCGCGCGCAGCGCCGGCAACGGGTCGGCGGGATCCACTGGCGTGCCGGCCAGCGACTTCGACAGCTTGCGCCCGTCGTCGTCGAGCACCAGCGGCAGGTGGGCGTAGCGCGGTTCGGGCAGGCCGAGCGCGCGCTGCAGGAGGATCTGTCGCGGGGTCGAGTCGAGCAGGTCGGCGCCGCGCACCACGTCGGTGATCCCCTGCTCGGCGTCGTCCACCACCACCGCGAGCTGGTATGCCCAGGGTCCGTCGGCGCGGCGCACCACGAAGTCGCCGACCGCCGCGGCGACGTCCTGCCCGAAACGGCCCTGGATGGCGTCGTCGAAGGCGACGCGGCTGCCGGGCGGCACCCGGAAGCGCACCGCGGGGCCCTCGCGGCGCGCCCCGGGGACGCAGGCCCGGTGGATGCCCCCGGCGTCGGCGAGGTCGGCGCGGCTGCAGTGGCAGTCGAAGGCATGCCCGCGCCCGCGCAGGCGTTCGAGCGCGGCCCGGTAGGCATCGCCGCGGGTGGACTGCCACAGCACCGGGGCATCGGATTCGAGCCCGAAGGCGGCGAGCGCGCGCAGTTGCGCGTCCGCGGCGCCGGGGATCTCGCGCGGCGGGTCCAGGTCCTCCATCCGTACCAGCCACTCGCCGCGGTGGTGGCGGGCGAGCAGCCAGCTGCCGAGCGCCGCCAGCAGCGAGCCCAGGTGCAGGGGCCCGGTCGGCGAGGGCGCGAAGCGGCCGCGGTAGCCGGGGTGGGTGGGTGTCGGGGCCTTGGTCATGTGGACTTGCATTCAGCGCGCGGCAGCCACACTTCCCGGGTGGAGCCGCGCCGTCGCGCGGCGTGCTGGAAGCATTGCATGTTCAAGCGGGTCGCATTGTTCGTCGCCACCAACCTCGCGGTGCTGGTCCTGGTCAGCGTGGTGATGGCCGTCCTCGGCGTCAATCCCCAGGACTTCACCGGGCTGCTGGTGATGGCCGGACTGTTCGGCTTCGGCGGCGCGTTCGTGTCGCTGCTGATGTCGAAGTGGATCGCCAAGCGCAGCACCGGCGCGCACGTGATCGACACGCCGCGCAACGAGGCCGAGCAGTGGCTGCTGGCCACGGTCCGGCGGCAGGCCGAGCGCGCCGGCATCGGCATGCCGGAGGTGGCCATCTACGACGCGCCGGAGATCAACGCCTTCGCCACCGGTGCCAACCGCAACAATGCGCTGGTGGCGGTATCCACCGGCCTGCTGCGGGCGATGGACCGCGACCAGGCCGAGGCGGTGCTGGCGCACGAGGTCAGCCACGTGGCCAACGGCGACATGGTGACCATGGCGCTGCTGCAGGGCGTGCTGAACACCTTCGTGATCGTGCTGGCGCGGGTGGTCGGCCGGGTGGTGGACGGCTACCTGAGCGGCGGCCGCGACAACGGCGGCGGTGGCATCGGCTATTTCGCGGTGGTGATCGTGCTGGACCTGGTGTTCGGGCTGCTGGCGAGCATCATTGTGATGTGGTTCTCGCGCCGCCGCGAGTTCCGGGCGGACGCGGGCGGCGCTTCGCTTGCCGGTCGCGGCAAGATGATCTCGGCGCTGCAGGCGCTGCAGCGCAACCAGGGCGTCAACACGCTGCCGAAGGCGGTGCAGGCGTTCGGGATCTCGGGCGGGATCGGGCACGGGCTGCGGCGCCTCTTCATGTCGCATCCGCCGCTTGAAGAGCGCATAGAAGCACTGCAGAAGTCTGTGGTCGCGTAGGTCAAGCGCGGGGTTGTACGTTTGAGTCAGGGGGTGGAGGGCGCGCACGGCGCAGGGCCGTGCACACCCTCCACCCCCATTGACACGGCGCCTGCGCTTGGTCTGGCTCCGGCTTCGGGGGGAACAAGCTCACGACCTCGGGGCGCCGGCGGCGCTGCTGGATCCAGGCGCGAATGCGGCATGGTGTTTTTCACCATGTCGGGAAAGAGTGCGTTGGGGCAGGACGCGTCGCGTGTGCGAGGTCGTGAGCTTGTTCCCCACTCCCCCCAGACACGGAGCCGCCCGCGAAAGGGTCAGTGGGTCGGGGTGTGTGCCCGCCAAAGGCGGGTGCGCGCCCCGGCCCTCCCTCCAATCGCACTGACCCGGCTACGCAACCCCGACTACTCGAAGTCGTAGCTCATTTCCGGCCCCGCAGGCGCCAGGAAGTTGCCCTCGACGAAGTCGATGCCGGCGGAGAACAGGATCGCCATGCTGGAAGCATCCTGCACGAACTCCGCGATGCTGCGGATGCCCAGGCTGCGCGCCTTCTCCGCAATCTCCGCCACCCGCTGCTGGCTCGCCTGGTTCTTCGGCAGGTCCTCCGTGAAGCTGCGGTCCAGCTTCAGGTAGGCCGGGTCGAAGTGCGACAGCAGCTGGAACGAATCCAGGCCCACGCCGAACTGCTCCAGCCCCACCAGGCAGCCGCAGGCGGTGATCGCCGCCGCGAATTCCTGCGCCGCGCGCAGGTGCGTGAACACCTTCGCCTCCGGCAACTGCAGGATCAGGCGCTCGCCGGCCACGCCGGTCGCCGCGAGCCGCTCGCCGACGAACTTGGCCAGGGTGTCGTCGGCCAGCGAGGCCTGGGTGATCTTGACCAGCAGGGTGACGTCCTTGCCGGCCTGCTGCTGTTCGCCGATGACCTTGATCGCGCGCCCGACCACCCAGCGGTCGATCTCCCACAGCAGGCCGTGTTCCTCGGCGATCTGCTGGAAGCTCAGCGGCGGCACCATCTCGCCGGCGCCGACGTCGAGGCGGATGTAGGCCTCGTACATCGCGCGGGTCTCGCCCTGCAGGCTGATCACCGGCTGGTAGTGGAGCAGGAAACGGTCGTTGTCGAGCGCGTCGCGCAGGTGCGTGACCCAGGCGTCGATGCGTTCCTGCTCGGCGCGGTCCACCGCGCCCGGGTCGAAGATGCCGAAGCGGTTGCCGCCGACGTTGGCCGAGGCCTGCACGCCCTCGATGGCCTTGTTCAGCACCTGGCTGACGCTGGCGATCTTCTCGCCGATCTGCACGCCGCCGATGCTCACGGTGATCGCGGCCGAGCGCTCGCCGATCTCGACCACGTGCGAGGCGAAGGCTTCGCGGATCTTCTCGGCCAGCGCCTCGGTGGCGACGTGGTCGCCGCGCGCGAGCGCGGCCAGGGTGTGTTCGCCGAAGCGCGCCGCGGTCGCGTCCGCGCCGAGCACGCCCTGCAGGCGCTCGGCCAGGCCGCGCAGCAGGGCGTCGGCCGAATCCAGGCCGATCTCCTGCAGCAGGCGCTGGTAGTGGTCCGGTTCGACCAGCAGCAGGCCGTACTGGCCTTGGCGCTGCGCGGCATCGGCCACCGCGTCCTCGAGCGTGTGCAGGAAGGTCGGACGGTTGAGCAGGCCTGTGACCTGGTCGCGCTGGCGCAGTTCCTCGACTTCCTTCGCCAGCTCGGGATCCAGCTCCTGGCGGCGGAAGATCACCTGCAGGCAGGGCTCGCCCTCGTAGCTGGCCGGGGTGAATTCCATGACCGCCGGGAACGGGTTGCCTTCGCCGTCGCGGGCCTCGAGCTCGTAGCGCGGCGGCGGCGCCTCGCCCTTGCTCAGGCCCTTGAGCAGGTTGCGGAAGCCGTCCACGTGCTTGGGCGCGACCATGTCCAGCAGCGACATGCCCTCGAGGTCGTCGAACGACTCGAAGCCGAACATCTCCATGTACGCCGCGTTGGCGCGGATGTGCATGCCCTCGTGGATGTAGGCGATGGGGTCGCGCGAGGATTCGATCAGGGCGTCGCAGCGGCGTTCGGTCTCGCGCACCTGGGCCTCGAGCCTGCGCAGCGCGCGCCGGGCCTCGAGGTCGCTCCACTCGGTGCGGACCACGCCCAGCAGCTGCTGCGGCTGGTGGCGCAGGGCGATGCCGCGCACGCCGTTGGCGAGGGCGCGGGTCAGCGCGGCGTCGTCCACCTGGTCCACGACCACGACCACCGGCAGGTCCTTGCCGCTGGCCTTGATGCAGTCGATCACGTCCTGCAGCGGCACGCTGGCCGCGTCCTGCGCGACCAGCGCCAGGTCCATCGGCTGCGCCGCGAGCTGCGCGCCCAGCGCGTCCACCGACTCCGGGCGCGACGGGCGCACGGCCACGCCTGCGTTGCGCAGGGTGCTGACGATCGCCTCGGCCGCCTCGACGCTGTCGTCGACGATGATCAGGCGCAGCGCTTGGTCGGGTCCGTTCGCCATGGTCCAGCGATTTCTACAGGATGGCCACTGTAACGTCCAATGCCGCCTTCAGCGGCCGGGCCATGGCATGACCACGGTCACAGCGGGCGCTTCCCGGGGTCCCCGGCGACCTCGCGCACCAGCCGCGGCACCAGGTAGCCGGACAGACGCGCGGCCAGCCCTGCATGCAGCGCGCGCGCGCGTTCGTCCGGCACCTCGAAATGCGCCGCGCCGGCGACGCGGTCGAGCTGGTGCAGGTAGTAGGGCAGCACCCCTGCGGCGAAGCCGCGCTCGCACAAGGCGGCCAGCGCCTCCACCGAATCGTTGACCCCGCGCAGCAGCACTGCCTGGTTGAGCAGGGTGGCGCCGGCGTCGCGCAAGGCCGTCAGCGCCGCGTCCACCGCCGGGTCGAATTCGTTGGCGTGGTTGGCGTGCACCACCACCGTCACCGGCCACGGCTGCCCGCGCAGCCAGGCGAGCAGGTCGCGGTCCACCCGCGCGGGCAGCACGATCGGCAGCCGGGTGTGGATGCGCAGCCGGCGCAGGTGCGGGATGCCGGCGAGCGCCGCGGTCAGCTCGGCGAGCTTGGGGGTGGCCAGCGACAGCGGGTCGCCGCCGGACAGGATGACTTCCTCGATCGTCGCGTCGGCGGCGATCGCGGCCACCGCGTCGCGCCAGTGGTTGGCGGCAGCCGCCTGTTCGGCGTAGGGGAAGTGGCGGCGGAAGCAGTAGCGGCAGTTGATCGCGCACGAGCCGGTCGCCACCAGCAGCGCGCGGCCGCGGTACTTGCGGATCACCCCCGGGCTGGTCGTCGCCGCGCCGTCGCCGACGGCATCGAGGCCGAAGCCCGGAACCACCCGGTCCTCGTCCAGCACCGGCAGCACCTGGCGCAGCAGCGGGTCGGCCGGGTCGCCCGGGCGCATGCGCGCGACGAAGGCGCGCGGGACCCGCAGCGGGAACGCCGCCGCGGCAGCGGCCGACAGGCCCCCGGCGAGGTGGCCGAGGTCGAGCATCGCCAGCAGCTCGCGCGGATCGCGCACGGCCTCGCGCCATTCGCGCTTCCAGTCCGCGGGCGGGCGCACCGCCTCCGCGGGGGATGGCTCCCGGGGAGCAAGCTGCAGGGCGGGGGAGGCAGCAGGTATCATGGCCGACCCATTTTAACCGTCCGCGGGCCACGCCCCGCGCGGCAGCACAGCAGGAGCATCGATGGCCACCCTCGGCATGAACGACGTCAAGAACGGACAGAAGATCCTGGTCAACAACGAGCCGGCGATCATCACCGACACCGAATACGTCAAGCCGGGCAAGGGCCAGGCCTTCACCCGCGTCAAGTACCGCCAGATCCGCACCGGCCGGGTGCAGGAGATCACCATGAAGGCGACCGACTCGCTGGAGTCGGCCGACGTCGTGGACACCGACATGCAGTATCTGTACTCCGACGGCGAGTACTGGCACTTCATGAACCCCGAGACCTTCGAGCAGGTGCAGGCCGACAAGGCCGGCATGGGCGGCGCCGAGAAGTGGCTGAAGGGCGAGGAGGAGTGCGTGGTGACGCTGTTCAACGGCACCCCGATCATGGTCACCCCGCCGAACTTCGTCGAGCTGAAGATCACCGAGACCGATCCCGGCGTGCGCGGCGACACCTCGGGCGGCGGCGGCAAGCCGGCCACGCTGGAGACCGGCGCGGTGGTGCGCGTGCCGCTGTTCGTCGGCCAGGACGAGGTGATCAAGGTCGACACCCGCTCCGGCGAATACGTCTCGCGCGTGAAGTAGGCGATGGCGGGCGAGGGCGCTCCGGAGCGTTGCGACCTGCTGATCGAGGCCGGCTGGGTGGTCCCGGTCGAGCCGCACGGGGTGGTGCTCGCCGACCACGCGGTGGCGGTGCGCGACGGCGGCATCGTGGCGCTGCTGCCGCGCGCCGAGGCCCGCGCGCGCTTCGCCGCCGGCGAGGTGGTGTCGCGTCCGGACGGCGTGCTCATCCCGGGCCTGGTCAACGCGCACACCCACAACCCGATGACCCTGCTGCGCGGGGTCGCGGACGACCTGCCGTTGCAGGAGTGGCTGCAGGGCCACATCTGGCCGATCGAGGCCGCGGTGATCGCGCCCGACTTCGTCGCCGACGGCATCGAACTGGCGATCGCCGAGATGCTGCGCGGCGGCACCACCTGCTGCAACGAGAACTATTTCTTTCCCGACGTGCAGGCGGCGACCTACAAGCGCCACGGCTTCCGCGCGCGCGTCGGGCTGCCGGTGATCGACTTCCCGACCGCCTGGGCCAAGGGCGACGACGAGTACTTCGACAAGGCCGGCGAGGTCCACGACCAGTGGCGCGACGACCCGCTGGTCGCGACCGCCTTTGCGCCGCACGCCCCGTACACCGTGTCGGACGCGAACTTCGAGCGCATCCGCATGCTCGCCGACCAGCTCGACGTGCCGGTGCACCTGCACCTGCACGAGACCGCGCACGAGGTCGAGGAAGCGCAGCGCACGGCCGGGCAGCGCCCGATCGCGCGCATGGACCGGCTGGGCCTGGTCAACGACCGCCTGGTGGCGGTGCACATGACCCAGCTCACCAATGGCGAGATCGCCCTGTGCGCGCAGCGCGGCGCCACCGTGGTGCATTGCCCGGAGTCCAACCTCAAGCTGGCCTCCGGCTTCAGCCCGGTCGCCGAGCTGGCGCGCGTCGGCGTGGTGCTGGCGATCGGCACCGACGGCTGCGCCAGCAACAACGACCTCGACATGTTCGGCGAGACCCGCACCGCCGCGCTGCTGGCCAAGGCGGTGGCGCGCGACGCGGCCGCGTTCGACGCGGCCAGCGCGCTGCGCGCGGCGACCCTCGGCGGCGCGCGCGCGGTCGGCTTCGAGGACCGCATCGGCTCGATCGAGCCGGGCAAGCAGGCCGACCTCGTGGTCGTGGACATGGCGCAGCTGGAGACCCAGCCGCTGCACCACGTCGTCTCGCAGCTGGTCTATGCCACCGGCCGCCACCAGGTCACCGATGCCTGGATCGCGGGCCGCGCGAAGCTGCGCGAGCGCCGGCTCGTGGACATGGACGAAGCGGCCATCATGGCCAGGGCACGGCAGTGGCGCCAGCGCATCGCAGGCATCGAGCAGACCCGATGAGCAACGTTTCGCAGGCCGAACTCGACAAGTTCAACAGCCTCGCCAGCCGCTGGTGGGACCCGCAGGGCCCGCAGAAGGCGCTGCACGCGCTGAACCCGGCGCGCCTGCGCTACGTCGCCGACCGCGTTGCGTTGCGCGACGCGACCGTGCTCGACGTCGGCTGCGGCGGCGGCCTGCTCAGCGAGGCGCTGGCGGCCGAGGGCGCGCGGGTGACCGCGATCGACCTGGCCCCCGACCTGCTCAAGGTCGCGCGCCTGCACGGGCTCGAATCGGGCGTGCAGGTGGACTACCGCCAGCAGTCGGTGGAATCGCTGGCCGCCGAACGCCCGGGCAGCTTCGACGCCATCACCTGCATGGAGTTGCTCGAGCACGTCCCGGACCCGGTGTCGGTGGTCGCCGCGTGCGCCACCCTGCTCAAGCCGGGCGGGCGCCTGTTCCTGTCCACGCTGAACCGCACGCCGGCGGCGTTCGCATTGGCGATCGTCGGCGCCGAGTACGTCGCGCGCATGCTGCCCAGGGGCACCCACCGCTACCGCGATTTCATCCGCCCCTCCGAGCTCGCAGGCTGGCTGCGCGGGCAGGGCCTGCAGCTCGAGGACGTCAGCGGCCTCGCCTACGCGCCGTGGCGCGACGCGGCGCGCCTCTCGCGCCGCACCGACGTCAATTACCTGGCCTGCGCGCGCAGGCCGGGGGCCGCGTGATGCCCGCGGTGCCGGGCATGCAGGGCGGGCAGGTGCCGCCGCTGGTGCTGTTCGACCTGGACGGCACGCTGCTCGACAGCGCGCCGGACTTCGTCGCCACGATCGCGGTGCTGCGCTCGCGCCACGGGCGCCCGTCGATGCCCGAGTCGCAGTTGCGCCCGCACGTGTCGCGCGGCTCGCGCGCGATGCTCGCAGCCGCGTTCCCGGATCTCGACGAGGACGCGCGCGAAGCCCTGGTACAGCCGTTCCTCGACATCTACCGGCGCGAGCTCGCGCAGCACGGCGCGCCGTTCGCCGGCGTCGCCGAACTGCTCGACGCGATCGAGGACGCCGGCAGCCGCTGGGGCATCGTGACCAACAAGCCCGAGGCGCTGGCGCGCGCGCTGATGCCGCTGCTGGGCTGGGAATCGCGCTGCGCGGTGCTGGTCGGCGGCGACACGCTGCCGGTCGCCAAGCCGGACCCGGCGCCGCTGCTGCACGCGGCCAGGCAGGTCGGGGTGGCGCCGGGCGAGTGCGCGTACGTCGGCGACGACGAGCGCGACATCATCGCCGCGCGCGCCGCCGGCATGCCCGCCCATGCCGCGCTCTGGGGTTATCGCCTGGACGACGACGACCCGCTCACCTGGCAGGCCGACGCGGTGCACGCGGAGCCGCTGCAACTGCTCGACGCCTGGCGGGCGTGAGCATGGGCGCGGGCGTGGCCGAGGGCCCCGACAGCTTCCTCGACAAGTGGCGCGCGCGCTGGCCCGAGTGGGCGCTGGCCGAGGTGTTCGTGCCGGCACCGCAACGCGAGGCCGTCGTGGCCTGGCTGGCCCTGCGCCAGGAACTGCTGGACGCGGCCTGGGGCGGCAGCGATCCGCGCCCGGGCGAGGCCAAGCTGGGCTGGTGGCAGGAGGAACTCGAGGCCTGGCAGCGCGGCATGCGCCGGCATCCGCTCGGCAAGCTGCTGCAGCCGCGCGAGGCGCCCTGGGCGATGCTCGCGGCGGCCTTGCCGCTGCTGGCGGCGACCCGCGAGCAGCCGGCGCCGGCGCGGCTGCGGCCGTTCGCCGAAGCGCTGGCCGCGGTCGGCGCGGCGCTGGAGCCGGGCAGCGTCGCGGTGCCCTGGGACACCCTCGCCGACGGGCTGCGCGCGCAGCGCCTGCTGGGTGGCGCCGACGATGCGGTGCACCGCCAGGAAGCCGCGGCCCTCGCGGCCGGATGGCATGCAGGCGGCCTTGATGCGCGCGGGCGGCCGCTGGCCGGGCGCCTGTTCGACGCGATCCTGCACGCCCGCCTTGCGCGCCACGCACGCGGTGCCCACGGCCCGCCGGCGCGCATGCGCACGCTGTTCGGGGCCTGGCGCGCCGCGCGCAAGACCTAGCGTTCCAACTCGTCAACGGTGGCCGTGCGGGCGCCCGGTACAATGCGCCGATGGCAACTGCCCCCGAATCCCCCCTGACCCTGCCCGACGTCGCCCGCGAGCCGGTCGCGCTGGCGCGGCCGCTGGACTGGGTCGGCATGGACAACATCGCGCTGCCGGTGCGGATCGCCGGCGAGGATGGCGCCACCGTGCAGGTCGCCGCGTCTGTGGACGTGGCGGTGGACCTCGGTGACGCCGCGGCGCGCGGAATCCACATGTCGCGCCTGTACCTGGGCCTGCAGCAGGCCTTCGCCACCGAGGCGATCACGCCCGGCGGGCTGCGCAAGGTGCTGCAGGGCTTCGTGGACTCGCAGCGCGGGCTGAGCAGCGCCGCGCGGCTGGTGGTGCGCTACGCGCATCTGCTCAACCGTCCGGCGCTGGCCAGCGCGCACGCCGGCTGGAAGCAGTACCCGGTTGCGATCGAGGCGACCCTGCGCGACGGCCACCTGAAGCTCGCGCTGTCGCTGGCGGTGGAGTACTCCAGCACCTGCCCGGCCTCGGCCGCGCTGTCGCGCCAGATCAACGCCGAGCGCTTCGCGGAGGATTTCGCCGCTGCGCGCCCGCTGTCGCCCGAGGTCGTGCGCGACTGGCTGGCCTCCGAGCGCGGGATGGCGGCCACGCCGCACGCGCAGCGCAGCCGCGCCGACGTGCGCGTGGAGCTGAAGCCGGCCTTCGACGAGCTGCCGGTGGCGGCGCTGGTGGACCTGCTCGAGGAGGCGCTCGGCACGCCGGTGCAGACCGCGGTCAAGCGCGAGGACGAGCAGGCCTTCGCCGAGCTCAATGCCGCCAACCTGATGTTCTGCGAGGACGCCGCCCGCCGCGTCGCGGCCGCGCTCTCCGCCGACCCGCGCGTGGACCGCTTCGACGCCACCGTCGCCCACTACGAATCCCTCCACCCCCACGACGCCGTCGCCCGCGTCAGCGGGTGAGAGCATTCTTTAGCCACAGATTTCACAGATTGAAAAGGATTGAAAAGCAATCGGTTTCGCGGTGACCGGTCAGATCGCAGCGAACAATCCTTTTTTGATCTGTGGAATCTGTGGCTAAAAGGCAGTCCGGTCAGCGGTTGAATTTGAGGCGTTGGCCGGCGGCTTGGCCGAGGAGGCGGGTGCCGTCCCAGACCTGGGTGCCGTTGACCCAGGTGGCGGCGATGCGGGAACGGAAGGTCATGCCGTCGAAGGGGGACCAGCCGCACTTGGAGAGCACGTCCTCGCGGCGCACCTGCAGCGGCGCGTCGTCCACCAGCACCAGGTCGGCGAAATGGCCCTCGCGCAGGTAGCCGCGCTCGGCGACGTCGAACAGTTGCGCCGGTGCGTGCGACACCTTCTGCACCACCTGCGCGGTCGTCAGTTTGCCCTCGTGCACCAGTTCCAGCGCCGCCAGCAGCGCGTGCTGCACCAGCGGCAGCCCGCTCGGCGCCTGCGCGTACGGACGCTGCTTCTCCTCCCAGGTGTGCGGCGCGTGGTCGGTGGCGAGCACGTCGATGCGGCCGTCGGCCAGCGCGGCGGTGAGCGCCTCGCGGTCGGACGGCTCCTTGATCGCCGGGTTGCACTTGATCAGGTTGCCCAGCCGCGGATAGTCGCGGCTGTCGAAGCGCAGGAAGTGGATGCAGGTCTCGGCGGTGATGCGCTTGCGGGTGCCGTCCGCGCGCAGCAGCGGGCCGGGCTCGAACAGCGCCAGCTCGTCGGCGGTGGAGATGTGCAGCACGTGCAGGCGCGCGCCGTGCTTCTTCGCCAGCGTCGTCGCAAGCACGCTCGACTTCATGCACGCCTCCCGCGAGCGGATCAGCGGGTGGCACTCCACCGGGATGTCGTCGCCGTACTTCGCCTTGTACGCCGCGAGGTTGGCCTCGATCGTCGGCGTGTCCTCGCAGTGGGTGATGATCGGCGTCGGCGCGTCGCGGAAGATCGCGTCCAGGGTGTCCGGGTCGTCCACCAGCATGTTGCCGGTGGACGCGCCCATGAACACCTTGATGCCGGGCGCGGACAACGGATCGAGCGCACGGATCGCTTCGATGTTGTCGTTGCTCGCGCCGAGGTAGAAGCCGTGGTTGGCCCACATCCGCCCGGCCGCGCGCCGGTACTTGTCCTCGAGCGCCGCGGCGTCCAGCGTCGGCGGGCTGGTGTTGGGCATGTCCATCACGCTGGTCAGCCCGCCGGCCACGGCGGCCGCCGATTCCGTGGCCATGTCGGCCTTGTATTCCAGGCCCGGTTCGCGGAAATGCACCTGGTCGTCGATCATGCCCGGCAGCAGGCGGCGGCCGGAGGCGTCCACCACGGTCTCGCCGTCGCGCGCCGCCAGGCCGCTGCCGATGGCTTCGATGCGGCCGTCGCGGATGCGCAGGTCGCCGTCGAACTCGCGGCCTTCGTTCACCAGGCGGGCATTGACGATCAGGGTGTCGGTCATCTGGGTTCCCGGGTCAGGGCGGGGGCACGGGATCGTGGCCCCCGGGGTGGAGCGGATGGCAGCGGCCAATGCGCCGCAGCGCCAGCCAGCCGCCCTTGAGCGCGCCGAAACGCGCGATCGCGGTCATCGCGTACTCCGAGCAGGTCGGCACGAAACGGCAGCGCGGGCCCAGCAGGGGGCTGAGCCAGCGCTTGTAGCCGCGCAGGAGGGCAATGAGCAGGCGTGCGATCACGATAATTGGACGGCACGCCGCGCACACTCGTGCAAGGTTGCCGGTATGGTCCCCGCAGGGTATAACAGCGCGCTTTCCCGTCTCAAGGGAAGAAGAGGAACGAAACACCGTGGCTTCGAAGAAAACCCCGAAGAAGGCGGCCAAGGCTGCCTCCAGGAAGACCCCCGCCAAGGCTCCCGTGAAGAAGGCGGCGAAGAAGGCCGTCGCCGGGAAGGGCGCGGCGAAGAAGGCGCCGGTGAAGAAGGTCGCGGCGAAGAAGGCGGTCGCGAAGAAGGCGCCGGCCAGGAAGACGCCGGTCAAGAAGGCCGCCGCCAGGAAGGCCGTGGCGAAGAAGGCCGCGCCGGCGAAGAAGGCCGTTGCGAAGAAGGCGCCGGTGAAGAAGGCGCCCGTCAAGAAGGCTGCGGCGAAGAAGGCCGTGGCGAAGCAGGCCCCGGTCAAGCAGGCCCCGGTCAAGAAGGCCGTCGCGAAGAAGGCCGCGCCCGCGAAGGCGGCGCTGGTCAGGAAGGCGGCGGTCGCGAAGAAGGCCGCCCCGGCCAAGGCCGCGCAGCGCCCGGTCGCCAAGGCCGCCTCGCGTCCGGCCAAGCAGGCCCGTGTCGAGGCGCCGGCGCGCACCGCACCGCGCGCACGCCCGATCGGCAAGGTCGCGGTCGCGCGGGTCGCAGCGCCGGCCGCGCCCGCGCCGCGCACCAAGGTCAAGGTGGTCCCGTACAAGACGGACGACAGCGGGCGCCCGATCGTGCCCGACGGCTACAAGCCGAGCGCCGACGAGGAGTACATGAACCCGCTGATGCTGGAGTACTTCCGCCAGCGGCTGCTGCAGTGGCGCGCGGACCTGGTCGAGGAATCCAAGCAGACCATCGAGAACCTCAAGGACGAAGTGCGCGACGTCGGCGACGAGGCCGAGCGCGCCACGCGCGAGACCGAGAACTCGCTGGAACTGCGCACCCGCGACCGCTACCGCAAGCTGATCGGCAAGATCGACAGCACGCTCAAGCGCGTGGACGAGGGCGAGTACGGCTACAGCATCGATTCGGGCGAGGAAATCGGCCTCGACCGGCTGGAGGCGCGCCTCACCGCCGAGCGCACCATCGACGAGCAGGAGCGCTGGGAGCACCTGCAGAAGCAGATCGGCGACTGAAGCCACCCGGCGGCCGCGATCACGCGGCCGCCAGTTCCGCCTCCAGCTCCAGGTTCGCGCGGTCGCGGCCCACGGTCGCCGCGGCGACCAGCGTGCCCCAGCGGTAATAGCGCGCGGTGAAGTCGCGAGCCTCGGGCGAGCCTTCGATCCGCAACTCGTCCCACCCGGCCAGGTGGCCGGTGACCCGCAGTTCCAGGTCGTACTGGTGGGTCCAGAAGAACGGCACGTCGGTGAACTCGCGCGCGTCGCCCAGCAGGTTGTCGGCGACGCACTGGCCCTGGCGTTGCGCGTGCACCCAGTGCTCGACCCGGGCGTGGGCGCCCCCGTGCGGATAGCGCGCGACATCGCCAGCGGCGTAAAGCCCGGGGATCGAGGTTTGCAGGGTCGCGTCCACCAGGATGCCGTTGTCCACCGCCATCCCGGCGGCTTCGGCAAGCTGCGTGCGCGGGACCACTCCGGCACCGACGATCACCAGGTCGGCCGCGACCCGGCTGCCGTCGTCCAGCACCAGCGCGTGGCCGTCCAGGCGCACCGGCTTGCGGCCCAGATGGAACGCAACGCCATGGTCGCGATGCAGACCGGCCAGGAATTCGCCCAGCTGCTCGCCGAGGATCCGCGCCATCGGCACCGCTTCCGGGGCCACGATCGACACCGCCAGGCCACGGCTGCGCAACGCGGCGGCCGCCTCCAGCCCGATGAAGCCCGCGCCGACGAACGCGACGCTGCGCGCGCCTGCCGCGGCGGCCACGATCCGCTGCGCATCGGCGAGCGTGCGCAGGCTGAAGACGTGCGCCAGGTCGAAGCCCGGCAACCCGAGCCGACGCGGTTCGGCGCCGGTCGCCAGCAGCAGGACGTCGTAGTCGAAGCGTTCGCCGGTCGCGGTGGTCACGCGCCGCGCCTGCGGATCCAGCGCCGCGACTTCACAGTCCAGGCGCAGGTCGATGCCCTGGTCGACGTAGGCGGCGGCATCCTGCAACGGCAGCCATTCGGGTGGCGCGGTGCCGGCGAGGAAGTCCTTCGACAGGTTGGGGCGGTCGACCGGGACGTCCGCGTCGGCGCTGAGCATGGTCACGCTGCCGTCGAAACCGCGGTCGCGCAGTCGGCGTGCCGCGGCATGACCGGCGGCGCCGCCGCCGACGATCACCACCCGGCGCGGCTTGCCGGCGCCGTGGTGGACGGTCGCTGCCGGTGGCCCCGGCAGCCGTTCGCGCACGAATACGCTGCCGTCCACGACTTCGGTCCGCCAGCGGCCGAGCGGGGCGAACGCCGGTGCGCAGTCGGCGGCGCCGGTGCGCAGGTCGAAGCAGGCGTGGTGCCAGGGGCAGTGCACGCTGCCGTCGGCGATCCGGCCTTCGGCCAGCGGCGCGCCGTAGTGGGTGCAGTGCGCGCCGACCGCGTGCACGCCATCGTCCAGCCGCACCAGCAACACCGCGTCGTCGCCGACCCGGCCGGCCAGCACGCCGTCGTCCGGGATCGACGCCAGCGGCACGCCGCGGGCCAGGTCTGGGCCGGGAAGGGGACCGTTGCCGTCGGACATGGCGGAGTGCTCCGGCCGCAGGGGGAGGACGGCCCGACCACCAGCCTACGCACTTCCGGGTCAGCAACAGAACGCCATGTGCAAAGCCCATTCCCCCGCACGTCAGCGAAGCGACCCTGGATCAAGCCCAGACTTCATCCGCCCTATACCCTTGACGTCGGGGCATGGGATAGAGTGACGCGATGCTGTCTCCGCTGGTCCTCTTTCGCCTGCTTCTCAGTGTCGCCCTCGTGCTCAACGGGATTGGCGGTGCGATGGCTGCGACCCGCATGCATGTCGAGCAGGCATCCACGGCGGAGCAAGTCCGCATGCCCGCGAGCGCCGGGATTCCCTGCCACGATGAGCAGGGCGCCGCTGAGGGGGATGCAGGCGCGCCGCACGAAGAGTCTCCAGCCCCCGATTGTTGCAAGTCCGGGCTCTGCGCCTGCGCTTGTGCGCACGTCTCCCAGGTCCCCCTGCCCGCGCTCCCGTCGACGGAGCTCGTTGCGGGCCGTGACCTCGCAGTAGCCCACATGTCGTTGGGCCATGCCACGCCGGCCTTGCCGCATCTGATCCGACCTCCCATCCGCTAAGCGTCCCTTCGGCGCCTCAGTGCGCCTGATCGCTCCTGCCTGCCTGCGTACTACGGCAGCCGGAGTCGTGCTTCGGCTCTCACGAGCCTGACGCTTTTCGTGGAGTTCCCCATGTCATCGCATTCCCTTGACCGCAAGGCCGGTCGCGCGTTCGAAATGTCGCGGCGTCGCTTCGTACAGGGCCTCGCCGCCGGCGGGGTTGTCGCCGGCTTCGGCCTGTGGCCCAAGGCCACCTGGGCCGTGAAGTCGCCCGGCCAGCTCAACGTGCTGTCGGGCACCGAGTTCGACCTGTCCATCGGCGAAACGCCCGTCAATATCACCGGTCTCACCCGGCCGGCCATCACTGTCAATGGTTCCCTGCCCGCACCGCTCCTGCGCTGGCGCGAAGGAACCACCGTCAACCTGCGCGTGGCCAATGCGCTGCCGCCGGATTCGATTCACGGGCACGAAGCTTCGATCCACTGGCACGGCATCCTGCTGCCCGCCAACATGGACGGCGTCCCGGGATTGAGCTTCGACGGCATCGGTCGCGGCGAGACCTATCACTACCGCTTCCACGTCAAACAGGGTGGCACCTACTGGTATCACAGCCATTCGGCATTCCAGGAGCAGGCGGGCCTCTACGGACCGCTGGTAATCGATCCCATCGAGCCCGAGCCGTTTGCTTACGACCGGGACTACGTGGTCATGCTGACCGACTGGACCGACCTCGATCCCGCCGCGCTCTTCGCGCGACTGAAGAAGATGTCGGACTACGACAACTACTCCAAGCGCACGGTCGGCGACTTCTTCGAGGACGTACGCGACGACGGGTGGGCGGCGACGCTGGCCAATCGCGGCATGTGGGGCCGTATGCGGATGACGCCGACCGATCTCTCGGACGTCAATGGCAACACTTACACCTACCTGTTGAACGGGACGACCTCACTGGGCAACTGGACCGGGTTGTTCCGGTCCGGCGAGAAGATTCGGCTCCGCATCATCAACGGATCATCGATGACCCACTTCGATGTCCGCATCCCTGGATTGAAGATGACTGTGGTGGCCGCCGACGGCCAGTACGTGCATCCGGTGACGGTCGACGAATTTCGCATCGCGACGGCGGAAACCTTCGATGTCATCGTCGAGCCCAGCGGGCAGGATGCCTTTACGATCTTTGCGCAGGACATGGGCCGCACCGGTTACGTCAGCGGCACCCTGGCCGTGCGCGAAGGACTGCGCGCTCCGGTGCCGGCAGTCGATCCACGCCCGATCCTCACCATGGCCGACATGGGGCACGGCGGCATGGGGCACGACATGGCCGGGATGTCGGGCATGGCGGGAATGGAGCAGGGCGCCATGAACCACGCGGGCCATGACATGGCCGCGATGGCCACCGGTTCGATGGCGGGCATGGAGCATGGCGGAACCGGGATGCAATCGCATCCGGCAAGCGAGGAAGGCAACCCGCTCGTCGACATGCAGACGATGACCCCCGCGCCCATGCTCGCGGATCCCGGCATCGGACTGCGTGACAACGGCCGCACCGTCCTGACCTACGCGATGCTAAAGAGCGCCTTCCCCGATCCGGACGGGCGTGAGCCGGGACGCGAGATCGAGCTGCATCTCACCGGGCACATGGAGAAGTTCGCCTGGGGCTTCGATGGCATGAAGTTCTCCGATGCGGCGCCCCTGCGTTTCAACTACGGCGAGCGGCTGCGCATCGTGCTGGTCAACGACACCATGATGACCCATCCGATCCACCTGCACGGCATGTGGAGTGATCTGGAGGACGAACAGGGCAACTTCCACGTCCGCAAGCACACCATCGACATGCCCCCCGGGACGAAGCGCGGTTATCGGGTCCGCGCGGATGCACTCGGCACTTGGGCTTACCACTGTCATCTGCTCTACCACATGGAGGCCGGAATGATGCGGCAGGTCAAGGTGGAGGAATGAACGCCATGAAGCATTCGAAGCCGATCCGCCGCCCGCAGCTCCTTGCCACTGCGTTGGCAACATTGTTGGCGCCGCTGCCTGCTTGGGCACAACACGCCGACCATATGCCGCCCCCGCCGTCAGTTCCCCAGGAAGCGCAGTCCGACAAGCCGGAAGAAGTGAAACAGGAAGCGCCAGAGGAGATGAATCACTCAACCATGGACCACCCGGCCATGGACCATTCGGCCATGGACCACTCGACGATGGACCTTCCGGCCACTGTCGATCCGCTCACGCCAATTCCCGAGGTGACCGACGCCGATCGCGCGGCCGCCGTCGCGCCTGAGGAAAATCATCCTGTCCACGACAACGGCATCTTCCATTACGTGCTCTTCAATCGCCTGGAAGCCTGGGATGCCGATGCAGGCACGGGGCTGGCCTGGGAAGGTCAGAGCTGGATCGGAACCGATCTCAACCGCTTATGGCTGCGGAGCGAGGGCGAGCAGGTCAATGGCGAGTTGGAGTCGGCCGATCTTGAGGTGCTTTACGGTCGCAGCGTGAGCGCCTGGTGGGACGTGGTCGCCGGCGTGCGCCATGACTTCAAGCCGGGAGCCTCGCAGGACTTCCTGGCAATCGGCGTCATGGGGCTTGCGCCCTACAAGTTCGAAGTCGAGGCGACGGCCTACGTCGGCGAGTCGGGACAGACTGCGGCCAGGATGGAAGTCGAGTACGAGATGCTGCTTACCAATCGGCTGATCCTGCAGCCGTTGTTGGAGGCCGAGTTCCACGGCAAGGGCGACGAGATGCGGGGAATCGGTTCGGGCCTCAGCACCGCCGAGTTTGGCCTGCGCCTCCGCTACGAGATCCGTCGCGAGTTCGCCCCGTATATCGGCATCGTTCGCGAACGCGCCTTCGGGCAGACGGCGCGATACCGCGAGCAGGACGGTCATCCGTCCGACGACACCCGCGTGGTCGCGGGCTTTCGAATCTGGTTCTAAGGGGAGAGTTCAGAGATGCCAATCGTTACCAGGAGATCGTTGTTTGTGTTGGGAGGCCTTGCGATCGGAGGAGTTGCAGTCGCGGGTTTCGTCTGGTCGGGCGCCTACAACGTGGGGGCGGACGATCCGCACATCGCGCCGGTGTATGCGTTGATGGAGACGATCCGGGACCAGTCCATCCGATCCAGGGCGGACGACCTCAAGGTGCCGGATCTCGAGGGCCGCGAACGCATGATGCAGGGCGCCGGCAACTACAACGCCATGTGCGCGGGCTGCCACCTGAAGCCCGGCGTGAGCGAAACCGAGCTGAGCAAGGGCCTGTACCCCGCGCCCCCGGATCTCACCCGAACTGAGGTTGATGAGGCGGAGGCATTCTGGGTGATCAAGCACGGGATCAAGGCTTCCGGCATGCCGGCCTGGGGCAAGAGCATGGAGGACGAATACATCTGGAACATGGTGGCGTTCATCCGGCAGTTGCCCACCCTCGATCCGCAGGCATACCAAGAGCTGGTCGCCAGCAGCGGCGGACATTCCCACGGCGGTGGCGAGTCGGCCGGACACTCGGATGCCGAAGGCGAGGAGGCGCCTCATGAACATGCCATGGGCGAAGACGCCGAACACGAAGACGGCCACCTTCCAGCGGCCGGCGTTCCGGTCCCGGAGGGTGGCACCACACATGTCCACGCCGATGGCATGAGCCACGTGCACACGCCTTCGGTTCCGCAGGCCGCGTCCACTGCAGTGCCGGCCGACGATGGCCACGACGATCACGACCATCAGGATTGACCAAGATGCGCACGCTCCGCTCCCACGCATTGTTCCTGGCGACGCTGGTACTCGCCGCCTGCAGCCAGGCACCCAGTCCGTCTGTCGCACCGGCATCGCCGGGCGCCTCGACGCAAGCGGCTCAGCCTCCGTCAACTCCGGCAACAATCCAGCCCGACCTATCGCTGCCGCTGGTCACCGTGCACAAGAGCCCAACGTGCGGCTGCTGCACCGGCTGGGTGAAGCACATGCGCGAAGCCGGCTTCCGGGTAGAGGTGCGCGATGTCGACAACCTCGACCCTGTAAAGACCCGATTGGGCATTCCGTATGGGAAGGGTTCCTGCCACACCGCCAAGGTCGGCGGCTACTTCGTCGAAGGTCACGTGCCGGCGTCGGACATCAAGCGCCTGCTCGCCGAAAAGCCCGATGCCAAGGGCTTGGTGTTGGCCGGAATGCCGCTGGGATCGCCGGGCATGGAAGTCCCGGACGGAACCGTCCAGCCCTACACCGTGGAAATCATCGACCAACAGGGGGAGGCCACCGCATTCGCTCGACATTGAGTGGCCAGTTGCACCGGGGACGGTGATACGGGCGCGCCGCATCTCGCCCGCATTTCGACATGGAAGGAAAACAACATGACCCACCATTCAGCCGAACACCGACCCCAGGCCATGAACGAGTGCATCGACAACTGCACGCAGTGCCACGCGATCTGCCTGGAGACCATCAACTACTGCCTTACCAAGGGCGGCGAGCACGCAGCACCACAGCATATTGCGCTGCTCGCGAGCTGCGCCGACATCTGCGCTACGAGCGCCTCGGCAATGCTTCGTGGCGCCGATATCCACACCGTGATCTGCGGTGCCTGCGCAGAAGTGTGCCGCCAATGCGCCAAGGACTGCGAGGCGATGGGCGACGCCGAGATGAAGCGTTGCGCGGAGATCTGCCGTCGATGCGCTGAAAGCTGTGAGGCAATGGCGGCAGCTTGACCGAAGAGGCCCCGTCGGCTCGCCGGCGGGGCCCCATCTGATGGCAGGAAAGCTTGACTCTGGACCATGGTCCAGATGCGATTGTGACATCCCGCATGTCTTTCAATGAGATCCCCATGAAGCAAGTTTCCATCCTGCTGTTGGCCACTGCTCTTGCCGCCGGGAATGCCCTGGCTGTTCCGCAATCGAATTCCCATGCATCGCATGCGGGCCACGGCACGTCGGCAGCGGCCCCCGCCCAGCCTGACCCCTCGACCAAGGCGTTCGACGCGCTTGACGCGGACAAGAGCGGTCTCCTTTCAAAGGCAGAGCTGGCCAGGCATCCAATGGCAGCCCATGCCTCGATGGTCGACACCGACAACGACGGAAGCCTCAGTCGCGAGGAATTCACGGCTTTGCAGAAGATGTAGTCGGAGAATGCAGTGGCCCCCCGGTGGGGTCGCCACCTGATCACTTGCCGGCAGGGCTCATAGGAGGTACGTCATGAAGCAGATTCAGGAAGTGAAGCACGCTCACATGGGTCACTATGGTCGCCTCATGGGCATGGTGGCGCTCTCGTTCGTCGCCATGTACATCCTGATGTACGCGATGGTGAATCGCTTCGAGAACGTCTTCAACAACATCAACCAGGTCTACATGGCCGGGCTGATGGCAGCGCCGATGCTGCTGATCGAATTGGCGCTGATGCGAAGCATGTATCCCGACAAGCGGCGGAACACATGGTTTGCGATTGGTGCCGTATTGTTCATGGCGCTGTGCTGGTTCGGTATCCGACAACAGCTGGCAGTGACGGACCAACAGTTCCTGCGCTCCATGATCCCGCACCATGCCGGGGCCATCCTGATGTGCGAACAGGCGGATCCGCAGGCGCCGGAAATCCAGGCGCTTTGCCGGGAGATCGTGGCTTCGCAGCGATCGGAGATTGCGGAGATGAAGGCGCTGCTGGAACCCGTGCCGTGAGCCGTCGCTTATCCGCCGGACGCAAGGCCCGAGCAGGCATTGCGGAAAACACGCGTCGCCGACCGCGCGAAAAGTACGAGCAGGAACGCTCCGATCACGAGATCCGGCCACCCTGAGCCGAAGAGCCAGACACCGCCCGCGGCGGCAAGCACTGCAAAGCCCTCCCACACGTCGTTGCGCGAGCACTCCCATGCAGAGCTCATGTTGACGTCCCCAGCCCGGAACGGCGAAAGCAGATACAGGCAAAACCCATTGGCGCCGAGATTCAGGATGGCCGCGACGCCGATGGTCTCGAACAACGGGACCGCCGGATGCGCAAGTCGCCAGCCAATTTGCACTGCAACCGCGATTGCAGCGGCCATGATCAGGGCCGCCTTGACCAGTGCCACCCCGGCCTTCGCCCGGTGGTTGGCGCCCACCACGGCAAGACTCAATGCGTAGGTCAACGCATCGCCGAAGTTGTCCAGTCCGCCCGACAGCAACGACGAAGAGCGAGCGTGAATTGCCGCGCCCACCATCAACAGGAACGTGCCGATATTGATGCCGAGGACGATCAGCAGCGTGCGGCGCTGGCGCGCTTCCAGGGCCTGGACATCGATCTCGCGTTGGCAGCAGCTATCGCCCATACTGAATTGGATCGGGGATTGGGGACATCCACTCTAAACCCTACGTAATTGCATAACACCGTGACTCTCGGCTATCCTGCCCCGATGCCGTCGGCACCCGCCAGTTCGATCCTTGCTCGCCTGCGTGCCTCCACGCGGCTGGCGGCCTTCGTCCTGCTCGTGTTCGCCCTCAAGATCGGTACGGTCGCGGCCTGCGCCAATCACGATTACGGGCAGATCGATTTCGGGGAGGCGGGCCACCCAGTGGCCTCGGCATCGATCGACGACACGCCGGCGGAAAAGGGGCCGCTGTCCACGCATTCGGGTTCCTGCACTCATTGCCAGTGCCACCACTCGGTCGCCATCCTGTCCCAGCCATTCAATGCACTGGCTGTCCTCGCACCTGCCTCGGCAATAGCCGAGGGACCGCCAGTGCTGTTCGCAGATCGCCGGCGTGACCTGAGGCCACCGATCGCCTGAGCGACGTGTTGTGCGCCCCGTCGCATTGTCGACCGGAAACGTCGTTTCAGAGGATTTCCCCAAATGTCTTGTTCACCAAGGCTGCGGCGACGCAAAGTCGCCCGGCTCGGCATCGCCATGGCGGCATGCCTGTTTCCCATGCTGGGCCTCGCCCAGGTTCAAAGCGCGCGTGCACCCGCGCCTGTCCAGGAAGCGCTGCAGTCGGCGTGGCAGCGTTATCCCGGCTACCGTGCGGCGCAGGCCCAACTCGCGGCCGCACAGGCGCGGCGTACTGCGGCTGGGCAGCCGCTCTATAACCCGGAGCTCGAGTTCGCCGCGGAGGATGAAGGTCCCGATCGCCGAGCCACCGTGGGTGTCGACCTGACGCTGGATCTAAGCGGCAAGCGGGAGGCGCGTCTCGAAGCAGCCGATGCCAGGCTGGATCTCGCCGTGGCCGAGGCCCGCGTGCGGGAGCGCGATTTCATCCGGCTGTGGTTCACCGGCTGGACGGCGTGGCTGAGCGCCCGGGAACGGCTGCAAACGGGCGAGCAGCGGCTTGCACTCATGACCCGCTTTGCCGAGCTTGCCGAAAAGCAGTTCGATGCCGGTGACATTTCCGGCCTCGAACGCGACCTGGCAGCGCTGGCGCGTGATGAGGCGCGCAGCGAACAGGCGCAACTGATCGCCGAGGAAGCCGAAGCGCAAGCCCGGTTCCGCGCGGTAGGCGGTGTCCCGGGTCAGCTTGATGCGCTTGCCTTGGGCGTGCCGCCACCTCCGCCCATGCTTGCCGACCCGCCTTTGCCTGTAGGGCTTCCTGAGTGGCAGGTCGCTCAAGCGGCCGTCGAGGCTGCCGAGGGCGACGTGCTGGTCGCAAGCCGGAATCGAAGACCCGATCCGACAGTCGGCGTCAGTGGTGGGCGCATTGACTACGGCAACGTCCAGGACCGGATCATCGGCATATCCGTGCGCATTCCGCTGTTCGTTCGCAACAGCTATCGCGCGGAGGTGGTCGCTGCGCAAGCGGACGTCGAAGCCGCGGCAGCGGACGCCGAGCGCATCCGCCTGGAACTCGCTGCCGGGCAGCAGGCGGCGATCGAGTCCTACCGGGCCACGCAAAGCGCCTGGGCCAGTTGGCAATCGAGTCGCGGGACTGAAGTGAGCCGTCGTGAGGCTTTGCTTGAGCGCCTGTGGCGGGAAGGCGAACTCTCGACCGCCGATTACCTCCTGCAGATCAAGCAGACCCTGGATACCCAGCTCGCCGGTGCCGAACTCCAGGCACGCCTGTGGCGCAGCTATGTCGACTATCTCGCCGCCGTCGGCCAGCTCACCCGCTGGTCCGGACTGGAGGCCACCCCATGAGAGACGTGCAGATGAAATCGAATCGAACCCTCCTCCTGCCTGTCTGCGTGGGCTTGCTGTTGGCGCTTGGCGCCTGTGGCAACGCGCCCGAACAGGAGAGCGCCGAAGCGCCCGAAGGCGTCGAATCCGTTGCCGATGGCGAACACGCGGAAGAGAGCAGCACGCTGATCGAGCTCGATGCGGCCGCGGTCAAGGCAGCCGGCATCAAGGTTGAAACCCTCAAGCCGTCGGTGGCCGAAGAGCAGGTGCGCGCTCCGGGCGAAGTCCTGGACAACGCTTATGGCACCACGCTGATCACACCGCGCGTTGAATCGCTCGTCATCCGCCGCTACGCAAAGCTCGGCGACGAAGTACGCGCCGGTGCGCCCCTCGTCAGGTTGTCGAGCGTGGAAGTTGCCGACGCGCAGGCCGAACTGCGCATTGCAGAACAGGAGTGGGCCCGTGTTTCATCCCTCGGCCGCGAGGCGGTGGCCGGGCGCAGGATCATCGAGGCAAAAGTTGCGCTGGATCGCGCCCGCGCGATGGCACGTGCCTACGGGTTGCCTGGCACCGCGTCCGGCAATGCCAGCGGGGAGTTCACGCTCCAAGCGCCGCATGCAGGCCGCATCACGGAAGACAACTTCGTCGTCGGCGAGCGCATCGAACCCGGGCGCCCGCTGTTTCGCCTGGTCGATGAATCGATCGTATGGGTAGACGCGAAGTTGCCTCCCGGCGTCGTCTCGCGCATCGAGTCCGGGAGCCCGGTCACCGTGGTCGCCGGCGAAGATCGTCTGGCGGGAACCGTGCAGCGCAGCGCGCATCGCACGTCCGAGTCGACGCGCAATGCCGAGGTGCGGATCGAAGTACCCAACAAGGGCGATCGGCTGCATGCGGGCGATTTCGTCGAGGTCCTGTTCCAGGCGGTTGCCGATTCCGGCGGCGGGGAGGGTGCCCAGCAGTTGGCCGTGCCCACCAAAGCCATCGTCCAGCTCTCCGGGGAGACAGTGGTATTCCGCCGTACGGAAGCAGGCGCATTCGAACCCGTGTCGGTCCGGACCGGGGATGCCGTGGGCAACCAGACGATCGTTCTGGACGGGCTGGAGCCGGGGAATGCGATCGTCGTCGAGGGCGCATTCGGCCTGAAGTCGCAGATCCTCAAGTCGCAGATGGGAGAGGGCCATGGGCACTGACCTCCGCCATTCGAGCCGGGGAGCCACGCCATGCTGAACCGCCTGGTCGAATTTTCCCTGCGTTACAAGTTCCTGGTCCTGATCGTGTTCGCCGTCGTCGCATTTCTTGGCGTCAATGCGGTCCGCAACGTGCCCATCGATGCGTTCCCGGATGTCACGCCGGTCCAGGTCAACGTGTATACGGAGTCACCGGGGCTCGCGGCCGAGGACGTCGAGCTGCTGTTGACCACGCCGATCGAGTCGGCGCTGGCCGGCCTGCCGAAGGTGCAGCAGATCCGCTCCGTGAGCCTTTTCGGCTTGTCCTATGTGTCGGCCTATTTCGAAGACGACATGGACATCTACTTCGCCAGGCAGCTGGTGAACGAGCGCTTGCAACAAATCGGTGATCGGTTGCCGGAGGGCTATGGCAAACCGGCCATGGGACCCAATGTCTCCGGCCTGGGGCAGGTGTACTGGTACACCGTGGAGCGGGCGCCGGGTGTCAGCGAGGCCGAGGTCACCGACATGGACCTGCGTACCACGCAGGAATGGGTCATCCGGCTGATCCTGCGTACCGCCCAGGGCGTCGATGACGTCAGTTCATGGGGCGGCGGCGAGCGCCAGTACCAGGTACGGATCGATCCCCAGCGGCTTTACGCGCGTGGCCTGGGCTTCGACGACGTGCTCGCGGCGATCCCGGCCAACAACGGGCAGGTCGGCGGCAACGTCATGAACGTGGGCAAGGAACAGTTCCTGATCCGCGGTCTCGGCTTGCTTCAATCCACGGAGGATATCGGCGACATCGTCCTGAAAGCGGTAGACGGTACGCCGGTGTACCTGCGCGATGTCGCCACGATCGTCGAGGCACCCGCGCCCCGCTTCGGTGCGGTCACCCGCGACGGCGAGGAAGTGGTGCTGGGGATGGCGCTGGCCCGCATCGGCGCAAATGCCAAGGAAGTGGTCGAGGCCGTCAAGGCCAAGCTGGACGTGGTGCGCGATGCGCTCCCGGAAGGCATGGTCATCAAACCGATCTACGAGCGCACGGACCTCGTCAACAAGGCCGTCGGTACGGCCACCAGCGCCCTGGTCGAGGGCTCCATCCTGGTCGCGATCGTCCTGTTCCTGTTCCTGGGCGACCTGCGCTCGGCCATCGTGGTGGTGGTCACCTTGCCACTGGCGATGTTGATCGCGTTCATCGGCATGCAGCAGGTCGGCCTGTCGGCCAACCTGATGTCTCTGGCGGGCCTGGCGATCGGCATCGGCATGATGGTCGACGGCGCCGTGGTGATGGTCGAGAACGCTTTCAGGATCATGGCCGAACGACGCGAGCATGGAGAGCGCGTGGACCGCACGGCCGCGGTACTGGCGGCGGCACGCGAGGTGGCGGCCCCGATTTCCTTCGCCATCGTCATCATCATCGTGGTGTTCCTGCCGCTGTTCTCGCTGCAGGGGCTTGAAGGCAAGATGTTCAAGCCGATGGCTTTCAACATCGCCTTCGCGATGGCGGGCTCGCTGCTGTTGAGCCTGACGCTCATTCCTGTCCTGGCAGCGATGATCCTGAAGCCAAAGGAAGAGCGGGACACATGGTTGGTTGCCCGGGTCAAGCGCATCTATCGGCCGCTGCTGGACAAGGCCCTGGCTCGCAAGCGAGTGGTGGTGGCCGGGGCGCTGGTCGCACTGCTGGCGAGCTTTGCGCTGTTCCCGTTCCTGGGCAAGGAATTCATGCCGCAGTTGCAGGAAGGCTCGATCATGTGGCGCGTCACCGGCATTCCATCGACGTCCCTGGACGAGTCGATCGAGACCAGCCGCAAGATCGCTGAAGCCTTCAAGCGCTTTCCGGAAGTCGAGACCACCGTGGCGATGATCGGCCGCGCCGAACAGGGCGAAACGGCGGACGTGAACTACATGGAGATCTACACCTCGCTCAACCCGGAAGACCAGTGGACCGAGGGGCGCTCGCTCAAGGAGTTGGAGGAGCTCATGGAAGAGGCCCTCGAAAAAGAGGTACCCAATGTCGTGGCCGGCTACACCCAGCCGATCCAGATGCGGGTGGAGGAACTGATCTCGGGCGTGCGGGCGACCTTGGCGCTCAAGCTCTACGGCGAGGATCTGAGTGAGCTGGATCGGCTCAGCGGCGAGATGAAGGACGTGCTCGCGAAAGTGCCGGGCGTGGCCGACCTCTCGCTGGAGGCCAATCTCGGCAAACCCCAGATCCGCATCCGGGTGGACCGTGCGGAGATGGCGCGCCATGGCCTCAACGCCGAGGCCGTATTGACCATTGTGCGCAATGGCCTGGGCGGAGAGCCGGTCAGCGTGCTGCTCGATGGGGTGAAACGGTTCGACATCACCGTGCGTCTAGGCGAAAGCGCCAGCCAATCCGTCGAAAGCTTGCGCAGGATCCCGCTGCGTACGGAATCGGGTGCACTGGTTCCGCTCTCCGAGGTAGCCGATATCAGCGTTGCCGAAGGGTATTCGTTCGTCCGCCGCGAGCAGCTGCAACGCTATGCCGTCATCCAGATGGACGTGCGCGGCCGCGACATCGATGGCTTCGTGAAGGAGGCATCGGCGGCGATCGAACAGAATGTCGAGATGCCAACCGGGTACTGGATCGAATGGGGCGGGGCCTTCGAGAACCAGCAGCGGGCATTGGCCCGCCTGGCCATCATCGTGCCAGTCACGATCTTCTTCATTTTCGTGCTGCTCTATACCGCGTTCAACTCGATCAAGTACGCCGCCCTGATCCTGGCCAACGTGCCCTTCGCAACGATCGGGGGCCTGATCGGGTTGTTCATCACCGGCCAATACCTGTCCGTTCCGTCGGCCATCGGGTTCATTGCGGTCTTCGGCGTGGCGATGTTGAACGGGATCGTGCTCGTCAGTTTCCTGAACGAACTGCGGGGTAAGGGACGCACGGTGCGGGAAGCCGTGGTGCAGGGCACTGCAATGCGCCTTCGTCCTGTGCTGATGACCGCGAGCGTGGCCATCCTGGGCCTTGTGCCGATGCTGCTGTCCAGTGGGGTCGGCGCCGAGACCCAGCGCCCGCTGGCCACGGTCGTGGTAGGCGGCCTGATCACCTCGACCTTGTTGACGCTGATCCTGCTGCCGGTGTTGTACGAATGGCTCGAGGATCGCGCCGAGCGCAAGGCGCAACACCCAACGGAGAATGTCCCATGAAGCAGATCAAGGCGTTCATCCACCGCAACCGGGTTTCGGACGTGCTTCACGCCCTGGAAGCCGCGGGTTTCGACCGAGTGAGCCTGTTCGACGTCAAGGGCTTGCTGCACGCGCTGCATGCGCGTGAGCGCGAATACTCCGTGGTATTCGGAGACCAGGTCGTCTCCGAGGTACAGGTGGAACTGTTCTGCGAGGACTCGGACGTCGCCCGCGCGGTGGAGATCTTCCGCCGCGTGGGGCCGGCCGGCCATCCAGGCGCTGGATGGGTCTACGTCAGTGCGGTGGAATCCGCCTGGCCCATTGGCGAAGGGGAGTCCGGCTGATATGGGCGCAGGACACGACCACGGCACCGGAGAAATCCGTCACGAGCGCCCACTGTGGTGGGCATTCGGGCTGACCGGCGTTTTCCTTGTCGCCGAAGTGGTCGGCGGCCTGATGACCAACAGCCTGGCATTGCTCTCCGACGCGGCGCACATGGGCACCGATGTGCTGGCCCTGGCGATCTCGCTGGTCGCCGTTCGCTTGAGTCGCAAGCCAGCCGACGCCAAGCGCTCTTACGGCTATGCCCGTATGGAAGCGATCGGCGCTGCGATCAACGGCGGGCTGTTGTTCCTGGTGGCCGGATACATCCTCTGGGAAGCGGCAGCACGATTTCGAGATCCGCCGGCGGTCGCTTCCACCGGCATGCTGGTCATTGCCGGAATAGGCCTGGCGATCAACCTGGTTTCCATGCGACTGCTGAAGGCGGGTAGCGGTACCAGCCTCAATATCAAGGGCGCATATCTGGAAGTGTGGAGCGACATGCTGGGCTCCGTGGGTGTCATCGCCGGCGCCGCGCTCATCATGGCCACGGGCTGGGCGGTGGTGGACCCCGTGATCGCCGTACTGATCGGGCTCTGGGTCCTGCCGCGGACCTGGATGCTCCTGCGCGAAGCGGGCCAGGTGCTGATGCAGGGGGTGCCGGCAGGCCTGGATTTCGATCAGGTTCGTGCCGCATTACTCGGCAATGCCGACGTCACGGCGGTCCACGACCTGCACGCCTGGGCCATGGGCTCGCGCCAGGTGGTACTCACCGCGCATGTAGTCCTGCGCGAGGGCGCCAAGAATCCGGACAAGGTGCGCGCGGTCCTGGCCGACGTGCTGGAACAGCGGTTCGGCATCGAGCATGCGACGCTCCAGGTGGAACGCACCGCCTGCGAGCGCCCGCACCTGCACCCGTGATGCGAGCTATAATGGCCGCGTCACTGGGGAGTAGCCGCTCTTCGCCCCGAAGAGGTCCGCGTCAACACACTTGGCCCGAAGGCCATGGCGCCGACGATCCCGCATCTGGCAAGACCATTGACCACAGCGCTTCCGAAAGGCCGGGGACGCGCCGTGGTCATGCGTCGTTCCGGCCGGATGGATCTCATGGAAGCCTTCCTCGTCTCGACTGGTGTAGTTGCCCTCGCTGAAATCGGCGACAAGACCCAGCTGCTCGCGTTCGTCCTCGCGACGCGATTCAAACGTCCACTGCCCATCATCGCCGGCATTCTCGCAGCGACGCTGATCAATCACGCCTTGGCCGGCGCGCTCGGCGCATGGCTCATGTCGCTGATCGATCCAGCAGCCTTGCGGTGGGGCCTTGGTTTGTCCTTCCTTGCCATGGCTGCCTGGACGCTCGTGCCGGACACACTCGATGCCGAGAAGACCTCGTCCCTCGGGCGCTACGGCGTCTTCATGACCACGCTGATTGCCTTTTTCCTGGCGGAGATGGGTGACAAGACCCAGCTGGCGACGGTCGCGTTGGCCGCCAAATACACGCTGCCAGTAGCAGTGGTCGCTGGAACGACGCTGGGCATGATGATCGCCAATGTCCCCGCCGTGTTGATCGGTGATCGTCTGCTCAAGCGAGTCCCCATGAAAGTCGTCCAACGGGTCGCTGCCATCCTGTTCGCCGTGCTGGGCGTGGCGACCATTGTCGGTGCAGGTTTTTCGTTCGATGCCTGACGGCTTGGGCTGGCGCGGAGAGCCTAGGCGCAACAGGACTTCTGCTGTTGCACTGGCGGGCAGGGGAAATCGCCGTAGGAGCAGAAAACGCAACAGTCGCCTGGCTTCGGCGTCAGTAGCTGCCTGCAACCAGTGCATTCATGGAAAAAAAGGCATGCCGTGGTGGGCATGGACTCCGTCATGCGACGACCGCAGTGCGGACAAGTCAATGTGCTGATCAGTTGCAGATCAGTTGCCACTGTCATGGGGCTTTGCAGGAAACCCTGCGTTGGTAACTGTCTCGGCCAGGCGGGTCTTGCTTGTTTTTTCGGGATCGAAGCGGATGCTGACGGTTCCGCCCTCGGTATCGATCGTGGTGGCCAGCACGCCTTCATCCCTGTGGAGGGCCGCCTCGATAGTGATGCGACAGGCCGGACAAGTCATGTTGCCGACGTCGAGTATGGCTGTTTCTGGCTCAGCGGCATTGGCCGCTCCGAAAGCGAGCAGTAGAGGAAGGAGCAGCGAAGCGGCGCGCATGGAGACCTCCTATAGAAGCCAGTCGAGCAGGTAGGGGGATAGCAGCAGCAGGATGATGATGGTTGTGGTCAACCAGAACAGCCTGCGTCGTCGAGCCAGCACGGCGGGAGCAAGGCACAGGCGATCGCCGCGACACCGCGCCGTGGGACCGTACAGAGTCCAGGCAGCGGCCGCCAAGGCGCCCAATGCGACAACGCTGAACACGGGGCGCCATGGATCCAGTGCCGTCAAGGTGGAAAGCCATGCGCCGCCAGCACCCAGCAACACCAGGATCAACGGCACCAGGCAACATAGAGACGCGGCGATGGCAGCCAGCAAGGCAGCCAGGATGGCTGGGACAGTGGATCTGACTGGCATGGAGTGCATGGGCGCATAATAGCGTCCCTGCCGGGCCTTGGACTTTCTCGAGACTGGCGGCGGGAACCATTCCGACCCGCCGCGGGTCCTTTCATCGGCAAACCATGTCGAGTAACGTTGCCCCATGACCCGGCGTGCCCGCCACCGTCTGCGAACGAGCCTGTTTGCCATCCTCTGCCTGTTGTTCCAGCAGGTGGCGTTGGCTGCCTACCTATGTCCGGTCCAGCAAATGCCCGTGCAGATGGAAGCGATGGCCGAGCACTGCGCCGGGATGGGCATGGAGCAGGCGAAGACGAACCCGGCGCTGTGCGACAAGCACTGCAATCCGGACCACCAGCTGGCAACGGACACAGCGCAACTGTCGGTGCCGCCCATGGCGCTGGCCGCTCTCGCCTTCGAACCTGTTCTTGAGTTGCCTGCCGACAAGGCCGCTGCGCCCGTCGAGGTTTCGATCGCGCGATCGGACCCACCTCCTCGGCTGCGTTATTGCAGCCTTCTGATCTAGACACCGAACCGACGTTCTTTCGACGCCGGCGCATTCGCGCCCGTGTTCCTTCGTCGTGTTCGGAGGTCCCATGCATTCCGTCTCCCGTGTCCAGTCGCGCCGCGCCGGCGTCGGCGCCCGTTGCCTGTGGCTGGCGCTGTTGTTCCCATCGATCGCCCTGGTCACCCCATCGGCATTGCCGAGATGAAGCGCTGCGCGGACATCTGCCGCCGGTGCGCCGAGAGCTGCGCGGCCATGGCGGCACAATAGTGAACAGTGCACCCTTGACTCCGGACCATGGTCAAGGGTGCATCCTGCCGCCCAGGTGCTGAAATCATTTCAACCGGAGCCCATACATGAAGCAACTTTCCGTCCTGATATTCGCTGCTGCACTGGTCAGCGGCAGCGCAGTCGCAGCCGGGCAATCGCACGGGAGTTCCGGTTCCGCACATGCGGGCCACGGGCCCGGAACGATGGCGCAAGACACGTCAGACGAACTGACCAAGGCTTTCGACGAACTGGATGCTGACGGTAATGGCCAGCTGTCCACTGCAGAACTTGCCAGGCATCCCATGGCCGCCCATGCCTCGATGGTGGATGCGGACAAGAGCGGCGATCTGGACCGCCAGGAGTTCGAGGTTCTGCACAAGATGTAGCGGTGCTGCCGGGTGCTAGAGCCAGGCCAGCGCTGACTCGGCCAGCTCGAGTTCCTCGTCGATCGCGACGTTCCAGATGACCGGCCCGCCCCCGCCGTCTATCCGCGTGGCTCCCGCATCGTTGTCGGCAGGGGCGAGCGCCAAGCCAAGCCAGCCCAGGCGCGCAATGATCCGCGCCCGCAGACCGGGTGCGCGATGGCCGATGCCGCCGGAAAAGACGACATGGTCGAGACCGCCGATTCCCGTGGCCATGGCCGCGATGGACTGCGCGATCCGGACTGTAAACAGTTCCACGACAAGCTTGGCCTGCGGGCTGGGATCGGCGAGCAACACGCGCATGTCGCCATGCCCGGCGATTCCGGCAAGGCCTGCACTGCGGTACAGGCCATCTTCAAGCGCCTGCGCATCCAGACGCTCGTGCCGGAGCAGATACAGCAACGCGCCGGGATCGAGATCTCCGGAGCGGGTAGGGCTCGGGATTCCACCCAGCGGAGTGAGCGCCATGGTGGTGTCGCGGCTGCGGCCGTCCTCGACGGCACAGACGCTGCAGCCGCCCCCCAGATGCGCGAAGACGGCGCGGTCCTTCTGGATTCCCGCATCGTGGCTGGCCACGATTCGCAGCGCGGAGGCGAATGCGAGCCCGTGGAAGCCGTAACGGCGGATGCCGAGGGCATCCCATGCTTCAGGGACAGGCAGGCGCCGGCTCCAGGGCGCGAGTGACGCATGGAAGTCGGTGTCGAAGGCCACGCCCTGGCGGGCTTGCGGCCACCGCAGGCGTGCAGCACGCGCGAAGGCGAGGGCTACAGGTTGGTGCAAGGGTGCGAACGGCACCAATGCATCCAGTTTTGCGAGCACGTTTTCGTCGAGTTCACGGGCGCCGCGCAGGTCACCGCCATGGACGATCCGATGCACCACCACTTCGGGGCCGGTCGCCGGTTCCGACAAGGTTTCGAGCAGGGTGGCAAGGCGCTCCTGCGCATCCACGCCGACTGGAATTTCGGCCCGGGAGCGCTCGAGCAGACGAGACTGCGCGCCGTGTCCCTCAGTGTTGAACAGATAGGACGCGCCCTTGAGGGTGGACGAGCCAACGTTGAGTGCAAGAAGCCGGCGCGTGGTCACAGGTGTCCCCGAATCATGTTCATGGGGACCGCACCGCCCGGCGCAACAACTGCGCATTGATTGCCACAACGACGGTGCTCAGCGACATGAGCACTGCCCCAAGCGCAGGTTGCAGCAGGATCCCCCATGCGGCGAGAACGCCAGCGGCGAGAGGGATGGCGACGATGTTGTAGCCGGCGGCCCACCACAGGTTCTGGATCATCTTGCGATAGGTGGCCTTGCTCAATTCGATGATCGCTGGCACGTCGCGCGGGTCGCTGCGCACGAGTACGACGTCGCCGGCCTCGACCGCGACGTCCGTCCCTGTGCCGATGGCGATGCCGACGTCGGACGTGAGCAGCGCCGGAGCGTCATTGACACCGTCACCCACCATCGCGACGCGCTTGCCCTGGGCCTGCAGCTCCTCGATCTTTGCCACCTTGTCCTCGGGCAATACCTCGGCGAAGACGGTGTCGATGTTGAGTTCCTTCGCGACCGCGTTTGCGACCGCCGTGGAATCACCCGTCAGCAGGACAACCTCCAGTCCTTCGTCGTGCAGCCGCTTGACCGCGTCGAACGATTCGGGACGGATGGCATCCGCGATCGCAAATACGGCGAGCACCCGGTCGCCTTCCACCAGGTAGGTTGCAGATTGACCATCGGCTGCCGCTGATTCGGCAGCCCGCCGAAGCGTCTCCGGCGGTTCGACCGCGAGCATTCTCAACAGACCCGGCCCGCCAACGTGAAGCGAGCGCTCCTCGACGACTGCGCGCACGCCGCGTCCCGGCATGGACTCGAAGTCCTGCGACATCGGAACGTCGATGCCATGTTCCTTGGCGCTGGTCATCAGCGCCTGCGCGATCGGATGTTCAGCGTCGCGCTGGACCGACGCGGCCACGCGAAGCACCTCGTCGTCGGTGAGTCCATCGGCGGCAGTGGTCTTCACGACGCGGTGCGAACCGAGCGTGAGCGTGCCTGTCTTGTCGAACACGACCGTGTTCAGCAAACGGGCCTCTTCCAGGCCGCGTCGATCGCGCACGAGCAGGCCGTTCCGTGCGCCAATCGTGGTCGAGATGGCGGTCACCAGCGGGATGGCCAAACCTAGCGCATGGGGACAGGCGATCACGAGCACGGTCACTACGCGCTCGATCGTGAAGCTCCACGGTCGACCGAGGAGTGGCCAGACAATGGCGGTAACCGCGGCGGAGACGATGGCGATGATCGTGAGGTAGAACGCCGCCCGGTCCGCCAGGGCCTGGGCGCGCGAGCGCGACGTCTGGGCCTGCTCGACGAGCCGCATGATACCCGCGAGCGCGGTCTCGTCGCCGGTTCCCGTCACCTCGACACGCAACGAGCCCTGTCCGTTGACGGTGCCGGCGATCACCCGGTCGCCCGTCGACTTGTCCATCGGCTTGGACTCGCCGGTGATCATCGCTTCGTTGACGGCGCTGGTCCCTTCCTTCACGACGCCGTCGGCGGGAATGCTCGCGCCGGGCCTGATGAGCAGCAGGTCGCCGCGCTTCAGTTCCGCGACAGGGACTTCCTTCGCGGTACCGGCCTCATCCAACCGCACCGCCATATCAGGCAGCAGCTTCGCGAGTTCCTTGAGAGCGCCCTGTGCCTGGTTGATCGAACGCATCTCGATCCAGTGGCCGAGCAACATGATCGCCACCAGCGTCGCCAGCTCCCACCACAGGTCCAAGCCCTCGACAACGCCGAGCGTGACCAACGCGCTGTAAAGGAAGGCGACGGTGATCGCAAGCGAGATCAGCGTCATCATGCCCGGCAGGCGATTTCTCAGCTCGTGGTATCCGCCGCGGACGAACGGCGAGCCGCCGTAGAAGTACACGATCGTGCCGAACACCGCCGGGATGTACGCCGACCCCGGGAACTGTGGTGCGGTGTAGTCGAACCAATGCTGGATCATCCCGCTCCAGATCAGAGTGGGGATGGTCAGCAGCAGCGTGAGCCAGAACTTGTCGCGGAAGCTCGCCACGCTGTGGCCGGCGTGCTTGTCGTGCCCGGCATGGACGTCACCTTCAGCACCCGTGCGGGGATGCGGCGGTTGCTCGCCGTGCGCCTGATGATCTTGATGATGATGATTGTGTTGCGTCATGGGTCTGCCTTCCTGGATGCACTGATGCGCCGGGCACCAGCGGGGAGATAGATCAGTGTTCTGTTACAAGTGTCCCGATCTGGCGATGGCCATCACCAGCCGCAGTGAGAGCAATCCCGCAGCAGCGAAAGCCACCATAGCCAGGAAAGGCATGTGACCGAACACTTGCGGGCCGTCGGAATGCAGGCTCAACAGCGCACCGCTTACGTACAGGCCCAAGGTGACCAGGGCCAACGCCAGCCGGTTGCCCGTGCGCGCGATTGCCTCCTGCGTGGAACTCAGGCCATGGTGGTGTACGGAGAAGGCGGGTCGTCCGTCGCTCAGTTGCGCCTGCCGCAACAGGTCGGTGGCGATCTGTGGCAATTGGCGCGCAGTGCGGGCCAGCCGCATGGCAAGCGGCCTGTTGCCGCTGGGGCGGCTGGCGTCGGCGATGTCGGCGATCTCGGCCGCCTGTGCCGACAGCGTCCCCAGCAGGTCCAGATCCGGATCCAGTGCCCGCAGCGTGTTCTCGACCAGGAACAGCGTCCGGATCAGGGACAGCAGGTGGGCCGGAAGCCGGAAGCCAGCGCCCTGCCCAATGCGTGCCACGCGCCAGATTGCCTCGGCAATGGACCACTGCGCCAGCGGACGGCTGGCCATCTCGGCCAGGATCAGGTGGATCTCGCGCACATGCGAGCGGCGGTCGACCTGCGGCGGGAAGAAGCCCATGGCGATCGCTGCATCCAGCACGCCCTCGGCGTCGTCGGCCGCAATGGCCTCGACCATGCCGCCGAGCGCGAGCCGGGATGCAGGGTCGAGCACGCCGATCGAGCCAAAGTCATGCAGGCACAGGCGACCGTCGTCAAAGAAGAACAGATTCCCCGGGTGCGGGTCGGCATGGAAGACGCCGGCGCCGAAGAGCTGATGCACGTAGGCACCGAGCAGCGCCCTTGCCAGTGCGGGAGCCGCCGCCGTTCCATAAGCGGCTTCCAGGCGGGTGCCGTGGCTACGATCCTGGACCAGCACGTCGCGGGTGGCGTAGGGCTCAACGACATGTGGCTGTGTGATGCCGGGCAGGGCATCGAGCACCTTCGCCATGCGGCGCATGTTCTGCGCCTCGTGACGCATGTCGATTTCATCGCGCAGGAATGCGCCCAGCTCGTCCACCAGTTCGAGGGGGCGGTGTCGCTTCAGAGGCGGCCAGATCCACTGGGCTACGCGCAGCGTGCGTCGAAGCAGCCGCAGGTCAGCCTGCACTTGAGCGTGGATGCCGGGCCGGGTGACCTTGACGACCACGTTGCGACCGTCATGCATGCGTGCCGGATGGATCTGAGCCACCGACGCGGCGGCCAGCGGATGGTCATCGAAGCTGGCGAAAAGCTCTTCGACGGAGGCGCCGAACGCCTGCTCGACCATGTGTCTGGCCTGGTCAGCAGGAAATGCCGGCACGTCGCTGTGCAACCGCGACAATGCCTCGCGATAGGGCGCCGGCAGCAGGTCCCAGCGCAGGCTCAAACCCTGGCCCAGCTTGACGAAGGTGGTACCCAGCCCCACCAGGGTGGCGCTGACGTACGCGGGAAGCCGTTCGGGTCTGCGTCGGCGCAGGCGCAACACCGCGACCCCGAGAGTCAGTCCGGCCCAGGCGATCTGGCCTCCGCGGCGCACCGTGCCCGCCATCAGCGCGAGGTCCTGGCCGGCCTGCTCACGATGCCGGCCCCGCTTCCGCGCGCAGGATGGCGGTCGGATCGCCGCGACCATCCACGGCCGCCAGCTCCGCTTCGGACAGCAGGTTGTCGCGGGACTCGCCGAGGACGCCCGCAGCCGCGTCAACCACGTGCGCCCAGGTGCTGCGGTTGGCGAACAGCAGGCCCGGCACGTCCAGTGTGCCGCCCCGGTTGACGAAGCCCAGCGCCGCGGTGGTGGTGGGGCCGGTGTCGAGTCGGCGCAGCGCACCGAGGAAGGGCTCCGGACGGGTGTGGGTAACGAATACGCGCGGCCGGCCCACCGGAAACAGCGCTTGGACCGCACTGTCGGAGTGCACGTACCTTGCCTCCTCCGGATCGCGCGGGGCGCGAAATCGGCCGGGTTCGGCGAGATAGACGATCGCGGCCGACATTCCGCGTGCGGCCAGACGCGCCTGTGCGCGGCGCACTTCCTGCAGCTGGTACGCGCCGGTGGCCACCAGCAGGATCGCCGCCGTCTCCGGATCGCCGGCGAGGCATGTTGCGCCGGTCTCGGCCAGTGCCTGGGCCTGCTGCGGGGTCAGCTCATGAGGCACCGGACGCTTGGGAACGACCAGTGTGGTGACCGTGCCCCGTTGCGCGTAGGCGCGGGCGAGGGCGGCGGCAGCGCCATTGGCGTCCGGCGGGAACACCACGCGCGAAATGTCGGCCATTTCGCCCATGAGTGCCTCGGCCATGGTCGGATCCTGGTGGGACTGTTCGTTCTTCGCGTTCTCCCACGTGTGCGAGGTCAGCACCAGGGGCACGCCCAGCCAGCCGGGTGGGCGCCCGGCCTGGGCCTGGTGGCGGGCGAAGATCAGTTCCTGACGTACGGCGCCGAGCATCTTCGGTGCAAACGCCTCGTAGGTGACCACCAGGTTTAGCCCGCCCTTGTTGCCGAGCGCCGCGCAGACCACGGCTTCTTCGTTGAGCGCAGTGATGACCGCGCCGGTTGGCGATTCGGCGACGCCGGGCTCGGGCTCGTGCACCCGGTGCTTCATCGCGTCCAGGGTCCGGTCGAGCTTGTTGCTGCGCAGCTCATCGGGATTGCCCACGCGCACCCGCAGTCCCGGATTCGCCTCGGCGATGGCGACGAACTGCTCGTCGAGTGCGGTCATTGGCGAGCTCTCACCGCCGGCGCCGCGGTCGGCGATCGCCGGGACGCGGGGCGGTTCCACCTGGCGATCGGCCAGCGCATGGTCGCGCTCGCGCACCCGCTGCTGGAGATCGTGGCTGTTGAGTGCGGCAACGGCCTGCTCGAGCTCCGACGCGGCCACGAACAGCGCCGCTGCGCCTTCATTGAAGAGCGTGCGCGCCGCGGCATCCTTCGCCGGATTCCCCGGCAGCGGCAAGTTGTGCGAGGCGTTGGTCCCGGCGCCGGGGAAGCCGAAGCCCTTGACGGTTTCGGCGATGCCATAGGGCAGCCGCACGTCGGCGGGAACAGCGGCGCCCGCTTGCAGGCGCGACTCCATCACGTGGATGCCCCACGCGATGCTGGCCGGATCGCGCCCGTCCAGCGCGATCGGATCAAAGCCGTTCAATCGCAGGTGCCGGTCCAGCCACCGCTCGCCGCCCTGCTGGGTGATCTGGCTGCGCTGTTCGATGCGGCGCCCGTTGAGGATGATGATCGGGCTGACCAGTCCGCTGTCCTCGGCGCGCCACCAGCGTGGCGCCCAGTCGCTGCCACGCTGTTCCTCGAACGCACCGTCGCTGAGGAAGGCGACCAGGCGTTCATCCTTGAGCGGCGCATGCACGTACTGCAGCTCGGCAAAGCCGAGATAGCCGCCTTCCATCACGCCCCCGGCGGTGTGCGCATTGACGTGGGAGCCGAGGGGCGACGCCGGCGTTCCGTCCGGATTGAGGGTGTAGGCATAGAAGTCGCTTACGAACCGGCTCAGCCCTTCGCCGGTGCGGTCGTAACGTTCGGCGTGCCGGTCGGTCATGTTGCCAACCAGCACGTTCAGCGCGTCGATGGCGGCCACGCAGTGCCCCTGGCCCATCATCCACGCGCGGGTGACGCCATCCAGGGAATCCATCAGCAGGTAGCCGGCGTAGGCGGGCACCATGTTGAGGGACCCGCCGGTGTGGCCTTCAGGCGTGGTCTTGAAATCATCGACCTCCAGGGCCGCGCCGTCGGTACGAACGCGCTGGCTGTAGGTCATGTGCGCCACCAGCCACATGCCGGCGCTGGTGACGCGGTCGGCCGCGGCGAGCCGCTGCCATGCGGTGCCGGCATCCGGCGTGCGGCCCAGGGCGACCAGCTCGTGCACCATCTGGCGGACCCGGAGCTGGGTAAGCGGGTCATGTCGGATCACCCCGTAGCCGGCCGCCCAGTGGGCGAACGCGGGATCGGCCTGCCGGTGGGCGTCGGCGAGTTCAAGGATCCGCTGGCGCTCGGCGGCCGACAGCTGGTCGGCGGTGCAGCAGTTGAGATGCAGGTTCATGGGTCCTCCGGGGAATCGGTCGAAGCGGTCATCAGGGTCGATGCCGCGGCGGCGAGGTCCGCACCCAGCGCGATGGCGTTGGAGGGGTGGGAAATGGTGTCAGTGCTGACGATGCGGGCCAGGCCCGCCTCCTGCAGGCGGGCATAGGCGTCGCCTGCGAACACCGGATGGATGGCGACCAGCAACGGCGACGGCAACGACAACCGGCGCAGGTGTGCGAGGGTCTCCAGGATCGTGTGGCCGGACGACACGATGTCGTCGATCAGCACCGGAGTCCGACCAGCCACGGCTGCCGGGTCGGGCAGGCTGACGCGCACGTCGTAGTCGCCGTGCCGCTCCTTGGCCAGCACCTGGTAGGGCATGCCGGACAGGGCGGCGATGTCCGCTACCCACTGCTCGCTCTCGCTGTCAGGGCCGATCAGCACAGCGTCGGGGACGGTCTCAGCGATCCAGCGGGCCACGGCCGGCGTCGCCGATACGTGGACCGTCGGAATGCGGTAGAGCGACTGCAGGCGCTCGACGCGGTGCAGGTGCGGGTCCACGGTCACCAGCCAGTCGAAAGCCTCTTCGAGGAATTGCGCAAACAGCGGTGCACTGACCGCCTCGCCGCGATGGAAGCGGGTGTCCTGGCGCATATACCCCAGGTAGGGTGCGATGAGGCCGACCGAACTAGCCCCGAACTCGCGCGCGGTCCGGGCGGCGAAGCGCAACGGGAGGGCCGTGGCATCGGCGTTGCGCAGGCTGGCCAGGAGCGCCACATCGGCTCCGGCCAGTGCGTCGTCCAGGGTGACCAGCGACTCGCCATCTGGGAAGTGCCGCCAAGCCACGGGTGCAATGCGCGCCTGCAGGGGCTGGTTGATGTTGCCGGCCAACACTGCATCGGCCGGGAAGGGCATCAGCACACGGGTCATGGAACCTCTCCAAGCACAAAGGGTTGCAGCGTCGCGGCGTGCTCCAGGGCGTAGGCCAGTTCTCCCGGCGACTCCGCATGCAGGGTCATCATGGGCTGTCCCCGCTCGACCGTATCGCCGATCCGCAGACCGGTCTCGAGGCCGGCGGTGGGGGATGTCGGGGCGCCGGCCAGCTTGGCCAGTTTGGCCAGCCTGCGGTTGTCGATCGCCGCGATGCGGCCCGATGCAGGCGCCGGGACGTCGGCGGTGAACGCCGCCCGTGGCGGTTCGCGGAAGCCTCCCTGGGCCTCGCAGATCGCCAGGAACTTGGCCAGCGCCGCCCCGGAATCCAGCACGCCGCGCGCGCGCTCCAGTCCGGTGCCGGCGTTGCTGCCCGGTGCCATGTCCAGCAGCGCCGCGGACAGCGCAAGTGCACGTTCGCGAAGGTCGGCGGGTGCATCGGCTGCGTTGCGCAGCACCTTGAGCACATCGTGCGCCTCGAGCGCCGGACCGATTCCCCGCCCCACCGGCTGGCTGCCGTCGGAGCGATGGATGCCCAACTGCAATCCAAGCGCGCCCGCGGTGTGGGCAAGCCGCGTGCCGAGGCTGTGGGCCGCGGCCTCACCACGCACCTTGGCGGTCGGACCCACCGGCATGTCGATCAGGACGTGGGTGGAGCCCGCGGCTATCTTCTTCGACAGCACGCTGGCCACCAGTTGACCGTCGCTGTCGAAATCCAGCGGGCGCTGCACCCGGATCAGGATGTCGTCGGCCGGACTCAGGCGCACGTTGCCACCCCAGACGATGCAGCCGCCCTCGCGCTCCACCACCCGGCGCATCGCCGCCAGATCGAGCGCCACGGGCGCCATGACCTCCATGGTGTCGGCGGTGCCCGCGGGCGACGTGATCGCGCGCGAGGACGTCTTCGGGATGCGGTAGCCCAGCGCAGCCACGATGGCCACCACGATCGGCGTGGTGCGATTGCCGGGCAGGCCGCCGACGCAATGCTTGTCCAGCACCGGCCCATCGCCCCAATCCAGGCGCTGGCCAACGGCGATCATGGCCCGTGTCAGCGAGGTCGTCTCGGCGTTGTCGAGGCGGTCGCCCGCGCTGGCCGTGACGAAAGCCGCAAGCTCCAGGTCCGACAGCCTGCTTTCCATCACGTCCTGCACCAGGGCGAGGTACTGCGCGTCGTCCAGCCGTGCCCCGAACACCTTGGCGCGGAGCGCGCCTGCCGACGACGCGGGTTCCGCATGCCGCACCCGGGCGAGGGCATCGGGCATGGGATCGAGGAGCGTCCACGCGGCCTCCGACAGCGCCACCTCGTCGAGGCCGAGCCGATCGTCGACGACCACGTTCAGCGTCGCCACCAGCGTGCGCGCGCCGACGTCCAGCCTCACGCGCGTCATCGCGGCAAAGCCTTCCGAGCGGCAGACTTCGCAGTCACGGTGCATATAGACCACCGGCTGCTGGTAGGTGTCGATGCCGGCACGGGTGACGCGCAGGCGGGTGTGGCCCGGGGCCTGCGTGGTCATCTCGCATCCTCCAATCCGACTTGCTCCAGGTGCTCCGGCACGCGCGCACGCCAGCCCAGTTCACGCTGCACGCGCGCGCGCAGTGTGTCGGCTGCATCGGGCTCGCCATGGGTGAGGTACACCACGCGCGGCGCGGACGGCGCGGTGCGCATCCAGTCCAGCAACTCCCCGGCGTCGGCGTGGCCGGAGAAGCCTTCCAGCTGCACCACTTCAGCGCGGATGGGGACCTCGCGGCCGAACATGCGCAACGTGCGCTTGCCTGCCGCCAGCGCGGCACCGCGTGTTCCTCCGGCCTGGTAGCCCGCGAGCAGGATCGCGTTGCGGTCATCGGGGCCGAACGCCTCGATGTGGTGCAACACGCGCCCGCCGGTGATCATGCCGCTGGCCGAGATGATGATCATCGGCCCGCGCTGGCGGTTGAGCGCCTTTGACTCCTCCACGGTGTTGACGAAAGTGGCCACATCGAACATCCGTTGGCAGTCTTCGTCCGAGACATGGTGCTCGTCGTGATGGGCGTGGTAGTGCCCGGTGGCGTTGACCGCCATCGGACTGTTGAGAAAGACCGGTACACGTGGGATCTCATTGCGCTCACGCAGCCGGGCGATATGAAGCATGAGTGCCTGGGCGCGACCGACGGCGAACGCCGGGATGACGATCACGCCACCACGGGCGGCCACCCGGCGAATGATCGGCGCGAGCTCGACCTCCTGATCGATCGCGACATGGGCCCGGTTGCCGTAGGTCGATTCACAGACCAGCACGTCACAGGCAGGAAGCGGCGTCGGCGGATTCATCAGCGACTCGTGCTGCCGCCCCAGGTCACCGCTGAAGTGCAGGCGCTGGTTCTGGACGTCCATGCTGACGTGGGCGGCGCCCAGGATGTGGCCTGCCGGATGGAAGCGGACCGTAAAGCCGGGCGCGACCTCGATGTCGAGACCGTAGTCATGCCCCTTGAGCTGCTTCAGGCTGCGGCGGGCGTCATCCTCCGTATAGAGCGGCCGCGGCTCCGCGTGCTTCGAGTAGCCCTTGCGCGCGGCGTATTCCGCCTGCTCCTCGAGCAGGTGTCCGCTGTCAGGCAGCAGCAGGCCGCACAGGGCGACGCTGCCGCGAGTGCAATGGATGCGTCCGCTGAATCCCTGCTTGACCAGGGCGGGCAGGTAGCCCGAATGGTCCAAGTGGGCGTGGGTCAAGACCACCGCGTCGATCGATGACGGTTCGACCGGAAACGGAGCCCAGTTACGGTCGCGCAACTGCTTGTAGCCCTGGAACAGGCCGCAGTCGACGAGCAAGCGATGGCCGTTGGCCTCGACCAGGTAGCGCGAGCCGGTGACGGTGCCCGCGGCACCGAGGAACTGGAGGGTGGGACTGGTTTTGTTGTTCATGGGTGCTCCTGTGGGTGGGCGGCTATGACGCTTCGCTCTCTGCGGGAATGGCTGAACGCACGGCCAGCTGCCGCTGCTTGATCAGCGAGTACAGTGCCGGAATCACCATCAGCGTCAGCACCGTCGACGAAACCATGCCACCCACCATCGGCGCGGCGATGCGGCGCATGACCTCCGAACCGGTGCCTGTGCTCCACATGATCGGCAGCAGGCCGGCCATGATCGCGACCACGGTCATCATCTTCGGGCGCACGCGGTCGACCGCGCCTTCGATGATCGCCTCGCGCAGGTCGCCGGCATCCAGCGAGCGGCCTTCGGCGCGGCGCTGCGCGGCGCGAGCCTCCAGCGCGTGGTCGAGATAGATCAGCATCACCACGCCGGTTTCCGCGGCGACGCCGGCCAGCGCGATGAAGCCGACGATCACGGCGACGCTGACGTTGTAGTTGAGCAGCCACATCAGCCACACACCGCCGACCAGCGCGAACGGCACCGACAGCATCACGATCAACGACTCGGTGACGCGGCGGAAGTTGAGGTACAGCAGCAGGAAGATCAGCGCCAGCGTCACCGGAACGACAACGCGCATCTTTTCGGCGGCACGCTGCATGTACTCGTATTGACCGCTCCAGGTCACGTAGTAGCCCGGTGGAAACTGCACCTGTTCGGCGACCGCTTCCTGCGCTGACTTCACGTAGCGGCCCAGATCGCTCTGACGCGTATCGACGTAGATGTAGGCCGCCAGCATCGCGTTCTCGGTGCGGATGCTCGGCGCCCCTTTCTTGACCTCGATCCGCGCCAACTCGCCGAGGGGCACCTGGGCGCCGCCGGGCACCGGCACCAGGACCTGGGTTCCGATCCTGTGCGGGTCGTCGCGCAGCTCGCGTGGATAGCGCACGATCGCGCTGAAGCGCTCTCGGCCCTGGAGGATGGTGGTGACGATCTCGCCGCCCAGCGCGGCCGCCACCACGTCCTGCACCTCGCCCAGAGTGACGCCGTACTGGGCCAGGCGGGCCAGGTCGGGGGTGATGTCCAGGTAGTAAGCGCCGGTCAGGCGTTCGGCGAATGCGCTGGTCGTCCCTGGCACTTCGCGCACCACGGCTTCGATCTCGGTGGCGAGGGCGTCCAGCTGTTCCAGGTCGTTGCCGAAGAGCTTGATGCCCACGGGCGTGCGGATGCCGGTGGCCAGCATGTCGGTGCGCGCCTTGATCGGCATCGTCCAGGAGTTGGCGACGCCCGGGAACTTCAACGCCTCGTCCATCTCGGCGATGAGCTTGTCGATGGTCATGCCGTCGCGCCATTGGTCCTCGGGTTTGAGGTTGATGACGGTTTCGAACATCTCCAGCGGCGCCGAATCAGTGGCGGTCAGGGCGCGGCCCGCCTTGCCGAACACCGACTCCACTTCCGGAAAGCCCTTGATGATCCGGTCCTGCTGCTGCAGCAGCTCCGACGCCTTGGTCACTGACATACCCGGGAGCGACGTGGGCATGTACAGCAGCGTGCCCTCGTTGAGCGTGGGCATGAACTCGCTGCCCAGCCGCGACGCCGGCCACAGGCTGGCGAACAGGGCGACCAGCGCGATCGCGATGGTCGCCATCCGGTACCGCAGCACGACGTCGATCACGGGCCGATAGGCCGCGATCAGGGACCGGTTCACCGGGTTCTTGTGCTCAGGCACGATCTTGCCGCGCACGAACAGCAGCATGAGCACCGGCACCAGCGTGACCGAAAGCAGCGCGCCCCCCGCCATCGCGAACGTCTTGGTGAACGCCAGTGGCTTGAACAGGCGGCCTTCCTGCGCTTCCAGCGCGAATACCGGAAGGAACGAGACAGTGATGATCATCAGGCTGAAGAACAGCGCCGGCCCGACCTCCCGGCAGGCGTCGATGATCAGCTGGGCTCGGCTGCGGGAGCCGTCGGAGCGCTCGATGTGCTTGTGCGCGTTCTCGATCATCACGATCGCCGCGTCGACCATCACGCCGATCGAGATCGCGATGCCGCCCAGGCTCATGATGTTGGAGTTCATGCCCAGCGCACGCATCGCGATCACCGCGATCAGCACGCCGACCGGCAACATGACGATCGCGACCAGTGCGCTGCGCGCATGGAACAGGAACAGCAGGCACACCAGCGCGACGATCAGGCTCTCCTCAAGCAGTGTCGTGCGCAGCGTCTTGATCGCACGCACGATGAGATCGGACCGATCGTAGACCGCCTGGACGCTGACGCCTTCGGGCAGACCGCGTGCAAGTTCCGCGATCTTGTCCTTCACCCCGCCGATCACGGCCAAGGCGTTCTCGCCGAATCGCGCAATGACGATCCCGGCCACGACATCGCCTTGGCCGTCCAGGTCGGCGATACCACGGCGCTCGTCGGGTACCAGTTCGACCCGGGCGACGTCTCTGATCAACACCGGTGCGCCCCCTTCGGCGCGCAGCACAAGACTCTCGATGTCCTCGATGCCGCGCAGGTAGCCGCGGCCCCGGACCATATACTCGGTCTCGGCCATCTCGATCACGCGGCCGCCGACGTCGCGGTTGCTCGTGGCAATCACTTCCGACACCCGCGAAATCGGGATGTCGAACTCGCGCAGCCGGACCGGATCGACGGTAATCGAGTACTGGCGCACGAAGCCGCCGACGCTGGCGACCTCTGCCACGCCGGGCGCGGTAGTGAGCTGGTAGCGCAGGTACCAGTCCTGCATGGCGCGCAGCTCGTCCAGCGAGTGGCGGTCGCTTTTCAGCACGTACTGGTAGACCCAGCCCACGCCTGTGGCGTCGGGGCCCAGTGCGGGTGCCACGCCAGGAGGCAGGTTCTTCGACGCGACGTTGAGGTTTTCGAGCACGCGCGAGCGCGCCCAGTACAGGTCCGTGCCTTCCTCGAAGATGACGTAGATGAAGGAGGCGCCGAAGAACGAGAACCCGCGGACGTCTTTCGACTTCGGTACCGCGAGCAGGGCGCTGGTCAGCGGATACGTCACCTGGTCCTCGACCACCTGGGGCGCCTGCCCCGGGTACTCGGTGAACACGATCACTTGCACATCCGACAGGTCAGGCTGTGCGTCCAGCGGCGTGTTCATCAGCGCGTAGATGCCGCCGGCTACGATCGCCAGCGTCATCACCAGCACCAGGAAGACGTTGCGGACCGACCATTCGATGAGGCGTGCCAGCATGTCAGTGGCCCTCGTGGCCGGTGGCACCACCGCCAAGACCTTCCAGCGCCGACTGCAGGTTGCTTTCCGCGTCGATCAGGAAGTTGGCCGAGACCACGACCTGTTCGCCTTCGGCGATGCCCTCAAGCACTTCGACGCGATCGCCGCCGCGCCGACCCAGAGTGACGTCGCGCGGTGCGAAGCGGCCGGGGCCGGTCTCGACCAGCACCACCTGGCGCGTGCCGCTGTCGAGCACGGCCGAGCGCGGAATGGTCAGGACCGGTCCGGCTCCGGGCTCCTCGAGCAGCACCGTCCCGTAAAGCCCCGGCCGCAGGTCGCCATCGAGGTTGGGCAAGGCGATACGCACGTCCACGGTGCGCGTTGCCGCATCGATGACCGGCTGCACGAAGGTGACTTCGCCCTCGGCTACCTGGCCCGGCAGGGCCACGGTTTCAAACCGGGCCGGCTGGCCGGGCTTGATGCCCGCGGCCTGCGCCGCCGGCACCTTGGCGATCACCCACACCGTCGACAGGTCCGCCAGTCGCAGGATGGTTTCGCCGGCTTCGAAGCGCGCGCCCTGGACGACCGGTTTTTCGATCACGACCGCGTTCGCGGGTGCGGTGAGGACCAGGGCCGTCTTGCCCAATTGCGAACCGCTGATCTCCCAGTTGCGCAGACGGGTCCGGGCGGCATCGCGCAGGCGGACCATCGACGCCGCGCTCGCGGGGTCGGACTCGGCCAGCCTGCGGGCAGTCTCGTCGGCCAGCCGGTACTCCTGCTGCGCCGCGGCCAGCTGTGGACTGTAGACAGACAGCAGCGGCTGCCCGGCGCGGACCCGCATGCCGGTCTGGTTCGCGTACAGCCGCTCCACCCAGCCTTCGAAGCGCGGCGCGATCGCGTATTGACGGGTCTCGTCGACCTCGACGGTGCCGCTAGTGCGCACCGTGGTGGCCAGGTCCTCGCGCTTTACCGCTTCGGTGCGCACGCCCAGCGCTTGCACCTTGTCAGGTGGCAGCACCACCGTTCCAGGCGCCGCCGGCGGGGCGTCGTCGGCATAGACCGGAACATAGTCCATGCCCATCGGATCCTTCTTGGGCACTGGCGAGGTGTCCGGAAGGCCCATGGGATTGCGGTAATAGAGCACCTTGCGTTCCGCGGCCGGCGCCTCGGCGGACCTGTTTGCGCTCGTGGAGTCGTTCGTCGCCCGGCCGGCCATCCAGCCGACGGCGAGGGCGGCGAGGACGGTGCCGATGGCGAGCGACAGGGTCTGGGCACGGGTCATCGGATCTCTCCTTCGATGGCGCGCACGGCGGCGGCGCCCAACAGTTCGTCACGCAGTGCATCGACCCGTGCGAGGTCGGCGCCCTGCCATTCGTTGAGTGCTTCCAGCAATGTCCCGAAGTCGACTTCGCCGACTTGGTAGCTGGCAAGCGCGGACTGCCAGGTGGCGTCGGCCTGCGGCAGCAGCGTGTTCTCGATCAGCCCCCGGCGTTCGCGTGCGCTGGTCCACTGGGACCAGGCGGAGGCGCCGCGTTCCTCCACGGCCCGCAGCGTGGCGTCCATCCGCGCCAGCGCCGCGGCTTCGAGCAGGCGCGATTCGCGCTCGCGCTCGCGGCGGGCGCGCTGCTGGAACGGGATCTCGACCTCCAGCATCAGCTCGGTACTTTCGATACCGTTGCCGAGCTGCATCGCACCCACGCCGACGGTGATGTCGGGAAAGCGGTTGCGACGCTCCAGTACCACGTTGGTGCGCGCCGCTTCGGCGCGGGCCTGCTGTGCGCGGACCGCCGGGTGCGCATCGGCGCCATCCAGTGCCTCGGCGAGCGAGGCACTGTGAACGACGAGGGGCGGTGCCTCGTCGGGCGTCGCCAGCGGTGCATCGGAACGGCGCCCGAGCACGGCGTTCAGCGTGGCAGCCGCCTCCTGCTTGGCCGCGAGGCGTTCGATCCGCTCGCGCCGGAGGCTGGTCTGCTCGACTTGGGCGCGGATGGCATCCTGCTGCGCCGCGCGCCCCAGGGCGTAGCGCACACCGGCCATTTCTTCGACCTGGCGGAGCAGGGCAATGCGGCGGTCGAGCACGGCCACGGCCTGGTCGGCATGCCAGTAGCGCACGTAGGCCGTTTCAGCCTCTGCCAGCAGGTCGCGAGCCGTGGTGATGCGGTCGAGTCCGATCGCAGCCGCGCCCTGGCGCGCGACGGTCCGTGCCAGGTCGCGCTTGCCCCACAGCGGGACGTGCTGGCGCAGCGCGTATTCCACCTCGCGATGGGCGCCGGCGGCGCGCCAGGGCGTTTCGGGGTCGAGGCCGCGGAATCCAACGGAGGCCGTCGGGTCGGGCAGGGCGCCTGCAGGCAGGATCCGCGCTTCGGCGGCCTGGGTCTCGAAGTCCAGTGCCCGCAACTCGGGGTTGTGTTCGAGAACCCAGGCGTGGACCGACTCGAGACTGTGTCCCGGGACGGGTTCGGTTGCGACAGAGGGTAGCGCCAGCGTCAACAGGGCGCCGGCCAGCACGCAGGGAAGCAGCTTGAACGAGGATGCCATGGCATTGTCCGGAGGCCGAACGAGAGCAGGGCCGTGGCGAAGCACGGCGCGAACGCAACATGACTGCGCCGCACAGGCGTGCGGCTCAGTCAGCGTTCGGGCATCAAATCAGCAGGAGCGCAGCCGGATGCGCGGTCGGGCGGTGCCAAGCGGACCTGGGTGGCGAGTCCACCCAGAGGGACGTGACCGCCGGCACGCCATGAACGACCTCGGCTACGGCGAACCAGGGGAGCCAAGTTCCGATCAACAGGGGGGGAACCGGCGGGATCCGCGCACTGTCCGCCGAAATGTCCCCCTCGGTGCAATGCGCGGTACACAGCGCATCGCCCGCCGGGGCGGGATCGCAGTCGTGGCCGTGGTCGTGGTCGTGATGGGCACCCATGGCGCCCGGAATCGTCGGGTTGCCAGCGGCATCCAGGCAACCAGCATGACCGGCCAGCGCGACCTGAGACCACAGCAGCGCCGTCATCGCCAGCAGGGCGGTACGCTGGAACCAGTTGCGACGGCGACGGCGGGTCATGACCTGAGCTTACCCCTTGCACGGCCCGATGCGCCTGATCCAGGTCATGTGCCTGCTACTGCAGCTCGCGCAGGTCCAGCCGGCGCAGGCGCGGCGCGCGCAGGGCGGTGACCGCGGCCACGCCCATGGTCACGCAGCCGCCGAGCACCACCGCCGGCACCAGCCCGAGCAGCCGCGCCATCGAGCCGGCGTAGAACGCGCCGAGCTCGTTGGACGAGCCGATGAAAATGCCGTTGATCGACGACACACGGCCGCGCATCGCGTCCGGCGTGGCCAGTTGCAGGATGGTCGAGCGCACCACCACCGAGACCCCGTCGCAGGCGCCGGAGAACAGCAGGAACGCGGCCGACAGCCACAGGCTGGTGGACAGCCCGAAGCCGATGTTGCACAGCCCGAAGCCGGCCACCGCGTACAACAGGATACGGCCGGCGTTGCGTTCCAGCGGCTTGCGCGCGAGCCAGGTGGCCACGCAGATCGAACCCAGCGCCGGCGCCGCGCGCAGGATGCCGAGCGCCTCCGGCCCGGCGTGCAGGATGTCCTTGATGAAGGCCGGCAGCAGCGCCACCGCGCCGCCGAGCAGCACCGCGAACATGTCCAGCGCCAGCGCCGCGAGCAGGATCTGGTGTCCCCAGACGAAGCGCGCGCCCTCGGCGATGCTGCGCAGCACCGGCTGCTTCGGCGGTGGCGGCGGTTCGGTGACGCGCAGCAGGCGCACCGCGACCATCGCCACCAGCGCGAAGCCGACCGCGGTGGCGTAGGCGACGTGCTTGCCGGCGAAACCGGTGAGGGCGCCGCCCAGTGCCGGCCCGACCACCAGGCCGGCCTGGAACACCACGCTGCCGAAGCCGGCGCCGTGCGCGTACTGTTGCCGCGGCAGCACCCGCGCGAACAGCGCGTTGTACACCGGGCCCAGGAACGAGCGCACCGAGCCGGTCAGCAGGATCGCGGCGTAGATCGCGCCGACCCCGGACGTCGGCAGCCAGCCGAGGGTGATCGCGACCAGCAGCAGCGGCGTGACCGCCAGCAGCGCGCACGCCAGCGCCCCGAGCTTGCGCCGGTGCACGTTGTCCACCAGGTAGCCGGCGAAGGGCGCGGTGCAGAAGTAGGGGATGACCTCGGCCAGGCCGATCAGGCCGAGCGAGAACGGGTTGCGGGTGATCTCGTAGACGTGCCAGCCGACCGTCACCGCCACCACCTGGTAGGACAGGATCGAACTCAGGCGGTAGACCAGCAACTGCAGGAACGGGCCGTTCCGCAACGGCGAACCAGGCGCCGGGAGCAGCGATCTCACGGGGCCGCGAGCGCCGCCTCGGCGCGCGCGCGGATGAAGCCGAGCAACGCCGCGAGGCCGTTGCTGCGGGTCGGCGAGAGGTGCTTCGACAGCCCGATCGCGGCGATGTAGTCCGGTTCGGTGGCCAGGATCTCGGCGGCCGGGCGCCCGGAATACACGCGCAGCGCCAGGTACACCAGGCCGGACACGATCGCGGAATCACTGACCGCGGCGAAGTCGAGCCGCGCGGCGTCGCCGGACGGCACGATCCAGACCTTGGACTGGCAGCCGTGCAGCCGGTGTTCCTCTGTCTTCCACTCCTCGGGGAACGGCGGCAGCTTGCGGCCGAGGTCGATCAGGTACTGGTAGCGCTCGGACCAGTCGCCGAAGAACGCGAACTCGTCGGCGATCGCGGCCTGCGCCTCGGCGGCGGTGGCTTCGAGCGGGAAGGGCGCGTCGTTCATGCCGGTGCCTTGCGGGTCCAGCGCACGCCCTGCGGCGTGTCCTCGAGCACGATGCCGTCGCCTGCGAGCTGCGCGCGGATCGCGTCGGCGCGCGCGAAGTCGCGCGCCTGCTTGGCCGCGGTGCGTTCGTCCACCAGCGCCTGGATGCGGGCGTCGTCGTCGCCGGAGGCGCCGCGCGCGAACCACTGCGCCGGATCCTGCTGCAGCAGGCCGAGCGCCGCGCCGGCACCGAGCAGCTCGCCCTTCAGGCGCGCACGCTCCGCGGGTTCGGTCGCCTTGCGCGCCTCGCCGGCGATGCGCGCGATCGCGGCCAGCGCCGCCGGCGTGTTGAGGTCGTCGTCGAGCGCGGCCTCGACCGCCGCGGGGATCACCGGGGTCGCTTCCACGTCCGCCAGGTCGCGCAGGGTGCCGTACAGCCGGTCCAGCGTGCTCACCGACTGCTCGATCAGGCGCGGGGTCCAGTCCAGCGGCTGCCGGTAGTGGGCCGACAGCAGCGCCAGGCGCAGGGCCTCGGCCGGATGCCGTTGCAGCAGGTCGTGCACCTTCTCGATGTTGCCGACCGACTTCGACATCTTCGCCCCGCCGAACTCGAGCATCCCGTTGTGCAGCCAGAAGCGCGCGAACGGCTTGCCGTGCGCCGACTCGCTCTGCGCGATCTCGTTCTCGTGGTGCGGGAACTGCAGGTCCACGCCGCCGGCGTGGATGTCGATGGTCTCGCCCAGGTGCGCCGCGGCCATCGCCGAGCACTCGATGTGCCAGCCCGGGCGGCCGCGACCCCAGGGCGAATCCCAGCCGGGCAGGTCCGGGGTCGAGGGCTTCCACAGCACGAAGTCGCCGGGGTCGCGCTTGTACGGAGCTACCTCGACCCGCGCGCCGGCCAGCATCTCCTCCGGGTCGCGGCGCGACAGCTTGCCGTAGTCGCCGAAGCTGGCCACCGAGAACAGCACGTGGCCCTCGGCGGCGTAGGCGTGGCCGGACGCGACCAGCCGCTCGATCATCGCGATGATCTCGGGGATGTGCGCGGTGGCCTCCGGCTCGACGTCGTAGGCCGAGACCCCCAGCGCAGCCATCTCCTCGCGGTAGGCCGCCGCGTAGCGGTCGGTGATCCTGGCGATCGGGACCCCGGCCTCGCGGGCCGCGGCGTTGATCTTGTCGTCCACGTCGGTGATGTTGCGGGCGAAGCGCAGGTCGCCGTGGCGCCGGCGCAGCAGGCGCGCCAGCACGTCGAACACCACCGGCCCACGCGCGTTGCCGATGTGCACGTAGTTGTAGACCGTGGGCCCGCACAGGTACATCGTCGGGCAGCCCGGGTCCAGGGGCGCGAACGGCTCCAGCCGTCGCGTCAGGCTGTTGTGGAGGTGCAGGCTCATGGGCCCGCGATTCTAAACGGCCCGGCCGCCGACAGCGATGATTCAGCCGTTTCCGGAGCCGCAGCGCATACACTGTTGCCCCGTGGAACCGTCCCGTCCCGCCTCCTGCCCAGCGCAGGCGCGCCCGCAAGGCCGCCTGGCCTTCGCGTGCCTGCTACTGGCGTGCGTGCTGCTGGCCGCGCTGGCGCTGCCGGCCGCCGCGCAGGAAACGGTGGTGCCCAAGCGCAACGTCCGCACCGGCTACGCCAAGGTGCTGAGCGTGACCCCGGTGTACCAGACCCTCACCGCCAGCCGCATGGAGCAGCAGTGCGAAGGCGCGGAGGCGGAGGAGCCGCCGCGCCGCGGGATCGCGCGCCTGGTGGACAAGGTGAAGGACGCGCTGGGCGGGGAGGAGGAAGCGCCTGCCCCCGCGCCGTCCGCGGAGGACTGCCGCATGGTCCGGGTGGAGCGCGAGTTCCGGCGTCCGATCGCCTACGACGTGGACTACATCTACCGCGGCATGAAGTACCGCTCGCGGCTGCCCTACGACCCCGGCCACCGGCTCAAGGTCCAGGTGACCCTCGAGCCCTACGTGGCCCCGCCCGACGGGGAATGACCGGTGCTTGCCCGCGGCCCCCGCGCGTGCGAGGATGCGCGCCGATGAACCACCCCAGCGCCAACGCCTCCGTCCTGACCAGCGCCCGCATGGCCGCTGGCATGACCTCGCGCGCGCGCCGCCTGGAAGCCCACATTCCCGCTGGGTAACCCGGACGCGCAACTGCACCTCCGATAAAAGCCCGGCCCAGCGCCGGGCTTTTTGCTTTTCCGAGTCCCGAGTCCCGAGTCCCGCCAATGAAGCATTTCCTCAATACCCAGGACCTCTCCCGCGCCGAGCTGGACGCGCTGCTGGCCGCCGCCGCCCGCTTCAAGCGCGCGCCGGTCGGCGAAGCGTTGAAGGGAAAGTCCATCGCGCTGGTGTTCTTCAACGCCTCGCTGCGCACCCGCGCCAGCTTCGAGCTCGGTGCGTTCCAGCTCGGCGGGCACGCCATCGTGCTGCAGCCGGGCAAGGACGCCTGGCCGATCGAGTTCGACCTCGGCACGGTGATGGACGGCGACGCCGAGGAGCACATCGCCGAGGTGGCGAAGGTGCTCGGCCGCTACTGCGACCTGATCGGCGTGCGCGCATTCCCGAAGTTCACGGACTGGTCGCTGGACCGCCAGGACCGGGTACTGCAGGCCTTCGCCCGGCACGCCACCGTGCCGGTCGTGAACATGGAGACCATCACCCATCCCTGCCAGGAACTGGCGCACGCGATGGCCCTGCGCGAGCACTTCGGTACCAACGACCTGCGCGGGAAGAAGTACGTGCTGACCTGGACCTACCACCCCAAGCCGCTCAACACCGCGGTCGCCAACTCCGCGCTCACCATCGCCACCCGCCTGGGCATGGACGTGACCCTGCTGTGCCCCACGCCCGACTACGTGCTCGACGAGCGCTACATGGGCTGGGCGCGCGACAACGTGGCCGAGGCCGGCGGCTCGCTGCACGTCAGCCACGACATCGAAGCCGCCTACGCGGGCGCCGACGTGGTCTACGCCAAGAGCTGGGGCGCGCTGCCGTTCTTCGGCAGCTGGGCCGCGGAGAAGGCGATCCGCGACCGTTACCGCCACTTCATCGTGGACGAGGCCAAGATGGCGCTGACCAACGACGCCGTGTTCTCGCACTGCCTGCCGCTGCGCCGCAACGTCAAGGCCACCGACGCGGTGATGGACTCGCCGCGCTGCATCGCCATCGACGAGGCGGAGAACCGGCTGCACGTGCAGAAGGCGGTGATGGCGTGGCTGGCAGGAGGCGCGGCATGAACCGGGACATCGTGCTGGCATTCTCCGGCGGGCTCGACACCAGCTTCTGCGTGCCGTACCTGCAGGAGCAGGGCTGGACCGTGCATACCGTGTTCGCCGACACCGGCGGCGTGGGCGCCGCCGAGCGCGCGGCGATCGAGGCGCGCGCGGCCGAACTGGGCGTCGCCTCGCATCGCACCGTGGATGGCGGGCCGGCGCTGTGGCGCGACTTCGTGCGCCCGTTCGTGTGGGCGGGCGAGGGCTACCAGGGCCAGTACCCGCTGCTCGTCTCCGACCGCTACCTGATCGTGGACGCGGTGCTCGCCCGGGCGCGGGAGCTGGGGACCAATGCCGTTGCCCACGGCTGCACCGGCATGGGCAACGACCAGGTGCGTTTCGACCTGGCCGTCATGTCCACCAGGAGCGGGGCCACCGGCGACTGGGCGATCGTCGCCCCGATCCGCGAGATCCAGAAGCAGCACGCGCAGACCCGCGCCTACGAACAGGCCTACCTCGAGCAGCGCGGCTTCGCCGTGAACGCGAAGCAGAAGGCCTACACCATCAACGAGAACCTGCTCGGCGTGACCCTGTCCGGCGGCGAGATCGACGACTGGCAGGCGCCGGGCGAGGGCGCGCGCGGCTGGTGCGCGCGGCGCGAGCAGTGGCCGGCCGAGCCGCTTCAGGCGCGGCTGCGCTTCGAGCGCGGCGAAGCGGTCGCGCTGGACGGCAAGCCGCTCGCCGGCCAGGAGCTGCTGGCGCGCCTCAACACGATGTTCGCCCAGTACGGCGTCGGCCGCGGGCTGTACACCGGCGACACCACCATCGGGCTCAAGGGCCGGATCGTGTACGAGGCGCCGGGCCTGGCCGCGCTGCTCGCCGCGCACCGCGCGCTCGAGGAGGCGGTCCTCGGCAAGCAGCAGAACCGCTTCAAGCCGCAGGTCGCGCGCAAGTGGGTGGAGCTTGTCTACGAGGGCTTCTGGCACGACCCGTTGAAGGCCGACGTGGAGGCGTTCCTGGCGTCGTCGCAGCGCACCGTCAACGGCGAGGTGCTGCTGGAGACCCGCGGCGGCCGCGTGGACGCGGTCGCCGTCGAGTCGCCCCACATCCTGCGTTCCGGCACCGCCACTTACGCGCAGAGCGCGGACTGGGGCGTGGAGGAGGCGGAGGGGTTCATCCGGCTGTTCGGGATGAGCTCAACCCTGTGGGCCGAGGTCAACGGCAAGGGCAGCGGCGATGCTGCCTGAGGTGCTGCGCCACCTGGAGGCGCTGGTGGCGTTCGACACGCGGAATCCGCCGCGGCGGATCGGTGCCGGCGGGATCTTCGAGTACATCGCGGCGCAGTTGCCGGGTTTCCGTTGCGAAGTGACGGACCACGGCGATGGCGCGGTGTCGTTGCTGGCGGTGCGCGGGAATCCGCGGCGGGTGTTCAACGTGCACCTGGACACGGTGCCCGATTCGCCGGGATGGAGCGCCGATCCGTGGCGCCTGCGCGTGGAGGGCGAACGCGCCATCGGACTGGGCGCGTGCGACATCAAGGGTGCGGCGGCCGGGCTGATTGCCGCGGCCAATGCCACCGGCGGCGACGCCGCGTTCCTGTTCAGCAGCGACGAGGAAGCCAACGACGCGCGCTGCATCGCCGGCTTCCTGGGGACGGATCACGGGTTCGCGGAAGCGATCGTGGCCGAGCCGACCGGCTGCGAGGCGGTGCTCGCCCACCGCGGCATCGGCTCGGTGCTGCTGCGCTTCCGGGGCGAGGCGGGGCACGCCTCGGCCGCGTCCGCGCTGGAGGCCAGCGCGCTGCACCAGGCGGTGCGCTGGGGCGCCGGCGCACTGGCCCTGGTCGAAGCCGAATCGCACCGCCGCTTCGGCGGCCTGACCGGGCTGCGCTTCAACATCGGCCGCATCGAGGGCGGGATCAAGGCGAACGTGGTCGCGCCCGAGGCGGAGCTGCGCTTCGGGTTCCGCCCGCTGCCGTCGCACGACATCGACGAGTTGCACGCGCGTTTCGCCGGTTGCGCCGGCCCGATCGCGCACTACGAGGAAACCTTCCGCGGCCCGCCGCTGCCCGCCGGCGACGTCGCCGCGGCGGAGGAGCGCCGGCTGGCCGCGCGCGACCTCGCCGACGAGCTCGGCCTGCCGATCGGCAACGCGGTGGACTTCTGGACCGAGGCTTCGCTGTTCTCGCGCGCCGGCATGACCGTCTTCGTCTACGGACCCGGCGACATCGCGCAGGCGCACTCCGCGGACGAGTGGGTGTCGCTCGCGCAGCTGCAGCGCTATGCGGACTCCGTCGCTCGGATCATCGGCTGATCGCGGCTTCCGCCGCTCCCACACCTGAACTCCATGAACATCCACGACCTGCAAACGCGACAGACCATCATCCGCCTGCTGTCCAGCATGGGCAGCGCCAAGGAGGTCTCGCAGTACCTCAAGCGCTTCTCGCAGCTCGACGCCGCGCGCTTCGCCGTGGTCAAGGTCGGCGGCGCGGTGCTGCGCGACGACCTGCCGGCGCTGGTGTCCTCGCTGGCGTTCCTGCAGGACGTCGGCCTGACCCCGATCGTGGTCCACGGCGCCGGGCCGCAGCTCGACGCCGAGCTGGCCGCGGCCGGCATCGACAAGCGCACCGTGGACGGCCTGCGCGTGACCTCGGCGGAAGCGCTGGCGGTGGTTCGGCGGGTGTTCCATGCGCAGAACCTGGCCCTGGTCGAGGCGCTGCAGGCGGAGGACGCGCGCGCCACCTCGATCGTCACCGGCGTGTTCGAGGCCGGCTACGTGGACCAGGCCACGCTCGGGCTGGTCGGCAACGTCCAGCGCGTGCAGCTCGCGCCGATCCACGCCGCGCTCAAGGCCGGCTCGATCCCGGTGATCGCCAGCCTCGGCGAGACCGCCGGCGGGCAGATCCTCAACGTCAACGCCGACTTCGCCGCCAACGCGCTGGTGCGCGAGCTGCAGCCGTACAAGATCGTGTTCCTCACCGGCACCGGCGGCCTGCTGGACGGGGAGGGCACGGTCATCGACTCGATCAACCTGACCACCGAGTACGACGGGCTGATGGCGCAGCCGTGGATCGACGGCGGCATGCGCCTGAAGCTGGAGCAGGTCAAGCAGCTCCTGGACGGCCTGCCGCCGTCGTCCTCGGTCTCCATCACCCGTCCGGTGGAACTGGCCAAGGAGCTGTTCACGCACAAGGGCTCGGGCACGCTGGTGCGGCGCGGCGAACGGGTGCTGCAGGCCGAGGCCTGGGACCAGCTCGACCTGCCGCGGCTGCGCACGCTGGTCGAGTCCGCGTTCGGGCGCAGGCTGGCCGCGGACTACTTCGAGCGCACCCGGCTGCACCGTGCCTACGTGAGCGAGCATTACCGCACCGCGATCATCCTCACCAGGGAGGACGCGGGCATCTACCTCGACAAGTTCGCGGTCCTGGACGAAGCCCAGGGCGAGGGCCTGGGGCGCGCCGTGTGGCAGGTGATGCGCGAGCGGACCCCGCGCCTGTTCTGGCGCTCGCGTCGCGGCAACCCGGTGAACCCGTTCTACTTCGCCGAGTGCGACGGCTGCCTCAAGCAGCCGCGCTGGAAGGTGTTCTGGTACGGCTTCGAGGCGCTTGCCGACATCGCCGCCTGCGTGGAGCATTGCGAACACCGCCCCGCGACCCTCGAGGAGCGCGCGTTGGAGAACCTGCCATGAGCGCCGACTGGAGCACGCCGCCGACACTGCAGGGCGCGCACGTCCGGCTCGAGCCGCTGCAGCCGGCGCATGCCGCCGGCCTGCGCGCCGCGGCGGCGGACGGCGAGCTGTGGACGCTCTGGTACACCAACGTGCCGGCGCCGGCCGAGGTGGACGCATGGATCGAATCCGCGCTCGCCAGGCAGGCACGGGGCGAGCAGCTCGCATTCACCGTGCGCGATGCCGGCGGTCGCATCGTCGGCAGCACCCGCTTCTACGAGATGCTGCCGGACACCCCGCGACTGTGCATCGGCTACACCTGGTACGCGCGTTCGGTGCAGCGGACCGGCGTGAACACCGAGGCCAAGCTGCTCCTGCTCGAGCACGCCTTCGATACGCTGCGCTGCGCCAGCGTCGGCTTCCACACCAGCACCGAGAACGCGGCCTCGCGCGCCGCGATCGCGCGGCTCGGGGCCACCCAGGAGGGCATCCTGCGGCAGCACCTGCGCCACCGCGACGGCAGCCTGCGCGACACCGTGTGCTTCTCGCTGCTCGACGTCGAATGGCCGGCGGTGAAGGCACGCCTGCGGGCGCGGCTGGGAGCGCACGCCCATGGCTGAGCCGCGCATCACGCTGGGCATCGTCGGCGCCCGCGGCCACACCGGCGCCGAACTGATCCGCCTGGTCGCCGCCCATCCGCGCTTCGAGCTCGCCTTCGTGTCCTCGCGCGCGCTCGACGGCCAGCGCGTGGCCGACCACGTACCCGAATACAGCGGCGAGTTGCGCTACGGCGCGCCTGGACACGAGGACCTGCCCGGCTTCGGCGCCGACGCGGTGGTGCTGGCGCTGCCCAACGGCAAGGCCGCGGCCTGCGTCGCCGCGTTCGATGCCGCCGGCGCGGATCCGGTGATCGTGGACCTGTCCGCGGACCATCGCTTCGACGACGCATGGTGGTACGGCCTGCCCGAACTCACCCGCGACGACTACGCGGGGCAGCGGCGCATCGCCAATCCCGGCTGTTACGCCACCGCGATGCAGCTCGCGGTGGCGCCGATGCTGGACCTGCTCGCGGGGCCGGTGCAGTGCTTCGGGGTGTCCGGCTACTCCGGTGCCGGCACCACGCCTTCCGAGCGCAACGACCCCGCGAACCTGCGCGACAACCTGATGCCATACGCGCTCGCCGACCACGTGCACGAGCGCGAGGTCACGCGCCGGCTCGGCCACCCGGTGGAGTTCATGCCGCACGTGGCGCCGCACTTCCGCGGCATCACAGTGACCGCGAACCTGCACCTGGCGCGGCCGTCGTCGCTCGACGAAGTCCAGGCCCGCTATCGCGAGCGCTACGCCCACGAGCCGCTGGTGCGCGTGGTGGACGAGGCGCCCTGGGTCAGCCGCGTCGCCGGCAGGCACCATGTCGAGATCGGCGGCTTCACGCTGTCCCCGGATGCGCGCCGCCTGGTCGTGGTCGCCACCGAGGACAACCTGCTCAAAGGCGCAGCCACCCAAGCCCTGCAGAACCTCAACCTGGCCTTCGGCCTGCACGAACTCACCGGCATCCCCCTGTAGGAGCGGCGCTGGCGCCGCGGCCGCCGCAAGGAACCCACATGTCCGATCTCCTCTGGCAAAAACCCGGCGTCGAAGTGGACGCGAACATCCAGGCCTTCCTCGCCGGCGACGACGTGCTGCTCGACCGCGAGTTCTTCCTGTTCGACATCCAGGCGAGCCAGGCCCACGCCGAGGGCCTGCAGCGCATCGGCCTGCTGTCGCAAGCGGAACTCGACGGCATCGTCCGCGAACTGGACGCGCTGGCGGCCGACTTCCGCAGTGGCGCCTTCGTGCTCGACGACCGCTTCGAGGACGGCCACTCGGCGATCGAGGCGCGCCTGGTCGAGCGCCTCGGCGACGCCGGCAAGCGCATCCACGCCGGCCGCAGCCGCAACGACCAGGTGCTGGTCGCGACCCGCCTGTGGCTGAAGGAGCAGCTGGGCCAGGTGCACGCGATCGCGCGCGAGGTCGCCGGCATCGCGCTGGAGCGCGCCGAGGCCGAGCAGGGGCTGCCGATGCCCGGCTACACCCACCTGCAGCGCGCGGTGGTGTCGTCCGCGGGCCTGTGGTGGGCCGGCTGGGCCGAGGCCTTCCTCGACGACGCCGTGCGCGCCCGCGACACCCGCGACTGGATCGACGCCAATCCGCTCGGCAGCGCCGCCGGCTACGGCGTCAACCTGCCGCTGGACCGCGACCATTCCACCGAGGCTCTCGGCTTCGGCCGCCTGCAGCTCGCCGCCAGCTACGCCCAGCTCTCGCGCGGCAAGTTCGAACTGGCCGCGCTGGAAGCCCTCGGCAGCGCCATGCTCGACCTGCGCCGCCTGGCCTGGGACCTGTCGCTGTTCACCAGCGCCGAGTTCGGCTTCGTCGCGCTGCCGCCGCAGTACACCACCGGCAGCTCGATCATGCCCAACAAGCGCAACCCCGACGTCATCGAACTCATGCGCGGCACCTACGCCAGCGTCGCCGCCGCCAAGGCCGAACTCGAACACCTGCTGTCGCTGCCCTCCGGCTACCACCGCGACCTCCAGGTTTCCAAGGGCGCCCTGTTCCACGGCTTCGGCAGGGGCATCCAGGCCCTCGCGCTGCTCCCCGACCTCCTGCGCCGCATGCGCTGGAACGAGGAGGCCATGCGCGCCGCCCTAGAACCCGCCATGTACGCCACCGACCTCGCCGTCGACCTCGCCCGCCAGGGCACCCCCTTCCGCGACGCCTACCGCCAGGCCGCCGACCCCGCCCGCTGGGCCGAAGGCGACCCCGAAGCCAGCCTAGCCGCCCGCGTCTCCCCCGGCGCCCCGGGGGACCTCCGGCTGGGGGAGCTCCGGCGACGGCTCGGCTCGGCCTGAGGGGGCCGCGGTCGCCAGCCCGGGGGAGTCGCGCAGGCGCCACTGTCGCTGCACAATCGGCCGCGGGGGCTCCGGCCACGGAGCGGTGTGCGTACTCCAGGGAGAGGGGAATGAAGAGACTTCTGGTCATCGTGCTTGCCTGTTGCGCGACGGCGGGCTGCGTCAGCAACCCTTGGACCATGCGCTCGCGCGCCAAGCTGCCGCCGCCGCACGACATCGCCGTCTTCATGGACGGCACCGCGAACGACTTCGAGTCGCGGACCAACGTCATGAAGCTCAACCTCATCCTGTCCGAGGATGCGGGCGACACGGTGGACACGTTCTACGTCGAAGGCATCGGCGCGAAGGACAAGCTGGTCGGCGCGGCCACCGGCTGGGGTTTCCGCTACCGGATCAAGCAGGCCTACGCCTACCTGCTCATGAACCACCACGAACGCGACCGCGTCTTCCTGTTCGGCTTCAGCAGGGGCGCCTACTCGGCTCGCGTGCTCGCCTCGCTGCTGCACTACGGCGGACTGCCCGTGGAGCCCGTCGCCAAGGAGGCACGGGCACGCCAGATCGCCGATGTCCTGTTCGACGCCTACAAGGGCGACATCAGCGACGAGTTGCGCAGGAAAAGGATCGCCGCCGCGCAGGCCCGCCTCGGCCTGGAGTTCCGGCCGGCGACGGTCGAGTTCATGGGCCTGTGGGACACCGTGGAGTCGATGGGCCTCCCCGACGAGGACGAGGACGTCGAGGGCGAGAACCGGCAATACGCCGACCAGCTCTGCAACGTGCGCAAGGCAGCGCATGCCATGTCGCTGGACGACAACCGCGCCTGGGACTTCACCCCGATCCTGCTGACGCGTCGCCACCTGCTGCACCACTGCACGCGGACGCCCGACGGAGAACCCTGGACCTACACGGATGAGGCCGCCGACGCGTGGCTCGACGCCAAGGTCGACGAGGTGTGGTTCTCCGGCGCGCACTCGGACGTGGGCGGCGGCTACGAGGAAGGCCGGCTCAGCGGCGTCAGTCTCAACTGGATGCTCGCCAAGCTGCGGGCCTACGGCATTGCCGCCGACCATCCCGGCGTCAACGAGGACCTGACCAGTGAACTGCACGACCCGCAGGAGGCAATGAAGATCTACCGCCGGAAACCGCGGAGCCTGGAGCGCTATGCACTCGAGTCCGGCTACAACGGCGGCAAGCTGAAGCTGCACCCGACCGTCCTCTCCCGCCTCAGCGCGCTGCGCGTAGACGGCCCGATCGTGGACGGCAAGCGCACCGACGGCCTCCGCTCTCCGGCCGGCCTGGGCAGCCGGCTGTTCAAGCCCTGCTTCCGTCCCCTGGGTGGCGAGCGCTTCCTTTTCGACCCCGAGCCGGACCTGTGCCGGCTGACCGTGGCCAACTAGCCGGCAGCAGAGCTCGAGCGCGGTTGAGCGTTGCGGGAAGGCGGGGGTCCTGACCGACGACTCAAAACGCTCTGGAGGAGGGCAGGGCCCCCGCCTTCCCGCAGGAGCGCCCATCCGAAGCCGAGTCCACGTCCCGACGGCACGGCCAACAAAAAACCGGCCGCAAGGGCCGGTTCCAGGATCTTTGGTCGGGGAGACAGGATTTGAACCTGCGACTTCTACGTCCCGAACGTAGCGCTCTACCAGGCTGAGCTACACCCCGACAGGTGAGCCACCCATTTTACGGACCCCCGAGGGTCCCGGGCAAGTAGCGGACCGGTAAACTGTCCACGGATTCAGTCTCCGGAGCCCCCTTGATCAAGCCCCGCACCCCGCCCGGCGTCATGGAACTGCTGCCGCGCGACCAGGTCGCCTTCCAGCGCATGCTCGACGCCATCCGCGGCACCTTCGAGTCCTACGGCTTCCTGCCGGTCGAGACCCCCGTGTTCGAGCTCACCGACGTGCTGCTGACCAAGTCCGGGGGCGAGACCGAGCGCCAGGTCTACTTCGTCCAATCCACCGGCGCCCTCGAGAAGGGCGGCCCCGGGCTGCCCGAGCTGGCCCTGCGCTTCGACCTGACCGTGCCGCTGGCCCGCTACGTGGCCGAGCACGAGCACGAGCTGGCGTTCCCGTTCCGCCGCTACCAGATGCAGCGCGTGTACCGCGGCGAGCGGGCCCAGCGCGGGCGCTTCCGCGAGTTCTACCAGTGCGACATCGACGTGATCGGCAAGGACGGCCTGTCGCCGCGCTTCGACGCCGAGATCCCGGCGGTGATCAACGCCGTGTTCGAGCGCCTGGCGATCGGCGAGTTCACCATCCAGTTCAACCACCGCAAGCTGCTGCGCGGCTTCTTCGAGGGGCAGGGCATCGACGGCGAGCGCCAGCTGCTGGTGCTGCGCGAGCTCGACAAGCTCGACAAGCGCGGCGAGGAGGCGGTGGCGGCGACCCTGGCCGGCGGCGACTTCGGCCTGGCGTCCGACGTCGTCGCGAAGCTCATGGCCTTCTCGCGCGTGCGCTCGACCGGCCACGCCGACGCGCTGGCACAGCTCGAGGCGCTCGGCAGCGGCACCCCGCTGTTCGAGGAGGGCCGCGAGGAACTTCGGCTGGTGCTGGACCAGCTCAAGGCGCTTGGTGTCCCCGAGCACCGCTATGCCCTCAACCTGTCGATCGCGCGCGGCCTCGACTACTACACCGGCATCGTCTACGAGACCACGCTCGACGCGCACCCGGAGATCGGCTCGATCTGCTCCGGCGGCCGCTACGACGACCTCGCCAGCCACTACACCAAGTCGAAGCTGCCCGGCGTCGGCATCTCCATCGGTTTGACCCGGCTGTTCTACCAGCTGCGCGAGGCCGGCCTGCTGCCGGCGGCGGAAAGCCCGGTGGACGTGCTGGTCGCGCTGATGGACGACGCCATGCTCGGCGACGCGCTGACGCTGTCGCAGCGGCTGCGCGCCGCCGGCTTCAAGGTCGAGACCCAGCTCGAGCCGCGCAAGCTGGCGAAGCAGCTGCAGTACGCCGACCGTGCGGGCATCCGCTTTGCGCTCATCCGCGGCAGCGACGAGGCCGCGCGCAACGCGGTGGCGGTCAAGGACCTGCGCCGCGGCGAGCAGTTCGAGGTCGCCGAGGACGCCCTCGTGGAACGGCTGCGCGAGGCGCTGGCATGAGCGCGCTCGCCGGGGAGCCGGTCCATCTCGACGGCCGCTCGCTGACCCGCGCGCAGCTGGTCGCGGTCGCCCGCGGTGCCAGCGTCACGCTCGACGAGGGAGCGTTGCGCAACGTGGCGCGCGCCGCCGCGTTCCTCGCCGACAAGGCCGAGCAGGGCGCGCCGATCTACGGCGTGACCACCGGTTTCGGCATGAACGCCGACAAGCTGCTGGCCGGCGCCGGGCACGCGCTGCGCGGCGCGTCCGAGAAGCTGCAGCGCAACCTGATCGAGACCCATGCCGTGTGCGTGGGCGAGCCGTTCGCGCCGGAGGTGGTGCGGGCGATGCTGTGCATCCGCATCAACACCCTGCTGCGCGGGCACTCCGGGATCCGGGTCGGCACCGTGCAGGCGCTCGCGGCCATGCTCAACGCCGGGGTGGTGCCGGTGGTGCCGCAGCTCGGCTCGGTCGGCGCCTCGGGCGACCTGGCGCCGCTGTCGCACCTGGCGATCGTGCTGCTTGGCGGCGGCGAGGCGTTCTTCGGTGGCGAACGCCTGCCCGGTGGCGAGGCACTCGCGCGCGCCGGCCTGCAACCGGTCACGCTGACGATCAAGGAAGGCCTCGCGCTCAACAACGGCACCGCGCAGATGCTGGCGACCGGCGTGCTGGCGCTGGCGAAGCTGGAGGATTTGCTGGACACCGCCGACCTCGCGGCGGCGATGACGCTGGACGCCTTCGCCGGCCGTCTTGGCGCGTTCGCGGAAGAGGTGCACGCGCTGCGTCCGCATCCAGGGCAGGTCCACGTGGCGGCGCGGATGCGCGCGTTGCTGGCGGGCTCCACCCTGGCCGACATCGCCTACGACCGCGTCCCCGGCAAGAAGGTGCAGCCGCAGGACAGCTACTCGTTGCGCTGCGTGCCGCAGGTGCACGGCGCGGTGCGCGACGCCGCGGCCCAGGCCGCGCGCGTGCTCGAGATCGAGCTCAACGCGGTCACCGACAACCCGCTGGTGTTCCCGGACGCCGGCGACGCGCGCCTTGACCGCCAGGTGATCTCGGCCGGCCACTTCCACGGCATGCCGTTGGCGCTGGCGATGAGCTACGTCAAGGCGGCGATCCCGGTGCTGGCCTCGATCAGCGAGCGCCGCCTGAACAAGCTGGTGGACCCGGCGACCAGCGACGGCCTGCCGGCCTTCCTGGTCGGCAACGCCGACGGCACCGAGTCCGGCTTCATGATCGTGCAGTACACCGCGGCGGCGATCGTCAACGACCTCGCCACGCGCGCGATGCCGGCCTCGGTGTATTCGATCCCGACCTCGGCCAACGCCGAGGACCACGTGTCCATGGGCGCCAACGAGGCGCGCCACGTGCTCGCGATGGTGGACGATCTCGGCAAGGTGCTGGCGCTGGAACTGATGACCGCGGCCCAGGCCCTGGACCTGCGCCTCGCGATGGTCGAGGGCGGGGCCCGTCCGGGCCATGCGGTGGCCGCCGCGCACGCTGCGATCCGCGAGCGCATCGCCTTCCTCGCGCACGACCGCGCGCTGGACCGCGACGTGCGCGAAGCGGTCGGCATGGTCGCCGACGGGAGCGTGCTGGCCGCGGCGAGGAGCGGCAGGTGATCCGTCACCGCCCCGGCCCTTGTGGGAGCAGCCCTTGGCCGCGATCGCGCGCAAGGCGCGCTCCCACAGGATGGGTGTTTGCAATCCTCCTGTTCTTTTCGGCCCCCGCAGTTGCCGGCACCGCCTCCGGCATCGTGTTCGAGGACGCCAACGGCAACGGCCTGCACGATGCCGGCGAGCAGGGCATCGGCGGCATCGGCCTCTCCAACGGCCGCGCGATCGTGCGCAGCGCCGCGGACGGCAGCTATGCCATCGAAGCCGCGAAGGGCGACGTGGTATTCGCCATCAAGCCCCCTGGTCGTGCGTTCGGACGCGGCGACGACGGCCTGCCGTCGTTCTGGCACATCGCCGACGCCGACGACGGCCGCTTCGACGTGGCGCTGTCGCCGCCGCGCGCGGCTGGCGACGCCCTCGAGGTGCTGGTGTTCGCCGACCCGCAGGTCGCGTCGCTGGTCGACATAGACGACTACTACACCGACATCGTCCAGCCGCTGGAGGGCACCACGGCACGGCTGGGCCTGAGCCTGGGCGACATCGTCGCCGACGACCTGTCGCTGTATCCGACGATCAACAAGGTCACCACCTCGCTGGGCGTGCCCTGGCTGCACGTCGCCGGCAACCACGATCTCGACGGCGACGCCGCGGACGACGCCGCTTCGCTCGCGACCTTCCACCGCACCTACGGCCCGGACACCGTGGCCTGGGAGGAGCCGCAGGCGAGCTTCATCGGCCTGGACGACGTCATCGCGCAACCGGGCCGGCGCCCCGCCTACCTCGGCGGCCTGCGCGACGACCAGTTCGACTTCCTCGAGGCCTACCTGCCGGGCGTGCCGAAGGACCGGCTGCTGGTGCTCGCCCTCCACATCCCGCTGTTCGATGACGCGTTCCGCGCCGCCGACCGCGAACGCCTGCTCGCGTTGCTGCAGCCGTTCCCCCGCGTGCTGGTGCTGAGCGGGCACAGGCACACGCAGCGGCACGTCTTCCACGGGCACGTGCACGAGTACAACGTCGGCGCCGCCTGCGGCGCGTTCTGGTCGGGCGTGGAGGACGCGGCCGGCGTCCCCGACGCGACCATGGCCGACGGCACGCCGAACGGTTACGCGCGGCTGGTGGCCGGGCAGGGCGGCGACTACGCGCTGTACTGGCACAACGCCAGGGATCCGGACGACGCCACGATCGGGCTGCATGCGCCGAAGGTGCTGCGCCGCGGCGCCTACCCGGCCTTCGGCGTCTACGCGAACGTCTACATGGGCATGGACGACACCGTCGTCGAATACCGCGTGGACGAGGGCGCGTGGCGTCCGATGCGCAAGGTGCTGCAGCCCGATCCGCGCCTGGTGGTGGAGAACGTGCGCGACGACCTGGCCACCGAACTGCGGGGCTGGGACCGCTCGCCAGAGGCGGAACCGTCGCACCACCTGTGGCGCGGCGCGCTGCCGACCGACCTCGCGATCGGCGAACACACCGTGGAGGTCCGCTACATGGACCGCTGGCGCGGCGAACAGCGCGCCAGCACCCGCTACCGCCTAGCCGACGGAATGTAGGAGCGGCGCTCGCGCCGCGACCGTAGGAGCCGCCATGGCGGCGAGCTGTTTCCCGGTCGCGGCGCTAGCGCCGCTCCTACAGGTACGGGTCCACCGCGGAGAAGGACCCGACGCGCGGATGGCCGTTGCATTCGGCCTTGGTACGGGGCTGCGGATAGTCCTCGCGGCGGTCCAGCAGCACCGTGCGCATGCCGGCCTCGCGCGCTGCGTCCAGTTCCTCGACCACGTCCGACAGGAACACGATGTCGCCGGCCTCGACGCCGAGCTGGCTGGCGATCGTGGCGTAGCTGCCGGACTCGCGCTTGTGCCCGACCTCGGTGTCGAAAAAGGCATCGAACAGCGAGGCCAGGTCGCCGGCGTCGGTATGCGCGAACAGCAGCTTCTGCGCCGCCACCGAGCCCGACGAATACAACGCCAGCCGGTGCCCGGCGGCGTGCCAGCGCTGGAGGCCGGCGACCGCGTCCGGGTACATGTCGGCGCGGAGCTCGCCCGACAGGTAGCCCTCGCGCCAGACCATGCCCTGCAGCGCCTTGAGCGCGGTGTGCTTGCGGTCCTGGTCGATCCAGCCCTGCAGGGTCTCGACGATCATCGCGTCGTCGCACATGGCGCCGTGCTCGGCCGCCACCGCGTCCAGCCAGCGCCGCACCTCCGGGTCGTCGCCGTGCGTGCGCACGAACCCCGGCAGCGCCCTGCGCGCGAACGGGAACAGCACCTCCTTCACGAACGAGATGCTGCTAGTGGTCCCCTCGATGTCCGTCAGGATCGTCGTCACTTGGAAGTATCTTTGGCCACAGATTTCACAGATTCAAAAGGATCAAAAAACATAAAAACCTCTGTGTAAATCGTTTTGAAATCTGTGCAATCTGTGGCAAGAATCATGTGTCATTCGTAGCGAGGGAAGCGCCGGGCGATGTCGGTGCCGGTGAAGTGGCCGACCCAGCCGTCGGGTTCGGTGAAGAAGCGGATCGCGACGAAGCTCGGCTCCGGGCCCATGTCGAACCAGTGGGTGGTCGAGTCCGGCACCGCGATCAGGTCGCCCTGCGTGCACAGGACCTCGTAAACGCGGTCGCCCACGTGCAGGGTGAACAGACCTGAGCCGGCGACGAAGAAACGCACCTCGTCTTCCTTGTGGAAGTGCTCGTCGAGGAACTTCGCGCGCATCGCCTCGCGTTGCGGGTGGTCCGGCGCGATGCTGACCACGTCCACGCTGCGGAAGCCGCGCTCGGCGACCAGCCGGTCGATGTCGGCGCGGTAGGCCTCCATGACCTCCTCGGGCGAGGCGCCCGGCATCACCGGCCGCGAGGCTTCCCACTGCTCGAAGGTGACGCCGATCGCGGCCAGCTCGCGTGCCATCTCCCCGCGGTCCTGCGTGGACAGCAGCGCCTCGTCGGGATGGTCGTCGCGGAAGATGCGCAGCCGGCTGGCCGTTGCCGGGCCGGTCGCCTGGGTGGTCACACCGGGCATTGCAGGTTCCTCAGGTCGAGCTCGCAGCCGAGCAGGAATTCGAACGCCTCCAGGTGGCGGCGCGCTTCGGCCATGTCGCGCCCCCAGGCATACAGGCCGTGGCCGTCGATCAGGTAGCCCCACATGCAGCGCTCGTCGAGCAGCGCGTCCACCTGCGCGGCGAGGGTCGCCATGTCCTGGCTGTTGGGCAGCACCGGCAGGTCGATCCTGGTCTCGTGCGTGGTGTTGCCGTGGAAGGCCTTGAGCAGCTCGTAGCCCTCCAGCCGCACGTGCCCGGCGCCGGCGAACAGGCGCGAGGCCACGGTCTGTACCCGCGAATGGGTGTGCAGCACGCAGCCGATCTCGGCGAAGCGCGCGTAGAGCTGGGTGTGCAGCAGGGTCTCGGCGGAGGGGCGGTGGTCGCTGCCGACGGCGCGGCCGTCGAGGTCGACGACCATGATGTCGGCCTCGGTCAGGCGGCCCTTGTCGCGCCCGGACACGGTGATCGCGACGTGGCGCTCGTCCAGGCGCTGCGAGAAGTTGCTGCTGGTCGCCGGCGTCCAGCCCGCTTGGGCGAGTTCGCGGACGTTGGTGATCAGCTCGCCGGCCAGGTGGCGCAGGCGCTGGCCGTCATAGGCGGGGGCGGCGTTCATGCCGCCCAGTTTAGCCCCGGCGGCCGAAGATCCGGTACAGGATCCAGGCCAGCGCCATGGCGCCCGCCGCACCCACCATCATGTCCACCGACGAGGACGCGAACAGCAGTGCACAGGCGACCAGCGCGCCGATGCCGAGCAGGCGGTCGCGCAGGCTGGGCCGGCGCTCGCGCGTGCCCACCACCAGGCTCAGCCCGGCGGCGGCGTAGGCCAGCACCACCAGGTTGACCACGATGTTGATGATTACCCCGAACTGCCCGGAGACCTTGGGCGACAGCGTCAGGATCGCGATCAGCGACATCGCCGAGGCGATGATGAGCAGGCCCCAGCCGGCGGCGCCGCGGCTGTTCAGGCGGCCGAAGATCGCCGGCAGGTAGCCGTGCTGCGCCGCGCGCGCGCCGGTCTCGCCGCTCACCAGCATCCAGCCGCCGAGCGTGCCGGTGGCCTTGAGCGCCGCGGCGGCGGCGATCGCCACCGCTGCCCACGGCCCGAAGATCTCGGCCGCGACCAGCGCGAAGGGCGCGCTCGAGGCCTCTAGCTCGGCCGCCGGCACGATGCCCATCACCAGCACCGAGGACACGACGTAGACCGTACCCGCGAGCAGCACGCCGCCGAGCGTCGCCAGCGGCACGTCGTGGTCGGGGTCGCGCACCAGGCCGGCGATCATCGCGCCGGTCTCGAGGCCGACGAAGGCCCAGAACACCGGCGAGAGCGAACCGAACACCACCGCCGCGTCGGACTGCCCGGACACGTTCCAGGCGGCCTCGTAGATGCCGCGGTCGAAGCTGCCCCAGCCGAACAGGAGCACCAGCGCAACGGGCGCCAGCCCGAACACCACGCACAGCGACTGGAACCTGGCGACAGGTTTCGGGCCGAGCAGGTTGATCGCGAACATCAGCCAGATCAGCACGATCTGCCCGGCGACCTGCACCTGCGGGTCGCCGCCGTCGAGCGGCAGCAGCGTCACCAGGTAGCCGAACGCGGCCACCGCGATCGCGTTGTTGCCGATCCACGAGGACGCCCAGTACAGGGTCGAGGCGAGGAAGCTGGCGTCGCGCCCGAGCGCCGGGCGCACGTAGTCGTCGGCGGAGGAGAGGTCGGGGTAGTCGCGCGCCAGCCGCGCGAACGCGCCGCCCAGCACGACCGCCAGCAGGGTGCCGATGACCCAGCTGAAGGCGGTGATCGCGCCGGAGGCGGCGAGGCTGGCCGGGAGCAGGAAGAACCCCGAGCCGATCATGTTGTTGGCGACCACGAAGGTCGCCAGCACGGGACCGATCTTGCGCGTCTGCATTGCCTTGCTTGCTTAGCCGGCGCGGAGCTTGCTGTGGCGGTATCCGTACAGCGCGTACACGATCGCGCCGATCACCAGCCAGCCGACCAGCAGGTGCCAGTGCTCGCGGAACACCTGCCAGAACAGGTACATGCACGACAGGAAGCCGAGCGGGCAGATCAGGAGCGCGAACGGCACCTTGAACGGGCGCTGCACGTTCGGCCGGGTGTAGCGCAGGATCAGCACGCCGATGCTGACCACCGCGAACGCCAGCAGCGTGCCCATCGAGACGATGTCGCCGAGGAAGCCGACCGGCAGCAGGCCGGCCAGCAGCGCCGCGATCACGCCCACGATCACCGTGCCGATGTGCGGCGTGCGGTACTTCGGGTGGCAGCGGCCGAACATCTTCGGCATCAGGCCGTCCTGCGCCATCGAATAGAAGATGCGCGGCTGCGCCATCAGCATCACCAGGATCACCGAGGCCAGGCCCGCGATCGCGGCGATCTCGACCAGGGTCTGCAGCCAGCCCAGGGCCGGGTAGTTGTTGAGCGCGGTCGAGACCGGCTCCGGGGTGCCGAGCTGCGCGAACGGCATCATGCCGGTCAGCACCGCGCTCATCAGGATGTAGAGCAGGGTGCAGACCGCGAGCGAGCCGAGGATGCCGATCGGCATGTCGCGCTGCGGGTTCTTGGCCTCGCCGGCGGCGGTCGAGACCGCGTCGAAGCCGATGTAGGCGAAGAACACCACCGCCGAGGCGCGGATCACGCCTTCCATGCCGTAGCGGGTGCCGCCCTCGTTGGCCGGGATGAACGGCTCCCAGTTGGACGGGTCCACGTACTGCAGGCCGAAGCCGATGAACATCACGATCACGGTGACCTTGATCGCGACGATGATCGAGTTCACGAACGCCGACTGGCTGATGCCGACGTAGCCGACGCCGCTGACCGCGGCGATGATCAGCACCGCCGGCAGGTTCAGGATCGCGCCGGTGCCGACGAACTTTCCGGTGGCCGCCTCGTACACGTAGGGCGCGCTGGCCAGCGCTTCGGGCAGTTGCGCGCCGAAGTTGCCCAGGAACGCATTCAGGTACCCGGACCAGCCGACCGCCACGGTCGAGGCCGCGAACAGGTACTCGAGCACCAGGCACCAGCCGATGAACCAGGCCACGCCCTCGCCGAGGGTGGCATAGGAATAGGAGTAGGCGCTGCCCGAGACCGGCAGCATGGCCGCGAACTCGGCGTAGCACAGGCCGGCGAAGGCGCAGGCGAGGCCGGCGAGCACGAAGCTGAGCATCACCGCGGGGCCGGCGTACTCGGCCGCCGCCTGGCCGGTGAGCACGAAGATGCCGGCGCCGATGACCGCGCCGATGCCGAGCAGGATCAGCTGGGTGCCCGTGAGCGTGCGCTTGAGGGTGACCTCGCCCTGCAGCGAGCCTTCGAAGGGTTCGCCGGCGTCCACGTGCCCCGCGGGAGCGATCGGCTTGGTCCTGAACAGGTTGTCGAGCATTGAAATCCCCATTGACCCCGGCCCGCCGCGCAGCGCGGTGGGCGACGCAGCACCTTACCCCAGCGCCGAATCAAGCGGCAAGGCATGACCTATGGCAGGGTCGGCGCCCCGCGCGCACCGCATCCATGGGGGTGCGCAGCGGTCGCGGGGGCTGGTAGGCTCACGGCTCTTTTCCGCAGGGGAGCGGCTGTCTTGCAAGAGACCCTCGACGCGATCAACGCGATCATCTGGAGCCCCGCGCTCATCTACCTGTGCCTGGCGCTGGGCCTGTACTTCTCCATCCGCACGCGCTTCATGCAGGTGCGCGGCGTGCCGGAGATGCTGCGGCTGATGGCCAACAACAAGTCCTCGCAGTCGGGCGTTTCGTCGTTCCAGGCGCTGGCCATGTCGCTCGCCGGCCGCGTCGGCACCGGCAACATCGCCGGCGTCGCCACCGCGATCGCGTTCGGCGGCCCGGGCGCGGTGTTCTGGATGTGGGTGATGGCGTTCCTCGGCGCCTCGACTTCCTACGTCGAGTGCACCCTGGCGCAGATCTACAAGGAGCGCGACGACAACGGCCAGTACCGCGGCGGCCCCGCCTACTACATCGAGAAGGCGATGGGGCAGAAGTGGTACGCGTGGCTGTTCGCGGTGGTCACCATCGCGGCCTGCGGCTTCCTGCTGCCGATCGTGCAGATCAACACGCTGTCCGAGAGCATGGTCAACGCGTTCGAGGTGCCGCCGCTGGCGCTGGCAGCGGTGATCACCGTCGGGCTCGCGCTGATCATCTACGGCGGCGTCAAGCGGATCGCGACCTTCGCCGAGGTCGTGGTCCCGTTCATGGCCGCGGCCTACATCATCGTCGCGGTGGCGCTGATGGTGCTCAACGCCGACCGCCTGCCGGCGATGTTCCAGATGGTCATCGGCAGCGCCTTCGGATTCGACGCCGGCTTCGGCGCGATGGTCGGCCTGGCGATCGAGTGGGGCGTCAAGCGCGGCGTCTACTCGAACGAGGCCGGGCAGGGCACCGGTCCGCACTCGGCCGCCGCCGCCGAGGTCGCGCACCCGGCGCAGCAGGGCTTCGTGCAGGCGTTCGCGGTCTACGTGGACACGCTGCTGGTGTGCAGCGCGACCGCCTTCATGATCCTGTCGACCGGCATGTACAACATCCCCGATCCGGCGGTCGCCGGTGGCTTCCTGTACCAGGCGCTGCCGGGTGCGGTGGCCGGTCCCGACTTCCCGCAGGCGGCGGTGGACTCCGCGCTGCCGGGCTGGGGCGCGGGCTTCGTGGCGCTGGCGGTGCTGTTCTTCGTGTTCACCACGCTGGTCACGTACTACTACATGGCCGAGACCAACGTCGCCTACATCAACCGCAAGGTGCACCGGCCGTGGCTGATCCAGCTGCTGCGGGTGGTGATCCTGGCCGCGGTGGTCTGGGGCGTGCTGCGCACCACCAGCGCGGCCTGGGGCTTCGGCGACATCGGCGTCGGCCTGATGGCCTGGCTCAACCTGGTCGCGATCATCATCCTGCAGAAGCCGGCGCTCGCCGCGCTGCGCGACTACGAACGCCAGCGCAAGGCGGGCGGTGAACTGCGCTTCGACCCCGAGGGCCTGGGGATCCGCAACGCCGAGTTCTGGGTCAGGCGCAAGCACGAGCAGGACGCCGGCGCGGGTGCCGGGGACTGACCCGCGACGCCCGTTGCAGGCCGCGCTGGCGGACTACCGCCGGCGCTGGCCGGGCGAAGCGGGCACGGTCGCGCTGTTCGAGGAACTGCTGGCGGAAGGCGGCCACGGGTTCCTGCGCGAGCGGCTCGCCGGGCACTTCACCGCTTCCGCCTGGCTGGTCGCCGCGGACGGCGCGCGCACCCTGCTGACCCACCACCGCAAGCTCGGGCTGTGGCTCCAGCTCGGCGGCCATGCCGACGGCGACGACGACCTGGCGCGCGCAGCGCTCAAGGAAGCCGGGGAGGAGTCCGGGCTGCCGGACCTGCGGCTCGAGGGCGACGCGATCTTCGACCTCGACCGCCACTGGATCCCCGAGCACAAGGGCGTGCCGCCGCACTGGCACTACGACGTGCGCTACGTGGTGCGTGCGGGCGCGGACGAAGCCTTCGTGGTCAGCGACGAGTCGCACGCGCTGGCGTGGCGCGGGATCGCCGAACTGGCGCGCGACGAAGCGGCGGACGCGTCGGTCCGCCGCATGGCGCGGAAGTGGATGGAGCTGCGCGTGTAGGAGCGGCGCTGGCGCCGCGATCAGTCCGCGCGGCCGGCGAACTCGCCGGTGGTGGTGTTGACCCACACCTTCTCGCCGCTGGCGACGTACTCGGGCACCAGGATCTCGATGCCGGTGGACAGCGTCGCCGGCTTCGGCCGCTTGGTGGCGGTGCCGCCCTTGAGCTCCGGCGGCGTCTCGACCACCTCGATCGCCACGCTCTGCGGGAGTTGCAGCGCCACCGGCGTGTCGTCGATGAGTTGCACGTAACAGCCGGACAGGTCGTCCACGATGTAGCCGGCGTCGTCGCCGACCAGGTCGGCGTCGAGCGTGTACGGCGTGTAGTCCTCGTCGTCCAGGAACACGAAAGCCTCGCCGTCGCGGTAGGAGTAGGTCGCCTGCCGGCGCGTCAGCTCCACCTCGCGCAGGTCGTCCTCGGCGCCGAGGCTGAGGTCGAGCTTGTTGCCGCCCGGCACGGAGTACAGCGTGAAACGGTACTTGACGTTGCCGCCGCGGCCCTGCGGCGAGCTGCGCTCGATGTCGCGGACCTGGTAGACGCCGCCGTTGTGCTCGACGACGTTGCCCTTCTTGATGTCGTAGGCCTTCATGGAGTGCTTACTTCGGTGCCAGGCGCGTCGCGCCGTCGAGGCGGATGGTCTCGCCGTTGAGGTAGGTGTTGCCGAGGATGTACGCGACCAGCGAGGCGTATTCCTCCGGCTTGCCGAGGCGCGAGGGGAACGGGATCGAGGCAGCGAGCGACTCCTGCACGCTGTCCGGCATGCCGTCCACCATCGGGGTCCAGAACACGCCCGGGGCGATGGTCATCACCCGGATCCCGAAGCGCGCCAGCTCGCGCGCCATCGGCAGGGTCATGCCGACCACGCCGCCCTTCGAGGCGGAATAGGCGGCCTGGCCGATCTGGCCCTCGTAGGCCGCGACCGACGCGGTGTTGACGATCACGCCGCGCTCGCCGTCCTCGCCCGTTTCGTTCTCCTGCATCAGCGCGGCGGCGGCCTTGGCGACGTTGAAGCTGCCGACCAGGTTCACCATGACCGTGGCCTGGAAGCGCGACAGTGGCATCGGGCCTTCCTTGCCGAGCACGCGCCCGGCGCCAAGGATGCCGGCGCAGTTCACGGCCACGTTCAGGCCACCCAGGAACCCGCGGGCCTGGGCCAGCGTCGCCTCGACCTGCGCCTCGTCGGTGACGTCGGTGCGGAAGAAGCGCGCGTTGCCGTCGCCGAGTCCGGCGACCGCTTCGGCGCCTTTCTCCTCGTTGACGTCGAGCAGCGCGACCTTGCCGCCCTTGGCGACCAGGTGGCGGGCCACGGCGAGTCCGAGTCCGGACACGCCGCCGGTGATCACGGCGCGTGAGGCATTCAGTTGCATCGGGCGATCCTGCGGGGAAAGCCGCGATTTTACAGGTCGCGGAGGTAGAACGTATTGCAGCCGCCGTGCCCGGTGGCCCCCAGCGGGCCCTCGATGCGGCGGAAGCCGCTGCGCGCGTACAGGCGCTGCGCCGCGCCCATCCCGGTGAGGGTTTCCAGGTAGCAGCGGGCGAACCCGGCGGCGCGCGCCGCCTCCAGGCAGCGGGCCATCATCGCCGTGCCCGCGCCCAGTCCGCGGGCCTCGGGCAGGAAGTACATCTTGCGCAGTTCGCAGGTGTCCGCCGGCCCGGCGACCAGCGGCGCGATCCCGCCACCGCCCAGCACGGAGCCGTCGCGCTCGAGCACGAAGTAGGCGTTGCGCGGGGCCGCGTAGGCGCGCGACATCCAGTCCACCTCGGGGTCGTTGATCGCGAAGCCCTCGCCACAGGCGCCGAACTCGGGCATCACGGTGCGGATGATGCGCGCGACCGCGGCATCGTCCGCGGGCGCGATCGGCCGGATCGACCAGTCGCGAGCGCTCATGCGGTGACGGTCTCCGAGGTCGAGCCCGCCAGCCGCGCCGCGAACTCGTCCGGGGCCAGCCCGGGTGCGAACAGGAAGCCCTGGCCGACCGGCACCCCGAGCGCGATCAGGAAGTCGCGCTGCGCCCCGGTCTCCACGCCCTCGGCGACCAGGCCGAGCCCGAGGCTGCGCGCGATCCCGGCTACCGCCTGGCACACCGCCACGTCGGATTCGTTGCCGGGCACGCCGTGCACGAACATCTGGCTCAGCTTGAGCCCGTGGATCGGCAGCCGGCGCAGGTAGTTGAGCGCGCTATAGCCCTCGCCGAAGTCGTCGATCGCCAGCTTCACGCCGAGCGCGCGCAGCGCGGCGAAGTTGCGCTGGGTGTCGGGCGCGTCCTCGATCAGCACGCGCTCGGTGAACTCGAGCTCGAGCGCGTCGCCAGGCAGCCCGAACTCCTCCAGCAGCGCGCGCACGGTGATCGCCAGGTCGTCGCCCAGGAACTGCCGGTAGGAGACGTTGACCGCGATCCGCACGTCGCCGGGCCCGCTGTCGCGCCAGGCGCGCGCCTGGCGGCAGGCCTCGCGCAGCACCCAGTTGCCGATGCGCACGATGTCGCCGGTGACCTCCGCGTGCGCGATGAAGTGGTCCGGGCGCATCTCGCCCAGTTGCGGGTTGTCCCAGCGGATCAGCGCCTCGGCGGCGACGATGCGGCCGCTGGCGAGCTCGACCTGCGGCTGGTAGACAAGGTGGAACTCGTCGTTCTCGACCGCGCGCCGCAGGTGCGTCTCCACCCGCAGGCGCTCCTCGCGCGACTTCGCCAGCGCCGGGGTGTAGGCCTGCCAGCCGTTGCGGATGCGGCGCTTGGAGTCGTACATCGCCGCGTCCGCGTTCTGGATCAGCGCCTGCACGGTGCTGCCGTCGGTGGGGGAGTGGGCGATGCCGATGCTGGCGGTGATCGCGAAGTCCTCGTCCTCGAAGTGGAAGCTCTCGCCGAGCGCATCCACGATCGCGTTGGCGATGCGTTCGGGGCGGCCGGGGTCGTCGGAGGCGCCGCACACCACCAGGAACTCGTCGCCGCCGAAACGCGCGACCAGCCCTTCCTCGCCGACTGCGTCGCCGATGCGCCGCGCCACCGACACCAGCAGGCCGTCGCCGGCGGCGTGGCCGAGCACGTCGTTGACCACCTTGAAGCGGTCCAGGTCGACGTACAGCACCGCGAAGCGCGACATCGCCGGATCGTCGAGCCAGTCGGCGACCTGGCCGAGGATGGCGTCGCGGTTGAGCATTCCGGTGAGCGGGTCGGTGCGCGCCTGCACCCGCAGCGCCTCCTCGGCGCGCTTGCGCTCGGTGATGTCCTGCACGGTGCCGGTGAGATGCAGGGCCAGCGGGTTGCCGGCCTCGGACTCGCCGATCACGCGCACCCAGAACGTCTCCCCGGCACGGGTGCCGCGCAGCTCCAGGTCGAAGCCGCTGCCGCCGGCGAGCAGCCGCTCGACCGCCGCCTGCAGGCGCTTGCGGTCGTTCTCGACCAGCACCTGCTGCGCCTCGTGCATGGTCCCGGGCGGGTGCTCCAGGCCGAGCATGCGCATGGCCTCGCCGCTCAGGTACAGGCGGTCGCGCGCCGAGTCCCACTCCCAGGCGCCGATGTGCGCCATCTCCTGCACGCGCGCGAACAGCGCGCTGTCGCGCTTGAGCTTGGTGACGTCGGTGAACAGCGACAGCACCTGGTGCGGCCGGTCGGCGCCCGGCGCGTACTGCGGCACCGAGGTCACCGCGAACCAGGTCAGCTTGCGCAGGCCCAGGTGGTAGAAGCCGAGCACCTTGTTGTCCTCGGCCTTGCCCTGGCGCAGTGCGCGGAACGAGGGCATGTCCTGCTCGGACAGCTCCTTGCCGTCCTCGTCGATCACCTTCCAGCGCGACGGGCGCATCGACTCGGCCACGCCCAGGGTCGGATCAACGTCGAGCATGCGCATGGCCGCGGCGTTGGCGTAGACGACCGTGCCCGAGGCGTCGCGCACCAGGATGCCCTTGTCCACCACCGCCATCAGCTCGCGGTAGCGCAGCTCGGCCTCGGCGCGCCCGCTCATGTCGCGCGCCACCGCGACCACGCACGGCTGCGCCTCGTACTCGAAGTTGGCCGAGTGCACCTCCACCGGGAAACGGGTGCCGTCGGCCCGCATGTTGGTGACCTCGACCACGTGGCTGCGGCCGCTGGCGAGGGTGTCGCGCACGGGCCCCATGTGGTCGCGCGGCAGGTCCGGGTTCAGCACGTTGATGTCCTGGCCGATGATCTCGTGCGCGGGACGGCCGTACGCCTCGGCGCCGGCGCGGTTGAGGTCGAGCACGGTGCCGTCCCAGGCGATCACGCTCACCGGGTCGGGCACCGCGTCGAACAGAGCGCGGTAGCGGACGCGCTCGGACTCGGCCACCAGCAGCGCGACCTGCAGCGCGTCGGCGGCGTCCTGCAGCAGCGCGCGGGCGTCGTCCGGCAGGCCCGGGTCACCAAGCGCGCCCAGCAACGCGAGCAGCGTGTCCTCGCCGCCCGGCGCGGGCGGCTGGGGCGGGGCGTCTGGCGCGCGCCTGCTCACGCCCCCGCCAGCGCGCGGCCGACCTTGCTGCCGCTTTCGCGCCCCAGCAAGGCCGCCAGCCAGCGCCCGGTGGCGACCAGCCGGTCCAGGTCGATGCCGGTCTCGATCCCGAGCCCGTGCAGCATGTACACGACGTCCTCGCTGGCGACGTTGCCGCTGGCGCCGCGCGCGTACGGGCAGCCGCCGGTGCCGGCCACCGAGGAGTCCACCACCGCCACGCCTTCCTCCAGGCAGGCGAGGATGTTCGACAGGGCCTGGCCGTAGGTGTCGTGGAAGTGCACCGCAAGCCGCTCCATCGGCACTTCGCCGGCAACCGCGCGCAGCATGTCGCGGGCCTTGCCCGGGGTGCCGACGCCGATGGTGTCGCCGAGCGAGACCTCCTCGCAGCCCATCGCGTGCAGCGCGCGCGCCACCCGCACCACGTCCGCCAGCGGCACCTCGCCCTGGTAGGGGCAGCCGAGCACGGTGGAGACGTAGCCGCGCACGCGCACGCCGTCCGCGCGCGCCCGCTCGAGCACCGGGGCGAAGCGCTGCAGCGACTCGTCGATGCCGGCGTTGGTATTGCGCTGGTTGAACACTTCCGAGGCCGCGGTGAACACCGCGATGTCCTCCGCACCCGCGGCGCGCGCGCGTTCGTAGCCCTGCAGGTTCGGCACCAGCACCGGGTAGCGCACGCCCGGACGGCGCTCGATGCCGGCCATGACCTCGGCGGCGTCGGCCAGCTGCGGGATCCACTTGGGACTGACGAAGCTCGTCGCCTCGATGCTCTGCAGGCCGGTGGCCGAGAGCCGGTCGATCAGTTCGATCTTGGCGGCGGTGGGGACGATCGCCTTTTCGTTCTGCAGCCCGTCGCGGGCCCCGACTTCGACGATGCGGACGCTGCGGGGGAGCGCCATCTCAAGCCTCCAGCTCCAGCAGCACGGTGTCGGCCTCGACGAACTCGCCGGCGCTGGCGGTGACGGCCGCGACCTTGCCGTCGCGCGGCGCCTTGAGCGCCAGCTCCATCTTCATCGCCTCGATCACCAGCAGTTCCTGTCCCGCCACGACGTTGTCCCCCCGTGCGGCCCGGACCACGACCACGCGTCCCGGCATCGGCGCGCGCAGCTTGTCGTCCTGTACCGACGACGTGTCGCTGTCCCGACGATACACCTCCACCGGAACCAGCGGCAGGCGGCGCTCGCCGTCGTGCAGCACCAGGCTGCCGGGCGCGTGCAGCACGCGGTAGCTGGCGGCGGCGCCGTCGAAGCGGGCGCTCAGGACGCCATCGTGCAGGAATGCGCCGTCAACTTCCACGATCGCGCCTTCTTCCGGTGCCATCGGCTGGATGCTGTAGCGGCCGCCGTGGCCGTGGGCCACGAGGTCCAGGCGCCGGCTGCGATGCAGGAAGCCGAGCAGGCGCTTGCCCGCATGCCCCAACCGCCAGCCGTCCGCCAGCGCCCACGGCGATCCCGGATCGCCGGAGGCCGCGGCGCGGCGCGCGGCCGCCTGTTCCTGCAGCAGCATCCGCGCGGTCGCCGCCGCGACCAGCAGCGCGGGCGCGATCGGCGCGTCGGGATCGGGCAGGAACTCGTCCAGGTGGCGGTCGAGGTAACCGGTGTCGATCCGCGCCTCGACCACCGCGGGATGCCGCACCAGCCGCTCGAGGAAGGCGATGTTCGACTTCGGCCCCGCGACTTCGCACTGCGCCAGCGCCTCGCGCAGGCGCGCCAGTGCCCGCGCGCGGTCGGCGTCGTGCACGATCAGCTTGGCGATCATCGGGTCGTAGAAGATGGTGACCGTGTCGCCCTCGACCACGCCCGAGTCCACCCGCACGTGCGCCGACGCCGCCGGCAGCCGCAGCCGTTCCAGCTTGCCGGAACCGGGGAGGAAGCCGGCTTCCGGATCCTCCGCGTACAGCCGCACCTCGATCGCGTGGCCGCGCTGCGGAATGTCCTCCTGCGCCAGCGGCAGCGGGGCGCCGGCCGCGACCCGCAGCTGCCACTCGACCAGGTCGAGCCCGGTGGTCATCTCGGTGACCGGGTGCTCCACCTGCAGCCGGGTGTTGATCTCCATGAAGAAGAACTCGCCCGACGGTGCGACGATGAATTCCACCGTGCCCGCGTTCGCGTAGTCGATCGCGCGCGCGGCCTGGACCGCGGCCGCTCCCATCGCCGCGCGCAGCTCCGGCGTCACGAACGGAGAGGGCGCTTCCTCCAGCACCTTCTGGTAGCGCCGCTGCGCCGAGCACTCGCGCTCATTGAGATGGATGACGTTGCCGTGGGCGTCGCCGAACACCTGGATCTCGATGTGGCGCGGGGACTCGACGTAGCGTTCGAGCAGCACGCGGTCGCGGCCGAAGGCGTTGGCGGCCTCGCGCTGGCAGCTCTCCAGCGCCGAGGCGAACTCGCCCGCTTCGCGCACGATGCGCATACCCTTGCCGCCGCCGCCGTGCGCAGCCTTGATCATCAGCGGATACCCGATCCGATCGGCCTCGCGCCGGAGCAGGTCGGGCGACTGGTCCTCGCCGGTATAGCCCGGCACCACCGGCACCCCGGCCGCCGCCATCAACTCCTTGGCACCGGCCTTGCTGCCCATCTTCCGCATCGAGGCCGCCTTGGGCCCGATGAACACCAGGCCGGCGGCCTCGACCGCGTCGGCGAAGTCCGCGTTCTCCGACAGGAACCCGTAGCCCGGATGGATCGCCTGCGCGCCCGAGGCCAACGCCGCCGCGATGATCGCGTCCCCGCGCAGGTACGACTCCTGCGGCCGCGGCCCGCCGACCGGATACGCCTCGTCCGCCAGCCGCACGTGCTGCGCATCCCGGTCCGCCTCCGAGAACACCGCCACCGTCCGCACCCCCAACCGCCGCGCCGTCCGGATCACCCGGCAAGCGATCTCCCCGCGGTTGGCAATCAGGATCTTCTCGAACATTCTTTTGGCCACAGATTTCACAGATAAAAAAGGATTTGGCTCGTCAGTAGATGCGGCGTCGCACTTGGGCCTTGGGGCCAAAGTTCAGGAGAAGGCCCAAAGGGATATTCGTGGCTTTCAGGTAGTTCAGAAGCTGGGCATCATGGGCAGGGAGAAGGTGCTCCACGGCTTTGATCTCCACGATCACTTTACCTTCCACCAGGAAGTCTGCCCTGAAGATGCCGACGCATTTTCCCTTGAAGCGCACTTCCAGGCTGGCTTGGCGCACGAAGCCAATTCCCTGGGCTTCCATCTCCAGTGCCAGGGCATTTTCGTAGACCCCTTCCAGGAAGCCATGCCCCAGCAGGTTATAGGTCTCGTAGAACGCACCAATGATCCGGCGGGTCAACGCGGCTTCGATGTACCGGCGTGAGTTCGCATCCATGCGCACCCAATCCTTTTTTTCATCTGTGAAATCTGTGGCTAAAAAATGCCTTACCCCACCCACGAAGGTTTGCGTTTTTCGAGGAAGGCGGTGATGCCTTCCTGGCCTTCGGGGGAGACGCGGAGGCGGGCGATGAGGTCGGCGTTGGCGGCGTCGATGGCGACCGGGCCGGAGGCGTGGGCGACGTTGCGGACCAGGGCCTTGGCCGCGGCGGCCGCGACCGGGCCGGCTTTCAGCAGCAGGTCGACCTGGCGCTGCACGGCGGCGTCCAGCGCGTCCGCCTCCACCACCTCGTGCAGCAGGCCGATGCGGTGCGCCTCGGCGGCGTCGAAGACCTCGGCGCTGGCGAAGTAGCGGCGCGCGTTGCGGCTGCCGATGGCGGCGACGACGTAGGGCGAGATCACCGCCGGCAGCAGGCCTAGCCGGCTCTCGGTGAGCCCGAACTTCGCCGCGGGCACGCCGATGGCGATGTCGCAGGCGGCGACCAGGCCGACGCCGCCGCCGAACGCGGCGCCGTGGACGCGGGCGATGGTCGGCTTCGGCAGTTCGTCCAGGGTGCGCAGCAGGCGGGCGAGGGCGAGGGCGTCCTCGCGGTTGGCGTCCTCGCTGGCCGCGGCCATGCCGCGCATCCAGTTCAGGTCGGCGCCGGCCGAGAACGAGGCGCCGGCGCCCTCCAGCACCACCACGCGCACCGCGGCATCGGTGGCCAGCCCCTCGAGCGTGCGGGTCAGGGCCGCGACCAGGGCGTCGTCGAAGGCGTTGTGCAGTTCCGGGCGCTCCAGGCGCAGGCGGGCGACGGCGCCGTCCCGGGTCAACCGCATGGGTTCGCTCACGCCTCGGCTCCTGCTGCTGGATGGCGCTCCATGATACCGGCGGGCACCGCGCGCCCGGCCTGGCCTTGCCGGAAGCAAATGCGATCCATTCTCGTTTTCTCGTAGAATGCGGGGATTGTTTCCGACGGACACCCCGATGCGCCTGCTCCCGATGAGCCTGCTCCGATTCGTTTCCCTGGCCGTCCTGCTGGCCGCGGCGCTTGCCGCCAGGGCCAACCCGCAGGTGCAGCAGCTTTGGCAACTGCTGGACTACATCGCGGTGGACTACGCCGCGGCCGTGCAGGACGGCGAGGTCATCAGCGAGCTCGAATACGGCGAAATGCAGGAGTTCTCGGCGACGGTGTCCGAGCGGCTGGCCGGGCTCCCGGCGGAGCCGGCGCTCCCGGACCTGCAGGCGCGGGCGCAGGCGTTGCAGCAGGCGATCGCGGGCAGGGCGGACCCGTCGGAGGTGGACCGCCAGGCGCGCGCGCTGGCCGACGCCCTGCTCGAGGCCTATCCGGTGCCGCGCGGTCCCGCCGAGGTGCCGGATCTGGCCCGCGCCGACACCCTGTACCACCAGTACTGTGCGAGCTGCCACGGCCCCACCGGCGACGGCGACGGTCCCGCCGGGGTCGGCCTGGAGCCGGCGCCGATCGCCTTCACCGACCTCGAGCGCGCGCGCCAGCGCAGCGTGTTCGGCCTCCAGCAGGTGATCGAGAACGGCCTCGACGGCACCAGCATGGCCAGCTATGCGCAGCTGCCCGAAGCCGACCGCTGGGCGCTCGCGTTCCACATCGGGCAGATGGCCTTCCCGGACAGCGAGGCCGGCAAGGCGCTGTGGGAACGGCGCGCCGACGTGCGCGCCGCGCTGCCCGACCTGGATGCACTGGTGCAGGCGCTGCCCGCCTCCATCGCCGGCCTGCAGGGCGCCGAGGCCGATGCGCTCACCGCGTACCTGCGCCGGCACCCGGAGGCCACCGCCGAGGCCGCGCCCGGGAGCGGCGGCCTGCTCGACCTGGCGCGCCTGCGCCTGCGCGAGGGTGCCGCGGCCTACGCCACCGGCGACCACGCGCTCGCGCGGGAAAAGATCCTGTCGGCCTACCTGGACGGGTTCGAGCCGGTCGAACCCATGCTGCGTGCGCGCGACGCCGGGCTGATGGCCGAAGTCGAGACCGCGATGGCGCGGCTGCGCGCGGACATCGGCAGCCGCGCGCCGGTGGGCGAGGTCGCGGCGCGCGCGGACGAGGTCGCGGTGCTGCTCGACCGCTCGGAGCAGGTGCTCACGGACGACCAGGCCGCCGGTGCCGGCGCCGCCTTCGTCGGCGCGCTGACCATCCTGTTGCGCGAGGGCATCGAGGCCCTGCTGCTGGTGATCGCGATGGTCGCGTTCCTGCGCAAGGCCAACCGCACCGATGCCATGCCGTACGTGCACGCCGGCTGGATCGGCGCGCTGCTGGCCGGCTTCGCGACCTGGTTCGCGGCCACCAGCCTGGTCGCGATCAGCGGCGCCAGCCGCGAGATCACCGAGGGCATCGCCGCGCTGGTGGCGGTGGTGGTGCTGGTCTCGGTCGGCATCTGGATGCACGGCAAGGGCCAGGCCGACGCGTGGCAGCGCTACATCCGCGAGAAGCTGTCGCACGCGCTGTCGAAGGGCTCGAGCTGGTTCCTGTTCGGGCTCGCGTTCCTGATCGTGTACCGCGAGGCCTTCGAGACGGTTCTGTTCTACGCGGCGCTGTGGAGCCAGGGCAACCACGCCGCGGTGCTGTCCGGCGCGGCGGTGGCCGCGGTGGCGCTGGCGGTCGTGGCCTGGGCGATGTTGCGCTTCAGCAGGCGGCTGCCGTTCGGCACCTTCTTCAAGGCCAGCGCGGTGCTGATCGCGGTGCTCGCGGTGGTGCTGGCGGGCAAGGGCGTGGCCGCGCTGCAGGAAGCCGGCTGGGTGTCGATGACCCTGGTGCCGGTGCCGCGCGTGGACCTGCTCGGCATCCACTCGACGCTGGAAACGCTGCTGGCGCAGCTCGTGGTGCTGGTCGTGCTGGTGGCCGGGTTCGCGTGGAACGCGCGGATGGCGCGGGGGTTGGCGGCGGCGCGCTGAAAACCTTCGCGGCTTCCGCCGCTCCCACAAGGAGGAGCGGTCAGTGCTTGCGGCGGGCCTTCGCGCCCGTCGCCTCGGTCATCTCGACCTCGAGCGTGAAGCTGCGCTGGTCGCCGGGATAGAGCGCACCGACGCCGATCACCTGGCGGTTCACTTCCTCGCCGCGCTCGTTGCGGATGCTCAGCACCATGGCGTACTCCCAGGTGCGGTCGTCGCCGCCGGGCGGTGCGAGCGTGCCCTCGATGTGCAGCGGCTTGACCTTCGTCTTGTCGCGCGCGAGCGACGCCTCGTCGTAACGCAGGTGGCCCCGGCACGCGGGGCACACGCTGGCACTTTCGAGGATGGTCGCCTTGCAGTGGGGGCAGGCGCGGGTCGCGCCCGCGCTCCCCGGGCGCGCCGTGCTCATGACGCGGACAGCGACTCCACCTTGGCCTTGCCGTTGCTGCCGGCGCCTGCGGACTTCTCGTCCCAGCCGAAGTCGGCCTGGCCGCGCATGCGCGCGCCCGCGGCGACGGTGAGCGAGCCGGCCTTGACGTCGCCGACCAGCACGCCGCCCTGCTGCAGTTCGACCTGCTGCGCGGTCTCGATGTTGCCCTCGAGCTCGCCGGAGATGACCACGCGGCGCGCGCGCACGCCGCCGGTGAGCTTGGCGCCCTGCTCGATGGTGAGGTCGCCCTGCACGTTGACGTCGCCCTTGAACTTGCCGGCGATGCGGACGTTGCCGGCGCCCTCGATCTTGCCCTCGATGGTGAGATCGGCGGCGATCAGCGATTCCTTGCCGGAGGCCTGGCGCTGGGCCGGGGCGGCCTCGGGCGCGGTGTTGGCGGCCGGCGGCTCGCGGAACGGCGCCGGCTCGTTGGTGAACGGGGACGCTTCCTTCCTGGCCGCGGTTTTCTGGTCGAAGATCGCCATGTCTGTTGCCCTCTGCGCGAAGTCTGCAATGGATCCGGATCCCCCGGGACGATCGAGCCTAGCACGCTCGCCCGGGGGCCTTGCCGTGACCGTCGTCAAGCGGATGCGTAGAGGAAGTGGCGGAAGCGGTTGTAGTGCACCAACGCGTCTGCAATCACCTGTTCAGCGTCGTAACCGTAGATGTCGTAGCCGCGCCCGCCCTGCGCCAGGAACACCTCGACCTGCCAGTACCGGGTGCGATCGCCCTCGCGGCGGGCGGCATCGGCGAGCGCGAACGCGGGGATCGCGTGCTGCACCGCGCGCGCGGCGTACAGGAAATCCGGCACGCCCTCGTGCACCACCCGCAGCCAGGCGCCGCCGTCCGCGTCGCGGCCGGACTCCGCGGCCAGCCCGCTGCCGGCCATCTCGGCCGCCACCCGGGCCAAGGCCCCGGCCACCACCTCGTCCAGGTACTTGTCCGCCTGTGCCCGGGTAGGGTGGTTGACGATCGCGGCCAGCCGGCGTCGCCAGGGCACCGTCGTGCCGGGGACGGCCGGCGGGGCGGGCAGCAGCGCGCTGCGGTGGAGCAGGGTCTCCTCGCGCAGCGCCTTCCAGATGCCGTAGCACATCAGCAGCATCACCAGCGCCAGCGGCAGGCCCGCGATTACCGCGGCCATCTGCACCGCCGCCAGCCCCCCGGCCAGCAGCAGGGTGCCGGCGACCGCGCCGCAGGCGAGCGCCCAGCCGACGCGCAGCCACAGCACCGGCTCCTCGTCGCCGCGCGAGGTGATCATCGCGATCACCAGCGCGCCGGCGTCCGAGGCGGTGACGAAGTACACCGCCACCAGCAGGCCGGTGATCCACGACAGGAAGGTTGCCCACGGCAGGTAGTCGAACACGGTGAACAGCGCCACCGGCATGTTGTCGGCCACGGTGCGCCCGATCTCGCCGTCGGCGACGTTGATGTCGAGCCAGATCGCGGTGTCGCCGAAGATCGTGAACCAGATGAAGCTGAAGCCCGCCGGCGCGAACAGCACGCCGAATAGGAACTCGCGGATGCTGCGCCCGCGCGAGATGCGCGCGATGAACATGCCGACGAACGGCGACCACGAGATCCACCAACCCCAGTAGAACAGGGTCCAGGTGCCGACCCAGTCGGTCGGCTCGTAGGCGTAGATGTGGAAGGTGCGCGAGACGAAGCCGTCCAGGTACAGGCCGATGTTCTCGACGAACGCGCGCAGCAGGAACTCGGTCGGCCCCAGCGCCAGCACCAGGAACATCAGCAGGAACGAGACCAGGATGATCAGCTCGCTCATGCGGCGGATGCCATTGTCCAGGCCGGTCGCGACCGTCAGCGTCGCGAGCAGGGTCACGATCGCGATCAGCCACAGCTGCATCGCCAGCGACTGCGGCAGCCCGAACAGGTAGTTCATGCTGGCGTTGAGTTGCGACACGCCGAGGCCGAGCGAAGTGGCGAGGCCGGCAAGCGTGCCGACCACGGCGAAGATGTCGATCAGGTCGCCGGCGATCCCGTCGGTGTGGCGGCCGAGCAGGGGCCGGAACGCCGAGCGCAGCAGCAGCGGCTGCCCGCGTCGGTACCCGAAGTAGGCCAGCGCGAGTCCCACCACCGCGTAGATCGCCCAGGCGTGCACGCCCCAGTGGAAGAACGTCGCCTCCATCGCGTCGCGCGCGGCCTGTGGCGAGCCCGGCGCCGCGTCCGGCGGGAAGCCGAAGTGGGTGATCGGCTCGGCGACACCGTAGAACACGATGCCGATGCCCATGCCGCCGCTGAACAGCATCGCGACCCAGGTGCCGAAGCCGTAGTCGGGGGTGGCGTCGTCCGGCCCGAGCTTGATCCGCCCCAGTGGGCTGAGCGCCAGCGCGAGCAGGAAGACCACGAAGATGCCGACCGAGAGCAGGTAGAACCAGCCGGCCTCGGCGATGATCCAGGCATTGGCGGCGTCGAACATCGCGGCCGCGCGCTGCGGCGCGAAGCTGGCGTAAGCGATCAGGCACAGCGCGATCGCGGTGGCGCCGAAGAACGGCAACGGCGACACACGTTCGAGCAATGCTTTCATCGGCGTCCCTGCGTGGCGGCCACCGCTGGCGCCCTACATCCGGAACACGCCGTAGCGCGGCGGCCCTTCGATCGGGGCGTTGAGGCTGGCCGAGATGCCCAATCCAAGCACGCGGCGCGTGTCGGCCGGGTCGATGATGCCGTCGTCCCACAGGCGCGCGGTCGCGTACCAGGGGCTGCCCTGGGTCTCGTACTGCTCGCGGATCGGGGCCTTGAACGCGTCCTCCTCCTCCGCGCTCCAGCTGCCGCCGCGGGCCTCGATGCCTTCGCGCTTGACCGTGGCCAGCACGCTGGCCGCCTGCTCGCCGCCCATCACCGAGATCCGCGCGTTCGGCCACATCCACAGGAAGCGGCCGCCGTAGGCGCGGCCGTTCATCGCGTAGTTGCCGGCGCCGAAGCTGCCGCCGATGACCACGGTGAACTTCGGCACGTGCGAGCAGGCGACGGCGGTGACCATCTTGGCGCCGTCGCGGGCGATCCCGGAGTGCTCGTACTTCTTGCCGACCATGAAGCCGGTGATGTTCTGCAGGAACACCAACGGGATGCCGCGCTGGTTGCACAGCTCGATGAAGTGCGTGCCCTTGAGCGCGCTCTCGGAGAACAGGATGCCGTTGTTGGCGACGATGCCGACCGGATAGCCGTGCAGGTGCGCGAAGCCGCACACCAGGGTCTTGCCGTAGCGCGCCTTGAACTCCTGCAGCTCGCTGCCGTCCACGATGCGCGCGATCACCTCGCGGATGTCGAACGGGCGGCGCGGATCCTTCGGCACGATGCCGTACAGCTCCTCGGCCGGGTACAGCGGCTCGCGGACCTCGCGCGTGGCTAGCGGCAACTGCTTGCGGCGGTTGAAGCCGCCGACGATGTCGCGCGCGATCTGCAGCGCGTGGCGGTCGTCCTCGGCGAAGTGGTCGGCGACGCCGGAGATGGAGGTGTGCACATCGGCGCCGCCCAGGGTCTCGGCATCCACGACTTCGCCGGTCGCGGCCTTCACCAGTGGCGGCCCGCCGAGGAAGATCGTGCCTTGCTCCTTGACGATGATCGACTCGTCGCTCATCGCTGGCACGTAGGCGCCGCCGGCCGTGCATGAGCCCATCACCACCGCGACTTGCGGGATGTTTTCCGCGCTCATCCGCGCCTGGTTGTAGAAGATGCGGCCGAAGTGCTCCTTGTCGGGGAACACCTCGTCCTGCAGCGGCAGGAAGGCGCCGCCGGAGTCCACCAGGTAGATGCAGGGCAGGCGGTTCTCGCGTGCGATCTCCTGCGCGCGCAGGTGCTTCTTGACCGTCATCGGGAAGTAGGTGCCGCCCTTGACGGTGGCGTCGTTGGCCACGACCACCACCTCCTGGCCCATCACCCGGCCGATGCCGCAGACCATGCCGGCCGCGGGGGCCTGGCCGTCGTACATGTCCTCGGCCGCGAGCGGCGCGATCTCGAGGAAGGGCGAGGCCGGGTCGAGCAGGGCGATGATGCGGTCGCGCACCAGCAGCTTGCCGCGGGCGACGTGCTTGCCGCGCGCCTTCTCGCCGCCGCCGTCGGCGGCACGGGCCAGGCGGCGGTCGAGTTCGGCAACCAGCGCACGGTGGAAGTCGGCGTTGTCGCGGAACTCCTGCGATCGCGGATCGAGTTGCGAGGTGATGGCGGCCATCCGCCGATTGTAGGGGCAAAAAAAAGACCCGCCGGAGCGGGTCTTTTCTCGAAGCGACGGAGTGGTGGCTCAGTCGTTCTCGCCGTCGATGGCGACGTCGGCTTCCTGCGCGGCCTCGTTGGTCTCGGCGGCAGCCTGGTCGGCGGCGGCGGAGACTTCCGCGGCGGCGTCCTGGGTGTTGCCGGCGATCTCGCTCACGGCCTCGCCGGTGGCGGCGGCAGCGGCTTCGGCGCCCTGCTCGACCATCTCGCCGGTGGCGGAAATGGCGTCGGAAGCCTCGGCGCCGGCGGCGTCGGCGGCGGCAGCGGCCTCGGCGGCCTCCTGCTGGGCGGCCGGGGTCTCGTTCTTGCAGGCCGACAGCGCCAGCACGGCGGCAGCGGCGATGACCAGAAGCTTGGTGTTCATGACTCTCTCCTCATGGATGTCCGTCGAACGGAAAAGCCGCCGTTGCCGGCGGCTCTCCGTAACCAGACCGAAGCCGGTCTTACTGGCCGTCGGTGTTGTTCTCGGCGTCGGCCGAAGCAGCAGCTTCCTCGGCGGCGTCCTGCGCCTGCTCGGCGGCGTCGGCCGCGTTCTCGGCAGCGTCGGCGGCGTCGTCGGCGTCGCCCATGTCGGTCGCCGAAGCAGCGGCGTCGGCCGAGGTGGAGGCAGCGTCGGCGGCGGCGGCAGCGGCGTCGGCCGAAGCCTGGGCGGCGTCGGCGGCGTCCATGTCACCCGCCATGGCGGCGTTGTCGGCGGCTTCCTGGGCCTCGTTCGCGGCCTCGGCGGCCTCGGCGGCCGAGTCAGCGGCCTGCTGCTGGTTGGTGCACGCAGCCAGGGCAAGGCCCATGGCAATGGCGAGCAGCGCCTTGTTGATGGTCATGAAATATTTCCTCGTCGTTGAGTTTGGCAACGCGCAACTGCGCGCCGATAACATGATGACAACCCCATGTCGCCTGTCAAGCGGCAGGGCGTCTTTTTTTGGTTAAAAAATCATTCGTCCTTTCACGCCATTTCCACGGCGACTGCGGTTGCTTCGCCGCCGCCGATGCACAGGGAAGCCACCCCGCGCTTACCGCCCCGGGCCTGCAGGGCATGCACCAGGGTGACCAGCAGGCGGGCGCCGCTGGCGCCGATCGGGTGGCCGAGGGCGACCGCCCCGCCGTTGACGTTGAGCCGGTCATGGGGGATGCCCAGGTCGGTCATCGGCGCCATGGCCACGCACGAGAAGGCCTCGTTGACCTCGAACAGGTCCACGTCGCCGACCGACCAGCCAGCCTTGTCCAGCACGCTGCGCAGGGCCGAGACCGGGGCGGTGGTGAACCACTCCGGCTCCTGCGAGTGGGTGGCATGGGCGACGATCCGCGCGACCGGCTTCAGCCCGCGGGCGGCGGCCTCGTCGGCCGACATCAGCACGGTGGCGGCGGCGCCGTCGGAGATCTTCGAGGACGAGGCGGCGGTCAGCACGCCTTCCTTGCCGAAGGCCGGGCGCAGGCCGGGGATCTTCGCCGGGTCGATCCGGCCGGGCTCCTCGTCGGTATCCACCACGACTTCGCCCTTGCGGGTCTTGACCGTCACCGGGACGATCTCGGCCTTGAACGCGCCGGAGGCGACGGCTTCCTGCGCGCGACGCACGCTCTCGGCCGAGAACGCGTCCAGCCTGGCGCGGTCGTAGCCGTACTTGTTGCAGGCCATGTCGCCGAACACGCCCATGGCCTTGCCGTCGTAGGGGTTGGTCAGGCCGTCGTGGGCCATGTGGTCCAGGAACTCGGCGCTGCCGTAGCGGATGCCGGTGCGCGAGCCGTTGAGCAGGTGCGGGGCGTTGGTCATGGACTCCATGCCGCCGGCGACGACCACCCTGGCCGAGCCGGCCTTGATGGCGTCGTGGGCCAGCATCACCGCCTTCATGCCCGAGCCGCACACCTTGTTGATGGTGGTGCAGCCGGCCGCCGGCGGGATGCCGGCGCCGAGCGCGGCCTGGCGGGCGGGCGCCTGGCCGAGGCCGGCCGGCAGCACGCAACCCATGATCACCTCGTCCACCTGGTCGGCGGCGAGCCCGGCGTGCTCGAGCGCGCCGCGGATCGCGGTGCTTCCCAGGACAGGCGTGGGCACCCCGGTGAACTGGCCGAGGAGGGAACCGATGGCGGTGCGCTTCGCACCGACGATCACGACATCCGACATGCTGACTCCGTTGGGTTTGTGACGGCCTCGCCGCATGTCGCGATTATCGCACCTGCTGCCGATGCCCGAAGAATTTGCATAATGGGCCAGCGGTGCGCAGCAGTTCCGCGGGGGTGGATGGCGCGCCGGGATGCGGAACCATGTCCAAGCCTGATCGTCTTTCGAGTCCCTGCGCGCTCTCGGCCCTGGCCTGCGCCATCGCCCTTGGCCTGGCTGCCTGCGGTGGTGGCGGCGGCAACGTCCGCGCCACCCCGCCGCCGCCGGTGGTGCCGGGCGGCACCGGCCCGGACTTCACCCCGACCGTACCCACCGATACCTCGCTGACCCAGGTGAACCCGCCGTCGGTGCCGGGGCGCGGGGCGCCGGTCAGCTTCGCCGACCCGAGCCTCAGCGAGCACCTGGTCCTGATCAACGCGGCCGGCGCCCTGGGCGCGGGCCTGCGCGGCGCCGGCGTGACCATCGGCTTCGTGGACTCGGGCGTGAACCGCAACCACCCGACGCTCGCCGGCCGGGTCACCGCCAACTTCGTCAACGTCAACCCGGCCACCAACGACCTCAGCGTGGACGACAAGGTCGGCCACGGCACCATCGTCGCCTCGCTCGCCGCCGGGCGCGCGGCCACCGGCCAGTACCTCAATTCCGACGGCAGCAACTCCGGCCAGACCGGGCGCTGGGGCGGCGGCGTGGCGCAGGACGCCACGGTGGTGTCGTCGCGCATCATCTCCGACGAGCCGCCCGAAGACGACGGCTCGGGCGAGGGCAACGAGATCGGCGCCGGGCAGGGCTACGGCGACTACTTCCGCGCGATCAATGGCCAGCTCGCGGACGCGGGCGCAAGGATCATCAACAACTCCTGGGGCGGCCTGTACTGGAACGATCCGGCGCTCACCACCGAGCTGGCCAACGCGTGGAAGGACTTCGTGGTCAACCGCGGCGGCATCATCGTGTTCGCCAACGGCAACTCCGGCCGCAACGCCGCGTTGCGCCCCGAGCCGTCGGACAACGCGCGCCTGCCGACGCTGGCCAACGACGCCGCCCTCGAGAAGGGCTGGCTGGCGGTGGCGGCGCTCGATCCCGACAACCCGACCCAGCTCACCGACTATTCGCAGGAGTGCGGCTCGGCGATGAACTACTGCCTGGCCGCACCCGGCGACGTCGTGTTCATCGACCCCGACGCTACCTCGCAGGCGAACAGCGGGTTGTACGTCGGCGGCGGCACCTCGTTCGCGGCCCCGCTGGTGTCGGGCGCGGCGGCGGTGGTGTGGGCGGCGTTCCCGTACTTCAGCAACGACCTGGTGCGGCAGTCGATCCTCGGCGGCGCCAGGGACCTGGGCGCACCGGGCGTGGACCCGGTGTTCGGCTGGGGCCTGCTCGACGTCACCAAGGCCGCCAACGGCCCGAGCGTGTTCGCCTGGGGCGACGTCAGCGTGTCGTTCACCGGCAGCTCGGTGTGGCGCAACGCGATCAGCGGCAGCGGCGGGCTGACCAAGTCCGGCTCCGGCACGCTGACCCTGACCGAGCGCAGCACCTACACCGGCGACACCCGGCTGCTGCAGGGCGGCCTGTACCTGCGCGGCGGCAGCGCCAACTCCGACCTGTTCGTCAGCCAGGGCGCGACGCTGTGGCTCGGCGGCATGGCGCCGGCTGTGGACAACAAGGGTCGCCTGCTGGCATCGGCTTCCGGGAACGTCGGTGCCGAGACCTTCGTGCAGTCGGCCACCGGCAACCTCGGCGTGTGGCTGGGCAACCCGTTCCGGGTGACCGGGCAGGCCAGCCTCGACGGGCAGGTGAGCATCCTCGGCGTCAAGCAGGGCTACACCACCAGTTCGCGCGAGACCCTGCTCACGGCCGGTTCGATCACCGGCACGTTCGACACGCTGCGGGCGGCGCCGAACGTGTTCCTCGACGCCTCGCTGAGCTACGACCCGACCAACGTGTTCCTCGACATCAAGCGCATCGACGTCACCAAGGCGGCCGCGGGCATGGGCCTGGCGGGCATCAGCATCGCCTCGGCGCAGCGGGTCGAGTCGGCCATGGGCGCGATCGACGCGCAGCTTGCAGGCACCGCGCCGGCCGGCATCGGCGGCGCCTTCATCGACGCCGCGGGCGCGCTGCAGCAGTCCGGCAGCGTGGCCAACGCCGACCTGTCGCTGCGCAGCCTCGGCGGGCAGCTGCACGCGGCCTCGTCGGCGCTGACCTTCGACACCATCGACGCCGGGCGCAAGGCGCTCGGCGCGCGCCTCGACCGGGTGGCGGCGCAGCCGCGCGCGGCCGGCGGCTGGTACCGCGACCTCGCCAGCAGCGGCACGCTGGCGCAGGCTGGGCACGACAGCATGGCGCTGGACGCGCAGGGCCAGATGATCGGCAACGACTGGCGCGTCGGCGACAGCGACGCGGTGGTCGGCCTGGCCATGAACCGCGTGCGCCAGGCCGGCTGGATCGGTGCGCTCGGCGACCGCAGCCGCGGCGAGCAGCGCGAGGTCCAGCTCTACGCGGCCGGCTGGCACGGCGACTGGCAGCTCCAGGGCCAGCTCGCGGCCGGCGGCTTCGAGCGCGAGATGCAGCGCAACCTGCTGCTCGGCAACGCTCGCGACACCGTCGGCACCTCGCTGTCGGGCCGCTACCAGAGCGCGTTCGTGGAGGCGGGACGCCGCTTCGACGTCGCCGGCGTGGCGCTGACGCCGTACCTCGGCACGCAGTACGCGCGGATCGACAACGACGGCTTCGCCGAGAGCGGCGACACCGGCTTCGGCCTGCGCGCCGAGGCCTGGAACAGCAGCCGCTGGCAGGGCTTCGCCGGCCTGCGCGCGGTGCGCGGCTGGACGCTGGGCGACGTGGCCTTGCGCGCCGACGCGCGCGCCGAGTGGCAGCAGACACTGGCGTCGCAAGGCCAGATGTTCGAGGCCAGCTTCACCGGCGTGGAGCAGTGGTCGCCGCTGCAGGGCATGGGCCTGGCCGACCACGCCGCAACCTTCGGCGCCGGCCTCTCCGCCCTGTTCGGCGACAACGCCCTCCTGCGCCTCGACGCCGCAAGCCGCCGCACGCCGCTCGGCACCAGCAACACACTGTCGCTACAGGGCCAGTTCCGCTTCTAGAGCATTTTCAGCCACAGATTTCACTGATTTGAAAACGATCTGCACGAGATCTTTTTATACAAAAAATCCGCTGTGATCCTTTTCCAATCTGTGGGATCTGTGGCTAATGCTTCCCGTCGAAGAGTTCGCGGCCGATGAGCATGCGGCGGATTTCGTTGGTGCCGGCGCCGATGGCGTAGAGCTTGGCGTCGCGCAGGATGCGGCCGGTGTCGAACTCGTTGATGTAGCCGTTGCCGCCGAGCGCCTGGATGCCTTCCAGCGCCACCTGCACCGCGGCCTCGCTGGCGTGCAGCAGGCACGAGGCCGCGTCCACGCGCGAGTCGTGGCCGGCGTCGTAGTCGCGCGCCACCTGGTAGGCGTAGGCGCGCGAGGACTGCAGCGCGGTGTACATGTCGGCGATCTTGGCCTGCATCAGTTCGAAGCAGCCGATCGGCTGGTCGAACTGCCTGCGTTCGCGCACGTAGGGCAGGGCGATGTCCAACGCCGCCTGCATCAGCCCGATCGGGCCGCCGCTGAGCACCAGGCGCTCGGTATTGAGGCCGGACATCAGCACCCGCACGCCCTCGTTGACCTCGCCGAGCACGTTTTCGGCCGGGATCTCGCAATCCTCGAACACCAGCTCGCAGGTGTTGGAACCGCGCATGCCGAGCTTGTCCAGCTTCTGGGCGGTCGAGAAGCCCTTCATGCCCTTCTCGACGATGAAGGCGGTGATGCAGCGGCTGCCGGCGTCCTTCGGTGCGGTGCGCATGTACACGATCAGCACATCGGCCTCGGGGCCGTTGGTGATCCACATCTTGTTGCCGTTGGCGATCCAGACCCCGTCGCGCAGCTCGGCGCGGCAGGCCATCGAGCCGACCACGTCGGAGCCGGCGCCGGGCTCGCTCATCGCCAGCGCGCCCTTCCACTCGCCCGTGCACAGCTTCGGCAGGTACTTCGCGCGCTGCGCGTCGTTGCCGTTCTTGTACAGGTTGTTGACGCACAGGTTGGAGTGCGCGCCGTAGCTCAGGCCGACCGAGCCGGACGCGCGCGAGATCTCCTCCATCGCGACCACGTGGGCGAGGTAGCCCATGCCGCTGCCGCCGAACTCCTCGGGCACGGTGAGCCCGAGCAGGCCCATCTCGCCGAGCTTCGGCCACAGGTCCTGCGGGAAGGCGTTGTCGTGGTCGATCGCCGCTGCGCGCGGCGCGATCTCCGCCTGCGCGAAGCGATGGACCGCTTCGCGCAGGGCGTCTACCTCTTCACCTAGCGGGAAGGCCCGCATCAATGCCCACGAATCCGGCCCTGGAAGCGCGGCTTCGAGCGACCCAGCGGCAGCTTCAGCTTGCCCATGATCGCGATGCGCTCCTCGGCCATGCGGTCGGCGGCCTTGTAGGTCGGGATGCTGTCGCGCTCGGCGATCTCGTAGATGCGGGTCAGGTTGTGGTAGATCGTGCGCATCATGCGCATCGCGCGCTCGCGGTTGTAGCCGGTGATCTCCAGCGCCACGTTCATCACGCCGCCCGCGTTCACCGCGTAGTCCGGCGCGTACAGGATGCCGCGCTTGGCCACCTCGTCGCCGATCTCGTTGCTGGCGAGCTGATTGTTGGCCGCGCCGCAGATGACCTTGAACTTGAACCGGGGCAGGGTCTTCTCGTTGACGGTGCCGCCCAGCGCGCACGGCGAGTAGACGTCGGCGGCGACGTCGTAGATCTCGTCGGGGTTCACCGCCTCGGCGCCGAACTCGTTGACCGCGCGGTCGACCAGACCCTTGTTGATGTCGGTGACGAAGATCTTGGCGCCGCGCTCGCGCAGCAGCTTCACGTACTCCATGCCGACGTGGCCCAGTCCCTGCACCGCATAGGTGTACTTGCCGACTTCCTCGTCGCCGAACTTGGCCTGCAGCGTGGCCATCAGGCCCTGCAGCGCGCCGTAGGCGGTGAACGGCGAGGGATCGCCCGAGCCGCCGTGGACCTGGTGCACGCCGGTGACGTACTCGGTCTCCTTGAACACGTACTCCATGTCGTTGACGTCGATGCCGACGTCCTCGGCGGTGATGTAGCGGCCGCCCAGCGACTCCACGAACTGGCCGAAGGCGCGGAACAGGGCCTCGGACTTGTCGGTGGCCGGGTCGCCGATGATCACCGCCTTGCCGCCACCGATGTCGAGGCCGGCGACCGCGTTCTTGTAGGTCATGCCGCGCGACAGCCGCAGCACGTCGTTGAGCGCCTCTTCCTCGCTGGTGTACGGCCACATGCGGGTGCCGCCGAGGGCCGGGCCGAGCACGGTGTTGTGGATCGCGATGATGGCCTTCAGGCCGGCATCCTTGTTGTGGCAGAACACGACCTGCTCGTGGCCGAAGGTATCGAGGGTTTCGAAAATCATCGCGTGCTCCAGGGGCCGGCGGTCGTGTCGCGCTTCGCGGCCGACGCCAACTGTGTGTGGTAAGTCATTGAATCGCTTGTGGGTGGCGGCAGTCCGGGCGATGCCGCTCCGGCTGCAAGCGGCGATATTTTACGCGGGTCCGGGCTGAAAAGCCCGTGTCGACGGCCCCGGCAGCCGCCGACCCCGCGCTGGCCTATCCTTGGCCGGATGCAGGATCCGACCCCGGGGCCAGACCCCGCCAGCCTCTGGGACCAGGCCGAACGGCTGCTCGCCGCGCGCGAGAACGCGCAGGCCGAGGCCGCCTACCGCCGGCTCACCGGCGTCCCGCGCTTCGCGCCGCTGGCGCACCTGCGGCTATCGCTGCTGGCGACCGCCGGCGGCCGTCACCGCGACGCGGTGGACGCGGCGCTGGCCGCGTACGAGACGCGGATCCCGGACCCCGGCGTGCTCGAGCTGGTCGCCACCCGGCTGTTCGCGCTGGGCGAGACTCGCGCGATGTTTTCCTGCGCGATGGACGTCGCGGTGCTCCGCGGCAGCAACGTGCAGGTGGTGGCCGACCTCGGCAAGCTGCTGGCCAATGCCTACTTCCCGGCCGAGGCGCTGCAGCTGCTGGAGACGGCGCGCACGCGCGGCTTCCGCAACCCGGTGCTGCAGTTCCTGATCGGCCTGTGCCGCATGTACAACGGCGAGCCGGGCATCGCCGCGCGCGAGCTTGAGCGGAGCCTGGAGCGCAACCCGGACTTCGCGCCCGCGCACCGCGCCCTCAGCAAGCTGCGGCGCCCGCCGGCGGAGGGCGACGGCCGCATCGAGCAGCTCCGCGCCAGCCTCGCGCGCCTGGGCGAGCAGCATCGCGACGCGCCGGTGCTGCTGTATGCATTGTTCGACGAGCTCGACCGGCGCGAGCGCCGCGACGAGGCCTGGCAGGCGCTCGAGCAGGGCATGCGCCTGCGCCGCGCCCAGGTGCAGTACGACAGCGAGGCCGAGCAGGCGCTGTTCGAACACCTCGGCAGCCTGCGCGTGCCGGCCGCGACCGGCGCGGCGCCCCCGGGGCCGCGCCCGATCTTCATCGTCGGGATGCCGCGCTCGGGCACCACGCTGCTCGAGCGCATGCTCGGCAACCACCGCGACGTCGCCGACGCCGGCGAGCTGCAGGACTTCACCCGCCAGCTGCGCTGGTGCGCGGACCTGGCCGGGCCGCCGTACCTTGACCTGGAGCTGGCCCGCCGCGCCGAGTCGGTGGACTTCGCCGAACTGGGCAATCGCTACCTGGCGCGTACGCAGTGGCGGGCCAAGGGCAGGGCGGCCTATACCGACAAGATGCCGCCCAACTTCCTCAACATCGCCTACATCGTGCGCGCGCTGCCGCACGCGCGCATCCTGCACATGGTGCGCGGGCCGATGGACACCTGCTTCTCGAACCTCAAGGAATGGTTCGCCGGTGCCTATCCACATACCTACGACCAGGCGGAGATGGCGGAACACTTCCGCCGCTACCGCACGCTGATGGCGCACTGGCGCGCGCAGTACCCGGACCGGATCCTGGACGTGCGCTACGACGAGCTGGTCGCGGACCCGGAGGCCGTCGCTACCGTGGTGCTGGAATTCTGCGGCCTGCCGCCGCACCCGGGCATCAGCGCGATCGAGACCCGCGCCGGGAGCGCCGCAACCGCCAGCGCCAGCCAGGTGCTGGAGCCGGTGCACGGCCGCTACCGCGACCATTGGCGCCGCTACGAGGACCGGCTGGGGCCGCTGCGCGAGCGGCTGGGCGCGCTGGCGTACTAGCGGGCCGGGGCCTTGAACGCCGCGCAGGGGTCCTCGCGCTCGGCCGGCGGGATCTCGTGGATGCTGTCGAACCAGCGGTAGGCGCCGGGTTCGACCGGCGTTTCCAGGTAGCCGACCGCGACCCACTGCTCGCCGCTGCCGCGCAGCCACCACGGCACCGCGATGTCGCGCTTCACGTGGCCGTTGCCGGCCAGCAGCAGGACCACGCCGCCGCTTTCGGGCAGGGCGCGGAGCATGGCGTCGGCCATGGCCACGTCGCGGGCCACCTGCGCGCGCGCCATCGGCTCGAGCAGCGATTCCGGGAGCATGTTGCAGTGCCCGTCGCGCACCGCCTCCACCTGCGCCGAGAGCAGCGCCTCGGGCAGCGGCCGGTCGAGGTCGAAGGCGTCGCGCAGGTCCCGGGGCAGGGCGTCGAAGCCCTCCTTGACCACCTTCGATGCATCCGCGCGCGACAGGTTCGCCGCCACCAGCGGGATGTCGTGGTCGAGCGCGTGCTGGATCACCGGCGCATAGAACTCCCAGTTCCAGCCGGCCTTGTCCGGCGCCGCGGCCTCGATGACGCAGGCGGCGTCCGCGCAGCGCGCCATCGCCGCGTCGAGGTCGGTCTGGCGCTCGCGGTCGAACTGCTCCATCGCGATCACCACCGGAAAGTCGTCGCTGCCGGTGTAGCCGCGCACCGCTTCCAGCCGCTGGCGATGGCCCTCGGCGTTGTCGTGCACCTCGCCGAGCAGCACGAGGCGCGGGGACGGCTCGACGATCGGCGGCTCGGGCGGCCCGGGCGGGTCTCCGGCCTGTGGCGCGGCGCAGGCGGCGGACGCCAGCGGCAGCAGGCAGGCGAGGGCAAGGCGAACCGTGGTGCTGGGCGGCATGTCGCTTCCGGCTGGGGCTACGGCACGAGGATACAATCGGGGGATGAACACCGCAGCCTCCCAGCCAGCCACCCCGACGCAGCCGGACACCGCGACCCCGCTGCGCTTCGTCACCGCCGCCAGCCTGTTCGACGGCCACGACGCCGCGATCAACATCATGCGCCGCCTGATCCAGGCCCAGGGCGCGGAAGTCATTCACCTCGGCCACAACCGCTCGGTCGAGGACGTGGTCCGCGCCGCGCTGCAGGAGGACGCCGACGGCATCGCCCTGTCCAGCTACCAGGGCGGGCACGTCGAGTACCTCAAGTACATGGTGGACATGCTGCGCGAGCGCGGCGCCGGGCACATCAAGGTGTTCGCCGGCGGCGGCGGCACCATCACCCCGGAGGAGATCCGGGAGCTCGAGGCCTACGGCGTCGAGCGCATCTACCACCCCAACGACGGCATGCACATGGGGCTGGTGGCGATGATCGAGGATGTGGTCAGGCGCGCCGAGGAGGCCCGACAGCCGGTCGAGACCCCGCACAAAGTCGAGCTGACCGACGAGGCCGAGATCGGCAAGATGCTCTCGGCGATCGAGGAGGGCGCGCTCGACGACGCCGAGATGGCGAAACTGCGCAAGCAGTGGCAGCTCGCCAGCGGCAAGACCCCGGTGATCGGCATCACCGGGACCGGCGGCGCCGGCAAGAGTTCGGTCACCGACGAGCTGCTCAACCGCTTCCTGGCCAACTTCCCGGAGATGCGCATCGCCGTGGTCTCGGTGGACCCGACCCGCCGCCGCACCGGCGGCGCGCTGCTGGGCGACCGCATCCGCATGAACTCGTTGCGCTCCAAGCGCGTCTTCATGCGCTCGATGGCGACCCGCCGCCAGCACGCGGCCACCAACGTGGTGCTGCAGGACTGCATCGGCTTCCTCAAGTCGCTGGGCTACGACCTGGTGATCGTCGAGACCGCCGGCATCGGCCAGAGCGACTCGGAGATCGTGGATCTGGTCGACTTCCCGATGTACGTCATGACCAGCGACTTCGGCGCCCCGAGCCAGCTCGAGAAGATCGACATGCTCGACTTCGCCGAGCTGATCGTGCTCAACAAGTTCGACAAGCGCGGCGCCGAGGACGCGCTGCGCGACGTGCGCAAGCAGTGGAAGCGGAACCACGTGCAGTTCAAGGTCGCCGACGAGGACGTGCCGGTCTACCCGACGATCGCCAGCCAGTTCAACGACCCCGGCATCACCTGGATGTTCGCCAACCTGTGCCGGTTGATGCGGGAAAAGCAGGGAACGGGGAACGGGGAACGGGGAACGGTGGGGTGCGACTGGAACCCGAAGGTCGACACCACGCTCAAGGAGCCGCGCGCGACCGTGCTGATCCCGGGCAGCCGCGTGCGCTACCTGGCCGAAATCGCCGAGCAGGGCCGCGCCATCAACCAGCGCATCGAGACCCAGGCCGAGATCGCCGACCGCGCCCAGTCCCTGTGGCAGAGCCTGCAGGAACTCGAGGACGGCAAGCTGCCGAAGGCGCTCGGCCTGTACGAGGGCGGCGCGCTGACCGAAGGCGGCGACAAGAGCCTCCTAACCCTCCGCCAACGGTACAACGACGCCATCCAGTCCCTCGACAGCGAAGCCCTCAAGCTCCTGCGCGAGTGGCCGCAGCGCCTGGAGTCGATCACCGCCGAGGTCAACGAGTACCAGGTCCGCGGCAAGACCATCCGCGTGGACAACTACCGCGAATCGCTGAGCCACCTGCAGATCCCGAAGATCGCCGCGCCCACCTACAAGTCCTGGGGCGAGCTGCTGACGTTCCTGCAGAAGGAGAACCTGCCGGGCGCGTATCCGTACACCGGCGGCGTGTACCCGTACCGCCGCACCGGCGAGGACCCGATCCGCATGTTCGCGGGCGAGGGCACGCCCGAGCGCACCAACCGCCGCTTCCACTACCTGAGCCTGGGCCAGCCGGCCGCGCGCCTGTCCACCGCCTTCGACAGCGTCACCCTGTACGGCGAGGACCCGGCCACGCGCCCGGACATCTACGGCAAGATCGGCAACTCCGGCGTCAACATCGCGACCCTGGACGACATGAAGAAGCTGTACTCCGGCTTCGACCTGTGCGCGCCGACCACCAGCGTCTCGATGACCATCAACGGCCCGGCGCCGATGATCCTGGCGATGTTCATGAACACCGCCATCGACCAGCAGGTGGAGAAGTACCTGCGCGAGGACCAGCAGCGCTGGGATGCCGCGTCGGCGAAGATCGACAAGCTGTTCGCGGGCCGCGAGCGGCCGCAGTACAGCGGCATGCTGCCCGAGGGCAACGACGGCCTCGGCCTGGGCCTCCTCGGCGTCACCGGCGACCAGCTGGTCGAGCCCGAGGTCTACGAACGCATCAAGGCGCAGACGCTCAGGACCGTGCGCGGCACGGTCCAGGCCGACATCCTCAAGGAGGACCAGGCCCAGAACACCTGCATCTTCAGCACCGAGTTCGCGCTGCGGATGATGGGCGACATCCAGCAGTACTTCGTGGACAACGAGGTCCGCAACTTCTACTCGGTGTCCATCTCCGGGTACCACATCGCCGAGGCCGGGGCGAACCCGATCTCGCAGCTCGCCTTCACCCTCTCCAACGGCTTCACCATCGTCGAGTACTACCTCGCGCGCGGGATGAAGATCGACGACTTCGCGCCCAACCTGTCGTTCTTCTTCAGCAACGGAATGGATCCGGAGTACACCGTCATCGGCCGCGTCGCCCGCCGCATCTGGGCGCGCGCCATGCGCGAGCGCTACGGCGCCAGCGCCCGCAGCCAGATGATGAAGTACCACATCCAGACCAGCGGCCGCTCCCTGCACGCGCAGGAGATCCAGTTCAACGACATCCGCACCACGCTGCAGGCCCTGTACGCGCTGTTCGACAACTGCAACAGCCTGCACACCAACGCCTACGACGAGGCCATCACCACGCCGACCGAGGAAAGCGTCCGCCGCGCCGTGGCGATCCAGATGATCATCAACAAGGAGCTGGGGCTGAACTACTGCGAGAACCCGTGGCAGGGCAGCTTCATCGTGGACAAGCTGACCGACATGGTCGAAGAGGCCGTGTACCGCGAGTTCGAGGCCATCAGCGACCGCGGCGGCGTGCTCGGCGCCATGGACACCATGTACCAGCGCGGCAAGATCCAGGAGGAGAGCCTCTACTACGAGCACAAGAAGCACGACGGCTCGCTGCCCCTGGTCGGCGTCAACACTTTCCTGCCCAAGGAGCACGCCGGCGACATCGTCACCGAGATCGAGCTGATCCGCTCGACCCCGGAGGAGAAGGCCCAGCAGATCGCCAACGTAGAAGCGTTCCGGGAAACCAGGAACTCACTCTCCCCGCCAGCGGGGAGAGTCGGGGCCGCAGGCGCCGGTGAGGGGCAGCTCTTGGCGCAAGGCCTCCAGACCTTGCAGAAGACCGCCCGTGACCGCCAGAACGTCTTCGCCGCGTTGATGGAAGCAGTGAAGACCCACAGCCTGGGGCAGATCAGTCATTCGCTGTACGAAGTGGGTGGGGAGTATCGGCGGAATATGTAGTCGAAGGCATTGCGACGAGGTTTGCAAGGGGGCAGTTCGTAATTGGGCCATCGGGGAGAGGCCATGAGGAAGAAGAACGTAAAAGGGAAAGTCATTTCCCTGCTGACCCGAGAAGCGCTCCTCAAGCGCAAGATCAGGCGGCATCTAACGCGCGTCGGCTTTAAACGCGACGACGATGGAGTGCTATATCTTCCTGCTGACAGCAAGGAGGCGATTCGGGCGGCACATCAGATGCAAAGGTCGGAACGATCCTCCAAACAGTCCGATTTCTTAAAGTCCCGATTCCCTCGTCTTTCAGAGCACTTCGCCACAGGTGGCGAGATTCATCCTGAAAGGGTCAGGCCACGCTTGGAGCGTGTGCGCAGCGGAACTTGGCAAGCGGAGCTGTTTAAGCTGGCCTCCTTGACTTGGTCGGTGCCGGTGTCGCCTGGATTCGGTCGGCGTCTCCGCTATTTGGTGTGGGACGACGATAATCAGCGTTTGATGGGCATCCTTGCAATTGGCGACCCGGTTTTCAATCTTCGATCCAGAGACGACTACATCGGTTGGACTGGTGGGCAGCGACGTTCGCAGTTAGTACACATCATGGACGCCTATGTGCTTGGTGCGGTGCCGCCGTACAACCAGTTGCTTGGCGGTAAGGTGGTTGCTTCGCTGTTGCGCACTAAAGAGATTTTCGACGACTTCAGAGTCTCCTATGGGGATCGCGAAGGAATTATCTCTGGAGAAATCAAGCAGGCCCGCCTAGCAGCGATTACCACGACGTCATCAATGGGCAGGTCGTCGGTTTATAACCGCGTTAAGTTGGGCGACGAGTTCTACCTCAGGCCCATTGGATACTCGAGCGGTTACGGCCATTTCCACATTCCTGACAAGCTATTCCAAGATTTGCGCAGCTATCTTCGCGAGAAAAAGCACAGCTATGCGGACGATCACGCCTTTGGCGAAGGGCCGAATTGGCGAATGCGTGTAACGCGCACGGCGTTTGAACTTATCGGCATGCGGCCAAGCCTAATGATGCACGGCGTCAAGCGTGAAGTGTTCATCTGTGAAATGGCTACCAACACGATCGAGTTCTTGAAGGGCGAGGATGCGCAACTTGATGTCAGTAACCTCAAAACGGTTGACGAAGTTGGAGCTCTAGCATGTGAACGATGGTTGATACCACGCGCCAAGCGCCAGACCGGGTATCAGCAGTGGACCAGACAAGATCTCATTGACCTGGTGTCGAAGTCGTCGGGCGTGCGCGTATCTCTTATCCTGCCGAAAAAAAGGACGCGGGCAAGACGCTAGTGATGCAACTGCCTGATCTGCAACGGGAACTCGAAGCGCGGTTTGGGCGGCTTGCTGGGGAGCGCGCGGACAAGCGACGCATTTTCGCGTTAGAACATGGGCTGCAGATTGATGTGTTGGAGCTGGCTGGCGAGTTGTCGAAACAGCTTCAGTACGGAAAGCCCAACAACGCATACTGGCTCGCTTGGGTCGTGTTCGCTACCGAAGTCGGATACAACTATGACGGCGCCGAGTACTGGCAAACCTTCAAGGAGCGCTTGCCGGATTGGGGCGTTATCGATACCCCCAAGAACCGCACCCGGATCAGGGTTTGGTTTCGGCGCTTTGCCAATACATATAACGGGGTACGGCCATCTGGCACTTGGGCGCGTCAGTTCCGCATCATTGCTTGGCCCATTACCCATGCCATCCTGCCTCAGGATTTGCAGTACCAGTTCGCCAAATCGCTGCACTCCAACCGGTATCAGATCGCCGCATATAGCGACCCGCTTGCTATCGGCCGGCAAATTCACCACTGCACCGCGAATGCTTCGTCGCGGTTTCGTGAGTTCTGTCAGCAGGAGGAGTTGGTTGGGCGAATTGCCTTAGCCCTGCTCGGTGGGGAAACCGAAGATCTGCCACTGTCGGCCGAAGCGACCTTACGCATCGTTGGCGATCTCGGGTCGATGCAGGAAGCGCGGGAGTGGTTGGAAGAAGCTCGCTCGGATATCCGACGAATCCGCGGTGTGAGGAGGCAGCGTCAGGGCGAGCGGACGTCGCAGGGGCAGGTGTCGCACTCGCAAGCACGGTTCAACCTGCGCCCGTCGCTGTTGCTTAGTCAAGAAGGCGATGCGTGGCGAGTGGGCGTCCAGATGCCTTCCTTCGCGTCGTTGGCGGCCGCGTCCCCGGAAGTGAATAAGTACCTGCAGAAGACGAAGGTGCAATACGTAGGTGGTTCTGGCGATTGGCATCCCGCGCGTGTGCTGACCATACAGTCGAAGGTGCACGGCCTGCAGCAATGGCCCGTTGATGGCCAGGTCCTGAGATTCAAGGATGTATTCCCATCCTTTGAGGAATTGGTACGGCAGGAGGCGTCTCTCAGCCCAGGTCCGCTCTGGGTCTGTCGGATTGGCAACGACGGACTAGCCCGCGAAGTCCGTAGCCACCAAGTACGCCCGGGACAAAAATACATCGTACTAGGTAGGACGGGCTATGCGTTCCGAAAGAGCCCGGCCCTCCGGCCCATCGAGCTTCGATGCGGGGGGCTGACCGGCATTCAACTTGCATTGCCTGAGCACGTGCCCGACGACTTGAAGCATGATCTCAAGTCACTCGACCTCTCTTTCACGTCGACCGTTAGGATCTGGCCAGCTGGGGTTCCTGCGGTGTCCTGGGATGGTGAGGGCCAAAGCGAGTGGCTCTCGACTGACAAACCTTGCTTCGGTATTGCTGTTGACCACGACGTGGTCGCGCTAGACGTGATGCTCGACGGCGTCGCGGCCTTGAGGATTCCGCGGATAGGAGTGCGGGGTCCCTCATGGGTGCAATTGCCACCATTGCCACCGGGCGAGCACCGGATGTCGATCGAAGTGAAGTACGACGTGAGGCAAGCTCGATCGCTTGGCGCTTCGCAAGGCGAAGTAATCTTGAACGTCCGGAATCCCTTAGGGCTGGAGGAGACAACTCAACAGCGCGGCGGCCTGATGGTGATCGTTACTCCCGCAGACGCGACGCTGGAGAACCTCGAACGCGGCGACCTGCGACTCGAAGTGTTTGGTCCGGCGGGCCGAGAGGCTCAGTTGTTTCTGGAGGTCACTGGCTGCGAGACAGATCAAAGGGCGTTCGGCAAGGTGGTGCTTCCGGCGACGTTGAACGACTTATGGAACTTGCTGCCAGTCGAAACGAGAGAGGATCTCGGTGGCAGTTCTGCCTGTCGCCTCCTAGTAAGGGCGGACGAGATCGGTGTGTTCGCCCTGCCGCTGGAGCGCGAGAGCCGGCCCGTGCGATGGCAGCTGCGACGCTCGAAACATACCACCACGATCCGGCTGATCGACGAGGCGGGATTAGGTGTCAATGCGCAGTGCCAGATGGCATCACTGGATCAACCAACGGTCGCCCGCACATTAGAGTACGACGCCTGCATCGAGGGTATCGAAGTCCAGTCGCCGGGTGCCCTATTCGTTGTAGCCGGCCGGTGGCACCTCGATGCGGTCATCGTCAGTCAGCCGAGTCGAGACGGATTGCACGGTCTTTCCGAACTTGCTCCCGCCCCGCGGCTAGATGGCTTTGCGAGTTCGCCTGAGCGAATATCCGGCGACATCGCGTTGCAGACCTTGTGGATTCGCGCACGAGTCGTCGGCCCGCTTGGGGCAGCCAGGCAAGGTAGGGTGGTTCGCTCGATGCGCGACGCGCTTGCTCTTTTGGTGTGTGGCCCAGCATGGATGCAGGCCGAGCGTGCGTTCGAAAGTTCGACCAAAGACGAAGAGGCGATTGCTGCGCTGGGAGACGCGATTTCGATGCGCAAGGACTGGCAAAACTTTCCGGCCAAGTTGCGTATGTCACACCGAGAAGTAATCGATACGGCGCCTAGTCAAGTTGTGCCATGGCTGCTGGCAATCAGCACTGGCTTCCGCTTGTGCACTGATCCGCATATCGTCGAGCGTGCCTTGCGATATCTGACTGACCCGAGCGGGTTCGTTGCTTCGTCGCGGAATGTTGCCGCGGATATCCGGATACTTTCGAAGCACAGCGAACTCGCCCGCGGAGCTCGCTACTTGCAGATTCTGCTGGGGGAAAAGTCGTGGGATTGGAGCTAAAGTCACTGACCAGTGGCGAATTGCTCGGTGTCGTTGCCCGACAGCTGGGGCTGACCCACATCGATGGGGTGTCTGACGAGCTGTCATCGGCCCTCATTGCGGCCGTTCTGCGGCGCATCGCCGCCACTACGTGCCCTTGCCCGCGGGAGGTCTTCGTCGAAGGCGCCGTCGATGCGTTCACCGGTGTTGGCGAGACTGAGGCGACTAAGTTGCACGTACGCGAGGTGCTAGACAGTCTTGTAATCCTCGGAGATTTGCTCGAACTTGGCGGTTCGACCTCGCTGCCGGGCGTGGCAGCCGAAAATTGGCTCTATTGCGCCCCGCCTGCGTTCGTGGTTCGCGGGGAGACAGTGCTGTTGCTTGGCATCGAACCTGAAGATCAGGCGGCTCTGCCTGCGTCGCTTCGCGGCCAACTGGTTCGCCAGCGAGAGCTTCGTTACCTGCGGAGGAAGGGCGACGACGGGATAGCAAAGCAACTGCGTGCGGCCGGCTACCTGGAGATCTCGAAAGCCGCGTGGACGCGCCTTCCACAGAATCAGAGCGCCAACACATTCTTTGAAGGGGTCGTCCGTCGCTTACGAGAGTCGGGGGGCCAAGGCGCGCTGGAAGGTCTCCAAGTGTATGGGGCCGCCGATGAGGCAAGGCCTTATACGTCGCGGCTGACCACGCCGGCAGGGCGCTCTGGTTATTACGTCGGACGGCGCCCGCAGGCCTTTGGATCGCCGATCTGGGTTTTCGTCGAACTCGACCGAGGCCGACCAGTCCAGTTTCTGGACTTGCCTTGGCGAGGCGGAAGGTTCCGTGGGTGCGACCATGGGTGGCGCATCCAGAGCGCTCTCGATGTGCGAGCCGGAAAGCCCCAAACCTATCGCGTGGTGCCGCTGGAAGGTGATCTACATCGCTATGAATTTTTCTCACCTGTGCCGTTATGGGTCGAGCGTAAGCTCAGGATTGAGGGCGAGAAGGTGCGGGCCAACGGCGCGCTGTTCGCTTATGAACTTGACCGGCGCAGTGGTCACGGCATCGACGAATTAGTTCAGTCCTACATGTGGTTCACGCAGGCCGGTTAGGGGGAAAGATGTCCACGACGATCCAGCAGTCCGTTGCCGAACTCCATCAAGCGCTGACTGAGTACATCGAGGCGACCTACCACATCGGCGCGGCAGCGTTGGTCAAGGCACGCAAGCGTCTGTTGGACGAACCAGGCAACATCTATCAGGTTCCGTTTCTGGAGTCGACGCCGCGCTACGTCTCGGACCGCACATTCGCCCAGATTGAAGGTCTACCCGCGGCTGCGAGGCACTTGCTGACGACGCTCTCCGACGAGGCCTTGGGCAAGCGGTTGCTGCATAACCCGCCGTATTCCCACCAAGCCGAAGCGATCGAGGAAGCGATCGTGAATGGACGGAATCTCCTGATCATGACCGGAACAGGTTCAGGCAAGACTGAATCCTTTCTAATGCCGGTTCTATCGAAGTTGGCGATCGAAGCTAGTTCCAAGCCCGGTTCCTTCGGCAAGCCCGCGGTCCGGGCGCTGCTCCTCTATCCGATGAACGCCTTGGTCAATGACCAGCTCGGACGGCTCCGCTCAATGTTCAACGATGCGCGTGTCAGACGAGCGTTTCACGACTGGGGCGAGCGTATCCCGCGATTCGCACGCTACACCAGTCGCACACCTTATGCGGGCGTTCGCGAGAAAGGTAAGGACGACCGACGACTGAAATCGCTCGACGAGTTCTATGTCAGGATAGAGCGCGAGGCGGGCGGTAATGACGAGGCTGCCGACCGCGCCCGGGCACTAATGCACCGATTACAGGCCAAGGGCAAATGGCCAGCTAAGGCCAGCCTCTCTAGATGGCTCGGTGCCCCGGGTTCACGTTGGCAGGACGGCCACACTGGCGCGTTCATTCGAGCAGTCACGCTTCCAGATGATAGTGAGCTGATCACGCGCCACGAAGTCCAAGCTGCGCCGCCAGATCTGCTTGTCACGAACTACTCGATGCTCGAGTACATGCTGATGCGCCCGATCGAGCGCTCGATCTTCGACGCCACGAAATGTTGGCTCGAACAAAACCCGAGTGAAAAATTTTTGATTATTCTCGACGAAGCTCACCTTTACCGCGGCGCAGGAGGCGCGGAGGTCGGCTTGTTGATCCGCCGACTAACTGACCGCCTCGGAGTATCGTCGGACCGAATCCAGGCGATCTGCGCGACAGCCAGCTTCAGCGACCGCGACTACGCCAAAAAGTTCGGATCGCAGCTCAGCGGTTGCCCTGAGGAGACATTCAAGCCAGTCGAAGGCAAGCTGAAGAAGGGCGCGGAGGCGGCGACCGGAAGCCTAGCAGATGCCCAAGCGCTGGCGGCGGTCGATGTCGCGCGCCTGCATGAGGCCGACGACCCCCAGGAGCAAGCCGATCTCTTGGTCAGTTTCCTTGAGTACCGTGGCGTGACGCCTTCGGGGTGCATCGACAAAGACCTTTATACCGCGCTGGAGACGTTCGGTCCGCTGCAATTGGTTGTCAACGAGACAATGGGCAGCGCGAAGCGTTTGGCGGAACTGCCTATGGAGGCTTTCCTAGGCGTTGAGACGGATCTGGCGGCGAAGGCGTTCTCCAACCTGCTGTCTCTTGGCAGCCTGGCCCGGTCGGCAGACGGTAATGGCCTGCTACCCTGCCGTGTCCATGGCTTTTTTCGTGGCTTGCCGGGTCTATGGATCTGCATGGACCCCGATTGCTCGGAAGTTGTGCCAGAGGAGAAGAATCTCTATTGCGGCAAGATGTACAGCCAACCGATCAAGCAATGCGGCTGCGGCGCTATGTGCCTGGAGTTCTACACCTGCCGTCACTGCGGTGCGCCTTACGCACGCGCATATACCGACAACGTTGAGGCACCACAGTCGCTCTGGCCCGAGCCAGGCGCGAATATCGCACTGAACGACAGAGAGGTGGAGCAGCTGGAGGCGCTGGATTTGTTGCTGCAGGCGCCACCTAAAGAAGACACCGTTGTGCCGGCCGAATACGACGTGGAGACTGGAAGACTCAACGCATACGACAGCGGGAATCGTTCTCGCATCGTATACCGCCGTCTCCTGAACACTAAGTCCCTGGGTGAGGAAGATGAGGATGGCGGACCGGGTACGCGTGGGCAGTTCATTCCTTGCGCCATCTGTCGCGGCCGCGCGGGCGGTGGAAAGTCCTCAGTGCAGGATCACATGACCAAGGGCGACCAACCTTTCCAGGCACTTGTCGCGCGGCAGATTCAGATCCAACCGCCCGGCCCGAAGACCGATGACGACTTTGCGCCGCTACGCGGACGCAAGGTGCTGGCTTTCTCAGACTCGCGACAAGTCGCGGCGCGCCTTGCACCTAACCTCCAAACTTATTCCATGCGCGACGCGCTGCGGCCGCTTCTGGTTTGGGGCATGCAAAGGCTCCAGCAGTCTCCATCGTTAGCGAAGCGGATTAGCTTGCAGGACGCCTACTTCGCGACACTGCTGGCTGCGCGCTCTCTTTCAGTCCGGCTCCGTCCGGAACTTAAATCAGGCGAATCCTTCGACGCTTACTTCAAGATTGGCGCCCAAGTTGGCAGTGGCGGAATGATCGGCGAAGAGACGCTGATCGAGCTCTACGACGAGTTTCACGAGGCCGAAGCACCCGACGCTATGCTCGAGGAATTGCTGAGTGTCATCCAAGACCGCTACATTGGCTTGGAAGCGATTGCACTGGGTTCGCTGACGGTGCGGCCAGGCAAGAAAAGAAGCGACTTGCTCCAGAAGTTGCCCGACATAGTTGGATTCGCCACGACCGAAGAGTCCAAGCTATCACTGGTAAGTTACTGGCTGCGGTGCTGGCGCAAGAAGGGTAGGAAGGGCCACATTTGGTTCCAAGGCATGGATGCCGACATGTGGCAGACCGAAGTACGTGGGCAAAATGGAAGGTTCAAGGCCATCGAGAAGATTCTTCCGAACAAGGCGGCTCAGACAATCTTCAGTGAGCGTTGGTTGCCCGCACTCCTCGATGAGTTCACTGAGAAGCTCGGTTCGACGTACCGACTGCACGCGAAAAAGCTTTACCTCGAACTCGGCGGAACATGGGTGCGTTGCAAGAGTTGTGCGTCCGTACATCGCCAAGTTGGGAATCATGCGGGCTGCATCGACTGCGGTGAAGACCAGGTTGCCCAGATCGATCCATTCAGCGACCCGGTCTTCCGGGCCCGTAAGGGCTACTACCGCCGGGCAACTGAGGAAGTCCTGTCCGATGTCTCGAGGCGGCCGCTGGCGCTGATCGCGGCCGAGCATACGGCGCAACTGAACTCGTCCGACCAGGAAGAAGCTTTTTCGAAGGCCGAGCGCAACGAGTTGCTCTTTCAGGACATTAACATCGCCTGGGATGGGCAGAACGATGCGCAGGTCGCCATCGATATCTTGTCTAGCACGACGACGATGGAGGTGGGCATCGACATTGGTGCGCTGTCGGGCGTCGCCCTGCGCAACATGCCGCCTGGCCGCGCGAACTACCAGCAGCGTGCCGGACGGGCCGGTCGTCGCGGCAATGCGGTAGCGACCGTCGTCGCCTTCGGTAGCGTCGACAGTCACGACGAGCACTACTTTTCGCACCCTGGAGAGATGATCTCAGGCAAGGTGATTGACCCCATACTGACTCTCGACAATCTCGACATCGCACGGCGCCACATCCGCGCCTTCTTGCTGCAGTGCTATCACCAAGCTCGTTTGCCGGAATTCGATCCAGAGCAACCCCACGACCTATTTTCGGTGCTAGGGAGGGTTGGTGCATTTCGAGATGGATCAGGCGTACTCAATCGCGATGACATGGCCGCCTGGATAGCCGAGAACGAGGCTGCGCTAATGGGGCGTGTCGCGGAATGGCTTCCAGAGCAGCTGACGGCAGATGGTATCCGCGAATTGACTGTGGGTATGGCCAAGGATTGCATCGAGGAGATCGATAAGGCGATTGCGAGCCGTCGCAACCAGACGGTGGAGACGAAAGGCAACGGCAAGGGAAGTGAAGCGCCGGAGCAAGATCCGGATGTCGAGAAGGAAAAGCCGCTTCGCACAGACAATGACAAGCTCCTAGACCGTCTTCTCTACGAGGGGGTGCTACCGCGGTATGCATTTCCTACGGACGTGGCAACCTTCCACATCTTCGACCGGGAGCGATCAACCCAGTTCCGGCACCGCGACGAGTATGCGCCTTCGCAGGGTTTGCCCGTGGCGCTATCGCAGTATGCGCCCGGCAAACAAGTATGGGTTGGGGGCAAGTGCTACGTCTCGGGCGCTATCTACTCCCGGTCCTGGCAAGAACGTGTCGCTGCCTGGGAGAACCGCGAGCGCTACTACGAGTGTTCAATATGTCGCTTCGCCAAGACCGAACTCCGCGAACACGCATCGGACACGAGCAGCCAGTGTCCTGCGTGTGGAACGGTTGGGGCGTTTGAGTTCAAGGGTGAGTGGATGCGGCCGGTGGGGTTCGCACATCCTGTCGACTTCGAAGAGGAGACCTCACCGGATCGCGTCCCGGAAGTTAGCTACGCTACGCGGGCCAAATTAACCACAGAGACACCCGGAGAGGACGGGGAATGGGTCTCAGTCAGCCCACGATTCAAGGGGCTGCCGTTTCGGCGACATCTTCTCGTATCGAACGTTGGACCAAAAGGCGAAGGCTATCGTTATTGCACCAGCTGCGGACGCATTGAGGCAATGAACGAGCCCCGCCCGGTGCTCATTGGGCCCCATCGTCGTCCGTATCCTACTGATCCCGGACAGGAAACCTGCCGCGGTCGCAGCGTCGAAAACGTTGTGCTCGGTGCGAAATTCGTCACCGACATCGCGCTGTTCTCCCTTCAGGTCGATGCGCCTATGAACTTGGCGCCGGGGAGTTACTCCAGCAACATAGCGTTACGTACTGTCAGCGAGGCGCTGGCGCGGGCGGCGACGAACATGCTGGGCATAGAGCCGGGTGAGATTCTCGCCGAGTTTCGGCCCGCCATGTCCCCAAATATGAATTCGGCGCTGTGCGCAGAGATTTTCCTGTACGACACGCTCCCGGGTGGCGCCGGATTTTCCAGCGCCATTCCGGCCCGCGCCGAAGAATTACTGGGGAAGGCTCGCGACTTACTGGCCGGCTGCCCAGGAAAGTGCGATTCGTCTTGCTATCGCTGCCTGCGTGCCTTCGGCAACCGCATCGAGCATCGTTCACTTGATCGGCACGTTGGCATCGAGCTGATTGACTATCTGGTGACGGGAGTCGTGCCAAAAGCAGAAACTAGACGCCTCGAGAAATCTGCGAACTTACTGTTTAAGGACTTGTCTCGGCTCTTAGGAGGTTATCCTGGGGTCGATTGCCAGCGAAATGCCAAGATCATGGTCGCAGGCACCAAATATATGGCGCCGATTCTGTGCCGCCTCGAGTCTAAAGAGGCATTGGTCGTCGTTAGCTTGAGTAGCGCCCTGAAGGAGGGATACGCAGCCGAAGCGGATGTGCGCGCATTGCAGGAGCAATGCGGTCACGTGGAAGTTGTCGTTGTCAACGAATTGCTGATCCGGTCGAACCTGCCAGCGGCGACGAAACTTGTGTACGAGAGGCTGCTCCGTGACCAAGACTCTCTAGCCACGACCTAAGCGATGAAACTCGTTTAGGACGCTAGGTTTAGGGACCGCATGGCACCAGGGGGGGGCGACTGCAGCACGATGGTGGTTGCGCAGCCATAGGGTGGCTGGGGGCCATTGCGGCAGAGTCTGGGATGGCCGTGAGGTCTAGAGGATACGCAACACGGATTGAGAGCGGCACGACCAACCTGTTGCGGTGCACAAGGGTATGGCACTACGGTGAATTGCAGCGGTAAGTCCCTCCGCTTATCGTTCGCCAACGCCTCCGAGGCTACCTGCCATGCGCCTTCCCGCCGTGCTGTTCCTCGCCTCGCTGAGTCTGCTAGCGGCTTCGGCCCCAGCAGCCGCCCAGCCGTACTCCGGCCCGATCATCGACGTCCACATGCATGTCGGCCCAGCCGCGCCCGGAGCACCGAACCCCGCCACGGGCCAACCCACCACCGCCAACACCGACGCCGACCGCGAGCGCCTGACGCTGGAGCGGATGCGCCGGCACGGCATCGTCCTTGGGTTGGTCAGCGGCCCGGATGCGGCCATGGCCAGTATGCGCAAGGCCGGTGGCGGGGACAGGATCTGGGCCGGCGCCTTCCTCGACGACGGGCGTACTCCGTTGCCGCCCGCCGAGGTCTTGCGGGAGGCGTTCGCGAACGGCGACCTCAAGGTGATGGGCGAGATCGGGGCGCAGTACCACGGCCTCGACCCGAGCGACGAGTGGTTCGAGCCCTACCTGGCGCTGGCCGAGGAGTTCGACATCCCGGTCGGCATCCACACCGGCCTGGCGCCCCCGGGCACGCCGTACGGCTGCTGCCCCGATTTCAGCGTGTCGCTCGGCAATCCCCTGCGGCTCGAGCCCATGCTCAAGCGGCACCCGAAGCTGCGGGTGTGGATGGCGCACGCCGGCTGGCCGTACCTGGAGGAGACCAAGGCGATCCTCTACATGTACCCGCAGGTGCACGCCGACCTCTCGGTGATCAACTGGATCATTCCGCGGCAGGAATTCCACGACTACCTGCAGGCGCTGGTCACCGCCGGCCTCGGCGACCGCCTGATGTTCGGTTCCGACCAGATGGTCTGGCCCGAGTCGATCACGCTCGCGATCGAGGGCGTGGACAGCGCCGTGTTCCTGACCCCGGAGCAGAAGCGGGCGATCTTCCACGACAACGCTGCGCGGTTCCTGCGGCTGGAGACCGCCGAGGGTCGTTGACCCGCGGCAGTGCTGCGCTACCCTGCGTCGGGTGCGCGGCACCTTCTCCTTCCTTGCTGCCCGGGGCGTGGCGTCTTTCCGTTCGCTGGCGCTGATCGCGCTGTGCCTCGCGGTGCTGCCGAGCGCTGCGCGGGAGCGCTACGCCGTCCTGGATGGCGCCACCTGCGACGGTTACCCGCGTCTCACCATCGGCACCCTCCGCGGCATGTGCGCCGGGCTCGTCATCGGGCCGACGACGCAGGACCCCAAGCGCGTCCTGCATCTCCCGCGCTCGCTCCTGCAGCTCGACGCCGACACCTGGCTGGTGACCGACCTCGGCGCCTGGGAGGGCAGGCCGGGCAAGGTCTGGCGGCTGCGCGCGCCGCGTGGGCAGGCACCCTCGGTCGAGCGCCTGCTCGACGGCCTGCACCTGCCGCACGCGATCGCCCGCGGCCCGGACGGCCTGGTCTACATCGGCGAGATGAACCGGATCGTGCGCTTCGATCCCGGTGCCGCGTTCCCGGCCGATACGCTGGAAACCGTGGTCGACGGCCTGCCGGGCAACCGGTTGCACGCCAACCGGCATCCGCTGTCGCGCTTCGTGTTCCTGCCCGGCGGCGACTTGCTGGTCAACGTCGGAGCGCCCAGCGACCAGTGCGACGGTGAGGGCGCGCGCACGGAGGACGCACTGTGCGCGGAGAGCGAGGGCGCGGCGGACGCGGCCTCGCTGCGGCGCTATCCCTACCTCGGCGAGGGCCGCTGGTCACGGGAGTACACAGTGGAGGCCCGCGGCCTGCGCAACTCGCTGGCGCTGGCCGTGCACGCGTCGGGGACCGTGCTGCAGGCCGAGAACAGCTACGACTTCGACAGCCGCTGGCACCCGTACGAGGAGCTCAACGTGATCGCGCCCGGCCGCCACTTCGGCTGGCCGTACTGCACGGCCACAGGCGCGGCCACGCCGGCCTGGCCCGACCGCGCGACGTGGTGCGGGTCCGAAGCGCACGCCAAGCCGGACCTGCTGCTGCCGCCGCACACCGCGCCGCTGGACATGCTCTGGTACGAGGGCGCGATGTTCCCCGCGCTGCGCGGCCGGCTGCTGATGAGCTGGCACGGCTACCGCTCGGTCGGCGGCCGCATCGCCAGCTTCGCGGTTGACGCGCGTGGCGTCCCCATCCCGGACCGCAATCCGCGCTTCCCGGGCTACGGCCTTGGCTGGCGCAGCTATGGCGCGGGTCCGGCTGCGACGCCGGTCGTGCTGACGCCGGGCTGGGGCAAGCGCGCCGGCGAACAGCCGCAGGGCTCGCCGGTCGGCCTCACGGTCGCCGACGACGGCGCGATCTGGGTCGCCGACGACCGCGCCAGCGCGATCATCCGGTTTGCCGCGGAGAAGTAGTCCGCACGGTTTCCCGTAGCATGGATGGCGGGGACGGAGCCGGCAGAACAGGGAGGAATGCAATGGAGCGACGCGAGCCGGTGCTCGAGCCGAGCGACAAGAAGGCGGATCAGGATTGGGGGAATCTCAACTTTCGACGCCTTCGCCCTGCGTCATCGCGGGGGACATCCGAAGACAACGCCGAGTCCAGGTTCTGGATTGGCGTCGGCATCTTCCTGCTGGTTGCATTGCTCCATCCTTGGTACTCCTACTGGGTCAATACGCGCCTTCTGGCGCGGGATCTGCAAGCCGCGGGTGAAGAGTTCAGCCGGCAGCTTGAAGCCTCCAACGAGCAGATGCGTCAGGAGGCCGCCGCGACGGCTTCCAGACGAGAAGCGGCCTCGCGGCGACAGCGCATCGCCGGCGTCCGCGTCGTGGGTGCCGTGCCCAGCAGGACGGGGCCGGTCGCGATCGTGCGCCTGGGCCAGTCCAACGTGAGCGAGGCCAGGGCGACGATCTGCCGCCAGGCCGAAGACATGCTTGGCATGCCGCTTGCCGGGGAAGTGCTTCGTGTGCAGCAACACCGTGGAGGCCAGTCGACGGTGGACGGCGGCACAATTCGTTGCTGACCCTGGTCTTGCGTTCGGTCCCATCCTGTCGTCGAATTCGCTCCATGGAAATATCCCAGAAGCGCAGCACCGCCCGCACCCGATACGTATTCCATGACGACCGGGTCGAATACTCCTGGAAGGACAGTTCGGGCAGCCGGAGCTTTTCCGTGCCGTACGTGGACATCAGCCGCGACCGCCAGACCCTGACAGAACGCAATGTCTGGCTCCGCAACGTGGGTTATTTCTGGACCGCGCTCGGCCTGTTGCTGCTGGTGATATCGCTGAACGAAGAGGGCGGAATCAGGGGAGGGCTCTGGCTGGTCCTGGGCGTCGGATGCCTGGCCGCCTATTACGCTTACCCGACGAAGTACAAGATCCTTCCGAGCGACAAGGGGAACCTGCTGGTCCTGGACCACGGCGACGCCGGGGCCCGCATCGAGGCGGAGATCGAGCAGCGTCGCGCAGCCCAGTTCCGGCAGGAATACGACTTCTTTCCCGAGGGCGACAGCACGGCCCAGCTTCGTAACCGGTTCAACTGGTTGCACCGCGAGGGTGCGCTCGACGATGCACAGCTGCAGGAGCGCCTGGCGCGTGTGGCGGCGATGGAGCATCGTGAGGCAGAGCCTTTCCCCGAGCCCGTAACCCGCACGCTGAACTAGCGGATGCCGGAATCGCCCTGATTTCACGGCCGGAAAGCGATGCTGGTCGCCCATTGGAACTGGAGGCTACGGCGCATGCGGCGCTTCCTGGTTGCACTTCCCCCTGGTGCCTTGATGGCGCTCGTCATGGGCGCCTGCGCGCAGCTGCAGCCGCAGTTCGAAGGGAAGGTGGAAAGCGACGTGGACGTCGCCGCGGTCGCGGCTCCGCCCAGCGAAGACAAGCCGGAAGTCCCGCCGCGAATGCAGGCGGAGTTCGATGCCTGCCTCGCCGGCCTTCGCGACGATGCCGCGGCAGCGGGTATTTCCGCGGCGACGTTCACGGCCAACACCAGGGACCTCGTGCTCGACCCGGGCGTGCTGGCGCTGCTCAACCGCCAGCCGGAGTTCACCACGCCGATCTGGGACTACATGGCCGGGCTGGTGGATGAGGAGCGGGTGGCGGACGGGCGCGCGATGCTGGCCAGGCACGCCGACACGCTGGCGCGCGCGCAACAGCGCTACGGGGTGGATCCCGCCACGGTGGTCGCGGTCTGGGGTGTCGAAAGCGATTACGGCCGCACCTTCGGGACGCGTCCGTTGCTGGTGTCGCTGGCGACCCTGTCGTGTTTCGACCGGCGCCAGGCGTTCTTCCGCGGCGAGTTGTTCAGCGCGCTGCAGATCATCCAGTCCGGGGATATCGACGCCGATCGCTTGCGCGGCTCGTGGGCCGGCGCGTTCGGCCATACCCAGTTCATGCCCTCGACCTTCCAGCGCATCGCGGTGGATTTCGACGGCGACGGGCGCCGCGACCTGATCGGAAGCGTGCCGGATGCCCTGGGTTCGACCGCGCATTACCTGCAGCGCGCCGGCTGGCGCAGCGGCCAGCCCTGGGGGTACGAGGTCCGGGTGCCGAAGGGGTTCGATGCCCGCCTGGCCGGGCGTACCGATCGCCGCGCGCTGTCGGACTGGTTGCGTCGCGGCATCGAGCGCGTCGACGGCCGGCCCATCGACCTGCCCGGCGACACCCGCGCCGCGCTGCTGCTGCCGGCGGGCGTCGAGGGCCCGGCGTTCCTGGTGTTCAAGAACTTCGACGCCATCTACGCCTACAACGCGTCGGAAAGCTACGCGCTGGCAATCGCGCACCTGTCCGACCGCCTGCGCGGCGGCGGCGGGTTCGCGACCCCGTGGCCCACCGACGACCCCGGTCTGTCGCGCAAGGAGCGAAAGGAACTGCAGGCCCTGCTGCTGGCGCGCGGCCACGACATCGGCGAGGTCGACGGCATCATCGGCAGCCGTACGCGCGACGCGATCCGGCAGGAACAGCAGCGCCTGGGCCACGCGGTCGACGGTCGCGCCGGACAGCGGCTGCTGCGCGCCTTGCGCGCCCAGCCGCAGGCGCCGGCAGGCCCCGACGCCCTGGCCCAGGTCGGCCGCTGGAAGCTGCAGGGCGCCACGGATGCGGCAGGCCAGCCGATCGCGGCCGTCGCGCCCCACGGCAAACCGGTCCACGCAATCGTCTTGTCCGACGGTTCGCTCGGGATCGAGGGCGGCTGCAACCACATGGGCGGGCGCTACGACATCGACGCGCAGGGGCGGCTGGTGGTGCAGGAGATCCAGTCCACGCTCATGGCCTGCGCCGATCAGGCGCTGATGACGGCCGACAGTGCGGTCGCCGGCCTGCTGCAGGGCGCTTCGGCATGGCGTATCGCCGAGAGCTACCCCGAGCAGCTGTACCTCGAACACGCCGACGGACGGCGCAGCCACTGGGTGGCGGTGCGGCCCGCGCCTTGATGCCGGTGCGCGGCACCTTCTCCTCCCTCGCGATCCACAACTACCGGGTCTGGGCGATCGGCGCGCTGGTGTCGAACGTCGGCACCTGGATGCAACGCATCGGCCAGGACTGGCTGGTGCTCGTGGTGCTCACCGACAACAACGCCACCGCGATAGGCATCGTGATGGCGCTGCAGTTCGGACCGCCGCTGTTGCTGCTGCCGCTGACCGGCTGGGCGGCCGACCACCTGGATCGGCGCAAGCTCCTGTTGTTCACGCAGGGCGCTGCCGGGCTGCTGGCGCTGGGGCTGGGCGTGGTCACGCTGCTCGGCGTGGTGGAACTGTGGCAGGTGTACGGCTTCGCCTTCCTGCTCGGCTGCGTCACCGCGTTCGACGCGCCGGCGCGGCAGGCCTTCGTCTCGGACCTGGTGGACGACGCCCACCTGGCCAACGCGGTCGCGCTCAACTCGACCTCGTTCAACGCCGCGCGCATGCTCGGCCCGGCCGTGGCCGGCGCGCTGATCGCGGCGGTGGGCGAGGGCTGGCTGTTCCTGGTCAACGCGGGCACCTACGCGGCGGTGCTGGTCTCGCTGGGCTTCCTGCGCGTGCACGAGCTGCATGCACACGAGCGCCCCGACCGCGCGCGCGGCGGCGTGCTTGCCGGCTTCCGCTATGTCTGGCAGCGGCCCGACCTGATGGCGGTGCTGGTGATGCTGGCGCTGATGGGCGCGTTCGGCTTCAACTTCGCGATCTTCATCTCGACCATGTCGGTCACCGTGTTCGATGGCGACTCGACCCAATTCGGCATCCTGACCTCGGCGATGGCGCTGGGGACGATGGCCGGGGCGCTGTTGTCGGCGCGCCGGCCGATGCCGGGGATGGTGCTGATGGGTGCCTCGGCGGCCGCATTCGGCATCACGACCGCGCTGGCCGCGGTGATGCCCTCGCCGTGGCTGTTCGCGGTGATGCTGGTGTTCGTCGGGCTGGCGGCGCTGACCTTCATGACCGGCAGCAACTCGATGATGCAGCTCACCACCGAGCGCAGCATGCGCGGGCGCGTGCTGGCGCTGCGGATCGCGGTGGTGATGGGTGGGACGCCCCTCGGGGCGCCGCTGATCGGCTGGCTGGTGGACCGCTTCGGCGCGCGCGTTGCGATGGGCGCCGGCGCGCTCTCCGGGCTGCTGGCGGCGGCCGTGGCGGTGGTCTACCTCGTCCGGCATCGCGACCTGCGGCTGCGGCGCGTCGCCGGCCGCTGGCAACTGCAGCTGCGTCCGGCGCCGGCCGAGCTCGAAGCCGTCCGTGTTGCGGCCGGCGAGCGGGTGAAGTAGTACCGATCGCCATGATCAGGACACTCCGGCAGCAGTCGATCCCCGCGGCGGCGCGGCTGCTGGCCGGCAGCATGGCGGACAACCCGCTGCACCTGCGCGTGTTCGGCAGCGGGGCGCGGCTCGAGCCGATGCTGGAGGAGGCGTTCGCGCGCCTGCTGCGCCGGCAGCTGCGCACCGGCATCGTGCTGGGCGCGCACGAGGGCGATGTGCTGGTCGGCGTGGCCGCGATGGTGCCGCCGGGACGGTGCCAGCCGGGCCTGCCGGAACAGCTCGCGATGCTGCCGATCCTCGCGCGCGGCGGCGCGTTGCAGCGCTTGCCGCGGATCCGGCACTGGCTGCGGACGTGGGAGCGCCTGGATCCGGCATTCGATCACTGGCACCTGGGTCCGGCGGCCGTGGCGCGCACGCACCAGGGGCAAGGCATCGGCACCCGGCTGATGGCGGCGGTGTGCGAACGGCTCGACCGGGAGCAGGGCGTCGGCTACCTCGAGACCGACAAGCCGGAGAACGTGCGGCTCTACCGCCGCGGCGGATTCGAGGTGGTGGCCGAGCGGCAGGTGCTCGGGGTGACCAACTGGTTCATGCTCCGTCACCAACCCTGGAAGCGCGGCCAGGTCGCGACGCCGCCGGGAAGCAGCGCGGAATAGGCGGGAAACTGCGCGGCCGTGGCGCAGGCGTGGTTGGGCAGGATCCGCAGCCGCGTGCCGACCGGGAACCGCGCCGCGATGTCCGGATCCATGCCGCCCGTGCGCGCGACGATGCCGTGCTCCTGGTTCGCGCTTTCGATGAGGTAGCCGGCGATCGGCGCGCCGTCCTCCGTGCACACCTGCCCGAGCCCGAAGTCGCGCTTCTGCGCCTGGGTGCCGCGGTCGCGGCTCATCGCCATCCAGCCGGCGTCCACGATCGCCCAGCCCTTGTCCTGCTGGTGGCCAATGACCGTGGTCAGGACCGAGAGCGCGATCTCGTCCATCGTGCACACGCCGATGTTGTGCATTACCAGATCGAAGAACACGTAGACGCCGGCGCGCACTTCGGTCACGCCCTGCAGCGATTGCGCGGACAGCGCCGTGGGCGTGGAGCCGACGCTGACCACGGGGCAGGGCAGGCCCGCCTCGCGCAGGCGTTCGGCGGCGCGGACGGTGCCGGCGCGTTCCTGCTCGGCGGCGGCCTGCAGCGCTTCGGGGGTGTCGAGCGCGTAGCTGCCACCGGCGTGGGCCATCACGCCGCCGAGCCGTGCGCCGCCCTCGTGCAGGGCACGGCCGACGTCGAGCAGTGCTTCGCCTTCCGGCGGGATGCCCGAGCGGTGGGCGTCCACGTCGATCTCGATCCAGACCTCGAAGGCCTCGCCGTGCTCGCGGCCGAAGCGGGCGACCGCCTCGGCGCCGTCCACGTTGTCGGTGATGAACTTCAGATCGCAGCCCCGGCGCCGCAGCTCCAGCGCCCGCGGCAGCTTGTTCGGCGCGATGCCGACCGCGTAGAGGATGTCGGTGATGCCGGCGTCGAAGAACTCCTCGGCCTCCTTCAGCGTCGACACGGTGATGCCGCGCGCACCGGCCTCGAGTTGGGCCCGGACCACCGGCAGGCTCTTGCTGGTCTTCACGTGCGGGCGCAGCTTGACCCCCAGTGCGTCCATGCGCGACTGCATGCGGGCGATGTTGGCCCGCATCCGGGCGGCGTCGACCAGGGCGGCGGGGGTCTGCAGTTCGGGGATCGCGGTCATGGGCCGAGGATACGGCCTGGCGCGTCAAGCCGGCTGCTCCACCACCTGCCCGGAGGCGTCCACCACCAGCCGCACCCGCTTGCCCGCGTAGTAGAAGCTGGCACGGTACAGGCCCTCGTCAGGGCCGGTGCCGCGTTCGCAGAGCTGGGTGATCTTGCGATTCTCCAGCAGCTGCATGAACTCGGCCGGCGCCAGGCCGAGGCCCTCCGCAACGAGCGCAGCCTCGATTTCGATCGCGGGCGCGTGCTCTTCCAGCGAGATCGGGATGGGCTTGGCCATGGACACATGCTCGCGCGCCGACGCACCACCGGGCTTGATCCGGGTCAAGGACGCGCCGGTTGCGCCCGTCGAAGATGCGCCACCACGTCATTCCGCGTGCGAACGGAGCAACTCCCGATGCAATTCGAACTGTCCACCGCCCCGAACCCCGACGCCTCCCGCCTCGCTGCGGCGTTGCTTCCCCTCGATCCCGAAGCGCGGATCGCGCTGGACGCCCGCAAGGGGCGCCTCGAAGTCCTCACCGTCGCCACCGCTGACCAGGTCATCACCGCCATCGAGTCCATCGGCTGGTCGGCGCGCCCGCTCGAGCAGGAAGTGCACATCAGCGGCGGCAGCACCTGCTGCGGGCATTGCGCCTGAACGCGGCGTGCGGGTGATGCGTCCCAGGCGGTGATGTGGCAAGGTCTGCCGGCGCCCGGATCGCGGGCACTGGCAACCAGGGAGAGATGCCATGAACGTCGTCACCAGCAGCACGAGGACCGGCTGAGATGGCGCTGGCGGCCATTCCGCTGCGCTGTCGCTGCGGCCGGGTGCAGGGCGAGGTCGGCACCCGCGGCACCTACGCGCGCGCCACCTGCTACTGCAACGACTGCCGCGCCTACGCGCAATGGCTCGGCGTGCCCGGCCTGCTCGACGCGGCCGGTGGCGTGGACGTGGTGGCGATGGCGCCGTCGCAGCTGCGCTTCACCGCGGGCGTGGACCAGGTCGCCTGCATGTCGTGGAGCGAGCGCGGCATCCATCGCTGGTACGCGGCCTGCTGCCGCACGCCGCTGGGCAACACGCCGCGCGATCCGAGCGTGCACTATGTCGGCCTGTCGACGGCCTGCATGGAAGGGGCGGGCGCCGCTGTCGACACGGCTTTCGGTCCGCCGCGGCGTTGCCTCGTGTCCACGGCCTCGGCCACCGGGCCAGTGCGCAAGCGACCCCTGGGCACGCTGTGGGGAATCCTGCGCGTGGCGTTCGGCCTAGTCGGTGCACGGCTGCGCGGCCGCCGCGCATCGCCCTTCCTCGACGCAAGCGGCCACCCCATCCGCACGCCGGAGATCGTCCGGCGCTGATGCCGGCTCAGATCGCCGGGTCGTCGCTTCCCTGGGTTTCCGGGGCCTCGGTGGTCATGTCCATGGTGGCGCAGGCGGACAGGCCGAACAGAACGGCAAGGATGAGCGCGGTCGCGATGGTCTTCTTCATTGGATCCCCCTGGATGTCTTGACTGACAAGGCAAGTGCACGGAATCTTCCGGAAGGGGACAGGGGGGTGTCAATGCATTTTTTTTCCGGAAGGACCCGTATCCTTGCCGCCGCGGCCTGCATGGGCGCGGCGTTCGTGTTTCCATGGCAGGCCGTGGCGGCGGTCCCGGATGATGCATGGGGCGCCTTCTCGGGCATGGCCGGCTCATGCTGGGCGGGCGAGCGCGAACTGTCCTGTTTCGAGTGGGAGTTCCCCGGCGAAATGATGCGCCAGGTGACGTACGCCCCGGAGCAAGGCCAGGGCGAGGTGCGCTACCAACTCGATGCCGCGGGCACCGGCGTGGATGGCGACGATGGCAGCCACATGCATGCGCCCCGGCCCGGCGTCACCGTGCGCGAAGTGGCCGGCAGCAATCCGATGCGGATCACCTACCGACACCAGGACGACAAGCTCTGGATCACCATCGAGCGCCAGGTGGGCGGGCGCTGGGCCGTCGCGAGGGCGGAGCAGCGCACGCGCGCGACCGAGGCACAGATCGAGGCGGCGCATGCAGCGGTGCAGGCGATGCGCGATGCGTCGCGCAAGGACTGGGGCGTGCTGACCGACCTGGCAGGGCGCCACTTCCTGTTCCAGGGGCGTGCGGCCTACGCGTTCTACTGGACGGAAGCTGGCCGGGACCTGGTGTTCCAGGCCATGCACGAGGACGGCCGCGGCGACAAGGTGCGCGAGATCAGCCTCGACCCGGAACAAGGGACGCTAGTCAGCCGCGTCAAGGTCCGTTACGGCAATGGCGGATGGTTGCTGCGCGGCGATCCGGAACAGGCCTTCCCGTTGGCCGATGGCGGCTTCTACTTCTCCGATCCGGGCGTGCGCGTCGGGCTCGACGGCGAGGGCAACCTGACGCTGCAGCCGGGCAAGGCACGAAAGTCAACGGGCGGGTTCGAACCCGGCGGACCCGAGATCACCGTGGCGCCCGCGCCGCGCGCTGCCTTCGACGCGGTGGCGGCACGCAGCAGGCAGGCCGGCCAACGCATGCACCAGGCGGCCGTGGAAGCAGAACGCGCCCGGCGGGCCGCCCAGGCGCGCGAGAGCGACGACGGGGGCGGCATCTTCGGTGCGCTGGTGGGCGCCGCGGTCGGCGCCTATGCCGGCTCGGCCGCGGGGCTCGACAGCGCGCAGACGCTGGATCTCATGGTGCAGGGCGCTGCGGTAACCTCAGGCGGCAACCCGGTGGTGGACGCCTTCGCGCGCGGAATGGCGGAGGAAAGCGCCAAGCAGGAGGTGCTGCGCCAGGGCTACGAGGACGCGATCGCCGATGGCATCGCACGCGGGTCGGCGGAGTATGCGCGACGCCACGGCGGCACCGCGGATGCCCATGCCTCGGCTTCGGGAACGTCTAGCGCGGGCCTGATCATCGAGGACCGGGCGCCTGCGCCCGCGATTCCAAGACCGGAGCCCCCGAAGAGCAACACGTGGGAGCGCTACATCATCTGCGAGGTCATCCGCCACGGGGATTTCGACGGCAACCATGGCGCGCTGTTCCAGTCCGCGGTCGGCAAGGCCACCCTGGTCGACGGCAGGGTCCAGGGCAATCCCGAAGCTTCGTTCCTGGCCAAGGTCCGCTCGGCCCATGGCAAGAGCGGGGTGCCGTTGTGCGAGACCGGAGATTCGCCGGCCGCGCTGCAACGCCAGCTGCAGGAGTGGCGTAATGGCTACCCGCACTACAAGCTGGTCCAGACCGGGATGACGCCGCTGTAGCGGACCTCAGCGCAGGTCCACCTGCCCGACCTTGTCCTCGTAGCTCTCCTTGGGGTCGCTGCCGAGCAGCAGCCTGATGCCGGCGACCATGCTGTTCTCGTTGAGCCAGACCTGGGCGTCGGCGGCGTCCATGCGCAGCAGGCGCAGCTTCGGGTCGTCCTTGCCCTCGAACCAGGCCGCGATGAACGGGTTCCAGAGGCGGTCGATCACCGCGCGGTCGTTGTCGGGCACCAGCCGGCCGATGAGCGTCGCGAACAGGTCGTGGCCCTTGGCCGCGAACGACGCGGTCGCCTGCAGCCCCTGCGAGCGGTCCAGCGCCTCGCCGAGGTCGGTGTCGGCGGCGGTGAAGAACCACAGCGGCGCGCGGTCGTCCTCGGCGATCGCGGTCATCGGCCGCGGCGGGATGCCTTCGCCGCCCAGCATCACCACGCGGTCGTCGTTCAAGTGCTTCCAGAAGCGGGCTTCGAGTTCGCGGGTGTCGGCCATGCCTGGCTCCGTATCGGCGGGGCTTCCGTTGTAGCGGGGCGGTCGTGAGCGGGACGTCGCTTCACGTGGCGCTGACGCGCGTGTGGTGGCATAGGCGGATTCGCCGAGGGAGCGACGCAGGACGAGGCTGGATTGATGGGGGGTGATTTCAGCGACGCGGCGCTGGCCGCCGAACGACTGCAGCTGGCGCTCGACGCCGGCGCGATCGTCGGTACCTGGGTCTGGACCATCCCCGACGACCGCTTCATCGCCGACGAGCGTTTCGCGCACAGCTTCGGCCTGGATCCGGACGCCATCCGCGAAGGGCTGCCGCTGCAGGTGCTGTTCGAGTCCATCCACCCGGAAGACAAGCAGCGCGTGGCGGCCGCGGTAGACGAGGCGCTCGCGCGCGGCGGCCGCTACCGCTGCGACTACCGGGTGCGGCGTGCCGACGGGCAGTACGACTGGATCGTCGCCAGCGGGCGGGTCGAAGTGGACGACCAGGACCGGCCGGTGCGGTTCCCGGGCGTGCTGCTCGACGACGGCGAACGGCGCCGCATCGCGGCCGAGCGCGACCGGGCCCACGCGCTGCTGCAGACGGTCATCGAAGCGGTGCCAGGCGTGGTCTACGCCAAGGACCGCGAGGGCCGCCTGGTGATCGGCAACCGCGGCGTCTCGGAGTTGCTGGGGGTCGGGCCCGAAGGCTTCATCGGCAAGACCGACCGCGAACTGATCGCCGACAGGACGCAGGCCGACCGGGTGATGGCCAATGATCGCCGGATCATGCAATCGGGGGTGGCCGAGCAGGTGGAGGAGGTGATCCATCGTCCGGACGGCACGCCCGCCATCTGGCTGTCCACCAAGGCACCGATGCGCGACGCGGGCGGCAACGTGGTGGGGCTGCTCGGGGCGTCGCTGGACATCACCGACCGCAAGCGTGCGGAGGACGCGTTGCGCCTGTCGGAACAGCGCAATGCGCTTGCGCTCGAAGTCGCGCGGCTGGGCACCTGGACGCTGGACGAGGACACCGGCCGGCTGGAGATCGACGCGCGCGCGGCCCGGATCTGCGGCGCGCCGCCGGGCCGCACCGCGTTCGAGTTGCGCGACCTGCCCAAGCGCGTGCATCCCGAGGACTGGTCGCGGGTGGTGTCGGTGCTGCGCGGCGCGCTGTCGCCGGAGGGCACGGGCGCCGTCTCCGAGGAGTTCCGCCTGCGCCATCCCGACGGCACCGTGGTCTGGGTCGCCTGCCACGGGCGGGCCAGCCAGCAGGGGCTCGGCACGCGCGCCGGCGCGCGCACCATGATCGGCACCCTGCTGGACATCACCGAGCGCCGCCGCATGATCGAGGCGCTGGAGCAGGGCGACCGCCGCAAGGACGAGTTCCTGGCGATGCTCGCGCACGAGCTGCGCAACCCGCTCGCTCCCATCAGCACCGCCGCCCAGCTGCTGCGGGCCGAGCCCGGGGACGCGCGTCGCGTGCACCAGGTCGCGGACACCATCCAGCGCCAGGTCGAGCACATGACCGGCCTGGTGGACGACCTGCTCGACGTGTCGCGGGTGACGCGCGGGCTGGTGGTGTTCGCGCGCGAACCGGTGGACATGCGCACGGTCTTCGCCCTGGCCGCGGAGCAGGTGGCGCCGCTGTTGCGGGCGCGCGGGCACACGCTGGCCGGGGTCCCGGACGGCTGCCCGGCGTTCGTGCTCGGCGACCAGTCGCGGCTGGTGCAGGTGGTGGTCAACCTGCTCACCAACGCGGCCAAGTACACCGCCCCGGGCGGGCGCATCGAACTGGCCTGTTACTGCACCGCCGAGCAGGTGACGTTCCGGGTCAGCGACAACGGCATCGGCATGGAGCCGGACCTGGTGCCGGTGGTGTTCGACCTGTTCACGCAGGCGGCGCGCGCGCCGGACCGGGCCCAGGGCGGGCTCGGCATCGGCCTCGCGCTGGTGCGCAGGATCGTGCAGGCGCACGGCGGAACGGTCACCGCGCAGAGCGCGGGGGCCGGGCAGGGGAGCACGTTCACGGTGGTGCTGCCGCGCAGCGCGACCGCTCCGTGCGCGCCGGAGCCGCCGCAGGAACATCCGCGAGCGACGCGCGGCAGGACCGTTCTGGTGGTGGACGACAACGTGGACGCCGCGGACATGCTGGCGCTGGCGTTGCGGCTGCTCGGGCACGAGGCCGTGGTCGCGCACGATGGTCCGCAGGCGCTGTCGCTGGTCGGCACCCGTTCCGACTGGGATGCCTTCATCCTCGACATCGGCATGCCCGGCATCACCGGGCTGGAACTCGCGGGGCAGCTGCGCGACCGCATCGGCGAGCGCCCGGTGCGATTCATCGCGCTCACCGGCTACGGCCAGGCGCAGGACCAGGCGTCGTCGCGAGCGGCCGGGTTCGACCACCACATGGTCAAGCCGGCCGACATCGACGAACTGCAGCGGCAACTGGAGCTGGCGGGCTAGCCCGGGGCGCTGGCCTCGAAGACCGCGCGCTGGGCCTCGAAAGCACGCCGGTAGGCGGGCGTGCCTCGCCGCGCGCGACATAGGCCGCTACGTTCGGAAACTCCTCGAGCAGGCCGTGGCCGCCCAGGCGCAGCAGCACGCCGATCATCATCAGGTCGCCCGCACTGAAGCCGCCGTCGAGCCATTCGGCCGTGCCGAGCCGCTCCGAGAGCTGCCGCAGGCGTGTGCGGACCCGCTCCTGCAGCATCGGCAGCCGCGCCTCGTACCACGGCTCCTTCCGCTCCAGCACGTGCGCCATGCTCAGCTCCACGATCGGCGGTTCGACCGTGTTGAGCGCCGCGAACATCCAGGCGATGGCGCGGGCGCGGTGTCGCCCTCCGGGCTCAGGGTGCCGGTTGCGCCGGATCGATGTCGCCGGCCAGCGTCCACACGACGTCGCGGCCTTCCGGATCCCGGCTGAGGTGGAAATGCGCGGCGGTGCCGGTCCCGAACGCCGGCGTGCCGCGGCCGGCGGTGGGGCCGGGCGGGTGGAAGGGCACGATGTACAGCCCGGTGGCGTCGATCGTGCGCCGCGCATTGCGGCCCGCGAGGTCGCCTACCTCGCGGATGCGGCCCTCGCGCCACAGGAGCGGCTGCTCGAAGTCCACGATCACGTCCACGTGTGCCCGCGGCTGCCCGGGCACGGCCAGCGTGCCCCCGGTGACCAGCAGGTCCGGCCAGGTGTCCCCATTCTCCGGCAATTCCTCGTAGGGCGCGTGCGGCAGGCCGGCATGGCTGCCGGTGGCGATGGCGTCGAGCGCGCCCACCAGGGCGAGGAAGTTGAGCTTGCGCAGCTGCTGCTTCTGCGGGTCGCCCTCGATGCCGCCGGACTCGATCAGGATCGTGGACACGCCGGCCTGCTGGGTCAGGTCGCCGAAGGCGCGCGCGTTGAAGGTGTCGTCCCACTTCGCCATGTAGCCGGCGATGTAGGGCTCGAGCACCGCGCGGATCGCGACCGCGACTTCGATCGCGCGGGCGCGCGACGCGTTGACCTCGCGCGCCTCGTTGTAGGCGGGAGCGAGCAGGGCGATGGCGGTACCGCGCCCGCTGTCGCCGACGCGGGTGCCGACGTTCTGGTCGTGCAGATTGAAACCGAAGGCGGGCTGGAGCCGTTCGCGCAGCTCGTGCAGGGCACGCGCCTCGGGCGAGGCGAGGGCGCGCGCGTCGCGGTTGATGTCGATGCCCTGCGCGTTGCGGCGCTGGAAGCGCGCCGCGCCGTCCGGGTTCACGATCGGCAGGAAGTGCAGGGTGGTCCCCGCGCCGATGCGCTGCACCAGCGGGTGGTCCGGGTGCTCGCCGAGGAAGCGGAACAGGTCGGCCAGCGCCATCGAGGCGGTGCTCTCGTCGCCGTGCATCTGCGACCACAGCAGGACCGGCGTCGGGCCCTGGCCCCAGCGCACGTGGCGCAACGGGCGGCCTTCGACGCTGCGTCCGATCTCCTCCACCGCGAAGCCGTCCGCCGCGTTCGCCAGTGGCGCGGCCACGTTCCACCACTGTTCCGGCTGGAAGCGGCGGTCCTCCAGGCCCTCGACGCGGATATTCGCGTCGTAGAGCGCATCGAGTTCGGCGAGCCAGGCGGGTGCTTGCGGCATTGCGGTTGACGGCATGGGTGCGAGGGCCATCATGACAAGGAACGTTGCGAGCAGGCGATGCATCCGGTGTCTCCCGTGGACAGCCCCTGCAGTGTACAGTCGGGCACGGCATGGACAGACGTCAGTTCATCGGAAGCGCGGCGCTGGCCGCCGGCTTGTCGCTGGTCGCGGGCGGCGGTAGTGCTGCAATGGCCGCGCCTGCCGGGCAACGACCGGGCTCGCTGCTGCCCGTCCCGCTTTCTCCGGGCGACACCGTCGGCCTCGTCAGCCCCTCGTCGGCGACCGCCGAACGGATCACCCTGCAGGTCGCGGCGGAAACCGTGGAAGCGCTCGGCTTCAAGGTCAAGGCCGCGCCGCACTACGCATCGCGCTACGGCCACCTCGCGGGCACCGACGCGCAGCGCGCCGGCGACCTCGACGCCATGTTCGCCGACGACGAGGTCAGGGCGATCGTCTGCGTCCGCGGCGGTTCCGGTGCCGCGCGGCTGCTGCCGCTGCTGGACTACGACGCGATCCGCGCCAATCCCAAGGCGCTGCTCGGCTACTCCGATACCACGGCCCTGCTCAACGGCATCCTCGCCCGCACCGGGCTGGTGACCTTCCACGGCCCCGGCGCCAGCAGCAGCTGGAACCGCTTCAACGCCGACCAGTTCCGGCGCCTGTTCCTGGCGCGCGAGTTGATGGAGTACCGCAACGTGGTGGATGCCGGCGACGAGCTGGTGCCGCGCCGCCGGCGCACGCTCACGATCGCCGGCGGCAAGGCGCGCGGGCCCCTGGTCGGCGGCAACCTCGCGGTGCTGGCGGGCCTGTCCGGGTCGCGCTACATGCCCGCCTTCGACGGAGCGATCCTGTTCCTGGAGGACGTCAACGAGGAGCCCTACCGCATCGACCGCATGCTGACCACGCTGAAGCTGTCCGGCGCGCTGGACCGCATCGCCGGCTTCATCTTCGGCGAATGCAGCGATTGCGATCCGGGCGGCGGCTACGGTTCGCTGACCCTGGACCAGATCTTCGACGACCACATCCTTCCGCTGGGCATACCCGCCTACCGCGGCGCCATGATCGGGCACATCCGCGAGCAGTTCATCGTGCCCGTCGGCGGCCTGGTGGAAATGGACGCGGACGCGGGCAGCTTCCGCATGCTCGAGCCGGTGTTCGCGGCATGAGCATCGTCCTCACCGAGTTCGCGCGCAGCCGCCTGTTCCGCGCCAACCGCCGCAACACCATCCAGGACATCACCCCGGAGGAGTTCGAGCGGCACATCAACGCGCACGCCCCGCTGAAGGTGCTCGACGGCTACGCGCCGTTCTGCAAGCTGCACGTGCACCGCAACTGGACCTCGACCCGCTGCCTGGCGGTCCCGATCACCGACGACAACCGGCACCTGCTGCGTTCCGACTACGAGGCCCGCACCGACGACGAGCTGCCGGTGCTGGTGCGCTGGTTCGAAGGCCTGGAGCCGCCGGTCGCCGAGTACCTGGTGGTCATCCTCTACGACCGCGAGCAGCTCGCGCGCGAGGGCACCGCGATCGACGCCGACTGGGGCGTGGTCGGCTGCATGTACACGATGGAGCCGGAGGAAACGCCGATGGCGCCGATCACGATGATGCGCAACGCGCTCGGCGTGGAGGAGGGCGGTTCCGGCGTGCCGATCGACCGCGAGGCCTACCGGCGCGCGGTCGAGTTCTGGCGTACGCACGCCAACTGGCGCGGCTGAACGGGCGTAGCTGCATGACGCCGCGCGTTTGCGCGCGTACGGTGCAGTCGTTATCGTGGCGGGGTGGCTCCTTTCGCATCGTGGGTACGCCGATGCCTGTCCAATGCCACCACCTCCCTTCATTCCTTCCAGGAGACTCCCCATGGAGATCACCGACGCGCGCGTCGCCAGCATCCACTACACCCTCACCGACGACGACGGCAATGTCATCGACAAGTCGCCGGAGAGCCAGCCGCTGAGCTACTTCCACGGCGCCGGCAACATCGTCCCGGGCCTGGAGAAGGCGCTGTCCGGCAAGCAGGCTGGCGACTCGATCAAGGTCGACGTCGAGCCCGAGGAAGGCTACGGCCAGCACAACGCGGCGCTGGTCAAGGACGTGCCGCGCGAGCTGTTCCAGGGCGTGGACAAGGTCGAGCCCGGCATGCAGTTCCATGCGCAGAGCGAGCGCGGCCCGCTGCTGGTGACGGTGGTCGAGGCGGGCGACGAGACCGTGCGCATCGACGGCAACCACCCGCTCGCCGGCAAGACCCTGCACTTCGACGTGTCGGTGGTGGACGTGCGCGAAGCCTCCGAGCAGGAAAAGGCCGAAGGCCGCGTCGCGGCCTAGGTTTCCGCGGCGGCCGCCCGGGTCAGTTCCGCGGTCCACTCCTCGGCGAACGCGTGCACCTGGTCGGTGAGCCATTCGCGCATCTCCGTGGGCAGGGCGTAGGCCGCGGCCACGGAATCGGCCCTCAGCTTGCGCCATTCGTCGAGCACCGCGGTCGGGTCCGGGTGGCTGCGGACCAGCGCCCGCAGGGCCAGGTGCTGTACCGCCAGGCGGGCCTTGATGGCCCCCAGTTCGTCGCGCCAGTTGTCCATGTCCTGCTCCACGACATTGGTTGGAAGGGGGAGTCGCAGTGCAACATCTAGGTGATGGCCTGGTGGTTTTCAAGGGCCGCGACGTCGTCATCCGGCGCACGCATCGCCCTGTCTAGACTCCGGCTCGGCAAGCCTGCCGCGGAGTCGCGCCGATGCACCTGGTCCAGCTGTTCCTCCCGCTCAGGGACAACGCAGGCAAGCCGTTCCCGGCGGCCATGTACGGGGCGGTGCGCACGGAGCTGACCGACGCCTTCGGCGGGGTCACCGCCTACCAGCGGGCCCCGGCCACCGGCCTGTGGGAGAACCGAGAGGAGGACGTGCATCGCGACGAGCTGGTCCTGGTCGAGGTCATGGCGGAGACCCTCGACCGCGCGTGGTGGAAGCGCTTCTCGGGCGCGCTGGCCGCGCGCTTCCGCCAGGAGGAAATCCTCGTGCGCGCGCTTCCCTGCGAGTGGCTGTGACCGGCGCTCAGGCGCCGGCGGGCGTGAGCTTCAGCAGCGCGCCGTCGCCGCCGCGGCTGCCGTCGCCGAGCAGCCACAGGGCGCCGTCCGGGCCCTGTTCGACCTCGCGGATGCGCCGGCCCATGTCGAAGCGCTCGGCCTCGCGCGCGCTGTCGCCGTCGAACTCGATGCGCACCAGGGACTGCGACGACAGCCCGCCGATGAAGCCGTCGCCGCGCCACGCCGGGAACAGGTCGCCGTCGTAGAAGACCAGGCCCGCCGGGGAGATCACCGGGTTCCAGCTCACCACCGGCGCGCGGAATTCGGGGCGGGTGTGGTGGTCGGGGATGTCGCGGCCGTCGTAGTGGTCGCCATTGGAGACGATCGGGTAGCCGTAGTTGGCGCCGCGCTCGATCAGGTTGAGCTCGTCGCCGCCGCTCGGGCCCATCTCGTGCGCCCACAGGCGCCCGTCGGCGTCGAACGCGAGGCCGAGCACGTTGCGGTGGCCCAGGCTCCACACCTGCGCGGCCACGCCGCCCTGGTCGGCGAAGGGGTTGTCGGCGGGCACGCGGCCGTCGTCGTGCAGGCGCACGATCTTGCCGAGGTTGGTGCCCATGTCCTGCGCCGGGTCGAAGTGCTGGCGCTCGCTGGAGCTGATCCACAGCATGCCGTCGGGGCCGAAGGCGATGCGCTGGCCGAAATGACCGTTGCCGTCCAGCTTGGGCTGCTGGCGCCAGATCACCTCGAGGCCTTCCAGCGCGCCGCCGCCGGCCTCGTCCAGCGCCAGCCGCGCGCGCGCGACCGCGGACCCGAGCAGGCCGCCGTCGCCGACTTCGACGTAGCTGATGTACACGAGCCCGTTGCCCGCGTAGCCGGGATGCAGGACCACGTCGCCGAAGCCGCCCTGGCCGGCGCGACGCGTTTCCGGCACGCCGGTGACTTCGCCGATGGCGCCGCTGGCCGGGTCGAACAGCTTCAGGCGGCCGCCCATCTCGGTCACCAGCAGGCGGCCGTCGGGCAGGAAGGTCATGGCCCAGGGGTGGTCGAAGCTGGCGACTTCCGCGGTCTCGAAGCCTTCGCCCCGTGACGGGTCGCGCGGTGCATCCGCGGCATTCGCGTCGCCGGCGGGCGCCGGCTGCGGGGCATCGCCGTTCTCGCCCGACGGGCCACCGCAGGCGGTCAGTGCGACCACGGTTCCGAGGAACAACGCATTCAGGAGCTGGCGCATGGGCCTGCCTCCGGCGTGGGGGTCAGCGGATCATAGTCCAGCGCGGCGCAGCAGCCTGCCCGGGCGCCCGACCGCTTCACGCGCCTCGAACGCGGGCTCGCCGTTGACCACCACCAGGTCGAAGCCTTCCGCCCAGGCCTTCGGATCCACGTAGTCCGCGCGGGCACGCACCTTCGACGGATCGAACAGCACCAGGTCGGCGCTGGCCCCCGTCCGGATCGTGCCGCGATCGGCCAGGCCGAGGATCGATGCCGGGAGCGCGGTGGCCTTGCGCACCGCTTCCTCCAGCGCAAGCCGCCCGCTCGCCGCGAACTCCTCGATGAAGCGCGCGAAGGTGCCGGCGGAACGCGGGTGGCTGCCCCCCGGGGAGCCGTCGCTGCCCAGCGCCACCTTTGGATCGAGCAGCAAGCGGTCCTGCAGTGCCCGGTCCATCACGAAGTGGGCGGCCTGGCCGCCGCCGGGGCCGATCTCGAGCAGCAGGTCGGGGTAGGGCAGGCCGCGCTCGGCGGCAACCTGTGCCAGGGTCTTGCCGGCGTGCGGGCCGGTACCGAACAGCAGCGCCTCCGGGCCGTTGCGCTGCTCCATGCGCCGTTGCAGCCAGGCGCGCAGTTCGTCGTGGCGCGCCGCGCGAACTTCGTCGTAGTCGCTCGGCGGCAGCGCCCACTCCGGGAACATGATCGCGACGCCGGTGTAGCTCGCCTCGTAGGGGTAGGCGTCGGCGGTAAGCGGCTGCGCCGGCGTGCGCAGCGACTGCATGAAGTCCAGCAGCGCCTCCGCCTCCTCGACGCCCTTGCCGTAGACCATCTTCAGGTGCGACACGTGTGCGCGCGCGGGACCGCTGGCGGCGACCAGCTCGCGGATGGACTCGCGCACGTCGCCGGCGTCCTCGTTGCGCATGTGGCTCATGGCGACGCCGTTGGCGCGCGCGATCACCGGGCCGAGGCCGGCGAGCTCGCGCGTTTCCGCGTAGCGCCCGGGAACGTATTCGAGGCCGGTGGACATGCCGAACGCGCCGCTGCGCAGGTCGTGCTCCAGGATCGCCTGCAGCCGCGCGAGCTGCGCATCGGAAGGCCGGCGGGTGCCGTCGTCGATGCCGGCGCGCCGGCGCAAGGCGCCGTGCCCGGAGAGCGTGGCCACGTTGACGTCCAGCGTGGCCTGCGCGACCGCGTCCATCCAGGCCGGCAGGCTCTCCGGTTCACGGCCCTTGTCGGGCAGCGACGGGCTTCCGCCGTCCTGACCGAGCAGCACGGTGGTCACGCCCATCGCGAGGAACTGGGTATAGGCCGTCTCGAGCGGGTCGCCATGCGTGTGCAGGTCGATGAAACCCGGCGCCAGCACGCGCCCGCCGCCCTCGACCACGCGCAGGCCGCGCGCGTCGCCAGCGGGGATGCGCCCGATCCGCTCGATGCGGCCGTCGCGCACCAGCACGTCGGCGTTGCGCGCCGGCGCGCCGCTGCCGTCCACCAACAGGACGTCGCGCAGCAGCAGGCCGCCCGCCGGCGCGGATCTGCATCCTCCCAGTCCGAGCGGCACCAGTGCGCAGGCCCCGCCTGCCGCCACCGCCCCGAGGAATTCGCGCCTGCTCCAGCCCGCCATGCCGCCTCCGCTACCGGTTGCCGATGTGCTTTGCGAGGAACGCTTCGAGGCGCCGGTAGAACTCGGCGTTGTTCCCGTCCTTGTAGAACCCGTGCGCCTCGCCCGGCACGGCCATCCACTCCGGTGCGTTGCCGGCCCGTTCCAGCGCCTGCTTCATCGCCACGGCTTGCGAGTACGGGGTGCGCTTGTCGATCTCGCCGTGCGCGAGCAGCACCGGTGCGCGGATGCGATCCGCGAGCCCGGTCGGGGAATTGGCCTTCAGCGTCGCCGGGTCGCTGCCGACCGTGCGCGCGAAATAGTTGCGGCCGGCGGCGTAGGAGGCGGCGTCGCTCTTGCTGGTGAACACCTCGAGGTCGTACAACCCGGACAGCCCCGCCGCGCACTTGATCAGTTCAGGCGCGCGCGCGGCGGTCATCATCGCCGAGTAGGCGCCGAAGCTGGCCCCGTACGCGCAGATGCGGTCGGCGTCGGCAAAGCCCTGCGCGATCGCCCAGCGCACGCCGTCGAGCAGGTCGTCCTGGATGCGCGTGCCCCACTGCTGGAACCCGGCCTCCTCGAAGTCGTAGCCGCGCCCGAGGCTGCCGCGGTAGTTCACCTGCAGCACCAGGTAGCCGCGGCTGGCCAGGAACTGGGCGTCGGTGTCGAAGCTCCAGCGGTCGCCGTCGGCGTGCGGGCCGCCGTGCGGCAGCAGCACCATCGGCAGGTCGCGCGGCTCCTGCACGCCCTCGGGCAGGGTCAGGTAGCCGTCCAGCTCCATCCCGTCGCTGGCCTTGAAGCGGAAGTAGCGGCGCTCGCCCATGCGGGCCGGGTCGATCGCCTCGCGCGCGGCAAACAGCAGCGAGACCTTGGCCTGCCTGCGGTCGTACAGGTACCAGGCGCCGGGATCGCGGTCGCTGTACACGTACAGCAGCGACAGGTTGCCGTCCGAGGTGTGGTTGGCGTACGTGACGTACATGCCCGGGAAGGACTGCGCCAGCATCCGGTGCTCGCGCGCGTCCTCCGACTCCGGGTCGAAGTAGACCATCCGCGGAACGCCGTGCATGAAGGTGGCGGCGAACGGCTGCAGTTCCGCATTCCATTCGACGTCGCCGACGCTGCCGAAGGCGTCGCTCGCCAGGACGGTGCGCGTTCCGCCCGAGAGGTCGCTCTTCACCAGCGAGGCCGGACCGCCGTCGACGCTGAGCAGGGCGTAGACCGCGTCGCCGGCGCCGGTCAGCGCGAACGGAGTGAACTTGCCACCGACGCGCGCGGGCGGGACCGGTTGCCAGTCCTTGCCTTCGGCGTTGGCTTCGTACAGCAGGTGGTGGTTCTCGTTGTCGGTCCCCCAGGCGAACCGCGGCACGCCGGCCGGGTCGAGCACGAACGCGAGGTCGCGCACGCCTATGTCGGCGACGAGCCGGTGGGTGGCGCGCACGGTGTCGACGTCGTAGAGCATCGAGCGATCGCTGTCGTGCGACAGGCGGCGCATGTAGAAGTGGTCGTTCGGGGTCGCCGGCAGGCCGTCGATGTAGCCGTAGCCGCGGCCGATCCCGCGGGTACGGGTGGACTGCTGCCAGCCGTAGACGTAGGTCTGGTTGCTGCCGTCGTAGTCGGTGGCGATGATCTCGCCCATGGGTAGCGGCTTCTCGCGCGAGCCGATCATGCGGCCCTTGGCCACCAGCAGCCGCCTGTCGCTGACCCAGTAGGTCTGGACCGGGAGTTCGTAGCGCGGCATGCGCAGGAACGCGGTCTGCTTCATGTCGGCGACCTGGTAGACCACGATGGCGTAGTTGCCTTCGCCAAGGTTGACCGAGACCGCGATGTGCGCGCCGTCCGGCGACAGTCGCGGCGAACTCACCTTGGCGGCGGCGGCGAATGCCTCCACGGGCACCGGCTCGGCCGCCTGCGCAGGCAACGTCGACACGGCAAGCACGACCGCCAGCGCGGCCCTGGTCCACTGCATCATCCGGCTCCCCTCCGGCTTCGGCTCAGTCCGCCGACGGCAACAGGTATACCACCCGGCAGGCCGCGGCATCGAAATTGTCCACGCCATCCGGCGCGGCGATGGCGCTGCCGAGCACGCGCACGGTGGCGGTGGGCGAGGTGCCGACCAGGCCCATGGCTTCGTCGTGCGCCGGCTGGTTGCCGATGTCCATGTCGAACACGAACACGTGGTCGCCCGCCGTGTCGCGCACCGCGAGCCCCATGTGTTCCGGATGCGCGGAGGCGTGCACCAGCGCGCCGGTGACGTCGAGCAGCGGAGCGTGGTCGCGCGCGGGGCCGGCCTCGGCTTCGGGCGCCAGCGCCGCGATGCGTTCGTGCCCGTCGGGCAGGGTGGAGGCCGCGTGCCGCTCGAGCGCGGCCACGCAGGAGTCGGCGAGCGGCGATCCGCCGCGCGCGAGTTCTTCCTCGACGGCGCTGAACGCCGAGCGCCCGCCCAGCCGTTCGGGCGGCATGCCGGTCGCGAACCAGGCCACGCCGGTGCCGCCTTCCAGGTCCAGCCACAGCCCGGACTGCAGGCCATAGGCGGAGCCGGAATGCCCGACCCGCGCGATGCCGTCCCCGAAGGGATCGTCGCGGCAGCCCTCCACCGGGGTGGCCAGCGTCTGCATCGCCAGGCCGTAGCGGCAGAAGAAGCCGGTGCCGAGGTCGCCGGTGTCCTCCTCGTAGGTGAGGCCGTCGCCAGGCGCGTACCGCCACAGTGGCGTCGCGAGCGTGCGCACCGATGCGGGCGACAGCAGGCGCACGCCGTCGAGCTCGCCGCCGTTGAGCAGCATGCGGCCGATGCGCGCCAGCCCGTTGGCGGAGATGCGCAGGCCGCCCTGCGGCGAGAACAGCGCGCCGTTCTCGCCGGCGCGCCACTGCGCGAGGTCGCAGCTGCCGTCCTCCGCCGCGATCACCGGGCAGTCCGGGCGGCTGCCGTGCAGGTCGTCCTTGGCGGGCGCGCCGTCGCCGTCGTAGATCACCACCGCGCGCGCCGCCGTGGCGTCGTCGCAACCGGCCCAGTTGAAGCAGGCCTCCACCCCGAGCGGTGCCAGCACCAGGCGCTCCATCATCCGGTCGAAGCGCTCGCCGGTGGCGCGCTCCATGATCTGCGCCACCAGCGGGAAATTGAGGTTGGTGTAGCGGAACCAGGTACCGGGTGCATGTTGCGTGTCCCAGGCCCGCTGGTCCTCGAGGAGGGTGCGCAGCTCGCCGCCCAGCGGCGTCTGCCAGTAGCCGGCGGCGTCGGTCAGGCTGGAGCGATGCGAGAGCAGCATGCGCAGCGTGACCGGCGTGTCCGGGAAGGCCGGGTTGCGCAGCGGGAAGCCGAGCAGCTCGCCGGCGTCGGCGTCGAGGTCGAGCCGGCCGGCCTCGACCAGCCGCATCACCCCGATCGCGGTCACCAGCTTCGAGATCGAGGCGATGCGCACCGGGTCGTCGGCGGTCACCGCGCGGCCGGCCTCGCGGTCGGCGAAGCCGCGCGCGTCGACATCGGTGACGCCGGCGCGGTCGAAGGACACGCGCACGGTGGCCACGGGATCGCCCGCAAGCGCCACCGGCGCGACGAGCATCAGCAGTGAGGCCAGGAAAAACGGGAGCGAGGCGGTCCGGGTCATGCCCCGATGTTAGCCGCCCCGTCAGCGGTGCACCACGTTGCCGTCCGCGTCCACTACCAGGCGCACGCGGCGGCCGTCGTAATAGAAGGTGGCGCGGTAGAGGCCGGCGTCCTCGCCGATGCCGCGTTCGCACAGCACGGTGACCTTGCGGTCGTCCATCAGGCGCTGGAATTCCGCTGGCGGCAGGCCCAGGCCGCGCGCCACCAGCGCACCGTCGACTTCGATCTCCTGCGGTCCCGCAAGCTCGAGCGGAATGGTTCTTCCCATGCTCGCAGCATCGCGCGGGCGGCCATGGACCGCCATGACCTGGATCAGGTGCGCGGCGCTCGGGCGGCGCGGACCTCAGGCATCGTCTTCGACCAGCGCCTGCAGCCGTGCGATGGCGTCGTCCCAGCGCGACTCGATGGCGTCGAGCTGCCGGCGGGCGGCATCCAGCCGGCGAGGACGCAGCCGCCAGACGTGCTCGCGCCCGCGGCGCTCGCCGGACACCAGTCCTGCACCGGCCAGCGTGGCCAGGTGCTTGCTCACCGCCTGGCGGGTCACGCCGGTGCCCTCGGCCAGGCGCACGACGGGCAGGGGGCCGTGCTCGGACAGGCGCGCGAGGAGGCGCAGCCGCACCGGATCGCCGAGCGCGGCGAACACCGGCGCGGCGTCCGCGGGATCGCGGCGGCGGCGCGGCCTGGCGCTCACGCGTCGTCCTGCGCCAGGTACTTCGCGATCAGGCCGGCCTGGGCTTCCCAGCCGCCGGTGTTGTCGCGGATCGCCTGCGCTCGGCGTGCCAGCGGCACGCGCTCGAAGCCGGACTCGGTGATGGCCAGGCGCACGCCGCCATCGGTTTCCTCGAGCGCGAACTCGACCAGGGTGGTTTCGTCGTCCGGCGCATCCGGACCGACATCGGTGCCGCCGGGATGCCAGCGGAACGACAGCAGCCGCATCGGTTCGACGCGCTCCACCAGCAACACGAACGCGACGCCGTCGTAGGGTTCCTGGAACTTCGCGATCTCCGGGTCCACGCGGGTCGGGCGGATCCTCGCCTGCAGCCGCGCGCCGGGCGCGAATGCGCCATCCACCTCCGCGCCGAACCAGTGCCCGAAGCGCTCCGAGTCGGCGATGGCCTGCCAGACCCGTTCCAGCGGCGCCTTCAGCACCACCTGTTTCACGATCGTGTTCGCGCTTGTCATATGCAACCTCCCGGTTGCGATTTAAGGTAGCGCCGCCGGGCGTGCGATGCAAGCCCCACGGCGGGCGGGGATTCGGATATAAAGCCGCGACGGGTCCATGGCGGGCCCGGCAACCAACAGGGGACATTGCATGGGGAAGCACTTGATCGTTCTGGGCGCGCTCGTGCTGGGCGTGGCCGTCGCACCGGCGGCGCTGGCGCAGGACACGCCGTACGGGGCGCTGGCCGTGGACGAGGTGCAGGGCTACCACTTCGGTTTTGCGCATGATCATGGCAACCAGGTCGACGCCGACCGGCGCGCGACCGAGGAGTGCCAGAAGGCCGGCGGCACCAGCTGCCGGGTCGTGTTGCTGTGGTCGGGCGCCGGCTGCGGCGCCTACCGCTCGGTCACCGAGGGCGGCTAGGCGTACGGCTGGGGGGTGGCAGGCACCCGCGCCGCCGCCGAGAACATCGCCGAGCGCGAGCTGATGGCGCGCAGCAACGGGCGCATGGCCCAGAACCAGGCCTGGGCCTGCAACTCGGCCACGCCGGCACCGCTGGCGGTGCTGCTGGAAGAAGCCCCGCCGCAGGCCGGCCCGATGCGCTTCCCGGACAAGGAGGGCGACGAGTTCGAGTACCAGGGCGCGCTGCAGGGCGGCGTCCCGCACGGCCATGGCGTCGCCACCTTCCCGGATGGCATGCGCTACGAGGGCAGCTTCGTCAACGGCGCGTTCCATGGCCATGGCGTCTACACCTGGCCGAGCGGCGCGCGCTACGAGGGCGAGTTCCAGCACTGGGAGATGCACGGGCAGGGCACCTACCGCTTCGCCAGCGGCAAGACCTACGTCGGCGACCTGCGCAACAGCAAGCTCGAGGGTTACGGCAAGTACTACGACACCAGCGGCAACCTGGTGTACGACGGCCGCTGGAGCAACAACCGGCAGGTCGACTGAGGCAAGCGGCGCCGGCCCCCGCGCAACGGGGGCCGCGCGCGAGGATGGGCGATAATGGAGGCATGAACGACACGCTTCCCGATTGCCCGCGCTGCGGCCAGGGCGACACCTATCCCGACGGCACGCTGCTGGTGTGCCCGCATTGCGCCCACGAGTGGGCGCCCGGTTCCGAGAACGAGAGCGACGGTCCCGAGGTCCGCGACAGCAACGGCAACCCGTTGGCCGCGGGCGATACCGTGGTCGTGATCAAGGACCTCAAGGTCAAGGGCAGCTCGATCCCGCTCAAGCAGGGCACCGTGATCCGCAACATCCGCCTGGTCGACGGCGACGCCGAGCACATCGAAGGCCACTCGGACAGGATCAAGGGCCTCGTGCTCAAGACCTGCTTCCTGCGCAAGGCCTGAGCGCGGGCCGCTGCGGCCTGACCTGGATCAAGGGCGGCCCCGGGGCTGCGCGGGAAGATGCAGCGCCGGCATGTGCCGGCTTCCCGGAAGGAGCCCGCCATGCAGCCTGGACAATCCACCCCGCGAGACGTCGTGGTCGTCGGCGCCGGGCCTGCGGGATTGTGCGCGGCACTCGCACTCGCTGCGCGCGGACTGCGCGTGGACGTGGTCGAGCGCCAGTCGCGCGCGGCACTCGAGGCGCCCGCGTTCGACGGGCGCGAAATCGCGCTGACCCACGCTTCGACTCGCATCCTGCGCGAGCTCGATGTGCTGCAACGGATCGCCGACGCCGATATCGGGCCGTTGCGCCGCGCGCGCGTGCTCGACGGCGACCATCCGGGCTTCGAGGTGGATGCCGGCGGCGGCGCGGCCCACCTCGGGGTGTTGGTGTCCAACCACTGCATCCGCGCGGCGGCGTGGCAGGCGGTCGGCGACAGCGACGCGATCGCGGTGCACGACGCGGCGGCAGTCGAAGCGGTCGCCACCGACGCCGGCAGCGCGAGGGTGGTGCTGGTCGATGGCCGCGAGCTGCGCGCGCCGCTCCTGGTGGTCGCCGACAGCCGGTTCTCGGAAACGCGCCGTGCGCTCGGCGTGCCGGTGGCGATGCACGACTTCGGCAAGACCATGCTGGTGTCGCGCGTGCGCCACGCCGAAGCCAACGACGGCGTGGCCTGGGAGTGGTTCGATCAAGGCCAGACACGCGCGTTCCTGCCGCTGGAAAAGCATCTCGCGTCGGCCGTGCTCACGGTCACCGGCGCCGAGGCACGGCGCCTGCTGGCGCTGTCGCCCCGGGCCTACGCCGACGAGCTTGCGGCTCGGTTCGAGGGGCGCTTCGGCACGATGGAACCGGCCAGCAGCGTGCACAGCTATCCGCTGGTCGCGACCTGGGCAAAGCGATTCGCCGGGCCGCGCTTCGCGCTGGTCGGCGACGCCGCAGTGGGCATGCACCCGGTGACCGCGCATGGCTTCAACCTCGGCCTGGGCAGCGTCGAGCGGCTGGCGACGGCGGTCGGGGAAGCGATGGCGAGCCACGGCGATCCGGGGCACCCGGCCGCGCTGCGCGACTACGAGCGGCGTCATCGTCGCGCCAGCCTGCCGCTGTTCGCGGGCACCGGGCTGGTGGTGCGCCTGTTCACCGACGACCGCGCGCCGATGCGGCCGCTGCGGCGCGCGGTGCTGCGCGGCATGCGTGCGCTGCCGCCGCTGCGTCGCCTGCTCGCCGCGCAACTGATGGACGCGAGCGCGCGGTGATAAAGTCCGTCGGATGACGAATCCGGATCCGCGTCCCTATCCCATCGGCACCCCCGGGCAACCGTGGGGCCCGGCCGAAGTCGCCGCGTGGCGCGCGCGGCAGGTGCGCAGGCGCAGCCATGCCGACGAGGTCGTGTCGGTGATCGAACGGCTGGCGGGGCGCTTCGAACTCATCCAGTACGGCGAGCTCGACTACGCGCCGGATCGTTACCCGCTGCTGGCGCTGCGCTCGCGCGACTGGGACGACGCCCTGCCGGTGGCGCTGGTGACCGGCGGCGTGCACGGCTACGAGACCAGCGGCGTGCACGGTGCGCTGCAGTTCCTCGACCTGCACGCGGATGCCTATGCCGGCCGCGTCAACCTGCTGGTTGCGCCCTGCGTCAGCCCCTGGGGCTACGAGCGCATCCACCGCTGGAACCCGGACGCGCTCGATCCGAACCGCAACTTCCGCGAGGGCAGCCCGGCCGGCGAATGCGCGGCGCTGCTGCGGCTGGTGGCGCCGCTGCGCGGCCGCTTCCTGCTGCACGTGGACCTGCACGAGACCACCGACAGCGACGAGTCCGAGTTCCGCCCGGCGCTGGCCGCGCGCGACGGCAAGCCGTTCGTGCCCGGCACCATCCCGGACGGCTTCTACCTGGTGGACGACAGCGCGAACCTGCAGCCGGGTTTCCAGCAGGCGATCATCGAGGCGGTATCGCAGGTGACCCACATCGCGCCGGCCGACGCCGACGGCGAGATCATCGGCTCTCCCGTGCTGGCACCCGGCGTCATCGCCTACCCGGTGCGCGAGCTAGGCCTGTGCACCGGCATCACCGGCGCGCGCTACACCACCACCACCGAGGTCTATCCGGACAGCCCGCGCGCGACCCCGGAGCAGTGCAACGCCGCGCAGGCGGCCGCGGTGCGCGCGGCGCTCGACTACGCATTGGCATGATCCGCCGGGCATGAAACCCCCGGGCTACACGCTTGTCTACACCCCGCGCTCGCACTTCGCGCGCAAGGTGCGGCTGCTCGCCGACGCGCTCGGCATTCCGCTCGCGCTGGTGGACGCCGGCAACGTCGCCGACGCCGATCCGGCCGCCTACGGGCCCAACCCGCTGATGAAGGTCCCGACACTGCTGGACGGCGAGCGCGTGGTGTTCGAATCGGACCATATCGCCGCCTGCCTCGTGCGCGCGCACGACCCGGGCGACCGCTTCGGCGTGCTCGCCACCGACGTCGCCACCCTCAACGCGCGCGCGGTGATGAACGGCGTGATGGCGCAGGAGGTGGAACTGCTGCTGGCCGAACGCAGCGGACTGTCCACCGACCACCCGCGCTTCGACAAGATGCGCGCTTCGCTGCTGCAGGGGCTGGCGTGGCTCGAGGACCATGCCGGGGTGTTCCCGCGCCAGCCGAGCTACCTCGGCTTCCACCTGCTGGCTCTTTGGGACCACCTCGTCATTTACGGGATGGTGCCGCTGGACTATCCGCGGCTGCGTGCGCACATCGAGGCGTGGCGGGACTGGGCGTTCGCCGCCGCCTCGCGCCCGCCGCCTATCCGCTCGTGAACGCGTAGGCGCGCGCGCCCGGGTCGAGGAAGCTGATCTCGAACAGGCGCTCGCGGCTGCCGCGGCGCTGGCGCACGAGCTGGTAGAGGCGCTCGCCGTCGATGGTGCCGTTGCCGGCCGCGTCGATGTCGCTGCCGGCATCCGCGCCCGGCGGCTGGCCGTCCAGCGTGATCCGGAAGCGCACCGGGGTGCCGTCCTCCGCCGGCGCCAGCACCAGGTGCAGGTCGCGCGCGCGGAAGCGCAGGGTGATGCTGGCGCCGGCGCGCTCGGCGCGCGCGAATTCCGGCTGCACCGTCCAGCGGCCTTCGAGCGCCCACTGGTCGGGCGCGAGCTGCGCGACCCGCGGGTAGTCCCAGGCCACGCCCTTCGCGAGCGCGTTGTTGGCGAAGCGTTCGGCGCGGGCATGGCCGAGGTAGGTTTCCGGGGTCCGCCGCCAGTCCCTCGAGGGCGGCGCCTCCGCGCCCGCGGCGCGGTTGCCGACGTAGCCGCCGGGCAGGTCGGTGGCGCCGGCCTCGGCCAGCAGCCTGCGGATGACGTCCTCGCTGCGCGCGTACTCGCCCTCGCCGAAGTGGTGGTAGCGGATCCGCCCCTGGGCGTCGACGAAGTAGTGCGCGGGCCAATAGCGATTCTCGAACGCGCGCCAGATCGCGTAGTCGTTGTCGAGCGCGACCGGGTAGCCGATGCCCAGCGTTTCGATCGCTTCGGCGACGTTGCCCGGATCCTTCTCGAACGCGAATTCGGGCGTGTGCACGCCGAGCACGACCAGGCCGTGGTCGCGGTACTTGTCGGCCCAGCCGCGCAGGTAGGGCAGGGTGCGCAGGCAGTTGATGCAGGAGTAGGTCCAGAAATCGACCAGCACGACCTTGCCGCGCAGGCCTTCGCGGGTCAGCGGCGGGCCGTTGAACCAGCCGGTGGCGCCGTCGAGCCGCGGCAGCCAGCCCTCCACGGGCAAGGGCACGCCCTCGCGTGGCGCTGGCGACGGCGCGCTGCGCGAGGGCGAGACCACGTCCACCAGGCGCTGCTCCAGCTTCGCGGTGCTGGCCAGCGACAGGCGCGTGAGCAGTCCGGTGTCCAGGCCGAGCGCGATCGCCGCGACCCCGAGCAGCACGAGCGCGCCGAGCACGCGCCGCAGCTGTTCGCCCCAGCCCAGCGAGCGCTGCATCGCCGCGAACACGCGGCCGCCGAGCAGCAGCGCCAGCGCCAGCGAGGTCGCGGCGCCGGCGGCGAACGCGACCAGCAGCAGGGTGGTGCCGACGCTCGCGCCCTTGAGCGCCGCGGCGGTCAGGATCAGGCCGAGGATCGGGCCGGCGCAGGGCGCCCACAGCAGGCCGGTGGCCACGCCCAGGCCCAGCGCGGCCCAGGCCGAGTCGCCGGCGTCGGCGCGCATGGACAGGCGTCCACCGAGCGCCACGAATGGGCGCGCCAGCCAGTCGGAGAAGCGCGGCAGCAACAGCGCCAGCCCGACCAGCGCAAGCACCGCCATCGCCATCCAGCGGCCCCAGGTGTTGAGCTGCACCACCCAGTGCCCGCCGACCGCGGCCAGCGTCGCCACCGCCGCGAAGGTGAGCGCCATGCCGATGAGCATCGGCAGGCCGTTGCGCGCGAACGGCCGGTCGGCGCGCGCGAACACGAACGGCAGCACCGGCAGGATGCACGGGCTGACGATGGTCAGCACGCCGCCCAGGTAGGCGAGGATCAGCACCAGCATGCCGCCACGTTACCCCTTGGGCCTGCGGTCCGGACCGGACCCGGGCAAAAAAAACGCCGCGCGGTCGCTGGACCGGCGCGGCGCTTCGTGCGCGGGCGTGTCGCCTCGGGTCAGCCGTTGGCCTTGCGCTTGGCGGCCGCCTTCTTGGCCGGCGCCTTGCGCGTCGCCGTGGTGTTGGAACGGAACGGCGTCGGCGCGCGGGTGCGCAGCGGCGTGTTGCCGATGACTTCGATGCGGCCACCGCGCTTGCGGAAGGCGGCGATGTCCTCGGCAATGGACTCGTGCGACATGCTGTTCGCAGCGACGGGCTTGGACGGGGTACGAGCCATGAGTCTCCTTCTGAAGGGGGCGGAGAAAGCCGCCATCTTACGCGAAGTGCATTGATTTTGCAAATAAAACCGCCAAACCTCGGCCAAAATGCGGCGATCTCCGGCGATCTGCGGTCAATGCCCGGGCAGCTCCAGTCCGCCCGCGGCGCGGTGCAGTTCGCGCAGGCGGCTTCCAAGCACGGCGACGTTGCCTTCTACGGCCTCCAGGGCCGCCTGCCGGTCCGCGGGAAGCCATCCGCGCGCCTGGGCGAACAGGGCGTCGCGCTGGCCCTGCCAGCGCGCGGCCAGGGCCGTTGCCTCGGGGCCGATCGCGCGGCGCTCTGCAGGCTGCGGCAGCCCGTAGCCGTCCGGCGCGAGCTGTGCCGGGCGGGTGAGCAGGTCCTCGATCGCCAGCAGCCCGCCGGCCTCGTCGCGGGCGACATCCGGCATGTGGCGCTTGAGTACGTCGCGTGCCTCGAGCTGCAGGCGTCGCAGGGCAGCCTCCTCGAGCAGCAGCAGGGCAGCGCTGGCACGCAGCCCGGCAGCCCCGAACACGGCCGCCCGATCGCCCGCGGGCAGCGCCAGCCACTCGCGCACGTCGCGCTGCGGAAGCTCGAGCGCGGCGCGTGCGACGTCGAACATCGCCTGGTAACGCGCGCTCGCGGGCGGGAAGTAGTAGCCCTGGCGGATCGCGCGGTCGCGATCGTCGAGCACCGAGGCGTCGACGACACCGGCCGCGTCGAGCCGCCGCAGCAGGCCGCCCGGCGTGATGCTCATCAGGTCCGCCGCGTGCAGGCCGGGCACGCCGTCGGCCAGCAGCCGCGCGGTCTCCACGGCACAGTTGTTGCCGATGAAGTAATAGCGGCCGTCGTAGCTCCAGTGCAGGCGGGCCGCGCGCTGCAGCAGCGTCGCGACTTCTTCCGGGTGCAGCCGCAGCGGGATCGAGCGCAGGCCGCGCAGTTCCACCTTGGTATACTCCTCGACCACCTGCGCCAGCGGCAGCAGGAACAGCCGCGAGGGGTAGGAGCCGGTGAGCCCGCGCCAACTCGAGACCTGCACGTCGTCCACGAAGGCGCGGAACGAGAGCACCAGGTGCCAGTCCAGGTCGAGCCGGCAGTCGGGCCCCGGCGCGCGTCCCGGTGCGCACACCACCAACCGCAGCATGCTGTGGCCCCAGCGGCTCATTGGTCGCTCGTTGCCCTCCGCGAGCAGGTAGTCCACCGCGTACACGCGCGCGGGATCGAGTTCGAGCAGCGGCGCCGACGGGGTCGCGGTGGCGTCGAACTGCACGAACGGCAGGCCTGGCGGGCAGGGCGCATGCGCGCGCGGCTCCCCGAATGCGGCGTCGAAGTGGCGTGCCAGCTGTGGGCGCCGGCACGGGTAGCTGTCGTCCAGCAGGTAGTACTCGAGGTTGACGGCCACGAACTCGGCCGGCGACTCGAGCTCGTACAGGTCGGGGCTGCGGTCGGTGAAGCGGTTGCGCGTACGCCAGGGCCGCAACGGTGCGTCCTGCCAGCCGGCCAGGTCGAGCAGGCGCGGATCGCGCGACAGCCCGCCAGCGGCGCTGCGGTCGTAGAGGTGCGCGAGCTCGTGCACCAGCGCCGCGCGCGCGGCATGCCCGTCGGCGTCCGCCAGCAAGGCGCGCCGCAGCAGGATGCGGTCGCCACGTGCGCGGCCGTGGACGTCGGCAGGAAGGTCGTCGCGCCATTCCACCCGGACCGCGCCCAGCGCATCGGCCCAGTGCCGCGGCAAGGCCCGGGCGACCTCGTGCATCGCGGCACGCGCCTGCGTTGCCTCTTCGTCGTGCAGGCTGTCGGTCGCGAGCTGCAACTCGAGCGCCCGCGCGGATGTAGCGCAGGCAAGCAGTGCCAGGAAGGCCGCGGCGAAGCGCCGCGCCGGCATCACTGCGCCAGGATCGCCCGTGCCAGCTGCATGTCGCTGCGCCCGCGCAGTTCCGGATGGCGCTCGCGCAGGTGGCGCAGCGCGGCTTCGAGCATGGCGCCGCGGATCGCGCCGTCGCTGGCGACGAAACCGGCGGCGTCGTCGCGGGCCTGGTGCACGATCTTGTCGTCGCCCGAGGTGCTGCCGGACGAGGCCGAGCTGCCCGCGGCCGAGGTGCCGGCGCTGCTGCCGGCGAAGCTGCTGGCGGCCGCCGGGGATGCCGCGAGTGCGAGGCAGGCGGCCAGGGCGAGGCTGTGGATGCGCATGGGGCGTGCGTGGGCGTGGGGAGTTCCAAGCCTAGCGCGTTTCCGGCGATCATGGCGCACCTGTCCCGGAGAACCGCCATGCGCCTGTTGACCTTGCTGCTGGCCGCGGCCTGCGTGGCCGCCGCACCCGCGTTCGCCTCCGAACCCGTCGCCGCCGATGCGGGCGTGCAGGCGCCCGCCTACGACGCCGGGCTCGCCGCGCGCGTCGGCGCCGACGACTACGGCATGCGCGCCTACGTGCTGGTGATCCTGCGCACCGGCCCCAACCGCGTGCCGGACGGCGACGCGCGCAAGGCGATGTTCGCCGGGCACATGGCCAACATGGACCGGCTGGCTAAGGAAGGGAAGCTGGTGCTCGCCGGACCGTTCGGCGACAACGACGCACAATGGCGCGGCCCCGCGCGCTACGGCGACTGCGCGCTGCGCTCGCCGAGCGCGGCGACCGCGTCCAGCATCGCGCGCACGTGCTGGTTCGGGTTCATCTCGGAATGCACCGCGGCGATCCTGCCGTCGGTGGTGATCACGTAGGAGGTCCGGCTGGACCATTCGGGCTTCTGCTCGAGCACGGCGTCGTATTGCGCCGCAATCTTCGCGCCCTGGTCCGCCGCGACCGGGAACTTGCCGCCGCAGTGCTCGGTCTCGGCCGAGAACTCCGCGAGTTCGTCGGTATTGCCGGCGGTAATGCCGATCACGCTGGCGCCATGGCTGGCGAACTCGTCCACCGCCTCCGAGAACAGGTGCGCCTCGAGGTTGCAGCCGGGCGTGTGCGCGGCGGGGAAGAAGTACAGCACCACGGGGCCGCTCTCGAGCGCCGTGGCCAGGTCGTAGGTGAACGGATTGCCGGCGAGGTAGGCGGGCGCGGTGAACGTGGGCGCCTTGTCGCCGGGCTTCAGCGCGGCCAATGCAGGGGCGGCCAGCAGGATCGAGAGGGCGACGCCGCAGGCGGCCAGCTTGGGCAGGGGGTTCATGGCGGACTCCGGGGCTGGTGACAGCCCCGGTTATACGCCAATCCGCCCGGCAGGCGCCTGCGGGACGTCACCCGAGGGGATTACTGCTCCGGCGGCGTCGCCGTGCCGCCGCCGCTGCCCGTGTCGCCGCCGGTGTCGGCAGGCGCGGTCGGCGCCGGGACATCGATCTGGACGTCCGGGTTGTCGTTGGTGCCCATCTGCGCGATCACCCAGATGAGGATCGCCAGCACGATCACACCGATGATCCACGGCCAGGGGCTGCGGCTGCGCTCGGTGACGTTGATCTGGTCGGCCATGTCCATGCTCCGCTCTTGGGGTGGCGCCACGCTAGCCAAGCCGGCGTGGCGCGCAGGTGAGCATGGCGCGGCCCATTCAGGCGCCGTTGCGCGGCCTTCAGTAACCGCCGAAGCTGCCGGCGGCTCCCGGGAACACCACCGGGCTCTCGCTGCCGTCCTCGGCGACTGCGGCGACGCCGAAGAAATGGTTGTCGATGACCACGTCCTCGAGCGTGTATTCGGTGACGTCGCCGACCCAGCGGCTGTGCGTCCACTGCGGTTCGGTCGTCAGGCGCCAGTACACGCGGTACCCGGCCAGGCCCGGCGCCTGCGCGGCCGGCGGCCGGCTCCAGCGCAGCGTGGTGTCCGCGGAGACAGCGCCTTCGATGGCGACGTCGGCCGGCGGCGGCGGTGCCCAGGCCATGCCGGCGAGGCTGACGGCGTTGAGCGCGGTGAGCTTCGCCGCGTAGTCGAAGTCGACGCCGTCGATGGTGTCGCCATACACGCGGCCGCCTTCGCTGCGCAGGTCCTGGTGCTGGCGGTCGTAGTGCTCGTTGGTCTCCATCACCCGCACCGCGGGGTAGCCGAGGTCGCTGAACGGCCGGTGGTGGCCGCCGCGGCCGAAGCGGTCGAGGCGATAGACCATCATCACCTCGAGGTTGGGCACGTGGCGGGCCATGCGCGCGATGTAGCGCGCGAGGTTGCGCGAGGGCGAGTCCACTTCGCCGCCGGTGTAGCGCCTGGCGGTGGCTTCGCGTCCGGTCTCGGTCGCGCGCGTGCCCTCGGAGAACACGCGCGCGGTGGAGTTGTCGACGACGCCGTTGATGCCGGCGATGTTGCCGATCATGTCGTTGTTGAGCACCGCCTCGATGCGCCAGCCCTCGCGCTGCGCGAGCTCCGCCACCATCCTGCCGCCGAACAGGCCCTGTTCCTCGCCCGAGAGCGCGGCGTAGACGATGGTCGCGGGGAAGCGGTGCCGCGTGAGCACGCGCGCGGCCTCCAGCGTGCCGGCGATGCCGGAGGCGTTGTCGTTGGCGCCCGGGGAATCCGAGGTCGCGTCCATGACGTCGCTGACGCGCGAGTCGATGTCGCCGCTCATCACCACGTAGCGGCCGGGATCGTGGGTGCCGCGCTGGATCGCGAGGATGCTGACCACCTCGGTGGCGTCGGGAATGCGCGGCTCCCCGGAGACGACGCCGCGCACGTCGCGGATCTCGAGGCAGCCGCCGCACTGTCGGGAGATCCGCTCGAACTCGGCCCGGATCCAGCGCCGCGCGGCGCCGATGCCTCGCGTGTCCGAGCTGGTGTCCGAGAGCGTGTGGCGGGTGCCGAAGGACACCAGCTTGCGGATGTCCGCTTCGATGCGCTCGGCGGAGGGCGCGGTGCCGATCGTGTCGAGGGCCGGGTTCGCGGCCGGCGGCGGGGCGTCGTCCGCCGCGCGGGCGCTGGCCGGCCACGTCGCGGCCGCAACCATGGCGGCCAACAGCAGTGTTGCCTGGCGCATGCGTCTCCCCCTGCAATGGCTTGCTTCGATTATGCCCGCTGGCCTTGACCTGGGTCAGTGCACGGGCGTGCCGCGGGCGCGATGTTGCCCGCATGGAATTCCACGTCGCCCTCGATGGCATGCATCCCGACGCCGGGCGGCTCGAGGATGCGCTGCTCGCGCAGGATCCGGCCGCGGTGCTGGACCTCGACGCGGAGGGCACCCTGCTGCGCGTGTCCACCTGGTTGCCGGCAGGCGACCTGCTGGAAGTGCTGGCGTCGGCCGGTTGCCCGGTCCCGGAAGCGCGCCTGCGGCAGCTGCCGTCGGTGTGCTGCGGCGGCTGCAGCGGCTGACGGGCAGCGTTCAGGCCCCCGGCGCCGCCACTGGCTATCATCGCAACAGGCAGTTTCCTGGAGCATTCCATGGCCACCGGTTGGGCAGGCGACGGCGCAGTGCAGGACCAGATCGACGCGACCGTCGACGACGCGATCAAGCGTGCGCGCAGCAAGCTCCCGAGCGGACCGGGCGCGAGCCACTGCGAGGAGTGCGACGAGCCGATCCCGGCCGCGCGCCGCAAGGCGCTGCCCGGCGTGCGCCTGTGCGTGTCCTGCCAGGATGCCCTGGACCGCGCCGAAGGTGCCGCTGCCGGCTACAACCGGCGCGGCAGCAAGGACAGCCAGCTGCGCTGAACAGGCGACGCCGACCGTGCATTCACGGTCGCGGCCCTATACCGGCAGGGGTCGAACCCAGGGCATGACGCCCGCAGGAGGACCCCATGCGCAAGTTCCCGCTCCTTCCCGGCATCCTCGCTGCCGCGCTGCTCGCGGCCGCCGGATGCAACGCCACCGATGACCGCGTGCCGGCAACGACCGACGATGCGACCGCCTCCGGCGCGGATCCCTACGCCGACACGCCGCCGGGCGCAAGCAACGTCCCGGGCGAGGACGGCATGGGCGGCGACCGTGCCGGCGCGAGCGGCTCCAACCCGCTGACGGTCGCGACCTCGGAAGGCATCGACGGCACCTTCCTGTCCGACAGCGCCGGAACCTCGCTGTACTACCTCGAGGGGGATCGTGACGGCAGCGGGTGCGTGGACGCCTGCACCGACACCTGGCCGCCGTTCCTGGTCGAAGGCGCGATGCCGAGCGAGAGCCCGGGGCTGGACGCCGGGATGGTGGGCGTGGTCACGCGGCCGGACGGCACCACCCAGGTGAGCTACAACGGACACCCGCTGTACCGCTACAGCGGCGACTCCGGGATCGGCAGCACCGCCGGCCACGGCGTCGAGGACCAGTGGGGCCACTGGTACCTGATCACCCCGGCCGGCGGCGAGGTCGGCGCGGCGCGCACCTCGAGCGACGCCGCCGACGAGGCCAGCCCGGGCTACTGATCGCAACGCACGCGGGCGTAGCCGTTGGCGTCCGCGAGCGTGTTGCCATCCGCGGACAGGGTGAAGGCGTAGGTCGCCTCGCGGGTCTCGCCTTCGCCGGTCAGGCGCGCGGTCAGCGTGAGCGTGCTGCCATCCTCGGTGAAGTTCACGATCGGGCCCGAGCTCTCGTGGAAGCGGATGTCGTCGTCGCCGATGTGCAGGCGCGAGACGTCGCCGCGGCGCTCGCAGGCGGCGGCATCCGCGGCCCAGTCGCCGCGATAGCGCTGGGGCACGTCGATGTCGCCGATGTCGTGGCCGTCGTCGTCATCGTCGTCATCGGGGTAGGGCGCCGGCGGCTGGTCGCTGGCGGCGTCGAGGCCGGGTGCCGGCGTGCCGACGGTCGCATCGTCCACAGCGCGGTCGGGGGCCCCGTCGTCGGGGGCGTTGCACGCGCACAGCAGTGCGGCGACGGCAAGCATGGCCAGGGCGTTCCTCATGGCGTTCTCCTGGTGGCGGTGGGTGTCGAGGATCGCGGCTGCGCCGTGACCGCGGCGTGCTTCGCCCAGGGAACGTGCACTCAAGGGACGATCGCGGTCCACTCCGGGTTGGAGAACTTCTCCAGTACCAGCCGTTGCGCGCGAGCGAGCTCGTCCTCGCGGATGCCGCCCGCGGCGAGTCCGCCATGGCGCGTCCGGAAACTCTCGACCAGGGCGGCGATCACCGCCTCGCGGGTCATGCCGGTCTGGCTGCGCAGCGGGTCGACCCGCTTCTGCGCGCTGGTGGTGCCCTTGTCCGATAGCTTCTCGCGGCCGATGCGCAGCACCTCGAGCATCTTGTCGGCGTCGATGTCGTAGGCCATGGTCACGTGGTGCAGGACCGCCTTGCCGCGGCGCGCCTGCGCCGCGCCGGCGATCTTGCCGGCGGGCGAGGCGATGTCGTTCAAGGGCTGGTACCAGGCCTGGATGCCGAGCTCGCCGAGCGCCGCGATCACCCACGCGTCCATCTGCGCGTAGGCCTGTTCGAAGTTCATGCCCTCGACCATGCTCAGCGGCGCGAACACCGAGTAGGTGATGGTGTTCCCGGGCTCGATGAACATCGCGCCGCCGCCGCTGATCCGGCGCACCACGTCGATGCCGTGGCGCTGCGCGGCCTCCAGGTCCACCTCGTTGCGCAGCGACTGGAAGCGGCCCATGACCACCGCCGGCCCGGCCCATTCCCACACCCGCAGCGTCGGCGCGCGCCGCCCGGCGGACACCTCGTCCACCATGACCTCGTCCAGCGCCATGTGCAGGGCCGGCGATTGCGGGCCCTCGTGCACCAGTTCCCAGTCGTGGTCCAGCCAGTGGCTGCGGCTCATGCGGCGCCCCCGTCGATGGCGCGGCGCACGGCGATCGCCACCGCCTCGGGATTGAACCCGTACATCGAGACCTCGGGACCGAGGGTGACGTGGATCGCCGCGGCGATCAGCGCTTCGTTGGCATCCGCGGGCAGGCCGCACACGGCGCGGTCGATCGCTTCCAGCGCCGTGTCCGGCTCGAGGAAGAAATCGCCGCTCACCTGGACCTTCGCGATGTGGCCGTCCGCGAGCTCGAGGTCGACGACCACGAGCTTGCCCCCCGGGACCTTGTATTCGCCGTGCATTCCGCCATCCGTCGGATCCCCTGGCGTCCAGTCTACCCCCGGCGGCCTTCACTTGCCGTCCACGCCGACGACGGTTTTCCGCGGCTTCCGGAACAGCCGAGGGTGATGCCCGTCGCGAACCGCGAAACCGGTGCGCGCCAGCGGCCGCGCGGGTGGCTAGGCTGGCGTCGTGAACCGTCCAAGTCCCCCCCTCGGACGCAGGCTCGCGGCATGGTTGTTGCTGCTGCTCCTGGCGTGCTTGCCGCTGTTGTCGTCGGCCGACGGCATGCCCGTGCTGCAGGGGGCCTGGGCGCCGGCGACCGCGGCCGATACCGGGCCGCCGATGGCACCGGACGCCGACGGCTTGCGACGCTTCGACCCGGGGCGCCTGCAGGTGTTCGGGCGCGAAGCGAGCTGGGTGCTGCTGTGGCCCGGCGAGGGCGACTGGCCGCAGGCGCCGTTCGTGCTCGAGATCGAGGGCGCGGGGCTGCAGGCGCTGACCCTGCACGGGCCCGGCCCGGGCGTCGTGCGCACGACCCAGTCCACCCGCGGCGAGCAGGCATGGCCGGCACACGGCCACCTCGCGTTCGCGATCGCGGAAGCGCCCGCACCCGGGGAACCCCTGCGGCTGCGCATCGACGCCGCAGGCGTCGCGGCCACGCCGATCAGCTTCGCGCTGCGGCCGACGGTGGAGTACCTGCGCGCCGATGCGCGCTGGCTTGCCTTTGCCAGCGCCTGCCTGGCGATCATGGGGGCGATGTCGCTGGTGGCCGTGTTCTTCGCGGTGCGCCTGCGCGACCACACCTTCGCCTGCTACGCCGGCTTCGTGCTCGCGTACGCGACCATGCTGGCGCTGCAGACCGGCTACCTGTTCGAGCCGCTCGGGTGGGGGCCGTCGCCACGGCTGCTGCACGTGGTGGTGCAGCTCGCCACGGCGGCATCGCTGGTGTTCGGGATCCTGTTCCTCGACCGCTTCGCGAACCTGGGCAGGCACCTGCCGCGCGCGCGCCGCCCGTTGCTGGGCCTGGCAGCGCTGCTCGGGATCATCGGGCTGGCCGGGCTGCTGCCGCAGCTCGAGTCGAGCGCGCGCGCCCTGGTGCAGCCGCTGCTGGTCTGCGGCGGCGTCGCGCTGCTGGTGATGGCGGCGCTGGCGGTGCTGCGCGGGTCGCGCTACGCCGCGTTCTTCCTCGTCGGCTGGGTGCCGTTGCTGGCGGCGACGGTGGTCGGCGTGCTGCAGCGCTACGGCGCGCTGGCCGGCTGGACCGACGCCGCCGACGCGACCCTGGCCGCAGGTGCGTTCAACGCGATGATGCTGTCGCTGGGCCTCGCGGACCGCTCGCTGGCCCTGCGCCACGATCGCGACCGCGCGCAGCGGCTGGCCGACATCGACTCGCTCACCGGTGTCTACAACCGGCGCGCCTGGAGCGAACGCCTGCTGGCGCTGCACGCGCGCACCCAGCGCGAGGGGCAGCCGCTGTCGCTGCTGTTCCTCGACCTGGACCAGTTCAAGGCGCTCAACGACCGCCTCGGGCATGCCGCCGGCGACGCCGCCCTGCGCGCGATGGCCGCGGTGATGCGCGCGGAGATCCGCGAGCACGACACCGTCGGCCGCTACGGCGGCGAGGAGTTCGTGGTGTGCCTGCCCAACACCAGCCACGCGCGCGCGGTGCAGGCCGCCGAGCGCATCCGCAGGCGCCTGCAGGAGCGGGCCCGGCGCGAGCCCGACGGCAGCCTGCCGACGGTCAGCATCGGCGTGGCCACGCTGCGCCCGGGCGAGGAACTGGCGGCCCTGATCCGCCGCGCCGACTCGGCCATGTACGAGGCCAAGGCCGCGGGCCGCAACCGGGTGGTCGCCGGCTAGTATCCTGCGGGCATGCACCCGTTCGTCTTCGCCCTCGACCTGCTCGGCACCTTCGCCTTCGCGCTGAGCGGCGCGACCCTGGGGGTGCGCAAGCACTTCGACCTGTTCGGGGTGCTGGTGATCTCGTTCGCGGCCGCGGTCTCCGGCGGCATCGCCCGCGACCTGATGCTCGGCGCGACCCCGCCGGTGGCGGTGGCGAGCTGGCCCTACCTGGCGGTGAGCTGCATGGCCGGGCTGATCGGTTTCTACAACGGGCCGACGGTCGAGCGCCTGCGCAACCCGGTGCAGCTGTTCGATGCGATCGGCCTCGGGCTGTTCGCGGTCACCGGCGCCTCCAAGGCGCTGGCCTGGGGCCTGGAGCCGGTGGGCGCGGTGCTGCTGGGCATGTTCACCGGCATCGGCGGCGGCATCGCGCGCGACATCATCGCCAACCGCATCCCGGTGGTGTTCCAGGCCGACCTGTACGCGGTGGCGGCGCTGGCCGGCGCAGTGGTGGTGGTGGGCGGGCGCTCGCTGGGGCTGCCGCCCGGACCGCTGCTGGTGGGCGGCGCCGCGCTGGTGATCTTCCTGCGGCTGATGGCGTTGCGCCGTGGCTGGCAGCTCCCCGTGGCGCGGCCCAGGGACTGACGGGCGTGGGCCTGGAAGGCTTGCTGCTGGACCTGCCGCCCGGGCAACTGCAGGCACTGGAAGCCGCGCATGCGACGCCGCCGCGGGCGTACCACCACTTCGGGCACGTGCGCGAGGTGCTGCGGCACTACCGCGAGGTCGCCGACGGCCCCGGCTGGCGCCGTCCGTGCGAGGTGGCGCTGGCGGTGCTGTACCACGATGCCGTGTACGTGCCGGGGCGCAGCGACAACGAGGAGCGCTCGGCGCGGCTGGCGGTATCTGAAACGGAACGCTGGCTCGGCGCGGAGGCGCCGGACGTGGCGCGGGTAGCGGAGCTGATCCGCCTGACCGCGCGGCACGGCAGCCATGCGCCGGGCGATTTCGACGGCGGGGACGCCGACGACACCCGGCATTTCCTCGACTGCGACATGGCGATCCTGGGTGCCCCCGAGGCGGCGTTCGACGCCTACGACGCGGCGATCGCGGAGGAATACCGGGGCGTGGTCCCCGGATGGATCTACCGGCGCAAGCGCCGGCAGTTCCTGGCGTCGCTGCTCGATCGCGAACGGATCTTCCTCAGCGACTTCTTCCATCTCCGGCTGGAGGCCCGCGCCCGCGCGAACCTCCGCCGGACCCTCTCCCTCGACTAGCCCAGGCGCTGCAGGCCGAGGATCGCCTCGAGCACCGCCTGGATGATGATCGCCTCGCCGTTCACGTAGCTGCCGTAGCGGCCGCGGCCGTAGAAACCGTCCTCGTAGCCGCGCTGGAAGCCCTGGCGGAAGTAGTGCGCGTAGTCGGCGCGGCTGACGTAGCGGCCGCCGAAGCCATGGCTGCCGTCGATCCAGATGCGCGAGCGGCGATGGTCGTAGCCCCAGCGGTCGTAGCGGTCGGAGCGGCCGGCGCGCAGGCCTTCCTGGTAGCCGCGCTGCACCGCGGCGCGCAGCACGTCGGCACCGTAGTGGCTGGTGCTGTACCAGCGCCCGCCGTAGTTGTAGCGGTACGACGTGCCGGGGCTGTAGTGGCGGCTGTAGTAGTAGGCGCGGCGCTGCGCTGCCTGGCGGGCCTGTTCGGCGCGCAGGCGCTGCTGGTAGGCACGCTGGCGGGCCTGGTGCTGCGCCCGGGCCTGCTGCTGCGAGCGGATGCGCTGCTGGTGGGCGCGCTGGCTGGCCTGCCGCTGGGCGATGCGGGCGCGGACCTGGCGGTTGTCCTGTCGCGCTTCGCGGCGGTCCTCGCGGCGTTCCTGCTTCGCCTCGCGGCGGTCCTCGCGCCGATCCTGCCTGGCCTCGCGGCGGCCCTCGCGGCGCTCCTGGCGCTGTTCCTTGCGGTCCTTGCGATGCTCCTTCCGGTCCTTGTCGCGGGCGGCGGCCGGCTCGGCGGACACGCTGAAACCGGTGGCAAGCAGGGCGCCCAGCGCGAGTGCGGCGAGCAGTCGATGACGGTGGAGAGTCTTCATGGATACCTCGGTCGTGCGGGCAAGCCCCGTTGCTTGCTTCACGTGCACTACACGCCAGCGCGACTGAATCCTTTCTGACGTTTCCCGGATCCGTTCAGTTTGCGGTGCGGGAGCATTCGCACTTGCGCGCGATTCCCGCGTTCCGTATGACGTGCATTCATGTTCCAGCAAGGCCCTTGCCCATGTCGCTCCGGCTCCTGACGTTCGCGTTCCTCCTTCCCGCCACGGCCTTCGCACAGCAGGCTCCACCGTCGGCGACGACGCTGGAATCCGGGTTGCCGCGCGCCCCGGAACAGAAGCAGGTGGTGTTCGAGCACGCCGACCTCGCGTTCAAGGTGGATCCTGCCCGCAAGTGGCTGCACGGCGATGCGTCGCTGACCTTCCGCGCGCTTGCGCCGCTGCAGCGGCTGGTGGTGGACCTCGACCGCAACTACGCGATCGAGGCGGTGGAGGTGGACGGCGTCGCCGTGCCCGACGGCGCGTGGCGCAACCCGGAGGGGCGGATGACGGTGGAGTTGCCGGCGCCGCTCGCGGAGGGCGCGACCGCCACGCTGCGCATCGCCTACGCCGGGCACCCGCACGAGGCGAAGCGCGCGCCCTGGGATGGTGGTTTCGTGTGGGCGACGGCGCCGACCGGCGAGCCGTGGATCGGCAGCGCGGTGCAGGGGCAGGGCTGCGACCTGGTCTGGCCGTGCATCGACCACCCCATGGGCGAGCCGCTGCTGGTGGACGCCGCCTACACCGTGCCGGCCCCGCTGGTGGCGCCCGGCAACGGCGTGTTCGTCGGCATGGATGAAGACGACGGCTGGCGCACCTACCGCTGGCGCGCGCGCAGTCCGGACACCTACGCGGTGGTGGTCAATGCCGGTCCCTACGAGCTGCTGTCGGCGGACTACCAGAGCCGGTACGGCAACACCATCCCGCTTCGCTTCTGGCACCTGCGCGGCAACGCGGAACGGGCGCGAAAGCTGTTCGCGGAGTTCCCGCTGATGCTCGAGTTCTTCGAGGGCATGATCGGGCCGTACCCGTTCGGCGACGAGAAGATGGGCGTGGTCGAGACCCCGTACCTGGGCATGGAGCACCAGACGGTCAACGCCTACGGCAACGACTACAGGCAGAGCGAGTTCGGCTTCGACTGGCTGCTGCAGCACGAGTTCGCGCACGAGTGGTTCGGCAACCAGCTGACCAACGTGGACTGGGACGACATGTGGCTGCACGAGGGCTTCGGCAGCTACATGCAGCCGCTGTACCTGCAGTGGCTGCGCGGCGAGCGCGAGTACCAGGCGTGGCTGATGAACCAGCGCAAGGCGATCGTCGGCAAGCTGCCGATCGTGCGCGGCCGGCCGATGACCGAGGAGCAGGTGGCCGGTCCGGAGGGCGCGGGCAACGACATCTACTATCGCGGCTCGCTGATGTTGCACACGCTGCGCAACCTGGTCGGCGACGAGGCCTTCTTCGCGGCCACCCGGCAACTCGTGTACGGCCGCACCGACCCGGCGCCGGGCAACTTCGAACCGCGCTACGCCGGCACCCGCGACTTCATCGCCGCGGTCAACGCGCAGGCCGGGCGCGACCTCGGCTGGTTCTTCGACGCGTACCTGTATTCGGCGCGGCTGCCGGAGCTGGTGGCCGAACGCGACGCCACCGGCCTGTCGCTGCGCTGGGAGACCGAGGGCGGCAAGCCGTTCCCGATGCCGGTGGAAGTGCGCGTGGACGGCCGCGACGTGGTCGTGCCGATGGCCGGTGGCCGCGGGAGGCTGGAGTTGGCGCCGCACGCGCTGTACACGCTGGACCCGCATTCGAAGGTGCTGCGCGCGCAGCCGCACATCAGCGCCTGGCAGGAGTGGACGAAAGAGCAGGGGAAGCAGGGCGGATGAGCGACGCGCGAAACCCGCAGGCGGAGCAGATGGGCGACGAGTCCATGGCCCGCAACCTCGCGCACCAGGCGGAGGCGATCTGGCCGCAGGAGCAGCGCCTGTTCGAGCGCTACCGGCTGCCGGAACGCCCGCGCATCCTCGACCTCGGCTGCGGCACCGGCGAGATCACCCGGCGCCTCGCCGGGCGCTTCCCCGGGGCGACGCTGCTGGGCGTGGACATCCTCGAGGCGAACCTGGCGCGGGCACGCAGCCAGGGCGACGCCGGCGGCCGCATCGCCTACCGGGCCGGCGATGCCTTCGCCCTGGATTGCCCCGATGCCGGCTTCGACCTGGTGGTCTGCCGGCACATGTCGCAGGCGGTTCCCGGGTTCCCGCAGGTGCTGGCCGAGATCACGCGGGTGCTGGCGCCGGGCGGCTGGCTGCACCTGCTGAGCGAGGACTACGGGATGCTGCATTTCCCAGCGTCGCCGGATTTCGACCCGGACCTGTTCTGGAACCGCAACGCGATCACCTACCTGGACAGCATCGGCTGCAACGGACGCGTCGGCCGCGACACACCGGCGCTGCTGGCCGCCGCCGGCTACCGCGACATCGCCATGGACTACGTCGTGGTGGACACGCTGCGCGTGCCGCGCGAGACCTTCGCCGGCATCCTGCGCGCCTGGCGCGACGGCTACGTGGTGCCGCTCGCAAACGCGAGCGGGCGCGACCCCGCCGCGGTGCGCGCCGACTTCGACCGCATGATCGCCGCGGTGGAGACGCCGCCGGCCTACGCCTGCTGGCACGTGCCCGTCGCCGGTGCGCGCAAGCCTGGCTGACCGATTGAAGTATCTTTCCTGAAGAGCGAAAACCCGGGGACCATCGATGCACTTCAAACCTGCTTCCTTCGCCACCGCCGTCGCGCTGGCCCTGGCCATCGGCCTTGCCCATGCCGCGCCGCCGCAGTCGGTGGTCCTGCCGGAGTCCGTGCGCCCGCTGCCGCCGCCGCTGCCCGCGCAGCTCGGCGACTTCGATGCCTACGTCGAGGGCGTGCGTGAGGCGTTCGACGTGCCCGGCATCGCGGTGGCGATCGTCAAGGACGACCGCGTGCTGCTGGAGAATGGCTGGGGCGTGGCCGACCGCGAGACCGGCGCGCCGGTGGACGCGCACACGCTGTTCGCGATCGCCTCGAACACCAAGGCCTTCACCGCCGCGTCGCTGCAGATGCTGGCCGCCGACGGCAAGCTCGAGATGGACGACCGCGTGATCGAGCACCTGCCGTGGTTCCGCATGTCGGACCCGTACATCACCCACGAGATGCGCATCCGCGACCTGCTCGCGCACCGAAGCGGGCTCAGCCTGGGCGCCGGCGACCTGCTGTACTGGCCGACCACGACCTATACCAACCGCGAGGTCGCCGAGCGGCTGAAGGACGTGCCGATCACCGGCGGCTTCCGCGCGCAGTACGCCTACGACAACATCCTGTTCGGGGTCGCCCAGCTGGTGGTCGAGGCGACCTCGGGGATGGCCTTCGAGGACTTCCTGAAGCAGCGCATCTTCGACCCGCTGGCGATGCAGCGCACGCGCTACAACGCCGACCACCTCGGCGACCTCGACAATATCGCCACCGGTTATTCCAAGGCGGACTTCAAGGACATCGTGCCGGCCCCGCGCATGACCTGGTCGAACGTCGGCGGCGCCGGCGGCATCTATTCCAGCGTGCACGACATGTCCAAGTGGGTGCGCACGCACCTGGCCGGCGGCGAGATCCCGGCCAGCGTCGGCGGCGAGACCGGCAAGCGCCTGTTCTCCGAGCAGGCGCAGCGCGAGATGTGGACCATGCTCACGCCGATCCCGGTGCGCAAGCCGAAGTTCGAGGCCTTCGAGCCGATCACGCCCAACTACATGGGCTACGGCGAGGGCTGGAACCTGTCCGACTACCGCGGCGAGAAGATGGTCTCGCATACCGGCGGCTGGCCCGGCATGGTCTCGCGGGTGACGATGCTGCCGGGGCAGGGCATCGGCGTGGTCGTGCTGACCAACGCCGAGTCCGGTGCCGCCTTCAACGCCGTCACCAACCGCGTGCTCGACGCGATGCTCGGCCTGCCGCCGACCGACTGGACCAAGGCCTACGCCGAAGCGCGCGCGAAGCAGGAAGGCGACGCCGACGAGGACTGGAAGAAGCACCTGGCCGCGCGCGACGCGAAGTCGAAGCCATCGCTGCCGCTGTCCGGCTACGCCGGCACTTACGTCGACCCGTGGTACGGCGACGTCGTGATCAGCCGCGAGGGCGGCAAGCTGCGCCTGCGCTTTGGCCGCACCGCCGACCTGGTGGGCACGCTGGAGCACTGGCAGCACGACACCTTCATCGTGCGCTGGGACCAGCGCTGGCTCAACGCCGACGCCTTCCTCAGCTTCGCCCTCGACCCCGACGGCAACATCCGCGAAGCCCGCATGGAACCCGTCTCCGACCTCACCGACTTCAGCTTCGACTTCCAGGACCTCCGCCTCACCCCGAAACCCGACGACGCCGAGGACTGAAGCAACCCTTCAGCCACAGATTCCACAGATTAAAAAAGGATCAACACGGTCAATGGCGAAAGTGGCTTCGTCGGTGCCGGAGCGCCGCAGGCACCTGGCGACTGCGTAACCACTATCGCCTTATCAGTGTTGATCCTTTCCCATCTGTGAAATCTGTGGCCAAAGAATGCCGCTGGTCAGGCGAGGAGGGCGGTGCCGGCGGCGTGGGCGGAGGCCCAGGCCCACTGGAAGTTGTAGCCGCCGAGCCAGCCGGTGACGTCGACGACTTCGCCGATGAAGTACAGGCCGGGCACGTGCCTGGACTGCATCGTCGTCGACGACAGGCCGTCGGTATCCACGCCGCCGAGGGTGACTTCCGCGGTGCGGTAGCCCTCGGTGCCGCTGGCGACCAGGGGCCAGGCCTGCAGCAGCGTCGCGACCTCGCGCAGCTCGCGCTCGTTGAACTGGCGCACCGGGCGCTGCGGCCGCAGCGGCGCCAGCCAGGTCTCGCACAGGCGCTGGGCGAAACGCCGCGGCAGCAGCTCGCCGAGCAGGGTGCGCAACTCGGCGGCCGGCCGCTCGCGGCGCAGGCGCAGCAGCGTCTCCATCGCGTCGCTGCCGGGCAGCAGGTCCAGCAGCAGCGCGTCGCCGGGCTGCCAGTACGACGAGACCTGCAGGATCGCCGGGCCGCTGACGCCGCGGTGGGTGAGCAGCATGAAGTTGCTGAAGCTGGTGCCGTTGGCGGTGGCGGTCACCGGGAAGGCGACGCCGCTGAGGCCGTCGAGCCGCTCCTGGTGCTTGCCGCTGAGGGTCAGCGGCACCAGCCCGGCACGCGTCGGCAGCACCGCGTGGCCAAACTGGCGGGCGAGCTCGTAGCCGAAGCCGGTGGCACCCATGCGCGGGATCGAGAGGCCGCCGCAGGCGACCACCAGCGCCGGCGCACTGCATTCGCCCTGGCTGGTGTGCACGCGGAAGTCGCCGGCGTCGCCATGGACGACGCGCTCGATCGTGCACGAGGTGCGGATCTCGACGCCCGCGGCCTCGCATTCGGCCAGCAGCATCGCCACGATCTGCTTCGAGGACTCGTCGCAGAAGAGCTGCCCCAGCTCCTTCTCGTGGTAGGCGATGCCGTGGCGCTCGACCAGTTCGATGAAGTCCGCCGGCGTGTAGCGGGCCAGCGCCGACTTGCAGAAGTGCGGGTTGGCGGAAATGTAGTTGGCCGGGCCGGCGCCGGTGTTGGTGAAGTTGCAGCGTCCGCCGCCGGACATGAGGATCTTCTTGCCGACCCGGTTGGCGTGCTCGAGCACGCGCACGCGCAGGCCGCTGCGGCCGGCGGTGATCGCGCACATGAGGCCGGCGGCGCCGCCGCCGATGATGAGGACGTCGCAGTGGTCGCGCACGGGCGGCGGCTCAGCCGTCGCGGCGCGGGCGTGGCTTGCGCGGCGGACCGGGCGGACGCGGGCGCGTGCCGGGGCGCGGCTTGAACGGCCGCCTGGCGCGCGGCGCGTCCAGGTCCGCGGCCTCGGCCAGGCGCATGCGCAGCGGCTGCCCGCCGACGCGCACTTTCTTCAGGTGCTGCAGCAGTTCCGGCGGCATCCCTTCGGGCAGGTCCACCAGGCTGAAGTCGTCGCGGATGTCGATGCGGCCGATGTAGCGCGACTCGAGCTCCGCTTCGTTGGCGATCGCGCCGACGATGTTGCCCGGCTGCACGCCGTTGCGATGCCCGACCTCGATCCGGTAGGTCACCATGCCCACGTCGGCGCCGGGGCCGCGCCCGGTGGGAGCCGCCATGGCGGCGAGCCCTTCCCGCCTTGGCCGCACCGGCGGCGGGGGCGGTTCCTCCCGCGCCTCCAGCAGCAACGGCGTCTTCCCCTGCACCAGCCGCGCCAGCGCCGCGGCGATCTCGATCGCCGGCACGTCGTGCTCGCGCTCGTAGCGTTCGACCAGCTCGCGGAACGGTGCGAGTTCGTCGCCCTCCAGTACCTCGTCGATGCGGCCCAGGAACTTCGCGACCCGGCGCTCGTTGACCGCCTGCACGGTCGGCAGCTGCATCGGCTCGATCGGCTGCCGGGTGGCGCGCTCGATCGTGCGCAGCATGCCGCGCTCGCGCGGGGTCACGAACAGGATCGCCTCGCCCTTGCGGCCCGCGCGCCCGGTGCGCCCGATGCGGTGGACGTAGCTCTCGGTGTCGTAGGGGATGTCGTAGTTGAGCACGTGGCTGATCCGCTCCACGTCCAGGCCGCGCGCGGCGACGTCGGTGGCGACCAGCACGTCGATCTCGCCGTCCTTGAGCTTCTGGATGGTGCGCTCGCGCTGCTTCTGCTCGACGTCGCCGTTGATCGCGGCGGCGGCAATGCCGCGTGCGAGCAGCTTCTCCGCCAGCTCCTCGGTGCCGAGCTTGGTGCGCGCGAACACGATCATGGCCTCGAACGGCTCGGCCTCGAGGATGCGGGTGAGGGCGTCCAGCTTGTGCAGGCCGGAGACGAGCCAGTAGCGCTGGCGGATGTTGGCGGCGGTGGTCGTCTGCGCCTTGATCGACACCTCGACCGGATCCTTCAGGTAGGTCTGCGCGATGCGCCGGATCTGCGGCGGCATCGTGGCCGAGAACAGCGCCACCTGGCGGCCCTCGGGCGTGCGCCGGAGCACCGCCTCGACGTCGTCGATGAAACCCATGCGCAGCATCTCGTCGGCTTCGTCGAGCACCAGGCAGCGCAGGCCGGACAGGTCGAGCGTGCCGCGCTCGAGATGGTCGATCACGCGTCCGGGGGTGCCCACCACCACCTGCACCCCGCGGCGTAGGGCCTGCAGCTGCGGACCGTAGCCCTGGCCGCCGTAGACCGGCAGCACCTGGAAGCGGGGCAGGTGGCTGGCGTACTTCTGGAAAGCCTCGGCGACCTGGATCGCGAGCTCGCGCGTCGGCGCCAGCACCAGCGCCTGCGGCCGCGACTCGGCCGGGTCGATGCGCGCCAGCACCGGCAGCGCGAACGCGGCGGTCTTGCCGGTGCCGGTCTGGGCCTGGCCGAGCACGTCGCGGCCGGCCAGCAGCGGCGGGATGGTCGCGGCCTGGATCGGCGAGGGCGATTCGTAGCCGACGTCGGCGAGCGCGCGCAACAGGGGCTCGGGCAGGCCGAGGTCGGTGAAGCGGCCTGCGGGGCCTGTGTCGTGGGGCTGGGCACTCATCGTGCACAGTCTACGCGGCTAGCATGAAAGCCATGGATGCGCTGCGCTTCGACAACGCCTTCGTGCGCGACCTGCCCGGCGATCCGGAAGCCGGGCCGCGCCTGCGCCAGGTCGAGGGCGCAGCCTGGTCGCCGGTCGCGCCGACGCCTGTCGCGAAGCCGCGGCTGCTGGCGTGGACGCCGGACCTGGCCGCGCGGCTCGGTTTCAGCGAGGCCGCCGTGACCTCGCCGGCCTTCGCCGAAGTGTTCGGCGGCAACCGCCTGCTGCCGGGCATGCAGCCGTTCGCGGCCAACTACGGCGGCCACCAGTTCGGGCACTGGGCGGGCCAGCTCGGCGACGGCCGCGCGATCACGCTCGGCGAGGTCGTGGACGCCGGCGGTGCGCGCTGGGAACTGCAGCTCAAGGGTGCCGGTCCGACGCCGTACTCGCGCATGGCCGACGGGCGCGCGGTGCTGCGCTCCTCGATCCGCGAGTTCCTGTGCAGCGAGGCGATGCACCACCTCGGGGTGCCGACCACGCGCGCCCTCAGCCTGGTCGGGACCGGCGAGCAGGTCGTGCGCGACATGTTCTACGACGGCCATCCGCGCGAGGAGCCGGGCGCGATCGTGTGCCGGGTGGCGCCCTCGTTCCTGCGCTTCGGCAGCTTCGAGCTGCCGTTCTCCCGCGGCGACGCCACGCTGCTGCGCAGGCTCGCCGACTTCTGCATCGCGCGCGACTTCCCGCACCTGTCCGGTTCGGGCGAGGCCTTGTACGCGGACTGGTTCGCGGACGTGTGCACGCGCACCGCGGGGCTGGTCGCGCACTGGATGCGGGTCGGCTTCGTGCACGGCGTGCTCAACACCGACAACATGTCCATCCTCGGGCTGACCATCGACTACGGCCCGTACGGCTGGATCGACGACTACGACCCGGACTGGACCCCGAACACGACCGATGCGCAGGTCCGCCGCTACCGCTTCGGCTGGCAGCCGCGGATCGCGCAGTGGAACCTGCTCAGGCTCGCGCACGCGCTGTCGCCGCTGTTCGCCGACACGGCGCCGCTGCAGGCCGGGCTCGACCGCTACGTCGCCGCCTTCGAGGCCGCCGAGCAGGCGACCATCGCCGCCAAGCTCGGCCTGTCGGCCTGCCGCGAGGACGACGTGGCGCGGATGCGCGAGCTGCACGTGTGGATGCACGGCGCCGAGGTGGACATGACGCTGTTCTTCCGCGCACTGGCGGAAGTGGACATGGCCGCGGCGGCGCCGGACCCGGCGCCCCTGGACGACGCCTTCTACGACCCCGGCAAGCGCGAGGCCGCGCTGCCGGTGCTGCGCGAGTGGCTGGCGCGGCTCGGCGCGCGCGTGCGCGAGGACGGCCGCGACCCCGCCAGGCGCAGGGCGGCGATGGACGCCGCCAACCCGAAATACGTGCTGCGCAACTATCTCGCGCAGCAGGCGATCGACCTGGCCGAGCAGGGCGACCTGTCCGGGGTCCACGCCCTGCAGGAGGTGCTGCGCAAGCCCTACGACGCGCAGCCCGGGCGCGAAGCCTACGTCGGCAAGCGGCCCGACTGGGCCCGCGACCGGCCGGGCTGCTCGACGCTGTCCTGCAGTTCCTGAACGCTGCCCGCGGCGGTCAACCGCAGGTTCACGTTTCCGGCGCGAAGGTTGATGCGCACCCCATCCAGGAGTCCCGCCATGATCCGTTCCGCTGCCTTCCGACGCTGGCGCGTGGCGCTGGCGCTCCTCGCCGGCCTGGCCCTGGCCGGCTGCGCCAGCTATGGCGGCAGCCCCTATGGCAACTACCCCGGCAACGACGGCTACTACCCGGGCGGCTACGGCAACCAGTACGGCAGCCAGCGCTTCGTCGCCACGGTGGTCGGCGTGGACGCGCGCTACGGGCGCCTGCTGCTCGACGCCGGCGACCCGCGTGACTACCGCCAGCAGCGCGTCGAGGTGTACTTCGACAACAGCACGCGCCTCTACTACCAGGGCCGTCAGTACCCGGTCACCGGGCTCGAGCGCGGCGACGTGGTCTCGGTGGACGTAGTCGAGTCGCGCAACCGGCTGTGGGCGCGCCAGATCGAAGTCGTGCGCAACGTGCGCGAGTACGGCGGCTATCGCTACTAGCCGCCACTGAAGCCAAGGAAAAGGCCGGCTACTTGCCGGCCTTCTTTTCCTTCTTCGCCTGGCGCTTTTCCTTCAGCGACTTCTCCGGCTTCTTCTTTTCCTGCTTCTTCGGGCGGTCCTGGCTCTTCGACACGGGAAGCTCCTCGCTGGATGAAACGTGACTGGTGTGACGCGGGCGGATTATGCGCCCTTTACAATGGGGCATGCCCCTCGTCACCCTGCAGGACGTCGACTACGGTGTCGGCGGCCCCCTCTTGCTTGAACGCGTCGCCCTGGCGATCGAGCCCGGCGAGCGCATCGCCCTGATCGGCCGCAACGGCGCCGGCAAGTCCACCTTGCTCCGGCTGCTGGCGGGCGAGTTGCGTCCGGACGACGGCGAGGTCCGGTTGGAGGGCGGGGTGCGGGTCGCCCGGCTCGCCCAGGAGGTGCCGTCCGGCCTCGGCGGCGACGTCGTCTCGGTGGTCGCCGGCGGCCTGCTGGACGACGAGGCCTGGCGCGTGGACGAGACCCTGTCGCGGCTGGGCCTGGACGGCAGCGCCGCCTTCGGCGACCTGTCGGGCGGCCTGAAGCGCCGCGTGCTGCTGGCGCGGGCGCTGGTGTCGCGGCCCGACCTGCTGCTGCTGGACGAGCCGACCAACCACCTGGACATCGAGGCCATCGAATGGCTCGAGGGCTTCCTCAAGGCGTGGCCGGGCGCGCTGGTGTTCGTGACCCACGACCGCCGCTTCCTGCGCACCATCGCCAACCGCATCGTCGAGATCGACCGCGGCCAGCTCACCAGCTGGCCCGGCGACTGGGAGAACTACGTGCGGCGCCGCGAGGAGCGGCTCAATGCGCAGGCGCAGGAGGAGGGCCGCTTCGACAGGCTGCTGGCCCAGGAGGAGGCCTGGATCCGGCAGGGCATCAAGGCGCGGCGCACCCGCGACGAGGGGCGGGTGCGGCGGCTGGAGGCGATGCGCGTGGAGCGCGCCCGTCGTCGCGAGCAGGCCGGCAACGTGCGCATGGAAGCCGCCCGCGGGGAGGCTTCCGGCAGGAAAGTGATCGAGGCGCGCAGGGTGTCGTTCGCCTACCCCGGGCAGCCGCCGGTGGTGCGCGACTTCTCCACGACCATCCTGCGCGGCGACCGCATCGGCCTGGTCGGCGCCAACGGCAGCGGCAAGACCACGCTGCTCAAGCTGCTGCTCGGCGAACTGGCGCCCACGGCGGGCGAGGTCCGCCTCGGCAGCAACCTGCAGGTGGCCTATTTCGACCAGTACCGCGCGACCCTGCGCGAGGACTGGAACGCGCTCGAGAACGTGGCCGAGGGCCGCGACTCGGTGACCATCAACGGCCGCCAGAAGCACGTCGTCGGCTACCTGCAGGATTTCCTGTTCACGCCCGAGCGCGCGCGTGCGCCGATCACCCGGCTCTCGGGCGGTGAGCGCAACCGCCTGTTGCTGGCGCGCCTGTTCGCGCAGCCGTCGAACCTGCTGGTGATGGACGAGCCGACCAACGACCTCGACGTCGAGACGCTGGAGCTGCTCGAGGAACTGCTCGCCGACTACGAGGGCACCCTGCTGCTGGTCAGCCACGACCGCGACTTCCTCGACAACGTGGTGACCTCGACGCTGGCGGTGGAGGGCGACGGCGTGGTCGGCGAGTACGTCGGCGGCTACAGCGACTGGCTGCGCCAGCGCCCGCAGCCGGCCGTGGCCGAGGCCCCCGCAACCCCGTCGCGCCCTGCGCGCGAGGCGCCACCGCCGCCGAAGCCGCCGGCGAAGAAGAAACTTTCGTGGAAGGAACAACGCGAACTGGAAGAACTGCCGGCCCGCATCGAACGGCTCGAGGCCGAGGTCGCCGCCCTGACCGAAGCCATGCACGACCCGGCCTTCTACGACCGCGACGGCGCCGCCATCGCCGCCGACACCACCACGCTCGCCCGCGTCCAGGCCGACCTCGACACCGCCTACGCCCGCTGGGAAGACCTCGAAAGCATTAGCCACGGCTGACCATCCTTTTTTCATCAGTGTGATCTGTGGCAAAAGAATTTCCAGACGACCTCTTCGATAGCGGCCCGCTGCGGCTGGTGGACGATGCCGAGGGCGGGGTGTGGTACCGGCCGGGGTTCGTGGACGCGGGCACGGCGGCGCGGTGGTTCGCGGCACTGCGCGGGGAAGTGGCGTGGCAGGCGCAGCGGCGGCCGATGTACGACCGCGTGGTGGACGTGCCGCGGCTGACCGCCGCCTATTGGCTCGACCGTCCTGACGTGCCCGCGCCGCTGCTCGAGGCCGCCGCGCTGCTGCGCCGCGACCTCGGCGAACCGTTCAATGCCGTCGGCCTCAACCTGTACCGCGACCGCAACGACAGCGTCGCCCCGCACGGCGACAAGCTGCACATGCTGGTCCCCGGCCATCCGGTGGCGTTGCTGTCGCTGGGCGCCGCGCGGCGCATGGTGATCCGCGCCAGGCCGCCCGCGCGCGACGTCCATCGCCTCGAGCTCGCGCCCGGCAGCCTGCTGGTGATGAGCCACGCGTCGCAGACCAGCCACGAGCACGGTGTCCCCAAGCTGCGCGAGCCCGTCGGCGAACGCATCAGCCTGGCGTTCCGGGTGCGCCCGCCGCCGCGCTGAGGGCATACTCGGGGCATGGACAGGGATCCCCGCATCGACGCCTACATCGCCGGGGCCGCGCCATTCGTGCAGCCCATCCTCGAACGCCTGCGCGCCATCGTCCACGAGGCGGTGCCCGGCATCGAGGAGACCCTGAAGTGGGGCATGCCGAGCTGGGTCCACGCCGGCGGCATCGTGTGCATGATGGCCGCGTTCAAGCAGCACGTCTCGTTCGGTTTCTGGCAGCACGCGCTGGTCATGGGCGAAGGCGTCGAGCGCGACGGCATGGGCAGCTTCGGCAAGCTGCGGACCGCGGGCGACCTGCCGCCGAAGCGCGAACTGGTCGCGCTGGTACGCAAGGCGGCCAGGTTGAACGAACAGGGGGTGAAGGCCACAGGTCCGCGCAAGCAGGCCGCGCCGAAGCCGGCGCCCGAGGTGCAGCCGGCGCTGGCAGCGGCGCTCCGCCGCAACAAGGCCGCGGCCGCTGCGTTCAAGGCGTTCACGCCCGGCAAGCAACGCGACTACTGCGAATGGATCGCCGAGGCGAAGCGCGAGGACACCCGCGAGCGCCGCGTCGCGCAGGCGGTCGAGTGGATCGCGCAGGGCAAGCCGCGCAACTGGAAGTACATGTAGCCGCTACAGGTAGGCGCCGCAGCCCTGGTAGGCCTGGCCGCCGACCGTGAGCTCCACCGCGACCGGGAAGCGGTGCCCGCTCATGCCGTCGAAGCATGGACCCTCGCGCGTGCGCAGCACGACCTCGGTGCCGTCCGCGGTGGTGCCGTGGAAGCCTTGCGTGCCGTCGGCGGTGGCTGCGGCGACGTCCACGACGCGCTCCCCGTAGTCCAGTTCGGCGTGCAGCGCCGGCGCTTCACCGCCGCCGACCTCGACGTACCAGCCCGGCTCCTGGCCCAGTCCGCGGAAGGCGACGCCGCGTTCGGCCGCCTGCTTCCAGACCGGGTTCTCGGTACCGTCGACCGGCAGGTCGGGAGTGGCCGGCGTGCGGTCGATCGGGCGCGCCGGGCGCGGGGTGGCGGGGGCGGCCGCCGTGCCGGCGGCCTGCGGCGTGGGCGGGACCTCGGGCGGCTCCGGCTCCGGGGCGTTGCAGGCGGCGAGCAGGAGCGCCGCCAGTGCGGGGGCTAGCGGCGCGGGGGAGGGGGTGTACGGGCGCATGGGGGCTCCTCGCGGCGCTAGCGCCGCTCCTACAGGGACTGCCAGCCTAGGCCCGGTCAGTGCAGCGGGGCGTCGAGGCGCAGCACCGGGTAGACGTTGTAGCCGCTGTCCCAGGCCGGGTGGCGCTGGTAGAAGAAGTCCAGCCGCGCGTACGGGCTGGCCGCGAATTCCGGATCGTCGCGCAGCTTCGCCTCGAATTCGGCTTTCAGCGCCGGGTCGGCGGCCAGCATCCTGCGGGCCTCGGCCTCGGCCACGTACGGCTCCATGTACTCCTTGCGCTCGAAGGCGTTGTTGAAGCCGCCCCAGCGCGCGATCGAGTCGGGCGCCCGTGGCTCGAGCACGTGCACCACGAGCCGCGACAGCGGCTGCGCGATCGGCACGAACAGCGACCCGGGGAGGACCGGCGCAGCGACCTGCCGCCAGTCGCCCTCGATGGCGGCGCGCTGGTGTCCTTCCATCGGCGACGCGGCCATCTCCACCTTGTTGGCATGGAACTGCCACGCCGGCACCTCGCGCGCCGCGTCCACGCGCTGGTAGGCGATGCCGTGCACGTCCAGCCACGGCTGCACCACCGACGCCCACTCCACCGGCACCAGGTAACCGCCGGTCGGGGCCGTGACCACGGTGCGCGGCACGATCACGTCGCGCAGCGGCACCTGCCAGACCTGCGGCGTGGACTCGTCGTAGCGGGTCATCAGCGCGCCGGAGACTTCCGAGGGCGTGCGCGTGTAGGCATAGCCGAGGAAGTCGATGGTGCGCACGTCGTCGGTCGCGCGGTAGTCGAGCGCCACCTCCTCGCCGCCCAGCGCGCGGGCGCGCGCATCGGCAGCACGGGCGAGCGCCTGCCATTCGGCCGCGTGGCGCACGGTCAGTTCGATCGCGTCGAGCACGGTGTCGCGGGTGGCGCGCACGCGCTCGGGATAGGTGCGCCAGGAATGCGTCTCGACCAGGATGCCGAGGCGGTTGCGCAGCGGGAAGTAACCGTGCGAGAAGCGCGGCGGGTTGACGCCGTCGACGAAGCCCGAGGCCGGGTCGTCCATCTCGTCGAAGCTCGGGTAGAACACCACCGGCAGCGAGCCCTGTTCGGTGAGCATCGCGGCGATGCCGTCGCGCAGGGCGCGGCCGGCTTTGCGCAGGGCCATGTCGCCGGTGTTGACGGGTTCGCCGGTGATCGAGATGTCGTGCCGGAACTGGGCGCCGTCGGTGACGTGCAGGTCCAGCGTCACCAGCGGGTCCCAGTCGCGCACCAGCGCCAGCATCGCGCGCATCTCCGGGCTGTCCGCCTTCATGTAGTCGCGGTTGAGGTTGTAGCGCTGGGCGGTGGTGCGGAAGCCCATCTCCTCCGGCCCGCGCTGGTTGGGGCGGTTCCAGGCGCGGAAGTTCTCGTGGCCGTCGACGTTGAACACCGGCACGAAGACCAGCACCAGTTGCTCCAGCGCGCCGGGCGCGGCCTCGCCCTCGAGCAGCTGGCGCAGCAGCAGGAAGCCGGCGTCCTTGCCGTCGATCTCGCCGGCGTGGATGCCGCCCTGGGCGAGCAGCACCGGCAACCCCCTGGCCTCGGCCTCGGCGGGGGTGAAGGCGCCGCTGCGGGTCACCACCAGGCGCTGCATCGGCCGACCCTGGGCCGAGGTACCGAAGCGCTCGCAGCGGACGGCGTCCGGATAGGCGCGGGCAAAGGCCCCGCACAGGGCGATGACTTCCTCGTAGCGGCCGGTACGCTGGAACCCGGATCGTTCGGCGACGGTCGTCAGCTCCTGGTTGGCGCTGCCGGCCGCGGCGACGGACTGGGCAAAGGCGGGTGGCAGGGCGCCCAGGAGGCAGGCGAGCAGGGTGGTGCGGATCACGGTGCGGATCATGGGGTCCCCGGGGGTCGGCGCGGTCTCCGTTCGATGATAACGTTTGGCCGGATGACCATCCTCTACTACTCCCCGGGCGCGGCCAGCATGCTGGTCCACTGGCTGCTGCTGGAGCTCGGGATCGCGCACGAGCTGCGCGCCATGGACTTCGCCACCCGCGAGCACAAGCGTCCCGCCTACCTCGCGCTCAATCCTTCCGGGGTGGTGCCGACGCTGGTGCTGGACGGCAGGCCGATGACCGAAGCCGCGGCGATCGCCATGCACCTGGCCGATACCCATCCGCAAGCCGGGCTCGCACCCGCGCCCGGCGACCCGGCGCGCCGCGACTACCTGCAGTGGATGCTGCACCTGGCCAACATGGTGCAGCCGCTGTTCCGCATCTGGTGGTACCCGCATGAAGTGGCCGGCGTGGAGCTGGCCGACTCCGCGCGCGAGCACGTGCGTCCGCGCATCGAGGAAGCCTGGGCGCGGATCGACGCGCAGCTGGCCGCGGGCGGCCCGTTCCTGCTCGGCGACGCGCCGTGCGCGGCCGACTTCTACCTGGTGATGCTGATGCGCTGGTCGCGGAACATGCCGCGCCCGGCCACCGACTGGCCGCAGCTCGCGGCACTCGCACGGCGGATGAAGGCGCGGCCTTCGTTCGCTGCCCTGTACGCCGCGGAAGGCCTCGAGGAATGGGCATGACCGAAGCCGCAGCACGTCCGCGCCTGCCGCGGCAGATCCCCTACATCATCGGCAACGAGGCCTGCGAGCGCTTCAGCTTCTACGGCATGCGCAACATCCTCGTGCAGTTCCTGGTCAGCAGCGTCATCCTGGCCTACCTGCCCGAGGCCGAGCGCGAGCTCGCGGCCAAGGACGTGTTCCACAGCTTCGTCATCGGCGTGTACTTCTTCCCGCTGCTGGGCGGCTGGCTGTCGGACCGCTTCTTCGGCAAGTACGACACGGTGCTGTGGTTCTCGCTGATCTACTGCGCCGGCCACGCCTGCCTGGCGATCTTCGAGGACAGCCGCCAGGGCTTCTACACCGGCCTGTTCCTGATCGCGCTCGGCTCCGGCGGCATCAAGCCGCTGGTGGTGTCCTTCGTGGGCGACCAGTTCACCCAGGCCAACAAGTCGCTGGCCAAGGTGGTGTTCGACTTCTTCTACTGGACCATCAACTTCGGCAGCTTCTTCGCCTCGCTGCTGATGCCGCTGTTCCTGCGCGAGCTGGGGCCGTCGATCGCGTTCGGCATCCCGGGCGCGTTGATGTTCATCGCCACCTTCATCTTCTGGCTCGGGCGACGCAAGTACGTGCGCGTGCCGCCGACCCGCGGCCAGGATCCGGACTCGTTCTACAACGTGGCCCGCACCGCGCTGCTGTCGCAGGCGCCGGGGCAGGGACGGCCGGGGCTGGTGGTGGCCGTCGTCGGCGTCGTGGTGGCGGCCTTGATGCTGGTGTTCTGGGCGCTGCATGCCTGGGCCGGGGTGTCGCTGGCGTTCTGGCCGGACGACTTCCACTTCGTGATCAGCGCCTGCCTGGCGCTGGGGGTGCTGATCGCGTTCGGCGGCATCGGCGTCTCGATGCAGCTCGAGCGCGCCCGCGGCCGCCACGCCGACGAGGCCGTGGACAGCGTCCGGTCGGTGCTGCGGGTGATCATCGTGTTCGCGCTGACCACGCCGTTCTGGTCGCTGTTCGACCAGAAGGCCAGCACCTGGGTGATCCAGGGCCGCGACATGACTGTGCCGCACGACGCCTGGTGGTGGCCGAGCTGGCTGGTGCGCGAGGCGGCGCAGATGCAGGCGCTCAACCCGCTGCTGGTGATGCTGATCATCCCGTTCAACAACCTGGTGCTGTACCCGGCCGTGCGCCGGCTTGGCTACGAGCCGACCGCGCTGCGGCGCATGGGCTGGGGCATCGCCTTCGCCGGCGTCGCCTGGATCGTGGCCGGCCTGATCCAGCTGAAGATCGACAGCGGCGCGCCGACCTCGCTGGCCTGGCAGACCTGGCCGTACATGCTGCTGACCTTCGGCGAGGTGCTGGTCTCGGCGACCGCGCTCGAGTTCGCCTACAGCCAGGCGCGGGCCTCGATGAAGGGCGTGATCATGGCGTTCTGGTACCTGGCCAGCACCTTCGGCAGCCTGTGGGTGCTGCTGACCAACGTCGCCGTGCGCAACGACACCGTGACCGCGTACATCGCCACCACCGGCTGGACCGAGAACGCGTTCCTGATGTTCTTCTTCGCCGCGTTCGCGTTCGCCGCGGCGGTGGTGTTCGGCCTCTACGCGCGCAGCTACCCGATGCAGGACAACTACCGTGTCGCCTGACCGGCGGGCGCCGTGATGGGCGGCCTCTCGATCACCCTGGTGCTGGTCGGCGTGACCGTCGCCGTCTCGTGGATGGCGTTCAACAACCCGCGCCTGCTCGACCGGCTGCTGCTGTGGCCGCCGGCGATCGATCGCAGGCACCAGTACGACCGGCTGGTCACCCACGGCTTCGTGCACGCCGACTGGATGCACCTGCTGTTCAACATGATCACGCTGTTCTTCTTCGGGCGGGCCACCGAGGCGTTCTTCGCCTCGTACATCGGCTCGTTCGGTTTCGTGCTGTTCTATCTCTCGGCGATCGTGGTCGCGATCCTGCCCACGTACCTGCGCCACCGGCACGATCCGCGCTACCGCAGCCTGGGCGCATCGGGCGCGGTCTCGGCGGTGCTGTTCGCCTACATCCTGCTGGCGCCGTGGGACCTGATCCTGGTGTTCTTCCTGCCGGTGCCGGCGATCCTCTATGCGGTGTTCTACGTCGTCTATTCGATCCGGATGGACCGCCAGGGCACCGACAACGTCAACCACAGCGCGCACCTGTGGGGCGCCGGCTACGGGGTGTTGTTCACCCTGATGATGGAGCCCCGGGTCGGGTCGCACTTCCTGGCGGCGCTGTTCAACCCGACGTTCTGACGGGCGGCGCTCACCCGGCCTGTATGCGCGGCATGCTACCCCGGCAGCGGATGCGGCACGGGCCGCGACGCGAGGGAGGCGACATGGCAACGAGGAAGGCGACTGCGAAGAAGGCTGCGAAGAAGACCGCGGCCGGGAAGCGGACGGCGAAGAAGGCGACGAAGAAGACGGCTGCCCCGAAGAAGACGGTGAAGAAGGCCGCGAAGAAGACCGCGGCGAAGAAGACCGTGCGCAAGACGGTCACCAAGCGGCCAGCCGCGAAGAAGACTGCGACGAAGAAGGCCACGCCGAAGAAGACGACGGCCAGGAAGGCGCCCGCGAAGAAGGCCACGACGAAGAAGACCGCCGCGAAGAAGGCCGCTGCGAAGAAGACCAGCGCCCGCAAGGCGCTCGCCAATACCCGCAAGCTGCTGCGGCAGAAGCAGGAACAGGCACGCCAGGTCCCGCCCTGGCAGGCGCTGGACGCGCGCCACGGGTCGGCCCCGCAGCCGGGGTTCCAGTCCGACGAAGCCCGGGTCCAGGCGGAGGCGCTTCACGAGGCGGAAACGCGGATGGCGGGGAACCAGGGCTCGATCAGCGCCCACGACCGCCACGACCAGGGCCGACGGGATTCGCGCTGAACACGGCGCAGGAACGGGAGCAGAGGAATGACGGAAGCCAGGGCAATCGACATCGGCCACGACGCGGAGCGCAGGCGCTTCAGCGCCACCGTGGACGGCCACCTGGGGTACGTGGACTACGCGCTCGACGGCGGGGTGCTGGAGATCCTGCACACTATCGTCCCCGACGCGATCGGCGGGCGCGGCATCGCCGGGCAGTTGGTGCGGGCGGCGCTGGACCACGCCCGCGCCAACGGCCTGCGCGTGCGCCCGACCTGTCCCTATGCCGACGCCTGGATGCGCCGCCACCCGGACTACGAACCGCTGCGGGAGGGAGCGGGGGGCTGACCTCCGATGCCGCCCATTCACACTTCCGGCCAAAAGTAGGTTAAGGTGCGCCCACTGTTCAAAGCGGGATCACGGTACATCGTGGCCCGATGCGGTTGATCCACACGATCCGCTACATCGTCGCGTCATTACCCCTTGCTAGACAGTCTCGGTTCCGCGCGTGCGGGCCGTGCCAATCCAACACCAAACGTTTCAAGGAGTAAGACATGTCGGATCGTCAGACCGGTACCGTCAAGTGGTTCAACGACGCCAAGGGCTTCGGCTTCATCACCCCGGAGAGCGGCGCGGACCTGTTCGTGCATTTCCGTTCCATCCAGGGCACCGGCTTCAAGTCGCTGCAGGAAGGCCAGAAGGTTTCCTTCAAGGTCGTCCAGGGCCAGAAGGGCCTGCAGGCGGACGAGGTCCAGCCGCTCTAAGCGGTCGCGTCCAACGCACCACGGAAAGGCCCGCCTCGGCGGGCCTTTTCTTTTGCCCGTCGTTCACGAGCCGCTCGCTAACGTGACCGCGGACAAGGCGGGGCAGGGAGCCCTCATGCGGCAGTTGGCACTGGCAGGGATGGTGGCATTGGCATTGTGCGCCTGTGGACGGGAACCCGCGTCCGGCACGGAACAGCGATCACCCGCGGGCACGGGCGGGTCGGTGGCGGCCGGGCCGGCGGACCCCGCGCCGGTGCCGGTCGCGCTCGACGACGTGATGGAGCGCGACCCACGCTACCTGATCGGCATCAGCTATCCGCCGGTGGCGCGCGCGCATCCCGGCCTGGCGCGCCTGCTGCAGGCCTATGCGGCCGCCGCGCGCGCGGAACTGATGCAGGCGGTCGAGGGCCTCGGTGACACCAAACCCCCCATGCCCTACGACCTGTCGCTGGCCTTCACCGAACTGGTGGCGACGCCGCAGGTGGTGGCGGTCGCGGCGGACGGCAGCAGCTATACCGGCGGTGCCCACGGCAACCCGCTGGTGGCCCGTTTCACCTGGTTGCCGGAAAGCAAGGAGCGCCTGACCGCGGCGAAGCTGGTTCCCACCGGGGCCGGCTGGCAGGTGGTTTCCGCCTACGTCCGCGAGCAGCTCGCCACCGACCTCTCGCAGCGCGTCGAGGCCGCCGGCTACCCGCCCGACGAGCGCGCGCAGCTGCTCGAGGGCGGCCTGCAGATGATCGACCAGGGCACCACCCCGGAGCCGGCCAACTTCGACCAGTTCGAGCCGGTGCTCGACGGCGACGGCCGGATCACGGCCCTGCGTTTCGTGTTCCCGCCGTACCAGGTGGGGCCCTATTCGGACGGCACGCAGTACGCGGAGGTGCCGGCCCGGGTGTTGCTGCCGGTGGTGGCCCCGGGCTACCGTCACCTCTTCCAGGGAGGCTGAAACGGGGAGGCTGCATGGCCATGCACCCCTTGCGGCAGCGGGTCCACGCGCTGCTGGAAGCAGCAGGGCTGGAGGCGAACGGCCCGGGCGAATGCGATCCGCGGATCCTCGACGACCGCTTCTACGGCCGCGTGCTCCGCCAGGGATCGCTGGGGCTCGGCGAGTCCTACATGGACGGCTGGTGGACGGTGCCGTCGCTGGACGGGATGCTGTACCGCCTCATGCGCCACGGCATCGACGAACGCGTGCACGGGCTCAGTTCCTGGCTCGACGACCTGCGCGCGCTGCTGCTCAACCTGCAGACCGGCCGGCGTGCGCGCAAGGTCGGCGAACAGCACTACGACCTCGGCAACGACCTGTTCGAGGCCATGCTCGGCGAGCGCCTGGTGTACAGCTGCGGCTACTGGCGCGAGGCCGGCGACCTCGACGCGGCCCAGGCCGCCAAGCTCGACCTGACCTGCCGCAAGCTCGGCCTGCGCCCAGGCATGCGCGTGCTCGACATCGGTTGCGGCTGGGGCGAGGCGCTGAAGTTCGCGGCCGAGCGCTACGGCGTCGAGGGCGTCGGCATCACCATCTCGCGCGAGCAGGCGGAATATGCGCGCCGGCTCTGCGCCGGGCTTCCGGTCGAGATCCGGCTGCAGGACTACCGCGAGCTCGACGAGCCGTTCGACCGGATCTTCTCGATCGGCATGTTCGAGCACGTCGGGGCCCGGAACTACGACACGTACTTCGACGTCGCGCGGCGCTGCCTGCGCGACGAGGAGGCCACCGGCGGCGGCCTGTTCCTGCTGCACTGCATCGGCGGCAACGTCTCGGTCACCCACACCGATCCGTGGATCGGCCGCTACATCTTCCCCAACTCGATGCTGCCCTCGGCGCGCCAGATCGCGGCCTGCACCGAGCGCCGCTTCGTGATCGAGGACTGGCACGGCTTCGGCACCGACTACGACCTGACCCTGCAGGCCTGGCGGCGCAACGTCGAGGCCGCCTGGGAGCGGCTGCCGCCGCGCTACGACGCGCGCTTCCGGCGCATGTGGCGGTTCTACCTGGCCGCCTCGATGGCCGCCTTCCGCGCCCGCCGGATCCAGCTGTGGCAGATCGTGATGTCGCCCCGGGGCGTGCCCGGGGGCTACGTCGGGCCGCGCTAGGCGACGTTTCACGCCGCGGCAACGGCCGGGTTGCTGAGATGGCGGTCCGGATTCATGGAGCCGCTCCCGATGATCGTTCGCCTGCCGCATTCGCATTCGCTGGACCAGGACGAGGGCCGCGCGCGTGCGCGCGTGTTCGGCGAGGAGGCCAACGGGCTGTACCCGGGCCGCAGCTGGAGCGAGGTCGAGCCGCAGATGGCGGACGAGTGGCGCCAGGTGCGCGGCGAGTCGCGGCTGCGCTGGTCCGAGGTCCGCCGCGACGCGCACGCCGCCTGGCAGGTGGCCAAGCTGGTCCACGACGACTGCCTGCGCGACCACGCCCCGGTGATGGCCGGCCGCAGCGGGGCATGAGCAAGGCATGGCTCGCCCGGTCTGGACAGGCACGCTCTCCTTCGGGCTGCTGAACATCCCGGTCTCGTTGATGACCGGCGAGCGCAAGACCGACATTTCCTTCCGCATGCTGGACTCGCGCAACAAGGCGCCGGTCCGCTACGAGCGCGTCAACGCCGAGACCGGCGAGGAAGTGCCATGGAAGGACATCGTCAAGGCCTTCGAATACGAGAAGGGCAGCTACGTGGTGCTCGAGCAGGAGGACATCGCCTCCGCCGCGCCGGAAAGCCATGACGCGATCGAGGTCGAGGCCTTCGTCGAGGCCGACGCGGTCGGCCCGCGCTATTTCGAGAAACCCTACGTGCTGGTCCCCGCCAAGAAGGCGGAAAAGGGCTACGTGCTGCTGCGCGAGGCGCTGCAGAAGACCGGCAAGATCGGCATCGCGCGGGTGGTGATCCGCACCCGCGAGCACCTGTGCGCGGTGATCCCGCACGAAAACGCGCTGCTGCTGATGATGATGCGCTACCCGCAGGAACTGGTGGACATCGGCGAGTACAACATCCCCGAGGGCGCCAAGGGCGACTACCGGATCAGCGCCAAGGAGCTGGCGTTCTCCGAGCAGCTGATCGAGACCATGTCCGGCGAGTGGGACCCGGAGGCCTACCACGACGAATTCCGCGAACGCCTGCAGAAGGTGATCCAGGAGCGGATGAAGGCCGACGGCGTGGTCAAGCGCGCCGCCGAGGAGCCGGAAGTCGAGGAGGGCGCCGCCACCAACGTGGTCGACTTCATGTCGCTGCTGCAGCAGAGCATCGACCGCAACAAGCGTACGCCGGCGAAGAAGAAGGTGCCGGTGAAGAAGACCGCGAAGAAGGCCAAGGCCGCGAAGAAGACGACGAAGAAGTCGAGCGCGCGCAAGCGTGCGTGACGGAGTGGCGGCGTGAGCCTGCGCGAGTACGCACGCAAGCGGCGCTTCGGCGAGACCCCGGAACCGGGGGACGAGGCGCCCCGCCCCGGCAAGCGCGGGCGGCGCCCGATCTTCGTGGTCCAGCTGCACCACGCGCGTGCCCGCCACTACGACTTCCGCCTGGAGATGGACGGCACGCTGAAGAGCTGGGCCGTGCCCAAGGGACCGTCGTTCCGCCTCGGCGAGAAGCGCCTGGCGGTCGAGGTCGAGGACCATCCCATCGGCTACGCCGACTTCGAGGGCGACATCCCGGAGGGCAACTACGGCGCCGGCCACGTGGACATCTTCGACCGCGGCGTGTGGAGCGCGAGCGGCGATCCGCTCGAGTCGCTGGCCGCCGGCAAGATCGAGTTCACCCTCCACGGCGAGAAGCTGCAGGGCGGCTGGAAGCTGGTGCGCACCCAGCAGGTGCGCAGCGGCAAGCCGCAGTGGCTGCTGTTCAAGCGCGACGACGAGTGGGCCGGCGACCTCGAGGCCGACGACCTGCTGGACGGCAGCGGCAAGGCCAGGGGAGGCAAGCGCAAGCAGCCTGCACCGGCGTCCGCGGCGAAGAAGAAGCGTGCGCGCCGCCGCCGGGTGGACTGGGCGGCGCGCGCGGCGGCGCTCGAGGGCGCGCGCCCGAAGCCCAGGTCCTGGAAGCCGCCGGGTCCCCAACTGGCCACACTGCGCCAGGCACCGCCCGAGGGCGACGACTGGCTGCACGAGCTGAAGTGGGACGGCTACCGGCTGCTGGTCGAGGTCGCCGACGGCGAAGTGAAGCTGCGCTCGCGCAACGGCCTCGACTGGACCCCGGATTATCCCGACATCGTGCAGGCCTTCGAGGCCCTGCGCATCGACGACGGCAGCTTCGACGGCGAACTGATCGCGCTCACCGCCAAGGGCAACGACGACTTCGGCCTGCTGCAGAAGGTGATCTCCGGCAACGCCGACGCGCCGCTCAAGTGCATGCTGTTCGACATGCCCTCGCTGGCCGGGCAGGACCTGACGCGCACTCGTCTGGACGAGCGCAAGGCGCTCCTGGAGGAACTGCTCGAAGGCGCGGCGCCCGTGCTCGGCTACAGCCAGCACATCGTCGGGCACGGCGCGGAGGTCTTCGCCGCCAGCCGCAAGCAGGGCATGGAGGGCATCATCAGCAAGCGCGTCCGGGCCGGCTACGTCGCCGGCCGCTCCGGGAGCTGGATCAAGACCAAGCACGCGCAGTCGGACGAGTTCGTGATCGTGGGCTTCACCGCGCCGAAGCGCTCGCGCACCGCGTTCGGTTCGCTGCTGATGGCGACCCGCGAGCACGGCGCGCTGAAGTACGTCGGCCGGGTCGGCACCGGCTTCGACGACGCCACCCTGCGCGCGGTGCTCGAGCGCCTGCAGCCGCTGGCGCGGCGCGAGCCCACGGTGCTTCTGCCGGCGCACGTACCGTTCCGGCCGCGCGACGTGACCTGGGTGGAGCCGGAATTGGTGGCGGAACTCGAGTTCCGCGGTTTCGGCAAGGAGGGCCTGCTGCGGCAGGCCAGCTTCAAGGGCCTGCGCGAGGACAAGACGGTGAAGGACATCGGCGACCAGACCGCCGCGGGCGAGGCCGTGCGCCTGACCAGCCCCGGCAAGATCATCTTCCCCGAACTGCGCATCACCAAGCAGCAGGTCGCGGACTACTACCGCACGATCGCGCCGCTGCTGCTGCCCGAGTTGCGCAACCGGCCGCTGTCGCTGGTGCGCTGCCCGGACGGCATCAAGGGCCAGTGCTTCTTCCAGAAGCACCACGCCGCCACCCTCGGCGACAGCGTGCGCTCGGTGGCGATCCGCGAGAAGGACGGCGGCAGCGAGGACTACCTGTACGTGGACGACGTCGCCGGACTGCTCGAGCTCGTGCAGATGAACGTGCTCGAGTTCCACCCCTGGGGCGCGCGCATCGAGGACGTGGAGCACCCGGACCGGCTGGTGTTCGACCTGGACCCGGGACCTGGCGTGGACTGGGCCGCGATCAAGGCCGCGGCGCGCGACGTCCGCGACCGCCTCGCCGAAGTCGGACTGGAGAGCTTCCTGCGCCTGTCCGGCGGCAAGGGCCTGCACGTGGTAGTGCCGATCGCGCCGGAGCAGGACTGGACGCGCGCCAAGGCGTTCTGCGAGGCGTTCGCGCGCGCGATGGCCACCCAGGCCCCGGACCGCTACGTGGCCACCGCCACCAAGTCCAAGCGCGGCGGCGTCATCTTCATCGACTGGCTGCGCAACGGCCGCGGCGCCACCAGCGTGGCGAGCTGGTCATTGCGCGCACGCAAGGAAGCCGGCGTGGCGGCGCCGCTCGCCTGGAGCGAGCTCGGCCGCACGAAGTCCGGCAACGACTACAACCTCGACAAGGCCCTCCGCCGCGCCGCCGCCCAGCGCAAGGACCCCTGGCCCGACTGGGCCGCCGCCACCAAGCAGTCCCTGCCGGACCTTTGAGACATTCTTTGGCCACAGATCACACAGATTGAAAAGGATCAAAACGAACTGGGCCCGCGCAACTTCAAGCTCGCGCGGGCCCAATCCTTTTTTTATCTGTGAAATCTGTGGCTAGCTGTTGCTCAGTCCAGGCCGCGGCGCTCGAGGAGGGGCTGGATGTCGGGGGCGTGGCCGGCGAAGTCCTGGAACAGTTCCAGGGCATCCTTGCTCCCGCCCTGCGACAGCAGGGTGGCGCGGAAGTGGTCGCCGTTGGCGCGGCTCAGGCCGCCGTTGTCCTTGAACCACTGCACCGTGTTCGCGTCCAGCACCTCGGACCAGATGTAGGCGTAGTAGCCGGCCGCGTAGCCGCCCATGATGTGGCTGAAGTAGGGCGTGCGGTAGCGCGGCGGGACCGCGGCGAAGTCGAGCCCGACCTTCGCCAGCGCGGCGGCCTCGAACGGCATCACGCCGTCCGGGCCCGGGATCTGCGAGGCCTCGGTCAGCTGGTGCCACTCCTGGTCGAGCATCGCTGCCGCCAGGTACTCGGTGGTGGCGAAGCCCTGGTTGAACTTGCTGCTGGCCAGCACCTTGTCGAGCAGCTCGCGCGGCATCGGCTCGCCGGTCTGGTAGTGCTTCGCGTAGTTGGCGAGCACGCTCGGCCAGTCGGCCCACATCTCGTTGACCTGCGACGGGAACTCGACGAAGTCGCGCGGCACGCTGGTGCCGGAGAAGTACGGGTACTTCACGTTCGAGAACATGCCGTGCAGCGCATGCCCGAACTCGTGGAACATGGTCGTCACCTCGTCCCAGGTCAGCAGCGTCGGCTCGCCGGCGGCCGGCTTGGGGATGTTGAGGTGGTTGGCGACCACCGGCTTGTAGCCGGTCAGTCCGGACTGGTCGACGTAGGAGTTCATCCACGCGCCGCCGCGCTTGGACGGGCGCGCGTACATGTCGGCGATGAAGATCGCCAGCTGCGAGCCGTCCTTGTCGAACACGTCGAACACGCGCACGTCTTCCTGGTACACCGGCAGGTCGTGGCGCTCCTTGAAGGTCAGGCCGTAGACCTGGTTGGCGGCGTGGAAGACACCGTTCACCAGCACGTTGTCCAGCTCCAGGTACGGCTTGAGCTGCGACTCGTCGAAGGCGAACTTCTCCTGGCGCACCTTCTCGGTGTAGTAGGCCCAGTCCCAGGGCTGCAGCTGGAAGGTCGGCTCGCCCTTGGCGGCCTGTTCCTTGTCGATCATCGCCTGCAGGTCGGCGGCTTCCTTCCTGGCGTTGGCGACCGCGGCCGGGGCCAGGCGGCCGAGCATCTCGTTCACCGCCTGCGGCGTCTTCGCGGTCTCGTCGGCGAGCACGAACGAAGCGTAGTCCGGGTAGCCCAGCATCTTCGCGCGCTCCAGGCGCAGCGCCATGATCCGCGACACCAGGCCGGTGTTGTCGTAGGCGTTGCCGCGGCTGCCGCGCGCGACCGAGGCCTCGTGGATGCGCTGGCGCAGGGCGCGGTTCTCGAGGTAGGTGTTCGGCGGCTGGCCGGTGGTGTTCTGCAGCGCGATCACGTACTTGCCGTCGAGGCCGCGCTTCTTCGCCGCTTCCGCGGCGGCGGTGATGTCGGCTTCCGGCAGGCCGGCGAGCTCCGCGCGCGTGTCGACCACCACCGCGGAATCGTTGACCTCGGCCAGCACGTTCTGGCTGAACTTGGTGCCCAGCTGCGCGAGCTCGGCGTTGATCGCCTTCAGCCGCGCCTTGTCGGCGTCTGGCAGCTGGGCGCCGGCGCGGACGAAGTTCTCGTAGTACTTCTCGACCAGGCGGCGGTCCTCGCCCTGCAGGCCGGAGGCGTCGAGGCCGTCGTGCACCGCCTGGATGCGGGCGAACAGCTTCGGGTCGAGCACGATGGCGTCGCGGTGCGCGGAAAACTTCGGCGCGTACTCGGCGCGCAGCGCCTCGCGGGCGTCGTTGGTGTCGGCGCTGATCAGCGCGTAGAACACGGTCTGCGCGCGCTCGAGCACGTCGCCGGTGCGCTGCAGCGCGACGATGGTGTTCTCGAAGGTCGGCGGCTCGGGGTTGTTGGCGATCGCCTGGATCTCGGCCAGCTCGGCGGCCATGCCGCGCTCGAACGCTGGGCCGAAGTCGCTGTCCCGGATCCTGTCGAACTGCGGGTAGTGCAGCGGCAGCGGGCTCTCGGCGAAGAACGGGTTGGCCTGGCCTTGGCCGGCCTCGGGTGCGGGAACAGACACGGGCGATGCGTCCTGTGCGGGGGCCTGGGGAGTAACGGCGGCCAGCGCGACGGCCAGCGCCAGGGCAAGGGGATGCCTCATGTCATTTTCGCTCCGGGATCGTGAATTCCAAGCGTAGCGGGTCCACGCGCCGCCTGCCCATGACGAAAGGCAGGGGCGCGGCTGCGGTTCACGTCGGCCAAACCGCCTTCCGGGCAGGCTGTCGGGGTTTCCCGCCAGTACAGGAGCCCCCCATGGAACTCGATAGCGTGATGACCGCCAACCCGGCCTGCTGCAGGCAAAACACGCCGTTGCGCCAGGTCGCGCAGATGATGGCGGACAACGACTGCGGGATGATCCCGGTGGTGGACGAGCAGGACGTCCCGGTCGGGGTGATCACCGATCGCGACATCGCCGTGCGCGCCGTCGCCGGCGGCAAGGACACCACCCGGGCGACCGCGGCCGACTACATGACCACGCCGGTGCGCACGGTGGTCCAGGACAGCACCCTGGCCGATTGCGTCGCGGCGATGGAGGCGGGACAGGTCCGCCGCATCCCGGTGGTCGGCGCGGACGGCAAGCTGTGCGGCGTGGTTGCGCAGGCCGACATCGCATTGACCGGCAACGACCAGGTCACCGGCGAGGTGGTGCAGCAGGTGTCCAAGCCATCTTGAGCAGGCCATCCTGAGCAGGCCTTCCTGAGCAGGCCGGCCTCGCCGCGGCTCACCTGAAGTCGCGCGAGCGCGCGTCCAGGCCGGCCAGCAGCGGCGACAGGTTCTCCAGCCGCGTCGCGACCAGGTGGCGGGTGCCGTCGGCGACCTGCAGGCGGCCCTCGACCGCCATCAGTTGCGATTCCAGGAACGCGCGCCGCTGGCGTTCGGCCACCTGCCGCCAGACCACCACGTTGACCATGCCGGTCTCGTCCTCGAGGGTCATGAAGGTGACCCCGCTGGCGGTCTGCGGGCGCTGCCGCGACACCACCAGCCCGGCGTAGCGCGCCGGGCGGCCGTCGGCGAAACCCTCGAGCTCGCGGGCCTGGCGGAAGCGGCGTTCGCGCAACTGCCGGCGCAGCAGCGCCAGCGGGTGCGCGCCGAGGGTCAGGCCCGTGCTGGCGTAGTCGGCGCGGGTGTCCTCCCACGCGCTCGGCGGTGGGATCGCGACGCGCTCCTCGTGCTGCGCCGTGCCCGCGAACAGCGGCAGTTGCTGCTGCGTGCCGGCGCCCAGCCAGCGCGCGCGATGGCGGTGCCCGGCGAGGCCGCGCAGCGCAGCGGCCTCGGCCAGCTTCGCCAAGCCGCCGCGGTCGAGGCCGGCGCGGTGCAGCAGGTCGTCGAGGTCGCGGAACGGCGCCTGCGCGCGCGCCGCGGAAATGCGGCGGGCGGCGCCTTCCTGCAGTCCCGCGACCATCCGCATCCCGAGGCGCAGCGCCGGCTGCCGCTCCGGTTCGCCCGGCCAGCCCTCGAGGCTGCAGTCCCAGTCGCTGTAGCGCACGTCCACCGGGCGCACCTCGATGCCCTGGCGGCGCGCGTCGGCGACCAGCTGCGGCGGCTGGTAGAAACCCATCGGCAACGAGTTGAGCAGGGCGCAGGAGAACGCCGCCGGCTCGTGGCACTTGATCCAGGCGCTGGCGTAGGCGAGCAGTGCGAAGCTGGCCGAGTGCGATTCGGGGAAGCCGTAGTCGCCGAAGCCCTCGATCTGCTGGAAGATGCGCTCGGCGTACTCCGGCGTGTAGCCGTTGCGCGCCATGCCGGCGAGCAGCGCATCGCGGTGCTTCTCGAGTCCGCCGCGGCGCTTCCATGCCGCCATGTCGCGGCGCAGCTGGTCGGCCTGTCCCGGCGTGTAGCCGGCCGCCTCCATCGCGATCCGCATCACCTGCTCCTGGAACAGCGGCACGCCGAGGGTGCGCTCGAGCACCTTGCGCAGGGCCTCGGACGGGTACTCGACCGGTTCCAGCCCCTGCCGCCGGCGCAGGTAGGGATGCACCATGCCGCCCTGGATCGGGCCGGGGCGCACGATCGCGATCTCGACCACGAGGTCGTAGAAGGTCTTCGGCTTCAATCGCGGCAGCATCGCCATCTGCGCGCGCGACTCGATCTGGAACACGCCGATGACGTCGCCGCGCCGGATCATCGCGTACGTGTCCGGATCCTCCGCGGGGATGTCCACCATCGCCAGCTCGCGGCCGCGGTGTGCGCGCAGCAGGTCCAGCGCCTTGCGGATGCAGGTCAGCATGCCCAGCGCGAGCACGTCCACCTTGAGCAGGCGCATGCTCTCGAGGTCGTCCTTGTCCCACTGGATGATGGTGCGCTCGTCCATCGCCGCGTTCTCCACCGGCACCAGCTGGTGCAGCGGGTGCTCGGAGATGACGAAGCCGCCGACGTGCTGCGACAGGTGCCGCGGCTTGCCCAGCAGTTCGCCGACCAGCGCCACCAGTTGCCGCATCGGCCGGCTGCCGGGATCGAAGCCGCGCTCGCGCAGGCGCTCGGCGGCGGGCGCGTCGGAGTCCCAGTTGCCGACCGTGCGGCTGAGCTGGGCAACCTGGTCCTCGGCCAGGCCGAGCGCGCGCGCGACGTCGCGGACCGCGCTGCGCGCGCGGTAGCGGATCACGGTGGCGGCGATCGCGGCGCGTTCGCGGCCGTAGCGTTCGTAGATGTACTGGATCACCTCCTCGCGGCGCTCGTGCTCGAAGTCCACGTCGATGTCCGGCGGCTCGTTGCGTTCCTCCGACAGGAAGCGTTCGAACAGCAGGCCCATGCGCGCCGGGTCGATCGCGGTGATGCCGAGCACGTAGCAAACCACCGAGTTGGCGGCCGAGCCGCGGCCCTGGCACAGGATCCCGCGCGAGCGCGCGAAGCGGACGATGTCGTGCACGGTGAGGAAGTAGGGCTCGTAGCCCTTGCTGCGGATCAGCGCGAGTTCCTTTTCCACCAGCGCGCGGGCCCCTGCGTCGATGCCCTCGGGCCAGCGTTCGCGGATGCCTTGCTCCACCAGGTGCCTCAGCCAGGTGTCCGGGGCGTGTCCCTCGGGCACCAGCTCGCGCGGGTACTGGTAGCCGAGGTCGTCGCGCAGCGAGAAGCGGCAGCGCGCGGCGATGCGCAAGGTCTCGGCGAGCAGCTCCGGGGGGTGGATCGCGGCCAGCGCGCGGCGGCTGCGCAGGTGGCGCTCGCCGTTGGGGAACAGGCGGGTGCCTGCACGCGCCACCGGCACGCGGTGGCGGATCGCGGTCATCGTGTCCTGCAGCGCGCGGCGCCCGCGCACATGCATGTGCACGTCGCCGCTGGCGACCGCGGGGATGCCGAGCTCGCCGGCCAGCGCCTGCAGCGCGCGCAGGCGCGCGTCGTCGTCGGGCCCGCGGTGCAGTTCCACCGCCAGCCACAGGCGGCCGTCGAAGCGCCGTTTCAGCCATTCGCCCTGTTCGCGCTCCGGCACCGTGCCCGGGATCCACAGCGCGAGCAGGCCGTGCAGGCCGACGGCGTCGAAGTCCGCGCGCTCGAGCCGGTACCCGCCCTTGGCCGAGCGGCGGCGGCCGCGGGTGATGAGCCGGCACAGGTTGGCGTAGCCTCCGCGATCCTCGACCAGCAGCACCAGCTTGAGGCCGTCGTCGAGGCTGAACTCGCTGCCGACGATCAAGGGCACGCCGCTGGCTTCCGAGGCCTCCAGCGCGCGCACGATCCCGGCCAGCGAGCATTCGTCGGTGACCGCCAGCGCGCGGTAGCCCTGCTGCTTCGCGCGCTCGAACAGTTCCGCGGCGTCCGAGGCGCCGCGCCCGAAGCTGAAGTCGGACAGGCAGTGCAGCTCCGCGTAACCGGGCAGGGCGTCGCTCATGCGAACCACCCGTGCAGCATCAGCGGCGCGTCGCCGGCGCCGGCGGGGCGGAACGCCCAGGCCCGCTGGCCCTCGCCGGTGTCCACCACGTAGTAGTCGCGGCGCACGTCGCCGCCGTCCCACCAGCCGCTCTCGACGCGCTCGGGCCCGGCCTGCACGCGCAGGCCGTGGCCGCGCAGCGGCAGCGGCCGGGGCAGCAGCCAGGTCGGGCGCGGCGCGCCGGGCAGGGGCTGGGTGGCGGCCGCCGGCAGCGGCACCCGCCGCCAGGCCTGTTCCGGGCGATGGTCGTCGTGCATCGCCAGCCCGTGCAACGCGTCTTCGCCGAGGCGCGCGCGCAGGCGCTCGCGCAGCAGTTCCCAGGGCATCGCCTGTGCCGGGCGTTCGTCGAACAGCTCGCGCCCGGCAGGCACGAACGGCGGCAACTGCGTGGCCAGCAGGCGCAGGCCGCGCACCGGTGCCGGGATCGCCGCCTGCTCCAGGCGGCTGCGCGCGAGCTCGAACAGCAGCGCCGGGTCGCGTTCGGCGGCCAGCAGTCCGACCGCGACCTCGGTGTCGGGGTGGCCTTCGTGTTCGAGCAGGACGGTGAAGCGCTGCACGCCGCCGTCGCGGCCGGCCAGGTAGGCGCCGAGGTCGGCGGTCATGCGCCGCAACGGGAACAGCAGCGCCTGCGAACTCTCGACCTCGTGGCCGAGCTCGATGCGCAGGTCGAAGCGGTCCGGCGGCGCGTAGGCCACGTGCGGGTCGGGGGCGCCGCGCAGGCGGTCGAGGTGCTGCAGCAGGCCGGTCCCGAAGCGCTTGCCGAGCGCGTCGCGCGGCGCGGCGAACAGCTGTCCCAGCCGGCGCAGGCCCATCGCATGCAAGGCCTCGGCCTGCTTCGGCTCCAGTCCCGCGCGCGCCACCGGGATGCGCGACAGCGCCACCTGCAGCCGCGCCTCGTGCACGATCGCGAGTCCGTCCTGCACCCCGGCGAGCACGCGCGCGGCGCGCGGGTTCGGCGCCACCGCGATGCGGTGCGCGAAACCGAGTTCGCGCAGGTCCGCGCGCAGCCGCCGCTCGAACACCGGCCACGGCCCGAACAGGCGCAGGCTCGCGCGCACCTCGAGCGCGATCGCGTCGTCGAAGCCGGCCAGCACCTGCGAGCTGTAGCGGTAGGCCCAGGCGGCGAGGAAGTCGCGCCAGCGCGCGGTCTCGGCCGGGTCGTGCTCGACGGTGGCGAAGTCGGCCAGCAACGCGTGCGCGGCCGCCAGTGCCTGGCCGCGATGCAGGCCGGCGCGCGCGGCGGCGGCATTGACCGCCACCAGCACGCGCCGTTGCGCCGGGCCGCCGACCAGCGCCAGCGGCGCTTCCGGACGCGGGTGCCGGCGCAGCACGCCGTCGAGCGCCAGCGTCGGCAGGTGGATGCAGGCCCAGAGCATCGTGGGTCAGCCCGCGGCGGGCAGCTCGAAGGCGCGCGCGGGCGGCGTGCCGCCGCGGCACTTCACCACCCGCAGTCGCGGCGGCGCGCCCTGGATCGCGAGCCGCAACGCCGCCGGCGACGGGTTGGCGAGCGCGCGCAGGTCGCGGAACACGAAGCCGAGCGCGCGCCCGCTGTCCGCCGCCACCTGCAGCCGGCGCAGCGCGCGGTCGTCGGCATGCGCGCCCTTCGATCCCGGCGGCCAGGCCAGCACCGCGCCGGTGCAGCCCGCGCGCAGGCACTGCTCGGCGGCCCACAGCGCTTCGCGCGGCGGCGCCTCCACCACATGCAGGTGCGCCAGGTCCACGCCGGCCTGGCGCCAGGCGACGGGAAAGGGCAGGTAGGGCGGCGCCACCAGCACCACCGGCAGCCCGGCGCGGGTCAGCCGTGCGAGGGTCGGCAGCAGCAGGCGCAGTTCGCCGACGCCGTCGGCGGGCAACAGCAGTTCGGTGAGCGCGGCCCGCGGCCAGCCGCCTTCCGGCAGCGCCGCGTCCAGCGCCGCGTGTCCGGTCGGCTGCGGCGCGTGCGCCGGCGGCGACGGACGGCCGCGCCAGACCCGCTGTTGCGAGAGCAGGCTTTCGAGTGCGACGACCTGGCCCATGCTCAGGTCCTGACCAGCCCGCAGTACACCCCTTCGATGGCGAAGTCCTGGCCGCGCGCGACCTCGATCGGCGCGTAGTCCGGATTGCGCGGCAGCAGGCGCACGGACTGCCCGCGCAACTGCAGGCGCTTGATCGTCAGTTCTCCGTCCAGCCGCGCCACCACCACCTGGCCGTCGCGCGCATCGCTGCCGCGCTTCACCGCGACCAGGTCGCCGTCGAGGATGCCTTCGTCGCGCATCGAGTCGCCGTGCACGCGCAGCAGGTAGTCGGGGCGCAGCGGGAACAGCGCCGGATCGAAGCGCAGCACGCGCTGCACGCCGGCGTCGGCGCCGATCGGCGCGCCGGCGGCGACCCGCCCGAGCACCGGCAGTTCCAGCGACCGGTCCATGTGGGAGTTTTCAGCCAACCGGCTTTCAACCAATTTGATCCCGCGCGCCTTCCCCGACAGCAGCTCCAGGTGCCCCTTGGCGGCGATCGCCTGCAGGTGCTTCTGCGCCGCGCGGGTCTGGCGGAAGCCGAACGCGGCCGCGATCTCGGCCCAGGTCGGCGGCAACCCGTCGCTCTCGATGCGCGCGCGCACGAAGTCCAGGATCGCCTGCTGCCGCTCGGTCAACTCGTCCATTCCGGAAACCCTGTAGGAGCGGCGCTGGCGCCGCGATTGCTCCAAGGTAACTATTTTAGTACCTGATAAGTCGCAGGAATACGCACAAGGAAATTCAATGACTTCCCTGTCTCAGTTCATGCGATTCGGAAAGAAGGTCGCGGCGCGAGCGCCGCTCCTACGGTCACTTCTCGACGAAGGCGCGCTCGAAGACGTAATGCCCGGGGGTGCCGATGCGCGGCGACGCGGTGAAGCCGCGGCCGTCGAGGAGCGCGCGGAAGTCGGCGAGCATGCCGGGGCTGCCGCACAGCATGGCGCGGTCGTGGTCCGGGTCCAGCGGCGGCAGGCCGAGGTCGGCCATCATCTGGCCGCTGGCGAGCAGGTCGGTCAGGCGCCCGCGGTGGCGCCTGCCGCCGTGCACGAAGTCCTCGCGGGTCACCGCGGGGTAGTAATGCAGCCGGCCGCGGACCAGTTCGCCCAGGTATTCGTGGTTGGGCAGGACCTGCTCGATGTCCTCGCGGTAGCAGAGGTCCTGCACGCGGCGCACGCCGTGGCACAGCACCACGTGCTCGAAGCGCTCCCAGGTCTCCGGATCCTTGATGATCGACAGCCACGGCGCGAAGCCGGTGCCGGTGCCCAGCAGGTACAGGTTGCGGCCCGGATGCAGGTCGTGCGCGAGCAGCGTGCCGGTGGGCTTGCGCCCGACCAGCACCTTGTCGCCGGGCCGGATGTGCTGCAGCCGCGAGGTCAGGGCGCCGTCGGGCACCTTGATGCTGAAGAACTCGAGGTGTTCCTCCCAGCTCGCGCTGGCGATCGAATAGGCGCGCAGCAACGGCTTGCTGCCGCCGTCGGGCTGCGGCAGCTCCAGCCCCAGCATCACGAACTGGCCGCTGGTGAAGCGCAGCCCGGGATCGCGGGTGGTGGAGAAGCTGAAGTAGTCGTCCGTCCAGTGGCGGACGTCCAGCACGGTTTCGGTGCCGAAGGCGGAGGACATGGCGCGGGGGAACTGCAGGAAGGCCCCCATTGTACCGGAACCGCTGCGTTCACGATGGGCCAACGCCACGGCTGGGACACTGTGGTTTCCCCGCCGGAACGTGAGGTGCAGCATGGCCAGGAGCGCCGGAGACCCCATCCTCGACTCCATCCACGTGGACCGCCCGCACGTGGACCGCCCGGGCGCCTCGCGCACCCGCGACCAGCTGTTCTGCCTCGAGCTCGCAAGCCAGGCCGCCGACGTCTACTTCGACCGCACCTGGGAACAGATCGAGCCGATCCTGGAGAGCACCTGGGAGAACGGCACCCACGAGATGTCGTGGTGCGAGGCGCGCTGGTTCGTGAAGTGCGCCTGGACCGACTGCCTCAACCGCGGCGCCGCCGGGCACGCCGACGTCCTCGACGCGCGCACCGCGACCCTGTAGGCGTCAGCGCGGCCCGCGCTCCTCGCGCGGGCGCGCCTTGCGATCGCCGAACAGCGCGCTGGCCACGATCATCAGCCCCAGTACCGCGCCGACCAGGAACAGCACCAGCGCGATCGCCGGGTAGCCCAGGATCCGCCATCCGGAATCCACCCGCATCATCATCGCCGAGGCCACGATCAGGGCCGCGGTCACCAGGCCGGCGGAGATGCGGTTGGCGATCTTCTGCAGGCTCTCCATCAGCGGCGAATCCGCGATCCCGTCCACCCGCACCTGCATCCGGTTCTCGGCCAGCAGCGAAAGCAGGTCGGAGAGCTTGCGCGGCGCCTCGCGCAGCAGACCCTGCACCTCGATCAGCTCGCTGGCGATGTTGGAGGGCGAGAACGAACGCTTCAGGCGCTCGCGCATGACGTGGTCCAGGTGGTCCTCGACCACCGCCTTGACGTCGAGCTCGGGGTCGAGCGCGTCGGACACCTGCTCCAGGTTGAGCAGGGTCTTGCCCAGCAGGCTGAGCGCCGGCGGCGAGCGCAGGCCGCAGGCGGTGGACAGGGTCACCAGCTCCAGCATCAGCCGGCCCTCCGACTGCGAGGTCTGGTGGCTGTGCGCGGCATAGCGCGCGACCATCTGCCCGACCTCGCGCAGGAAGCGCTCCTCGTCGAAGCACTCCAGCCGCGTGCCCATGTCGATGGTCTCGTTCGCGACTTCCTCGCCGCGCCCGTCCACCGCCGCGAACAGCAGCTTGAGCAGGCGGTCGCGCTGCTTCGGCGGCACGTGCGCGATCATCCCGAGGTCGAACAGCGCCAGCCGCCCGTCGTGGGTCACCAGCAGGTTGCCGGGATGCGGGTCGGCGTGGATCTCGCCGTGCACGAACACCTGGTCGAGGTAGCCGCGCACCAGCGCCTCGGCCAGGCAGTGCAGCGGCTGTTCGGTGCGTTGCACGCCGCCGATCTCGGTGACCTTGGTGCCGCGCACCAGGTCCATGGTCAGCACCCGGGTCGCGGTCAGGTCCCAGTACGGGCGCGGCACCACCAGCTCCGGGTAATCGCGCAGGTGCTCGCCGAAGCGCTCGAGGTTCTCGGCCTCGGCGCGGTAGTCCAGCTCCGCCATCAGCGTCTTGCGGAACTCGTGCACCCAGTCGGCGAAGTGCACGCGCCGGCCCATCTCGGTGTGGCGGTCCGCGCTCTCGGCGAGCCCGGCGATCGCGTCGAGGTCGGCGCGCACCAGGTCGGCGATGCCCGGGCGCTGCACCTTGACCGCGACCTCGCGGCCATCGCGCAGGGTGGCGCGGTGCACCTGCGCCAGCGAGGCGCAGCCCAGCGGGTGCTCGTCGAAGGAACCGAACAGCTTGTTGATGCGACCGCCCAGCGATTGCTCGACCACCTCGCGTACCTGCGCGAACGGGATCGGGGCGACGTCGTCCTGCATGCGCTCGAGCGCGGCGATGTAGGGCGCGGGCACCATGTCCGGGCGGGTCGAGAGCGCCTGCCCGATCTTGACGAAGGTCGGGCCCATCGCCTCGAGGTCGTCCACGAACTGCTCCGGCTTGCCCTCGGTGGGCGGCGGCTCGGACCCCGGCGCCAACGCGGCCTTCTCCAGGTCGAGGCCGGTGAACACGCCGGCGCTGCGGTACTTCAGCAGGAAGCGCAGGATCTGTGCGGTCCGGGCAAGGCCCCGGCTGGGCTGGTTCATGGTGGGGTCCGGGTCGGTGGCCGCGGTGCGGCGATGCACGCAGCCTAGCCAGCGCGCCGTCAAGACAGCTTCATCACGACGGCGGCAACACCACGGCGACAACACGGGCGCCGGTGCACCATGGGCCCATGCGGCACGGCGACACTCTGTGGACGATCGGCCATTCGACCCGCCCTTGGGAGGACTTCGTGGCGCTGCTGCGCGAGCACGCGATCGTCTGCCTGGTGGACGTGCGCCGCTTCGCCGGTTCGCGCCGCAACCCCCAGTACGGGCCGCAGGAGATGGCGCCGGCACTGGCGGGCGAGGGCATCGCCTATCGGCCGATGCCGGCCTTCGGCGGGCGCCGCAAGCCGGACGAGGACTCCCCCAATGGCGCCTGGCGGGTGGCCGCGTTCCGCGGCTATGCCGACTACATGGCAAGCGACGAGTTCGCGGCCGCGCGCGCGGAACTGATGGCGCTGGCGCGCGCGCAGCGCACCGCGGTGATGTGCGCCGAAGCGGTGTGGTGGCGCTGCCATCGGCGCCTGATCGCCGACGACTTCACCGCCCGCGGCTGGACCGTCCAGCACATCATGGCCCCCGGCAAGCTCCAGCAGCACCAGCTCCACCCCGAAGCCCGCCTCCACGGCGACCACCTCGTCTACCCACTCGGCGGCGCCGCCCAGGAAAAGCTTTTTTAGCTGTTACTTCTTGGAGCGGATGAAGAGGGTGCTGGTCTTGCCGTCGGGGGTGGTGCGGTCCTCGAGGCGGTAGTCGGGGTGGGCGGCGACCAGGTCCTTGAGCTTGCGGAAGCCCCAACTGCGCGGGTCGAAGTCGGAGGCGAGGCGGACCAGGTTGCTGCCGACCGCGCCCAGGTGCGCCCAGCCGCTGTCGTCGGAGGCCGCGTCCACCGCCTCGCGCAGCAGCGCGTCGAGCTTGCGGTCGCGCTTGAGCTTCGCGGTCTTCTTCGCCGGCTGCTTCTGCTTGCCGTCGCGCCGCGGCTCGCCGTCGTCGTCGCCCAGGTTCTCGACGTACACGAACTTGTCGCAGGCGGCGACGAAGGCCTGCGGCGTCTTGCGCTCGCCGAAGCCGTACACGGTCAGGCCCTGCTCGCGGATGCGCGCCGCCAGCCGGGTGAAGTCGCTGTCGCTGGAGACGATGCAGAAGCCGTCCAGGTGGCCGCCGTACATCAGGTCCATCGCGTCGATGATCAGGGCGCTGTCGGTGGCGTTCTTGCCGGTGGTGTAGTTGAACTGCTGGATCGGGGTGATCGAGTGGGTCAGCAGGCCGTTCTTCCAGCCGCCCAGGTGGCCGGAGGTCCAGTTGCCGTAGGCGCGGCGCACGCTGGCGTTGCCGTACTTGGCGATTTCCGCCAGCAGCGCGGGCAGGGTGGCGGGGTTGCTGTTGTCGGCGTCGATCAGGATCGCCAGGCGGGCGCTTCCGTTGCTGGCCATGCGGTGCTCCTCGAGGGTCGACCCGACGATACCACCGCGCCGGGTTATGCTCGGGGCATGACCCCGCCGCGCCCACCACTGCCCGACGCCCCGGCGATCGCGTTCCTCGCCAGCAAGGCGGAGGGCGCGCAGCTCGCGCTGGCCGAGCTCGAGCGCGCCTATGGCCGGGTCGCGCCCGAGGACGCCGACGTGCTGGTCGCGCTCGGCGGCGACGGCTTCATGCTTCAGGTGCTGCACCGCCACGGCGCGCTGGGCAAGCCGGTCTACGGCATGAAGCACGGCGGCGTCGGCTTCCTGATGAACCACTACCAGCGCGACACCCTGGTCGAGCGCCTGCACGGCGCCGAGCCGGCGGTGCTGCGCCCGCTGGAGATGCTGGCGCAGACCGAGTCGGGCACCAGCACCGGTTCGCTGGCCTACAACGAGGTCTCGCTGCTGCGGCAGACCCGGCAGGCCGCGCACATCGGCATCGACCTCAACGGCAAGCCGCGCCTGGACGAGCTGATCTGCGACGGCGTGATGGTCGCGACCCCGGCCGGCAGCACGGCCTACAACTATTCCGCCCACGGCCCGATCCTGCCGCTGGGCTCGAGCGTGGTGGCGCTGACCCCGATCGCCGCGTTCCGCCCGCGGCGCTGGCGCGGGGCCCTGCTCAAGTCCGTGACCGAGGTCCGCTTCCGGGTGCTCGACCCCTACAAGCGGCCGGTCAGCGCCACCGCCGACTCCCACGAGGTCCGCGACGTGGTCGAGGTCACCATCCGCGAGTCCCACGACCGCACCGTGACCCTGCTGTTCGACCCCGAGCACAACCTCGAGGAACGGATCATGGCCGAACAGTTCATCGCCTGACGTAACAACCATCGACCCCCCGGCCGGCCCAATCCGCCCCGGGTGGGGGCCCGGTGACCCGAGCTGCTCGGGAGGCCGGCAGTCCGCTGTCATCCAGGGGAGATGCGGCCGTGTTGATGGGGGATGGGGCGCACGAGGTGCGCATCAGTGTCCAGGGCCTGGCGCTGGGGATGTTCGTGAGCCGGCTCGACCGGCCCTGGCTCGACAGTCCCTTCCCGCTGGAGGGGCTGGCGCTCGAATCCGAGGAGGACCTGGCCAGGCTGCAGCGCATCTGCAGCCATGTCTGGGTGGACACCCAGCGCGGGCGGACGCCGGAACTGCGCTACATGGAGTTCGACCAGGCCGCCGCCAGCGTCCCGCCCGACGAGTTCGCGCGCTTGCGCAAGACCCGCTGGGCGATCAAGAGCGATTTCGCCGACGAGATGCGCGAGGCCGGCAAGGCCAACGCCGAGCTGGAGGCGGGCATCGCCGAAGTGATGCGCGACCTGCAGGAGGGCAAGCGCCTCGACGTGCAGCGGCTCAAGCACGGGGTCGAGGCGATGATCGACTCGATCCTGCGCAACCCGAACGCCTTCATCTGGCTGCGCGAGATGAAGCACCGCGACGCCTATGCCTACCAGCACGCGATGGGCTGCGCGGTGTGGGCGGCCAGCTTCGGGCGCCACCTCGGCCTGGAGCGCGAGGAGCTGGGCGTGCTGGCGATGGGCGGCCTGCTCAGCGACGTCGGCAAGGCGCGCGTGCCGCCGGAGCTGCTCGCCAAGCAGACGCCGCTGTCGCCGGACGAGGTGGCGCTGGTGCGCGAGCACGTGCGCCACGGGCTGGAGATCCTCGAGGACGCGCCGGGGGTCTCACCGGACACCGTCGAGATCGTGGCCACCCACCACGAGCGCTTCGACGGCAGCGGCTATCCCCATGGGCTCAAGGGGGGCGAGATCCCGATCTTCGGGCGCCTGGTGGGCATCGTGGACAGCTACGACGCCATGACCAGCCTGCGCCCCTACGCCAACAGCCGCTCCCCGCACGAGGCGGTTGCCGAGCTGTACCGGAATCGTGGCAAGCTGTTCCAGGCCGAGCTGGTGGAGCAGTTCATCCAGAACTGCGGGATCTACCCGATCGGCACCCTGGTGGAGCTGTCCAATGGGTCGGTCGGGGTGATCACCGAAGTGCACAGCCTCAAGCGCCTGCGGCCGCGGGTGATGCTGCTGCTCGGGCGCGACAAGGCGCCGCTGCCGCGGTTCCGCGAGGTGGACCTGGCCAGGATCGAACAAGACGAGGAGGGCGCGCCCCTGGTGATCCGGCGGGGCCTGCCGTCCGGGATGTACGGGCTGGATCCGGTCGAGCTGTTCCTGGGCTGACGGACCTTCGATGTCCACCACCGAAGACGAGCTGACCGGGCTGCACCACCGCCGCAGCTTCCTGTCGCTGCTGCGCCAGCAGGTCGGCTTCAGCAACGAGCGCAAGACGCTGCTCGGGCTGGTGGTGGTGGACCTGGACGGGTTCGCCCGGCTCAACGCCGCGCACGGCTACGGCTTCGGCGACGAGGCCCTGCGCCATGTCGCCCAGCACCTGCAGTCGGTGGCGCGGCAACAGGACTACGTGGCGCGGATCGGCGACAACCGCTTCGCCCTGCTGCTGACCCGGATGATGAACCAGGGCCACGCCGAGCTCGCGGTGCAGCAGGTGTTCCGCCACCTCGAGGTGCCGTTCCGCGGGCCGCAGGGCACGGTGCGGCTGATCGCCACCGCGGGCGTGGCCCTGTGCCCGCTGCACGCGACCCATCCGGAGCATCTCCTGCGCCAGGCCGAGAAGAGCCTGGAGATGGCGCGCGGCGCGGGCGCACGCTGGATGTTCCCGCCGGAGATCGAGCAGGACCAGGGCTTCTCCGAGTTCTGGGACCTGGAGATCGAGCTCGACGGCGCGATCGAGCGCGGCGAACTGCAACTGGGCTACCAGCCCAAGCTGCGCACCAGCGACATGCAGCCGGTCGGCGCCGAGGCGCTGATGGTGTGGCCGCACCGCAGCCGCGGCGTGGTGTCGCCGGAACAGTTCATCCCGATCGCCGAGAAGACCGGGCAGATCCGGCCGATGACCATGTGGGCGCTCAACACCGCGGTGCGCCACGCGGCCGCGTGGAAGCACCCGGGGCCGATGTCGGTGGCGGTCAACGTGCCGGCCGACATGGTCGTGCGCGACGACCTGCCGGACCTGGTCGAGAACGCCCTGCGCCTGTGGGGCGACCCGGCGGTGGAGCTGGTGCTGGAGATCACCGAGCGCTCGCTGGTGTCGGATCCGCGCCAGAGCTTCGGGATCCTGTCGCGGATCCGCGACCTCGGGGTCAAGGTCTCGATCGACGATTTCGGCACCGGGTACTCCTGCCTGGCCTACTTCAAGGACATCCCGGCGGACGAGCTGAAGATCGACCGATCCTTCGTGCAGGGCATGGTCTCGGACACCGCCAGCGCCGACATCGCCACCCTGATCATCGACCTGGCGCACCGCTTCGGGCTGTCTGTGGTGGCGGAGGGGGTCGAGGACATCGAGACCTTCAAGCTGCTGCGGCAACGCGATTGCGACGTGGTCCAGGGGCACTTCTTCGCGCGGGCGATGCGCACCGACGCCTTCGCCACCTGGCTGCAGGCGCGTTCGGCGGTCCGGGCCTAGTCTCGGCGCGGGAGACGCGGAACCGGGATACTGGGGCCATGGAAGCCGCCACGCCACCGCCCGGACCCCTCGTCGTCGCGATCTCCTCGCGCGCGCTGTTCGACCTCGAGGAGAGCCACCGCCTGTTCGAGCGCGAGGGCATCGAGGCCTACCAGGCCTACCAGCGCGAGCGCGAGGACGAGGTGCTGGCGCCGGGCATCGCCTTCCCGCTGGTGCGCAAGCTGCTGGCGCTCAACGCCGCGGCCCCGGTGGGCGAGGGCGGGGTGCCGCGGGTCGAGGTGATCCTGCTGTCGCGCAACTCCTCCGACACCGGGCTGCGCATCTTCAACTCGATCCAGCACCACGGCCTGGACATCAGCCGCGCGACCTTCACTTCCGGCGCGCCGACCTGGCCGTACGTGCGGCCGTTCGGGGCCGACCTGTTCCTGTCGGCCAATCCGGAATCGGTGCGGCGCGCGCTCGAGCACGGCATCGCCGCGGCCACCATCCTGCCGGCGAAGGCCCCGGCGCACCGCCACAACCAGCTGCGCATCGCCTTCGACGGCGACGCGGTGATCTTCGGCGACGAGAGCGAGCGCGTGTCGCGCGAGCAGGGCGTCGAGGCCTTCGGCCGGCACGAGCGCGAGCGCGCGCGCGAGCCGCTGTCGGGCGGGCCGTTCCGCGGTTTCCTGGACGCGCTGCACCGGCTGCAGGAAGCCTTCCCGCCGGGCGAGGACTCGCCGATCCGCACCGCGCTGGTGACCGCGCGCTCGGCGCCCGCGCACGAGCGGGTGATCCGCACGCTGCGCGAATGGGGCGTGCGCCTGGACGAGGCGTTGTTCCTGGGCGGGCGCCCGAAGGGCCCGTTCCTGGAGACCTTCGGCGCCGACATCTTCTTCGACGACTCCGACGAGAACATCGCCTCGGCACGCTCGCACGTCGCCGCCGGCCACGTGCCGCACGGCGTGGCCAACTCGTAGGAGCGGCGCTCGCGCCGCGACCGGGGACGAACTCGCCGCCATGGCGGCTCCCACGGTCGCGGCGCGAGCGCCGCTCCTACAGGATCCGGAGCGGGACCCGGCCGGCGTCGCGGCCGTCGGCGATCGCGAGCACGTCCGGGCCGCTGCGCCGGAACACCAGGTCGATGCGGTGCTCACCGACCTCCAGGTCGCGCAGCACCAGCCGGTCGACGCCGGCCGGCAG
>NZ_ML636798.1:478905-1190112 GCF_006476065.1 Cognatiluteimonas lumbrici
CGGAGCGGGACCCGGCCGGCGTCGCGGCCGTCGGCGATCGCGAGCACGTCCGGGCCGCTGCGCCGGAACACCAGGTCGATGCGGTGCTCACCGACCTCCAGGTCGCGCAGCACCAGCCGGTCGACGCCGGCCGGCAGCCGCGGACGCGTGATGTGCACCTCGCCGGCCCAGCCGTCCACCTCAACGCCGAGGCAGGCCTGCAGCAGCATGAACGCGGCCCCGGCGGCCCACGCCTGCGGCAGGCAGGCGACCGGGTAGGACACCGGGGTGTTGCCGTGCTTGCGCGGGAACCCGCAGAACAGTTCCGGCAGGCGCATGCCGAAGTGGTTGGCGGTCTCGAACATGGCGCGCAGCAGGCGCAGGGCACCGTCGCGGTCGCCGCTGCGGGCGATGCCTGCGGCGCACAGCGCGGTGTCGTGCGGCCACACCGAGCCGTTGTGGTAGGACATCGGGTTGTAGCGCGCCTCCCCGGTGGCCAGCGTGCGCACGCCCCAGCCGCTGGCGAAGGCCGGCGACAGCAGTTGCGCGGCGGTGCGCGCGGCGCGCTCCGGCGAAGGCAGCCCGACATAGAGCAGGTGCCCCGGGTTGCTCGCGCGCACGCGGCACAGCGTTCCTTCGCCGTCCAGGGCGATCCCGTAGAAGCCGTGTTCGGGCATCCAGAAGTGGCGCTCGACACCGTCGCGCAGGTGCCCCGCGCGCGCCTGCCAGCGCGCCGCGTCCTCCTGCTCGCCGCGGCGCAGCGCCAGCATCGCCATCGCCTGCAGTGCCGCGTACGCGTAGCCTTGGACCTCGACCAGCGCGATCGGGCCGCGCGGGAAGCTGCCGTCGGCGTGGAACACCGAGTCGTGGCTGTCCTTCCAGCCCTGGTTGGCGAGGCCGCTGTCCTCGCCGCGCGCGTAGTCGAGGAAGCCCAGCGGGTTGGCGTCGCAGGTGCGTTCGATCCAGGCGGTCGCCGCGCGCAGCGCCGGCCACAGTCGTTCGATGAAGGCGAGGTCGCCGGTGCGCCGCGCATAGGCGCCGGCGAGCATCACGAACAGCGGGGTGGTGTCGACGCCGCCGTAGTAGCGCCCGAACGGCAGCTCGCGCAGCGTCGCCATCTCGCCCTTGCGGGTCTCGTGCATGATCTTGCCCGGGGCCGCGTCGAGGAACGCCGAGGACTCGTGCGCCTGGTGCTCGGCCAGGAAGGCGAGCACGCCGCGGGCCAGGGTCGGGTTGAGCCACAGCACCTGCAGCGAGGTGATCACCGCGTCGCGGCCGAAGGGGGTCGAGAACCAGGGAATGCCGGCGAACGGGTAGGGCCCGGTCGGCAGGTCGCTGGTCAGCAGCGCGAGGTCGGCGCGCGAGCGTTCCATCCAGTCCGCGAACAGCGGGGCGCCGCTGCGCACGCGCGCGCCGCGCCGGTGGCGTGCGCGCATGCGCCGGCGGGCGTGCGCGGCCGCATCGCGGTAGCGGGCGAGGTTCGGCACTTCCTGCGCGACCAGTCCGACCTCGATGAACAGTTCGTCGGCCGCGCCGGGTTCGAGCTCCAGCAGGAACTCGGCGCCCTGTTCGTCCACCCGCAGCGGTGCCCGCGACCAGGCCACCGCGGATTCGCGCAGGCGGCCGTCCAGCCCGCGGTACCCGAACACCAGGTTGTCGGTGCCGACCCGCGCCGGCTGCATCTCGCCGCGGCGGGAGCGCTCGACGCCGCGCACCTCGAACATGTCGCGGAAGTCGGCGGCGTAGTCGAAACGCAGCGGCGCGCGCACCGGTTCGAGCCCGTAGTTGTGGAAGCGCAGGCGCTCGTACAGGCGGTTGCCGCTCAGGAAGCGCGTGCGTGCGATATGCAGCAGGCCGGACGGCAGCGCGTCCACGCCCAGCGGCGGCAGCGGCTGGTTGGTGAGGTGGGCGACGAAGAAGACGTTGTCGCGGGTGACCGTCGCGCTCAGCATCTCCGGGCGCGCGCCGGCGATGCGCAGCGTCGCGCGCGAGAGCAGCCGCGTGTCGTCGTGGAACAGTCCGTCGCTGTCGCCCTCGATGTCGCCATAGGCGTTGGCGACGAGGAAGCTGTCCCCGTCCTTGAGTACGTGGGTGGTGAAGGAGGCGGCGGTCGCCGCCGGTTGCACCTCGCTGGTCATCGCGCGCGGGTTCGGATCCTCATGCCATGGGCTGGTTTGCCGCCACGGCGGCCGGCGCCAGCAGCGGCAGCGGCTGTGCGGTTTCCGGCAGCAGGCGCGCGTACAGCGCCTCGTAGCTGCGGGCCATGGCCTCGGCCGAATAGCGGCGCTCGAACACGGCGCGCACCGCGCGGCGGTCGTAGCCGGCGACTTCCGCGACCGCGGCCACCGCCTCGGCATGCGAATCCACCACCCGTCCGCTGACGCCGTCGTCCACGACCTCGGGCACCGAGCCGCACCTCCAGGCCACGACGGGCGTGCCGCAGGCCATGGCCTCGATCATCACCAGGCCGAACGGTTCCGGCCAGTCGATCGGGAAGAGGAGTGCAGTGGCGCCGCCGAGGAACGCGGGCTTCTCGCGGTCGCCGATCTCGCCGAGGAATTCCACCAGCGGGTGGTCGAGCAGCGGTTCGATGACGTCGTGGAAGTAGTCGCGGTCGGCGTTGTCGACCTTGGCCGCGATCTTCAGCGGCATGCCGGCGTCGATCGCGATCGCGATCGCGCGGTCCGGGCGCTTCTCCGGCGAGATGCGGCCGAGGAAGGCCAGGTAGCCGCCGTCCGCCTGCGGCGAGAACGGGTACAGCCGCCGCGGCATGCCGTGGTAAACGGTGCCGAGCCAGTTGGCGAAGCGCAGCGGATGGCGCTGGTGGTCGGAGATCGACACCAGCGGGTAGTGCGGCCAGCGCCGGTAGGTCTCGGCCAGGTCCTTGAGGTCGAGGCGCCCGTGCAGGGTGGTCAGGGTGTGCGCGGCGCAGTCCTCGAACATCGGGAAGTGCAGCATGTCCACGTGGAAGTGGATGACGTCGAACTCGCGTGCGCGCCGGCGCACCTCGTGCAGCAGCGACAGGTGCGCGGCGAGGTCGGACTTCAGCGACGCCGGGTCCAGCCGGATCGGCTGGTCGCGCACCGCGACCAGCCTGGCATCGGTGCGCGCGTCCGCGGCGGCGAACAGCGTCACCTCGTGCCCGAGGTCCACGAGTGCATCGGTGAGGTGGGCGACGACGCGCTCGGTGCCGCCGTAGAGCCGCGGGGGGACGGCTTCGTACAGTGGCGCGACCTGGGCGATCCTCATGGCGTGCGGGCTCCGGCGGGGGGTGCCGCCAAGATAGGGACGCGCGCGTGTAAGCCAAGTGGTGTCAGCGCGGCAGGCGTACGTCCGTGAGCCGCCAGCGCAGGCCCTGGCGGGTGAGGATGAACGCCAGCGGAGCGCCGGAGGCGTCCTGGACCGTGATGCTGAACCGGGACGGCGACAGGTAGCGGTAGCGGGCGTCGCGCAGCGGCTCGCGTCCGGTGTCGCCCGGCGCGGGCGGGGCGAAGTCGTCGCCGACCTGGCGCCAGATGGCGCGGCCTTCCATCAGCGCGGCGAGCCCGGCAGGGTTGACCGTCGCGTCCACCGCGAGGCTGGTCGCGCCGGTGGCCATGCGCAGCCCGACCGCGCCGAGCACGCTCGACTGCATTTCGGCGCCGGCATCGCGGACCAGGCGGTCGGCGAGCTGGTGCTTGAGGCTCGCGCGCAGGGCCGGGAAGTCGACGTGCGTGGCGAGCGCCCCGGCGTCCTGGTTGCGCAGTGCGTCCTTGATCGCGTGCACGGCCAGCCACGGGCCCGCCGCGACCCAGCCGAGCAGGACGAGCAATGCGACGGCCAGCAACCATCCGGCCTTCTTCATCTCAGAACTCCAGGTCCAGGGCGGCGCACAGATAGTCCACGAGCGGCGCCAGCGCCGCCAGGTCGCGTTCCAGCGTGGCGCGCAGGCGCGGCCCGGCCATGGTGGCGTCGGGCAGCGGCCGGGTGGCGACGAAGTTGCGCCGGCGCAGGTCGTCGATGAAGGCGAAGTCGCGCGGGAAGCCGTGCGGCGGGCGCACCAGCATGTCGCTGTCGCCGTGCGCGTAGCGGCGCGCGAAGGCCGGCGCGTGCGCGGCCGCTTTCCAGGCCCCGGGGTTGTCGAAGATGAACTGGCGCACCCGCCGCTGCGTGTGCGTTTCGGGGTGCCAGAGTCCGGCGCCGACGAAGCTCGCGCCCGGTTCGAGGTGGATGTAGAACGAGGGTGCGGCCACCTCGCGGCGGCGGTGGTGGAACAGGCGCGCGCCCTGCCAGGACTTGTACGGCGACTTGTCGTTGGCGTAGCGGGTGTCGCGCTGGATCCGGAACAGCGAGCCGCCGACCGGGCGCGGGTCGGCGCGGTAGTGCAGGCTGATCGCGGCCAGCGCCGGCTGCAGGTCGCCGAGCAGCCGCTGGAACGGCGCGCGCACATGCGCCTCGTAGTCCGCCTTGTGGGCGTGGAACCAGGCGCGTTCGTTGTGGCGCGCGAGCGCGCGCAGGAAGCGGAAGGACCTGTCCGAGAAATACGCAGCCATGGCCATATTGTAGGAGCCGCCATGGCGGCGAGCCTTTCCCCGATTGCCGCGCCATCCGGGAAGAGCTCGCCGCCATGGCGGCTCCCACGGGGTTTTTACAGGCCCAGGCCGGCCTTCCAGTCCTCGAGCGCGTCGAGCAGCGCGAGCTTCGCCGGGTCGCCGGCATGCGCGGCGCGCAGCGCTGTCAACTCGGCCTCGAACGCACCGAGGTCGGGGTCGGCCAGCCCGCTCCCGGGGCGCAGGCGCTCGCGGCGCCAGGCGTCCCAGCGCGCACGCTCCTCGACCGACAGGGTGACCGGCCAGTTGCGCGCGCGGTACCGGAACAGCAGCTCGCGCAGGCGCGGGTCCTCGAAGCCGAACTCGCGCTGGGCGAGCGCCTGCGGCGGCGTGGCCCGCACCATCGCGCAGCGCTGGCGGTCGCCGTCCGGAAGGAAGCCGTCGTACAGCGAGGCGTCGGCGTCGCCGGGCGGGCGCGGCGCCTGCAGGGCGAACACGCGGCGGACCTTCTCGGCGACCTCCGCGGCGACGCCGCGCAAGCGCTCCGCGCGTGCCTCGGCCAGCGCGCGGTCGATGCCCAGGCGCTCGAAGTCGGCCTCGCGCAGGTGGTTCCAGGCCACCAGCGCCGGGCAGCGGTTGAGGTGCACTTCCTTCAGCGGGACGCGCTCCTCGCCCTCGGCCAGCTCCTCGCGGCGCACGTACAGGCGCGAGGCGATGGTCTCGGCGTCGAGCCCCAGCAGCAGTTCCGGGTCGCCGTCGAGGTCGAACACCAGCATGCGGCTGTCGATCGCGGGATGCCTGGCGACGGGCAGCACCGCCGCGGCGCACAGGCGGGCGGCCGGGTAGCGCTGCGACACGTGCAGCGCGGGCTGCATCGCGATCGGGTCGAGCAGCTGCGCGGCGCGGCGCTTGTCGCGCAGGCTGAGCGCATACTCCCACAGCCGCGGCTGGGCCTCGCGCAGGCGTCGCGCGAGGCCGATCAGCGCGCGCACGTCCGACAGCGCCTCGTGGGCCTGGCCTTCGCGCACGCCGTTGGCCTCGGCCAGGTGCTCGAGCCGGAACGAGGTCGCGCCGTCCTCGCGCTTGGGCCAGGCGATGCCTTCGGGGCGCAGCGCGTGCGCCAGCCGCATCACGTCGAGCAGGTCCCAGCGGCAGTTGCCGGCTTTCCACTCGCGCTCGTAGGGATCGTAGAAGCTGCGGAACAGGCCGCAGCGCACGAACTCGTCGTCGAAGCGCAGCGAGTTGTAGCCCAGCGTGCAGGTCTTCGGGCGGGCCATCTCCTCGAAGATGCGCGCGAATGCGGCGGCCTCGTTCACGCCCTCGGCGAGGGCGCGCTGCGGGGTGATGCCGGTCACCAGGGTGGCGCCGGGGGAGGGCAGCAGGTCGTCGGCCGGCTGCACCAGGAACTCGACCGGCTCCTCGACCTGGCGCAGCGACTCGTCGGTGCGGATCGCCGCGAACTGCGCGATGCGCGACAGGCGCGGATCGCTGCCGAAGGTCTCCAGGTCGTAGAACAGGAAGCTCGCGCTCATGTGGGAGCCGCCACGGCGGCGATCGGCGGCAATCTTGCCTCCACCATCGCATCGGCCGCGGCCCAGTCCACTCCGTCGAGCGAGTCCAGCCCGCGCGTCGCCTCGACCAGGATGCCGCGTTGCACTTCGCTGCGCTCGAGCGCCAGCGAGTACGGGATGCGCATGAAGGTGACCATGCTGTAGTGCGGCACGAAGCGCGTCGGGTGCCGCTGCTGCAGCGCAAGTTCGAGTTCGCGTTGCAGCAGGAAGTCCGGGTCGTCCACCAGGTCGCGCATCTCGATGTAGTTGTCGAGCGCCATGCGCTGGATCGCCAGCGCGTCGGGCATGCGCTCGCGCTCGAAGGCGGCGAAGGCCGTCGCCAGGTCGGGCGCCGCGTCCATGTGCCCGGCCAGGGCCACGCAGTCCTCGAACGCGCAGTTCATGCCCTGGCCGTGGAACGGGACCATGGCATGCGCGGCGTCGCCGAGCAGGACGGCGTCGCCGCCGAGGTGCCAGCGGTCCAGGTAGAGGGTGCCCAGGCTGCCGACCGGATTGGTCTCGTACAGTCGCGCCAGTTCGGGGATCAGCGGCAGCGCATCCGGGAAGTCGCGCTCGAACAGCGCGATCGCGTCGGCGGCGGAGTCCACCGCATCGAAGTTGGGGTCGCCGTGGCCCTCGTCGTGCAGGGCCATGAACAGGGTCACGGTGAAGTTGCGCTCGTCGTTGGGCAGGGCGATGCACATGTAGCGGCCGCGCGGCCAGATGTGCAGCGCGTTGGGCTCGATCCGGAAGCCGCCGTCGCGCGCGGGCGGGATCTCCAGCTCCTTGTAGCCGTGGCCGAGCCATTCGGTGCGTTCGCCGAGGTCAACCCATTTCGCCATCTGCGCGCGCAGCGTGGAGCCGGCGCCGTCGCAGCCGAGCAGGCAGGCGAACGGGCGTTCGTGGACCTGGCCGTCGCCGCGGTAGGTGGCGCGCTTGCGCTCGAAGTCCACCGACACCAGTCCGTGGTCGAAGTGCAGGCGCGCGCCCGCCGCCTCGGCGCACTCGATCAGGCTGATGTTGAGCTCGCCGCGGCTGACCGACCAGATCACCTCGCTGTCGTCGCGACCGTAGCGTTGCAGCTGCGGGGTGCCGCCGAGCGGATGCACCATGCGCCCGCGCATCATCACCGCGCGCTCGAGCACCGGGCGGTCGGCCTCGGCCTGGCGCAGCGCGTGCAGGCCGCGTTCGGCCAGCGCGAGGTTGATCGAGCGTCCGCCGGCGTAGCCGTGCAGGCGCGGGTCGCCGCGCCGCTCGTAGACGTCCACCTCCCAGCCGCGCCGGGCCAGCAGGATCGCCAGCAGCGCGCCGGCCAGGCCGGCGCCGACGATGCTGGCCTGCCGCGGCGTGCTCACGCGCCGCCTCCGCGCCAGGCGTCGACGGCGCGCGCGAAGCGCAGGATGTCGGCGTGGCTGTTGTACAGCGGCGCCGGCGAGATGCGGATCACGTCGGGTTCGCGCCAGTCGCCGAGCACGCCGTGCCGCGCGAGGTGTTCGAACAGGGCGCGGCCGCGCTCGCGACCGCCGGCCACGCGCAAGGACAGCTGTGCGCCGCGCCGCTCGGGTTCGCGCGGCGTGACCACCTGCAGCGTGTCGGCCAGGCGCTCGCGGATCAGCGCTTCGAGGTAGCCGGTCAGGCGCACCGAGCGCGCACGCAATGCGCCCATGCCGCCGGCGCGCGCGAACAGCTCGAGCGAGGCGCGCAGCGGCGCCAGCGACAGGATCTGCGGGTTGCTGAGCTGCCAGCCGTCGGCCCCGGGCGTCGGCGCGAACTCCGGCCCCATGCGGAAGCGGCTGGCCTGGTCGTGGCCCCACCAGCCGGCGAAGCGCGGGCGGGTGGTGCGCGCATGGCGAGCGTGCACGAAGCAGCCGCCGACCGCGCCCGGCCCGGAATTCATGTACTTGTAATGGCACCAGACCGCGAAGTCGGGGCCGTGCGCGTGCAGTTGCAACGGCAGGTTGCCGGCGGCGTGGGCGAGGTCGAAGCCGACCACCGCTCCGGCGGCATGGCCGAGGCGGGTGATCGCCTCGAGGTCGAAGGCCTGGCCGGTGCGGTACTGCACCCCTGGCCATAACACCAGCGCCAGGCGCTTGCCGTGGGTGGCGATCGCGCGCTCGATGGCCTCCATCGAGAAGGTGCCGTCAGGCTCGTCCGGCTCGAGCTCGATCAAGTCGGTGCCCGGATCGAAGCCGTGGAATCGCACCTGCGATTCCAGCGCGTGGCGGTCCGAGGGAAACGCGCCGGCCTCCATCAGGATCGCGGGGCGCTCGCGGGTCGGGCGGTAGAAGCTGACCAGCATCAGGTGCAGGTTGGCGGTCAGGGAGTTCATCGCCACCACCTCGGCGGGCTCTGCTCCCACCACCTCGGCCAGGCCATTGCGCACCAGCTCGTGGTAGGGCATCCACGGCGCCGGGTCGAGGAAGTGGCCCTCGACCGCGTCGCGCGCCCACTTGTCCATGACCTCGTCGACCATCGCCCGCGCGCCCTTCGGCTGCAGGCCCAGCGAGTTGCCGACGAAGTAGGCCTGCTCGCCGTCGCCATGGCGCGGCAGGTGGAACTCGGCGCGCAGCGCGGACAGCGGGTCGGCGGCGTCGAGTGCGGCGGCGTGCTGGTCGGAGAACGGCTCGGTCATGATCGGGTCAATGTGTGTGGGAGCGCGCCTTGCGCGCGATCGCGGCCAAGGGCCGTTCCTACAGGAAGCGACTCTCCGGCAGCCCGAGCCATTCCAGCGCGGTGCCGTGGTACAGCCGCGCGCGATCGTCGCTGGACAGCGCCATCGCCTCGATCCCCGCCCCCGGCGTCTGCTCGCCGAGCGGGAACGGGTAGTCGGTGCCCAGCATCACCCGGTCCGCGCCGCAGGCCTCCAGTAGGTAGCGCAGGGCGCGGTCGTCGGCGACCCAGGAATCGAAGTACAGGCGCTTGAGGTACTCGCGCGGGTTGCGGAAGTTGTCGGTGGCGACCAGGTCCGGGCGCATGTTGAAGCCGTGCTCGATGCGGCCGATGGTGTAGGGGAAGCTGCCGCCGCCGTGGGCCAGGCACACCTTGAGCTTCGGCAGCCGCTCCAGCACGCCGCCGAACACCAGGCAGCAGGCCGCGCGCGACTGCTCGGCGGGCATCCCCACCAGCCACGGCATCCAGTACTTGGGCATGGTGTCGGTGCCCATCATGTCCCAGGGGTGCACCAGGATCGCGGCGCCCAGTTCTGCGGCGGCCTCGAAGAACGGGAACAGCTCCGGCGCGTCCAGGTTCCAGTGGCCGCCGTCGGGCAGCGGCACGTGGCTGCCGATCTGCACGCCCTGCAGCCCGAGCTGGTCCATGCAGCGCTCGAGCTCCTGCACCGCCAGCCGCGGCGACTGCAGCGGCACCGTGCCGATGCCGGCGTAGTGGCGCGGGAAGTCGCGCACGGTCCCGGCCATGTGGTCGTTGAGCGCGGCATGCAGCTCCAACGCCTGGTTCGGCTTGGCCCAGTAGCTGAACATCACCGGCACGGTGCTGATCACCTGCACCTGCACCCCGAAGCGCGCGTAGTCGTCGATGCGCTGCCGCGGGTCCCAGGTCTTGGGCCAGATCTCGCGGAAGAACTTGCCGTCGCGGTAGATCCGGTGGCGGCCGTCGTCGCCGTGGTGGATCACCGGGAAGCGGTTGTCGCCGTACTTCCTGGCCAGGTCCGGCCAGTCGCGCGGCAGGTAGTGGGCGTGGATGTCGATCTTCAGCAAGGGCCGTTCCTCAGGTGTCCGGCATCGTGTACTTCGCCGGCGCCGGGTTCAGGTGGCCGCAGGCCTTGCAGGTGCGGTGTTCCTTCGAGGAATAGAAGCGGTCGAACACGGGCGGGAAGTCGGTCTCGATGTCTTCGAGGTGGAAGTACTCCTCGTACAGGCGGGCGTTGCACCGTTCGCAGAACCAGAGCAGGCCGTCCTTCTCGTGCGCCAGTCGCTTGCGCTCGATCACCAGCCCGATCGAGTCGGGCATGCGCTGAGGCGAATGCGGCACCCGCGGCGGCAGCAGGAAGCTCTCGCCGGCGCGGATCGGGATGTCGCGAACGCTGCCGTCTTCCTGGATGCGCAACACCATCTCGCCCTCGAGCTGGTGGAACCACTCCGGGCCTTCGTCCCAGTGGTAATCGGTGCGCTGGTTGGGGCCGCCGACCACCATCACGATGAAGTCGCCGTCGTGCACGACCTTGTTGCCGACCGGCGGCTTGAGCAGGTTGCGGTGCTCCTCGATCCAGGCTTGCAGGTTGATCGGGTTGGGGAGTGGCATTTGGCCTCCTTGGTCGCGGCGCTAGCGCCGCTCCTACAGTGTCATTCTGGCAGGGCGGCGATGCACTTGAGTTCGACCGAGATCGGGGTGGGCAGCGCGGTGATGCCGACGGTGGTGCGGCAGGGCGCGCTGGCGGGGTCGGGGAAGTGCTCGGCCCAGACTGCGTTCCAGCCGCTGAAGTCGCGCGCCATGTCGGTGAGGAACACGGTGACGTCCACCAGGTCCTCCCAGCGCGCGCCGCTGGCCTCGAGGACCGCGCGCACGTTGGCGAGCACCGCGCGCGACTGCGCCTCGATGCCGTCCGGGATCGCGTCGGTGCCGGGCGTGCGCGGGCCGATGCCGGAGAGGAACAGCAGGTTGCCGACCCGGCGCGCGTGCGGGTAGCTGCCCACCGCCTTCGGCGCGTTGCCGGCCTGGATGCCGCCGCCACTCATGCCCCGGCTCCGTAGCGCTCGCGCACGCTGGCGATGGCGCCGTCGTAGACCGACTGCAGCGCCGCGGGGGAATCCACGTCCATGCCGAGTTCGCGCACGCGACCGTCGGCCAGGCTGTAGACCCAGCCGTGCACCATCAGCTGCTGCCCGCGCGCCCAGGCGTCGCGGATCACCGTGGTCAGGCACACGTTTTCGGCCTGCTCGATCGCGTTGAGCTCGCACAGCACGTCGTGGCGGCGGTCCCCGGGGACGCGCTCGATCAGCGCGGCGTGCTTCTGCGCGACGTCGCCCACGTGCCGGATCCAGTTGTCGGCCAGGCCGACGCGCTTGCCGTGCAGGGCCGCGCCGACGCCGCCGCAGCCGTAGTGCCCGACGACGAGGATGTGGCGGACCTTGAGCACGTCCACCGCGAACTGGATGACCGACATGCAGTTGAGGTCGGTGTGCACCATCACGTTGGCGATGTTGCGGTGGACGAAGACCTCGCCGGGCGCGAGGTCGATGACCTGGTTGGCCGGGACCCGCGAGTCCGAGCAGCCGATCCACAGGTAGGCCGGCGCCTGTTGCCGGGACAGCCGCTCGAAGAAGCCGGGATCCTCGCGCTCGATGCGCTCGGCCCAGCTGCGGTTGTTGCGCAGCAGCGCGGCCAGTTCGTTCCTCATGCGGCGGGATCCTCGGGTGTCATCGGGGCAGGGCGATGCAGACGTTGCGCGGCTCGGTGAAGAAGCGCATCGCTTCGCTTCCTCCCTCGCGGCCGAGGCCGGACTGGCCCGTGCCGCCGAACGGCGTGCGCAGGTCGCGCAGCAGCCAGGTGTTGATCCAGACGATGCCGGCGCGCAGTTCCGCGCCGAAGCGGTGGGCGCGGTCGAGGTCGCGGGTCCAGACGCTTGCGGACAGGCCGTAGTCGCAGGCGTTGGCGAGCGCCAGCGCGTGGTCGTCGTCGTCGAACGGCTGCAGCGTGGCCACCGGCCCGAAGATCTCCTCGCGGTTGCTGTCGCAGTCCGGGCCAAGGCCCTCGAAAAGGGTCGGCTGCACGAACCAGCCCGGGCGGTCGAGCGCCTCGCCGCCGCACAGCAGCGTGCCGCCTTCCTCGCGGGCGCGGGCGATGGCGCGGGTCACCTTGTCGAAGTGCGCCTGCGAAACCAGCGGTCCGAGGTCGGTGGCGGGATCGCCCGGATCGCCGACCTTCAACTTGCGCGCGTGCGCCACCAGCGCATCGCGGAAGACGTCGTAAATACTTCGTTCCACCAGCAGCCGCGAACCGCACAGGCAGATCTGCCCGGAGTTTTGGAACACGGAGCGGGCGATGGTCGGCAGTTGCGCCTGCCAGTCGCTGTCCGAGAACACCACCGTGGGATTCTTGCCGCCCAGCTCGAGCGACACCTTCTTGAGCAGCGGCGCGGCGATGCCGGCGATGCGGCGGCCCACCGCGGTGCTGCCGGTGAAGGAGACGGCTCGCACCTCCGGATGGGCGACCAGCGGTTCGCCCACCTCCGGCCCCAGGCCGTGCACGATGTTGAGCACGCCCTTCGGGAAACCGATCTCCCCGGCCAGCTCGCCCAGCATCGTCGCGGTCAGCGGCGTCACCTCCGAGGGCTTCGCCACCACCGTGTTGCCAGCGGCCAGGGCGGGGGCGATCTTCCAGGTGAAAAGGTACAGCGGCAGGTTCCACGGCGAGATCGTCGCGACCACGCCCAGCGGCTGGCGGAGGGTGTAGTTGAGCCCGGCCTGGCCGTGGTGCGACTCGCTGGCGAACTGGGTGGCGGCCTGCGCGAAGAAACGCAGGTTGCTGACCGCGCGCGGGATTTCGGCGTCGCGGGCCAGCTTCAGCGGCTTGCCGCCGTCGCGCGACTCCGCCCGGGCGAAGTCCTCGAGGCGCGCCTCGAGCGCGGCGGCCAGCTTCTCCAGCCAGCCGGCGCGGACGTCGTTGGGCAGCGCCGACCAGGCGGGGAAGGCGGCGCGGGCGGCGGACACGGCGGCCTCGACGTCGGCGCGGTTGCCGCGCGCCACCTCGGCGAAGGGCTGGCCGCTTGCCGGGTCGAAGACCTCGATCCACCCGCCGCTGGCGGGATCGCGCGGCCCGCCGTCGATCCAGTGCGTCAATCGCATCGGGGCAGTTTACCCCCGCGGGTCAGACCGACTGCATCCGGCCGCCGTCCACGGCCAGGCTGACGCCGTTGACGTAGCCCGCCGCGGGCGAGCACAGGAAGGCGATGACGCCGCCGACTTCCTCGGGCCGCGCGAAGCGTCCGGCCGGGACGGCCTGGCGCATGCCTTCGGCGATCTCGGCCTCCGGCCGGCCCGTGGCCTCGGCCCGTGCGCGCACCAGCCGTTCGATGCGGCCGGTGTCGGTGAAGCCGGGGAGCACGTTGTTGACGGTGATGCCGAGCGGCGCGAGCTCGCGCGAGAGGGTCTTGGCCCAGCCGGCGACCGCGCCGCGCACGGTGTTGGAGACGCCGAGGTTGGGGATCGGCTCGCGCACCGAGGTCGAGACCACGTTGACGACGCGGCCCCAGTTCGCCGCGCGCATCCCCGGCAGCACCGCCTGCAGCAGCAGTTGCGCGGCCACCAGGTGGCGGCGGAAGGCGTCCTCGAACTCGGCGGTGGCGGCGGCATGCGCCGGTCCGCCGGGAGGTCCGCCGGTGTTGTTGACCAGGATGTGCACGGGGCGGCCGGCGACCAGTGCGTCCGCCTTCGCCTTCAGGGCGTTCGGCTGCGCCATGTCGGCGGCGATCCAGGCGTGCTGCTGCCCGTCCTTGCGCGGCAGCGCGGCCGCGGCTTCCGCCAGCACCTCCGCGCGGCGCGCCAGCAGGGTGACGTCCGCGCCGAGCAGGGCGAGTTCGTGCGCGGTCGCGCGGCCGATGCCCTCGGAGGCACCGCAGACCAGCGCATGCCGGCCATCGAGGTTCAGGTCCATGGCCCGATTGTAGGCCTCAGTACGGGCGGCACTGCAGGAAGCGCACCGGGCGGGTGCTGCCCGCGGGCGCCTGCAACTGGATGCGCGAGGCGCGCAGGTCCGGATCTGCCTCGAGCAGCGGGCACAACCGTTCCTTCGGATCGAAGTCGTCGTCGTCCACGTCGACGCGCAGCGTGGACTCGGTGGTCCACTCGGTGGCGAGCACGTGCGGGAGCGAGGCGATCGCCTCGGCGAGGTCGGTCCGGCGCTGCTCCAGCGGGAGCGGTGCCAGGGTCGCGTCGGGCGGCGCGTCCACGGCCGAGGGCTGCGCCGCCGCCGAGCCGGCAGTGGCAGGGTCGGCGGATGCGCCAGGGGCGGCGGCGGCGGGGCTCGCTGCGACGGTCGCTTCCTGCGCCTCCTGCCGGTTGCGGTCGTGGCCGACCACCGCCAGCACCAGCGCGATCGCCGCCGCGGCGCTCCAGGCCACGCGCGTCTGCCGGCGCATGCGCGCCTGCGCCGGCGCGTTGATGGCTTCCAGCTGGTCCTCGCCCAGCAGCGCTTCGAGTTCGGGCCAGTTGTGCGCGGTGTCGATCAGCTGCACGCGGTGGCCGCGGGCGAGCCCGAACGCCGCGCGCGGGAAGCGCCCGGGGATCGCGAGCACGCCGCCCTGGATGCCGCGCTGGCGCAGCTGGCTACCGAACTCCGCGATCGCCGTGGAACCGGGCGCGTACGCCCGGCTGTAGTGGCTGGACAGCAGCCAGCGCTGGCCGTCGCGCTCGAGCAGGTACTCGCCCGGCTGCAGCGGCAGTTTCTGGTCGTAGGTGCGCTCGTAGCCGCGCCGGTGCAGCAGCGACAGCACCAGGTGCATGAAGTCGCGCTCCTCCATCGCGCTCAGCGCGGCGATGCCGGCCGCGCGCTCCTCGCGCGGCAGTCGCGCCCGCAAATACAGGCTGGCGCCGGCCCCCGCGAGCACGAACACCGCCACCACCCACATCCAATCGGCTGGACCCACCCGGACATCCCCTGTAGGAAAGCGCGCGAAGCATACCTTGCCGCGGCGCGAAGCGGGCGCGATCCAGTGCCCGCTACAGACGCTCGGCGAGCAGGCGTTCGAGCTCGGACTGGATGGTGCCGCGCATCGCGGACAGGAGCATGCCCAGGCGGGCGGTCACGTGGACCTCGCCGGGCAGCAGCGCGATGCGGCCGTCCACGCCCGGGCGTACGAAATGCAGCGTGTCGCCTTCCCAGCGGAAATCCAGGCCGTAGCGCTGGCCCAGCGTGGTGATGGCCTGCTCGACGGCGGCGCGGGCTTGCGCGGGCGCGAGGCGGTGGGCGTGGCGGATGTCGATCGCGGACATGCGGGCATTGTAGAGTGCGCCCGTGAACGGGATCACATTACGCGCTCCGGGAACCCAGCTCGACGGCCGGCCGTTGGGCGAGGGCATGCACGACCTCGGCGGCGCGAGCATCCGCGTCGACCGCCGCGGCTGCTGGCTGCTGGTCGGCGACGGCGCCGCGGGCGTCCACGTCAACGGACGGCCCGTGCGCCGCAAGGCCCTCTTGCGCGCGGGCGACTGCCTCCACGTGGGTGGCACTGCGATCCTGCTGGCCGGCAGCGCCGCGGCGGCGCCTGCCGAGCCGCCGCCCGGTGGCGGCGAAGCGGGCGATGCACGCTGGCTGCTGCGCGCGGTCGGGGGTCGCCACCACGGACGCGGCTTTACCCTGGAGCGTGTACGCACGATCGGCAGCGACGACGATGCCGACATCCGCCTCGACCCGCCGGTGGCCGGCCGCCACGCCCGCATCGTCCGCGAAGGCGGCCGCGTCGTACTGCGCGCGCTGGCCGGCGGCGACCACCTGGTCAACGGCGAGCAGGTGCGGGATGCCGAGCTGCACGCCGGCGACCAGTTGCTGGTCGGCGCGCGCGATCGCTTCGTGCTGGAAGCCCCTTGCGATGCACCGTTGCCGTTCGACGCCGGGGACGTTCGCGCGGCGGCGGACCAGGAAGGCAAGCGCGCGTCGCCGGCGCCGCTGCGCCTGCCGTGGCTGCTGCTCGCGGCGTTGCTGATCGCCGCCGTGCTCAGCGCGCTGTTGCTGCTGTAGGCTTCCCGTCATGCGCGCATTCAACTTCAGTGCCGGGCCGGCGACGCTGGCCGAACCCGTCCTGCGCCAGGCGGCGGACGAAATGCTGGACTGGCGAGGCACCGGCGCCTCGGTGGCCGAACTCAGCCACCGTGGCGCGGAGTTCATGCAGGTGGCGGCGGAAGCCGAGGCCGACCTGCGCACGCTGCTGTCGGTGCCGGCCGACTACGCGGTGCTGTTCACCACCGGCGGCGCCACCCTGATGCAGGCGCTGCTGCCGCTCAACTTCGCCGCACCGGGGCAGGCGGTGGACTACGTGATCACCGGCCACTGGGGCAAGACCGCGCTCAAGCAGGCACGCCACGGCGTGGCGGCGCACGTGGCCGCCAGCAGCGAGGACACCGGTTTCCGCGACATCCCGCCGCCGTCGGAGTGGCGGCTCTCGAACGACGCCGCCTACGTCCACGTCACCGCCAACGAGACCATCCACGGCGTCGAGTTCCGCGACGTGCCCGAGGTCGGCGCCACGCCGCTGGTCGCCGACTTCAGCTCCTCGATCGCGTCGGAACCGGTCGAGGTGTCGCGCTACGCGGTGCTGTACGGCGGCGCGCAGAAGAACCTGGGGCCGGCGGGGATCGCCTTCGCGATCGTGCGCCGCGACCTGCTCGAGCGCGAGGGCCAGCCGCGCGCCGAGATCCTCGACCTGCGCGCGCACGCGGCCAAGGGCTCGATGCTCAACACGCCGCCGACCTGGAACTGGTACCTGCTCGGCCTGTCGCTGAAGTGGATGCTCGGCGAGGGCGGGGTCGCCGAGTTCGCGCGCCGCAACGCGCGCAAGGCGGAACTGCTGTATGCCGCCATCGACGGCTCGGGCGGCTTCTACCGCAACCAGGTGGCGCCGGCCGCGCGTTCGCGCATGAACGTGCCGTTCTCGCTGCACGACAGCGCGCTCGACGCCACGTTCCTGTCCGAGGCGAAGGCGTCCGGCCTGATCGGGCTGAAGGGCCATCGCGCCCTCGGCGGCATGCGCGCTTCCCTGTACAACGCGATGCCCGAGGCGGGCGTGCAGGCGCTGGCCGGGTTCATGGCCGACTTCGCGCGTCGCCATGGCTGACAGGCGCGACTGGGTCGCCACGCCGGGCACGGCCCTGCGCGGCGACCTGGCGATCCCCGGCGACAAGTCGGTCTCCCACCGCGCGGTGATGCTGGCCGCGATCGCAGAGGGCGAGAGCCGGATCGACGGATTCCTGGAGGCCGCGGATACCCGCGCCACCGCCGCCATCTTCCGCCAGCTCGGCGTGGCCATCGAGATCCCGGAGGACGGCGTGCGCATCGTGCACGGCGTCGGCATGCACGGGCTGCACGCGGCCCGGGAGGCGCTGGACTGCGGCAACGCCGGCACCGCCATGAGACTGCTCGCCGGGCTGCTCGCGGCGCAGGCGTTCGACAGCGAACTGGTCGGCGACGCCTCGCTCGGCCGCCGCCCGATGCGTCGCGTGATCGAGCCGCTGCAGGCGATGGGCGCGCGCATCGACGCCAGCGACGGCCACGCGCCGCTGCGCATCCATGGCGGCCGGCCGTTGCAGGGCAGGGAGCACGCCTTGCCGGTGGCCAGCGCCCAGGTGAAGTCGGCGCTGCTGCTGGCAGGGCTGTGGGCGGACGGCGAGACCGTGGTGCGCGAGCCGCGGCCGACCCGCGACTACACCGAGCGCATGCTGGCGGCGTTCGGCGCCGAGGTGTCGCGCGCGCCGGGCCGGGCCGCGGTGCATGGCGGCCAGCGCCTCGTCGCCACCGACCTGCAGGTGCCGGCGGACTTCTCCTCGGCTGCGTTCTTCATCGTCGCCGCCAGCCTGGTCCCGGGATCGGAACTGCGCCTGCGCGAGGTGGGCGTGCACCCGCGCCGCACCGGGTTGCTCCGCGTGCTGCGCGCGATGGGCGCGGACCTGGAACTGGTGCCGTGCGCCGGTCCGGGACGCGCGGGCGAACCGCTCGCCGACATCGTCGTCCGCCATGCCCCGCTGCACGGCGTGGACGTCCCGCTGGACGTGGTGCCGGACATGATCGACGAGTTCCCGGTGCTGTGCATCGCGGCAGCGGCTGCCCGCGGCGCCACCCGGATCCGCGGCGCGGCCGAGTTGCGGGTGAAGGAATCCGACCGCATCGCGGCGATGGCTTCCGGCCTGCGCACGCTGGGCATCGCGGTCGAGGAAACCCCTGACGGCGCGGTGGTACGCGGCGGCACGCTGCAGGGCGGCACGGTGCACAGCCACGCCGACCACCGCATCGCCATGGCCTTCGCCGTGGCCGGGCAGGTCGCGCGCGCCCCCGTGCGCATCGGCGACGTCGGCAACGTCGCGACCTCGTTCCCGGGCTTCGAGGTGCTGGCGCGCGACGCCGGCTTCGGGCTCAGCGCTGCAGGGTGAAGTCGATCGGCACCTGCACGGTGCCGTCCACCGGTCGGCCGTCGCGCACCGCCGGCGCGAAGCGCCAGCGGCGCACCGCCTCGAGCGCGGCACGGTCGAGGTCGCGCGAACCGCTGCCGTCGACGATGTCGACCTGGCCGGGCACGCCGCGCGCGTCCACGTGCACGCGCAGCACCACGGTGCCCTCCTGCCCGCGGCGCTGGGCGCGGCGCGGGTAGCGCGGGGGCGGCGCGTCCACCGGCCGCGGCAGGCTGGCGTCGGCCAGCGGCGGAGGGGCCGGGACGGGCGCGGGCGCGACCGGCGGCGGGACCGGGGCGGGCGGGGGAGGCGGCAAATCGCGGGCTTCGCCCGGGCCGGGCCCGTCCGCGTCTTCGCTCTCCCCGCCACGCGCCACGCGGCCTTCGCCGCCGGCCGGCAGTGGCGTGGGCAAGGGTTCGAAGACCTGGCCCTCGATGCTGCGCGGGACCCCGTCGGCCTTGAAGAAATCGTTGTCGTTGCGCTGGTCGAGCCACAGCGCGGCGAACAGCAGCAGCCCGGCGCCGAAGGCGATCGCGGCGACCAGCAGGGCGGTGCGCGAGGGCAGCCAGTCGGGCCGGCCGCGGCGATCGCGCCGTGGCGCGCGCGCGGGCGGATCGGTCTCGGGTGCGGGGGCAGGCATCGCGGGTTCCGGTTCCGTGTTGGCCGCATTCTGGCACGGCCCGGCGCGGCATCGCGGCAAGGCACGGCATAAACACGCGATAATTCAGCTTCCATCCTGCTCCGTGACCCTGGCCATGCTCGATCCCGCGCTCCTCCGCACCCACCTCGCCGATACCGCCGCGCGCCTGCGCGCGAGCCGCGGTTTCGCGCTGGACGTTGCCGCGCTGGAAGCGCTGGAGGCGGAGCGCAAGGACATCCAGGTGCGCACGCAGGAACTGCAGAACCTGCGCAACACCCGCAGCAAGGCGATCGGCCAGGCCAAGGCGCGCGGCGAGGACGTGGCGCCGCTGCTGGCCGAGGTCGCGGGCTTCGGCGAGGAACTGAAGGCCTCGGAGGCGCGCCTGGCCGAGGTCCGTGCCGCGCTCGACGCGCTCGCGCTCGGCATCCCCAACCTTCCCGATCCGTCGGTGCCGGAGGGCGCGGACGAGTCGCAGAACGTCGAGCAGTCGCGCTGGGGCACGCCGCGCGCGTTCGACTTCCCGGTGAAGGACCATGTCGAGCTCGGCGCGCGCCACGGTTGGCTCGACGGCGACGCCGGCGCCAAGCTGTCCGGCGCGCGCTTTACCGTGCTGCGTGGCGGCATCGCGCGCCTGCACCGCGCGCTGGCGCAGTTCATGCTCGACCTGCATACCGGCGAGCACGGCTACCTGGAAGCCAACGTGCCGTTGCTGGTCAATGCCGACGCGATGCGCGGCACTGGCCAGCTGCCCAAGTTCGAGGACGACCTGTTCTCGACCGTGGTCGGGGAGGGCGAGGCGGCGTCGAAGCGCTACCTGGTGCCGACCGCGGAAGTGCCGCTGACCAACCTGGTGCGCGAGGAGATCCTCGAGCCGGCGGCGCTGCCGCTGCGCGTGACCGCGCATTCGATGTGCTTCCGCGCCGAGGCCGGCAGCCACGGCCGCGACACCCGCGGCATGATCCGCCAGCACCAGTTCGAGAAGGTGGAGCTGGTGTCGGTGACCGCGCCCGGCGACAGCGACGCCGAGCACGAGCGCATGACCCGCTGCGCGGAGGTGGTGCTCGAGAAGCTCGGCCTGCCGTACCGCAAGGTGCTGCTGTGCACCGGCGACATGGGCTTCTCCGCGCGCAAGACCTACGACCTGGAGGTGTGGCTGCCGTCGCAGGAGGCCTACCGCGAGATCTCTTCGTGCTCGAACTGCGGCGACTTCCAGGCGCGGCGCATGCAGGCGCGCTGGCGCAACCCGGAGGGCGGCAAGCCGGAGCCGGTGCACACGCTCAACGGCTCCGGCGTGGCCGTCGGCCGCGCGTTGATCGCGGTGATGGAGAACTACCAGGAGGCGGACGGCTCGATCACGGTGCCCGAGGCACTGCGCCCGTACATGGGCGGCATCGACCGGATCGTGTAGGAGCGGCGCTCGCGCCGCGACTACAGGAGGGCCTGCACCGCGGTCACGAACTCCGGATCGGGGCGGGTGCCGATCTTCTCGGTGCGCGCGACGATGCGCCCCTCGGCATCGAGCAGGATCAGCGCGCTGGTGTGGTTGAACTCACCGTCGGAGAGCTGGCGGTAGCGCACGTCGAGCACGCCCGCGACGCTGCGCACGTCGCCCGGCGCCGGCGCGGCCAGCACCCAGCGCGGATCGACCCGGCGTTCCTCCGCCAGCGCGGCCAGGGCCTGCGGCGTGTCGCGTTCCGGATCCATGCTGATCAGCATCACACCCAGCCGTTCGCGCTGCGCCGGCGTGAGCGCGCGTTCCACCGCCTTGCCGCCCTCGATGATCAGCGGGCAGATGTAGCGGCAGGAGGCGTAGAACATGGACACCAGTTGCGGCTTGCCGCGCCGCGACTGCCACTGCAGCGTCCTGCCATGCTGGTCGGTCAGGCGCAGCGGCAACTGGTAGACCGAATCGCGCGGCAGTTCCGCCGCGCGCGTGGACACCGAGGACTCGACCCCGGGCATCGTGCCGGACTGCGCCAGCGCCGCGAACGGCACGCAGGCCAGGGCCGCCGCCAGTGCCAGCGGCAGGGGACGGAAAGGCTTCACGTTCACGGTTGCCGGCTCCTCGCGCAGCGGAATCCCATGCTGGTGGTGGTGTCGTTCGCGGCCAGCGAGGACAGCATCGCCACCCGCATGAGTACCGCGTAGTTGTCGCGGTCGTCGATGGACAACGCCCCGGCCCCGCAGAACTTCGCCTTGCCGGGATCGCCCTGGTTGCGCGACTCGGGATCCATCAGCAGCGAGGAGAAGTCCTCGGTCCACTCCCAGACCAGGCCGTGGATGTCCTGCACGCCGTAGGCATTGGGAGCCTGCAGGCCGGCGCGCGGCAGCACCTTGCGCGTCGGCTCGGAGTACCACGCGAGGATGCGCTCGCGCCAGGCCGGGTCGCGGCGTGCGTCGCGACGGGTTTCGTCGGCGGCGGCCACGTATTCCCACTCCGCCCACGTCGGCAGGCGCGCCCCTTGGGCCTCGCAATAGGCCTGCGCCGCGAACCAGCTCACGTTGACCACCGGCTGCCGGCCCTGCGCGTCGGATTCCAGCGCGGTCGCCTCCGGCCAGTGCTGCAGGTAGCGCCCGTCGGCGAGCACGCTCGCCACGCGGTCGCGGCGCCATTCCGGACGCGCCTGCACGAAGGCCAGGAACTCGGCGTTGGTCACCGGCCGGCGTTGCAGTTCGAACGGCGCGACCCGCAGCGTGTCCACGTCCTCGAAGTCGATCGCCGACTCGAAGCTGCCGCCGGGGACCTGCACCCAGCCATTGCCCGCCGCCGCGAACGCGGCGACGGGCAGGGCGACGAACAGGATGGCGAGGCTGCGGCGCATGGCGCGGGGCAGGGCCATGGGGCGTCAGTGCGCCTCCATCCCGCCGGCGCCGATCGGCGGACCCTTGCGGGCGGCCGCGGCCTCTTCCTTGCTGATCGAGCCACCCGGGTTGCCCCAGCTGTTGAGCACGTAGGTCGAGATGTTGGCGACCTCGTCGTCGGTGAGCTGCGACATCGGCGGCATCACCGAGTTGTACTCGACGCCGTTGACCGTGACCGGGCCGGACAGGCCGTGCAGGATCACCTGCGGCAGGCGCTTGGGATCGGCCGCGATCCAGTCGGAGCCGGCGAGCGGCGGGAACACGCCCTCGAGGCCCTGGCCGTTGGCCTGGTGGCAGGTCGAGCAGGTGCCCGCGAACAGCGCCTCGCCGGCCTTGACCTGGTCCTCGACCGTGAGTTCGCCGGTCTGCGCCGCCTCCGCCGCCTGGCCGACCGCGGCCAGGTTGGGTGCGGCCTGGTCGCCGATGTACATCGCGTCCACTTCCTTGCCCGAGTAGATCTCGGGGCGCTCCGGGCCCTCGGCCTTGAGGATCGCCAGCGCGCCCTTGTTGAAGGCGCGGAAGATCGAGTGGTCGACCATCACGTAGCTGCCCGGGACCTCCAGGTGGAAGTCCATGATCGCGGCGCCGCCCGCCGGGATCAGCGTGGTCTGCACGTTCTCGTTGTAGCGCGTGCCGCCCTCGAACCAGACCTTGTCGAAGATCTCGCCGATGACGTGGAAGCTCGACACCAGGTTGGGGCCGCCGTTGCCCACGTACAGGCGCACGTTCTCGCCGGTGTTGGCCTTGAGCGCGTTGTCGCCGGTGAGCGCGCCCTCCATGCCGTTGAACAGGACGTAGGTGGGGTTCTCGTCCACGCCCTTCTGCATGTCGAAGTCCTGGTGGCCCTTCTCGCGGTACTTGCCGGTGGTGTAGAAGTCGCCCTGCATCACGTAGTACTCGCGGTCCACCGGCGGCATCCCCTCCGGCGGCTCGACCAGGATCAGGCCGTACATGCCGTTGGCGATGTGCATGCCCACCGGCGCGGTCGCGCAGTGGTAGACGTACAGGCCGGCATTGAGCGCCTTGAAGGTGAAGCGGCTGACGTGGCCGGGCGCGGTGAACGTCGACGAGGCGCCGCCGCCCGGGCCGGTGACGCCGTGCAGGTCGATGTTGTGGGGCATCTTGCTGTCGGGCATGTTGCGCAGGTGGAACTGCACGGTGTCGCCCTGGCGCACGCGGATGAAGCTGCCCGGCACGGTCCCGCCGAAGGTCCAGAAGGTGTAGGTGACGCCGGGCGAGATCTCCATGTCCTTCTCGATCACGTCGAGCGTGACCACGACCTTGGCCGGGTAGTCGCGGTTGACCGGCGGCGGCACGTTCGGCGGCGACGTCAGCACCGCCTCGATCGGCTCGCCCTGCGGCGGGCCGAAGTCGCCCTTGAGGGAACCGCCTGAACCTTGCGCGGCGGTGGCCGCGGGCTGGTCGGCGTTGCCGTCGCCACGGCAGCCTGCGAGCGCCAGCGTGGCCAGGGCCACGGCGACCAGGGCATGTCGGAGGGTCGGTTTCATCGTTGCTCCCTTTCCTGGGGTGTTGGGTCCACGGGACCGTTGCGCGAAGCTTGGGCCATCCGCGGGCGTATGGAACTGACGTGGGTCAATCCCGCGCCATTCACTATGCGTTAATCCGGCGTGTCTTGCAGGTCAAGAGGTTGGCGCGACTGGCATAATCGGGTTTTCCCCACGCTTCGAAGTAATGACCCGACCGTCCTCGCTCGACCGCGAGCAACTGCTCGCCTGCGCCCGGGGCGAACTGTTCGGCCCCGGCAACGCGCGCCTCCCCGCGCCGCCGATGCTGATGTTCGACCGGATCACGGAAATCTCCACCGAGGGCGGCCGCCACGGCAAGGGCGTGATCCGGGCGGAGCTCGACATCCGCCCCGACCTCTGGTTCTTCGCTTGCCATTTCGAGGGCGACCCGGTGATGCCGGGCTGCCTGGGGGTGGACGCCATGTGGCAGCTCGCCGGGTTCTACCTGCCGTGGCTGGGCGAGCCGGGCCGTGGCCGCGCGCTCGGCGTGGGCGAGGTCAAGTTCACCGGGCAGGTGCTGCCCGAGGCGCGCCTGGTGGCGTACGAGATCGACATCAAGCGGGTCGTTCGCGGCAGGCTGAAGATGGTGATCGCCGACGGCCGCACCCTGGTGGACGGCAAGGAGATCTACACCGCCGAGAACCTGCGCGTCGGCCTGTTCGGTTCGACGGAGGGGTTCTGATGGGCATCGCGCGCGGCCAGCGCCGGGTGGTGGTCACCGGCATGGGCATCGTGTCTCCGCTGGGCAACGATTTCGACACGGTCTCCGACGCACTGAGGCAATCGCGCCCGGGGATCCGCTTCGTGCCGGAATATGCCGAACTCGGCCTGCGCAGCCAGGTCGCCGGCGTTCCGGACATCGACCTGGACGCGGCCATCGACCGCAAGCTGCGCCGTTTCATGGGCGATGCGGCGGCCTACGCCTACGTGTCCATGCGCGACGCGATCGCCGATGCCGGCCTGTCCGAGGCCGAGGTGCGCGACCCGCGCACCGGCGTGATCGCCGGTTCCGGCGGCGGCTCGGCGGAGTGGCAGATCGCCACCGGCGACCTGCTGCGCGAGAAGGGCGTGCGCCGCGTCGGTCCGTACATGGTGCCGCGCACGATGTGCTCGACGGTCTCGGCCTCGCTGGCCACCGCCTTCGGCATTCGCGGCGTCAGCTACTCGCTGTCCGCCGCCTGCGCCACGTCCGCGCATTGCATCGGCGCCGCCGCCGACATGATCCGGCACGGCATCCAGGACGTGGTGTTCGCCGGTGGTGGCGAGGAACTGCACTGGGGCATGACCGCCCAGTTCGACGCGATGGGCGCGCTGTCCACGCACCACAACGACTCGCCGGGGACCGCGTCGCGGCCCTACGACGTGGACCGCGACGGCTTCGTCATCGCCGGCGGCGGCGGCATGCTGGTCCTCGAAGACCTCGAACGCGCGAAGGCGCGCGGCGCGCGCATCCATGCCGAACTGGTCGGTTACGGCGTGACCTCCGACGGCGTGGACATGGTGGCGCCGTCGGGCGAGGGCGCGGTGCGTTGCATGCGGATGGCGCTGCAGAGCGTGGACACGCCGGTGGACTACCTCAACACGCACGGCACCTCGACCCCGCTGGGCGACATCGTCGAACTGCAGGCGGTGCGCGAGGCCTTCGGCGACGCGGTCCCGCCGCTGTCGTCGACCAAGGCGCTGACCGGGCACTCGCTCGGCGCGGCCAGCGTGCACGAAGCGATCTACAGCCTGCTGATGCTGCGCGACGGCTTCATGGCCGGCTCGTACAACATCCTGTCGCTGGATCCGAAGGCCGAGGGCTACCCGATCCTGCGCCACGCGCAGGAGGCCGACCTGGCCACGGTGATGTCCAACAGCTTCGGCTTCGGCGGCACCAACGGCAGCCTGGTGTTCCGCAAGGCCTGACGCGCGCGCCGCGTCAGGCGGTGGTGCTGGCGCGCAGGCGCGCCAGCTCGGGCGCCGGGTCCAGCCCGCGCCCTTCGAGCCAGGTGCGGTCGAACAGCGTTTCTTCGTAGCGCTCGCCGCGGTCGCAGAGCAGGGTGACGATCGCGCCGCGCTTGCCCCAGGTGCGCAAGCGCCCCGCGAGCTGCAGGCAGGCAACGAAATTGGTGCCCGAGGAACCGCCGTAGCGCCGCCCCAGCAGCTCCTCGAGCAGCCAGGCGGCGGCGATGGACTGCACGTCCGGCACCTCGACCACGTCGTCCACGACCTCGAACAGGAAGCCCGGCTCCACGCAGGGGCGGCCGATGCCCTCGATCACCGTCGGCTGCAGCGCGCGCGCGTTGCGGTTGCCGCTGCGCCAGCCCAGCGCGAAGCCGGCGCCCTGCGGCTCGGCGACGCATAGCTGGGTGTGCAGGCCGCGGTAGCGCAGGTACCGCCCGATCGTCGCCGAGGTCCCGCCGGTGCCGGCGCCGCACACGATCCACGCCGGTTCCGGATGCTGCTCGTGCTCCAGCTGTCCGATGATGGACTCGGCGATGTTGTTGTTGCCGCGCCAGTCGGTGGCGCGCTCGGCGAGCCCGAACTGGTCCAGGTGGCAGGCGCCGCGCGAGGCATGCCACTGCGCCCGCGCCTGCACCTCGCCAGGGTCCTCGACCAGGTCGCAGCGGCCGCCGAGGGCTTCCACCGCCTCGACCTTGCGCGGCGCCGTGCAGGCCGGCATCACCGCGGTGAAGGGGATGCCGAGCAGGCGCGCGAACCAGGCCTCCGAGATCGCGGTGCTGCCCGAGGAGGCGTCCACCACCGGCTGGCCCGGTCGCAGGCGGCCGTTGCACAGGGCGTACAGGAACAGCGAACGCGCGAGCCGGTGCTTGAGGCTGCCGCTCGGGTGCGCAGCCTCGTCCTTGAAGTAGAAGTCGATGCCCGGGAACGCCGGCAGCTGCAGGTGCAGCAGGTGGGTGTCCGCCGAGCGCCGCGCCTCGCGGCGCAGGACCTCCAGCGCTTCCTCGGTCCAGACGCGCGGTTCGCGCGGCCGCCCGGCGCCGTCAGCGGGCGTCTGCGAGAGCGCGGACACGGGTCGTGAGATGTTCGAAGTAGCCATGGATGTAGCTGATCCCGTTCTCGTGGTCGATCAGATAGGGGTTCATCAGCGTGTGGCGCAGGATCACCAGGCAGGCGTCCCCTTCGCCTGCAGGCGGATCGAGTCCGAGCCGGTCCACGATCCTTTTCCTGTCTTCGTGGTCCAGGCCATCCAGGTGCAGGGTGGTGACCGAACCGAAGTACTCCCGGACCTGCAGCGGCTGGCTCGGATCGCTGTTCAGGCCTCGATGGAGTTCACGCACGAAGGCGCTGGCAACGGCCAGTTCCCGGTTCCCGGCCGGGTTGAGGGCGAGGCAGACCAGGTTGCTGTCGGGGGCGAAGGGGACGGTCGCCCGGCAGATGTCCGATACCGCCCCGGAAAACCGTTCCGCGGCGGCGTGGAAGGCCTCGGCGGCGCGGATCGAGTGCGCCTGCAGCCGGCCCAGGCCGGCGTGGTCGAGCGGTAGCACCCGGTGGGTCACGAAGGCGGCCGCGGCCGCGGCCCCCGGCTTCGAGCCCTCGATGGTGTAGCGGCCCAGGCTGCGGTAGTGGCGCAGGTAGTCCGCCGGGCCTTCGGAATGGAACACGTAGTCGGCACCCTCGGCCAGCAGTGGCATGGCGCGGTGGTCGCGGCACACGAACGCGCCGGCGCCGTAGGGCAGGTAGCCGAGCTTGTGCGGGTCCACGGTGATCGAGTCGCAGCGGGACAGCGCAGCGAAGGCCGCGTGCACGCCAGGGGACGGGAAGGCCTGGAAGCCGGCCGCCACCTCGTCGCGGCTGCGCAGGTTGCCGTCGGGATCGCGGAACAGGCTGGCGAGGTAGCCGCCCCAGGCGGCATCCACGTGCACCGCCGTGCCCAGGCCGCGCCCGGCCGCGGCGTCGCGGGCGTCGCAGATGCGGTCGAGCGGATCGATGCTGCCGTACTCGGTGGTGCCGAGTACGCCCACCACCATCAGCACCGGTTGCCGGCGGCGGGCGCAGTCGTCGAGCATCTCCGCCAGCGCAGCGGCGTCCATGCGCATGTCGTGCTGCGGCACCGCGCGCAGTTGCGCGCGCCCGAGCCCGAGCAGCTTCATGCCCTTGCTCCACGAGTAGTGCGCGGTTGCGGGGGCCAGCACCACCGGCACCTGCAACTCCGGATGCGCCTGCAGGAACCCGGCCAGGCCGAGCTGCTCGAGCCGCTGCGCCTGCACGCGCTGCTGCCAGTGCCGGCGCGCCTCCGGCTCCAGGCCCGCGAGCCAGTCCTGCCAGTCCTGCAGCAGGACGATGCCTGCGGCCGGCGCCAGGTTGAAGGCGGCGTGGTCGTCGTCCGGGAGCGCGAGCCCGGGCACCCGCGCCGCGCGCAGCGCCACCGGGAACGCCTTCAGCGCCAGCGCCAGGCGCAGCGCCTGCAGGTTCGCCGAGGTGCCGCCGGAGGCCAGGTGCCCGAAGGCGCAGTCCGGTCGCGACGGGTCGTGGCGGTAGCCGAACATGCGTGCGAGCTGGAGGCCGACCTGGACCTCCATGTCCGCCGTCACCGGCGCGGCGTCCTCGCTCACGTTGTTCGGGTTGTACGGAAGCGTGAGGATCTGCGCCGCCAGCCCCGGCAGCAGCAGGTCGGAGACCATGTGCCCGATGTAGCGGGGGCTGTGGAAGGGCACCGAGCGCTTCAGCGCCGCCGAAAGCTGGTGCAGCTCGCGGCGCATGCGCGCCTCCATCCGCTGGTAGCCGGCACGCTGGGCGGCGCTGGTCGGGATCGGCGGCGGGTCCTCGGGATGGAAATTGCGGCGCCAGTAGACGTGGTCGCGCAGGAACTCCACCACCAGCTTCTCGAGCAGGGTGTCGTTCTCCCCGTACGGCCCCAGGAAGCAGGCCTCGGTCATCCCCGGCTCGTCCTGGTGATGCATGTCGTCGTCGCGCGCAGGCAGGTCCATGCGCGCATGCTGCGGCCGCGGGCCGGCGCCGGCCCTGACCTGCATCAAGCGCCGGTCAGGCCAGGTAGGGCAGCAGCCAGCCCCAGGGATGGTGCATGCGCGCGATGCCGACCACCGCCAGGAACGCGAGCAGGGCGAGCAGGTAGAACAGCGCCTTGCGGCCGCGCGTGCGCCCGCGCTTCAGCGCGAACACGCCGAGCACGATGTAGACCACGACCAGCACCAGCTTCACCGTCAGCCAGCCGTTGGCGAACATCGCCCCCGGCAGGATGGTCAGCAGCATCAGCGCCGCGGTCAGCAGCACGGTGTCGATGGCGTAGCTCAGGTAGCGCACCGGAGCCCACAGCGGCCAGCGCATGCCCAGCAGCACGCCGAGCCCGCGCAGCGCGAACAGGCTGCCGCTCAACGCGACCGCCAGGATGTGCGCGGACTTGATCTGCGGGTAGAACTCGAGCATCGGCTCAGCCCGGCCGGCCGTCGGCGCGCGGCGACAGGTAGATGCCCAGCGAGCGCAGCACCCATGGCACGAACGCGAGCACCCAGCCGATCGCGGCCGCGGCCTGCCACGCCATCTGGTCCGGAACCAGTTCCGCCACCACCCGCGTCACGGTCACCAGCTGGATGATCACGAACGCGAACACGGCCACGCCGCCGAACACCAGCGGGCGCCCGGAATGTCCCTGGGTGACGCGCGTGACCATGGCCACCAGCAGGCTGCCGAAGAAGCCGATGAACATCGCGTGCGCCGGCGCGCGGCCCAGCAGGTAGCCCTCGCCGGCGAGATAGAGCAGGCTCTGCATGATGTACAGCAGCAGTGCGACCGGCAGCCAGGCGTAGCCCCAGAACAGCACCCGCGCCAGCAGCGGCCCGCCACCCCGCGGCCAGTTGCGGAACAGCCAGGTGCCCGACAGGCCGAGCAGCAGGACGTCCGGCAGCCACAGCCACGCGTAGGCATGGACCAGCTCGAGCGCCAGGTGGGCCAGCGCCAGCGGCCAGAACGCGGCCAGCACCCACATCGCGCGCCATGGACGGTATCCGGGCACGACGTTCCCCGCGAAGAACGGGAACATCCTGTGCGCGACGGTGAAGTACACCGGCAACAGCAGGCCGAAGCTGCCGATCTTGATCGCCGCGAACGCGAGCCGCGCATCGGCAAGGTGCAGGTACGCCGCGTAGGCGAGGAAACCCGCGAAGCCGAACAGCATCGCGGCACCGCACGACAGCGCATGCCAGGTGCGGGCCTGGTCGTGCCACAGCCAGCGCAGCAGGTAGAACAGGCCGGTGGCCCAGCCGGCGATGGTCAGCAGCGCGCCCAGGTGGAGCAGGTGCGGCGGGCCGAGCACCCCCGCGAGCGTAAGCAGCTGCCCGCCGAACAGGCCGACGCCGACCGGGACGTAGTGCCAGCGCGTCAACTCCCGTTGCCCCATCCAGCGCGGGAACACCGTCAGCAGGAACCCGAACATGAAGGGCGCCAGCACCTGGTACTGCATCACGATGGCGTGCAGCCAGCCCGCGTAGACGGCAGGCTGCCGGAGCCCGGGCAACTGCCAGCGCACGTCCACCAGCCACACCGCCCACCACAGCATCGCCAGCAGCACGTTGGCCGCGCCGATCGCGAACATCAGCCGGTGCGGCGCGTCGGCCAGCAGCCGCGGCGACAGGCCCTTGCCTGCCGCCACACCGCCGGTGCCCCCCTGCATGTTCATTCGTCCGCGGCGCCTTCCGCGCCGACCACGGCTTCCCGGGCCGGCGCGATCCACAGCCGCAGCACGAACCAGGCCAGCGCGATCGCGCCGATGCTGAAGACGGTGTCGCCGGGCACCCGCATCCATACCAGCAGGTCGACGATCGGCTTCTGCATGAACTCGGCCGAGCGCGCGTACCAGTAGCCGTGCTCGATCGCCGCCAGCAGCTGCATCGTGCCCAGCGGCAGCAGGGTCAGCACCGCCATCAGCGCCAGGCCCAGGTTGAGCGCCCAGAACGAGAGCTTGAGCGCGCCCGTGTTCCAGCGCATCTGCCCGCGCAGGCCGCGCATGCAGAACAGCACCAGCGCGATCCCGAGCATCCCGTACACGCCGAACAGCGCGGTATGCCCGTGCAGCGGAGTGAGGTTGAGCCCCTGCATGAAGTACAGCGAAAGCGGCGGGTTGATCAGGAAGCCGAACAGCCCCGCGCCGACGATGTTCCAGAACGACACCGCGATGAAGAACAGGATCGGCCACTTGTAGCGGACCATCCACGGCGTGGCCTGTCCAAGCTTCCAGGTGTGGTAGGCCTCGAAGCCGATGTAGGCCAGCGGCACCACCTCGAGCGCGCTGAAGCTGGCGCCGATCGCGACCACCGCGGTCGGGGTGCCGACGAAGTACAGGTGGTGCAGCGTCCCGAGCACGCCGCCGGCCATGAACACGATGGTCGCGAACAGCACCGCCACCGACGCGGTCGAGGTCCGGATCAGCCCCAGGCGGGTGAAGATCAGCGCCATCACCGCGGTCGCGAAGACCTCGAAGAAACCCTCGACCCACAGGTGCACCAGCCACCAGCGCCAGTACTCGACCTCCGAGATGTGGGTGTCGTGCCCCCACATCAGCGCCGAGCCGAAGAACAGGCCGATGCAGACGGTGGACAGGAACAGCAGGCCGACGATGGAGCGGGTGCCGGAGCGGGGGCCGCGCAGGATCGGCCACAACGCGCGGCCGACCAGCACCAGCCACAGCAGCAGCCCGACGAACAGGAACACCTGCCAGAAGCGGCCCATGTCGGCGTACTCCCAGCCCTGGTGGCCGAACCAGAAATTGGCCGCGTCGATGCCGATGCCCTTGTCCTGCATCACCGCCAGCCACTGGCCGGCGAACGAGCCGACCACGATCAGCAGCAGGCAGGCGAACAGGACGTTGACGCCGAGCCGCTGGAACCTGGGCTCATGCCCGGACAGCGCCGGCCCGATGTACAGGCCGGTGGCGAGCCAGGCCACCGCGATCCACAGCACCGCGAGCTGGGTGTGCCAGGTGCGGGTGATGGAGTAGGGCAGGATCTCGGCCAGGGCGAAGCCGTAGGCCTGCTGGCCCTCGACCTGGTAGTGCGCGGTGATCGCGCCCAGCAGGATCTGCGCCAGGAACAGCGCCAGCACCACCCAGAAGTACTTGGCGGTGGCGCGCATGGACGGAGTGATGCGCAGCGCCGCGAACGGATCGGTCGCGGGCACCAGGTGCGGTTCCTCCTCGCCGCGGCCGTGGCTCCAGGCGTGGTGCCAGCCGAGCAGGGCGATGCCGGCGATCAGGAACAGCACCGAGAAAGCCGACCACACCCACAGCGAGGGCGGCGGGGTATTGCCGATGAGCGGCTCGCTGGGCCAGTTGTTGGTGTAGGTGACCCGCTGCTCGGTGATCCCCGGCCCGGTCGGCGCCAGCGTCTCGCCGATCTTGCCGGGACGTTCGGTGCCCGCCGCCCAAGCGGTCCACCAGAAGAACGCGGACAGGGCACGCCGGTGTGCCGCGTCCGGCACCGTGTCGTTCTTCATGGCGTAGGCTTCGCGCAGCGCCGCGGTCGTCGGATCGTTGCCGAACAGGCTCTCGTAGTGCGCTGCCACGTTCGAGATCGCGGCCACGCGGTCGCGGTGCAGGGTGATGGTGCCGGTCGCCGGGTCGTAGGTGTTGCGGCGCATCAGCGCCTGCAGCCGGCCGCGCAGCGCCGCCTGCTCTTCTGCCGGCAGGTCGGCGTAGGTCGCCATCCCGCCGTCCGCGCGCGCCCACAGGTCGAGCAGGTTTACCGCCTCGCGGTGCAGCCAGTCGGCGCTCCAGTCCGGAGCGACGTAGGCGCCGTGGCCCCAGATCGATCCGAGCTGCATGCCGCCCATGGACTGCCAGACGCGGCGGCCGGTGAGGATGTCCTGCTTCGTGAACACCACGGTGCCGTCGTCGGCCACCACCTGTTCGGGGACCGGCGGTGCCTCGCGGAAGATCTCGGAGCCTGCCCAGAGCAGGACGCCGAAGGAAATGGCGAGCAACGCGCCGAGTGCGATCCAGAGCTTGCGGGTGTTGTCCATCTGGCCTCCTGCAGGTTGGCGGCATGGTGGCGACCACGCTGGCCGCGCTCCATGACCCAGGTCAAGCGGGGGTCAGGACTGGAGGATGCCGCCGGCCATGTTCTCGAGGCGTGGACGATCGGCGAGTTCGATCTCGCGCCGGTCCACGCGCACGACGCCCTCGTCCTGGAAGCGCTTGAGCACGCGGCTCACCGTTTCCGGCGCAAGCCGCAGGTAGTTGGCGATGTCGGTGCGCGCCATGGTCAGCTGGAAGCGGTCCGGCGAGAAGCCGCGCGCGGCCAGCCGCCGCGACAGCCCGACCAGGAACGCGGCCATGCGCTCGTCCGCGGTCCAGTCGCCGGCCAGCAGCGAGGCGGTGCCGATGTCGCGGCTGAGCAGCCGGAACAGGGTCTGCTGCAGCCCGGGCAGGCGGGTGGCCAGCACCGAGATCTGCGGGAACGAGAAGCGGCACAGGGTGACCGTGTCGAGCGCGACCGCATTGCACGGGTACCTGTCGCCGGCGATCGCGTTGAGCCCGATCACCTCGCCCGGCAGGTGGAAGCCGAGCACGTGCTCGCGGCCGTCACGGTCGATGCTGTAGGTCTTGACCGTACCGGCGCGCACCGCCGCGATCGCCTCGAACGGGTCGCCCTCGCGGAACACGTGCTCGCCGGCGTGGAACGGACCGATGTGCTCGACCAGCATGTGCAGGTCCTTCAGCGACGCCTTGTCCAGGCCCTGTGACAGGCAGGCGTGCGAGAACGCGCAGGTGGAGCAGAAGGTGAATTCGTCGCCGTCGTCGGCGACGATGCTGCGGTCGACGCGGGGAAAGGTGGTGCCGGTCACGTCGGGGCGTGCTCCATGGCCGGCGGGCAGGTCAGATGGCGCGCGAGAACCTGGGCGCGGCCCCTTCCGCCGGACGGCGCTTCGAGGGATCGTCGAGGTAACGGTCGAAACACATCGCAATATTACGCAACAACAGGCGTCCCTGCGTAGTGGCGGCGATGCGTTCGGCCTCGACCCGCACCAGGCCGTCCTCGACCAGCGGGTGCAGCCGGTCCAGCGCGTCGGCGAAGTATTCGGCGAAGTCGATCCCGTGGCGCCGCTCGAGCGCGGCCACAGGGATCTCGCCCTGGCACATGAGCTGCTGGATCAGCTCGGCCCGTAGGACGTCGTCCTCGTCCAGCTGCATGCCGCGGAACACCGGCAGGCGGCCCTCGTCCAGGGCGATCTGCCAGGACGGCAGGTCGCGCGGGTTCTGGCTGAAGCTGTCGCCGATGTGGCTGATGGCGCTGACCCCCAGGCCGACCAGGTCGCTGTCGGCGTGGGTGGTATAGCCCATGAAGTTGCGGTGCAGGGTGCCGCGCTGCTGCGCCTGCGCCAGGTCGTCGTCGGGCAGCGCGAAGTGGTCCATGCCGATGTAGGCGTAGCCGGCCGCGGTCAGCTTCTCGATCGCCAGCTGCAGCAGCGACAGCTTGGTGGCCGGGTCCGGCAGGTCCTCCGCATTGATCTGCTTCTGCGCCTTGAACAGCTCCGGCAGGTGCGCGTAGCTGTAGACCGCCAGCCGGTCCGGGCGCATTTCGAGCACCGTGTCGAGCGTGCGCGCGAAGCCGCCGGGCGACTGTTTCGGCAGCCCGTAGATCAGGTCGACGTTGACCGAGCGGAACCCGCCCTCGCGGCAGGCGTCCACCACCGCGCGGGTCTCCTCGACCGACTGGATGCGGTTCACCGCCTGCTGCACGACCGGGTCGAAGTCCTGCACCCCGAAGCTGGCGCGGTTGAAGCCGATCTCGCCCAGCGCCAGCACGTCGCGCGCGTTGGTGTAGCGCGGGTCGAGTTCGATGGACAGGTCGCGATGGGGCGAGTCGGAGAAGCGGAAATGGCTGCGCAGGGTGTCCACGAGGTCGCCGAGCTGCGCCGGCGACAGGAAGTTGGGCGTGCCGCCGCCCAGGTGCAGCTGGATCACCTCGCGGTCGCGGTCGAACAGTTCCGCGGCCAGCGCGATCTCGCGGTACAGGCGCACCAGGTAGGTTTCGCCGCGGGCGAGGTCGCGGGTGATGATCCGGTTGCAGCCGCAGTAGAAGCACGGGCTCATGCAGAACGGCACGTGCACGTACAGCGACAGCCGGCGCGGGATCGGGTCGCCGTTGCTGGCGGCCGCGGCGGCGCGCAACTGGTCCTCGCCGAACGCCGTGCTGAATTGCGGCGCGGTCGGGTAGGAGGTGTAGCGCGGCCCGGGCCGGTCGTAACGGCGGAGCAGGGCAGCATCGAAGCGGGGATTGGCGTACATGCGATGCAGGCTAGCGGCGGCGCGCGCCGCGGGCCTTGACCCTGGTCAAACCGGGCGCGCGCCGCCCGCGCGGTTTGCCGGATTCGTTCACGCCGCGTCGGACAGCGGGCAGCCGAGCGAGGCCAGCGCCGAATCCAGCGATTGCTTGCGCTGCTCGGCGGACACGGCCAGGCCTTCGGCGCGCACGAACGCGATGTCGGTGATGCCCATGAAGCCGAACATGTAGCGCAGGTAGGGCTCCTGGAAGTCGGCGCCGCTGTGCTGGTGGAAGCCGCCGCGGCTGCTGGCGATCACCACCTGCTTGCCGCCGGCCAGGCCCTCGGCCATGCCCTGCTCGTTGTAGCGGAAGGTCTTGCCGGCGACCGCCAGGCGGTCGATCCAGGCCTTGAGCGTGGACGGGATGGCGAAGTTGTACATCGGCGCGCCGACCACGACGACGTCGGCGTCCAGGAACTCCTGCATCACCCCGTCGGCGGCGGCCGCCTCGGCCGGGTCGGCCTTGGCCAGGGAGCCGCCGCTCAGGTGCGGCAGCGGGCTGGCGGCGAGGTCGCGGTAGGTGACCCGCAGGCCCGGCTCGGCGGCCTTGCGGCTGGCCACGATGGCGGCGCTGAGGCGGCGGCTGGCGGAATCCTGGCCGAGGATGCTGGAGTCGACGTGGAGGAGGTTCATGGCGTTCCCTTTGCGTGTTTTCGGAGCGGCGCCTGCCGCGAGGGACCCATGGTGGATCGTTGCCAGCGTGGAATTAAGCTGGTCTGATATGACGGTACGTTCCCCGGATGGAACGGTCGGCCGTCGCCCATGCACGATCTCAACGATCTCTACTACTTCGCCGTGGTGGTCGAGCACGGCGGCTTCGCGGCCGCCGAACGCGCGCTCGGGATTCCCAAGTCGCGCCTCAGCCGCCGCATCAGCCAGCTCGAGTCGGAACTCGGGGTGCGCCTGTTGCAGCGCTCGACCCGGCGCTTCGCGGTGACCGACGTCGGCACCCACGTCTACCGCCACGCCCAGACGATGCTCGAGGAGGCACAGGCTGCGCGCGATGCCGTCGACCGGCTCAGCGCGACGCCGCGCGGCGTGGTCCGCGTGAGCGTGCCGGTCAGCCTGGCGCAGCAGGAGATCCCGGCGCTGCTGCCGGACTTCCTCGCGCTGTACCCGGAGGTGCGGCTGCAGTTCCACGTCAGCAACCGGCGCGTGGACCTGATCAACGAAGGCATCGACGTCGCGATCCGCGTGCGCACGCGCCTGGACGACGACGGCGAGCTGGTGCTGCGCACCTTCGGCCCGATCCAGAGCCTGCTGGTGGCGAGCCCGAAGTACCTCGACGGCATGGGCCGGCCGGCGAGCCCGGAGGAACTGGAGAACGAACACGTCACGCTGAGCCTGGGCGAGGACGAGACCAACCAGTCCTGGGAGCTGCACGGCCCGGCGGGGGAGGTCAGGCGGATCGCGTTGCGCCCGCGCGTGGCCGGTTCCGACTTCCCGCTGCTGCGCTCGCTGGCGACGCGCGGCATCGGCATCACGCTGATGCCGGAGACCATGTGCGCCGATGCCTTGCGCAAGCGCGAGCTGGAAGTCGTGCTGCCGGAGTGGCGCCTGCCGGAGGGCATCTGCCACGCGGTGTTCGCGTCGCGCCGCGGGCTGCTGCCGGCGGTGCGGGTGTTCATCGACTACCTCGCCGAACGCATGCCGCCGCTGCTGGGAGCCGGGCGCGTGCGCTAAGCTGCGCGCCACGGAGAGGTGGCCGAGCGGTTTAAGGCAGCGGTCTTGAAAACCGCCGTCGTGGCGACACGACCGTGGGTTCGAATCCCACCCTCTCCGCCATCCCCGCCGCGGTGAACGCGGGTCGCCGGCTTGTCGGCGCGGCCACGCCCGCCTAGTCTGGCCCTGTTCCAGGGAGGCCGGATGGCGATTCGCGTCTACATCATCGACGACCACGCGCTGGTGCGGACCGGCATGCGCATGATCCTGTCCGCCGAGCCGGACATCGACGTCGTCGGCGAGGCCGACAGCGGCGAGGCGGCGCTACCGGAGGTGCGCAGGCTCAAGCCCGACGTGGTGCTGTGCGACCTGCACCTGCCGGGCGTCAGCGGCCTGGAGGTGACCGAGCGCATCGTGCGCGGCGACCACGGCACGCGCGTCGTCGTGGTCTCGGTGCTGGAGGACGGGCCGCTGCCGCGGCGCCTGATCGAGGCCGGCGCGTCCGGCTACGTCGGCAAGGGCGGCAACGCCTCGGAACTGCTGCGCGCGGTGCGCACCGTGGCCGCCGGCCGCCGCTTCCTGGCCAGCAGCGTGGCGCAGAAGCTGGCCCTGTACGGCATGGACGGACGGCAGTCGCCGTTCGAGGCGCTGTCGCCGCGCGAGATGGAGGTGGCGATGCTGTTGACCCAGGGCCTGCGACAGGAGGACATCGCACGGCGCCTCAGCCTCAGCGCCAAGACCGTCAACACGCACAAGTCGCGCCTGTTCGAGAAGCTCGGGATCAAGGACCCGATCGCGCTCGCGCGCCTGGCCAGCCAGTACGGGCTGGTGGATCCCGCCGACGTCGTGGCCTGACCGGCCTGCCGCCCCACGGGGAGGCGGCAGGCACGCAAGTCACGCGCTGCGCTTTTCGGCGTCCTCGTCCAGCGATTCGGGCTGCACCGGCTCGTCCGCCGCTTCCTCCGAAGTCGCGTCGGCTGCGGCCTCGGCCGGTGGCTGCACCGGTTCCGGCTCGGGCAGGGCATCGAACAGGCCCGGGGTGGACTCGGTCGCAAGGCCCGGCGGCGCATCGGCGTCGGCCGCGGGCACTGCTGCTTCCGGCGCGGGATCGGGCGTGGTCTCCGCCACAGGCGCGGTTTTTTCAGCCACGAACTCGGGTTCGGCCTCGGTGGCGACGGCCTGCGGTGGCTCCACCGTCCCGGGAACGGCAGGCGCCTTTTCCGGAGCGGCTTCCACGGGCGCCTGGATCGCTTCCGCGGCGGCAGCCGCCGGCGCGTTGTCGTCGAAGTCGAACTCCGGCTGCGAGCGCTGCGCGGGTGCGACGTCGGCGTCCTGCGCGTCGGTGTCGGCGCCGGCCTGCCCGTCGTTCCCGGACGCCGCCGCCTCGGCGTTGCGACGGCGGCGACGGCCACCGCGGCGACCGCGACGGCGACGCCCGCTACCTTCGCCGGACGCCTGCTCGCCAGCCGCGGGCGCAGCCGAAGCACCGGCCTGCGGATCGTTGCCGGCAGGAGCCTGCGCGTCGTCGTTGCCGGCAACCTGCGGGGTGGCATCGCGCGCGGACTCGTCGCGCGCCTGCGCGGGCGCCACGGTGACTGCGGCCGCGGCTGCTGCCGTGGCCTCGGCGGGCGCGGCGACGTCCTTCCGGACTTCGGACTCGGCGGCCGGCGCGGGCCTGGACGCCTCGTTGCGCTGCTGCCGCTGCGCCTTCGGCTGCTTCTGCTTAGGCGGCTGCTCCTGGCGCTGCCTGTCCTGCTTTTCCTGGCGCTCCTGGCGGTTGCCGCGCTCCTGCTTCTGCTGGCCGTTGTCCTGCTTGCGCTGGCCGCGGCCGCCGCGACGGTTGCCGCGCTCGCCGCGCTCGCTGCGGTCATTGCCGCGCTCCGGGCGCTCGTTGCGCTCGCCGGAGCGGCCGCCCTGCGGCTTGCGCCGCGACTGCGGCTTGCCGGCCACGGTCGGCTCGCCGGCCCCGAAGAAACCGAGGATCCGGTCCCACAGGCCGGTGCCGCGTTCCTGCGCCTGCACGGACTCGACCGGCGCGGGCGGGGCCTCCTCGCGCGGCTCGCGCACGGGCGCAGGCTGCGCCGGGCGCACGTTGGTCACCGCGGCCGCGGGCGGCACGTTGAGGTTGGCCTTGGTCAGGGCGATGGTCGCGAGCTTGCGCGGGGTGCCGCGCTGGTAGCTCGGGCGGCTGCTCTCCTCGCCGAGCTCGTTCTCGCGGATGCGCGTGACCTCGTAATGCGGGGTCTGCAGCTGCGGATCGGCGACGATCACGATCGGGGCGCCGTGGCGCTTCTCGATGCCGGCGAGCGCGCGGCGCTTCTCGTTGAGCAGGTAGTTGGCGATCTCCACCGGCGCCTGCACCAGCACCTGGCCGGTGTTGTCCTTCATCGCGTGCTCCTCGGAGACGCGGATGATGGACAGCGCCAGCGACTCGATGCTGCGCATGCGGCCGTGGCCCTCGCAACGCGGGCACACCACCTGGCTCGACTCGCCCAGGCTCGGGCGCAGGCGCTGGCGCGACATCTCCAGCAGGCCGAAGCGCGAGATGCGGCTGAGCTGCACGCGCGCGCGGTCCGAACGCAGCGCCTGCTGCAGCCGGTTCTCGACCTCGCGCTGGTGCTTGTTTGAGGACATGTCGATGAAGTCGATCACCACCAGGCCGCCGAGGTCGCGCAGGCGCATCTGGCGCGCGACCTCCTCGGCCGCCTCCAGGTTGGTGTGGAACGCGGTCTCCTCGATGTCGCTGCCCTTGGTGGCGCGCGCCGAGTTGACGTCGACCGCGGTCAGGGCCTCGGTCTGGTCGATCACCAGCGCGCCGCCGGAGGGCAGGCGCACCTCGCGCTCGTAGGCGTTCTCGATCTGCGATTCGATCTGGAAGCGGTTGAACAGCGGGACGTCGTCGGTGTAGTGCTTGAGCTTGCGCAGGTTGTGCGGCATCACCTGCTCGACGAACTCGCGCGCCTCCTCGTACATCTCCGGCGTGTCCACCAGGATCTCGCCGATGTCCGGGCGCATGTAGTCGCGCAGCGCGCGGATGATCAGGCGCGACTCCTGGTAGATCAGGAACGGCGCCGGCTTGCTCAGCGCGGCCTCGGCCACCGCCTTCCAGACGCTCAGCAGGTAGTCGAGGTCCCACTGCAGCTCTTCCGCGTCGCGGCCGACGCCGGCGGTGCGGATGATCACGCCCATGTCGTCGGGGATGGCGAGCGCGTCCATCGCCTTCTTCAGCTCGGCGCGGTCCTCGCCCTCGATCCGGCGCGAGACGCCGCCGGCGGTGGGCGAGTTGGGCATCAGCACCATGTAGCGGCCGGCCAGCGAGATGAAGGTGGTGAGCGCGGCGCCCTTGTTGCCGCGTTCCTCCTTCTCGACCTGGACCACCACTTCCTGGCCCTCGCGCAGCAGCTCCTTCAGGCCGGCCTTGGACGGGTCCACGCCGGCGCGGAAGTAGTCGCGCGAGATCTCCTTGAGCGGGAGGAAGCCTTGGCGCTCGCCGCCGTACTCGACGAAGGCGGCCTCAAGCGACGGCTCGAGCCGGGTGATGCGGCCCTTGTAGATGTTGGACTTCTTCTGTTCCTTCGACGGCTGCTCGATGTCGATGTCGTACAGCGACTGGCCGTCGACGATCGCGACCCGCAGTTCTTCCGCCTGGGTCGCGTTGATCAGCATTCTTTTCATTGTCTGGCGTCCTTCGCGCATTCCTGCTCGCGACGGCGCCGTGGGGCGTTTCGCCTCTGGATCCACACCGCAAGTCCCGCTGCGCACCGGGGCAGCGGCGGGACCCCCAGGTTTTCCAGCGCTACGACACCACGGCGGGCCGCGGGAGCGCTTGTTCGTTCTCGTATCCGTTTCGGGCCGGCGTCGCGCCACGGCCTTCGGGCCTGCGCGACGCACGGGTCATTGTTCAGCGCCGGCGTCTGACGCGCCGGGCGATGGCCGGGCCTGCCGGCGAGCCGCTAACATGGCCGCCCCGGGGGCGGAGGTCGCGCACTGCTGCCGGAATCGCGCGGGAGGCGGGCTTTCGGCCCTGGCTGCAACTCCCTGCGAAATCAAACCCTTATCTCGCGCGGCGAGTGTAGCAGATCAAGGCACGCCATGGCCCTTCCCGACAAGCCGTCCGCCCGCACCGTGGAGGTGCCCGTGGACCGGGCCGGCCAGCGTCTGGACAACTTCCTCCTGGGCCAGCTCAAGGGCGCCCCGCGCAGCCTGGTCTACAAGCTGGTGCGCTCGGGCCAGGTCCGGGTCAATGGCGGCCGCGCGAAGGCCGAGCGCAAGCTGGAGGCGGGCGACGCGGTCCGGATCCCGCCGGTGCGGCTGGAGGAGGCGGCCGACCGGGGCACGCCGTCCCCCGGGATGCTCGAGGCGATGGCGGCCAGCATCGTGTTCGAGGACGCCCGGCTGCTGGCGATCAACAAGCCCTCCGGCGTGGCCAGCCACGGCGGCAGCGGCATTTCCTTCGGCGCGATCGAGACCCTGCGGGCGCTGCGGCCACGCGAGACGCTGGAACTGGTGCACCGGCTCGACCGCGACACCTCCGGCCTGCTGCTGGTGGCCAGGAAGCGCTCGGCGCTGGCGGAACTGCAGGCGCTGATGCGCGAGGACCGCGGCGGCATCTCCAAGCGCTACCTGGCGCTGCTGGCCGGGCGCATGCCGGACGGCACCATGAGCGTGGACGCGCCGCTGCACGTGGGCCTGCGCCAGGGCGGGGAGCGCCACGTGCGGGTGGACGCAGCCGGCAAGCCCTCGCTGAGCCATTTCCGGCTGCTGGAACGGCGCGGCGGGCAGTCCTGGTGCGAGGTCCGCATCGACACCGGCCGCACCCACCAGATCCGGGTGCACGCGCAGCACATCGGCCACCCGGTGGCCGGCGACGACAAGTACGGGGACCCGGAGGCGAACCGGCGCCTGCGCGGGAAAGCCGGCCTGAAGCGGCTTGCGCTGCACGCGGCCTCGCTGGAATTCGCGCTCGACGGCGGCCGCGCCTCCTACCTGCTCAACGCGCCGCTGCCCGACGATCTCACCGCGGTGCTAGACCGGCTCGTGTGACAGGTTAAGTCGCTCGCTTCGCTTCGCTGTGAGCGGCGGCTTCGCCGCCTGTGAGCGGGCGCTACGCGCCCTTGTAAACAGGAAAATCAAGAGCTTTTGCTCTTCCTGTTTACAGCGAGCGCAGCGAGCGACTTACCAGGCGGCGCAGCCGCCGCTCACAGGCCGCGCAGCGGCCGACTTACCCAGCAAGGGTGCTGGCGCGGGCGGCGCAGATGAAGTCGTTCTCGGTCAGGCCGCCGGCATCGTGGGTCGAATAGCGCACCACGCAGCGGTCGTAATGCACCGACAGGTCCGGATGGTGGTCCTCGCGGTTGGCCATGTGCGCCAGCGCGTTCACGAACGACATCGTGCGGTAGTAGTCCTTGAAGGTGAAGGTCCGCACCAGCGCCTTGCCGCCTTCGGCAAGCTCCCAGCCGGGCACCTGTGGCTGCAGTTCGCGCAGTTGCGCCTCGGTGAGCCGGTGCTCGCTGCCGCGGCGGGCGATGCAATGGGCCTGGTCGAGGGGAACGAGGTCGGGCATGTCTTCAGCCTCCGGCCGGTCGGGCTGGCTAGAATAGCCCCATGATCGAAATCTCCGAATCGGCGCAGGCGCACTTCAACCGCCTGATCGAACGCGAGGGCATCCCGGGGCTGGGCGTGCGCCTCGCCGCGCGCCAGCCGGGCACGCCTTCCGCCGACGTGCGGCTCGAGTTCGCGGGGCCCGACGACCTGTCCGGCGACGAATGGGCGATCGATTGCGCCGGCTTCACGCTGTGGGTGGACGCCGCCAGCGTACGCTGGCTCGATGGCGCATTCATCGACTACGAGCAGAAGCCGGCGGGCGGCCAGTTGCAGATCCGCGCACCGAAGATCAAGGGCGAGGAACCGGACGCGTCGGCGTCGCTGGTGGAGCGCGTGCGCTGGGTCATCGAGCACGAGATCAACCCGCAGCTCGCCATGCATCGCGGCAATGTCGCGCTCCAGGAGGTCACGGGCGAAGGCGTGGTCGTGCTCCGCTTCGGCGGCGGCTGCCACGGCTGCGGAATGGTGGACGTGACCCTGCGCAACGGCATCGAGAAGACGCTGTTGGCCAGGGTGCCGGGGGTGACCGCGGTCCGCGACGCCACCGACCACGACACCGGACAGGCTCCGTACGTGCCGCGCGACGCCGCGTAGGGCGCGGACGGCGACGGGCGTCCCCCGAGGATGTTCACCTCCGCCGAACTGATCGAAGCCCTGCGCAGGCGCCAGCGCTGGTCGCTGCGTCCGCAGCATCCCGCCGGCGAGTTCCCGCCCGGGTGGCGTGCCTGGTTCGCCGCGCTGCGCGAACGCATGGGCACGATCAGCGGCGCCACCGCGGACGCGATCGTTGCGCTGATGCTGCAGCGCGAACTGCGGCAGGTGCCGCGCAGGCTGCCGAAGCTCAACGACTGGCAGGCCTTCACCACGCTCTGGCGGCAGCAGTGGCACCCGGCGTCGCGCGACGAGCGCGGCCAGCGCATCGCGGCGATGACGGTGTCGGCGCTGGCGCAGTTCTTCATCGCGTTCTTCCTGCTGTGGGTGGGTTACGCCCGCTATGGCGGGGAGCCAATGCAGGACCTCGGCGACGACGTGGTGCAGGTCGAGTTCATCGGCGAGGGCACGCCGGAAGAGCAGGGCGGCGGCGCGGCCGCGGGGCCGGAGCCGGAACCGGCGGTCGCCAGCGAACCGGCGTCGGCCGCGCCCGCCGCGGCGCCTTCGCCTCCCGAGGCGCGTGTCGCCGAGGCCAGCCCGGCGCCGCCCGCACGTGCCGAACCCGAGCCGGAGCCCCAACCCGCCCCGCCTGCGCCGCCCGAACCCACGTCGCAGCCGGTGCAGGTCACCGAGGCGCCGCCGGTCGAGGATGCGCCGTTCGTGCTGCCGCCGCCGACCCCGCGCACCGTGGCGGTGCCGCGCGTCGAGGTGCGCGTGCCGCAACTCGCGCAAGAGGCCCGTGAGATCGAGGTGGTGGAAACGCCGGCCGTGCGCGCACAACCGCGCGACACCCCGGTGCGCGAAGTCCAGCTGGAGGTTCCGGAACTCGCCGCGGAAGTCCAGGCGCTGCCGGCGCCTGCGCCGCCCTTGCCCGATGCCACCGCGCGCCGCGTCGAGGTGCCGCAGGCGGCGATCCGCGTGCCCGGGCTGGCAACCGAACCGGGCGCGTTGCCGGCGGTGGCCGGCACCGGGGCGGAGGACGGCCGCGACGACGGCGAGGGCACGGACGCCGGCAGCACCACGGCCGCCACCGGAGCGGGCGAGCAGGGCGCCGGCACCGAGGATGGCAACGCGATGGTCGACGGGGGCACGGCGGTGGCCGGCAGCGGCGGCGGCCAGGCCACCGGGACCAACCCGGGCGCCGGTGCCGACCCCGCTGCTCCGGCAGGTGCGTTGCCGACGACCCGGGCCGGCGACGACTGGGGCCTGTCGGACCGCTACCGTCCGGGCGGGCAGGCCGGCACCGGGCTGTTCGACGAGACCGGCCGCCCGCGCCTGCCGCCGGGCGTCAAGCCGGAAGCCGGCGGCGGCCTGCCGCCGGGCACGGTCACCGCCGACATCCAGGACCTGGACCGCGAGGGCACCTGGCTCAAGCGGCCGCCGATCGGCTACGAGCCGACCCGCTTCGACCGCTACTGGCTGCCGGGCGGCACGCTGCTGGAGGAGTGGGTGCGACGCGGCATCCGCGAGGTCAGCATCGCGATCCCGGGAACCGGCAAGAAGATCCACTGCGTGGTGTCGCTGCTGGCGCTCGGCGGCGCCTGCGGCGTGGACGATCCCGACATGCAGGACCAGGAAGCGGAAGCGCGCCCGCCGCCGGACATCCCGTGGAAGCCCGCGTTGCAGGAGAACCAGGACGCGCTGTAGGGCCGGGGCGTGCCCGGCCCGGTGACGACCCCGCCTACAGGTGGCTGAGGTCGCGCAGCTCCGACGGCTGCGCCGCGAAGTAGGCGGCGAGGTCGGCGATCTCCTGGTCGGTCAGGTCCCTGGCCTGCGATGCCATCAGCGCGTTGCTGCGGGTGCCCGCGCGGTACATCTGCAGCGCGTGCGCCAGGTAGTCGCGGTACTGGCCGCCCAGCTTCGGATACGACGGATCGATCGGCGCGTTGCCGGCTTCGCCGTGGCAGTCGATGCAGGCCTGGCCGGTGGCCTTGCCCTTGCGCTGCGCAAGCTGCTCGCCGGAGGCGACGTTGCCTTCGGGGAGGCCGGCGGAGGAGCCCGACCGCGCGGGGGCTTCGTGGCCTTCGCCGCCGCCGCAGGCGGCGAGCATGGCGGAGGAAGCGAGCAGGACGAGGGCGAGGGCGTTGCGGAGGGGCTTGTTCGTCATGGGGCGGCTGCTCACTTCAGGCTCGACAGGAAGGCGGCGATGTCGGCGATGTCCTGTTCGGAGAAGCCCTGCGCCTGTGCCTGCATGGTCGGGTGCTGGCGGTTGCCCTGCCGGTACTCCGCCAGGGCGTTGGCCAGGTACGCCTCGGACTGCCCGGCGATCTTCGGCACGTGGTAGTTCGGGTACGCGTTGGTGTAGCCGGTGACGCCATGGCAGCCCTGGCAGGTGTAGGCCAGCACGCGTCCGCGTTCGGCGCTGCCGCCGGAGTTGGCCGTGGCCGTGGCCGTGTCGGCCGGGGTGGCGGGGGCGTCCTGGGCAACCGCGGCGGTGGCCGCGAGGCACAGGCAGGAGGCGATCAGCAACGCTCGGATCATGGGCTTGTCCGCATTCGAAACGAGGATGGGAAGCACGCTGCACGACAGCGCCGCGCGCAATCGCGTCAGTATAGCGGTGTCGTGAACGCAAGCCCAACGGCGGTGTCCAACGACCACCATGACCTCTGGCGGATATCCCCGCCCGCCGCCGGTGATATACCTACATACAACACCCCACTTCGAGCGACCGATGACCCGTACGACCGACCCGAACCGCGGCCGATCGCGCCTGCTGGTGCCGCTGTTCCCGTGTGCCGTGCTCCTGCTTGCGCTGGCCGCGTGCGGCGGGGGACAGGGCGCGCCGCAAGGCGCCGGCGGACCCGCGAAGGACCAGGCTCCCGACGCGGTGCCGGTCGAGGTCGCCCGGGCCGAACGCCGCGCGATCGCCGCCAGCTACACCGGCACCGCGCCGCTCGAGGCGCGCGCCGACGCCCAGGTGGTGGCGAAGACCAGCGGCGTCGCGCTGTCGGTGCACGTCGAGGAAGGGCAGCGCGTGCGCGCCGGCCAGGTGCTGGTGCGGCTGGACGCCGCGCGTGCGGAACTGCAGGCGGCGCAGAGCGCGGCGCAGGTGCGCAAGCTTGAGGCGAACTACGCGCGCGCCGAGAAGCTGGCCGAGCAGCAGCTGGTCAGCGCCAGCGACCTCGACCAGATCAAGTACGACCTCGCCAATGCGCGCGCCGCCAACCGGCTGGCAAACCTCGAGGTCTCCTATGCCAGCGTGCGCGCGCCGATCTCCGGCGTGATCGCGCAGCGTTCGATCAAGCCCGGCAACTTCGTGCAGATCAACAGCCCGATCCTGCGCATCGTGGACAGCGACCGGCTCGAGGCCACGCTCAACGTGCCCGAGCGCGAACTCGCGACGATGAAGCCCGGGCTGCCGGTGCAGTTGCAGGTGGATGCACTGCCGGGCCGCAGCTTCGCCGGCACCGTGGACCGCGTGTCGCCGGTGGTGGACGCCGGCAGCGGCACCTTCCGCGTGATCTGCGCCTTCGACAACGCCGGGCTGTTGCAGCCGGGCATGTTCGGGCGCATCGCGATCGACTACGACCAGCGCGCCAACGCCCTGGTGATCCCGCGCAACGCGCTGCTCGAGGACGATGCCAAGCCTGCCGTCTACGTCGTGCGCGACGGTCGCGCGGTGCGCACCACCATCACCCCGGGCTACAGCGAGGGCAAGTGGATCGAGGTGCGCGAGGGACTGCAGGACGGTGACGCGGTGATCGTCGCCGGCAAGTCCGCGGTGCGCGAAGGCAGCCCGGTGCAGGTGCTCGGCGCCGAGCCGGAGCCGGCGCCGGCGCAGGCCGCCGAAGAGCCGAAGCAGGCCCCATGAGCACGGTTCCCGGAGAGGAAGGCCACGTCGCCGCGGGCGGCCTGGTCGGCTTCGCCACGCGCCGCAGGGTGACGGTGGCGATGGTCACGCTGACCTTCGTGCTGTTCGGACTGATCGCGCTCGGCGGACTCAAGGTCAACCTGCTGCCCGACCTCAGCTATCCGACGCTGACGGTGCGCACCGAATACACCGGCGCCGCGCCCGCCGAGGTCGAGACCCTGATCACCGAGCCGGCCGAGGAGGCGCTGGGCGTGGTCAAGGGACTGCGCAAGCTCAAGTCGGTGTCGCGCACCGGGCAGAGCGACGTCGTGCTCGAGTTCGCCTGGGGCACCGATATGGACCAGGCCAGCCTGGAAGTGCGCGACAAGATGGAGGCGCTGCAGTTCCCGCTCGAGGCCGAGGCCCCGGTGCTGCTGCGCTTCAATCCGTCGACCCAGCCGATCATGCGGCTGGTCCTGTCGCCGAAGGAAGCGGCTTCGGGCGAGGAGGCGATCCGCCGCCTGATGGAACTGCGCCGCTACGCGGACGAGGACCTGAAGAAGAAGCTCGAGCCGGTCGAGGGCGTGGCCGCGGTCAAGGTCGGCGGCGGCCTCGAGGACGAGATCCAGGTGGACGTGGACGGCCGCAAGCTGGCCGGGCTCGGGCTGTCGATCGACACCGTTATCCAGCGCCTGCAGCAGGAGAACATCAACATCTCCGGCGGCCGCCTCGAGGAAGGCTCGCAGCGGTATCTCGTCCGCACCGTCAACCAGTTCGCGAGCGTGGAGGAGATCCGCGACCTGCTGCTGACCACGCGCACCGTGCAGGCCGGCGACAACGGCGCCGCCGACGAGGTGGCGCGGGTCGCGGCGGCCTCGGGCAACGCCGCGGTGCTGGCCGCGGCGATGGGCGCGCGCAGCTCCGGCGGTTCGCAGCCGGCCGGCGGCGTGGCGGTGCGGCTGGGCGACGTCGCGACCGTGCGCCAGGGCTACAAGGAGCGCGAGGCGATCATCCGCCTCGACGGCCACGAGGCGGTCGAGCTCGCGCTGTACAAGGAAGGCGACGCCAACACCGTCGCCACCGCCGACGCGATCGAGGAGCGGCTCGCGGACATCCGCAAGCGCATGCCCGCCGACATCGCCCTGACCACCATCGACGACCAGTCGGTGTTCATCCGCCACGCGATCAACGACGTCAAGCTCGACGCGGTGATCGGCGGCATGCTGTCGATCCTGATCATCTTCCTGTTCCTGCGCGACGGCTGGAGCACGTTCGTGATCGGCCTGTCGCTGCCGATCTCGATCATCACGACCTTCTTCTTCATGGGCCAGCTCGGGCTGAGCCTCAACGTGATGTCGCTCGGCGGCCTCGCGCTGGCCACCGGCCTGGTGGTGGACGACTCGATCGTGGTGCTCGAGTCCATCGCCAAGGCGCGCGAGCGCCGGCTCGGCATCCTCGAGGCGGCGATCGCCGGCACCCGCGAGGTGAGCATGGCGGTGGTGGCCTCCACCTTGACCACGATCGCGGTGTTCCTGCCGCTGGTGTTCGTCGAGGGCATCGCCGGCCAACTGTTCCGCGACCAGGCCCTGACCGTGGCGATCGCGATCGCGTGCTCGCTGGCGGTGGCGATGACCCTGATCCCGATGCTGGCCTCGCTCAAGGGGCGGGCGCCGCTGAGCTTCCCGGAGGAGCCGCCGCACCCGCGCTGGCAACCCGCGCGGACCTGGCAGAAGCCTGTGGCCTGGACCGGGCGCGGCATCGGCGGCCTGTTCCGCGGCGTGTTCTTCGGCATCGCCTGGCTGGTGATCCGCGCCTGGCGCGGGCTGGTGGCGGTGGTGGCCCCGGTGATGCGCAAGGCCAGCGACCTGGCCATGGCACCCTATGGCCGCGCCGAGCGCGGCTACCTGCGGCTGCTGCCAGCGGCGCTCCGGCACCCGGGCAAGGTGCTGGGCTTTGCCGGCGCCGCCTTCACGCTGACCCTGCTGGTGACGCCGTTGCTGGGCGCGGACCTGATCCCGCAGCTCGCCCAGGACCGCTTCGAGATGACCGTCAAGCTGCCGCCGGGCACGCCGCTCCGGCAGACCGACGACCTGGTGCGCGAGCTGCAGGAGAAGCATGCCGGCGACGAGGGCATCCGCGCGCTGTACGGCGTCAGCGGCACCGGCACGCGGCTGGACGCCAGCCCGACCGAGAGCGGCGAGAACATCGGCAAGCTGACCGTGGTGATGGAAGGCGGCGGCAGCCGCGAGCTCGAGGCGCGCGAGACCGAGAAGCTGCGCGCGAGCATGCAGGGCCGCAGCGATGCCCAGGTGGACTTCGCGCGCCCGGAACTGTTCAGCCTGTCGCCGCCGCTGGAGGTGGAGATCCGCGGGCAGGACCTGGACGCGCTGCAGCAGGCCGGGCGCAAGCTCGCCGCGCTGCTTCGCGCGAACCCGCACTACGCCGACGTCAAGTCGTCGGTGGAGCAGGGCTTCCCCGAGATCCAGATCGTGTTCGACCAGCAGCGCGCCGCGGCCTTCGGGCTGACCACGCGGCAGATCGCGGACGCGGTGGTGAAGAAGGTGCGCGGCGACGTCGCCACCCGCTACAGCTTCCGCGACCGCAAGATCGACGTGCTGGTGCGCGCGCGCGAGTCCGAGCGCGACTCGGTCGAGGCCATCCGCCGGCTGGTGGTGAACCCGGGGCAGGGCGCGCCGGTGGAACTGGCCGCGGTCGCCGACGTGATCGCGACCACCGGGCCCAGCGAGATCCACCGCGCCGACCAGACCCGCGTGGCGATCGTGTCCGCCAACCTGCGCGACATCGACCTCGGCGCCGCGGTGCGCGAGGTGCAGGCGATCGTGGCCGAGCACCCGCTGGGCACCGGCGTGGACATGCATATCGGCGGCCAGGGCGAGGAGCTGGACGAGTCGCTGCGCTCGCTGCTGTTCGCGTTCGCGCTGGCGATCTTCCTGGTCTACCTGGTGATGGCCTCGCAGTTCGAGTCGCTGCTGCACCCGTTCGTGATCCTGTTCACCATCCCGCTGGCGCTGGTCGGCGCGGTGCTGGCGCTGCTGCTGACCCGCTCGCCGGTGTCGGTGGTGGTGTTCATCGGCCTGATCCTGCTGGTCGGCCTGGTGGTCAAGAACGCGATCATCCTGATCGACAAGGTCAACCAGTTGCGCGAGGCCGGCGTGGCCAAGCGCGAGGCGCTGGTCGAGGGCGCGCGATCGCGCCTGCGCCCGATCATGATGACCACGCTGTGCGCGCTGTTCGGCTTCCTGCCGCTGGCGCTGGCCTTCGGCGAGGGCGCGGAGGTGCGCTCGCCGATGGCGATCACGGTGATCGGCGGCCTGCTTGTCTCGACCCTGCTCACCCTGGTGGTGATCCCGGTGGTGTACGACCTGCTCGACCGCCGTCCCGACGAGTACTACGCCGCGAGGGGCAGGCTCGACGCATGAACGTCACCGAGTTCAGCATCCGCCGTCCGGTCACCACGATCATGTTCTTCGTGTCGATGGTGGTCATCGGCCTGATCGCGTCGGTGCGGCTGCCGCTGGAGTCGTTCCCCGAGGCCACGGTGCCGTTCTTCTTCGTGCAGCTCCCGTACCCGGGATCCACGCCGGAGGAAGTGGAGCGCAACCTGGTGCGGCCGGTGGAGGAGGCGCTGGCGACCATGTCCGGCATCGAGTCCATGAACTCGCGCGCGGACGCCAACGGCGGCGGCATCCAGGTGCGCTTCAGCGACTGGAGCCGCAACGTCGCGATCGCGGCCTCGGAGGCGCGCGAGCGCATCGACGCCATCCGCGACCAGTTGCCGGACGACTTCCGCAGGTACTTCGTGTTCCGCTGGAGCACCTCCGACCAGGAGGCGATGAGCCTGCGCCTGACCAGCGACGTGGACCTCACCGGGCGCGGCGACCTGATCGACCGCAACCTGAAGCGGCGCCTCGAGCGCCTGCCGGGCGTCGCCCGCGTGGAAGTGGAGGGCGTGGCCAGGCAGGAAGTCGAGGTCGCGATCTCGCCCGAGCGCCTGGACGCGCACGGCATCGGCCTCGACGAGCTGGTCCGACGCCTGCAGGCAGCCAACTTCTCGGTGTCGGCCGGCATGATCACCGACGGCGGCGAACGGCTGCGGGTGCAGCCCAGGGGCGAGATCGACTCGCTGCAGCAGCTGCGCGACCTGCCGCTGGGCAACCGCGGCACGCGCCTGTCCGACGTCGCCGAAGTCACCCTGCGGCCGCAGCGCATGGACTACGTGCGCCAGGTCGACGGCCGGCCCTCGGTGGGCGTGGACATCTACAAGGAACGCGCCGCCAACCTGGTGGAGCTGTCGCGCGCGGTCCGCGCCGAGGTCGAGGCGGTGCGCGAGGACCCGGCGATGGAAGGCATCACCATTGACGTCACCGACGACCAGGGCCGCGAGGTGACCAGCTCGCTGCTGGCGCTGGCCGAGGCCGGCGCGATCGGCCTGGTGCTCTCGATCGCGGTGCTGTTCTTCTTCCTGCGCCACTGGCCGTCCACGCTGATGGTGACCCTGGCGATCCCGATCTGCTTCGTGATGACGCTCGGCTTCATGCACTTCGCCGGCGTGACCCTCAACATCCTGTCCATGATGGGCCTGCTGCTCGCGGTCGGCATGCTGGTGGACAACGCGGTGGTGGTGGTGGAGTCCATCTACCAGGAGCGCGAGAAGTACCCGGACCAGCCGCGGCTCGCGTCCATCGTCGGCACCCGCCACGTGGCCATCGCGCTATCCGCGGGCACCCTGTGCCACTGCATCGTGTTCCTGCCGATGATGTTCGGCGAGAAGAACATGATCACGATCTACCTCACCCAGCTCGCGGTCACCATCTCGGTGTCGCTGCTGGCCTCGTGGCTGGTCGCGGTGAGCCTGATCCCGATGCTGTCGGCGCGGATGAAGACGCCGCCGGCGGTGGCTTCCGAGACCGGCGTCATCCGCCGCCTGCAGGACCGCTACGCCCGTTTCCTGCAGTGGACCCTGGAGCACCGCGGCTGGGCGGTCACCGGCATCGTCGTGGTGTCGCTGCTGAGCGTGATCCCGATGAAGCTGGCCAAGGGCGACGGCGGCGAGGAGCAGGATCCGAGCGAGATCGGCATCTACTACCAGTGGCACGGCGCCTACTCGAAGGAGGAGATGGGCGCGGAGGTGGCCAAGGTCGAGCGCTTCATCAACGCCAACCGCGAGCGCTTCCACGTCGAGCGCATCTACTCGCGCTACAGCGAGCAGGGCTGGGCGCGGACCGAGGTCGACCTCGACCAGAAGGACCCGGCGGTCACCGCGCGCATCCAGGAACAGATCCGCGAGGGCCTGCCGAAGTCGGCCCGCGCCAACATCGGCATCGGCTGGCAGCGCGGCATGGGCGACCGCGGCGTGCAGTTCAACCTGGTCGGCGATTCCAGCACCGTGCTCGCCGAGCTCGGCAACGACCTGGTGCCGATCCTGGCGCGCAACCCGAAGCTGCGCGACGTGCGCATAGACACCGGCGACCGCAACGCCGAGCTGCAGGTGCGGGTCGACCGCGAGCGCGCCGCCGCGGCCGGGTTCACCGCCGAGCAGGTGGCGCAGTTCGTCGGCATGGCGCTGCGCGGCACCTCGCTGCGCGAGTTCCACCGCGAGGACGTCGAGATCCCGGTGAGCGTGCGCTTCTCGGGCGCCGAGGACTACAGCGCCAGCGACCTCGAGTCGTTCATGGTGCGTGGCGCCGGCGGCCGCAGCGTGCCGCTGATGTCGCTGGTGGACGTCGAGGTCACGCCGTCGGCGGACACCATCAACCGCATCAACCGGCAGACCATGCTGACCGTGCAGGCGGCGCTGGCGCCCGGGGCGACCATGCCCGAGGCCCGGCAGGCGATCGAGTCCACGCTGGGCGCGGTGCAGTTCCCGCCTGGCTACGGCTACACCTTCGAGGGCGGCGGCTTCGGCTTCCAGATGGACGCCAACGCGCAGATGTTCGCGGCGATCAAGATCGCGGTGCTGCTGATCTTCATCGTGATGGCCGCGGTGTTCGAGTCGCTGCTGTTCCCGCTGGCGATCATGAGTGGCGTGGTGTTCTCGATCTTCGGCGTGTACTGGCTGTTCTGGCTCACCGGCACCGAGATGGGGCTGATGGCCTTCATCGGCATCCTGGTATTGATGGGCGTGGTGGTGAACAACGGCATCGTGCTGATCGAGCACATCAACAACCTGCGCCGGCGCGGGATGAGCCGTACCGATGCGCTGGTGGCCGGCAGTCGCGAACGCCTGCGCCCGATCCTGATGACCATGGGCACGGCGATCCTGGCGATGGTGCCGATCGCGCTGTCGGAGACGCAGCTCGCCGGCGAGGGCCCGCCGTACTACCCGATGGCGCGCGCGATCGCCGGCGGCCTGGCGTTCTCGACGGTGGTGACGCTGCTGTTCCTGCCCACCATCTACGCCATCCTCGACGACCTCAGCCACGGCACCAGCCGCCTCCTGCGCCGCGCCCGCCGCCGCCGCGGCGAACCCGTGCCGGCGTAGTCAGCCGACGAGGGCGCCGAGGAGTCTGGCGCCGCCGAGCCAGACGCCGATGGCGGTGCCGAGGCTGGTGAGGAAGAAGTTGAGCAGCACGCGGGCGACGCGGTTGCGCCACCAGCCGCCGAGGGTGGCGACGTCGTCGCGCAGCGACATGAAGTCGGCGTGGGTCGGCTTGCGCAGCCAGGCCTCGACCAACGCGCTGACCGTGCCCGAGGCCAGCGCCGGATGCAGCGGCGTCAGCGGCGAGGCCACGAACGCCGCGGCGATGCTCAGCGGGTGCCCGCCGGCGATGGCGCAGCCCAGCGCGCCGAGGACGCCGGTGAGCAGCACCCAGTACAGCATCAGGCCGGCGCCGACCTCGACGCCGCCGTGCCAGAAACCCCAGGCGAAGCCGCCGAGCACGAACACGGCCAGGGCGATAGTGAACCAGGGGATGCGCGAGGGCGCCTTCAGCGCCTCGAGGTCGGCGCGCACGACCGCCGGCGCGACCGTGTCCTCGCGCAGGTGCGTGGCCAGCCCCTTGAGGTGGCCGGCGCCGACCACCGCGAGCACCTCGCGCGGGCTGTCGTGTCCGATCGCCAGTTCGCGCAGGTGCGCGGCCATGTAGCGGTCGCGCTCGGCGATCACGGTCTCGTACAACGCGGGGTTCTCTCCGGCGAAGTCGCCGAAGCTGGCTTCGAGCAGGTCGCCCTGCTTCAGCTTCTCGATCTCCTCGGCCTGGACCTCGTCGTCGGCGACGAGCGAGGCGAACAGCCCCGCGACCAGCTTCGCGCGGCCCCACCAGCCGAGGCGCTGCGAAGCGCGCTTGAAAGTCAGGCCGACGTCGCGGTCCACCAGGTGCAGCGACAGCCCGCGCGCCTGCGCCTCCTGCGCCGCGGCCTTGAGTTCGGCGCCGGGCTCGATCCCGAGTTGCTCGGCGAGCCTGCGCTGGTACGCGGCCAGGCCGAGGTTGGCCGCGAACAGGGCGGCCTTGCCGTCGCGCAGCACCTGGACCAGATCCAGCCGCGCGAGCGCGCCGGGATCCACCAGCGACTGCAGGCGGTTCGGGTCCAGCTCGACCGCGACGGCGTCGAAGGCGCCGCTGTCGATGGCCTCGCGCACCGCGTCCACGCTGCTGCTGGACACGTGCGCGGTGCCGAGCAGGGTGTAGCGCACGCCGTCGCGCTCGACCACGGCGTGCGGCTGCGCGCGCCAGCCCGGCGCGGCCGCCTCAGTCACGGTAGCGCTTCAGCAGGTCGCCGTAGGCGTCGATGCGGCGGTCGCGCAGGAACGGCCAGATCCGGCGCACGTCCTCGCTGCGGCGCAGGTCGAGCTCGGCCAGCAGCACGCTGGGCGCGTCCACCGGCGCCTCGGCCAGGAACTCGCCCTGCGGGCCGAGCACGTGGCTCGAACCCCAGAAGTCGATGCCGGCGGCGCCGACCGGGGAGGGCTCGTGCCCGACCCGGTTGCAGGACAGCACCGGCAGGCCGTTGGCCACGGCGTGGCCGCGGTGGCTGAGGATCCAGGCGTCGCGCTGGCGGTCCTTCTCCGCCTGGTCGTCGTTCGGGTCCCAGCCGATCGCGGTCGGGTACAGCAGCAGCTCGGCGCCGGCCAGTGCCATCAGCCGCGCGCCCTCCGGGTACCACTGGTCCCAGCACACCAGCACGCCGAGGCGCCCGACCGAGGTATCGATCGGATGGAAGCCGAGGTCGCCCGGGGTGAAATAGAACTTCTCGTTGAAGCCCGGGTCGTCCGGGATGTGCATCTTGCGGTACTTGCCCGCGAGGCTGCCGTCCGCTTCCAGCACCACCGCGGTGTTGTGGTAGAGCCCGGCGCCGCGGCGCTCGAACAGCGAGCCGACGATGACCACGCCGTGCTCCTTCGCCAGCCTGCCCAGGCGCTCGGTGCTCGGGCCGGGGATGGGCTCGGCGAGCTCGAACTCGCACACGTCCTGGCGCTGGCAGAAGTAGGGGCCGTTGTGCAGCTCCTGCAGCAGCACCAGCTTCGCGCCCTGGCGCGCGGCTTCCGCCACGCGCTGCTCGATGACCGCGAGGTTGGCTTCGGCGTCGCCATGGTTGCGCTCCTGGACGAGCGCGACGGGAAGGATCTTCTTCATCCCGCCATTGTAGGCGGGCGCGCGTCTACAACGTGCCTTGCGGCAGCTGCATGGTCAGGCAGTGGAGGCTGCCGTTCTGCCAGATCAGGTCGCGGCATGGCACCTGCACGATCTCGCGGCCGGGAAACGCCGCGCGCAGCACGTCGGCGGCAGCAGCGTCGGCCGGATCGCCGTAGGTCGGCATCAGCACCGCGCCGTTGACGATCAGGAAATTGGCGTAGCTGGCGGCGAGGCGACGGCCCTGGTCGAGGACCGGACGCGGCCAGGGGAGCGGGAACAGCCGGTACGGCTTGCCGTCCGCGGTGCGCAGCGCGGCGATCTCGGCGGCCATCGCCGCGAGCTCGGCGTGGTGGCTGTCGCCGGGGTCGTCGCAGGCCTGGAACACGATCGCGTCGGGGGCGGCGAAGCGGGCGAGGGTATCCACGTGGGCGTCCGTGTCGTCGCCCTCGAGATAACCGTGGTCGAGCCACAGCACCCTGTCCTGCTGCAGCCAGTCGGCCAGCTTGCGCGACAGCGCCTCGCGGTCCTGGCCGGGGTGGCGTTCGGCCAGGCAGCGCCAGGTGGTCAACAGGGTGCCCCGGCCGTCGGTGTCGATGGCCCCGCCTTCCAAAGCAAAATCAATGGTTTGTACTTCGGAGTTCGAGAAGATTCCCATCTCGGCGAGGCGGGCCACCAGGCGGTCGTCCTCCGAGGCCTCGAATTTCCCGCCCCAGCCGGTGAAGCGGAAGTCGAGCAGCACGGCTTCTCCTTTCTCCCCTGCGGCCACCAGCGTGATCGGCCCCGTATCCCGCAGCCAGGTGTCGTTGTACGGGACCTCGACGAAGGAGACGCGGTCCATGTCGATGCGCGCGGAGGACAGGCGCGCGCGGGCATAGGCCTCGAGGTCGGCATCGGCCACGCACACCACCGCCGGCTGGAAACGGGCGATCGCCGCCACCAGCGCGATGAAGCATTCCTCGACCGCGGCCAGCCGCTCGGCCCAGTCGGTGCCGGCGTGCGGCCACGCCAGCAGGATCGCGGCCTGGGGTTCCCATTCCGCGGGAAGGCGCAGTGCAGGGTTCATCGGCTCTCTGTGTCGGATCAGCGGATCGGGGGCTTGGGCCCGATCTCGCCCGGGCTGGCCTTGTTCTCGACCGCGTCGATCACCTTGTCGCGCTCGAAGTAGACGGTAAAGGCCGGATAGCTCCAGCGGTGGATGACCGGCCAGTCCGCCTTCTGGCCGCCGCGCGGTTCCAGCTTGGCGGCGGGCGCGCCGTAGCGGGCCTCGACCTGGGCCATGGTCATGCCGCGCGCGGGCAGGGCGGCGCGGTTCTCCTGCTGCACGCGCTCGATCAGGAGGGTGTCGGCGGCCGCGGCGGTCCCCGTGGCGGCGGTTCCGGCGATGGCAGCGGCCGCCGCGGCGGCGATCAGGATGGGTTTCATGCCAGGGTCCTCGTCGGGAGTCCGGCCGATTGTAAGCGTCCGGAAACGCGGAAAGGCCGCATTGCTGCGGCCTTTCGCGTGACGCGGTTCACGGGACGTGGCGCCGGGCGGCGCTCCCGTGCCCCTGGCTTCAGCGCTGGCGCGCCTTGAAGCGGGGGTTGGACTTGCAGATCACGAAGACCTTGCCACGACGGCGGACCACCTTGCAGTCGCGGTGACGGGCCTTCGCCGACTTCAGGGAGGACAGGACCTTCATGACGAACCTCGGCAGGAAATATGGCTGGAATGGAGCGGGCGGGCCGCATACAAAAACGGCGCGAGCGCGCCAGCCGCACATTCTAGCCGGGATTTCTTCGCCGATTCAACTGCCTGGGAGGCGATCGGCGGCTACAATCCCCCGATGCCGGATACCAGCGACCACACCGTCCCGGTCCTTGCCATCGACGGGCCCTCGGGCTCGGGCAAGGGCACCATCAGCCGCCGCGTCGCCAGCCACCTGGGCTGGCACTACCTGGACTCGGGCGCACTCTACCGGGCCGTAGGGGTCGCCGCCGGCTGGGCCGACCTCGACCTGGACGACGCCGGGGCTCTGGTCCGCTGCGCCTTCGATACCGAGATCCGCTTCCGCGAGGCCGCGGACGGCGAGTTGCGGGTGCTGCTGAATGGGCACGACGCCACCGACGAGTTGCGCACCGAGACCGCCGGCGCCGCTGCCTCCGCGATCGCCGCGATCCCCGAGGTCCGGGCCGCGCTGCGCGACCGCCAGCGGGCCTTCCGCCAGCCGCCGGGGCTGGTCGCGGACGGCCGCGACATGGGCACGGTCATCTTCCCGGACGCCCGCTGGAAGGTGTTCCTGACCGCCAGCGCCGAGGAGCGTGCGGAAAGGCGCTATAAGCAGTTGAAGGACAAGGGGGTTTCCGTTACATTGGACGGTCTGCTGCGGGAGATCCTGGCCCGTGACGCGCGCGACGCCAGCCGCCCGGTTGCGCCGTTGCGGCCGGCCGAGGACGCCGTCCGCATCGACACCACGGGGATGCCGATCGACGCGGTCGTCGCGCGCGTACTGGAACTCACCAGTCAGTAGCGGCCGGGCGGTGCCCGGCTGGTTCCCAGGCAACAGACAGGCCCCGGAAAACCCGGGCAATCCACCCAACCCCCCGGCAAGCACAATCCCGTGCGCGCCGACAGAGACCAACATGACTCCAGCTGCAACCGAATCCTTCGCAGAACTGTTCGAACAGAGCCAGGCCCACATCGCCAAGCTCAAGCCCGGTGCCATCGTCACCGGTACCGTCGTCGACGTGCGTTCCGACGTGGTCGTCATCAATGCCGGCCTGAAGTCCGAAGGCATCGTCCCGATCGAGCAGTTCCGCAACGAGGACGGCGAGATCGACGTGGGCGTGGGCGACACCGTCAAGGTGGCGCTGGACGCGCTCGAGAACGGCTTCGGCGAGACCGTGCTGTCGCGCGAGAAGGCCAAGCGCGCCATGGTGTGGGACGAGCTCGAGGAAGCCCTCGAGAAGAACGAGACCGTCACCGGCCGCATCAGCGGCAAGGTCAAGGGCGGCTTCACCGTCGACATCAAGGACGTCCGCGCGTTCCTGCCCGGCTCGCTGGTCGACGTGCGCCCGGTCCGCGACCCGGTGTACCTGGAAGGCAAGGAGCTGGAGTTCAAGCTCATCAAGCTCGACCGCAAGCGCAACAACGTGGTCGTGTCCCGTCGCGCGGTGGTCGAGAGCGAGCACTCCGAGGAGCGCGAGGCGCTGCTCGAGAAGCTGGTCGAGGGTGCCGTGCTCAAGGGCGTGGTCAAGAACCTCACCGACTACGGCGCGTTCGTGGACCTGGGCGGCATCGACGGCCTGCTGCACATCACCGACATGGCCTGGAAGCGCGTGCGCCATCCGTCCGAGGTGGTGGAAGTCGGCCAGGAGCTCGACGTCCGCGTGCTCAAGTACGACCGCGAGCGCAACCGCGTCAGCCTCGGCCTGAAGCAGCTGGGCGAGGATCCGTGGGACAACATCGGCCGCCGCTACCCGGCCAACACCCGCGTGTTCGGCAAGGTCTCCAACGTCACCGACTACGGCGCGTTCGTCGAGATCGAGCCGGGCGTCGAGGGCCTGGTGCACGTGTCCGAGATGGACTGGACCAACAAGAACGTCAACCCGTCCAAGGTCGTGCAGGTCGGCGACGAGGTCGAGGTCATGGTCCTGGACGTGGACGAGGAGCGCCGCCGCATCTCGCTGGGCATCAAGCAGGTCACCTCCAACCCGTGGGAGACCTTCGCCGCGATCCACAAGAAGGGCGACAAGGTCGAGGGCCAGATCAAGTCGATCACCGACTTCGGCATCTTCATCGGCCTGGAGGGCGGCATCGACGGCCTCGTGCACCTGTCCGACATCAGCTGGAACGCCAACCCCGAGGAGATCGTCCGCAACTACAAGAAGGGCGACACCGTCGAGGCCGTGGTGCTGGCGGTGGATCCGGAGCGCGAGCGCATCAGCCTGGGCGTCAAGCAGCTCGAGCAGGACCCGATGGGCACCTTCGTGGCCAGCAACTCGCGCGGCTCGATCGTCACCGGCACCGTCAAGGAAGTGGACGCGCGCGGCGCGATCGTTGACCTGGGCGACGGCGTCGAGGGCTACCTCTCGGTGCGCGACATCTCGCACGAGCGCGTCGAGGACGCCACCCACAAGCTGAAGGTGGGCGACAGAGTCGAGGCCAAGATCGTCGGCACCGACCGCAAGAGCCGCCAGATGCAGCTTTCGATCAAGGCCAAGGACGAGGCCGAGAGCCGCGAGGCGATGGCCGAGTACAACAAGGCCGCCGCCGAAGCTTCCAGCGGCACGACCAAGCTCGGCGCGCTCCTGCGCGAGCAGCTCGAGGGCAAGTCCGAGTAACCGACTGCGCCCACGCACGATGGCCCGGCGGCGACGCCGGGCCATCTGCTGCGCAGCACAGCCGCCGACAGCAAGATGACCAAATCCGAACTGATCGAGATCCTCGCAGCACGCCAGTCGCACCTGAAGGCGGACGACGTGGACCTCGCGGTGAAGTCGCTTCTGGAAATGATGGGGGCCGCGCTCGCGCGCGGCGAGCGGATCGAGGTCCGCGGCTTCGGCAGCTTCTCCCTGCATTACCGGCCGCCGCGTACCGGCCGCAATCCCAAGACCGGCGAGGCCGTCGCGCTTCCCGGCAAGCACGTGCCCCACTTCAAGCCCGGCAAGGAACTGCGCGAGCGCGTCAGCAACGCCATGCCGGTCGACGACTGAGGCTGAACGGCCACGCGCCCACGGGGTAAGCTTGGCGTCCACCCCGGAGGCCCCGATGCGCCTGTTCCGCCTGCTGCTCGCAATCGCCTTCCTGCTCGCCGGCGTCGCCGTCGGTGCGCTCAACCCGCAGCCGGTCTCGATCGACCTCGGCTTCACGGTGCTGCGCGCCAGCCTTGGCGTCGCCCTGATCCTCGCGCTGCTCGCCGGCGTCGTCGCCGGCGGCCTGGTGCTGGTCGCCAGCGTGGTCCTTCCGCTGCAGCAGAAGTTGCGCAAGCGCCCGTGATCGCCTTCCTCGACCAGTGGATCTGGTATGTCCTGTTGCTGCCGCTGGCGGCGATCAGCGGCTGGGTGATCGGGCGCCGCGGCGGCGAGCGCCACAGCGACAGCCAGGTCAGCAAGCTGTCCACCACTTACTTCCGCGGCCTGAACTACCTGCTCAACGAACAGCCGGACAAGGCGATCGAGCTGTTCCTGCACATCGCCGAGCTGGACAAGGACACCTTCGAGACCCAGGTCGCGCTCGGCCACCTGTTCCGCCGCAGGGGAGAGGTCGACCGCGCGATCCGCCTGCACCAGGCGCTGGTGCAGCGCCCGGACCTGAGCGACCAGCAGAAGGTGCAGGCACTGCTGGCGCTGGGCGAGGACTACATGAAGTCCGGGCTGCTCGACCGCGCCGAGACCGTGTTCACCGACCTGGCCCGGATCGACCAGCGCGCGCCGCAGGCGCTGCGCCACCTGATCGCCATCTACCAGGCCGAGCGCGACTGGGCCAAGGCGATCGAGAACGCCACCCGCTACGAGGCGGTCACCGGCGAGCCGATGGGCAAGCTGGTCGCGCAGTTCGAATGCGAGTTGGCCGACCGCCACCGCGCGGCGGGCGAGGTCGAGGCCGCGCGCGCCGCGATCGCGCGCGCCTATGCCGCCGACTCGACCTCGGTGCGCGCGGGCATGCTCGAGGGCCGGATCGAGGTCGAGGCCGGCAACGACCGTGCCGCGATCCGCGCCTTCGAACGCGCCGCCCGCCACGACCCCGACTACCTGCCCGAGCTGCTGCCGGCGTTGCTCGCCAGCTACGCCCGCACCGGCGACAGCACCGGTGCGCGCGCCTTCCTGGGCGAGATGGCCGAGCACTACCGCGGGATCTCGCCGGTGCTCGCGCTGACCCGGCTGGTAGAGGCGGAGCAGGGCGTGGGCCCGGCGCGCGCCTACCTGGCGCAGCAGCTCAAGGACCGGCCCTCAGTGCGCGGCGAGGCCGCGCTGATCGACCTGACCCTGGCCGAGAGCGCCGATCCGCTGGCGACCCTGCACGACCTCAAGCACATCACCGACCAGCTGCTGGTGCGCAACCCCAGCTACCGCTGCAGCCGCTGCGGCTTCGGCGCGCGCAGCCACCATTGGCAATGCCCGAGCTGCAAGGAGTGGGGCACGGTCAAGCCGCTGCTCAACTACGCGGTGGTGTGAGGTGGACCTGGGGGGCGTCCCGGCATGGTGGCTGGCCGTGCACCTGGCGGTCGCGGCGGCCGGCACCTGGCTGGCCCGCCGCTATGCGATCCGGCGCGCGCTGATCGACCACCCCGGCGAGCGCCGCAGCCACCAGTTGCCAACGCCGCGGGGCGGGGGCGCGGGGATCGTCGCGGCCCTGCTGCTGGCCCTGGCCTGGCTGGCCTGGTCCCGGCCGGCGTTGCGCCCGGTGCTGCTCGCCGCGGCAACGGGACTGGCGCTGGTGGCCGGGATCGGCTGGGCCGACGACCACAGACCGCTGCCCGCCATCGTGCGGTTGCTGGTGCACGCGCTGGCGGGCGCCCTGCTCGGGACGGGCCTGTGGCTTTTCCTGGGCGCACCGGCGTGGTTCGGGGTGCTCGCAGCACTGCTGGCGCTGGTGCTCGTCAACGTCTGGAACTTCATGGACGGCATCGATGCACTGGCCGCCAGCCAGGCCGGGATCGCTGGCGCCGGGTACCTGCTGCTGGCCGGCCACGGTCCCGTCGCCTGGCTCGCCGCGGCGCTCGTGGCCGGTTGTGTCGCCTTCCTGCCGTTCAACCTGCCGAGGGCACGCGTGTTCCTCGGCGACATCGGCAGCGGTGCGCTCGGATTCGCGCTTGCATGCGTGGTGGCACTATCATGCGTCCGAACCCGATTTGATGAATGGGCCTTGTTGGCCCTGCTGCCGCTTGCGCCTTTCGGAATTGACGCGGGATTGACATTGGCATCGCGCATCCTTAACGGCGAGCGCTGGTGGGAGCCCCACGCCACGCATGCCTACCAGCGATGGGCGCGCCGGGCCGGGCACGGCACGGTCGCCCTGGCCTACGCGGCGTGGACGCTGGCGGGCGTGGCGCTGATGTTGTGGCTGCCGGCCGGGAGCGGGTGGAGCCTGGCGGCCGCGGCCGGATTCGTCCTGTGTGGCGCCGGCGCGTGGTGGATGGCGAGGACCAAGGGAAACAAACAGGGAAACCAGGGCAGGGAAGGCAACGGATGAAGCAGTGGTTTCCCCCGAAGGGCATCGCGCTCCCCCGCGTCGCGGTGGTGGCGCACGACCTGTTCATGGTCTGGCTGGCCTGGATCGGCCTGCACGTCTTCCGCTATGCGATCCGTTCCGAGCCGTCGCCCCTGCTGCCACTGTCCACCGAGGTCGTGCTGGTCCTCCTGGCCCAGGGCCTGGTGTTCTGGAAGGTCGGCCTGTATCGCGGCATCTGGCGCTTCGCCAGCGTCCCCGACCTGATCAACATCCTCAAGGCCAGCCTGTTCGGCCTGGTCGGCATCTCCGTCGGCCTGTTCCTGTACAACCGCCTCGAGCACGTGCCCCGCTCGGTGCTGTTGATGTACCCGGTGGTGCTGACCGCCCTGCTGGGCATGCCGCGGCTGCTCTACCGTGCGTGGAAGGACCACCAGCGCAGGCGGTCCGAGCAGACCGGCACGCGCGTGCTGATCCTGGGCGCCGGCCAGGCCGGTGAAGCCCTGGTGCGCGACCTGCGCCGGATGGGCACCTACCAGCCGGTCGGCTTCCTCGACGACGCCGGCAAGTTGCGCGGCAGCGTCCTGCAGGGCCTGCCCGTGCTCGGTCGCGTGGACGAGGTCGAGCGGATCGCGCCGGAGACCGCCGCCGGGCTGCTGGTGATCGCGATGCCATCGCTCGACGCCCCCGCCATGCGCCGCGTGGTCGCCGCCTGCGAGCGGACAGGCCTCCCGTTCCGGCGGGTCCCGCGCCTGGACGACCTGCTGGAGGGGCGCTCGCTCCCGGGCGAGCTGAAGGAAGTCGCGATCGAGGACCTGCTCGGGCGCGACCCGGTGACCCCGGACTGGAAGGCGATCCGGACCTGGCTCGGCGGCCGCAGCGTGCTGGTGACCGGTGCCGGCGGATCGATCGGCTCGGAGCTGTGCCGCCAGTGCGCGCGGCAGGGCGCCGCCAGGATCGTCCTGGTCGAGGTGGACGAACTTGCGCTGGCGACGATGGACGCGGAGCTCCGTCGCGACTTCCCGCACGTGAAGCGCGTGCCCGTGCTGGGCGATTGCGGCGATCCGGCGGTGATGCGCCACGCCTTGCGCAGCGCCCCGGAAGCGGTCTTCCATGCCGCCGCCTACAAGCAGGTGCCGCTGCTGCAGACCCAGTTGCGCGAGGCCGTGCGCAACAATGTCCTGGCCACCGCCAACGTCATCCACGAAAGCCGCGCCAGCGGGGTCGGTTGCTTCGTGCTGATCTCCACCGACAAGGCGGTGGACCCGGTCAACGTGCTCGGCGCGACCAAGCGCCTCGCCGAGATGATCTGCCAGCCCTCGGCGGAGCCGCCGGGCGCCATGCGTTCGGTCATCGTGCGCTTCGGCAACGTGCTCGATTCCGCGGGCAGCGTCGTGCCGCTGTTCCGGGAGCAGATCCGCGGCGGCGGACCGGTCACCGTGACCGACGCGCGCGTGACCCGCTACTTCATGACCATCCCCGAAGCCTGCCAGTTGATCCTGCAGTCCGCGGCGATGGGTTCGGACAACACCGTGTACACGCTCGACATGGGCGAACCGGTGCCGATCAGGCTGCTCGCCGAACAGATGATCCGGCTGGCCGGCAAGAAGCCCGAGCGTGACATCGCCATCGTCTACACCGGCCTGCGCCCCGGCGAGAAGCTGCACGAGACGCTGTTCCATGCCGACGAGCGCTACCACCCGACCGCGCATCCGAAGATCCTGCGCGCGGAGGCGCGCGGGATCGAGGCGGCGCGCATCGAAAGCGCGGTGGCCCGGCTCAGGGATGCCGTGCAGCGCTACGACCTCGACGCGTTGTCCAGTGCGTTGCGCGAGGCCGTGCTCGACTTCGCGCCGGACAACGCCGCAGCGGCCCCGGTGGAGTCCGAAGCGGGAACTGTCGTAGCATTCCCGAAGCGCCAGTTGCGCATCTCCTGAGCAGGTCATGCCCTTGAACAATCGAACGGTCCGCAAGGCCGTGTTCCCCGTTGCCGGCCTCGGCACCCGTTTCCTCCCCGCGACCAAGACGGTGCCCAAGGAAATGCTGCCGATCGTCGACCGGCCGCTGATCCAGTACGCCGTGGACGAGGCGATCCAGGCCGGTTGCGACACCCTGGTGTTCGTCACCAACCGCTACAAGCACGCCGTCGCCGACTATTTCGACAAGGCCTACGAGCTCGAGCAGAAGCTGGAGCGCAGCGGCAAGCAGGAGCAGCTGGACCTGGTGCGGCACGTGCTTCCGGAAGGCGTGCGCGCGGTCTTCGTCACCCAGGCCGAGGCGCTCGGCCTGGGCCACGCGGTGCTGTGCGCGAAGCCGGTGGTGGGCGACGAGCCGTTCGCGGTGCTGCTGCCCGACGACCTGATCTGGAACCGCGGCGGCGACGGCGCGCTCAAGCAGATGACTGACCTCGCCGCGAGCAGCGGTGCCAGCGTCATCGCCACCCAGGAAGTGCCGCGCGAGCAGACCGGCAGCTACGGCATCGTGGCCACCGAGGGGTTCAGCGGGCGCAGCGGCCGGATCACCGGCATCGTCGAGAAGCCCAGCCCGGAGGAGGCGCCGAGCACGCTCGCCGTGGTCGGCCGCTACGTGCTGTCGCCGCGCGTGTTCGACCTGCTCGAAGCCACGCGCCCCGGCGCCGGCGGCGAGATCCAGCTGACCGACGCGATCTCGGCGTTGCTGGCCGAAGAGACGGCGCTGGCCTACCGCTTCAAGGGCACGCGCTTCGACTGCGGCACCCACATCGGGCTGATCGAGGCCACCATCCGCTACGCGCTCGACAACGAGAAGCTGAGCGAGCCGGCGCGTCGGATGATGACCGACGCCCTCGTCGAGATGGGCGTCATCGACTCGGAGTAGGGGCTACAGCGCCTCGAAGATGCCGGCGGCGCCCATGCCGGTGCCGATGCACATCGTGACCATGCCGTACTTCAGTCCGTGGCGGCGCATGCCGTGCACGATGGTCGCGGTGCGCACCGCGCCGGTCGCGCCCAGAGGATGGCCGAGCGCGATCGCGCCGCCCAGCGGGTTCACCTTTGCCGGATCCAGTTCGCTGTCGCGGATCACCGCCAGCGCCTGCGCGGCGAAGGCCTCGTTGAGCTCGATCCAGTCGAGCTGGTCCTTCGACAGGCCGGCCTGCCTGAGCGCCTTCGGGATCGCCGCGATCGGGCCGATGCCCATCACTTCCGGGCGCACGCCGGCGACCGAGAACGAGACGAAGCGCGCCAGCGGCACCAGCCCGTAGTCCTTGATCGCCTGCTCCGAGGCGACCAGCACCGCGGCCGCGCCGTCGCTCATCTGCGAACTGTTGCCCGCGGTGACGGTGCCCCCGGCCTGGCCGTTGCGGAACACCGGGCGCAGTTTCGCCAACCCTTCCTGCGAGGTGTCCGGGCGCGGGCCCTCGTCGACCTCGACCAGGGTCTTCCTCACCCGGATGGCGTTGCCGGCCAGGTCCGGGACCCGGGCCACGACCTCGAGCGGCGTGATCTCGTCGCGGAACTCGCCCTTGTCGATCGCGGCCAGCGCCTTGCGGTGCGATTCCAGCGCGAACGCGTCCTGGTCCTCGCGCGACACCTTCCATTCCTCGGCGACCTTCTCCGCGGTGATGCCCATGCCGTAGGCGATCGCGACGTTCTCATCGCGCGCGAACACCTGCGGGCTCAGCGCCACCTTGTTGCCCATCATCGGCACCATGGACATGGACTCGGTGCCGCCGGCGAGCACCAGGTCGGCGTTGCCCAGCCGCACCTGGTCGGCCGCCAGCGCCACCGCCTGCAGGCCGGAGGAGCAGAAGCGGTTGATGGTCTGCGCCGCCATCGTGTTCGGCAGCCCGGCGAGCAGGGCGCCGATGCGCGCCACGTTCATGCCTTGCTCGCCCTCGGGCATGGCGCAGCCGATGATCGCGTCCTCGATGCGGGAAACGTCGATGCCCGGCGCCTGCGCGACCACGCTGCGCAGCACGTGCGCCAGCATCTCGTCGGGGCGGGTGTTGCGGAACACGCCGCGCGGGGCCTTGCCGACCGGGGTGCGGGTGGCGGCGACGATGTAGGCGTCCTGGATGGTCCTGCTGCTCATTCGATCAGTTCCTCAGCGGCTTGCCGGTCTTCAGCATGTGCGCGATGCGCTCCTGGGTCTTCGGCATTTGCGCCAGCGCCACGAAATGCTCGCGCTCCAGCCGCAGCAGCCAGTCCTCGTCCACCACCGATCCGCGATCCACCTCGCCGCCGGACAGCACCGTGGCGATGCGCGTGGCGATCTCGTCGTCGTGCGCGGAGATGAAGCGGCCTTCGCGCATGTTCACCAGCTGCATGCGGAAGGTGGCGATGCCGACGTCGCCGGCGACCCGGATGCGACGCGCGGGCAGGGGCGGGCGGTAGCCGGCCTCGGCCAGCGCCAGCGCCTGCCGGCGGGCCACGTGCAGCAACTCGTGGGCGTGGAAGACGACGGTGTCGGACGGCCGCAGCAGGCCGAGCTCCTTGGCTTCCAGCGCCGACCCCGAGACCTTGGCCATCGCCACGGTCTCGAACGCCTGCTTCAGTTCGGCGAACACGTCCCCCGACGGCCCCGCGGCCGCGGAGCCGCGCACCGCCAGTTCCTTCAGGCCGCCGCCGGCGGGCAGCAGCCCGACACCGGCCTCGACCAGTCCGATGTAGCTCTCCAGGTGCGCGACCGTGCGTGCCGCGTGCATCTGGAACTCGCAGCCGCCGCCGAGCGCCAGCCCGCGCACCGCGGCGACCACCGGCACCAGCGCGTACTTGATGCGCTGGCTGGTGGCCTGGAAGTTGGCGACCATGGCCTCGAAGCCGGCGAGGTCGCCCGCCTGCAGCAGGCCGAGCGCGCCGGCCAGGTCGGCGCCGGCGGAGAACGGCTCGCCCTTTTGCCACAGCACCAGCGCGCGGAAGTCGCGCTCGGCGATCCCGATCGCCTGCTGCAGGCCGTCGAGCACCTGGTCGTTGACCGTGTGCAGCTTGGTCTTGAACGAGGCCACGAGCACGCCGTCGCCGTCGGTCCAGGCGCGGATGCCGTCGTTCTCGAACACGGTCTCGCCGGGATCGAAGCGCTCGCCCAGCAACGGGTCGGGGAAGCGCTGGCGCTGGTAGACGGGCAGGGCGGGGCGCGGCAGGCGCGCGTCCTGGCCGGGGCTGTAGCTGCCCTCGGCGCCGTGCACGCCCTCGCGGCCGTCGAACACCCAGTCCGGCAGCGGCGCGTCGCTCATGGCCTTGCCGGCGACGATGTCCTCGGCGATCCAGTCGGCGACCTGCTTCCAGCCGGCCGCCTGCCAGCTCTCGAACGGGCCCAGCTTCCAGCCGTAGCCCCAGCGCAGCGCGAGGTCCACGTCGCGCGCGGTCTGCGCGATGTCGGCCAGGTGGAAGGCGCTGTAATGGAACAGGTCGCGGAACACCGCCCACAGGAACCGGGCCTGCGGATGCTCGCTGGCGCGCAGCGCGGCGAACTGCTTCGCCGGGTCGCGCTCCTTCAGGATCGCGGCCACGCCCGGATCCACCTCGGCAGCGCTCGCGCGGTAGTCCTGCTGCGCGAGGTCGAGCACCAGGATGTCCTTGCCCTGCTTGCGGTAGATGCCGGCGCCGGCCTTCTGCCCCAGGGCGCCCTTGTCCACCAGCGCCTGCAGCCACGCGGGTGCCTTGAAGTGGGCGTACCACGGGTCTTCGGGCAGGGTGCCGGCCATGGTGTTGATGACGTGCACCATGGTGTCCAGGCCGACCACGTCGGCGGTGCGGTAGGTCGCCGACTTCGGCCGCCCGATCGCCGGGCCGGTGAGCGCGTCGGCGGTGTCGAAGCCGAGCCCGCAGGCCGTGGTGTGGTGCATCGTCGCCAGGATCGAGAACACGCCGATGCGGTTGCCGATGAAGTTCGGTGTGTCCTTGGCGCGGACCACGCCCTTGCCCAAGGCGGTGGTCAGGAAGGCCTCCAGCGCGTCCAGCACCCAGGCCTCCGTCGCCCGGGACGGGATCAGTTCGGCCAGGTGCATGTAGCGCGGCGGATTGAAGAAGTGCACGCCGCAGAAGCGGGGGCGCAGGTCCTCCGGAAGGACGGCGGACAACGCGTCGATGCCCAGGCCCGAGGTGTTGCTCGCGAGCACCGCGTGCGGCGCCACGTGCGGCGCGATCCGCTTGTACAGGTCCTGCTTCCAGTCCATGCGCTCGGCGATGGCCTCGATCACCAGGTCGCAGCCCTCGAGCAGCGCCAGGTCGTCGGCGTAGTTGGCCGGGACGATGGCCGCCGCCAGCCCCTTGGCCGCCAGCGGCGCGGGCGAGAGCTTGCCGAGGTTGGCGATCGCCTTGTCCACGATGGCGTTGGGGGCCTGGTCCTTGCCGGCCAGGTCGAACAGCACCGTGTCCACGCCGGCATTGGTGAGGTGGGCCGCGATCTGGGCGCCCATCACGCCGGCCCCGAGGACCGCGGCGCGCCTTACAAGCAACTTCTCAGGCATGTCTTGCATCTCTTTGATTCAAGAAGTGAAACCGGCAGCCGCAAAGCGGATGAGCTCGCGCGCGGCACGTTCGCGGTGGCTGGCCTCGGTGCTGCCGGCCGGGCGCTTGATCATCCCGAAGTCGGCCATGGCGTAGGTCAACGCCCCGGACAGGAAGTCCAGCCGCCAGTACAGCTGTTCCTTGGGCAGGTCGGGCAGGCATTTCGCGATCGCCTTGGCGAACTCGCGCGGCACGTGCCCGTACTGGTCCGACAGGAACTTGCGCAGGCTGTCGTTCTTCTCGGCGTAGGCCCGCGCGATCACGCGGATGAAGGCGGCGCCGCCGTGGCGGTCCTGCGCCAGCGCCAGCGCAGGCTCGACGAAGGCCGCCAGCACCGGCTCGAGCTCGCCGGGACGCTCGCGCTTCGCCGCCTCCAGCATCTCCAGGCGGCGCGCGCTCATCCCGTCCATGCGCCGGCGGAACACCTCGTTGACCAGGTTTTCCTTGCTGCCGAAGTGGTAGTTGACCGCGGCGATGTTGACGTCGGCCCGGCTGGTGACCTGGCGCAGCGAGGTGCCGGCGAAGCCGAACTGCGCGAACAGCTCCTCGGCGGCGCCGAGGATCCGGTCCTTGGTGGAGAAGGCGGAGGAGGGCATGCGGGGGACGGCCGTGAATCAAACGATTGTTTGGACTCTACGCCGGGGCATGAACCCGGGTCAATCCGCGGCGCGAAGGCCGTGCATTTCACCGCCCCGGTGCGTTAGTATTTCCGCAGCCATGTCGGCTAAACCCGCGTCCCGCCGCGGGTTTTTCATCCCGGAGAAGAACGAGTATGGCGCTGGAGCGCACCCTGTCGATCATCAAGCCCGATGCCGTCGCCAAGAACGTCATCGGCGAAATCTATTCCCGCTTCGAGAAGGCCGGCCTCAAGGTCGTGGCCGCGAAGATGAAGCATCTCTCGCGCCAGGAAGCCGAGGGCTTCTACGCGGTGCACCGCGAGCGTCCGTTCTTCAAGGCGCTGGTGGAGTTCATGGTCTCCGGTCCGGTGATGATCCAGGTGCTCGAAGGCGAGGGCGCGGTGGCGAAGAACCGCGAACTGATGGGCGCCACCAATCCGAAGGAAGCCGCGGCGGGCACGATCCGCGCCGACTTCGCCGACTCGATCGACGCCAACGCCGTGCACGGTTCCGACTCGCTGGAGAACGCCGCGATCGAGATCGCGTACTTCTTCCCGGCGACCGACGTCTACGCGCGCTGAGGAAAACCATGGACCGCCCGGGCGACAACACGGTGACGACGGATTCGAGGACCAATGTCTTCGACTTCGACCGTGCGTCGCTCGAGCGTTTCTTCGAGGAGGAGCTGAGCGAGAAGAAGTTCCGCGCGCACCAGGTGATGAAGTGGATCCACCATCGCCACGCCACCTCCTTCGAGGAGATGACCGACCTCGGCAAGGCGCTGCGCGCGCGGCTCGAGGAGCGCGCCACGATCCAGGCGCCGACGGTGATGTTCGACAAGGCCTCCGCCGACGGCACCCACAAGTGGCTGCTCGGCATGGATCCGCGGAACGCCATCGAGACGGTCTACATCCCCGACAAGGGCCGCGGCACGCTGTGCGTGTCCTCGCAGGTGGGCTGCGCGCTCAACTGCGGCTTCTGCTCCACCGCCACCCAGGGCTTCAACCGCAACCTGTCCACCGCCGAGATCATCGGCCAGGTGTGGGTCGCGGCCCGCCACCTCGGCAACGTCCCGCACCAGCAGCGCAAGCTCACCAACGTGGTGATGATGGGCATGGGCGAGCCGCTGGCGAACTTCGACAACGTCGTGCGCGCGATGAGCATCATGCGCGACGACCTCGGTTACGGCCTCGCCAACAAGCGCGTCACCCTGTCCACCGCGGGCATGGTGCCGTGGATCGACAAGCTCGGCGAGGTGAGCGACGTCTCGCTCGCGGTCTCGCTGCACGCGCCGTTCGACGAGCTGCGCAGCGAGCTGATGCCGATCAACCGCAAGTACCCGATCGCGCAACTGATGGATGCCTGCGTGCGCTACGCGCTGCGCCGCAAGGGCACCTCGGTGACCTTCGAGTACACCCTGATGAAGGGCGTCAACGACCAGCCGGAGCACGCGCGCGCGCTGGTCGCGCTGATGCGCGACTTCGACCGCCGCGTGCAGATGAAGGACGCGGCCAAGGTCAACCTGATTCCGTTCAACCCGTTCCCGGGCACGCGCTTCGAACGCCCCGACGAGGGCGCGATCCGCGCGTTCCAGAAGCAGCTCAACAACGCCGGCATGATCGCGCCGGTGCGGCGCACGCGCGGCGACGACATCGACGCCGCCTGCGGCCAGCTCAAGGGGCAGGTCATGGACCGGACGCGCCGGCAGGCGACGTTCCGGCGCACGCTGGAGCAAGCCGGCAAGGCCCAGGCAGGGCAGGCCGCAAAGGCGCAGGGGGATGCGCGAGATGCGGTCGCGTGAACTCCTGCTCCTGCTGGGGACCCTCTGCCTGGTCGCGGCGGGCTGCTCGCGGCTGACCTTCGTCAAGCCCAAGCTCGAGCGCGGCGACTACACCCGCGTCGCCCCCGAATACACCGTCCGCGAGGATCCACAGGCCCGCAAGCGCCTGGCCGCGCTCGACCGCGTCGCACTGGCCGAGGACCGCCTGCGTGCGGGCGACCTCGACGCTGCCGAGGCCCAGGCCCGCGCCGCCATCCAGGCCGACGCCACGGTGGCCGGGGCGCATACGGTGCTGGCGCTGGTCGCCGACCGCCGCGGCGATACCGCCGGGGCGGGACGCGAGTACGCCCGCGCGGCGGAACTGGCGCCGCGCCGTGGCTCCACCCTCAACAACTACGCCGTGTGGCTGTGCAGCAACGGCCGCCAGGCCGAGTCGCTGCCCCTGTTCGCGCAGGCCTTGCGCGACCCGGGCTACGACACCCCGGCAGTGGCGCTGGCCAACGCCGGCGCCTGCGCGCTCGAGGCCGGGCGGCCCGTCGAGGCCGAGCGCGACCTGCGCCGGGCGCTGGAACTGGATCCGGAGAACCCGGTGGCGCTGGCCACGATGGCCCGGCTGTCGTTCCGGCAGGGCGACTACCTGCAGGCGCGCGCGTTCTCGCAGCGCCGGCTGGCGGCCGCCCCGGCCAGCGCGCAAGTGTTGCAACTGGCGTCACAAATCGAGCAGAAACTCGGCGACAGCGCCGCCATGGCTGGTTATGTTCAAAGGCTCAGGGCGGAATTTCCAGACACGCAGACTCCCCGGGGGGACGAGAGTCAGCAATGAACCAGGTGAATCCGGACGTATCCCGGCTGCACGCCGGCGAACAGCTGCGCTCCGCGCGCGAGGCCGCGGGCCTGGAACTGGCGGATGTCGCCACCCGGCTGAAGATGCCGGTGCGCGTCGTCCGCTCGCTCGAGGAAGAGGACTGGAGCCGGCTGGGGGCGCCGGTCTTCGTCCGCGGGCAGTTGCGCAGCTACGCGCGACTGCTGGGCATCGACGCCGAACCGGTGATCGATGCCGCCGAAGTGGCGCCGGTGGCGCCGCCCCAGCTCACGCCGCGCACCTTCACTCCGCCCCTGCAGCGCTTCGCCGAGCAGGCGGCGCGCCGCCTGGTGTACGTGGTGATGACCGTGGCGATCGCGATCCCGGTGTGGCTGGGGCTCTCCGGCCGCCAGCACCAGGAGCAGGTCGCCTACGACGCCGCGCCGCTCGATGCGCCGGCGGCCAGCGACCGCCAGCCGGCCTCGGAACCGCGCGACCGCGGGGCGGCCGAGCCGCGCCCGCTTGTTGCCTCGCTGGCCCCGATGCCGCAGCGCGCCGCGCCGGCGCTGTCGCTGCGCTTCGAGGGGGATAGCTGGCTGCAGGTGTTCGATGCGGACGGCAAGGTGCTCGAGCAGGCGCTGGTGAAAGCCGGCGAGAAGCGCAGCTACGATGCGGACGAAGCCGCTTCGGTGGTGCTCGGCAACGGTGCCGCCGTCGAGGTCCGCACCCAGGGCAAGGCACGCGACCTGTCGCCGTACATGCGCGCGAACGTAGCGCGCTTTACGGTATCCTCTGACGGTTCCCTCGCGCCCGCCGCCGACTGACCTTCGGCCGCAACGGCCGCGAGACCTGGTCAACCCCCACCGGCCGCGGCGACCCGCGCCGGGACAACAGGCAGTCGCATGGCAATCGACGATCTACTCGACGAACACGAGCAGGGCGAACGCGTTCGCGCCTGGTTGCGCAGCAACGGCGCCGGCATCATCGGCGGCGTCATCCTCGGGCTGGCCCTGATCTGGGGCTTCCGCTGGTGGCAGGACCAGCAGCTCTCCCAGCGCATGGCCGCCAGCAACAACTACCAGGCCGCGGTCGACCAGCTCGACGCCGGCAAGCTGGCCGAAGCCGCGCCGATGGTGGCGGCGCTGCCCGACGGCACCTATGCCACCCTGGCCGCGCTCGAGCTGGCGCAGGCCCAGGTGGAGGCGGGCAAGCGCGACGACGCCATCGCCACCCTGCGCGGTGCGGCGACGTCGGATCCGCGACTGGCCGAGATCGTGTCGCGGCGCCTTGCGCGCCTGCTGCTCGACGCCGGCCAGCCCGCCGACGCGCTGGCCCTGCTGCAGGGCGATGCGCCGGCCACCCTGAGCGTCCGCGGCGATGCGCTCGCCGCGAGCGGTGAGCGGGACAAGGCACGCGAGGCGTACGCGAAGGCGCTGGTCGGGCTGGAGGTCGGCTCGCCGCTGCGCAACCTGGTGGAACTCAAACTCTCCGAAGTCGGCGGCACGCCGGCGCAGACCGAGGCAGGCAGCTGATGATGGCAACCCCCTTCCGATCCCGCGCGGCGCTGGTGTCCGCGGCCGCCTGCGTGCTCGTCCTGCTGGGCGGCTGCAGCACCCTCAAGGGCTGGTTCGGCAGCAAGGACCAGGAGGCCCTGAAGCCGGCCGAGCTGACCACGTTCACCGCCACCGCCACGCCGCAGCGGCTGTGGTCGGCCAAGGTCGGCAAGGGCGAAGGCCGCGTCGGCGCGCGCCAGGCGCCGGCGGTCGAGGGCGGCCGCGTGTACGCCGCCGCGCTCGAGGGCGGGGTCACCGCGCTCGACCTGCAGACGGGGCAGCGCGCCTGGCACCACGAGAGCGAACTGCCGCTGTCCGGCGGCCCTGGCGTGGGCGAAGGCCTCGTCGTCGTCGGCAGCCTCGAGGGCGACGTGGTCGCGCTGGACGCCGCAACCGGCGCGCAACGCTGGACCGCGAAGGTCGGCAATGAAGTGCTCGCGGCGCCGGTGATCGGGCAGGGCGTGGTGCTGGTGCGTTCGATCGACGGCCGGGTCACTGCGTTCGACGCCGACGACGGCAGCCGCATGTGGTTCTGGCAGCGCGAGACGCCGGCGCTGTCGGTGCGCGGCAGCGGTTCGCCGCTGCTCGGCCCGGGCCTGGTGTTCGTCGGCAGCGCCGACGGCACCCTGTCCGCGGTCTCGCTGGCCGAGGGCCGGCTGCTGTGGGAGCAGACCATCGCCGCGCCGGAAGGCCGCACCGAGCTCGACCGCATGGCCGACATCGACGGCCAGCCGGCGCTCGAGGGCACCACCATCTTCGCCACCAGCTACAAGGGCCGCACCATGGCCATCGACGGCCCGAGCGGCCGCCCGCTGTGGGCGCACGGCGCCGGCGGCCCGGGCGCGGTCGCGATCGGGCTGGACAAGGTCGTGGTCACCGACCCCCAGGGCACGGTCTGGGGCCTCGACAAGGCCACCGGCACAGCGATGTGGCAGCAGGCAGGCCTGGCGCGGCGCAACGTCAGCGCGCCGGCGGTCCAGGGCGACCACGTGGTCGTCGGCGACTTCGAGGGCTACCTGCACTGGCTGCGCCTGGGCGACGGTGCCTTCGCCGCGCGCGTGGACGCAGCCGGCGATCCGATCATCGCGACCCCGGTCGTCGCCGACGGCATCGTGCTGGCGCAGAGCACCGGCGGCGAGCTGAGCGCCTGGCGCATCGGGGCGACGCCCTGAGCCACGGGTGTCCCGGCCAGGCAGTCCCGCATGCTTCCCCTCGTCGCCATCGTCGGCCGGCCGAACGTCGGCAAGTCGACCCTGTTCAATGCCCTGACGCGGACCCGCGACGCCCTCGTGCACGACGCCCCGGGCGTGACCCGGGACCGCAACTACGGCGTCTGCCGCCACGATCCCGAGCGTCCCTTCGTGCTGGTCGACACCGGCGGCATCGCCGGCGACGAGAGCGGGCTGGCCGGCGCCACCGCGCGCCAGTCGCGGGCGGCCGCCAGCGAAGCCGACCTGGTGCTGTTCGTCGTCGACGGCCGCGAAGGCCCGTCGGCGCTGGACGACGGCATCCTGGCCTGGCTGCGCAAGGTGGACACCCCGGTCCACCTGGTGGTCAACAAGGTCGACGGCATCGACGCGCAGGCCGCGCGCAACGAGTTCTCGCGCTACGGCTTCGCCGACGTGTTCGCGGTGTCCTCCGCACATCGCCAGGGTCTCGACGGCCTGCTGCAGGCGGTGTTGGCGAAGCTGCCCGCCGACGGCGACGCGGAAGTGCTCGACGAGGATCCTGACCGCATCCGCATCGCCTTCGTCGGCCGCCCCAACGTCGGCAAGTCCACCCTGGTCAACCGCATCCTCGGCGAGGAGCGGATGATCGCCTCCGACGTGCCCGGCACCACCCGCGACGCGATCGCGGTGGACCTGGAGCGCGACGGCCGCAAGTACCGGCTGGTGGACACCGCCGGCCTGCGCCGGAAGTCGAAGGTCGAGGAGGCGGTCGAGAAGTTCTCGATCGTGAAGACGCTGCAGGCGATCGAGCATTGCGAGGTCGCGGTGATCCTGCTCGACGCCGGCGAAGGCGTCACCGAGCAGGACGCCAGCGTGCTCGGCGCGGTGCTCGACGCCGGGCGCGCGCTGGTCATCGCGATCAACAAGTGGGACAACCAGAGCGACTACCAGCGCAAGCAGACCGAGGCGCTGCTGTCGCGCAAGCTGGCGTTCGTGGACTGGGCCGAGGCGGTGCGCATCTCCGCGCTGCACGGCTCCGGCCTGCGCGAGCTGTTCCGCGCGATCCACCGCGCGCACGCCTCGGCCACGCGCCAGTTCGGCACTTCCGAGGTGACCCGTGCGCTCGAAAGCGCGGTCGAGGCGCATCCGCCGCCGGCCTCGCGCGGGCACGCGCCCAAGCTGCGCTTCGCCCATCCCGGCGGCGAGAACCCGCCGACCTTCGTGGTCCACGGCAACCGCCTGCGCACGCTCCCGGAAAGCTACCGCCGGTACCTGGAGAACTTCTTCCGCAAGCGTTTCAAGCTCGTCGGCACGCCGGTGCGCTTCGTGTTCAAGGAAGGCGAGAACCCGTACAAGGACCGCAAGAACGTGCTCTCCGAGCGCCAGGTGGAGCGGCGCCGCCGGCTGTTGCGGCACGTCAAGCGGAAGTAGCCGTGGCGCGCGAGATCGCCCCAGCCGACGCGCTGGCCCGGCAACGTGCCGGGGCGGTGCTGGTGGACGTGCGTGGTGCCGACGAACGCGCGCTGGGCATGGCCGCGGGCGCGCTGGGCGTGGAGCGCGAAGCGCTGGAGCGCGATCCCGCGGCGCACCTGCCGGACCGCGCCGCCGAGGTGCTGCTGATCTGCCAGTCCGGGCGGCGCTCGGCGCTGGCCGCGGAGACGCTGGAGGGCCTCGGGTACGCGCGCGTGGTGTCGGTCGCGGGCGGCACTGCGGCCTGGGAAGCCGCCGGCCTGCCAATCGCGCGCGACGGGGTGGACGCCGACTTCGCCGAGCGCTACTCGCGCCAGCTGCGCCTGCCCGAGGTCGGCCTGGCCGGCCAGCAGGCCTTGCAAGGGGCGCGCATGCTGCTGCTGGGGGCAGGGGGGCTCGGCTCGCCGGCCGCCTATTACCTCGCCGCGGCGGGCGTCGGCCACCTGCGCATCGCCGACGACGACCGCGTCGAGCGCAGCAACCTGCAGCGCCAGATCCTGCACACCGAGGCGGACATCGGCGACCGCAAGGTGGAGTCCGCGGCACGCGCGCTCTCGGCGCTCAATCCGCGCACGCGGATCGAGCCCGTGGCCGAGCGCGTCACCAGCGACAACGTCGAGCGCCTGCTCGAGGGCGTGGACGTGGTCATCGACGGCGCCGACAACTTCCCGGTGCGCTACCTGCTCAACGACGCCTGCGTGAAGCTCGGCAAGCCGCTCGTGTACGGCGCGGTGCTGCGCTTCCAGGGCCAGGTCTCGGTGTTCGACGCCGGTCGCCACCGCGGCGCGCGGCCCTGCTACCGCTGCCTGTTCCCGGAACCGCCCGCAGCCGCGGACGCGCCCAACTGCAGCGAGGCCGGGGTCCTGGGCGTGCTGCCCGGCGTCATCGGCCTGTTGCAGGCGACCGAGGCGATCAAGCTGGTGCTCGGCATCGGCGAACCGCTCGCGGGGCGGATGCTGCACTTCGACGCCCTGGCGATGCGCTTCCGGCAAACGCGGCTGCCGCCCGACCCGGGCTGCGTCGTCTGTGCGCCGGGGCGCCCGTTCCCGGGCTACGTGGACTACGAGGCGTTCTGCGCAGGCTGACGTTACGCGGGCTGATCGGCCCGTCTGCGCGGACGCGGCTTCGAGCGCGGGTCGATCTGCACGCCGACCACGGCATTGCAGTGGATGCAGCTGTAGCTCAGGCAGCGCGCCTTGCTCTCGCCCTCGACCACGCCCACCACCTGCTCGACGTTGACGTGCAACAAGCGGTGCCCGCACTTCGGGCATTGCCCCAGGATCGACATGCTGCGTCCCCGTTGCGGATAATGTGGGACCGACTGTAGCGCAGGCCCGCCCACAGCGCATGGCGCACTCCCCGCAAACCGCACGCATCCTCGACGGCAGGCGCATCGCCGGGGAACTGCTCGATTCGCTCAAGGCCCGCGTGGACGCGCGGGTCGCGGCGGGGAAGCCGCGCCCCGGGCTGGCGGTGGTCCTGGTGGGCGACGATCCGGCCTCGTCCGTGTACGTGCGCAACAAGCGCCGCGCGGCCGAGAAGGTGGGTATCCACGCCCTCGACCACGACCTCCCGGCCGGCACCAGCGAGTCCGAGCTGCTGGCGCTCATCGACCGGCTCAACGCCGACCCGTCGGTCCACGGCATCCTGGTGCAACTACCGTTGCCCGGCATCCCGGATGCCAGCCGCCTGATCCACCGCATCGACCCGCGCAAGGACGTGGACGGATTCCATCCGGAGAACGTCGGCCACCTCGCGCTGCGCCAGTTCGGCCTGCGCCCCTGCACCCCGCGCGGGATCACCACGCTGCTGGCCTGGACCGACCGCCCGGTGCGCGGGCAGAGCGCGACCATCGTCGGGGTCAGCAACCACGTCGGCCGGCCGATGGCGCTGGAACTGCTGATCGCCGGCTGCACCACCACCAGCTGCCACAAGTTCACCCCGCCGGCGGTGCTCGAGGCGGCGGTGCGCGGGGCCGACATCCTGGTGGTCGCCGCCGGCAAGCCGCGGTTGATCCCGGGGGAATGGGTCAAGCCCGGCGCGGTGGTCATCGACGTCGGCATCAACCGCCTGGACGACGGCCGCCTGGTCGGCGACGTCGGCTTCGAGGAGGCGGCGAAGCGGGCCAGCTGGATCACCCCGGTGCCCGGCGGCGTGGGCCCGATGACCGTGGCCACGCTGATGCAGAACACCCTCGAGGCGGCCGAGTCGTTCGACCCCTGATTCCCCGGCCACCGGGCGGGTTACAATGTCGTGCTTCACTCCCTCCGGAATCGGCCATGCTCCGCATCCAGGCTGAAGCGCTCACCTACGACGATGTCTCCCTCGTCCCCGCGCACTCCACGGTCCTGCCCAAGGACGTCTCGCTCGCCACCCGCCTGACCCGCGACCTGCGCCTGAACCTGCCGATCGTCTCGGCGGCGATGGACACGGTCACCGAAGCGCGCCTGGCGATCGCGATGGCGCAGCTTGGCGGCATCGGCATCGTGCACAAGAGCATGAGCGTGGAGCGCCAGGCCGCGGAGGTGGCGCGGGTCAAGAACTTCGAGGCCGGGGTGATCAAGGAGCCGTTCACCGTCGGCCCGGAAACCACGATCGGCGAGGTGCTCAAGCTCACCCGCGCGCGCAACATCTCCGGCGTGCCGGTGGTGGACGACGACGGCCACCTGGTCGGCATCGTCACCGGCCGCGACATGCGCTTCGAGAAGAAGCTGGACGATCCGGTGCGCCACATCATGACCAAGCGCGACAAGCTGGTCACGGTGAAGGAGGGGGCCTCCGATGACGAAGTGCTGGGCCTGCTGCACAAGCACCGCATCGAGAAGGTGCTGGTAGTCAACGACGGCTTCGAGCTGCGCGGGCTGATCACGGTCAAGGACTTCCAGAAGAAGCAGGACAACCCGAACGCCGCCTACGACGTGCACGAGCGATTGCTGTGTGGCGCCGCGGTAGGCGTGGGCGGCGACACCGAGCAGCGCGTGGAGGCGCTGGTCGCCGCGGGCGTGGACGTGGTGGTGGTGGATACCGCGCACGGCCACTCACAAGGCGTGATCGAGCGCGTCGCCTGGGTCAAGAAACGCTTCCCGTCGCTGCAGGTGATCGGCGGCAACATCGTCACCGGCGACGCCGCGCTGGCGCTGATGGATGCGGGCGCGGACGCGGTCAAGGTCGGCGTCGGCCCGGGCTCGATCTGCACCACGCGGATCGTCGCCGGCGTCGGCGTGCCGCAGGTCACCGCGGTGGCGATGGTCGCCGAGGCGCTGCAGGACCGCATCCCGCTGATCGCGGACGGCGGCATCCGCTATTCCGGCGACATCGGCAAGGCGATCGCCGCCGGCGCGTCCACGGTGATGGTCGGCGGCCTGTTCGCCGGCACCGAGGAGTCGCCCGGCGAGAGCGAGCTGTTCCAGGGCCGCAGCTACAAGAGCTACCGCGGCATGGGCTCGATCGGCGCGATGGAGAAGGGCTCCAAGGACCGCTACTTCCAGGACGCCTCCGATGCCGACAAGCTGGTGCCCGAGGGCATCGAGGGCCGGGTCCCGTACCGCGGCCCGCTCGGCGGCGTGGTCCACCAGCTCGCCGGCGGCCTGCGCGCGACCATGGGCTACGTCGGCTGCGCCACCATCGACGAGATGCGTAGCAAGCCGAGCTTCGTGAAGGTGACCGCGGCCGGCAGCCGCGAGAGCCACGTGCACGACGTGCAGATCACCAAGGAACCGCCGAACTACCGGATGGGCTGACGCCGCACATGACCGACCTGCACAGCGACCGCATCCTGGTCCTCGACTTCGGGGCCCAGTACACCCAGCTGATCGCGCGCCGCATCCGCGAACTCGGCGTCTACTGCGAGATCTGGGCCTGGGACCACGACCCGGCCGAGATCGCGGCGTTCGCGCCGAAGGGCATCGTGCTCTCCGGCGGCCCGGAGTCCACCACGGTGCCGGGGGCGCCGCGCGCGCCGCAGGCAGTGTTCGATTCCGGGGTGCCGATCCTGGGCATCTGCTACGGCATGCAGACCATGGCCGCGCAGCTCGGCGGCGCCACCGAGGCGGCCGACCAGCGCGAGTACGGCCACGCCGAGGTCGAGCTGGTGGCGCAGGACGCGCTGCTCGACGGCCTCAAGGACCTGCCGGGTTCGCCGCCGCGGCTCGCGGTGTGGATGAGCCACGGCGACCACGTCACCGTGGCGCCGCCGGGCTTCACCGTGACCGCGCGCACCGACCGGATCCCGGTGGCCGCGATGGCCGACGACACGCGGCGCTGGTACGGCGTGCAGTTCCACCCCGAGGTCACCCATACCAAGTCCGGCCAGGCGCTGCTGCGCCGGTTCGTGGTGGACATCTGCGGCTGCGCCACGCTGTGGACGCCGGAGCACATCATCGAGGACCAGGTAGCGCGCGTCCGCGAAACCGTCGGCGACGACGAGGTCGTCCTAGGCCTGTCCGGCGGCGTGGACTCCTCGGTGGTCGCCGCGCTGCTGCACAAGGCGATCGGCGACCAGCTCACCTGCGTGTTCGTGGACACCGGCCTGCTGCGCTGGCAGGAAGGCGACCAGGTGATGGCGACCTTCGCCGAGCATTTGGGCGTGCGCGTGATCCGGGTGGACGCCGCCGACCGCTACTTCAAGGCGCTCGAGGGCATCAGCGACCCCGAGGCCAAGCGCAAGGTCATCGGCAACCTGTTCGTCGAGATCTTCGACGAGGAGGCCGGCAAGCTCAAGAACGCGAGGTGGCTGGCGCAGGGCACGATCTACCCGGACGTGATCGAGTCGGCCGGCAGCAAGACCGGAAAGGCCCACGTCATCAAGAGCCACCACAACGTCGGCGGCCTGCCGGCGGACATGAAGCTCGGCCTGGTCGAGCCGCTGCGCGAGCTGTTCAAGGACGAGGTCCGGCGCATCGGCGTCGAGCTGGGGCTGCCGCCGGCGATGGTCTACCGGCATCCGTTCCCGGGCCCGGGCCTGGGCGTGCGCATCCTCGGCGAGGTCAAGCGCGAGTACGCCGAACTGCTGGCGAAGGCCGACCACATCTTCATCGAGGAACTGCGCAAGGCCGACCTCTACGACAAGGTCAGCCAGGCCTTCGCGGTGTTCCTGCCGGTGAAATCGGTCGGCGTGGTGGGCGACGCGCGCGCCTACGAGTGGGTGGTCGCGCTGCGCGCGGTCGAGACCATCGACTTCATGACCGCCCACTGGGCGCACCTGCCTTATGAGTTCCTGGGCCGCGTTTCGAATAGAATAATCAACGAGTTGCGCGGAATTTCTCGCGTTGTTTATGACATCAGCGGCAAGCCGCCGGCGACCATCGAATGGGAGTAGCCGTGTCCGACGAACAGTGGATGCGGCGGGCGCTGGAGCTGGCGGAACGGGCGGAGCGCGAGGACGACGAGATCCCGGTCGGGGCGGTGGTGGTCGGCCCGGACGGGACGCTGCTCGGCGAAGGCTGGAACCGCAACATCAGCGAAAGCGACCCGAGCGCGCACGCCGAGATCGTGGCCATGCGCGCGGCGGGCAGGGCGCTCGGCAACCACCGGCTGCTCGGCTGCACGTTGTACGTGACCTTGGAGCCCTGCGCGATGTGCGCGATGGCCGCGGTGCACGCACGGCTGGGACGCGTGGTCTACGGCGCCGCCGACCCGAAGACCGGGGCCGCGGGCAGCGTGTTCGACCTGCTCGCCGATCCGCGCCACAACCACCGCGTCGAGGTCCTCGGCGGCGTGCTCGCGGAAGAGGCGGGGCGCCGGCTCACCGACTACTTCCGGCGCAAGCGCGGCAAGGCCGCGCCTTGAGCGGGCCGCGACCCGCCGCGCGCTATCATCGGGCCCATCCAAGGACAGAAGGACGCACCGGCGCATGATCCCGGCCAGCGAAGGACGCCTGATCTGGATCGACCTCGAGATGACCGGGCTGGACACGGTCAACGATTCGATCCTGGAGATCGCCACGGTGGTCACCGACGCCAACCTCAACGTGCTGGCCGAAGGCCCGGAGCTGGCGATCGCGCATCCGCTGTCCACCCTGGAAGCAATGGACGACTGGAACCGGCGCCAGCACGGCAATTCCGGGCTGTGGCGGCGGGTGCTGGAGGAGGGCGTGTCGCTCGGCGAGGCCGAGTCGCGCACGCTGGACTTCCTCGAGCAGTGGGTGCCGGCGAACGCGTCGCCGATGTGCGGCAACTCGATCTGCCAGGACCGCCGCTTCCTGCACCGGCAGATGCCGGCGCTGGAGCGGTACTTCCATTACCGCAACCTGGACGTCAGCACGCTCAAGGAACTCGCGCGCCGCTGGGCCCCCCAGGTGCTCTCCGCGATCCACAAGGAAGCCGCGCACACCGCCCTCAGCGACGTCCGCGATTCCATCGCCGAACTCCGCCACTACCGCCAGCACATGGGCCCCCTCGGCGGCTTGTGACATTCTTTAGCCACAGATCACACAGATTGAAAAAGATTTGGAACTGGACTGCGAAGTTGCTCGGCTCGGGCACGCCCTTCGCACTCAGGTGATAAATCCTTTTGAATCTGTGTGATCTGTGGCAAAAAGAGCCCGCCCGTCAGCCGGCGGCCTTGGACTTGGCGAGGGCGAGCCAGGTGTCTACGACGGTGTCGGGGTTGAGGGAGACGGACTCGATGCCCTGGTCCATCAGCCACTGGGCGAGGTCGGGATGGTCGCTCGGGCCCTGGCCGCAGATGCCGATGTACTTGCCCTTGGCGCGCGCGGTCGAGATCGCCATGGACAGCATCTTCTTGACCGCCGGGTCGCGCTCGTCGAACAGGCTGGCGACGATGCCCGAGTCGCGGTCCAGGCCCAGGGTCAGCTGGGTCATGTCGTTGGAGCCGATCGAGAAGCCGTCGAACAGGTCCAGGAACTCGTCGGCGAGCAGCGCGTTCGACGGGATCTCGCACATCATGATCACCTTCAAGCCGTCCTTGCCCTGCTCGAGCCCGTTCTCGCGCAGCACCTCGAGCACCTTGCGGCCCTCGTCCAGGGTGCGCACGAACGGAATCATCACCCACAGGTTGTCCAGGCCCATGTCCTCGCGCACGCGCTTGACCGCCTGGCACTCCAGCGCGAACGCGTCCTTGAACGAGGGGTCGACATAGCGGCTGGCGCCGCGGAAGCCGATCATCGGGTTCTCCTCGTGCGGTTCGTACTTCGACCCGCCCAGCAGGTTGGCGTATTCGTTGGACTTGAAGTCCGACAGGCGCACGATCACCGGCTTCGGCGCGACCGAGGCGGTGATGGTGGCGATGCCCTCGGCCAGGCGGTCCACGTAGAACTCGACCGGGCCGGCATAACCGGCGATGCGCGCGTCGATCTTCTGCTTCGTCGCGGCGTCCTGGCGGTCGTACTCGAGCAGCGCCTTCGGATGCACGCCGATGTGGCTGGCGATGATCATCTCCAGGCGCGCCAGGCCGATGCCCGCGTTGGGCAGCATGCCGAAGTCGAACGCGCGGTCCGGGTTGGCCACGTTCATCATGATCTTGAGCGGCGCCGGCGGCATGTTGCCGAGATCGGTGGTGGTGCGCTCGAAGGGCAGGGTACCGGCGTAGATGTAGCCGGTGTCGCCTTCGGCGCAGCTGACCGTCACTTCCTTGCCGTCCGGGATCGCGTCCAGCGCGTTGCCGGTGCCGACCACGGCCGGCACGCCGAGCTCGCGCGCGATGATCGCGGCGTGGCAGGTGCGACCGCCGCGGTTGGTGACGATGGCCGAGGCGCGCTTCATCACCGGCTCCCAATCGGGGTCGGTCATGTCGGCGACCAGCACGTCGCCGGGCTGCACCGCGTTCATGTCGTCGAGGGAGCGGACCACGCGGGCGACGCCGCTGCCGATCTTCTGGCCGATGGCGCGGCCCTCGCACACGACCTCGCCGCGCCGGGACAGCGCGTAGCGTTCGATCTGGGTGGCATGGCCGCGCGACTTCACCGTTTCCGGCCGCGCCTGCAGGATGTAGAGCTTGCCGGTGGTGCCGTCCTTGCCCCACTCGATGTCCATCGGGCGGCCGTAGTGCCCTTCGATCACCAGCGCCTGCTTCGCGAGCTCCTGCACGTCCTCGTCGGAGATCGAGAACTGGTTGCGCAGCTCGGCAGGCGTGTCCTCGGTGCGCACGCGCTCGCCCGGCTTGTCGGAGTACACCATGCGCAGCTGCTTGGCGCCGAGCGAGCGGCGCAGGATGGCCTTGCGGCCATCGCGCAGGGTCGGCTTGTAGACGTAGAACTCGTCCGGGTTCACCGCGCCCTGGACCACCATCTCGCCGAGGCCGTAGCTGGCGGTAATGAACACCACGTCGCGGAAGCCGGACTCCGTGTCGAGGGTGAACAGCACGCCCGAAGCGCCCACGTCCGAGCGCACCATGAGCTGCACGCCGGCGGACAGGAACACGTCCTCGTGCCTGAAGCCGTGGTGCACGCGGTAGGCGATGGCGCGGTCGTTGTACAGCGACGCGAACACTTCCTTGACCTTGCGCACGACGTCGTCGGCACCGGTGACGTTGAGGAAGGTCTCCTGCTGGCCGGCAAAGGACGCGTCCGGCAGGTCCTCGGCGGTGGCCGAGGACCGCACCGCGACGGCGACGTCCTGCGCACCGCTCTCCGCGCACAGCTTCGCGTAGGCCTCGCGGATTTCGCGGTCGAGTTCCGGCTGCAGCGGGGCCTCGATGACCCAGCCGCGGATCTCGGCGCCGGCGCGGGTGAGGGCAGCGACGTCCTCGACGTCCAGCGACGCGAGGCGGTCGTAGATGCGCTGCTCGAGGTCGTTGTGCGCGATGAACGCCTTGAACGCGTCGGCAGTGGTGGCGAAGCCCCCGGGCACCGACACCCCCAGGCCGGCCAGCTGGCCGATCATCTCGCCGAGCGAGGAATTCTTGCCGCCCACCTGGGCGAGATCGGTCAGGCGCAGGTCGCGCAGCCAAAGGACCATGCTGGCGGGGATTTGGGCGGTCAAGGCGTGGGGCTCCGGAGGGTTTCCGCTATTTTAGCAACGTGAACAGCCCTGGAGTCGCCCGCATGCCCGGAATCCGCCCGGTCTTCTACGTTTCCGACGGAACCGGCATCACCGCCGAAACCATCGGCCACAGCCTGCTGACGCAATTCAGCGGGTTGCGCTTCACCACCGACCGCCTGCCGTTCGTGGACACCCCCGAAAAGGCCCGCCAGGCCGCGGCCACGATCCGTAGCGCCGGCGAGGCGCACGGCCTGCGCCCGGTGGTCGTCAATTCCTGCGTGGATCCGCAGCTCAACGCGCTGCTGGCGGAGAGCGGGGCGCTGATGCTCGACGTGTTCGCCCCGTTCATCGCGCCGCTGGAGGAACTGCTGGGCCAGCAGCGCGAACTGCACGTCGGCCGCGCGCACGGCATGGTGGACTTCGAGACCTACCACCGCCGGATCAACGCGATGAACTACGCGCTGGCCCACGACGACGGCGTCGCCACCGACTACGCCGACGCCGACCTGGTGCTGGTCGGCGTGTCGCGCGCCGGCAAGACCCCGACCTGCGTCTACCTGGCGCTGCACCACGGCGTGCGCGCGGCCAACTATCCGCTCACCGAGGAGGACCTCGAGACGGTGGACCTGCCGCCGCGGCTGCGGCCGTACCGCCATAAGCTGTTCGGGCTCACCATCGATCCGGTGCGCCTGCACCAGATCCGGCAGGAGCGGCGCCCGGATTCGCGTTACGCGCAACTGGAGACCTGCAAGCGCGAAGTGGCGGCCGCCGAGGCCCTCCTGCAGACGCAGGGCATCCAGACACTCAGCACCACGCACGCCTCGATCGAGGAGATTTCCAGCCGCGTGCTCGAGGTGCTGGGACTCAACCGGGAAATGTTCTGAGCGTGTAGGATCGGGCCATGGCCCATGTCCTGACCCGCATCGAACGCATTCCCCGCATCGGCCGCTTCGGCTGGCTGATGGGGCTGTATGCCGAAAACCATGCGCTGCTGACGCGCCTGTTCGAGCCGGCCGGCCTGGGGCAGGGCAGCTGGGTCTCGCGGATCGGCGACGGCCTGGACGTGTGCCTGGACGTGCTCGAGCAGCACGCGTACACCAGCGAGCTGCGCCTCACCTACGCGATGCAGGACCCGCTCACCGGGCAACCGGATCCGTCCGCCTACGTGCGCCTCTACCACGACGCGCGCCAGGCGGAGGCGACCCATTGCTACGTCGGCCGCCGCTGGCAGGACGTGCTCGGCATGAACCCGCCGGCCGCCACCCTGGTGGACCACCGCCTGCGCATGAACACCTTCCTCGGCAAGTGGCTGCACTACCTCGCCGAGCGCGGGCACGGCGTCGCCACGCTGGCGCCGTCGACGGGCGCGCGCGACGCGGCCTGAGAGGAGAAAGTGGCGTCCCCACGGGGATTCGAACCCCGGTCGCAACCGTGAAAGGGTTGTGTCCTAGGCCTCTAGACGATGGGGACGCGAAAACCGGACCAGCGTTGTAGATTGGTGGAGCCAGGCGGGATCGAACCGCCGACCTCCTGCATGCCATGCAGGCGCTCTCCCAGCTGAGCTATGGCCCCACTGCTGGAAAGCGCGCAAGTGTACTGGTCACGTCGCGCGACCGTCAAGACGGAACACGGAGGAAAGTGGACATGAAGATCGCAGATATCGGTCCCCGGCCGGACAGCTTCGACCTGGAGACCGCCACCACCGAAAACCGCAACTACCGCACGGTCGCCTGGAGCGGCCGCTACCTGCAGGTCACGCTGATGTCGATCCCGGTCGGCGGATCGATCGGGCTGGAGATGCACGCCGAAACCGACCAGTTCCTGCGCCTGGACGCCGGCCGCGGCAAGGCCCGCATCGGCCCGGCGAAGGATCGCCTCGAGTTCGAGCGAGACGTTTCCGACGGTTGGTGCGTGCTGGTGCCCGCCGGCATGTGGCACGACGTGATCAACACCGGCGACGAGCCAATGCGCCTGTACGCGATCTACGCGCCGGTGCACCACGCCGCGGGCAAGGTCCACGAGGACGCCGCGGCTGCGCAGGAGGACGAGGAATCCGGCAACGACGAGCCGCCGGAGTGGAGCGTGCAGCCGTCCGACTCGGCCCCGGACCGCCACGGTTGAGGGGCGTTCTGCCAGTAATTGAACATAATAGGCATTATGCGAAGTTCTGTATTACCTCAACTTTGCCTCTGGTGACCTGATGCAAACCAGACCGCCCTGCTGGCCTGAGTCCCGGCCCTGCCCGAACGAGTGTGCGCACCAGCTCTACGAGCGCACCGTCCACAACCTGACGCCACTGCACGGCCGCTGGGCGGGCTGGCGCCTGGCTGGCCGTGAGCTGGTCGCACCGGATGGCGACAGGATCACCCCGGAACGCCTGCGCGGCCTCTTGTGGCGCCAGGAACACGAACAGCGGATCGAACGCGCGGCTGGCCGTCGGGCCGCCGAGCAACTGCGCCGCCAGCGCCAACCCGTCAAGGTCATCGTGGTCGAGCTCGCCGAACTGCGAGTGCACGGACAGTTCGCCGGCTAGCGCGACGACGTCCCCGGCCGGCATCGCACAGCTGTGGTTGCCTTGATGCCGATCATCGCCCGGGCCGCCCCTGCCGGGCTATCTTGTTGCTCATTTCCCCTGGAGCCCCCTCATGCGTCCCATGAAGCTCGTCCTTGCGGTCGACGGCAGCTCGGTGTCGGCCCGTTGCGCACGCCACGTTGCCAAGCTGGCCAAGCAGCTCTCGGTCCCGCCGAAGATCCTGCTGCTGACTGCGGACCCTTCGATGATGCCTGGCGTCGAACGCAAGCTCGGTGCCGCGGCCCTGCGCCGCTACCACCAGGAGAACGCCGAGTACGCCTTCCGCGAGGCGCGCGCCATCCTGCAGCGTGCCGGCCTCGAGTTCGAGGAGAGCCTGGTCGTCGGCGACCCGCACGTGGAGATCGTGCGCGCCTGCGGGCCGCGCAGGTGCGACCTTCTGGTGATGGGCTCGCGCGGCCGCGGCGCGGTCGCCAGCGCTTTGCTCGGCTCGGTGGCGCTCAAGGTGCTCGCGACCAGCAAGGTACCGGTCACGCTCGTTCGCTGATGCGTCCGCACGCGCACGACCGGGGCCGGATCCCCCGACTGTTGGTGGCAGTCGTCGCGTGCGTGCTCGCACTGGCGGCCTCGGCGCAGGTTCGCGACGAACTGCACCCCGGCGAGTATGCGTGGACGCCGGGGCTAGCCCCGGCCGGCCCGGTGCTGGTGGTGGTCAGCCTCCCCGCGCAACGCGCCTGGGTGTACCGCAACGGCGTGCGCATCGGGACCTCCACCGTCAGCACCGGGCGCCCGGGCCACGAAACCCCGGCGGGGATCTACAGCATCCTCCAGAAACGGCGCGAACATTACTCCAACCTGTACGACAACGCGCCGATGCCGTTCATGCAACGGCTCACCTGGGACGGGATCGCGCTGCACGCCGGCCACCTGCCGGGGTATCCGGCTTCGCACGGTTGCATCCGCCTTCCGCTCGCCTTTGCCGAGCGCCTGTTCGCGACCACCGACGCGGACACCACGGTAGTCGTCAGCGACGTCGCGGAGCAGGCGCCGCTACTGGTGCCGGGGCCGTTCGCGGGCGCCGCCGCCAAGCCCGGTGCGTCCCATGTCGACCCGGCGACCCCCGTCGCGGGTTGGCATCCGGAACGCGCGGCGGAGGGCCCGCTGACGCTGTTGCTGGGCACCCGCGACGGCCTGCTGGTCGCTTTGCGCGGCGGCATCGAGATCGGACGCGTCGCCGTCACCGCCTCGGGCCTACCGGTCGGCACCTTCGTCTACACGTTGCGCGAAGGCAGTCTGGAAGGCACCCCGGCGGTGTTCCGCGATCGCCCTGCCCGCCCCTGGGACATGGTCGTGGTCGAGGGCGATCCGGGGATGCAGCCCGACCTTCGCGGCGCGATCGCCGAGGGAAAGCTGGCGATCCCGGCGCCGTTTGCGCGCGCTGTCTACGACGCGCTCGTGCCCGGGACGACCCTGGTGGTTACCGACCAGCGGCTGGAATGACGCCCGGTTGATCCAGGTCATGGCCGCGCATTCCGCGCGGGACCACACTGCATCTCGAAGATCCAACCCATTCGATGCAGGCAGGAAACGCCATGAAGAAGATCCGTCGCAGCGCTCCCATTATTGCCATCGCTTTCGTTGCCCTGGCGGCCAGCTTCGCCGGCCTGCCGTACGCCACGGCGTCGGTGGACCAGGCCCCGCAGCAGCAGGGCGCGACGATGTCGATTCCGTTCTGAGCCCCTGCCCGCAGGCTCAGGAACCTGGCGGCAGCGACGCGTAGTACGCCGCCAGGTCGCGTATCTCGCCGGGCTCCAGCCCGGCGGCGGCCCGTTCCATCAGGTGCGCGTAGCGGGTGCCGCCGCGCCCTCCCCGTGCGAACAGCCGCAACTGCAGCGCCAGGTAGTCAGGATGCTGTCCCGCGATGTCGGGGTACATGCGGTTGCGCTCGCTGCGGTCGGGCCCGTGGCACTCGACGCAGGCCGGAATCCTGCGCATCCCCGCGCCCTGGAATGCAAGGCGCCTGCCCCGCTCGACCGATCCCGCGTCCACTTCGGCATCCGCCACCGGCGCGGTGGCATCCAGCGCGGCGAAATGCGACGCCAGGCGCTGCCGCTCACCTTCGCCGAGGGCCGCTGCCACCGGCTGCATGATCCCGCTCTGCCGCCGCCCGCTGGCGAACGCATCCAGCGTTGCCGCCAGGTAGGCGGCATCGAGTCCCGCGATCCGCGGGTACGCCGCGTTGCCCTCGCCGCGCTCGCCGTGGCAACCCGCGCAGTCGCCCGGACCCGCGTCCGTTCCGCCGAATGCAAGCCACCGGTATTCCGAAGGCGACAGCTCCGGCAGGCGCTCCAGGAACGCCACCATCGCCCACACCTCGTCGTCCCTGCGTTCGCTGGTCCAGGCCGGCATCGCGGTGTATTTGATGCCGTGCTTGACCACCCAGAACAGTTCCTCGCGCGACATCTCGCCGGCGGCGAGCGTGCGCGGCAGGAACGGCGGCTTCGGCGTCATCCGCCGCGGCACGAGCGGCTGCGCCACGCCCGGCGCGCCGTGGCAGGGCATGCAGGCGGCGGCATAGTGCCCCGCGCCCTTGCGTGCGAGCCACGGCTCATCGAGCGCGGGGGCCTCGATGCCGAGCGAGCGCGTGGACACGCCCCGCTCCATCGCGAAGTGCAGCAGTTCGCGGGTCACCGGCCAGTGCCCGGCCGCGGCCGAGATGGGCGCGAAACCGGCGGTGATGAACACCAGCGCGCCCACGCCGAGCAGCGCCAGGGTGATGGCCGCGTGCCACAGGAAGCGCTTCATGCCGACACCTCGCGCCCGTGCCCGAGCAGGCGCAGCAGCAGCGCCAGCGCGCCCGCCAGGTAGGCGACCCCGCCCACCACCAGCATCAGCACGCCGCCGAGCTGCTGGTCCCACAGTGCGCCCGGCAACGGTTCGCCGTGCGCGTAGAGCACGCGGCCGGCGGTGGCCAGCAGCACGCCGAGCAGGGTCATGTGGGTCGCGGTCAGCAACAACGCGAGCGCGCCGGCACCGGCGCGCTCGCGCGCCCTGCCGCCGCCCTGCCCCAGCGCGGCCAGCCACAGCAGCACGCCGGCGACGAGGAAGCTGGCCTGTTCCAGCACGAGCGCGACCGGCGCGTGCCGCGCCAGCAGGTGCAGCCCGGGCACGTGCCAGCCCCACACCACCACGAACTCCAGCGCGGAGGCCAGCAGGGGCCACCAGGCCGCCGCCGTCCAGCCGCGCGGCCGGCGCCGGGCCGGATCGAACGGACCGTCGGCGATCGCGGCCGCCAGCAACGGGGCGACGACGGCGACCAGGCCCATGTGCACCGCCATGTGCGTGGCGAACGGGAAGCGTTCGGGCCATGGCGCGAGCCACAACACGCCGAGCACGATCACTCCCGCGAGCAGCAGCCACGGCCTCATCCGACGCACCCCCGGACCAGGACGATCGCCAGCGCCGAGTACAGCACCGCCACGAACGACAGCCCGCACAGCAACAAGGTGGCGAAACCGAGGAAGCGGTGGCGGTCGCCGGCGCTGGCGTCGTCGTGCGGCAGCGCGGCCTCGCCCCACCGGTGCCCGCGCAGGCCGCGCCAGCCGAACCACGCGATCACCACCAGCGCCACCGCCGTGTAGCTCCACAGCAGCGCGTGCAGCGAGCCGGTGGCCGCCGGGAACGCCGCCTTCGCGCACCAGATCGCGGCGGTGACGTAGCAGAGCAGGAAGTGCAGCGCCCAGGTCGCCGGCCCCGCCGCCAGCAGCCACAGGCTGGCGCGACGCTCCGGCAGCAGCCGGTCCTCGGCCGAGGTGCGGCGGCGCGGCGGGTGCGCTCCGTGCTGGCGGCCGTTCGTGTTCATGCCAGCAGCGGGAACCCCGCGATGGTCGCGACCGTGACCACCAGCTTGATCGCGACGAAGTGCCAGTACAGCACGACGTTGTGGATGTCGATGTCGTGGCGCGCGGTCATCCGTCCCGCCAGGCGGCGCGCGATGCAGTACAGCAGCATCAGCACCCCGACCGCCACGTGCGCGGCGGTCCATCCGCACAGCAGCCACACCACCGCCGGGTACACGTGCGCCGTCGCCACCAGGCCGGTCGTCGCCGGCGCCAGCAGCAAGGCGGCGGCCGCGGCGGTTGAGAGCACCACCGCGGCGGCGGCTGCGGCGTGGAAGGCGCCGCCGCGGTCGCGCGAGTTCGAGCGGCGGGCGAACAGGCCCGCGGCCCAGGCGCCCAGGCCGAGCAACAACGCGAGCAACGGCCACGCCAGCCCCGGCCCGGTGGCGCCTGCCGGCGGGAAGTCGTCGTGGATGGTCCAGAAGTAGAAGTAGCCGAAGACGATGCTGGCGTAGGCTGCCATGTCGCCGATCATGGTGATGAACATCGCCCACCACCCGACCGACTTCGAACCGGACGCGTACAGCGGCAGCGTGGTGTCGAGCCCGACCGCCTTCTCCGGCTTCTCGGGGATCTCGGCGGTGCCGGTCCACAGCCAGGCCAGGATCACCGCGACCGCGAGCGCGCCGCTCACCGCCGCGGCGGCGTACTGGTGGAACACCGGGAAGATGAAGGCGCCGCCGGTGAACAGCGCCGCCAGCAGGGTCAGGAAGGTCGGTCCCGGCACCCGCAGGCACTGCTCGGGCGCGGCGTCGATGGTCGAGGTGATGAGGGTTTCGCGCCTGCCCTCCTCCGCGTCCGGCAGGTAGTAGCGGCCCGCGTCCACGTCCGCCATCAGCCCCGGCTGTTCCCACAGCGGATAGCGGCTGTGCACCACCGGGATCGAGCGCAGGTTCCAGGACTGGCTCGGGATCTCGCCCAGCCACTCCAGCGTGCCGCCGCGCCACGGGTCGCGTTCCGAATGCCCCTTGCGCAGGGCGGTTCGCACGGCGTCGTACAGCAGCACCGCGAACCCCGCGGCGAGCACGAACGCACCGAGCGTGGACACCAGGTTCGGCAGCTCGAAGCCCTGCCCCGCGTGGTAGGTGTAGATGCGCCGCGGCATGCCCATCAGGCCGCTTGCGTGCATCGGCAGGAAGGCGATGTTGAAGCCGGCGAACATCAGCCAGAACGCCCACTTGCCCAGGCGGTCCGAGAGCTTCCGCCCGATCACCAACGGGTAGTAGTAGTAGGTGCCGGCGATGACCGGGAACACCATGCCGCCGATCAGCACGTAGTGCAGGTGCGCGACCACGAAGTAGGTGTCGTGCGCCTGGAAGTCGAACGGTGCCAGCGCCACCATCACCCCGGTGAGGCCGCCGAGCACGAAGATCGCCAGCGCCCCGAGCACGAACAGCATCGGCACCGAGCGCACCAGGCGCCCCGCCAGCACCGTGGCCAGCAAGGCGAAGATCTGCACCCCGGTCGGCAGCGCCACCGCCTCCGATGCCGCCGAGAAGAACGCCAGCGACAGGTTCGGCAGGCCGGTGGTGAACATGTGGTGCACCCACAGCCCGAAGCTGAGGAAGCCGGTTCCCACCGCCGCCAGCACGATCCAGCTGTAGCCCACGATAGGCCGCCGCGCGAAGGTCGGCACGATCATCGCCACCAGCGCGATCGCCGGCAGGAAGATGATGTAGACCTCGGGGTGGCCGAAGATCCAGAACAGGTGCTGCCACAGCACCGGGTCGCCACCCTTGGCCGGGTCGAAGAACGGCCAGCCGGCGAGCCGCTGCAGTTCGAACATGATGTCGCCGGCGATCAGCGGCGGGAACGCGAACAGGATCATCGCTCCGACCACCAGGATGTACCACGCGTACAGAGGCATCAGGTTGATGCGCATGCCCGGCGGCCGGGTCTTGAGCACGCCGACGATCAGCTCCACCGCGGCCGCGATCGAGGCCACCTCGATGAAGCTCAGGCCCAGCAGCCAGACGTCGGCGCCGTAGCCTTCGGTGTACTGGGTGGACAGCGGCGGGTACATGAACCAGCCGTCCTTGGGCGCGGCGTCGAAGAACACCGAGCCGCACACGAACACGCCGCCGATCAGGAAGCACCAGAAACCGAACGCGGACAGCCGCGGGAACGGCAGGTCGCGCGCGCCCAGCACCGAGGGCAGCACCAGGATCGAGAACGCCTCGAAGATCGGCACCGCGAACAGGAACATCATCACCGAGCCGTGCAGCGTGAACAGCTGGTTGTAGGTGTCGGCGTCGAGGAAGGCGTTGCCCGGGAACGCGAGCTGCACCCGCATCAACAGCGCGAGCACGCCGGCGAAGAGGAAGAACGCGATCGCCGCGGCGGTGTACCAGCGGCCGACGATCGAGTTGTTGACCGCGGACCAGTAGCGCCAGCCCGTGGGCGCCTGCCACGCGCGGTGCAGGCGTCCGGCCGCGGGATCGTGGTGCGGGTGCGCGGGCGTGCTCACCGCAGTCCCTCGAGCCAGGTCGCGATCGCCCGCACCTCGGCCGGCGACAGCATGTCGAAGCGCGGCATCAAGGCCTCGGGCTTGGCCGCGTGCGGGCGTTCGATCCAGCGCCGCAGCGACTCGGCGTCGTTGGGCAACGCGCCGGCCGCGAGTTCGAGCCGGCTGCCGACGTGGGTCAGGTCGGGGCCGACGCTGCCGGTGGCGGCGGTGCCGCGCACGGCGTGGCAGGCGCCGCAGCCGTTGCGCAGGAACGCCGCCCTGCCCTGCGCCGCCGGGCCGTCTGGCGCGGCAGCCGCGGGCGCGGCCTGCGCCTCCAGCCAGCGCGCGAACGCATCCGGCGGCATCGCCACCACCAGCAGCCGCATCTGCGCGTGCGAGGCGCCGCAGAACTCCGCGCACACGCCGCGGAACGTGCCGGGCCGGTCGGCCTGCAGCACCAGCGTGTTGCTGCGCCCGGGAATCATGTCCACCTTGCCCGCGAGTGCCGGCACCCAGAACGAATGGATCACGTCGGGGCTGGTGAGCGACAGCGCCACCGGCCGCCCGACCGGGATGCGGATCTCGTTCGCGGTCTCCACGCCGGCGTCGTCGTAGCGCACGCGCCACCACCACTGCTCGCCCGAGACGGCGACGTGCAGCGCGTCCGCCGGCACCGCCGCGCGCAGCCGCGGCATCAGCACCAGGCCCCAGGCGAGCAAGGCGCCGAGCACGACCGTGGGTGTGGCCACGCCGCCGGCCAGGATCAACCAGTGCGCGCGGCGCGCATCCGCGGGGCGACGGCGTCGCAACGCATGCCAGGCGATCGCGAGCACCGCCAGCCAGACCAGCACGCTGCCCGCCAGCATCACCCAGAACAGGCGCAGGACCACCGCGGCCTCGGCGCCGGCCGGCGCGAAGGCGGAGAGCACGGCGTTGGCGGCGGGGTCGACCAAGCAGCGATCCGTCGGCAGGGGTCGCCCCACCCTGCCATTCAGGACTGGACCGCGTCGTGAAGAGGACGTCGTCTAGGAGTCGCCGTCGCGCGACTGTCCTCCGCGAGCCTGCTCGCGAGCCGCGCGCAAGGCGTCGAGTTTCTCCTTGAGCTTCAGTTCCAGGCCCCGCGGCACCGGGTCGTAGTACACGCGCTCGCCCATCGCGTCGGGGAAGCCGGTCTGGTCGAGCGCGATGCCGCCCTCGGCATCGTGGTCGTACTGGTAGCCCTTGCCGTAGCCGAGCTGCTTCATCAGCTTCGTCGGCGCGTTGCGGATGTGCAGCGGCACCTCGAGCGTGCCGTATTCGGAGACGTCGCGGCGGGCGGCGTTGTACGCGGCATAGCCGGCGTTCGACTTGGCGGTGGCCGCGAGGTAAATCACCACCTGCGCCAGCGCGAGGTCGCCCTCCGGGCTGCCGAGGCGCTCGTAGGCGTCCCAGGCGTCGATCGACATCTGCAGGGCGCGCGGATCGGCCAGGCCGATGTCCTCCACCGCCATCCGGGTCAGGCGCCGCGCCAGGTAGGACGGGTCGACGCCGCCGTCGAGCATGCGCGCGAACCAGTACAGCGCCGCGTCGGGATTGGAGCTGCGCACCGACTTGTGCAGGGCCGAGATCTGGTCGTAGAACTGCTCGCCGCCCTTGTCGAAGCGGCGCGTGCGGTCGGCCAGGACCTGCGCGAGGGTGGCGTCGGTGATGCTGCCGCCCTTCCCCGCCCCGCCTTCGTCGGCGACTTCCGCGGCGATTTCCAGCAGCGTCAGCGCGCGGCGGACGTCGCCGTCGGCCGCCTGCGCGATGAGCGCGAGTTGGTCGCGGCCGACCTGCAGCCCGCGTCCGCCGAGCCCGCGGTCCTCGTCCGCGAGCGCCTGCTCCAGCGCCAGCACGATGTCGTCGACCGACAGCGCCTCCATCACGTGCACGCGGCAGCGCGAGAGCAGCGCCGAGTTCAGTTCGAACGAAGGGTTCTCGGTGGTGGCGCCGACGAACAGGATGGTGCCGCGTTCGATGTGCGGCAGGAACGCATCCTGCTGCGCCTTGTTGAAGCGGTGCACCTCGTCCACGAACAGCACCGTGCGCCGCCCCCCGGCGAAGCGCGACTCGGCCTCGGCCAGGACCTTGCGCACGTCCGGCAGGCCGGACAGCACCGCCGAGATCGCGCGGAACTCCGCATCGGCGTATTGCGCCAGCAGCAGCGCAAGCGTGGTCTTGCCGCAGCCCGGCGGGCCCCACAGGATCATCGAGTGCACGCGGCCGGATTCGATCGCGCGGCGCAACGCCGAGCCGGGCGCGAGCAGCCGGCGCTGCCCGACCATCTCGTCGAGCGAGCGCGGACGCATGCGCTCCGCGAGCGGCCTCAGCGCATCGCTGTCGCCAGCGAGCAGGTCGGGTGTCGTCGGGGGGTCGGCACGGCGCGGCATGCCGGAACGATACTGCAGCCGCGAGGGTCGCGGCGCGAGCGCCGCTCCTACAGGCCGGCGACCGGATCGCCGAGGCCGTCGTCGCCGAGCTGGTAGTCCACGCGCAGCCAGCGCCCGTTGCGCGCATCGTAGAGCGCGTGCACCGCTGCGGCGGCGACGCCTTCGCCGCCGAAGTCGGCGCGCCCGGTTGCATCCAGCACCAGCAGGCCGTCGGCCACGCTGGCGGCGCGCACGCCGGAGAGCTGCAGCGTCGCGGGCTGGCCGGCGAACTCGTCGCGCAGCCGGCGCGCGGCCTCTTCGGCCAGGCCGTCCGCCAGCGCGCCATCCGCGGCGCGCGGCGCGTCGGCGCCCGGCAGCGAAATGCGCTGCGCGCTCGCGGTGGCGCTGGCGACGTCGTACAGCGCGGCGACCTCGACCGGGATCCAGCCGGAACCGGCGACGGCGATGCGTCCGTGCGCCAGCAGCTCGCGCTGCGCCGGGTGCGCGCCGACCACGTCCACGCGCGTCAGTTCGACCTGCACGGCGGTGCCGTCGAAGGCGTCGCGCACGGCGGCGGCCACGGCCGCGTCGAACGGCAGCCCTGACTCGGCCCGCGGTGCCGGAGCCGCCGCCAGGGTCCCGGTCACGGGCAGCCCGGCACCGAGCGTGGCTGCGAGCAGCAACGCGGACACGGCGGCGACGGAAGGAAGGGCGTTGCGCATCGGGACTCCCCGGCTCCCGGCTCCAGGAGCGTTGCGCCGGACTTTGCCTGCTGCTGCGTGGATGCCCCGTGACGCGGCGCGCCGTGGGCGTCCGCGTTCAGCCTTCGATCACGTCCACGCCGGACGGCGGCGAGAACTTGAACGCGTTCGCCGGGAAGGCGGGATTGCGCTGCCATTCGCCGAAGCGGATCACGCTCTTCTGGCCGAGCGCGTCGGTGAACTGCATCCGCTCCAGCCCGTTCGCGCCGAAGCCCAGGCGCGCCGAGCTGAAGCCCGCACCGTCGGCCTGGCGCGGCTTGACCACCAGCCAGTCGAGGCCGCCCTCGCTGCCGGCCTCCTCGACGATGTAGTCGCGGTCCAGGCGGCCCGGGTCGATCAGCGCCGCCAGCGGGCTGCCCTGCTCGGCGTCGCCCTGGGCGCGCCGGGTGGCCTGCTCGAGGTCGGGATCGTAGACCCACACGCGCTCGCCGTCGGCGACGATCAGCTGCTCGTACGGCTTCTTGTACTCCCAGCGGAACAGGCGCGGCGCGGAAAGCGCCACCGCCCCGCTCGAGGTCTCCCTGAGCTTGCCGTTGGGGTCGTAGACCTGCTGCGTGAAATCCGCGCGCAGGCCCTTCAGGCCCTTGGTGAAGGCGTCGAGGTCGTCGCGCGCGCCGGCGAAGGCGTTGCCCGCGAGCAGCAGCACGCCGGCGGCGATGGCAAGGACGGATCGGATCATGGTGGGGGCTCCTGGGGGCTGCATCCGATTCTGCGGAGGCCGACCTGAACGCGCGGTTGAGGGCCCCGGAACCCCCCTAGGGCGCTGGCGGCGGCGGCGCGATGACCGTGCGGTCGCCGTTGTGCTCCGGCGGGCTGACGATGCCCGCGGCCTCCATCGCCTCGATCAGCCGCGCGGCCCGGTTGTAGCCGATCTTCAGCCGCCGTTGCACGCCGGAGATGGACGCGCGCCGGGTCTCGGTGACGATGCGCACCGCCTGGTCGTACAGCGGGTCGGATTCGTCGCCGCCGTCGCTCTCCGGCAGGCCGGTGGCGCCGACCACGGTGCCGTCGCCGAGCGACTGCACGTCCTCGAGCACGCCGTCCATGTAGTTGGGGCCGTCGCTGCCCTGCTTGAGGTGCTCGACCACGCGGTGCACCTCCTCGTCGCTGACGAAGGCACCGTGGATGCGCTCGGGCATGGCCGTGCCCGGCGGCAGGTAGAGCATGTCGCCGTGGCCGAGCAGCGTTTCCGCGCCGGACTGGTCGAGGATGGTGCGCGAGTCGATCTTGCTCGAGACCTGGAACGCGATGCGGGTCGGGATGTTGGCCTTGATCAGGCCGGTGATCACGTCCACCGACGGCCGCTGCGTGGCCAGGATCAGGTGGATGCCGGCGGCACGCGACTTCTGCGCCAGGCGCGCGATCAGTTCCTCCACCTTCTTGCCGACGATCATCATCATGTCGGCGAACTCGTCGATCACGATCACGATGAACGGCAGCGGCTCGAGCGTGCGCGGGGCCTCGCCGGCGTCCGCGTTGGGCTTGTGCAGCGGGTCGAGCATCGGCTGGCCGCCGTCGGCCGCGTCGCGCACCTTCTTGTTGAAGCCGGACAGGTTGCGCACGCCGACCGCGGACATCAGCTTGTAGCGGCGCTCCATCTCGGCCACGCACCAGCGCAGGCCGTTGGCGGCCTCCTTCATGTCGGTGACCACCGGCGCCAGCAGGTGCGGGATGCCCTGGTAGACGCTGAGCTCGAGCATCTTCGGGTCGATCATCAGCATGCGCACGTCTTGCGCGCTGGCCTTGTACAGCAGCGACAGCACCATCGCGTTGACCGCGACCGACTTGCCCGAGCCGGTGGTGCCGGCGACCAGCAGGTGCGGCATCCGCGCCAGGTCGGCGACCGTCGGCCGGCCGGCGATGTCCTTGCCCAGCGCCAGGGTCAGCGGGCTGGCGGACTTGTCGTACTCGCGCGAGCGCAGCAGCTCGCTGAGATAGATCATCTCCCGGTGCGAGTTCGGGATCTCCAGGCCGATCACCGACTTGCCCGGGATCACGTCCACCACGCGCACCGCCTTCACCGACAGCCCGCGCGCGATGTCCTTGTCGAGCGAGGAGATCTGGCTGACCTTGATGCCCGGCGCCGGCTCGATCTCGAAACGGGTGATCACCGGGCCGGGGTACGCGCCGACGACCTGCGCGTCGATGCGGAAGTCCTTGAGCTTGAACTCGATCTGCCGCGACAGCGTCTCCAGGGTCTGCTCGTCGTAGCCCTTGGCCTGCGGCTTGGGATCGTCCAGCAGCGCCAGCGGCGGGATCCCGGAAGCGTCGCCGACGCCGTGGAACAGCGGGATCTGCTGCTCGCGCTTGGCGCGGTCGCTCTTCTCCACCTGCGGCGGCGCCGGCGGTTCGATCTTCACCGGCGCGCGCTTGGCGCGCAGCTCGCTGTCGGTGCGCCTTACCTCCTCGCGCTCCTCGCGCAGCGCGCGCCGCTGCTGCCACTGGTCCGCCTCTCGACTCGAAGTGCGCACGAACTTCGACAGCAGCCCCGGCAAGGCCAGCGTCCATTGCCCGAGCCGGTCCATCACCGCCAGCCAGGACAGCCCGGTCGCGAGCGTGATCGAGACCAGCAGCAGCGCCAGCAGGAACAGGTTGCCGCCCATCGGCCCGAAGGCGCGGAACAGCGACCGCCCGACCTGCTCGCCGAGGATGCCGCCGCTGCCGCCCGGGAAATCCGGCACCGCGCCGATGCGCAGGTACAGCAGTCCGGTCGCCGAGACGATGAAGCCGACGATGCCCACCAGGCGCAGCGCCGGGCCGAGCTCGGCCTCGTTGTCGGCGTCCATCCCGAACAGCGCGATCCAGGCCACCAGGCCAAGCACCAGCGGCAGGGTGAACGCGACGTAGCCCGTGAGGTACAGCAGGACGTCGGCCAGCCAGGCACCGACCCGGCCGCCGACGTTGTGCAGCGGCGCGGTGATGCTGCCCGAATGCGACCAGCCCGGGTCCTGCGGCGAGAACGTCAGCAGGCTGGCCAGCAGGTAGAGCAGCAGCGGAGCGACCAGGATCAGCGCGATGTCGCGCCACAGGCGCTGGCGCCCGGTCGGCGGGGTGCCGCCGCGCCGGGTGCCCTGCGTCGTGTTCTTCCTGCGACTGGCTGCTGCCTGCGCCACCGTGATGTGCTGTCTCAGCTGATCCCCGTTAGCGCTTGAATATACAGGAGAAGCCCGCCTCGGCCAGTCCCGTCAGGAGAGCATGTCCTGGAGCGCCGGATGGACCAGCCGGCCGCCCTCGACGTTGATCCCGCGGGCCAGTGCCTCGTCTTTCCGCCAGTCGCCGCCGGCCGCGATCTTGTTGACCCACGGCAGGATCGCCGCGCAGATCGCCTGCGACGAGGTCTGCGGCACCGCGCCCGGCATGTTGGTGACGCAGAAGTGGGTCACGCCCTCCTCCACGTAGGTCGGCTCCTTCCAGGTGGTCGGGCGCGAGGTCTCGAAGCAGCCGCCCTGGTCGATCGCGATGTCCACCAGCACGCTGCCGGGCTCCATGCCCTTGAGCATCTCGCGGGTCAGCACCTTGGGCGCCTTGGCGCCGGTGACCAGCACCGCGCCGACGACGAGGTCCGCCGCTGCGACCTTGCTGGCGACCACGTCGTGGTACGGGTACAGCGCGGTGACGTTCGGGCCCAGCCGCATCATCTCGTCCATGCGGTCGGTGCGCATCTCGAACACGGTGACGTTGGCGCCCGCGGCCGCGGCCAGGGCGGCGGCGCCGCCACCGGCCTTGCCGGCGCCGAACACCACGACGTTTCCGCGCTCGGTGGACGGCAGCCCGCCGAGCAGCTTGCCCTTGCCGCCCTGCGGCTGGTGCAGCAGCGTGGTCCCGACCTGGGTGGCGATGCGCCCGGCGATGATCGACATCGGCGCCAGCAGCGGCAGGTCGCCGTTGGGCAGCTCGACGGTCTCGAAGGCGACGCCGGTCAGGCCGATGTCGAGCAGCTTGCGGGTCAGCTCCGGCTCCGCCGCCAGGTGCAGGTAGCAGAACAGCAGGTGGTCCTTGCGCAGGTGCTGCAGGTCGCCGGCGATCGGCTCCTTGACCTTGACGATCAGTTCGCCCTTTTCGTACAGGCCGGCCGCATCCGGGGCGATCCTGACCCCCAGGCGGGTGTACTGCTCGTCGCTGAAGCCGCTCTTGAGCCCGGCGTCCTTCTCGAGCCAGACCTCGTGCCCGCGCTTGACCAGGTCGCCGGCCGCGGCCGGCACGAGCGCGACGCGCCCTTCGAGGGTCTTGGTTTCCTTGGGAACGCCGATACGCATGTCGATGAACCTCTGTGCCAGGCGGATGCCGTGTGGGGGATAATGAACCGACGAATTATACCCGCGAGACCACTCCGAACATGACCTCCACGAAGCATTCCCGCCTGCTGATCCTCGGTTCCGGCCCCGCCGGCTGGACCGCCGCCGTGTACGCCGCGCGCGCCAACCTCAAGCCCGTGGTGGTCACCGGCCTGCAGATGGGCGGCCAGCTCATGACCACCACCGAGGTGGACAACTGGCCGGGCGACGTCGAAGGCCTGATGGGCCCGGACCTGATGGCGCGCATGCAGAAGCACGCCGAGCGCTTCGACACCGAGGTGGTGTTCGACCACGTGCACACCGCCGACCTGTCGCAGCGCCCGTTCCGCCTGGTCGGCGACAGCGGCGAGTACACCTGCGACGCGCTGATCATCGCCACCGGCGCCACCGCCAAGTACCTGGGGCTGGAGTCGGAGGAGAAGTTCAAGGGCCGCGGCGTGTCCGCCTGCGCCACCTGCGACGGGTTCTTCTACAAGGACCAGGACGTGGTCGTGGTCGGCGGCGGCAACACCGCGGTCGAGGAGGCGCTGTATCTGTCGAACATCGCGCGGAAGGTCTACCTGGTGCACCGCCGCGACACCCTGCGCGCCGAGAAGATCATGCAGGACAAGCTGTTCGCCAAGGTCCAGGCCGGGAAGATCGAGCCGGTCTGGCACCACGTGGTGGACGAGGTGCTCGGCGACGACAGCGGCGTGACCGGCTTGCGGGTCAAGTCCACGCAGGACGGCAGCACCCGCGAGATCGCCGCGCACGGCTTCTTCGTGGCCATCGGCCACACCCCGAACACCGGCCTGTTCGAGGGCCAGCTGGCGATGGACAACGGCTACATCTCGATCAAGTCCGGCCTGGCGGGCGGCGCCACCGAGACCTCGGTCAAGGGCGTGTTCGCGGCCGGCGACGTCACCGACCAGCACTACCGCCAGGCGATCACTTCCGCCGGCTTCGGCTGCATGGCCGCGCTCGACGCCGAGAAGTTCCTCGACAAGGACGGCTGATGGCGGACGCGCGGATCCACCGCGCGCTCGCCGACATCCCCGCCGACGACTGGGATGCGCTGCACGACGGGCGCAATCCGTTCGTCGCGCACGCGTTCCTCGACGGCATGGAGCGCACCGGCGTCATCGACCCGCGCCTTGGCTGGACGCCCTGGCACCTCGGGTTGTGGGACGGCGGCCGGCTGGTCGCCGCCGCGCCCTGCTACCTGAAGGGCAACTCGCACGGCGAGTTCGTGTTCGACCACGCCTGGGCGCACGCGTGGATGCAGCACGGCCACGACTATTACCCGAAGCTGCTCTGCGCGGTGCCCTACTCGCCGGTGACCGGGCCGCGGCTGTTGGCGCGCGACGACGGCGCCCGGCGCGCGCTGCTCGAGGCCATGCAGGCGGTGGTGGCGCGGGCCGGGCTGTCCTCGGCGCACGTCAACTTCCACGAGGCCGGCGAGGACGATCTGTTCGACGCCACGTGGCTGCCGCGGCTGGACGTGCAGTACCACTGGCGCAACGAGGCCGGCTGGAGCGATTTCGCGGAATTCCTCGCGGCGATGGACCACCGGCACCGCAAGAACATCCGCCAGGAACGGGCGAAGGTCGCGCGCGCCGGGGTGTCGTTCCGGGTGCTGCACGGCGACGAGGCAAGCGACGCCGAGCTGGCGGCGATGCACGACTTCTACCTGCGCACCTTTGCCGATTACGGCAACACCCCGGCGCTCACGCTGGACTTCCTGCGCCACCTCGCGCGCACCATGCCGCGGCAGCTGGTGCTGGTGCTGGCCAGCCGCGAGGGTCGCGACGTCGCCGGCGCGCTGTGCCTGCGCGGCGGCGACACCTTGTACGGGCGCTACTGGGGCAGCGCGCTGGACGAGCCGCTGCCCGGCCTGCACTTCGAGACCTGCTACTACCAGGGCATCGACTACTGCCTGCGCGAGGGCCTGGTCGCGTTCGAGCCGGGGGCGCAGGGCGAGCACAAGCTGGCGCGCGGCTTCCTGCCCTGCTTCGTGCGCAGCCGGCACCATGTCGCAGATCCGGGCTTCGCCGCGGCGCTGGCGCCCTGGTGCGCGGAGGAAGCGGAGGCGGTGCGGCGGTATGCGGCGGCGCTGCGCGACCGCTCGCCCTTCCGCGAGTGACCGAGAATGCCCGGATGAGCGCGCAGCTGACCGTCCTGTCCGACGACCCGGACGCGGGCTTTCCCGACCCGGCCCGGGCCCTGCGCGAGCCCGACGGCCTGCTCGCGGTCGGCGGCGACCTCTCCCCCGCCCGCCTGCTCGACGCCTACCGGCACGGCATCTTCCCGTGGTTCTCCGAGGGCCAGCCGATCCTGTGGTGGTCGCCGTCCACGCGCATGGTGTTCCGCCCCGAAGCGGTGCACCTGGCGCGGCGCTTCCGGCGGGCCCTGCGCGGGTGCGACTGGGTGGTGCGCGCGGACACCGCGTTCGACGCGGTGGTCGAGGCCTGCGCCGCGCCCCGGCCCGGGCAGGACGGCGGCACCTGGATCGTCACGGCGATGCGCGACGCCTATGCCGCGCTGCATCGCCTGGGCCACGCCCACTCAATCGAGGTGCTGGACGGCGACGCCCTCGTCGGCGGCCTTTACGGCGTCGCGGTCGGGCGCATGTTCTTCGCCGAGAGCATGTTCAGCGCCCGCAGCGGCGGCTCCAAGGTGGCGCTGGGCGCGCTGGCGCTGCGGCTCGGGCAGTGGGGCTGGCCGCTGGTCGACGCCCAGCTCGACAACCCGCACCTGCGCTCGCTCGGCGGCGAGCCGTGGCCGCGCCCGCGCTTCCTCGCGGCGATGACCGGACTGGTGGCCGAAGCCGAGCCGCGCGGCCCCTGGAGCGGACGCTTCGGCACCCTCCCCGCCTCCGCCCTCGCCGACCCCGGATTCACTGCCGGTTTTGCGCCGCCGGGCAAGCGCGTGCCACAATGATGGACTTTCGCGCCCGGCCATTCGGGCGCCCGCTACAGGAACCCCATGGCGAAAGACGACGTCATCGAATTCGAAGGCACGGTCTCCGAAACCCTCCCGAACACCATGTTCCGGGTGCGGCTGGAGAACGGCCACGAGATCATCGCCCACATTTCCGGGCGGATGCGCAAGAACTACATCCGCATCCTGACCGGCGACCGGGTCAAGGTCGAAATGACCCCCTACGACCTGACCAAGGGGCGCATCACGTATCGCATGAAGTAATCGCGGTAAGTGATTGAATAAAAAGGCGGCCCGAGGGCCGCCTTTTTCTGTCCCGGCGCCAGCGCCGCTCCTACGGGTCAGACCGTCGCCGGCAGCAGCTTCTCCGGTTCGGCGCGGGTCTCGATGACCAGTTCGCCGTCGCGCACGTCGACGCTGACCCGGCCGCCCTTCGACAGCTTGCCGAACAGGAGTTCGTCCGCCAGCGGGCGCTTGATCCGGTCCTGGATCACGCGCGCCATCGGCCGCGCGCCCATCAGCGGGTCGAAGCCATGGCGGGCCAGCCACTCGCGCGCCTCCGGGGTCGCCGAGAGGGTCACGTCCTTCTCGTGCAGCTGGGTCTCCAGCTCGATCAGGAACTTGTCCACCACGCGCAGGATGTGGTCCATGCCCAGTGGCTGGAACTGCACGATCGCGTCCAGACGGTTGCGGAATTCCGGGCTGAAGCTGCGCCGGATCACTTCCATGGCGTCGGTCGAATGGTCCTGCCGGGTGAAGCCGATCGAGCGCCGCGCCGCCTGCGCCGCGCCGGCGTTGGTGGTCATCACCAGGATCACGTTGCGGAAGTTCGCCTCGCGCCCGTTGGTGTCGGTCAGCACGCCACGGTCCATCACCTGCAGCAGGATATTGAAGATGTCCGGGTGCGCCTTCTCGACCTCGTCCAGCAGCAGCACGCAGTGCGGGGTCTTGACGATCTTCTCGGTCAGCAGGCCGCCCTGGTCGAAGCCGACGTAGCCCGGGGGCGCGCCGATCAGGCGCGAGACCGAGTGCGGCTCCATGTACTCGGACATGTCGAAGCGCACCAGCTCGATGCCGAGTTGCAGCGCGAGCTGGCGGGTGACCTCGGTCTTGCCGACGCCGGTCGGGCCGGCGAACAGGAAGTTGCCGATCGGCTTGTCCGGGTTGGCCAGGCCGGAGCGCGACAGCTTGATCGCGCTGGCCAGGGTCTCGATCGCGGGGTCCTGGCCGAAGATCACCATCTTCAGGTTGCGCTCCAGGTGCGCCAGCACGTCGCGGTCCGAGGCGCTGACCTGCTTGGCCGGGATGCGCGCCATCCGGGCCACGATCGCCTCGATCTCCTCGACGTCGATCAGCTGCTTGCGGGTCTCGGCCGGCAGCAGCCGCTGGCGCGCGCCGGCCTCGTCGATCACGTCGATCGCCTTGTCCGGGAGCAGCCGGTCGCCGATGTGCTTGACCGACAGGTCCACCGCCGCCTGCAGCGCATCGTCGGCGTAGGTCACGCCGTGGTGCGACTCGTACTTCGGCTTCAGGCCGTGCAGGATCTCGACCGCCTCGCCGACGGTCGGCTCGACGATGTCGATCTTCTGGAAGCGGCGCGCCAGCGCACGATCCTTCTCGAAGATGCCGCGGTATTCCTGGAACGTGGTCGAACCGATGCAGCGCAGCTCGCCCGAGGCGAGCATCGGCTTGATCAGGTTGGACGCGTCCATGGTCCCGCCCGAGGCCGAACCGGCGCCGATGATGGTGTGGATCTCGTCGATGAACAGCACCGCGCCCGGCACCTTCTTCAGCGCCGCGAGCACGCCCTTGAGGCGCTTCTCGAAGTCGCCGCGGTACTTGGTGCCGGCCACCAGGGCGCCGAGGTCGAGCGAGTAGATGGTCGCGTCGGCCAGCACCTCGGGCACCTCGCCGTCGACGATGCGCTTGGCCAGGCCCTCGGCCAGCGCGGTCTTGCCGACCCCGGCCTCGCCCACGTAAAGCGGGTTGTTCTTGCGCCGGCGGCACAGCACCTGGATGGTGCGCTCGATCTCGTCGGCGCGGCCGACCAGCGGGTCGATCCGGCCCTCGCGCGCCAGCGCGTTGAGGTCGGTGGCGAACTCGGACAGGGCGTCGCCCTTGCCCTCCCCCTCCGCGCCCTCGGCGTGCGGCGCGTCCTCGCCGGCGCCCGGCTCCTCGCCGCCGTGGCGGGCGATGCCGTGCGACAGGTAGTTGACGACGTCCAGCCGGGTCACGTCCTGCTGGTTGAGGAAGTACACCGCGTGCGAATCCTTCTCGCCGAAGATCGCCACCAGCACGTTGGCGCCGGTGACCTCCTTCTTGCCGGAGGACTGGACGTGGTAGACGGCGCGCTGGAGCACGCGCTGGAAGCCGAGCGTCGGCTGGGTGTCGCGGCCGTCCTCCAGGTCCAGGCGCACGACCGACTTCCCGATCGCGTCCTCGAGCTCGCTGCGCAGGCGATCGAAATCGGCGCCGGTGGCCTTCAGGACGGCCTCGGCGGAGGGGTTGTCGAGCAGCGCCAGCAGCAGGTGCTCGACCGTCATGTACTCGTGACGGGCCTCCCTGGCGCGCTTGTAGCACTGGCCGATGCTGTACTCGAGGTCCTTGCTGAACATTGGGGTCACCGTTTTGGGCTGATGCCTATATGGGGGGCATGCCGGTGAATTCCATCTCTACGCCTTCTCCATGGTGCACAGCAACGGGTGCTGGTTCAGCCTTGCGTATTCGTTCACCTGCGCCACCTTGGATTCGGCCACTTCGCGGGTGAAGACGCCGCAGACGCCGCGCCCGCGGGTATGGACGTGGAGCATCACCTGGGTGGCCTTCTCGATGTTCATGGCGAAGAACCGCACCAGCACCTCGACCACGAAGTCCATGGGCGTGTAGTCGTCGTTCAGCAACAGGACGGAATACAGCGGCGGACGCGCGACCTGCGGCCGCGCCGTCTCCACCACGGTGCCGTGCCCGTGGCCATCGTCCTGTCCGTTTTTTCCGGGCGTATTGGCCATGCAAGGATTATAGAATGGCCACCGCATGAGCTATCGCGAAGGACGCTTCTGGCAACCCGACGTGACCGTGGCCACGGTGGTGGTCCGCGACGGGCGCCTGTTGTGCGTCGAGGAACGCAGCAACGGCCACCTGGTGATCAACCAGCCGGCCGGGCACCTGGAACCGGACGAGAGCCTGGCCGAAGCCGCCCTGCGCGAGACCCTGGAGGAAACCGCCTGGGACGTGCGCCTGACGGCGTTCGTCGGCGCCTACCAGTGGCAGGCCCCCGCCCGTCCCGACGGCAGCGAGGGTCGCCACTACCTGCGTTTCGCGTTCGCGGCCGAGCCGGTGCGCGAGCACCCCGGGCGCGCGCTGGACACCGGCATCGAACGCGCCCTGTGGCTGACCCCGGAAGAACTGTCCGACGCGCGCGACCGCCACCGCAGCCCGCTGGTCTGGCAGGTGGTCGAGGACTACCTTGGCGGACGCAGGCAGCCGCTGTCGGCACTGCGGAAGCTGCCGTGAGCGCGGCACGCACCATCGTCGGCATGTCCGGCGGGGTCGACTCCTCGGTCGCCGCCCTGCTCCTGCAGCGCGCCGGCGAGCCGGTCGCCGGGCTGTTCATGGACAACTGGGCCGACGACGGCAGCGGCGAGTGCCGCGCGGAGGAGGACCGCCGCGACGCGGTCGCGGTCTGCGGCATGCTCGGCATCCGCCTGCACGTGCGCGACTTCTCGCGCGAGTACTGGGACGGCGTGTTCGCGCACTTCATCGCCGAGTACGCGGCCGGACGCACGCCCAACCCGGACGTGCTGTGCAACCGCGAGGTCAAGTTCCGTCATTTCCTCGACGCGGCGCTGGCGCTCGGCGCCGAGCGCATCGCCACCGGACACTACGCGCGGGTGGAGCGCAACGGCGGGCGCTACCGGCTGCTGCGCGCGCTCGACCGCGACAAGGACCAGAGCTATTTCCTGCACCTGCTCGGCCAGGAGCCGCTGGCCGCCACCGACTTCCCGCTCGGCGCGCTGGCCAAGGGCGAGGTGCGCCGCATCGCCGCCGAGGCCGGGCTGCCGACCGCGGCCAAGAAGGACTCCACCGGCATCTGCTTCATAGGCGAGCGCGACTTCCGCGAGTTCCTGTCGCGCTACATCCCCGCGCGCCCGGGCGAGATCCGCGACCCGCGCGGACGCACGCTCGGCGAGCACCCGGGCGTGTTCCATTTCACCCTGGGCCAGCGCGGCGGCCTGCAGCTCGGCGGCATCCGCGGCCGCGACCAGGCACCCTGGTACGTGGTCGGCAAGGACGTCGGACGCAACCTGCTGTACGTGGACCAGGGGCACGACAGCCCCTGGCTGCAGTCCACCACCCTGTGGAGCGAGCCGGCGCACTGGATCGAGGGCGACCCGCCCGCGCGCCGCTTCGCCTGCAGCGCGCAGGTGCGCCACCGCCAGCCCCCCCAGCCCTGCGAGGTCGAAAGCATGGAAGACGGCACCCTGCGGGTGCGTTTCGACGGCGCCCAGCGCGCCGTCGCCCCCGGCCAGTCGGTGGTCCTGTACGACGGCGACCACTGCCTCGGCGGCGCGGTGATCGCGGCCACCGACGCGCCGCTCGAAACCCGGCTGCGGGAGCAGGCGGCATGAGCGTGCCGGTCGACCGCATGCTCGCGCTCGCCGGCCTGGCGCAGGCGCTGGCCCAGGTGCGCCGCATCGCCGACACCGGCCAGTCCGAGGCGTCGGTCGTGGCCACCGCGCTGGACAGCGTGTTCCGCATCGACGCGGAAACCCCGGCCGCCGTCTATGGCGGCGCAGGCGAAGTGCGGCCCGGGTTGCTCCTGCTGCGCGGCTACCTGCGCAACGAGCCGCGCGACCAGATGCTGCCGCGGCTGGCGCTGGCCGTGGTCCAGCTCGAGCGGCGCTTCAGCCGCGATCCGATGGCGGCGCGCGTGCAGCAGGGCATCCTGGCCCTGGCCGACCAGGCCGCGCGCCAGGGCAGCACCCACCCGGACGTGCTGGCCGCGCTCGGTGCGCTGTACGCCGACACCGTCAGCCGGTTGCGGCCGCGGGTGATGGTCCAGGGCAACCCGCACTACCTCGGCCAGCAGGCAGTGGTGGCCGAGATCCGGGCGGTCCTGCTCGCGGCGCTGCGTTCGGCGGTGCTGTGGCGGCAGCTTGGCGGCAGCCTGTGGGACTTCCTGTTGCGCCGGCAGGCGATGCTGGAGGCCATCGAACGGGCGGCCTGACGGCGTTTGCGGCATAATAAATGGGCTCGAAGGCGTGTTTTTGCGGCCTTCCCCCACCTTGTCACGGAGCATTCGCATGGCCGACTCCTTCGCCACCCGCGCCCGCCTCGACGTCGGCGGCAAATCGTTCTCCTACTGCAGCCTGCCCAGGCTGGGCGAGCGCTTCGACCTGGCGCGCCTGCCCTACTCGATGAAGATCCTGCTGGAGAACCTGCTGCGCCACGAGGACGGCGTGTCGGTGCTCCCGGCGCACATCGAGGCGGTGGCGGGATGGGACCCGAAGGCGGAGCCGGACACCGAGATCGCGTTCATGCCGGCGCGGGTGCTGCTGCAGGACTTCACCGGCGTGCCCTGCGTGGTGGACCTGGCCGCGATGCGCGACGCGGTGGCGAAGCTCGGCGGCAAGCCGAGCCAGATCAACCCGCAGATCCCGTCCGAGCTGGTGATCGACCACTCGGTGCAGGTGGACGTGTTCGGCCGCCCGGACGCGGTCGACATCAACAGCCGGATCGAGTTCAAGCGCAACCAGGAGCGCTACAGCTTCCTGCGCTGGGGCCAGAAGGCGTTCGAGGACTTCAAGGTGGTCCCGCCCAGCACCGGCATCGTGCACCAGGTGAACCTGGAACACCTGGCGCGCGTGGTGATGGCGAGGGAGGTGGACGGCGAACTGATGGCGTTCCCGGACACGGTGTTCGGCACCGACTCGCACACCACCATGATCAACGGCATCGGCGTGCTCGGCTGGGGCGTCGGCGGCATCGAGGCCGAGGCCGCGATGCTCGGCCAGCCCTCCTCGATGCTGATCCCGCAGGTGGTCGGCTTCAGGCTCACCGGCAAGCTGCCCGAGGGCGCGACCGGCACCGACCTGGTGCTGACCGTGACCCAGATGCTGCGCGCGCTGGGGGTGGTCGGCAAGTTCGTCGAGTTCTTCGGCGACGGCCTGCAGCACCTGTCTCTGGCCGACCGCGCGACCATCGCCAACATGGCGCCCGAGTACGGCGCCACCTGCGGCATCTTCCCGGTCGACGCCGAGGCGATCCGCTACCTGCGCCTGTCCGGCCGCGACGAAGCGCAGATCGCGCTGGTCGAGGCCTACGCCAAGGCCCAGGGCCTGTGGCACGAGCCGGATTCGCCGCACGCGCAGTACAGCGCCACGCTGGAACTGGACCTCGCCGACGTCAAGCCGTCCCTGGCCGGCCCCAAGCGCCCGCAGGATCGCGTGCTGCTCGAGAAGATGGGCGACAACTTCCGCACCCACGTGCAGCCGCTGATCGCCAACAGAGCGCCGCGCAACGGCGAGGCCGCGCGGATGGACGCCGAGGGCGGCAGCCAGCCGCAAGCCGAACGCCTGGCCGCCAAGCCGGTATCGATGATCCGCCTCGAGGACCGCGAGCACCCGCTGGCGGACGGATCGGTGGTGATCGCCGCGATCACCTCGTGCACCAACACCTCGAACCCGGCGGTGATGCTCGGCGCCGGGCTGCTGGCGCGCAATGCCGCGGCCAGGGGCCTGAAGGCCGCGCCGTGGGTCAAGACCTCGCTCGCGCCCGGTTCGCTGGTGGTCACCGATTACCTGCAGAAGGCGGGGGTGCTCCAGGACCTGGAGAAGCTCGGCTTCTTCCTGGTCGGCTATGGCTGCACCACCTGCATCGGCAACTCCGGCCCGCTGCCGCAGGCGGTGTCGCAGGGCATCGCCGAGAACGACCTGGCGGTCGCCGCGGTGCTGTCGGGCAACCGCAACTTCGAGGGCCGCGTGCACCCCGAGGTGAAGATGAACTACCTGGCCTCGCCGCCGCTGGTGGTCGCCTTCGCCATCGCCGGCACCGTGGACATCGACCTGACCACCCAGCCGCTGGGCAAGGACCGCGACGGCAAGGACGTCTACCTGCGCGACATCTGGCCGTCTAACAAGGAGATCGGCGACCTGATCGCCGCGACCGTCGGCCCGGAGATGTTCGCGCAGAACTACGCCGACGTGTTCAAGGGCGACGCCCGCTGGGCGCAGATCGACTCGCCCGAGGGCGAGAGCTACGCCTGGGACGAGGCCTCGACCTACATCAAGAACCCGCCCTACTTCGAAGGCATGACCATGGAGGTCGGCCGCATCGAGGACCTGCGCGGGGCGCGCGTGCTCGGCCTGTTCGGCGACTCGATCACCACCGACCACATCTCGCCGGCCGGCAACATCAAGAAGGATTCGCCGGCGGGCCGCTTCCTGCAGTCGCGCGGCGTGCAGCCGGCCGACTTCAACAGCTACGGCTCGCGCCGCGGCAACGACGACGTCATGGTCCGCGGCACCTTCGCCAACATCCGCATCAAGAACCTGATGCTGGGCGGCGAGGAAGGCGGCAACACCCTGTTCCACGGCAGCGGCCCGAACGCCGGCAGCAAGATGTCCATCTACGACGCTGCCATGGAGTACAAGGCCCAGGGCACGCCGCTGGTGGTGTTCGCGGGCAAGGAGTACGGCACCGGTTCCTCGCGCGACTGGGCGGCCAAGGGCACCCTGCTGCTCGGGGTCAAGGCGGTCGTCGCCGAGAGCTTCGAGCGCATCCACCGCTCCAACCTGGTCGGCATGGGCGTGCTGCCGCTGCAGTTCAAGGACGGCGAGAACGCGCGCACCCTCGGCCTGGACGGCAGCGAGACGATCGACATCAGCGGCCTGCAGGACGGCGACAGCCGCACCGCCACGGTGGTCGCGCGCAAGGCCGATGGCAGCGAGACCCGTTTCGACGTGCGCGTGCTGCTGCTGACGCCCAAGGAAGTCGAGTACTTCCGCAACGGCGGCATCCTGCACTACGTGCTGCGGCAGCTCGCCGCGAAGAAGGCCTGACTACCTGCGGGGCCGGGGCCTGCCCGGCCCCTGCAGGCGCCTCCTACAGGCGCGGCTCCCAGCTGGCGCTGAGCAGGCGCCAGTCGCCGTCCTCCAGGCGCCAGCCGGTCTCCACCGAGTACAGGCGCGCAACCTCCGGCAGCAGGCCCCCGGAGCCGCCGGTGAGCGCAACCTCGAACGACACCGTGGCGTCGCGTTCGCGCAGCGCGACCTGCAGCGGGCCGGCCACGGTGGCGCCGACCTGGCGATGGCGCAGGAAGGCGAGCCGGGCGGTGCGCACGGCGCGCTCGCGATCCATGCCGCCGGGCCCGATGAAGTCCTCGGACAGGAGCCGCCGGATCGCCCCCGGCTCGCGCGCCTCGACCGCCTCCTGCAACGCCGCCACCTGCCCGCGCAAGGCCGTTTCCGGCGGCGTCCGCGAGCATGCCGCCAGCAGCAGGCCGGCACAGGCGGCAAGCGCCACGCGCTTCGCGATCCATGTCCCCATGGCCCCAGACTAAGCGCAAACCGGCGCGCCTGCGCGCCTTGCCGGCGCCATGGCGCTATGGTCCAATCGGTGAAGACCGTACGGTGCCGGACGCACCGTGTCCTGGAGGGAACGCATGCAGCACGAACGCCCCTGGCTGGCCCAGTACCCGGCCGGCGTCCCCGCGGAGATCGATCCCGACGCGTATCCGTCCGTGGTGGCGGTGCTCGAGGATGCCATCCAGCGCTTCCGCGACCGCCCGGCGTTCTCCAGCTTCGGCAAGGTGATCACCTATGCCGAGCTCGACGAGCTCAGCGCGCGCTTCGCCGCCTACCTGCTCGGCGAGCTCGAGCTCAAGCGCGGCGACCGCGTCGCGATCATGATGCCGAACTGCCTGCAGCACCCGATCGCGACCCACGGCATCCTGCGCGCCGGCCTGACCGTGGTGAACGTCAACCCGCTGTACACCGCGCGCGAGCTCGAGCACCAGCTGGTGGACTCGGGCACCAGCGCGATCGTGGTGCTCGACAACTTCGGCCACACCGTGCAGCAGGTGATCGGCCGTACCCGCGTGCGCCAGGCCATCACCACCGGGCTGGGCGACATGGTCGGCGGCGCCAAGGGCGCGATCATGAACTTCGTGCTCAAGCACGTGAAGAAGATGGTGCCGCGCTACGAGCTGCCGGGCGCGGTCCGCTTCGGCGAGGCGCTGGCGATCGGCGCGATGCAGCCGCGCCCCGAGGTCCGCATCGACGCCGAGGACACCGCCTTCCTGCAGTACACCGGCGGCACCACCGGCACCGCCAAGGGCGCGATGCTCACCCACCGCAACCTGGTCGCCAACATGGAGCAGGCCGCGGCCTGGGTCGGCGGCAACCTGCGCCCGGGCGAAGAGGTCATCATCACCGCGCTGCCGCTGTACCACATCTTCTCGTTGACGGCGAACGGCCTGGTGTTCACCAAGTTCGGCGGCCTCAACCACCTGATCACCAACCCGCGCGACATGAAGGGCTTCGTCAAGGAGCTCTCGAAGACCAGGTTCACCGCGATCACCGGCGTCAACACCCTGTTCAACGGCCTGCTCAACACCCCGGGCTTCGACCAGGTGGACTTCTCCTCGCTGCGCCTGACGCTGGGCGGCGGCATGGCGGTGCAGCGCGCGGTCGCCGAACGCTGGAAGAAGACCACCGGCTGCACCCTGGTCGAGGCCTATGGCCTGACCGAGACTTCGCCAGCGGCCTGCATCAACCCGATGGACCTGGCCGAGTACAACGGTTCGATCGGCCTGCCGATCCCGTCCACCGACGCCTGCATCAAGGACGAGGACGGCAACATGCTGCCGGTCGGCGAAGTCGGCGAGCTGTGCATCAAGGGCCCGCAGGTGATGAAGGGCTACTGGAACCGCCCGGAGGAAACCGCCGAGGCGATCGACGCCGATGGCTGGCTGCACACCGGCGACATGGCGCGCATGGACGAGAAGGGCTACTTCTACATCGTCGACCGCAAGAAGGACATGATCCTGGTGTCGGGCTTCAACGTGTACCCGAACGAGATCGAGGACGTGCTCGCCGGCATGCCCGGGATCCTCGAGGTCGCCGCCGTCGGCGTGCCCGACGAGAAGTCCGGCGAGGTGGTCAAGGTCGTGGTCGTGCGCAAGGACCCCAGCCTCACCGCCGAGCAGGTCAAGGCCTACGCGCGCGAGCAGCTCACCGGCTACAAGCGGCCGCACGTGGTGGAGTTCCGCAACGAGCTGCCCAAGACCAACGTCGGCAAGATCCTGCGCCGCGAGCTGCGCGACGAAGCCGCCGGCTGAGCCCCGGCGCGCCCCGCGGCGCGCCCCGTTCCGCTTCCGGGCGACCTTGCCCGGGTTTTCCCTTCCTGGAGCCCCACCCGCCCCGCGGGTGTAGCATCCGCGCGTGGAACCGTTTCCGCCGCGGTCCATGCCTCGTCCGGCGGCGACCTATCGAGGATTCGAGAAATGAACAACATCGAGAAGCTCCAGCGCACCCACTCCTTCCCCACCATCCGGGTGGAGGCCGACCCCGCCGGCACCGAGCACTGGCTGTACATGCACGCCGACGCCGCCAGCGGCGCCCGGCCGTGCTTCCGCACCACGCTGATGGACGACATGTGGAGCTACCTGACCTCCATCACCCTGCGCGAGTCGCAGCGGCGCCCGGGGCAGCTGCGCCACGTGGTGCTGGCGTCCGACGCCGACGCCTTCAACCTGGGCGGCGACCTGGAACTGTTCGCGCGCCTGATCCGTGCCGGGAACCGCGAGCAGCTGCTGGCCTACGCGCGCCGCTGCATCGAGGGCGTGCACGCGATCCACGGCTCGCTCGGGGGCGACGTGCGCACCATCGCGCTGGTCCAGGGCGACGCACTGGGCGGCGGCCTCGAGCTGGCGCTGGCCTGCCAGACCATCGTCGCCGAGGAAGGCGCGACCATGGGCCTGCCGGAGGTGCTGTTCGGCCTGTTCCCGGGCATGGGCGCCTACTCGTTCCTGTGCAAGCGCGTGCCCGCACAGCTGGCCGAGAAGATCATCCTCGAGGGCAACATGTTCACCGCCGAGGAGATGCACGCGATGGGCGTCGTGGACGTGCTCGTGCCCAGGGGCCAGGGCGAGGCCGCGGTGCGCGACCTGATCCGCCAGCAGCAGCGCAGCCCGGTGGCGCACCTGGCGCTCAACCAGGTCCGGCAGATCGCGCAGCCGGTCGGCTACGACGAGCTGATGGGGATCACCGAGGTCTGGGTGGACGCCGCGCTGGCCCTGGGGGACCGCTCGCTGCGGACCATGGAGCGCATCGTCAACGCGCAGAAGCGCCGCGCCGCGGCTGCTGCCTAGGGGACTCCGCGAACCGGGGGATGGGGACTAACCGCTCTCGCTTTCGTCCCGGGTGCCCTTGCCACGGGCGCGCGCGTCCAGCGCCGCGCGTCCCTCGGCCATGCGCTCGCGCAGGGCCGTCGCGCAGCGGCGCCACTCGCGGCTGAGCTGCCACTGCGGCAGGTGCAGCACCTCGCTGCTGGCCTCCACCACCCGCACCAGGCCGAGGTTGCCGGCCACGCCCTTGAGCGCGTGCGCCTGGTCCCGGGCCGCGTCCCACTGCCCGCGCTGGCAGGCCAGGTCCATCGCCTGCAGGCAGGCCTCGGCATCGCGCAGGCACTGGACCACGAACTGCTGCTCGAAGCTGCTCCCCATGCCCATGGCCGCCAGGTCGTCCAGCACCCGTGCGTCGAGCACGGAGCCGGGCGCCTGCGGGAAGGCCTGGGTCGCGGCCGGCTGCGGCGCCGTAGTCGGGGCACCGCTCCCGGTGGCGATGCCGGCCACGGTGTCCAGCAAGGTCGCGGCAACCACCGGCTTGGCCAGGAAGGCCTTGGCCCCGGCCTGGTTGCAGCGGTGGATGGCTTCCGGGGTGACGTCCGCGCTGAGCACCACCACCGGGGTGCGCTGTCCGCTGCCGGCCTCCATCACCCGCAGTTGCTTGAGCAGGTCCAGGCCGCTCAGGCCGGGCATGTGCAGGTCGCAGATCACCAGGTCGTAGGCGCTGACCTCGAGCGCGTCGAGCACGCCCTCCCCGGTCTCGACGCTGACCACCTTGTGCCCGGCCTTCTGCAGCAGCCGTTGCAGCACCATGCGGTTGGCCGCGTGGTCATCCGCCACCAGGACGGTGAGCGGGCGCACGCGCGCGCGATGGCGCAGGAACGGATCCCCGAACGCGATCACGTTGGGTGCGCCGGCCGCGGCGGTGGCCGGCGCGGCCGCGGGCGCGGCGCCGTCCGCCCCGGCGTCCTCGGCTTCCACCGGCTCGACCGGCAGTTCCACCCAGAAGCGGCTGCCGGCGTTCTCGGAGCTTTCGAAGCCGATGCTGCCGCCCATGGCCTCGGTCAGGCCCTTGGCGATGGTGGTGCCCAGCCCGGTCCCGCCATGGCGCCGCGACAGGCTGGCGTCGGCCTGTTCGAACGCCTCGAACAGCTTGGCGCGGGCCGATGCCGGGATCCCGATGCCGGTGTCCACGATGGTGAAGCGCAGCCGCACGCGCCCGCGCGCGTCGGTGGCCACGCGGGCGACCTCCAGCCGCACGGAGCCCTGGTCGGTGAACTTGACCGCGTTGCCGGCGAGGTTGAGCAGCACCTGCTGCAGGTGGCCGACGTCGCCGCGGAGCCGGTCGGGCACGTCGGCCGCGACCGACACGTCGTAGTCGATGCCCTTGGCGCGCACCGACGGCTGCAGGATCAGGCCGACGCCGCGCACCAGCTCGCCGAGCGAGAACTCGGCATGGTCCATGCGCAGCTTGCCGGCCTCGATCGCGGAGATGTCGAGCACGTCCTGCACCAGCGCCAGCAGCGAGCGCGCCGATGCCTGGATGGTCTCCAGGCACTCGCGCTGCTCGGCGTCGAGCCGGGTCGTCGCCAGCAGTTCGGACATGCCGACCAGGCCGTTGAGCGGGGTCCGGAACTCGTGGCTCATGTTGGCCAGGAAGCGGCTCTTGGCCTCGTTGGCGCGGCGCGCCTCCTCGGTGGCGCGGGTCAACGCGCGCAGCAGCCGCGACAGGTACATCGGCACCGCGACCAGGCCGACCAGCAGGCCCAGCCCGAGCGCCATGTTCTGCTGCCAGTAGGGGCTCGCCTGCAGCACCAGTCCGAAGCTGGCGCTGGCCATCGCCACCGCTCCGACCAGCCAGCGGTTGCCGAAGCGCAGGCCGTTGCCGACCGTGACCCACATGATGATCACGTACACCCAGGCCAGCGGCTCGCCGATCCGGATCATGGCCGCGGCCATCAGGCCGTAGTCCGAGACCATGCCGACGATGCGGCGCACGCGCGACACTCCCGGGCGCAGGAAGATCGCGGTGACCAGCGAGGTGCCGACCAGGAAGCCCGCCGCCACCATCAGCAGCACGTCGTGGTACGCCTCCTCCATGCCGCGCGGGCCGTGCAGCAGCATGTAGGCGAGCACCACGGCCAGCACCGCCAGCCGCACCAGCGCCTGCCCATGCTCGCTGTCGGGCCGCCCGGAGAAGCGCTGCCGCACCAGTGCGACGAGCTCGGTTGCCTTCACGCGTCCAGTCCCGGCTTGGTCCGGACCGAAGAATAACGCCGGCAGATCTCCTCGAGGCGTGGACGGTTGCGCGCCAGCGCGTCGACGCAGCGCGGGTCGAACAGCTTGCCGCTCTGCCCCTGCAGCCATTCCAGGGCCTCGTCCAGGCTCCAGGGCGCCTTGTACGGCCGGCTGGAGAGCAGCGCGTCGAGCACGTCGGCCACTGCCACGATGCGCGCCTCGAGCGGAATCTCATCGCCCTTGAGACCATCGGGGTAGCCGCTGCCGTCGTAGCGCTCGTGGTGGCGCAGCGCGATGGTCGCGCCCATCTGCACGAACCGGTTCTGGCTGCCGCTGAGCAGTTCGTGGCCGATGCGCGGATGCCGGCGCATCACCGCGACCTCGTCCTCGTCGAGCGGGCCCGGCTTCATCAGCACGGCGTCGGGGATGGCGATCTTGCCGATGTCGTGCAGCGGCGCCGCCAGCTCGATCATCCGCACCTCGTCCTCGAACATGCCGAGTTCCTCGGCGATCAGGCCGGCGAAGTGGGCCATGCGCTCGAGGAAGGCGCTGGTGCCCGCATCGCGGTACTCGATGGCGCGCGCCAGCCGCGACAGCGTCTCGCGCTCGCGCTCCTCGACCTCGTGCATGCTCGACAGCAGCCGCTGCTCCAGCGACAGCGCGCGCTGCTTCACCGATTCGGACTGCTGGCGCAGCTGCAGCAGGTTGCGGCAGCGGGCGCGCAGCTCGCGCGGGCGGATCGGCTTGACCAGGAAGTCGATGACCCCGGCGTCCAGCGCCGCCTGGCGCACCGGTTCGTCGCCGACCACCGTGACCAGCACGATCGGCACGTCGCGGTGGATCAGCGGCTTGCGGAAGCGGCGCGCGAACTCGAGCCCGTCCATGCCGGGCATGCGGTAGTCGAGCAGCAGCAGGTCCGGGCGGTTGTCCTCGCACCAGTCCAGCGCCGCCTGTGCCGCCTCGAAGTCGTGCACCTGCAGCTCCGGACCGATGTCCTCGAGGATGTGGCGCAGCATCGCGCGCGCGGATGTCTGGTCATCGACGATGACGATGTTCAAGGTCGGCCCCCTGTCCCCGTGGCGGTCGCCCCGCCATCCCTGCGCGGCCCGGCCGCCATGGTCGCTGCTGCCCCGGCGAGGGGCAAGCCCCCCGCCTTGCCGCGCCGGCGGGGGTTCAGCCAGCCCGTTCCCGGCAGGCCTGCCCTAGCCGGCCTGCTCCGGGCGCATGTACGGGAACAGCAGGACGTCCCGGATCGAGGCGGAGCCGGTCAGCAGCATCACCAGCCGGTCGATGCCCACGCCCAGGCCGCCGGTGGGCGGCATGCCGACCTCCAGCGCGCGGATGTAGTCGGCGTCGTAGTGCATGGCCTCGTCGTCGCCGCCCGCCTTGGCCTCGGCCTGGGCCCGGAAGCGCGCGGCCTGGTCCTCGGGATCGTTGAGCTCGGAGAAGCCGTTGGCCATCTCCTTGCCGCCGATGAACAGTTCGAAGCGGTCGGTGATGCCCGGCTCGGTGTCGGACTCGCGCGCCAGCGGCGAGACCTCCACCGGGTAGTGGGTGATGAAAGTCGGCTGCACCAGCGTGTGCTCGACCGTCTTCTCGAAGATCTCCAGCAGCAGCTTGCCCCATCCGTACCCCGGCTTCACGTGGATGCCGAGCTTCACGCAATGCGCGGCGAGCGCGTCGCGGTCGCGGCAGTCGGCGGCGGTGATCCCCGGGTTAAGCTCGCGCACCGCTTCCTCCAGCTTCCAGCGGCGGAAGCGCGGGCCCAGGTCGATGGCGCGGCCTTCCCACTGCAGCGACGTGGTACCGAGCACTTCCCTGGCCACGTCCCGGATCAGTCCTTCGGTCAGGTCCATGACGTCCTCGTACGTGGCGTAGGCCTCGTACAGCTCGAGCATGGTGAACTCGGGGTTGTGGCGGGTGCTGACGCCTTCGTTGCGGAAGTTGCGGTTGATCTCGTAGACGCGCTCGAAGCCGCCGACCACCAGCCGCTTGAGGTACAGCTCCGGCGCCACGCGCAGGAACAGGTCCAGGTCGAGCGCGTTGTGGTGGGTGGTGAAAGGCTTCGCGGTGGCGCCGCCGGCGAGGTAATGCATCATCGGCGTTTCGACCTCGAGGAAGCGCCGCGCGTCGAGCCAGCGCCGGATCGCCGCCACGATCCGCGAACGTTGCACGAACACCTCGCGCGCCTCGGGGCTCACGATCAGGTCCACGTAGCGCTGGCGGTAGCGCTGCTCGACGTCGGCCAGGCCGTGCCACTTGTCCGGCAGCGGCCGCAGCGACTTGACCAGCAGGCGCAGGCTGTCGGCCTTGACCGACAGCTCGCCTGTCTTGGTGCGCATCAGGGTGCCGGTGGCGGCGACGATGTCGCCGATGTCCCAGCCCTTGAACGCCTGGTAGGCGTCGCCGAGCGCGTCGCGCTGCAGGAACAACTGGATGCGCCCGCTCACGTCCTGCACCTGTGCGAACGCGGCCTTGCCCATGACCCGCTTGGCCATCAGCCGCCCGGCCAGGGCGACGGTGCGGCCCTCGGCCTCCAGCGCCTCGCCGGTCCAGCGTTCCGCGTCGGCGTACTCGGCCTGCAGGTCGCCGGCATGGTCTACCCGCCGGAAGTCGTTCGGGAACGCGATGCCCTGCCCGCGCAGCGCCGCCAGCTTGGCGCGGCGTTCGGCAATCAGGTGGTTCTCGTCGCCTTCGGTCATGTCTGGTCCCCGATCGTGGGAGCGGCGCAAGCCGCGATCACGCATCCACCCGCTTCGCGCCCGCTTCCAGCCCGGCCTTCAGGCTGGCCTCGATGAACTCGTCGAGGTCGCCGTCGAGCACGTTCTGCGTGTCGGAGCGCTCGACCCCGGTGCGCAGGTCCTTGATCCGCGACTGGTCGAGCACGTAGTTGCGGATCTGGCTGCCCCAGCCGATGTCGGACTTGGTGGCCTCCAACGCGTTCTTCTCGGCGTTGCGCTTCTGTACTTCCAGCTCGTACAGCTTGGCCGCAAGCATCTTCATCGCGCGGTCGCGGTTGGCGTGCTGGCTGCGCTCGGTCTGGCAGGCGACGACCACGCCGGTCGGCACGTGGGTGATGCGCACCGCCGACTCGGTCTTGTTGACGTGCTGGCCGCCGGCGCCGGACGAGCGGTAGACGTCGGTCTTGAGGTCGGCCGGGTTGATGTCGATCTCGATGCTGTCGTCCACCTCCGGCGACACGAACACCGAGGTGAAGCTGGTGTGCCGGCGGTTGTCCGAGTCGAACGGCGACTTGCGCACCAGCCGGTGCACCCCGATCTCGGTCTTGAGCCAGCCGTAGGCGTAATCGCCGTCCACGCGGAAGGTCGCCGACTTGATCCCGGCGACGTCGCCGCCGCTGACTTCCAGCAGCTCGGTCTTCCAGCCGCGGGACTCGGCCCAGCGCAGGTACATGCGCAGCAGCATCTCGGCCCAGTCCTGGGCCTCGGTGCCGCCGGCGCCGGCCTGGATGTCCACGAACGCGGGGCGCGCGTCCATCTCGCCGGAGAACATGCGATGGAACTCGAGCTGGTCCACGCCGCGCGCGTAGCGCTCGACGTCGGCGGCGACCGCGTCGGCGGTCTCCTGGTCGTCCTCGGCCTCGGCCAGGTCGAGCAGTTCGGCGGCCCCCGCCAGACCCTCGGTCAGTTCGCGGATGCCGGTGACGGTCTTGTCCAGGGTCGAGCGCTCGCGGCCCAGCGCCTGCGCGCGTTCGGCGTCGTTCCAGATGTCCGGGTTCTCGAGTTCCCGGTTGACTTCCTCGAGGCGCTCTACGCGTGCCTCGTAGTCAAAGATACCCCCTGAGCGCATCCAGCCGTTCCCGGAGGTCGGCGATGCGCTGGCGCACGGGATTCAGTTCCATAGGTGTGCGGTAATGCGTTGAAAGGCCCGCGATTCTATCAGGCGGGGGTGGTGGCCGGCGCGCCTTCGCGGTGGACGACCACGAGCTGGAAGGCGTCGCCGCCGCGGTAGCCGTCGGGCTCCAGGCGGAAGGCGATGCGCACGCGGCCCTGCGCCGGTTCGCCGGCGCCGCCGAAGTGGATCGCGTCGAGGCGGCGGCCGTGCGCGGACAACTCCAGCTTGAGATGGCGTTCGCCGACCACGCGCGTGCGCACGACCTCGAACTCGCCGTCGAACAGCGGCTCCGGATAGCCCTGCCCCCACGGCCCGCCGTCGCGCAACAGGCACGCGTGGTGGGCATCGAACTCGTGCGGCTGCAGTTCGCCGTCGCTCAGGATCTCCGGCGCGAACAGCGCCGGATCCACCAGGCGCGCGGCCTCGCGCGCCAGCGCCTCGCGGAACGCCGGCAGGTCCTCGCGCGCGAGCGTCAGCCCCGCGGCCATGGCGTGGCCGCCGAAGCGCGCGACCAGGCCGGGGTTGGCCGCGTCCACCGCGGCCAGCAGGTCGCGCACGTGCACGCCGGCGACCGAGCGCGCCGAGCCGCGCAGCATCGCGGCGCCGGGCTCGGCCGGGGCGAACGCGAGTGCCGGGCGGTGCACGCGCTCCTTGATCCGCGAGGCGACCAGGCCGACCACGCCCGGATGCCAGTCGTCGTCGAACAGGCAGGGCACCATCGGCAGCTCGCCGGCGAGGTCGAGCCGCGCCAGCGCCCGCTCGGCCTGGTCGACCATCTGCTGCTGCAGGCCGCGGCGCTCGACGTTGATCGCATGCAGCGCCGAGGCCAGCGTGCGCGCGTGCCGGGGGTCGTCGCTGAGCAGGCACTCGATGCCGACGGCCATGTCCTCGAGGCGACCGGCGGCGTTGATGCGCGGCGCGATCGCGAATCCGATGTCGGAGGCAGTGAGCGTGCGCTCGTCGCGGCCGGCGACCTCGACAAGGGCACGCAGGCCGGCGCAGGCCTGGCCGGCGCGCAGCCGCCGCAGTCCAGCGGCGACCAGCGCGCGGTTGTTGGCATCCAGCGGCACCAGGTCGGCGACCGTGCCGACCGCCACCAGGTCCAGGAGCGACGACAGGTCGGCGGCGCCGCGCGGATCGCCGGCCCGCCGGAACCACGCGCGCAGCGCGAGCAGCAGGTAGAACACCACCCCGACCCCGGCCAGCGCCTTGCTCGGGAAGCCGTCGCCGGGCAGGTTCGGGTTCACGATCGCGTCGGCGGGCGGCAACGTGGCGCCGGGAAGGTGGTGGTCGGTGACCAGCACCTGCCAGCCGCGTGCCCTGGCGGCGGCGATGCCGGCATGGCAGGCGATGCCGTGGTCCACCGTGAGCAGCAGCGACGGCTGCAGCGACGCGAGTTCGTCGACCAGCGCCGGCGACAGGCCGTAGCCGTGCACGGCGCGGTTGGGCACCGCATGCAGCACGTTGCCGGCGCCGAGCAGGCGCAGGCCGCGCACGGCCACCGCGCAGGCGGTGGCGCCGTCGCAGTCGAAGTCGCCGACGACCAGGATGCGGCGGCCCTGCTCCATGGCGGACGCCAGCAGCGCCACCGCGTCCGCGAGTCCGGACAGCGCGTCGGGCGCGTGCAGCTGCGCGAGCCGCGGATGCGCGTCCGCGAGGCAGGTCGCGCCGCGGGCCGCGTGCAGGCGCCGCAACAGCGGCGGCAGGTCGCCCCAGTCGCCGCCATCGCAGGCGACCGCTTCCCGCCGCCTGATCACCGCGCCGCTGGTTCCCGTGGGAGCGGCGGAAGCCGCCCAAAATCCGAAGCCGGCGCACGCCAGACCCGCCAACGATGCTTGCGAAGCAACAAGCACCCCGCCCCATCCTGGAAATCCAGTCGCAATTCGCGCAATGCCCCGCCGCGCAGGGCCTCGGCCGCTGGCGCCAGCCATCGCGCATGCAGGGCATCGGTGTCGCGCGCGTCGCGCAGGTCCACGAGCACGTCCTCCTCCGGCGGCTCGAAGCCGTTGCCGCGTGGCTCCTGTCGCAGCCCGGCGCGCAGTGCCAGCGCCCGCAACAGCGCGTCGCCACCGCGCACTCGCGCCACGGACGCGGCGACCCGGTCCGGGAGCACGCCCCCGCCCCAGAACCACAGCGAGTTCACCGGCGGCTGGCCGGCTGCCACCCGCCGCTCGTTCCACGGATGGGTGTGCAGGACCACCTGCGCTTCGCTGATCAGCGTGCGCCAGCGTCGCACCGCCGCGTCGCGGGCGGGATCGGTGCCGACCAGGGTGTCGAACAGGTCGCTGCCGAGCGCCTCCTCCGGATCCGGAAACGACGGCAGCGCGGTGCCTTCCGGCAGGCGCAGGTACCAGCGCGAGGGATCCGGCGCGTCGATCGGGAAGCCGGCATCGCCGAACAGCATGCGCAGCGCGGGCAGCAGGGCTTCGGCATCCTCGCGCGCGAGCCGCAGGCCCTCGCCCACCGCGAACAGGCGCGCACCATTGATGTCCGGACGCACCCAGGCCGGGTCGGCGCGCAGCCAGCGGCCGCCGGCATCGCCGGGCGCGTCCACGCCACGGGTCAGCGCCGCCGCGGGCCAGCCGCGCGGCAGCAGTTCGAAGTGCCGTTGCAACTGCGCGCGTTCGCCGGGCTCGCCGGGCGGCAGCGCGTCGGCGCGCCCGATCGCGCGCGCGAGCGACGGCGACAGCGACGCGCCCGCGACGCGGCGGCGCGCGGGCAGCAGCAGGATGGCGGCGGGAGCCATCGCGGGCCGGCGCTCAGCCTACGTAGCTGACCGAGACGATCTCGTACTCGCGCTGCCCGGCAGGCGCGTCGATGGTGACTTCGTCGCCCTCGTGCTTGCCGATCAGCGCGCGCGCCACCGGCGACGAGATCGCGATCATGCCGAGCTTGATGTCGGCCTCGAGGTCGCCGACGATCTGGTAGGTCTTCTCTTCGCCGGTCTCGGCGTCGGCGAGCACGACGGTGGCGCCGAACACGACCTTGTCGCCGGCGTCGAGCCTTGAGACGTCGATGACCTGCGCGTTCGAGAGCTCGCCCTCGAGCTGCTTGATGCGGCCCTCGATGAAGCCCTGCTGCTCGCGCGCGGCGTGGTACTCGGCGTTCTCCTTGAGGTCGCCGTGGGCGCGCGCCTCGGCGATCGCCTGGATCACCGCCGGCCGCTTGTTCGACTTGAGGTCGTCGAGTTCGGCGCGCAGGCGCTGCGCGCCCTTGGTGGTCAATGGTGCTTGCATGTCGTTCCTGTGGGGTTTCAGCCGCCGGCTCCGGCGTGCCCTGCTCCGGCGTGCCCTGTTCCAGCGTGGAGTTCCTGCAGCGACCATACCGGCCCGCTGTCGCGGAAGTCCAGAGAGTGCAGCAGCGCCTTGGCGCCGGCGACGGTGGTCGAGTACGTGACCCGCGCCTGGAGCGCCTCGCGGCGGATCGAGAATGAATCGGCGATGGCTTGCCGTCCCTCCGTCGTGTTGACGATGTAGGCGATCTCGCCGTTCTTGATTAGGTCCACGATGTGCGGCCGGCCCTCGATCACCTTGTTCACCACCTCGCACGCCAGCCCGTTGGCCTGCAGGAAGGCGGCGGTGCCGCGGGTGGCGACCAGGGTGTTGCCGCGGGCGATCAGGTCGCGGGCGACCGGCAGCACGCGCTGCTTGTCCGGGTCGCGCACCGAGACGAAGACCTTGCCGGCCGAGGGCGCGCGGATGCTGGCGGCTTCCTCCGCGCGCGCAAAGGCGGCCCCGAAGCTGCGGCCCACGCCCATCACCTCGCCGGTGGAGCGCATCTCGGGCCCGAGGATCGGGTCCACGCCCTGGAACTTGGCGAACGGGAAGATCGCTTCCTTGACCGAAAAGTAGTCGGGCACGACCTCCGCGGTGGCGCCCTGCTCGGCCAAGGTGCGCCCGGCCATGCAGCGCGCGGCGATCGCCGCCAGCGGCACGCCGGTGGCCTTGGACACGAACGGCACCGTGCGCGAGGCGCGCGGGTTGACCTCGAGCAGGTAGATGGTGGCCTCCCCGTCGCCGTCGTGCTGGACGGCGAACTGCGTGTTCATCAGCCCGACCACGTCCAGCGCGCGCGCCAGCGCCACCACCTGCTCGCGCAGCCGGTCCTGGACCGCGCGCGGCAGCGAGTATGGCGGCAGCGAGCACGACGAGTCGCCGGAGTGCACGCCGGCCTCCTCGATGTGCTCCATCACCCCGCCGATCAGCACCTGGCCAGTGCGGTCGGCGATCACGTCCACGTCCACCTCGACCGCGTTGTCGAGGAAGCGGTCCAGCAGCACCGGCGACTTGTCGGAGACCTTGACCGCGTCGCGGATGTAGCGCGACAGCTCGACATCGGAGTGCACCACCTCCATCGCGCGCCCGCCGAGCACGTAGCTCGGACGCACCACCAGCGGGTAGCCGACCTCGCGCGCCAGGGCCAGCGCCTCGTCGGCGTTGCGCGCGATCCGGTTCGGCGGCTGCAGCAGGCCGAGGTCGTCCACCAGCTTCTGGAAGCGCTCGCGGTCCTCGGCCAGGTCGATCGAGTCGGGCGAGGTGCCGATCACCGGCACGCCGTTGGCCTCCAGCGCCTGCGCCAGCTTCAGCGGGGTCTGCCCGCCGTACTGAACGATCACGCCCTCGGGCTTCTCCAGCTCGACGATCTCGAGCACGTCCTCGAGGGTCAGCGACTCGAAGTAGAGGCGGTCGGACGTGTCGTAGTCGGTGGACACGGTCTCCGGGTTGCAGTTGACCATGATGGTCTCGAACCCGTCCTCGCGCAGCGCCAGCGCCGCGTGCACGCAGCAGTAGTCGAACTCGATGCCCTGGCCGATGCGGTTGGGGCCGCCGCCGAGCACCATGATCTTGCGGCGGTCGCTCGGCTGCGCCTCGCACTCGTCCTCGTAGGTCGAGTACATGTAGGCGGTGGTGGTGGCGAACTCGGCGGCGCAGGAATCCACCCGCTTGTAGACCGGGCGCACGCCGAAGGCCTTGCGCAGCGCGCGCACCGCCGACTCGCCGGTACCGGTGAGTTGGGCCAGGCGGGCGTCGGAAAAGCCCTTGCGCTTGAGCCGGCGCAGGCGGCGCGCATCGAGCCCGTCGAGCCCGGCCTCGGCGACCTCGCGCTCGATCGCCACCAGCTCCTCGATCTGGTCGAGGAACCACGGGTCCACGAACGACAGCGCGAACACCTCCTCCACCGTCATGCCCGCGCGGAACGCGTCGGCGAGGTGGAAGATGCGCTCGGGGCCGGGTTCCTTGACCTCGCGGCGCAGGTTGACCAGGCCCTCCTCGCTGGCCAGGTCCAGGCCGGTCGGGTCGAGGCCCGCCTTGCCCGTCTCCAGCCCGCGCAGCGCCTTCTGCAGCGACTCCTGGAACGTGCGGCCGATCGCCATCACCTCGCCGACCGACTTCATCTGCGTGGTCAGGCGCGCATCCGCGGCCGGGAACTTCTCGAACGCGAAGCGCGGGATCTTGGTGACGACGTAGTCGATGCTCGGCTCGAACGAGGCCGGGGTCTTGCCGCCGGTGATCTCGTTCCTGAGCTCGTCGAGGGTGTAGCCGACGGCGAGCTTGGCCGCGACCTTGGCGATCGGGAAGCCGGTGGCCTTGGAGGCGAGCGCGGACGAGCGCGACACCCGCGGGTTCATCTCGATCACCACCACGCGCCCGGTCTCGGCGTTGACCCCGAACTGCACGTTGGAGCCGCCGGTGTCCACGCCGATCTTGCGCAGCACCGCGATCGAGGCGTCGCGCAGGCGCTGGTACTCCTTGTCGGTCAGCGTCTGCGCCGGCGCCACCGTGATCGAATCTCCGGTGTGCACGCCCATCGGGTCGAGGTTCTCGATCGAGCAGACGATGATGCAGTTGTCCGCCTTGTCGCGGACCACCTCCATCTCGAACTCCTTCCAGCCGAGCACCGACTCCTCGACCAGGATCTCGTGCACCGGCGACAGCTCGAGGCCGCGCTTGGCGATCTCCTCGAACTCTTCCTTGTTGTAGGCGATGCCGCCACCGCTGCCGCCGAGGGTGAAGCTCGGGCGGATGATGGTCGGATACCCCACCTTGGCCTGCGCGGCGACCGCCTCCTCGAAGGTACGCGCGACCTCGGCGATCGGGCACTCCAGCCCGATCTCGGCCATCGCCTGCTTGAACAGCTCGCGGTCCTCGGCCATGCGGATCGCGTCGCGCGAGGCGCCGATCAGTTCCACCCCGTGCTCCTCGAGCACGCCGTGGTCGGCGAGGTCGAGTGCGCAGTTGAGCGCGGTCTGCCCGCCCATGGTCGGCAGCAGCGCGTCGGGCTTCTCCTTGGCGATGATCTTCTCGACCGACTGCCAGTTGATCGGCTCGATGTAGACCGCGTCGGCCATCCCCGGGTCGGTCATGATCGTGGCCGGGTTCGAGTTGACCAGCACCACGCGATAGCCCTCGTCGCGCAGCGCCTTGCACGCCTGCGCGCCGGAGTAGTCGAACTCGCAGGCCTGGCCGATGACGATCGGGCCGGCGCCGATGATCAGCACGGTCTTGATGTCGGTGCGCTTGGGCATGTCAGCGCGCCTCCATGGAATCGATGAAGCGATCGAAGAGATAGGCCACGTCGTGCGGCCCGGGGCTCGCCTCCGGGTGTCCCTGGAACGAGAACGCCGGGGCGTCGGTCAGCGCGATGCCCTGGTTGGAGCCGTCGAACAGGGAGCGGTGGGTGACGCGCACGTTCGACGGCAGCGTCGCCTCGTCCACCGCGAAGCCGTGGTTCTGGCTGGTGATCAGCACGCGGCCGGTGTCCAGGTCGATGACGGGGTGGTTGGCGCCGTGGTGGCCGAACTTCATCTTCACCGTCTGCGCGCCCATGGCCAGGCCGAGCAGCTGGTGGCCCAGGCAGATGCCGTACAGCGGAACTTTCGCCGCGACCAGCTCGCGGGTGGCGGCGATGGCGTAGTCGCAGGCCGCCGGGTCGCCGGGGCCGTTGCTGAGCACCACGCCGTCCGGGCGCATGGCCAGCACCTCGGCCGCCGGGGTCCGGGCGGGCACCACGGTGATGTCGCAGCCGCGCGCGGCAAGCATGCGCAGGATGTTGAGCTTGGTGCCGAAGTCGTAGGCGACCACCTTGTACTTGCCGCCGCCGCCGGCGAACGCGTTGGCGTCCAGGTCCAGCTCGCCGGCATTCCACTGGTAGGCCTCGCGCGTGCAGGTCTCCTGCGCCAGGTCCATGCCCTTGAGCCCGGGGAACTTGCGCGCCGCCTCGATCGCGGCGTCCGCGTCGATGTCGCCCGCCATCACGGCGCCGTTCTGGGCGCCGCGGTCGCGCAGCAGGCGGGTCAGGCGGCGGGTGTCGATGCCGCTGATCGCGACCACCCCGCGCGCGCGCAGCCAGTCGGGCAGCGCCACCTCGCTGCGCCAGCTCGAGGGCCGGCGCGGCACGTCGCGCACGATCAGCCCCGCGGCCCACGCGCGCGTGGACTCGTCGTCGGCCGCGTTGCAGCCGGTGTTGCCGATGTGCGGATAGGTCAGGGTCACGAGCTGGCGCGCGTACGAGGGATCGGTGACGATCTCCTGGTAGCCGGTCATGGCGGTGTTGAACACCACCTCGCCGACCGACAGGCCGGGCGCGCCTACGGAGTCCCCCTCGAACACGGTGCCGTCTTCGAGGACGAGGATTGCGGGCTGGGTCACGGGGGGTTCGCCTACGTCGGGTTGCAGAAGACCGCCGGAGCGGGCGGAACCGTCCGGAGGCGAAGGAATCAGGCGAGCGGGAATGATACCGGCGCGTGGCCTGCCCCGCCAGTGGAAACGCGCGCGAGCGCGCCTGCGGCGCCTACAGCAGGTCCCGGACGCCGTAGAGCCCCGGATCGCGACCCGCCAGTCGCGAGGCCACGTGCAGCGCGCCGCGGGCGAACACGTCGCGGTTGCCGGCGCGGTGCACCAGTTCGAGGCGCTCGCCTTGCCCGGTGAACTGGACAAGGTGCTCGCCGACGATGTCGCCGGCGCGCAGCGAGGCGTAGCGCGGTGTCGCGCCGCCCTCCTCGGCCGCCGCGCCCAGGGTCAGCGCGGTGCCCGAGGGCGCGTCCACCTTGCCCGCGTGGTGCGCCTCGACGATGTCGCAGTCCCAGCCCTCGAGCGCATGCGCCGCGCGCGCGACCAGCCCGGCCAGCACCGCCACCCCGAGGCTGAAGTTCGATGCCCAGCACGCCGGCACCCGCTCCGCGGCCAGCCGCAGCGCATCGCGCTGGGCTTCGGAGAGCCCGGTGGTGCCGGACACGAAGGCCGCGCCGCGCGCGACCGCCAGCGCCAGGACGCGGTCGAAGGCGTCCGGGCGGCTGAAGTCCACCAATGCGTCGAACGCCGGCACGCCCGAAAGCTCGCGCGCCGAGAACTGCGGCACGCCGTCCACCACGCGTTGCGAGGGCTGCTGCGAGACCGCCCCGGCCACCGCGAAGCGCGCGGGTTGCTCCGCGCACAGGCGCAGCAGGGCCTGGCCCATGCGGCCGGTGGAGCCGTGGATCAGCACGCGGAGGGGGGCGTCCATCCGCGAAAGGCTATCACTGTGGGAGCGGCGGAAGCCGCGATGCCGAATCGCGGCTTCCGCCGCTCCCACTACGACACCATCCGGTCCCAGAAGCCCTTGACGCCGTCGAGGAAGGTGCTGGCCTTCGGCGAATGCCGGCGCGCGCCCTCGCCGACGAAGGTGGCCTCGAACAGCTCCAGCAGTTCGCGCTGCTCGGCGGTCAGGTTGACCGGCGTCTCCACCACCGCCTTGCAGTACAGGTCGCCCGGCGCACGGCTGCGCACGGACTTGACGCCCTTGTCGCGCAGCCGGAACTGCTTGCCGGTCTGGGTCTCGGCCGGGATCCGCAGTTCGACCTCGCCGTCGAGCGTCGGCACCCGGATGACGTCGCCGAGCGCCGCCTGCGAGATGCGGATCGGCACCTCGCAGTGCAGGTCGTCGCCGTCGCGCACGAAGATCGGGTGCGGGCGCACTCGCACCTCGACGTACAGGTCGCCGGGCGGGGTGCCGGCGGGCCCGGCCTCGCCCTCGCCCGCCAGCCGGATGCGGTCGCCGCTGTCCACGCCCGCGGGGACCTTCACCGACAGCACCTTCTCCTGTTCCACGCGGCCGTTGCCGTGGCAGGTCTTGCACGGGTTGGCGATAGTCTGGCCGCGGCCGCCGCAGTGCGGGCACGGCTGCTGCATGGTGAAGATGCCGCGCTGCATGCGCACCTGGCCGCGCCCGTGGCAGGTGCCGCAGGTCTCCAGCCGACCGTCCTCGGAGCCGCTGCCGTCGCAGCTGCCGCAGGCCGCCAGCGTGGGCAGCTCGATACGCTTCTCGACCCCGGCCACGGCCTCCTCGAGGTCGAGCTCCATGACGTAGCCGATGTCGGCGCCGCGGCGCGGGCCGCGTGCGCCGCCGCCGCCGCCGAAGATGTTGCCGAAGATGTCCCCGAAGATGTCGCCCATGTCGCCGAAGCCGGGACCCGGGCCGGCACCGCCGCCGCCCATGCCGTGCTCGAACGCGGCATGCCCGTGGGCGTCGTACAGCCGGCGCCGCGACGGGTCGGACAGCACCTCGTAGGCTTCCTTGCACTCCTTGAACGACTCCAGCGCCGCGGCGTCCCCCGGGTTGCGGTCCGGGTGGTACTTCATCGCGCAGCGCCGGTAGGCCTTCTTCAGTTCGTCGTCGCCGGCGTTGCGGGCAACGCCGAGTACTTCGTAGTAATCCCGCTTCGACATCGTGTCCCCTCGACGGCGAACCGGGGGCCATGCCCCCGGTCACCTGGTGCCCTTACTGCTTCCGGTCGTCGTCCTTGACCTCGGTGAATTCCGCGTCCACGACGTCGTCCCCGGCCGGGGAACCGCCGCCACCCGCGGCACCTTCGCCGCCGGCGTCCTGCTGCTGCGAGGCGGCGGCCACGGCCGCGAACAGGGCCTGGCTGGCTTCCTCGAGCTGCTTCGACTTGGCCTCGACCTGGGCCTTGTCGTCGCCCTTCATCGCGGTCTCGAGCTCGGCGATCGCGGCCTCGGCGTTGCCGATGACGTCGCCGCCGACCTTGTCGCCGTTGTCCTTGATCGCGGTGCGGGTGGCGTGGATCAGGGCGTCGGCCTGGTTGCGGGCCTGGACCAGCTCCTGGAACTTGCGGTCCTCCTCGCGGTGCGCCTCGGCGTCCTGCACCATGCGCTGGATCTCTTCCTCGGACAGGCCCGAGCCGGCCTTGATCTCGACCTTCTGCTCCTTGCCGGTCTTCTTGTCCTTGGCGCTGACGTGCAGGATGCCGTTGGCGTCGATGTCGAAGGACACCTCCACCTGCGGCATGCCGCGCGGCGCCGGCTCGATCCCGGTGAGGTCGAACTTGGCCAGCGACTTGTTGTAGCGGGCCTGCTCGCGCTCGCCCTGCAGCACGTGCACGGTCACCGCGGACTGGTTGTCCTCGGCGGTGCTGAAGGTCTGCGAAGCCTTGGTCGGGATCGTGGTGTTCTTCTCGATGATCTTGGTGAACACGCCGCCCAGGGTCTCGATGCCCAGGCTCAGCGGGGTCACGTCGAGCAGCAGCACGTCCTTGACGTCGCCGGCGAGCACGCCGCCCTGGATCGCGGCGCCGATGGCGACCGCCTCGTCCGGGTTCACGTCCTTGCGCGGCTCCTTGCCGAAGAACTCCCCGACCGCCTGCTGCACCTTGGGCATGCGGGTCTGGCCGCCGACCAGGATCACCTCGCCGATGTCGCTGGCACGCAGGCCGGCGTCGTTGAGGGCGGTGCGGCAGGGCTCGATGGTCTTCTTGACCAGGTCGTCCACCAGCGCCTCGAGCTTGGCCCGGGTCAGCTTGATGTTCAGGTGCTTCGGGCCGCTGGCGTCGGCGGTCACGTACGGCAGGTTGACCTCGGTCTGCTGCGCGCTCGACAGCTCGATCTTGGCACGCTCGGCGGCGTCCTTCAGGCGCTGCAGCGCGAGCGGATCCTTGCGCAGGTCGATGCCCTGGTCCTTCTGGAATTCCTCGACCAGGTAGTCGATCACGCGCTTGTCGAAGTCCTCGCCGCCGAGGAAGGTGTCGCCGTTGGTGGACAGCACCTCGACCTGCATCTCGCCGTCCACCGACGCGATCTCGATGATCGAGACGTCGAAGGTGCCGCCGCCCAGGTCGTAGACGGCCACCTTGCGGTCGCCACCCTTCTTGTCCATGCCATAGGCCAGCGCGGCCGCGGTCGGCTCGTTGATGATGCGCTTGACGTCGAGGCCGGCGATGCGGCCGGCGTCCTTGGTCGCCTGGCGCTGGGAGTCGTTGAAGTAGGCCGGCACCGTGATCACGGCCTCGGTCACCTTCTCGCCCAGGTAGTCCTCGGCGGTCTTCTTCATCTTCTCCAGGGTCTTGGCGGACACTTCCTGCGGCGCCATGCGCTTGCCGTCGGCGGTCGCCACCCAGGCGTCGCCGTTGTCGTGCTCGACGATCGCGTACGGCACCAGGCCGATGTCCTTCTGCACCTCGGCGTCGCTGAACTTGCGGCCGATCAGGCGCTTGACCGCGTAGAAGGTGTTCTTGGGGTTGGTCACCGCCTGGCGCTTGGCCGAGGCGCCGACCAGGACCTCGCCGTCCTTGGTCCAGGCGACCACCGACGGCGTGGTGCGGTCGCCCTCGCTGTTCTCGATGACCCGGGCCTTGCCGCCCTCCATGACCGCGACGCACGAGTTGGTCGTGCCGAGGTCGATGCCGATGATCTTGCCCATTGCTGGCTCCTTGCTGGATCTCTGTGTCTGGGGGCGCTCTTGCGCCGATGCTGTTGAATTGGGGGCGTGTCGCGGAGGTTCAACCGGGCGCGGTCACTCCGCGACCACGACCAGGGCCGGGCGCAGCAGGCGTTCGTTCAGGACGTAGCCCTTCTGGAACAGCTGCGACACCGCGCCCGAGGGGATGCCCTCGGCCGCGGCCATGCTCATGGCCTGGTGGCGCTCCGGGTCGAAGGCCTCGCCGGGCGCCGGCGCGACCTCGGTCAGGCCGTTGGCGGCGGCGATCCGGTGCAGCTCGCGCAGGGTCAGCTCGAGGCCGGCGCGCAGCGGGTCGTTGCTCGCGGCCGTGGCCAGGCCCGCTTCCATCGCGTCGAACAGCGGCAACAGGTCGGCCAGCAGGCGTTCGTTGGCGAAGCGGCGGGCCTGGTCCAGCTCGCGCGCCATGCGCTTGCGCTGGTTCTCGAGGTCGGCGCGTTCGCGCAGCATGTCCGCGCGCAGCTGCTCGTTCTCGGCGCGGAGGGCTTCCACTTCCTCGCCGCGGCCGGGGTCCTGCGCGGCGTCGCGATCAACGTCCTGCGGCTGCTCGCCGCGCTCGTCGGTCTCGGGTCTCTGGGTCATGCTCGGGTTCCGTTCGCGGCCGACTGCCGCCCCGGGGGAGCTATGGGGGCCGCCGCGGGCGGCTTCAACCCCGGTCGAGCGCCGCGCCGAGCACGTCGGCGGCGGCCTGCACCATCGGGATCACCCGGTCGTAGGCCATCCGCGACGGCCCGATCACGCCGAGCACGCCCAGCGGGCGGTCGCCTGCGGCGTACGGAGCGGTCACCAGCGACATCCCTTCCAGCGGCGCCAGCCCGGTTTCCTCGCCGATGAAGATGCGCACGCCGGGCGCGGCCATGGTCCGCTCCAGCAACTGCAGGATCTCGCGCTTGCGCGCGAACGCCTCGAACAGCTCGCGCAGCCGCTCCAGGTCGGCGAGGTCCTGGACGCCGATCAGCCGGGTCTGCCCGGCCAGCACCATGCCCTCGGCCGGGTCCGCGACCGCGCCGTCCTCGTCCTCGGCCAGCGCCTGCTCGGCCAGCTCGACGCTGCGCGACAGCAGCGTCTCCATCTCGTCGCGCGCGGCCTTGAGCTCGGCCACCAGCGCCACCCGGATCTCGGCCAGCGGGCGCCCGGCGAAATGGTGGTTCAGGTAGTTGGCCACCTGCTCCAGTTCGCCGGCGTCGTAGGCGCGCCGGGTCTGCAGCACCCGGTTCTGCACGTCGTTGTCGGCGAACACCAGGATCGCCAGCACCCTGCCCGGCTCCAGCGGCACGAAGTCGATGTGGCGGAACGCGAAGTGCCCGCGGCGCGGCACGCTGACCACGCCGACGAAGCGGCTCATCGCCGACAGCAGCTCGGAGGCGTTGCCGAGCAGCGCGCGCGTGCCCGAGCCGGCCGGCAGCTCCTGGCGCAGGCGCGCGACTTCCGCCTCGGGGAGCGGCCGCGGCTGCAGCAGCGAGTCCACGAACACCCGGTAGCCCTGCGCGGTGGGCACGCGCCCGGCCGAGGTGTGCGGGGAGCTGAGCAGGCCGGCCTCCTCGAGGTCGGCGAGGATGTTGCGGATGGTGGCCGGGCTCACGTCCAGGCCCGCGTGCCGGGCCAGGGTCTGCGACCCGACCGGAGCCCCGTCGCGGATGTGGCGCGAGATCAGCGTGCGCAGCAATTGCCGCGCGCGCGGGTCCAGCAGGTCGTCTTTGGCCATGCCCGGGATATAGCCCCAGCCCGGTAGCGGCGCAAGTCGCAGGCGCAGCGGTTGCGACGCCGATCTCTTACGCTATTGCCATGCTGACCCGCCTGGCCATCCGCGACTTCGCCGTCGTCGCCGTCACCGAACTGGAATTCGGGTCCGGTCTCACCGTGATCTCCGGCGAGACCGGCGCCGGCAAGTCGCTGCTGGTGGACGCCCTCGGCTTCCTGTCCGGGCTGCGCGCCGACAGCGGCATGGTCCGCCACGGCGCCCCGCGCGCCGAGCTGGTCGCCGAGTTCTCCCTCGACGACGCCCCCGACGCGCTGGCGTGGCTGCGCGAGGCCGAGTTCGACGACGGCGGCGAGTGCCAGCTGCGGCGCACCCTGCGCGCCGACGGCGGCTCGCGCGCGTGGATCAACGGGCGCCCGGCGACCATGGCCCAGCTCTCGGAACTGGCCGCGCTGCTGGTCGAGATCCACGGCCAGCACGAGCACCAGGCGCTGCTGTCGCGCGCCAGCCAGCTCGCGCTGCTGGATGCCTTCGGCGGCACCGAGGCGCCGCTCTCCGCGGTGCGCCAGGCGGCGCGCGAATGGAGCGCCCTGCTGCGCGAGCGCGAGCAGCTGGCCGGCCAGGGCGACGTCGGCGACCGCATCGCCTGGCTCGAGCACCAGCTCGGGGAACTGCAGCGCGAGTCGCTGGAGCCGGAGCACATCGCGGAGCTCACCAGCAGCCACCGCCGGCATGCGCACGCCGCCGAACTGATCGGGACCTGCGAGACCGCGGTGGCGCGCCTGGGCGACGAGCACGAGGCCGCGCCGCTGCGCGTGCTGCATTCGGTGCGCGCCGAACTCTCGCGCCAGGCCGCGCACGAGCCGCGCCTGGGCGAGGTCGAAGCGATGCTGGAGTCGGCCACGATCCAGGTGGACGAGGCGCTGGCCCTGCTCGACCAGGTGCGCGGCGACCTCGACCTCGACCCGGGCGCGCTGGAGGAGCTCGACCAGCGGCTCGGGCGCCTGCACGAACTCTCGCGCAAGCACCGGGTGCCGCCCGAGGGCCTGGCCGCGCAACGCGACGCGCTCGCCGCCGAGCTCGAGGCGCTGCGCGGCGCCGGCGAACGGCTGCGCAAGCTGGATGGCGAAATCGCCGCCGCGGAGGCCGCCTGGCGCAAGGCGGCCGAAACCCTGTCCGCGGCCCGCGCCAAGGCCGCGAAGGCGCTCTCGAAGGCCACCACCGCATTGCTGTCCGAACTGGGCATGGGCGGCGGTCGCTTCGAGGTGCAACTGGAGCCCGCCGGCGGCAGCCAGCCCGATCCGCAGGGCGCCGAGCGCGCCGAGTTCCTGGTCTCGGCGAATGCCGGGCAGCCGCCGCGGCCGCTGCGCAAGGTCGCCTCCGGCGGCGAGCTGTCGCGCATCTCGCTGGCGATCGAGGTGGCCGCGCTGGGCAAGGACGCGGTGCCGACCATGGTGTTCGACGAGGTCGACTCGGGCATCGGCGGCGCGGTCGCGCAGATCGTCGGCGAGAAGCTGCGCGCGCTCGGCGCCTCGCGCCAGGCGCTGTGCGTGACCCACCTGCCGCAGGTCGCCGCGCAGGGCCACGCCCACTACCGGGTCAGCAAGGCCGAGCGCGAGGGCATGACCCAGAGCGCAGTGCAGCGCCTGGACGCCGCCGCGCGCGAGGAGGAGCTGGCGCGCATGCTCGGCGGGGTCGAGGTCGGCAAGGAGGCGCGCGCCGCCGCGCGCCGGTTGCTCAGGGACGCTTCTTCTTCCTGACGTACAGGACCAGCGAGTGGTCCTCGATCTCGTAGCCGTGCTGGGCCGCGATCACGTGCTGCAGCCGCTCGATCTCGTCGTTGTGGAACTCGATGACCTTGCCCGTGTCCACGTCCACCATGTGGTCGTGGTGCTCGCCCCGGTCCAGTTCGTAGACCGCCTGGCCGCCTTCGAAGTTGTGCTTGAGCACCAGCCCCGCGGCCTCGAACTGGGTCAGCACCCGGTACACCGTGGCCAGGCCGATCTCGTCGCCCTGCTCGATCAGGTGGCGGTAGATGTCCTCGGCGGTCATGTGCCGGGGGCGGATCTCGTCCATCAGCGACAGGATCCGCATCCGCGGGTGGGTCACCTTGAGTCCGGCCTTGCGCAGTTCCTGGGATTCCATGGCGGGTGCGACTCCGTCTGGGGCTTGCGTGTATTATCGGCACGTTTCCCCACTTCCGCGAATCGCGCATGCCCAGGATCCCCCTCGCCGCCGCCCTGGCCGCCCTCGTTGCGGTCGCCACCGCCGGTTGCGGCATCGTCTACAAGCAGCCCATCTACCAAGGCACGCTGATGGACAAGGAGGCCGTCGACCAGCTCCAGGTGGGCATGAGCAAGCAGCAGGTCCAGGTGCTGCTGGGCTCGCCGTCCATCGCCGACCCGTTCCACCACGACCGCTGGGACTACACCGCCAGCGAGCGCACCGACCGTCTCGGCCACGTCGAGATCCGCAACTTCACGGTGTACTTCGAGAACGACGTCGTCACCCGCTGGGAAGGCGAGTACTTCCCCGAGCAGGACGAGGAGCTGGCGCGACGCATGGCCCGCTACGGCAACCTGTCGCCGGACGACAAGAAGAAATAGACCCCTACCCGTCTTTCGCCGCCCGCTTCCTCCGGGCCTCTTTCGGATCCATGACCAGCGGCCGCAGCAGCTCGACGCGGTCGCCGTCGTGCAACGCCACCTCCGGGCCCGCACGCTCGCCGTGCAGCGCGTAGCCGGCGATCCCGTCCAGCGGCAGCCCGCTGGCTGCCAGCGCATCGCCCAGGGTGGCGCCTTCGGGCAACTCCAGCGCCACCCGCTCGAAGCGCCGCGGCCAGGCGCGCACGACCTCGACCCGGAGCGTCCGGCGGCCCATGCCGCCAGTCACCCCGCGACCTTCACGAAGTCGTCCACCATGCGGTCGGCCAGGCCCTGGAAGCCGAGCGCCATCGCCGGGCCCAGCAGGCGGCTGCGCGGCTCGAAGTCCAGGGTGAGCGTGACCCGGCAGGCGGATTCGTCCAGGGCGTGGAAGGTCCACTGGCCGCTGAGCCGCTTGAACGGCCCGTCGCGCAGGTCCATGTCGATGCGGTGCGGGGGCGAGAGCGTGTTCTCGGTGGTGAACCAGGTGCGCAGCGCGCCGAACCCGAGGTCGAGCCGCGCCACCACCCGCTCCGGGCCGGACTCCAGCACCTGCGCCCCCTCGCACCAGTCGAAGCGGCGCGGGTAGGCCTCGATGTCGTTGACCAGCTCGAACATGCGGGCGGCGGAATGCTCGACGAGGGCGCTGCGCTGGATTCTCGGCATGGGAAGGCTGGACAATGGACGCGATGGCGAAGAAGCAATCCAAGGATAAGGCAAACGGCGGCGGCACCATCGCGCTGAACAAGCGCGCGCGCCACGACTACCACCTCGAGCACAGGCACGAGGCGGGGCTGGCGTTGCAGGGCTGGGAGCTCAAGGCCATCCGCGCCGGCCGCGCCAACATCACCGAAGCCTACGCGGTGATCCGCGACGGCGAGCTGTACCTGTTCGGCGCGCAGATCACGCCGCTGATCTCGGCCTCCAGCCACGTCGTCGCCGACGAGCGCCGCACCCGCAAGCTGCTGCTGCACCGACGCGAGATCGACACCCTGATCGGGCGCGTGCAGCGCGAGGGCTACACCCTGGTGCCGACCGCGCTCTACTGGAAGGGCAACAAGGTCAAGGCCGAGATCGCGCTGGCCAAGGGCAAGCAGACCCACGACAAGCGCGAGGCGGCCAAGGACCGCGACTGGAACCGCGAGAAGGCGCGCGTGCTGCGGCAGCACAACAAGGCCGGTTAGGTCGCTCGCTGCGCTCGCTGTCAGCGGCCGCTTCGCGCCCTGTGAGCGGCGGCTTCGCCGCCTGGTGAGGCTATTCCTGGGGTGTTTCCGGCAGGGTGAAGTGGAATGTGGCGCCCTCGCCTTCCGCGCCCTCGGCGCGGATGGTGCCGCCGTGGCGCTCGACGATGCGCTTGACCGAAGCCAGGCCGATGCCGTCGCCGGCGAACTGTTCCTGCGCATGCAGGCGCTGGAACGGGCGGAACAGCTTGTCGGCATAGGCGGCCGGGAAGCCGGCGCCGTTGTCGCGCACGAAGAACTCCTCGCCGTCGCGGCCGACCTCGATGCGTGGCTGCACTTGGTCGCGGGTGAACTTCCAGGCGTTGGCCAGCAGGTTCTCGAGCAGGTTGCGCACCAGGTGCGGGTCGCCGGTGGCGGACAGCCCCGGCTCGATCACGACGTCGACCTCGCGACCGGGCTCGTTGGAGCGCAGCTCGGCGACCACTTCGGCCGCCATCCGCGACAGGTCGAGCGCGGCCGGCTTGAGCCCGCCGCGGCCCAGCCGCGCCATCTTCAGCAGGCTCTCGATCAGCGAGCCCATGCGCGCGGCGGCGTTGCGCACCCGCACCAGGTGCTCGCGGCCGTCCTCGCCGATCGCCTCGCCGTGCCGCTCGAGCAGCAGGCGGCTGAAGCCGTCGATCGCGCGCAGCGGCGCGCGCAGGTCGTGCGACACGCTGTAGGCGAAGGATTCGAGGTCCTGGTTGGCGCTGGTCAGCTCGCGGGTACGGGCCTGCACCCGCGCCTCCAGGGTCCGGTTCAAGGCCAGCACCTGGGCTTCCGCGCGCAGCCGGTCGGTCACGTCCTCGACCTGCACCAGGCGCGCGAAGTCCTCGCCGATCTCGCCCGGTACCGGCGCGTAGGTCATCTGCACCTGGCGCAGGCCGCCGCCCTCGCTCAGCAGCGAGCGGGTGCTGCGATGGACGCCGCCGGGGCGGCGCTGGCCGTCCTCGCCCTGCAGGAACCAGTCGTCGAAGCGGGTGCCGACGAGCTGTTCGAGCGGCCGGCCCAGGATCCGCGCCATCGCCGGGTTGGCGTCGACGATGCGGTCGTGGTTGTCGAGCAGCGCCTTGCCGATCGCCGAGTATTCCATCGCCGCGCGGAAGCGCTGCTCGCTGCGCCGGTAGGACTCGGTCATGCGCGCGGCCAGCCGCTCCGCGCGCAGGTGGGTGCGGGCCAGCACCAGCGCGACCGCGAACAGCAGCAGCGAGGCCAGCACGCCGACCGCCACGGTGCTGCGCAGGTTGGTCATGCCGGCGGTGATCGCCGACTCGGGGCGCGAACGGTATTCCAGCCGCAGGGTCCTGCCGTAGGCCTCGAGGGTGCCCTCGGTGGTGAATGCCGGCGCCTCCCTGGCCAGGTCGTCGTACAGCGGGCGGGATGCGCCGCCGGTCACGTCCTCGATCCGCATCGCCGGCCGCTGCACCATGGTGCGCAAGGTGGCGTCGACCCAGCCGCGCACCCGGAACGCCGCGTACACCCAGCCCTGCAGGGACTCGCGCCGCGCCGCGGTGCTGCCGGGGCGGTCCCCGAAGCGGTAGACCGGCAACATCAGCAGCATCGCCGGCCCCGAGACCGCGACCCCACGGTCCTGCACCAGTTCGACCTGGCCGGAAAGCCGCGGCAGCCCGCTGTCCCTGGACGCTTCCATCGCCACGTTGCGGACCGGATCGGAGAACATGTCGAAGCCGATGGCGCCGACGTTGGCCGGCGAATGCGGCTCCAGGTACAGGATCGCGCCGTAGTGCTCGCGCACGCCCCGCGGCCAGACGCTGAACAGCCCTTGTCCGCTGTCGCGCAGCAGTTCCTGCAGCGCCGCCAGCTCGCCCGGCGTACCGTAGGTGGCGAAGCCGAGTCCGACCATCTCCGGGTAGCGCCGGTCCAGGCTCAGGCCGTCGACATAGTCCCGCCACTGGCGCGCGCTCGGCCGCGCCACCGAGGCGAACAGCGACACCCCGCCGCGCGCGACCAGCTCGTACTCGCCCAGGCGCTGCCCGAGCAACGCGGTCGCCTCGTCGGCGCGCGCCTCGAACTCGACCCGGGCCGCCTCCATCTCGCGCGCGTGCGCCGAGCGCCAGTACAGCCAGACCAGCAGCAGCGAGGCGGCCAGCACCAGCAGCGCCAGCGCAGGGCCGATAAGGGCACTGCGCGGGGCGTTCGCGGTGTCGTCGACCTTGGCGGGAGGCATCCGGCGCAGGATAGCCGGGCTTCCGGGCGGCATGCGTGAATCCCCGCTGCACCTGCCATTCCCCGGGTCCTTGCCGCGCCCGCCCCGCGGCCTATACTGGGGTGGTCGGCAAAGTCGACGATTCCCGGGGGTGCACTGGCTTCGACGGGGGTTGCGAAATTGCCTGGCGCATGCCGAGGGGGTAGCTTTCCTCGTTAATCCAGCTGCAAAAAACCAGACGCCAACGACGACGTCTACGCTCTCGCCGCTTAAGGCGTAAGCCCCGAACCCACTTGTGCCCTTGCTCGTGGATGTAGGGTCATCATCAAGGGAACAGGCAGTGATGGCGACCGGTCAGTCGCTGCCGAAACCAAAGCCGGTATGGATCGTGGCGTGCTTCGTGCGGTGTGTTGCCACGGTCCGAGATCGAACACCGCACTAAGCATGTAGTGCCGGGGATGGAGTGCCTTCGGACGGCGGTTCGATTCCGCCCACCTCCACCAATCACGTGCCGGCCGCCCCCGCCTCGGGAGCGCGGCCGGCCACCGCGGCGAGGCTCGCGCCGCGCTCGAGCAGGCCGCGCGCCAGGAACAGCTCGACCCGCTCCAGCGGGATCCGGTCGCCGGCATCGCTGCCGTACCACGCCTCCACCACCCGCCCGTGCTCGTCGATCAGGAAATCGGCGGGCATCAGGTTGTTGGTGTTGAGCCCGGCCAGGCCGACGATGCGCAGCCCGCGCAGCAGCGTCGGCACCCGCCGCACGATCGCCTTCAGCTTGCCGGCCAGCGAACGCTCGATGCCGTAGCGCGAGTGGCTGGCGCCGAGCGGGTCGGCCGCGATCCGGAACGGCCGCGGGTGCCGCGCCACGAAGCGCAGCACGTCCTCGCGGCTGGAGCCGAACACCGCGACCACGTCCAGGCCCAGCGCCGACAGCGCCCGGTAGTGGTGGGTCAGCTCGAAGATGCGGAAGTTGCAGAACGGACAGGCGGCGTCGCGGAAGAACGACAGCAGCGTCCGGCGGCCGCTGTCGCCGATCGCGATCGGACGGCCGTGGATGTCGACCAGCTGCAGCGGCGGCGCGCTATCGGGAACGGCCAGGCGCATGGCAGGACTCCCCCGTTATGGCTCGGGGACAGGATTGCGCGGGCCGGCGCGCTGGCGGCGCGCGGCATGTGCAAAGCGCGTGGTCCGGCCGGGCTGGCGCGTCAGCCGCCGCGCGCGACGCTGGCCACCGCGGCCACCAGTTCCTCTTCGTCGATCGGCTTGCCCAGGTGCATCTGGAAGCCGGCGGCCAGCGCACGTGCGCGGTCGTCGTTGCGCGCGAACGCGGTCAGCGCGATCGCCGGGGTCTCGCCACCGCTCTCCTTGGCCAGCGCCCGCAGCGCGCGCAACAGGCCGTAGCCGTCGGTGCCCGGCATGCCGATGTCGCTCACCAGCACGTCCGGGCGGAACGCGGGCATGCGCTCCAGCGCCTCGGCGGCGGAGCCCAGCGTGCAGGTGTGGGCGCCGGCGTCGGACAGCACCCGTCCGATCCAGTCGCGCGCGTCGGCCTCGTCGTCCACCACCATCACGCTCAGGCCCGACAACGGGCGACCGCCGCCCGGCGAGAAACCGGGGCCGGACGAAGGATGCCGGGTGGCATGCGCGACGCGCGCCCCGCGCACCACCGGCAGGACCACGGTGAAGGTCGCGCCCTGCCCTTCGCCCGCGCTGTCCACCGCAACCGAACCACCGTGCATCTCGACCAGCTGGCGCACGATCGCCAGCCCCAGCCCGAGGCCGCCGTGCTCGCGGGTGGCGGTGCTGTCGGCCTGGCGGAAGCGGTCGAACACGTGCGGCAGGAACTGCGGCGCGATGCCGAGGCCGGTGTCCGTGACGGTGATGCGCACGGTGTCGTTCACCACCTCGGCGACCAGCGCGACCCGGCCCTCGCGGGTGAACTTGATCGCGTTCGAGAGCAGGTTCCAGAGCACCTGCTGGATGCGCCCGGGATCGCCGTGCATCGGCGGCACCCCGGGGTCCACGCGCGCCTCGAGCACCAGCTCGCGCGCGGCTGCCGCGGCCTGCACCGCCTCCACCGCCGCCTCCACCACCTCGCGCAGGTCGTAGCCGCGCACGTCGAGGCGCAGCTTGCCCGACACGATCCGGCTCATGTCGAGCAGGTCGTCGATGATCCGCGTCTGCACCAGCGCGTTGCGCTCGATCACCTCGGCCGCCTGCAGCAGCTTGGCGTCCTCGTGGACCAGGCGCTTGAGGATCTGCGCCCAGCCGAGGATCGGGGTCATCGGCGTGCGCAGTTCGTGCGACAGCGTGGCCAGGAATTCGTCCTTGAGCCGGCTGGCGGCCTCGGCCTCCGCGCGCGAGGCCTTGACGTCGCGGTCCTGGCGCTCGACCCGCGCCAGCATCTCGTTGAAGGTGTCGGTGAACGCGCCGAGCTCGTCCACGCCGCTGCCGACGGTGTCCGCGCGGAGGCTGTAGTCGCGGCTCTCCGAGACCCGGCGCGCGGTGCGCGCGAGTTCCGCCACCGGCCGCGTCACCAGCCCGGCCAGGTAGCGCGACACCAGGAACGACAGCAGGATCGCCACGCCCGCGACCAGCGCGCTCAGCAGGGCGTTGCGCCACAGCAGCTCGCGCAGGTCGGTCAGGTCGTAGACCACGCGCAACCGCCCCAACACCTGGCCGCGCTCCTCCACCGGGACCACGCGCGTGACCAGCCGCGCCCCGGTGCGCAGCAGGCCGTCGCCGGGACTGGCGCGCTGGTAGCGCGCGAACGGCGTGCCGTCGAGCGCGTACAGGGTGGCCGAATCCACGCTCGGCATGGCGCGGAACGCCGAAAGCACCTCGCCCGCGGTGGTACGGTCGCCGAACACCAGCGGCGCGCCGCTGTTGAGCGCGGTGGTGGCCACCTGGGCATCGAGCGCGGCAAACGCGGCGCTGCGCAGGTTGACATGGTTGGCGGCCGCCAGCAGCGCCGCCACCAGCAGGATTGCGGTCGCGCTGGTGCCGGCCACCAGCCAGGCCAGCTTGTCGCTGAAGCTGCGCGGCGGCCAGTGCGGGATCACCCGGTTCATGGCGTGGCTCATGGCGCGCCCCACAGGCGTGCCAGTTTCAGCACCTTGGCGCTGACCTGCATTTCGGAGTCGCGGATCGCGGCCGGATTGGCCTCGATCGCCAGGTTGCGGCCCGAGCGCACCAGGCCCAGCATGCCGCCCGCGGCGGCGAAACCGGGCACGTCGCTGACGGTCAGCACCGGCGCGCCGGCCACGGCGCGCAGCACCAGGCGCGCACCCTCGACGTCGCCGCCGGCGACGAACACCACGTGGCTCTCGCGCAGGCGGCGGATGGCGACGCGACGGCTGGCCGGATCCAGGCGCGCATCGAAGCGCACCCGGCGCACCACGATCCGGCGGCCGCGGATGCTGCCGGCCGCGGTCGCGACCGCGGCGATGGCATCGGTTGCCTCGGCGTCGCCCACCACGCTCACGACGTACGGCGCGCCGGGCTCCGTGAAGCGCTGCTCCGGCCAGTCGGTGTAGCGGACGAAGTTGACCAGGAACGCGCCCTCGACCCGCAGCCGCAGTTCGCTCGCCGTGGGCGCTTGCGCCTGTGCCGGCAGGGAAGCAGCCAGCGCCAGCGCCGCGGCCAGGCCGCGCCACCAGCGCCTTCCGGTGCTGGCGCGATCAGGGCGCAAGCGAGTACACCACCTGGGCGTAAACGCTGCGCGGTACCTGCGCGCCCGAGGCTTCCGGGTGCGAGGCGTCCAGCAGGTTGCGCCCCCACAGCGAGAATTCCAGGCCCGGGCGCGGCCGCCAGGCCAGGCCCAGGTCGGCGCGCGTGTAGGCCGGCGTCCCGGTGAGCGGCACGCGGCTTGCGTGGTACAGCGCGCCGTTGAGTTCGACGTTGTCGCCAAGGTCGAGGTAACCGCGCAGTTGCGCCAGCCGCTCCGGCGTGCCGGTCTCTTCGTACGGGTACACCGGGCCGTCGATGCGCGTGCGCAGCTCGCTCCAGGAGGCCTCGACGTGCAGGCGCTCGCCGAACCGCGCCGAGGCGCTGACCGAGCCGCCCCAGGTCGCGCCGGAAGCGGCATCGGTGAAGCTGCCGACGATGCTTTCCGGCACCCCGATCAGGCGCCGGTAGTCGTTGTAGAACAACGCGGTGTCCAGCACCCAGCGCGGCCCGAGTTGCACCCGGTGGCCGGCTTCCCAGGCCAGCAGCCGTTCCGGGCGCAGGTCCTTGTCGCCGGCGAGGCCGATCGGCACGTTGCGCCCGCCGATGTCGGCATAGGCGAACACCAGCAGCCCGTCCTCCTCGAAGCGCGATGGCACGCGCACCGGCCGCGACACCGCGGCCCACAGCGTCTGGTGCTCGCTCGGCGTCCACCACAGCCGCGCACTCGGCTGCACCTGGAAGCCGACGAAACTGTGTTCGGTGAACTTGCTGCCGAGCATCAGGAACAACCGTTCCGGCACCAGTTCCGTGGTGTTCTGGACGAAGGCGTTGAGCGTGTCCCAGTGCCGCCGCGAGGGATCGAACCGCAGCACCGGGCCGTTGTCGATGCGGTCGCCGGTGAGGTCGTACTGCACGCCCCAGATCAGCTGATGGCGCTCGCCCCAGCCGAGCCAGCGCCGGTACTCGAGGTTGGTGGCGTGGCGGCTGGCGCCGTAGCGCGGGCTGTCGCGGCGCGTGTGGTCCCAGTACGCGCGCAGCATCCAGCCTTCCTCGGCATCGCGTCCGCTGTGCGCGCGGAACAGCAGGTTGGCGCCTTCCACGGTCGCGTCCCCGGCCACCTGCTCGAAGCGCATGTTCTCGCCGGGGACCGGCAGCTGCACGCGTTGGCCGGCGCGCGGATGGGCATACGCGTCGCCCTGCAGCGTGTAGCCGACCGTGCCGGTGAGCTGGCCGTCGCGGCGGAACCCGCCGCGCAGCGCCGACCAGACATCGTCCAGCGAGTCGCCGGCCGGGTCCTCGAAATCGCCGTGCGCGTCGTACTTCAACCACACCCGCCAGCCGCCGTCCGCGTCGGCGGCGCCGTGGCGGACCAGCAGCCCGTGTTCGCCGTTGCTGCCGCCGCCGGCCTGCACCAGGGTGCCGGCGGTGGCGGAGGCGCGCTTGGTGATGATGCTGATGACGCCGTTCATGGCGTTGACGCCCCACAGCGTCGCGCCCGGCCCACGCACCACCTCGATGCGGTCGAGGTCCGGTAGCGGCACGTCGACCGTGTCCCAGAAAGTGGTGGACACCAGCGGGTCGTAGACCAGGCGTCCGTCCACGAGCACCAGGTAGCGGTTCGAGGTCAGCGAGGTCCCGGTGAGGCCGCGCGCGCCGGCCACCCAGCTGCCGGAATTGATGCGGCCCACGTACATCCCCGGGACCATGCGCAGCGCCTCGACGATGCTGCGGTGCCCGCTGCGGCGCACGTCTTCGCCGGTGATCACGGTCACCGCCGCCGGCGTCGCGATCTGCGGGCGCGGGCGGCCGGACACGGTCACCACCTCGGTGCGCATCAGCTCTTCCAGGCTCATCGCCGCCAGGCGGGCCAGCGACTGTTCCGGAGGATCCGTGCCGGGCTCCGTGGCGACGGCCTGGCCCTGCGCGAACGCGAGCCCGATGCCAAGCGTCGCGGCCAGCGCCCGGCGCACCGGCCTCCTCGTGGATCCTCTCATTGCAATGCCGTCCCCTGCGTGCCCGCCGAGCGCGGACGTGTGGCGTCGCGCCAGTGTATGAAGGCCGCGTGAAGCCGACGTCGTTGCGCGCGCTGTTGCATCATGGCGGCAGGCAGGCACGCAGGGAGCAGGCAATGGCAGTTGGCATGGACATCGGCATGGTCGGCCTCGGCAGGATGGGCGGCAACATGGCCCGCCGCCTGTTGCGCGGCGGGCACCGGGTGCACGGCTTCGACCCGGCGGCGGAACCGCGCGACGCGCTCGCCGCCGACGGCGGCCACCCGGCCGGTTCGCTGGAGACACTGGTCGCCGCCCTGCCCGCGCCGCGGGTGCTGTGGATGATGGTGCCCGCGGGCGCGATCACCGACGCCACCGTCGAGGCGCTGTCGGCGCTGCTGTCCGAAGGCGACGTGGTCGTGGACGGCGGCAACGCGAACTACAAGGACACCCTGCGCCGCGCCGAAGCGCTGCGCGGCAAGGGCATCGGCTACGTGGACTGCGGCACCAGCGGCGGCGTATGGGGCCTGGAACAGGGCTACAGCCTGATGGTCGGCGGCGACGACGCGGTGGTCGCCCGGCTGCGCCCGCTGTTCGAGGTGCTCGCGCCCGGCAAGGACCAGGGCTGGGGCCACGTCGGCCCGGTCGGCGCGGGCCACTTCACCAAGATGGTCCACAACGGCATCGAGTACGGAATGATGCAGGCCTACGCCGAGGGCTTCTCGATCCTGCAGCACAAGCGCGAGTTCGGCTTCGACCTGCACCAGGTCGCGGAGATCTGGCGGCACGGCTCGGTGGTGCGCTCCTGGCTGCTGGACCTGACCGCGGACGCGCTGGCGAAGAATCCGGGCATGGAGGGCATCTCGCCGTGGGTCAACGACTCCGGCGAGGGCCGCTGGACCGTGCAGGAGGCGATCGACCTCGACGTGCCCGCGCCGGTGATCGCGCTGTCGCTGATCTCGAGGCTGCGCTCGCGCGACGACGACTCCTACGCCGACCGCCTGCTCGCCGCCATGCGCAACGAGTTCGGCGGGCACGCGATCAAGCGTTCGTAGCGCCACCCTTGCCGCGTTCGCGGTAGCGCCGGATCAGCGCGTTGGTGGACGAATCGTGGCCGAGCGCGGCCCCGGGGTCCGCCAGCTCCGCTTCGGTCGTCTTCGCGAGTTGCTTGCCGAGCTCGACGCCCCACTGGTCGAAGCTGTCGATGTCCCAGATCGTGCCCTGCACGAACACGCTGTGTTCGTACAGCGCGACCAGCGCCCCCAGGGCGTGCGGCGTGAGGCGGTCGCCCAGCAGCGTGGTGCTCGGCCGGTTGCCCGCGAAATGGCGATGCGGTGGCAAGCCGGGATCCTGGCGCCCGAACGCGAGCGCCTCGCCCTGCGCGAACAGGTTGGCCATCAGCAGGTCGTGCTGCCCGGCCTCGCCCGCCAGCGGCTGGCAGAAGCCGATGAAGTCGCAGGCGACCAGCGGCGTGCCCTGGTGCAGCAACTGGTAGAACGAGTGCTGGCCATTGGTGCCCGGCTCGCCCCAGACCACCGGACAGGTGGCGTAGTCCACCGGTTCGCCGTCCACGGTGACCGACTTGCCGTTGCTCTCCATCGCGAGCTGCTGCAGGTAGGCCGGGAAGCGCGCCAGGTAATCGGCGTAGGGCAGCACCGCGTGCGAGCCGGCGCCGAGGAAGTTGGTGTTCCAGATCGCCAGCAGCCCGTGCAGCACCGGCAGGTTGCGCGCCATCGGCGCGCTGCGGAAATGCAGGTCCATCGCGTGGAAGCCGTCCAGCAGTTCCCGGAACCGCTCCGGCCCGATCGCGAGCATCGTGGACAGCCCGATCGCGGAGTCCATCGAGTAGCGCCCGCCGACCCAGTCCCAGAACCCGAACATGTTGTCCGGGTCGATGCCGAACGCGCGCACGCCCTCGGTGTTGGTGGAGACCGCGACGAAATGGCGCGCGACCGCGTCCTCGCCCAGCGCGGCCACGCACCAGGCGCGCGCGGCGCGTGCGTTGGCCAGGGTCTCCTGGGTGGTGAAGGTCTTGGAGCAGACGATGAACAGCGTCTCGCCCGGGTCGAGGTCGCGCACCGCCTCGTGGAAGTCGGCCGGGTCCACGTTGGACACGAAACGCAGGCACAGGTCGCGGCGGCTGTAGTGGCGGAGCGCCTGGTACGCCATCGCCGGCCCGAGGTCGGATCCACCGATGCCGATGTTGACGATGTTGCGGATGCGGCGGCCGTCTGCGCCGGTCCAGCGCCCGTCGCGCACGCGCTCGCTGAAGCCGGCCATGCGCCGCAGCACCGCATGCACCGCCGGCACCACGTCCTCGCCACCGGTGACGATGCGAGCGTCCTCCGGCGCGCGCAGCGCCACGTGCAGCGCGGCGCGGTCCTCGGTCGCGTTGACCACGGCGCCCTCGAACATCGCCTCGCGCCGCGCTTCCAGGCCGCGGGCCTCGGCGAGCGCGAACAGCAGGCGCAGGGTCTCGTCGTCCACGCGCTGCTTGGCGTAGTCCATGTACAGGCCGGCGCCTTCCGCGGCGAGGCGCTCGCCGCGGCCGGGATCGGCGTCGAACAACCCGCGCAGGGTGCGGCCCCCGCTTGCCTCGGCGTGGCGCTGCAGCGCCTGCCATTCCGGCCGTGCGACCAGCCGCATGCTCAACCCTCCACCCGGCCGGCCTTCTCGTCGATCCGCGCGAGCAACTGGCGCCAGGACTTGACGAAGGCCTCGGCGCCCTCCTCTTGAAGGCGTTGCGCCAGCGCCGCGGTGTCCACGCCGGCGTCGGCGTAGCGCTGCAGGCGCTCGCGCGCGTCACCGCCGTCCACCGGCAGCACTGCGCCGGCGTCGCCGTGTTCGGCGAAGGCCTGCAGCGTCTTCGGCGGCATCGTGTTGATGGTGTCGGGTGCCGCGAGCGCCTCGATGTACAGCGTGTCCGGCGCCGACGGGTCCTTGGTGCTGGTGCTGGCCCACAGCAGGCGCTGCGGGTGCGCGCCGCGCGCTTCCAGGCCCTTCCAGCGCGGCGAGGCCAGTAACTCGCGATAGGCGCGGTAGCTGTCCATGCCCATGGCGATCCCGAGGCCGTTGCGCAGCTCCTCCGGCGCGCTGTCCGCGATCGCGCGGTCCCAGCGGCTGACGAACACCGAGGCGACCGATTCGACCACCGGGTCCAGGCCATCGGCGAGGCGGCGCTCGATGCCGCGCAGGTAGGCCTCGGCCGAGGCCAGGTACTGTGCGGTCGAGAACAGCAGGGTCACGTTGATCGGCACGCCCTGGTAGATCGCCTCCTCGATCGCCTGGTTGCCGGCCGGCGTGCCCGGGATCTTGACGAACAGGTTGCGGCGTCCGGCCTGCGCGTGGATGCGCCGGGCGGCCTCGACGCTGCCGGCGGCATCGTCAGCCAGCAGCGGCGAGACCTCCATGGACACCCAGCCGTCGACCCCGCCGGTGGCTTCGTGCACGGGCGCGAACAGGTCCGCGGCGCGGCGCAGGTCCTCCAGCGCCAGCTCCAGGAACAGCGCCTCGCCGGAGGCGCCGGCGCCGTGCTTCTCGCGGATGCCGGCGTCGTAGGCGTCGGAGCTGCCGATGGCCTCGTCGAAGATCGACGGATTAGAGGTCAAACCGGTCAGCCCGTACTCGGCGATCCAGCGTTCGAGGGTCCCGTCGTCCAGCATTTGCCGGGTGATGTTGTCCAGCCACAGGCTCTGGCCGATGGCGCGCAGTCGTTGCAGGTTCTGGTTCATTGCAATCCTCTTCCGATTCCTTCGATGCTGCTCAGCACGGCGCGCTCGATTCCTCGCGCGGATCGTGCCATGCATCGCCGGGGACCAGGGCACGGGCCGAAGGTGGCCCCCAGGTCCCGGGCTCATACGGTTCCACCGGCGCTGGCAGGCCAAGCACCGGGTCCACCACTTCCCAGGCCGCCTCGACCGCGGCGTCGCGGGTGAACAGCGCGCCGTCGCCACGCAGCGCGTCGCCGAGCAGGCGCTCGTACGGCGGCGCGGCGCCCGCCGGCTGGTGGCGCGCGACCAGTTCCACGTCCTCGCCGCGCATCGCTTCCCCGTTGCGCTTGACCCGTGCGCCGATCGCGATCACCACCTCCGGTCCCAGGCGCAGGCGCACGTAGTTGGCGGACGGGGCGCCGCCATGCGCCCGCTGGTCCTCGTCGAAGATCGCCAGCGGCGGCTGCTTGAAGTTGACCACCACCTCGGTGGCGGTGATCGGCAGGCGCTTGCCGGCGCGGATGTAGAACGGCACCCCGGCCCAGCGCCAGGTGTCGATCCCGAGCTTGAGCGCGACGTAGGTCTCGACGTTCGAGTCGCCGGCCACCCCTGGTTCGTCGCGGTAGCCACGGAACTGGCCGCGCACCACGTGGCGCGGGTCGAGCGGCTTCATCGCCCGGAACAGGCGCAGCTTCTCGGACTGGACCGCGGCCGCATCGTCGTCGATCGGCGCGTCCATCGCCAGCAGCGAGACCACCTGCAGCAGGTGGTTCTGGACCACGTCGCGGATGGCGCCGACGTCGTCGTAGAAGCTGCCCCGCCCCTGCACGCCGAACGCCTCGGCCATCGTGACCTGCACGTTGTCCACGTAGTTGCGGTTCCAGAGCGGCTCGAGGAAGGCGTTGGCGAAGCGGAAATACAGCAGGTTCTGCACCGCTTCCTTGCCCAGGTAATGGTCGATGCGGAAGATCGCCTCCTCGTCGAACACCGCATGGATTGCGCGGTTGAGCTCGCGTGCCGAGGCCAGGTCGCGGCCGAACGGCTTCTCCACCACCACCCGCGCCCCTTCGGCGCAGCCGGAGGCGCCGAGGCCCTCCACCACGGTGGCGAACAGCGCCGGCGGGATCGCCAGGTAGTGCAGCGGGCGCCTGGCGCCGGCGGCGTCGAGCTCGCGCCTGAGCGCGGCGAAGGTCGCCGGGTCGCGGTAGTCGCCGTCGAGGTAGCGCAGGTTGGCGGCCAGGCGCGCGAAGGCGGCCTCGTCGAGCGGCGCATCGGACTCCATCAGCGCCTTGCGCACGTGCTCGCGCAGGGTGTCGGTGTCCCAGCCGGCGCGGGCCACCCCGATCACCGGCATGTCGAGCGCGCCGTCGCGCGACAGCGCCTGCAGCGCCGGGTAGATCTTCTTGTGCGCCAGGTCGCCGGTGGCCCCGAAGAACACCAGCGCGTCCGACGCCGTGCCGGGCCGGTCGCCGGCGCGCTCGCCATCCCCGTTCAATGCATGCTCCCTGTCCTTGGAGAACGCATAGTCATACCAGATCGGCCATGAGGCGGATGTGCCAAAACCAATGTGGGAGCGGCGGAAGCCGCGATATCGCCATCGCGGCTCCCGCCGCTCCCACAAAGGGAAGCGACGCTGGCATACGACTTACCCGGTGATCGGGACGATCGTGATCTCCACGCGGCGGTTCTGCGCGCGGCCGGCGTCGGTGCTGTTGCTCGCGATCGGGCGCGACTCGCCGGCGCCGACCACGATCATGCGCTGCATGCTGACGCCGCGGCTCGACAGGTAGTTGGCGACCGAGCGGGCGCGCTGCTCGGACAGCGTCTGGTTGTAGGCGTCGGTGCCGACGCTGTCGGTGTGGCCGGCCACCTCGATCACGGTCTGGTTGTACTCGTTGAGGGTGTCGGCGACGTTGTTCAGCACCGGATAGAACTGCGACTGCAGGTTCGAGCTGTCGAACGCGAAGGTGATGTTGCCCGGCATGTTCAGGGTGATGTTGTCGCCCTGGCGGACCACGTCCACGCCGGTGCCGGCGAGCTCGCGGCGCAGCGCGGCCTCCTGGCGGTCCTGGTAGGCGCCGATGCCCGCGCCGGCCAGTGCGCCGACGCCGGCGCCGACCATCGCGCGCTGGCGGCGCTCGACCGCGTCGTCGCCGGTCAGCAGGCCGGCCACCGCGCCGATGCCCGCGCCGATCAGGGCACCGGTGCGGGTGCGGTTGGGATCGTTGGGATCGCTGGTCTGGCCGGTGTAGGTGGCGCAGCCGGCAAGCATGACGGCGCCCGCGAGCGCGGCGCACAGGCCGGTGGTGTGGAGCTTGTTCATGGGCTTCTCCTTGGGTGGGAAAACGGTCCCGGGGTCGGACCTGAATACGCACGCCAAGGTAACCACGGAAGCGTCGCCGGGCGGTGATGGCAGGGGGCTCGTGTTTAGCCGCCGGTCGGGTTCATGCCGTCGGACCGCCGCCCAGGTAAATGCGCGGGATCCGCTCGTTGAGGCCGGTCAGGATCTCGTAGGGAATGGTCCCCGCCGCCTCGGCCACGGCCTCGACACCGATGGCCTCCCCGCCCTGCCGCCCGACCAGGACCACCTCGTCCTCGTTGAACGCGCTGTCCTGGCCGATGTCCACCATGAACTGGTCCATGCACACGCGCCCGGCGATCGGGCGGCGGCGGCCACCGACCAGTACCTCGCCGCGCGAGGACAGCGCGCGCGGCCAGCCGTCGCCGTAGCCGACCGGCACCGTCACCACGCGGGTGTCGCGCCGGGGTGCCCAGGTCGCGCCATAGCTCACCGGGCTGCCCGCGCGCACGACCTTGAAGTAGACCACCTGGGAGACCAGCGACAGCGCCGGCCGCAACGCCAGCGGACGCGCGCTCGCCGGGTCGGGCTGCACCCCGTACAGCGCGATCCCGGGCCGCACGAGGTCCAGCCAGGTCTCCGGGAAGTGCAGCACGCCGCCGGAGTTGGCCAGGTGTCGCAGCGGCATCGGCGCGCCCAGGCGCTCGAAGTGCGCGCAGGCCTCGGCAAAGCGCTCCACCTGCAGCGCGGTCATCGGCGAGGCCGGATCGTCGGCGCAGGCCAGGTGCGAGTAGACGCCCTTGATCGTGCACCAGGGCGAGGCCACGGCCGCCTCGATGAAGGGCCGGCACGAATAGCTGTGCACGCCGATCCGCTCCATGCCGGTGTCCACCTTGAGGTGCACCACGGCCTTGCGCCCGAGCGCTTCGGCCGCGGCCTCGACCTGGCGCAGCTTGGCGATCGAGGACACGGTGATCTCGAGGTCGTGCTCGAGGAAGCCGGTGAGCTGGGGGCCGAACAGGCCGCCGAGCACCAGGATCGGGACGCGCACGCCGGCCTGGCGCAGGGCGATGCCCTCCTCCAGGAAGGCGACGCCGAGCTGGTCGATGCCTTGCGCCTGCAGGTGCAGGGCCACGGGGACGAGGCCGTGGCCGTAGGCATTCGCCTTGACGATGCCCATGACCGGAACCCCCACCCGGCCGCGGACCGCGGCGAGGTTGTGGCCGATGGCGTCGAGGTCGACGAGGATCCGGGTAGGCCGTTGGCTCATCCGACGATTGTAGGGCCGGCTTCGGGGTGGGCGCTCCCGCGGGAAAGGCGGTGCCCCTGCCCTCCTCCAGAGCGTTTTGAGTCGTCGGTCAGGGGCACCGCCTTTCCCGCTACGCTCCGCCGGCACTCGAAGCCTGTGGCTTCTTGTTGCCGGAGGCACGCTATCCGCTTGTGAACGCGCTGCCGGGTGGGGTAGCCCTTTGGGCGAAATCAAGGAGGAGGCCGAAGGCCGGGGGACATTCGCCCAAAGGGCTACCCCACCCGGCAAGAAGCGCCCACCCGAAGAGTCGCGCGTTACTCGAAGCTGCCGATGGAGTCGTGGGCGAGGTTGTCGAAGCGGGTGTACTCGCCGAAGAACTTGAGCTTGATCGAGCCCGTGGGGCCGTTTCGCTGCTTGCCGATGATGATCTCGGCCAGTCCCTTGTCCGGCGAATTCTCCTTGTTGTAGTACTCGTCGCGGTAGATGAAGACGATCACGTCCGCGTCCTGCTCGATGGCGCCGGACTCGCGCAGGTCGGCCATCATCGGGCGCTTGTCGGTGCGCGTCTCCAGCGAGCGGTTGAGCTGCGACAGCGCGATCACCGGGACGTTGAGCTCCTTGGCCAGGCCCTTGAGCGAGCGCGAGATCTCCGAGATCTCGGTGGCGCGGTTCTCGTTGTTGCCGGGGACGGCCATGAGCTGCAGGTAGTCGATCACGATCAGCCCGAGCCCGTGCTCCTTCTTGATCCGGCGCGCCTTGGCGCGCAGCTTCTCTGGCGACAGCGCCGGCTCGTCGTCGATGAAGATCCTGGCCTCGCGCAGCAGCCGGATGGCGCTAGTCACCCGGCTCCAGTCCTCGTCCTCGAGCTGGCCGGTGCGCAGGCGGGTGGCGTTGATCCGGCCGACCGAGGAGATCAGGCGCAGCGCGAGCTGGCTGGCCGACATTTCCATCGAGAAGATCGCGACCGGCTGCTTCGACTTCATGGCCGCGTACTCGGCCATGTTCAGCGCCAGCGTGGTTTTTCCCATGCTCGGCCTGGCCGCGAGGATCAGCAGGTCGGTCGGCTGCAGGCCGGCGGTCATCTCGTCGAACTCGGTGTAGCCGGTCGGCAGGCCGGTGACGTTGCCGCCGCTCTCGAAGCGCTTCTGCAGCACGTCGAAGGCCTCGGCCAGCGCGCTGTGCACGGACACGTAGTCCATGCGCCCGCGGGCGCTGTGCTCGGCGATGGCGAGCACGCTGGACTCGGCCGCGTCCAGGATCTCGCGGGTCTCGCGCCCGTCCGGCTGGAAGCCGTCGTTGACGATCCCGGTGCCGACCTCGATCAGCTGCCGCAGCACCGCCTTGTCGCGAACGATCTCGGCATAGGCGGTGATGTTGGCGGCAGAGGGCGTGGTGCTGGCCAGCTCGACCAGGTAGCCGCCGCCGGCGACCAGCTCGGCCTGGCCCATGGACTCGAACCACTCGCCGAGGGTGACCGCGTCGTAGGGCCGGTTCTTCTCGGCCAGCTCGCGGATGGCGCGGAAGATGAGCTGGTGGTCGCGGCGGTAGAAGTCGTCGTCGGTGACGATGTCGGCGATGCGGTCGAAGGCATCGGGCGACAGCATCAGCCCGCCCAGCACGGCCTGCTCGGCCTCGACCGACTGCGGCGGCAGGCGGAGCTGCTCGACCCGGCTTTCGTTGTGTCCCTGGAACTCTGCGCGGAACCCCTGGCGTGCGCTCATCAGCGATGCAACTCCCCTGGCCGGACCGTCGCGGCGATCCTGTTGTTGTTGTGTGCCGATCGTCATCGTAGTCGGGCCTGCCCCACAGTGGTTGCAGATAACTCTGTCGCCAACCTGTGGATAACCCCGACCCGTTGCACAGGCTGAGACTCACGCCAAAAGAACACGCCAAAAGAATCGGGCGCCTCGTGGGCGCCCGTTCGGGTGTCGCGATGTCGCGGGGACTCAGGCCGGCTCGGCCTCGACGATCACCTTGACCGGCACTTCGACGTCCGCGTGCAGATGCAGCATGACGTTGTACTCGCCGACCTGGCGGATCGCGCCCTCGCCCATCACCACCTCGGACTTGCCGACCTCGGTGCCGCGCTTGGTCAGCGCCTCGGCGATCTCGCGCGGGCCGACCGAGCCGTACAGCTTGCCCTCGGTCGAGGCGTTGGCGTAGATCGTGACCGACGCTTCCTCGCCCAGGCTGGCCTTGCGCTGCTCGGCCTCGCCCAACAGGGCCTGCGCCTTGGCCTCGTACTCGGCGCGACGGGTCTCGAACTCGGCCAGGTTGGCGGCGGTGGCCGGCACCGCCTTGCCCTGCGGCACCAGGAAATTGCGGCCGTAGCCCGGCTTCACCGTGACCTTGTCGCCCAGGTTGCCCAGGTTGGTCACTTTCTGCAGGAGGATCAGTTCCATTTCTATCGGTTCCTATTCGTTAGCGGCGCGGGGCGCCGCAACAGCTGCTGTCCGAACGGATCAGGCGTTGTGGTTGTCGGTGTACGGAATCAGGGCCAGATAACGCGCGCGCTTGACGGCGGTGGCGAGCTGGCGCTGGTAGCGCGACTTGGTGCCGGTGATGCGGCTGGGGACGATCTTGCCGGTCTCGGTCAGGTTTTGGCGCAGGGTGTTGAGATCCTTGTAATCGATCTCCTTGACGCCCTCGGCGGTGAACTTGCAGTACTTGCGGCGGCGGAAGAACTTGGACATGGGTGTGCTCCTAAAGGGCGGGCTCAGGCGGCTTCGGCGTTGTCGTCGGACTTGTCGTCCGCGTCGCCGTCACCGTCGCTGCTGCTGTCGTCGTCGCGGCGCGGGCGACGCTCACCGCGCTCGGGCTTGTCGCCCTTCTCGTCCTTGTTCTTCATGATCAGCGACTGCTCGGTCACGGCCTCGTCGCGGCGGATGACCAGGTGGCGCAGGATCGCGTCGTTGAAGCGGAAGGTCTCGACCAGCTCGTTGAGCACGGCCTGGTCGGTCTCGATGTTGAACAGGACGTAGTGGGCCTTGACCAGGTTGTCGATCGGGTAGGCCAGCTGGCGACGGCCCCAGTCCTCGAGGCGGTGGATCTTGCCGTTGCCGCCCTCGATCAGCGCCTTGTAGCGCTCGATCATCGCGGGCACCTGCTCGCTCTGGTCCGGGTGGACCAGGAACACGATCTCGTAATGACGCATTGTCGTTTCCTTGTGGATGTCGGCCGGTGGCCCGGCCAGGCAGCCCCCCGGCGGCGCCGGTGGAGCAAGGGTCTCCCCGAAGGGAGCCGGGCATTATAAAGGAATTTCGAGGCTTCTGGAGGGCGGCGGAAGCCGCGACCGGGTCAGGCGGCGCGTTCGGCGTCGGTGGTGAAGGACTCGCCGCAGCCGCACTCACCGGCCACGTTGGGGTTGGCGAAGGTGAACTGCTCGTTCAGGCCGGCCTTGAGGAAGTCGATCGTGGTGCCGTCGACCAGGGCCAGGCTGTCGGCGTCCACGTAGATGCGGACCCCGCCGGACTCGAACACGGTGTCGCCCTCGCGCTGGTCCCTGGCCAGCTCGGCCAGGTAGCCCCAGCCCGAGCAGCCCGTGCGGCGCACGCCGAAGCGCAGCCCGAGCGCCGACGGATCGGCGGCAAGGTAGCTGCGAACGCGTTCGAGGGCGGCGGGAGCGAGCTGGATGGCCATCCATCCATTGTAGCCACTCGCGACCATGACTTCCCCCGGGCAGCGGCCCGAGGTTCAGCTAAACTGCGCGGATGACCACAGTCAGCGTCGAACACGCACTCACGGGCAAGCTGCCGGTCGGCGGCGAAGTCACCGTCCGCGGCTGGGTGCGCACCCGCCGCGACTCCAAGGCCGGGCTGAGCTTCGTCAACGTCAGCGATGGCTCCTGCTTCGCCCCGATCCAGGTCGTGGCCCCCGCCTCGCTGCCCAACTACGAGTCCGAGGTGAAGCGCCTCACCGCCGGCTGCTCGGTGATCTGCACCGGCACCCTCGCCCCTTCCCAGGGCCAGGGCCAGGCGTTCGAAATCCAGGCCGAATCCATCGAGGTCGTCGGCTGGGTCGAGGACCCCGAGACCTACCCGATCCAGCCCAAGGCGCACTCGCTCGAGTTCCTGCGCGAGGTCGCCCACCTGCGCCCGCGCACCAACCTGTTCGGCGCCGTCACCCGGATCCGCGACTGCCTGGCCAAGGCCGTGCACCGCTACTTCCACGAGCAGGGCTACTTCTGGATCTCGACCCCGATCATCACCACCTCCGACGCCGAGGGCGCGGGGCAGATGTTCCGGGTCTCGACCCTGGACCTGTGCAACCTGCCGCTGGGCGACGACGGCCGCCCGGATTTCGGCAACGACTTCTTCGGGCGCGAGGCCTTCCTCACCGTGTCCGGCCAGCTCAACGTCGAGGGCTACGCGCTGGCGCTGAGCAAGGTCTACACCTTCGGCCCGACCTTCCGCGCCGAGAACTCGAACACCACCCGCCACCTGGCCGAGTTCTGGATGGTGGAGCCGGAGATCGCGTTCGCCGACCTGCTCGAGACGGCGCGCGTCTCCGAGGACTTCCTCAAGTACCTGTTCCGCGCGGTGCTGCACGAGCGCGGCGACGACATGGCGTTCATCGCCCAGCGCGTGCAGCCGGACGCGATCACGCGCCTGGAGGCCTTCGTCAACGCGCCGTTCGAGCGCCTGACCTACAGCGAGGCCGTGGCCCTGCTGCAGAAGTCGGGGAAGAAGTTCGAGTTCCCGGTGGAATGGGGCCTGGACCTGCAGACCGAGCACGAGCGCTGGCTGACCGAGGAGCACGTCGGCCGCCCGGTGGTGGTGACCGACTACCCCGAGCACATCAAGGCCTTCTACATGCGCCTCAACGACGACGGCAAGACCGTCGCCGCGATGGACGTGCTGGCGCCGGGCATCGGCGAGATCATCGGCGGCTCGCAGCGCGAGGAACGGCTGGACGTGCTCGACCAGCGCATGGACCAGTTCGGCCTCGACCGCGCGCACTACCAGTGGTACCGCGACTTCCGCCGCTACGGCACCGTCCCGCACAGCGGCTTCGGCCTCGGCTTCGAGCGGCTGGTGGTCTACACCTGCGGCCTGTCCAACATCCGCGACGCCATCCCCTACCCGCGCGCGCCCGGCCACGCCGAGTTCTAGGCATGACCGTCGTCGCTACCGAGCTGATCCTGTTCTTCGCGCTGCTGTTCGTGGCCCTGGCGATCGCCGGCGCCACCGCGTTCGTGATCTTCTGGCCGCTGACCCTGGTGCACATCCGCGACCGCCACCCGGCGATCAAGGCCCAGCTCGGCGAAGGCGCGTTCCTGCGCCCGGCGGCGCTGTGGTGGCTGCTGCGCGGCGGCTACCGTGCGTTCCCCGACCGCTCGCTCAGCGGCCTGGCCACCCCGGCGCGGATTGCGCTCTCGGTGATCCTGCTCGGGCTCGCGCTGGCCGGGATCCTGTGGCTGTGGTCGGTGGCGCCATGAGCGGCCTGCCCGCGTCCGAAGGCGAATGGTGGCTGGCCACCCTCGGCCGGCACATCGTGTGGGCGCGGCTGCGCGTGCGCGAGGCCGGCACTGCCGAGGTCTTCGACGCCGACGGCAACACCCTCGCCTACGACAGCGAGGACAGCGCCCGCGCCGCGCTGATGGACGCCGAGTTCGTGGCGTACGAGGGCCTGGACGACGAGGACGCCGCCGCGCGCGGCTTCGCGCTGGACGCGGTGCGGCCTCCGCGCGCCGACAGCGACGAGGCCCTGCGGCCAAAGATGTTCGTGTCGCTTGCCGCCGGCAAGGGCGCCCCGTAAACTACGCGGCCTGCCCCGGCAGGCACCCTCTTCGGGCGGTTAGCTCAGCGGTAGAGCATTGCCTTCACACGGCAAGGGTCGCAGGTTCGATCCCTGCACCGCCCACCATCGACGACGAAACGGCCACCCTGCGGTGGCCATTCGCGCTTCAGGGGGCGCGCCTCAGAGTCTCGCGTCCGCGGCACCGTCCGCCAGCGCGGACTTGACGTCGTAGACCACGCCCCCGGGTTTCGCCAGCGCGCGCACGTCGAGGTCGCGGAACGCGGCGTGCGCCACCGCCAGCACCACCGCGTCGTAGGCGCCCGGCTCGGGCGCATCCAGCAGCTCCACGCCCAGCCGCTCGCGCGCCTCCACCGGGTCGGCGAGCGGGTCGTGCACGTCCACCGCGGCGTTCGCCGCGCGCAGTTCGCCGATGATGTCGACCACGCGCGTGTTGCGCAGGTCGGGGCAATCCTCCTTGAAGGACAAGCCCAGCACCAGCACCCGCGAGCCGACCACGTGCAGCCGCTCGCGCGCCATCAGGCGCATCACCTGGTGGGCCACGTGCAGCCCCATCCGGCTGTTGATCCGCCGCGCCGCCAGGATCAGTTCCGGGTGGTAGCCCAGGACCGTAGCCTTGTGCGTCAGGTAGTACGGATCCACGCCGATGCAGTGTCCGCCGACCAGCCCGGGGCGGAACGGCAGGAAGTTCCACTTGGTGCCGGCGGCCGCCAGCACCTCGGCCGTGTCGATGCCCATCGCGTTGAAGATCATGGCCAGTTCGTTGACCAGCGCGATGTTGACGTCGCGCTGGGTGTTCTCGATGACCTTGGCCGCCTCGGCCACGCGGATGCTCGGCGCCCGGTGCGTTCCGGCGGGAATGATCGTGCGGTACAGCGCATCCACGAACGCCGCCGCTTCCGGGGACGAGCCCGAGGTCACCTTGACGATGTCGCCGAGGCGGCGCGTGCGGTCGCCCGGGTTGATGCGTTCCGGGCTGTACCCGCAACTGAAGTCCTCGCCGAAACGCAACCCGGAGGCCTGCTCCAGCACGGGGACGCAGACCTCCTCCGTGGTGCCGGGATAGACGGTGCTCTCGTACACCACCAGGTCGCCCTTGCGCAGCACCTTGCCGATCGTTTCGCTGGCGGCGACCAGGGGCGACAGGTCCGGGCGGTTGGCCTCGTCCACCGGCGTCGGTACCGCGACCACGAACACGTTGCAGCCCGCCAGCGCGGCCGGATCGCTGCCCAGGCGCAAGCGCCCGGCGGCCGCGAGCTCGTCGGCGCCGATCTCGCCGGTGGTGTCGCGGCCCGAGCGCAACGCCGCCACGCGCGCCGCGTCCAGGTCGTGGCCCAGGGTGTCGAAATGGCGACCGAACGCGACCGCGAGCGGCAACCCGACGTAGCCGAGCCCGACCACCGCGATCCGGGGCTCCTCCCCGTTCCAGCGCAATGCCTCTCCCATGTCAGTGCTTCCCCGGGTGGTAGTACTCGGTGTACCAGCGCGCGAACCTTTCGACGCCCTCGGCGACCTGCACGCGCGGCGCGTAGCCGGTGGCGCGTACGAGCTCGCTCGTGTCCGCCTCGGTATCCGGCACGTCGCCGGGCTGCAGCGGGAGCATCTCGAGCTTCGCCTCGCGGCCGAGCGCACGTTCCAGCGCGCGGATGAAGTCGAGCAGTTCGACCGGCTGCTCCTGCCCGATGTTGTAGAGGCGGTACGGCGCGACGCCGCTGGTGGCCGGGTCCGGCTGCAGCGGGTCCCAGGCCGGGTCCCGCGTCGCCGGACGCTCGAGGGTCCGCACCACGCCCTCCACGATGTCGTCGATGTACGTGAAGCTGCGCTTGTGGCGCCCGTGGTTGAACACTTTCAGCGGCTCGCCGCGCAGGATGGCGCCGGCGAACAGCATCGGCGCCATGTCCGGGCGGCCCCAGGGGCCATAGACGGTGAAGAAACGCAGGCCGGTGCAGGGAATCCCGTAGAGATGCGCGTAGCTGTGCGCCATCATCTCGTTGGCCTTCTTGGTCGCCGCGTACAGGCTCAGCGGATGCGCGGTCGACTGGTGTTCCGAATACGGCATCGCGGTCCCGGCGCCGTAGACCGAACTCGTGGACGCGAACACCAGGTGCTCCACCGGGTGTCGGCGGCAGCCTTCCAGCACGTGCAGGAATCCGGCCACGTTGGCGTGGATGTACGCATGCGGATTGACCGCGGCATAGCGCACCCCTGGTTGCGCGGCCAGGTGCACGACGCGTGCCGGACCGTGCTCGGCGAACAGCGCTTCCACCAGGGCACGGTCGCCGATGTCGCCGTGCACGTGCGTGTAGCCGCCCGCCGCCGCGACGCGCGCGAGCCGCGCCTGCTTGAGCCCGACGTCGTAGTAGTCGTTGAGGTTGTCCACCCCGACGACCTCGTGCCCGCGCGCGAGCAGCGAGAGCGCGACCTCGGAGCCGATGAAGCCGGCGGAACCGGTGACCAGGACCTTCATGGTGCAATCATAAGGGACCGCCGCCGCGGCGACGGGTACCATCTGCCCCAGTGCACCCGGGAGAGCCGCCATGCAGCTGTACCACAACCCCCGTTGCTCCAAGTCCCGCGGGGCGCTCGAACTCCTGCGCGAACGCGGGATCGAACCGGAGATCGTCGCGTACCTGGAGCAGCCGCCGTCGCCCGTCGAGTTGAAGACGCTGCTGCGCAAGCTCGGCCTCCCTGCCCGCGCGCTGCTGCGCACGGGCGAAGCCGAATACGCCGAGCTCGGACTGGCGGACGAGGCGCTTGGCGAGGACGCGCTGGTCGAAGCCATGAGCCGTCATCCGCGGCTGATCGAGCGCCCGATCCTCGTCGCCGGGGATCGCGCCGTGATCGGCCGTCCGCCCGAGCGCGTCCTCGAACTGCTGTAGCGTCCGCTACAACGCCTTGACCCTGCGCAGCGCCGCGACCCCGGCGGGGGGAGCGAAACTGTCGCTGCGGGCCGAGGCCCAGAACTGCTGGAACACGGCGTGCTCCGGAACCCCGCCGAGCAGTTCGCCGGGGGCCAGGAACCGGTACAGGGCGGCCAGCGAGCGGACTTCCACCGGGGAGACCCGGCGCAGGATGTGCTCGGGACCCAGCTCCTCCGGCCCGCCCAGGCCGCAGGCGCACAGCAGGTCGCGCAGCGCGTGCAGGGTGTTCTGGTGGAAGCGGTGGACCCGGACCCCCTTGTCCGCCACGTCGAGCTGGCGCCATCGCCGCGGGTCCTGGGTGGCGATGCCGGTCGGGCAGCGGTCGGTGTGGCAACTCTGCGACTGGATGCAGCCCAGCGCGAACATGAAGCCGCGACCGGCGTTGCACCAGTCCGCGCCCATGGCGAGGGTGCGCGCGATGTCGAAGGCGCTGACCACCTTGCCGGCGGCGCCGATCCTGACCTTGTCGCGCAGGCCCAGCCCGACCAGGGTGTTGTGCACCAGCATCAGCGCCTCGTGCATGGGCACGCCGACGTGCTCGACGAACTCCGCCGGCGCCGCGCCGGTGCCGCCCTCGGCGCCGTCGACCACGATGAAGTCGGGCAGCAGCCCGGTCTCGTGCATCGCCTTGGCGACCCCGAACCATTCCCAGGGATGGCCGATGGCCAGCTTGAAGCCGGTGGGCTTGCCGCCCGAAAGCCTGCGCAACCGGGCGACGAACTGCAGCAATTCCACCGGCGTGGCGAACTCCGTGTGCCGCGCCGGCGAGATGCAGTCGACCCCCTCGAGCACGCCGCGGGTGACGGCGATCTCCGGGCTGACCTTGGCGGCGGGCAGCATGCCGCCGTGGCCGGGCTTGGCGCCCTGCGACAGCTTGACCTCGATCATCCGCACCTGCGGGTCGGTCGCGTTGGCGACGAAGCGCTCCTCGCTGAAGCGGCCGTCGCTATCGCGGCAACCGAAGTAGCCCGAGCCGATCTCCCACACCAGGTCGCCGCCGTGCTCGCGGTGGTACGGCGAGATCGAGCCCTCGCCGGTGTCGTGGTAGAAGCCGCCCAGTTTCGCGCCCTTGTTGAGCGCGCGGATGGCATTCGCGCTGAGCGAGCCGAAGCTCATCGCCGAGATGTTGAACACGCTGGCGTCGTAGGGCTGCGTGGTCTCGGCGCCGCTGCCGATGCGCACGCGGAAATCGTGCGACGGGATGTAGGTCGGTACCAGCGAGTGGTTGATCCACTCGTAGGCCACGTCGTAGACATTGCGCTCGGTGCCGAACGGCACCACGTCCATCACGCCCTTGGAGCGCTGGTAGACCAGGGCGCGCTGGGCGCGCGAGAACGGCGCTTCCTCGGTGTCGGACTCGATGAAGTACTGGCGGATCTCGGGGCCGATGGACTCGAGCCCGTAGCGGAAGTGCGCGAGCAGCGGGTAGTTGCGGCGCAGCGTGCTCCGGCGCTGCAGCAGGTCCCAGGTGCCGAGTGCCGCGAGTGCGCCGGCGACCGCCAGCACCCACCACCATTCCCGGTATCCCGCGAACACCAGCCCCGCGGCGACCGCGGTCAGGACCAGGCTGATGATGTAGGCGCTATAGCGCAATCCCTTCTCCTGTAGGAGCGGCGTTGGCGCCGCGACTGGTGCCCGGGGTGGGAATCGAACCCACATGGCCTCGCGGCCTGCGGATTTTAAGTCCGCTGCGTCTACCAGTTTCGCCACCCGGGCGGCGGGCCGATGATCCCACAACGAAAAAGCCCCGCGCGAGGCGGGGCTCTTTGGACTGGAGGCCGGGGTCGGAATTGAACCGGCGTACGCGGATTTGCAGTCCGCTGCATAACCACTCTGCCACCCGGCCGGATGGACTTTCGATTGTTCCCAATACGACGAACCCCGGCAAGCCGGGGTTCGTCTGGATCTGGAGCGGGAAACGAGACTCGAACTCGCGACCCCGACCTTGGCAAGGTCGTGCTCTACCAACTGAGCTATTCCCGCGGAGCCCGCCATTTTACGGGAGGCCGCAGGTCTGTCAATACGGATGGTGAACGCTGCGCCGGCGCCCCGGGCTCAGCCTTCGCGACCGCTCAGGCTCGGCCAGGCGGCGCGCAGGTAGCCGAGGCCGGACCACAGGGTGAGGATTGCCGCGCCGGCCAGCAGCCAGTCGCCGACGTGGAAGATCAGGTTGCCCATCCACGGCGTCGGGTGCGGCGGGACCGCCGGCGTCACCGAATACAGCAGGCAGGTCAGCGCCACCATCTGCGCGATGGTCTTGATCTTGCCGATGGCGGCGACCGCGACCTTGCCGCGCTGCCCCACTTCCGCCATCCATTCGCGCAGCGCCGAGACCGCGATCTCGCGGCCGACGATGACCGCCGCCCACAGCGCCATCCAGGCGGTCGGGTGGCCCTGCACGATCAGGAACAGCGCGGTGGATACCATCAGCTTGTCGGCCACCGGGTCCAGGAACGCGCCGAACGGCGAGGACATGCCGAAGCGGCGCGCGATCCAGCCGTCCAGCCAGTCGGTGGCCGAGGCGAAGGCGAACACCGCGGCGGCGGCGAAGTTGGTCCAGCCGTAGGGCAGGAAGTAGACCGCCGCCAGCACCGGGATCAGAGCGATCCGCATCAGGGTCAGGATCGTCGGCAGGGTCAGGGTCATCCTTGTCTGCGCTCCATGGCGTCCTCGCTGGCTCCAGCCTCGGGCAGCCCGTGCAGGCTGGCCCAGATCCGCTCGGCGAGAGCGGCGTTGATGCCTTCGACCCGGGCGATCTCCTCCGCGCCCGCGGCCTTGAGCCCGCCCAGCCCGCCGAAATGCCGCAACAGGTTAGCGCGACGACGGGGTCCGATGCCGGGGATGTCCTCCAGCCGGCTGGTGTTGCGCGCCTTGGCGCGGCGCCCGCGGTGGCCGGTGATGGCGAAGCGGTGGGACTCGTCGCGTACCTGCTGCACCAGCTGCAGGCCCGGCGATTCCGGGCCCGGGCGGATCTCGCGGCCGTCAGGCAGCAGGAGCGCCTCGTGCCCGGCGCGCCGCTCGGGGCCCTTGGCCACGCCGACCAATACGATGCGCTCGGCGATGCCCAGCTCGGCCAGCACGCCGCGGGCCTGCGCCACCTGGCCGGCGCCGCCGTCGATCAGCAGGACGTCGGGCAGCACCCCGCCCTCGTCCACCGCGCGCCGGAAGCGGCGCTCGAGCGCCTGGTGCATGGCGGCGTAGTCGTCGCCAGGTTCGATGCCGGCGATGTTGTAGCGCCGGTACTGGCTGCGCACCGGGCCGTCCTGGTTGAACACCACCTGCGAGGCCACCGTCGCCTCGCCCATGGTGTGGCTGATGTCGAAGCACTCGATCCGCTGCGGCGGCTCGGCCAGGCCGAGCAGTTCCTGCAGCGACTCCAGCCGCGCGCGCTGGGTGGCCTGGCTGCCGAGCTCGGTGGCCAGCGCCAGTTCCGCGTTGCGCTTGGCGAGGTCGAGGTAGCCGGCGCGGTCGCCGCGCACGTTGCACTTGAGCCGCACCTTGTGGCCCGCGGCCTCGGACAGGGCCTGTTGCAGCAGCTCGCGGTCGTCGATGTCGCGGTCGAGCACGATCTCGGCCGGGGCCGGCTGTTCGCCGTAGTACTGCGACACGAACGCCGACAGCACTTCCTCGCAGCGTTCGGCGCCGTTGGTGCGCGGGAAGAAGGCGCGGGTGCCGAGGTTGCGGCCGTCGCGGAATGCCAGCAGCATCACGCAGGCGTGGGTGCCTTCCATCGCGCAGGCGAGCACGTCCAGGTCGGCGACCCGGCCGTCCACGTACTGCCGGGCCTGCAGCTTGCGGATCATCTGGATCAGGTCGCGCACGCGCGCGGCCTCCTCGAAGTCCAGCCGGTCCGACGCCTCGGCCATGTTGCGCTCGAGTTCGGCGCCGAGCTCGCCGCTGCGGCCCTCGAGGAACAGCTCGACCCGGCGCACCGCCTTCGCGTAGTCCTCCGCCGACACCAGCCCGACGCAGGGCGCGCTGCAGCGGCCGATCTGGTACTGCAGGCACGGCCGCGAGCGGTTGCGGAACACGCTGTCCTCGCAGCTGCGCAGCCGGAACAGCTTGTGCAGCAGGTTCAGGGTCTCGCGCACCGCGCCGACGCTGGCATAGGGCCCGAAGTAGCGTCCCGGGATCGCGCGCGCGCCGCGGTGCAGCGCCAGCCGCGGCCACTCCTCCTGCGTGAGCAGCACGTACGGGTAGCTCTTGTCGTCGCGCAGCATCACGTTGTAGCGCGGCTTGAGCGACTTGATGAGCTGGTTCTCGAGCAGCAGCGCCTCGGTCTCGGTGCGGGTAACCGTGACCTCCATCCGCGCGACCTGCGCCAGCATCGCCATGGTGCGCGCGGTCTTGGGTGCGCCGCTGAAGTAGCTGGCCACCCGCTTCTTCAGGGCGCCGGCCTTGCCGACGTACAGCACGCTGTCGTCGGCCGCGTACATCCGGTACACCCCGGGGGCCGTGCTCAGTCCCTTGACGAATGCCTTGCCGTCGAATTGTGGGGCCTGCTCCGCCATGCCCCGATTATCCCCGTTTCGGTAATAATCCGGGCATGACAGGCTTCGTCGTCGCCATTCCCGCCCGCCACGCCTCGACGCGGCTGCCGGGCAAGCCGCTGCGCCTGCTCGCCGGCGAACCCATGATCCTGCACGTGGCGCGCCGCGCGCTGGAAGCCGGTGCCGACGCCGTCTGGATCGCCACCGACGACGCGCGCATCGCCGACGCGCTGGACGGCAGCGGCGTGCGCGTCGCGATGACCTCGCCCGACCACGCCTCCGGCAGCGACCGCCTCGCCGAGTGCGCGCGCATCGCCGGCTGGAGCGACGACACCGTGGTGGTGAACCTGCAGGGCGACGAGCCGTTCGCGCCGCCCGAGGGCATCCGTGCGGTCGCGCAGACGCTGCTGGAGTCCGGGGCCGAGATGGCCACGCTCGCCACCCCGGTGACCGATGCGGCTTCGCTGTTCGACCCGAACGTGGTCAAGCTCGTGCGCCGCGACGACGGCGACGCGCTCTACTTCAGCCGCGCGCCGCTGCCCTGGGCCCGCGACGCCTTCGCAAGCGACCGCGACACCCTGCCCGTCGGCGACAACGCCTGGCTCCGCCACATCGGCATCTATGCCTACCGCGCCGGCTTCCTGCAGCGCTTCACCACGCTGCCGCAGGGACGCCTGGAACGGATCGAATCGTTGGAGCAGTTGCGGGTGCTCGAGGCCGGACACCGCATCGCGGTCGGCATCGCGCCCTCGGCGTTCCCGCCCGGCGTGGACACGCCCGAGGACCTGGAGCGCGCCGAGCGCCACCTGGCGGAGGCGCGACGTTGAGCCGGGACCGGAGCTTGCGCCTGCTGGTCGTATGCCTTGGGAACATCTGCCGCTCGCCGATGGCGGAAGGCGCGCTGCGCGCGCGCCTGCAGGCGGCGGGCCTCGGGGACCGAGTCGAGGTGGATTCGGCCGGGCTCGGCGAATGGCACGTTGGCCTCCCGCCCGACCGGCGCGCTATCGCGTGCGCCGCCGGCCATGGCGTGGACATTTCGACGCTCCGCGCGCGCCAGGTCACCGAAGCGGACCATGCCGCCTTCGACGTCCTGCTGTGCGCCGACGCGGACGTGCTCGATGCCGTGCGCACGGGCTCCCCGGGCGGCGCTACCGCCGAGGCGCGCCTGCTGCTCGAGTGGGCCGGCCTCGGCGGGATCGAGGTGCCCGATCCGTACACGCTCGACATGGACGCGTTCGAGCACGCGTGGGAGCTGGTGGACCGTGCCGCCGCGGGGATCGTGGAGCGCTTGATGGCGGAGGCGCCGGCGTCCTGATCAACCCGGGCGGATGCGGTCGAGCAGCGCGACCCAGAAGGCTTCGGGGAGTTCCGCGCTGACCGGGATGCTGTGGAAACGGTCGGTCGCGAGGGGGATGCACTTGACCGCGTCCTTCTCGGTCATCAGCACCGGTAGGTCACTGCCGAAGGCGAAGTCCCCGGCCTGGTAGCGATGGTGGTCCGGGAAGGCGTGCGGGACCACCGCGATGCCCAGTTCGCGCAGCATCGAGAAGAAGCGCTCGGGATCGCCGATGCCGGCGACCGCGTGCACGCGCTGCCCGGCGAAGGCCTGCAGCGGGCGCGGCCGGCCGCCGAGCAGCGGCAACGCCTGGCCCGGGTGCAGGCGCATCGCCCACTCGCCGAAGCGCGTGTCCAGCTCGCCGGCGGTGCCGCCGTTGACCACGTGGAAGTCGCACTCCGAGGCGCGCGCCAGCGGTTCGCGCAGCGGCCCGGCCGGCAGCAGGCGGCCGTTGCCGTGGCGGCGGCGCGCGTCCAGCACCTCGATCTCGACGTCGCGCGCGAGCCGGTAGTGCTGCAGGCCGTCGTCGCAGACCACGATGTCGCAGCCGGCCGCGACCAGGGCAAGGGCGGCGGCGACGCGGTCTGCGTCCGCACGCACCTTGGCGCCGGTGCGCCGTGCCAGCAGCAGCGGTTCGTCCCCGGCCAGCGCGGCGTCCGTGCGCGGCTCGACCCACACGGGCGTGCCCGGCTGCTCGCGGCCGTAGCCGCGGGTGGCGATCCCCGGGGTGAAGCCGGCGCCGCGCAGGCGCTCGACCAGCGCGACCACCAATGGCGTCTTGCCGCTGCCGCCGGCGACGATGTTGCCGACCACCACCACCGGCACGCCGACGCGCTGGCTGCGCAGCGCGCCACGCCGGTACAGGCCGCGGCGCACCGCGATCACGCCGCCGTACAAACGCGACAGCGCGCGCGCGGCCAGCGGCGGCTCGCGCCCGGCGTCGTACCACCAGGCCGGGGGTGCACGGCCGGCGCTCATGCGGTCCCCGTGTCGCGGAACTGCATCCGGTGCAGGTGCGCGTACAGGCCGCCGCGCGCGAGCAGCTCGGCATGACTGCCCTGCTCCACCAACTCGCCCTGGTCGAGGACCAGCACCTGGTCGGCGTGCTCGATGGTGGACAGGCGGTGCGCGATCACCAGCGTGGTGCGGTCCGGCATCAGCCGGTCGAGCGCGTCCTGCACCAGGCGTTCGGACTCGGTGTCGAGCGCGGCGGTGGCCTCGTCGAGGATCAGGATCGGCGCGTCCTTGAGCATCGCGCGCGCGATCGCCAGGCGCTGGCGCTGGCCGCCGGACAGCAGCGCGCCGTTCTCGCCGATCGGCGTGTCCAGGCCCTGCGGCAGGCGCTCGATGAACTCCCAGGCGTTGGCGGCCTCGGCCACCGCGCGCAGTTCCTCCGGGGTGGCCTCGCTTGCGTAGGCGATGTTGGCGGCGACGCTGTCGTCGAACAGCATCACCCGCTGGCCGACCAGCGCGACCTGGCGGCGCAGGTCGGCCAGCCGGTAATCGCGCAGCGGCACGCCGTCGAGCGTGACGCGTCCGCTGCTCGGCTCGTAGAAGCGCGGCACCAGCCGCACCAGGCTGGTCTTGCCGCTGCCAGAGCGTCCGACGATCGCGGTGACCGTGCCCGGCCGCGCGCTGAAGCTGATGTCGCGCAGCGCATAGCGGGCATCGCCGTCGCCTTCGGCGTAGCGCAGGCTGACGCGGTCGAACACCAGCTCGCCGCGCGCGCGCTGCAGCGGAACGCTGCCCGCGTCGTGTTCCTCCTCGCTGTCGAGCACCGCGAACAGCCGCTCGGCGGCGGCCACGCCGCGCCCGATCACCGCCTGCACGTTGGTGACACGCCGCAGCGACGGGATGATCGCCATCATCGCGGTCATGAGCTGCACGAACTCGCCGGCGTCGATGCGCCCCTGCAGGGCCTCGCGCGTGGCCACCCAGACGATCGCCGCCAGCGCGGAGGCCGCCAGCATCTGCACCAGCGCGGAGCTGCCGGCGCGGGTGGTCTCGACCTTCATGTTCAGCCGCAGCATGCGGTTGACCAGGCCGGCGTAGCGCTTGCGCTCGAACCCCTGGGCGCCGTAGACCTTGACGTCCTGCTGCGCGGCCAGCGACTGCTCGGCCGACTGCGCGAGGTGGCCCATGCCTTCCTGGATGCCGCGGCTGATGCGGCGGTAGCGCTTGCCCACGTACCACACGAGCACGCCGATCAGCGGCGTGATCAGCAGCATCGCGAAGGTCACCTTGAGGCTGGTGTAGACCATGATCCCGAGCAGGAAGGCGATGGTCAGGCCGTCGGTGACGATCGCCTTGGCGGCGTCGGTGCCGGCCTGGGTGACCTGCTCGGTGTCGAAGTTGAGGCGGCTGACCATCGCCGGCACCGACTCGGTGTCGAAGTGCCGGCTCGGCATGCGCAGGTACTTGGCCAGCACCTGTTCGCGCAGGTCGCGGACCACGCTGCGGCCGGTGCGCGCCATGCCGTAGTCGGTGACGTAGGTGGCGAGGCTGCGGATCACGAACAGCGCGATGATCGCCAGCGGCAGCAGCACCGCCATCCTGGGCTCCGGGTTGACGAAGCCGCGGTTGACCAGCGGATCCATCAGCTTGACGAAGGCGCCGCCGGCCAGCGCCTCGACCACCATGCCGATGGAAGAGGCCACCAGCAGCGGCCAGTAGCGGCCGGCATAGCCAAGTAGCCGCCTGTAGACCGGCCAGGCGCCCGGGCGGGGGCTGGCGGCGTCGGTGGCGCTCATGGCGCCGGCCCCGTCGCGGCGCGATCGGCCACGGCCGGTTCCGGCGCCGTCGCCAGGTTGACGTTGCGGAAGCCGAGCTGGCCGAGCGCGTCGAGCGCGGTGATCACGGCCTGGTGCTCGCTGCGGGCGTCGGCGCGCAGCAGCACGCCGCGTTCGCGGTCCTCGCCGGCGACGTCGAGGATGGTGCGCTTGAGCGTATCCACGTCGCTGCGCAGCGCCTCGCGGTCGCCGACGAAGTAGCGGCCGTCGGCGTTGACCAGCACCTCCAGCACCTCGGCCTGGGCCTCGGCCGGTTCGCCGCGCGCGTGCGGGAGCTGCAGCTTGAGCACCGAGCGCGTGTCGAAGGTGGTCGTGACCACGAAGAACACGATCAGGCACAGCACCACGTCGATCAGCGGCACCAGGTCGATCTGCGGACTGTCGTCGGCGCGGAAGTCGCGGATGCGCATCGGCGGCGGACCCTCAGCGCGCGTCCAGCACGTCGACCAGGCGGGCGGCCTCGTGCTCCATGTCCACGATGTAGCCCGCGATGCGGCCGCGGAAGTAGCGATGGAACATCAGCGCCGGGATCGCCACGATCATGCCGGTGGCGGTGCACACCAGCGCCTTGCCGATGCCGCCGGCAAGCTGGTTCACGTCGCCGACCCCGTGGTCGAGGATCCCGAGGAACATCTGGATCATGCCGACCACGGTGCCGAACAGGCCCAGCAGCGGCCCGGCCGCGGCGATGGTGCCGAGCGTGTTGAGGTACTTCTCCATGCGGTGCACCAGGTGGCGTCCGGTGTCCTCGATCCGCTCGCGCACCTGCTCGCGCGGACGCCCGCGCACGTCGAGCGCGGCGGCCATCAGCTCGCCCAGCGGCGAGGTCTCGCGCAGTTGCTCGAGGTGGCCCGGATCCAGCGCGCCGCCGCCCGCGACCCAGGCACGGACCTCGTCGGACAGCCCCGGGGGCAGCACCGCGACCCGGCGCAGGGTCCAGAAGCGTTCGACGATGATCGCCAGCGCGACCCCGGAGAGCAGCAACAGCGGGATCATGGGCCAGCCGCCCGCCTTCACCAGTTCAAGCACGCGCATCCTCCGAAGCGATTCCCGCCAAGGATACTGTAGAGCCGGACCCCGCCCTTTACCTTGTGGGGGCGGCGGAAGCCGCGACTGCATCCCACAACCTGCGATGCACGTCCCGTTCCCCCTCCAGCCGCACCCCGCCCCGCCCCAGCAGCACCCGCTGCGCGCCGCTGTCGAAGGTCGCCACCACCGCGGCGCCCTGCCCCCGCCAGCGCGCCACCACCTCCGGCTTCGGATGCCCGAACCGGTTCCGGTAGCCGGCCGACACCAGTGCCCAGCGCGCACCGGTGGCCGCGACGAAGCCGGGCGCCGATCCGCTGCCGCTGCCGTGGTGCGGCACCAGCACCACGTCCGTGCGCAGCGCCAGGCCCTGCGCGCGCAGCAGCATCCCCTCGACGACTTCGCCGATGTCCCCGGGCAGCAGCGCCACGCGTCCGCCGGCCTCGACCCGCAGCACGCAGCTGGATTCGTTGTCGAGATAGGGAAAGTGCCGCGCGGGATGCAGGAACCGGAACTCGACGCCGTCCCAGGTCCAGTGCATCCCCGCGACACAGTGGCGATGCCCGGTTGTGGGAGGCATGACTGGAGAGGGCATCCCCGGCGGCGCCAGCACGATGCCCGGCGGGAACGCGCGCGCAACGCCCGCGAAGCCGCCGGCGTGGTCGTTGTCGCCGTGGCTGACCACCGCCGCGTCGAGCCGGCGCACGCCCAGGGCGTGCAGCGCCGGCACTACCACGTCGGCGCCGGCGTCGAAGCCGCCCGCGCGCGCCGCGCCCATGTCGTACAGCAGGGCGTGGCCGGAAGTGCGCACCAGCACCGACAAGCCCTGGCCGACGTCCAGCACCCACAGTTCAGCGTGGCCCGGCGGTGGCAGCCCGCGCTGCGGCCACAGCAGCGGCAGCCACAGCAGCAGCGCCAGCGGCTTGCCCGGCACCCCGCGCGGCAACAGCAGCCAGAACCCGCCCGCCAGCGCGAACGGCAGGGCGAACCACGCCGGACGCGGCAGCCAGAACAGCGCCAGCGGCGTCCCCGCCAGCCAGTCGAACAACGGCCACGACAGCTCGAAGCACGCCGCCGCCAGCCGCCAGCACCAGGCGCCGGCCCCGGCATGCACCGCTTCCAGCGCGGTGCCCAGCAACGACAGCGGCACCACCACCAGGCTCCACCACGGGATCGCCACCAGGTTGGCCAGCGGCCCCGCCGCCGAGGCCTGGCCGAACAGCGCCACCGCCACCGGCAACAGGCCGATGGTGGCCACCGCCTGTGCGTCGACGAATCCGCGCACCACGCCGCCCAGCGAGCGCGGCGGCGTCGCCGGCAGGCACCACAGCAGCCAGGCGACGCCGGCGAAGCTGAGCCAGAACCCGGCGGTGAGCGCCGCCAGCGGATCGGCCAGCAGCAGGACGATCGCGGCCAGCGCCAGCGCATCAACGGTGCGCTGCGCCCGCCGCAGCAGGCGCGCCAGCACCAGCACCGCGACCATCAGCGCGGTGCGCAGCGTCGGCAGCGCGAAACCGGCCACCGCGGCATAGCCCAGCGCACCCAGCAACGCGCCCAGCGCCGCCGCCTGCGGTCGCGGCAACCAGCGGCCGAGGCGCGGCAGGCACCGCCACAGCCCCTTGGCCAGCAGCGCGAAGAACCCGGCAACCAGTCCGACGTGGAAACCGGAGATCGCGATCAGGTGGGTCAGCCCGGCCGCGCGCAGCACCTGCCAGTCGGCGGTGTCGAGCGCGCGCGTGTCGCCCAGCGCGAGCGCACGCACGAAGCGCGAGGCGCCGGCGTCCACCGTGGCCGCGATGCGCTCGCCCATGCGGTCGCGCCACGCGTCGATGCCGCGCGCCGGCGACAGCCGCCGCGCCAGCCCGGGATCGCGCACGTAGCCGGTCGCGGCGATGCGCTCGGCCAGTGCGCGCCGCTCACCGTCGCGGGTCCCGGGATTGCGCAGCGCATGCGGCGCGCGCAGCTTCAGGCGCAGGCGCCAGCGCTCGCCCGGCGCCAGCGACACGCGGTCGTCGCCGTCGAAATACCAGGACAGCTGCAGCAGCTTGCCGCGCAAGGCCTCCGTGCCGGACGGCGCATCGTCCACGCGGAAGCGGAAGCGCACCCGCGCGGCATCGCGCCGCGGCAATTCCAGCACCGTGCCGGCGACTTCGAGTTCGCGGCCTTCCAGCGCTGCGGGCAGGCGCGCGCCGAGCACGTACCCCGCGTGCAGCCCGGCCAGCGCCACCCCGCACAGCAAGGGGCCGAGCAGGCGCCCGCGCCGGCGCATCGCCCAGGCCAGCAGCCCCGCCGGCAGCAAGGCCGCGAACAGCCAGGCGCCCGGCAGCGACGGCAGCTGCAGGCAGGCGGCGACGCCCGATACCAGCGCGGCCGCCGCGGCCGGCCCGAACGGCGCGGGTGGCGGCGCGGAAGGCATGGCCACAGCGTGGCAACGCGACGCGGCGGTTGCCGTCGGCAAAACCGGTATCTGATGTAGGAGCGGCGCTCCTACAGGTCGGCGGGCGAGATCTCGCGCAGCTTGCCTTCGTGCAGTTCCAGCACGCGCCCGAGCCGCCGCGCCAGGCCGCGGTCGTGGGTGACCATCACCAGGCTGGTGCGGTGCGCGGCGTTGAGCTCGAGCATCTGCCCGAACACGTGCGCCGCGGTCTTCTCGTCGAGGTTGCCGGTGGGCTCGTCGCCGAGCACGCAGGCCGGGCGGTTGACCAGGGCGCGCGCCACCGCCGCGCGCTGGCGCTCGCCGCCGGACAGTTCGCCCGGCTTGTGCTCGAGCCGGTGGCCGAGGCCGACCGACTCCAGCAGATCGCGCGCGCGCTGCGCGGCGTCCGGCACCGTGGTGCCGTTGAGCAGCACCGGCAACATCACGTTCTCGAGCGCGGTGAACTCGGGCAGCAGGTGGTGGAACTGGTAGACGAAGCCGAGCGCATGGTTGCGCAGGCGGCCGCGCTCGGCGTCCGAGAGCGCGCTCATCCGCTGACCGGCCACGTGCACCTCGCCGGAAGTGGGCGTGTCCAGCCCGCCCAGCAGGTGCAGCAGCGTGCTCTTGCCGGCGCCGGACGCGCCCACGATGGCCACGGTCTCGCCCGGCGCCACCGCGAAGTCGAGCCCGTCGAACACCGGCGTGCGCAGCGTACCCTCGGCGTAGGTCTTGCCCAGGCCCTCGGCCCGGATCACGGCGTCATTCATAGCGCAGCGCCTCCGCCGGCGCGGTCCGTGCCGCGCGCCATGCCGGATAGACCGTGGCCGCGAACGCCATCGCCAGCGCCACCAGCGCGATCGCGGTGATGTCGGCGGAACGCAGCTCGGTCGGCAGGCCGGTGATGTAGTAGACGTCCTCGGGCAGCAGTTGCACCCCGAGCACGGCCTCGATCGCGCGCAGGATGTGCTCGAGGTTGAGGGTCAGCACGATGCCGCCGATCACCCCGAGCACGGTGCCGATCACGCCGATCAGCGAGCCCTGCACCATGAACACCTGCATCACCCCGGCAGGCGGCAGCCCGAGCGTGCGCAGGATCGCGATGTCGGCCTGCTTGTCGGTGACCAGCATCACCTGCGAGCTGACCAGGTTGAACGCGCCCATGGCGATGATCAGCGACAGCAGGATCGCCATCACCGTCTTCTCCATCTTGAGCGCGCGGAACATGTTGGCGTTGTCGCGGGTCCAGTCGCTGACCCGGTAAGGGCCATGCAGGCGCAGCGCCAGGTCGCGCGCGACCTCGAAGGCCCGGTCCATGTCGTGCATGCGCAGGCGCACCCCGGTGACGCCGTCGCCCATCCGCGTCACCCGCTGGATGTCGCGCAGGTTGGTCACCGCGAGGCCCTTGTCGAATTCCTGGTAGCCGGCCTCGAAGATCCCGCTCACGGTGAAGCGCTTGAGTTGCGGGATGCCGCCCATCGGCGTGGACTGGAAGGAGGTGGTCACGATCACGTCGTCGCCCACCCCGACCCCGAGCCACAACGCGAGCTCGGCGCCGAGCACGATGTTGAAGCTGCCGGGCGTGAGCTGGTCGAGCGAACCCTGGGTCATCTTCTCGCCGAGCACCGAGACCTTGCCCTCCTCGGCCGGATCCACGCCGCGCACGATCGCCGGCTGCCGGCGCGTGCCCTGGATCAGCGCCTGGGTCTCGATGTACGGCGCCGCGCCGGCGACGCGGTCGTCGCTGCGCGCGACGGCGATCGCCTGCTGCCAGTTCTCCATCGCCTCGCCGTCGGCGGTGACCGTGGCATGCGCGGCCATCTGCAGCATGCGGTCGCGGATCTCGCGCTGGAATCCGGTCATCACCGCGAGCGTGGTGATCAGCGCGGCGACGCCGATCGCGATGCCGAGGATCGACGCCATGGAGATGAAGGAGATGAAGCCGTTGCGGCGCTTGGCGCGGAGGTAGCGCAGGCCGATGGCGACGGGGACGGGTTTGAACATCGGCGTATGGTGCCACGGCGCCGCAGTTCGCGGCGTGTGGCCGCGTCCAGCGTGTCCGGCCACCAGGCCAGGCGCAGGCCCGGCCCGCGCACGAACAGCAGCGGGCCCCGCCATTGCACGGTCGTGCCTTCGGGCGGCGGCCAGTCGAGGATCAGGCGGGGCCGGTGCCACTCCCGCCACGCCCGTCGCCCGCCCCAGCCAAGGGCGAGCACGGCCAGCGGCCAGGCGGCACGGCGAGGCATTTCAGAAGCCAGCACCGCCAGCGGCGCCAGCACGGCCAGCAGGCACAGCGCGCCGCTCACCCAGCGCGAGGGACGCCACTCAAGGCGGAAGGCTGCGGATGCGCTGCACCAGTGCGTCGACGTCGGCATCGGGGGACCGCTCGTGGCCGAGGAACCAGCGCCACAGCTTGTCGTCCTCGGTGTCCAGCAGCTTTAGGAAACTGCCGCGCTCGGTCTCGGAAGCCGCCGCGTGGTGGCGGTCGAGCCAGCGCAGCAGGAGCACGTCGAGTTCCTGCATGCCACGCCGGCAGCGCCAGCGCAGGCTCCGGTCCTCAGCCACGGCGCTCCAGCATGAGCTGCTTGATGTTCGCGATCGCCCTGGCCGGGTTCAGGCCCTTCGGGCAGGTGCGGGTGCAGTTCATGATGGTGTGGCAGCGGTACAGCTTGAACGGATCCTCGAGGTCGTCCAGGCGCGCACCGGTGTCCTCGTCGCGCGAGTCGGCGATCCAGCGGTAGGCCTGCAGCAGGATCGCCGGGCCCAGGTACTTCTCGCCGTTCCACCAGTAGCTCGGGCAGGCGGTCGAGCAGCACGCGCACAGGATGCATTCGTACAGGCCGTCGAGCTTGGCGCGGTCGGCCTTGGACTGCAGCCGCTCGCGGTCCGGCGGCGGCGCGCTCTGGGTGCGGATCCAGGGCTTGATCGAGGCGTACTGCGCGTAGAAGTGGGTCAGGTCCGGGACCAGGTCCTTGACCACCGGCATGTGCGGCAACGGGTAGACCGGGACCTCGGCCTTGCCGCAGTCCTCGATCGCGCGGGTGCATGCCAGCGTGTTGACGCCGTCGATGTTCATCGCGCACGAGCCGCAGATGCCTTCGCGGCAGGAACGGCGGAAGGTCAGGGTCGGGTCGACCTCGTTCTTGATCTTGATCAGCGCGTCCAGGACCATCGGCCCGCACTTGTCCAGGTCCACCTCGTAGGTGTCGGTGCGCGGGTTCTCGGCGTCGTCCGGGCTCCAGCGGTAGATCTTGAAGGTGCGCGTGCGCCTGGCGCCCTCGGGCGCGGCGAACCGCCGGCCCGGGCGGACCCTGGAATTCTTCGGAAGTGCAAACTCGGCCATGATCGTTCCTGTAGGAGCGGCGCTCGCGCCGCGATCCGAACCTCAATAAACCCGCTTCTGCGGCGGCACGACCTCGACCTCGTCGTCGAGCGTGTACATGTGCACGGGGCGGTAGTCGATGCGGGTGGCGCCGGCATCGTCGACCCAGGTGAGGCTGTGCTTCATCCAGTTGTCGTCGTCGCGCTCCGGGTAGTCCTCGCGCGCATGCGCGCCGCGCGATTCCTTGCGGTTCTCGGCGGCGACGATGGTCGCCAGCGCCTGGCCGAGCAGGTTCTGCAGCTCGAGCGTCTCCACCAGGTCCGAGTTCCAGACCAGCGAACGGTCGCTGACCTTGACGTCGGCGAACGATTCGCGGATCGCGCGGATGCGCTCGACGCCCTCGGCCAGCGTTTCCTGGGTGCGGAACACCGCGGCATCGGCCTGCATGGTGCGCTGCATGCGGTCGCGGATGACCGCGGTCGGGGTGTCGCCGTTGGCGTGGCGGACCTGGTCGAGGTTGGCCAGCGCCTTGTCGCAGGCGTCCGCGGCCAGGCGGCCGTGCGGCATGCCCGGGCGGATGGTCTCGGCGGCGCGTTCGGCGACCGCACGCCCGAACACCACCAGGTCGAGCAGCGAGTTCGAGCCCAGGCGGTTGGCGCCGTGCACCGAAACGCAGGCGGCCTCGCCGATCGCGTACAGGCCGGGGACGACCGCGTCCGGATTGCCGTCGCGCAGCTGCACCACTTCGCCGTGGTAGTTGGTGGGGATGCCGCCCATGTTGTAGTGCACAGTCGGGATCACCGGGATCGGCTGCTTCTCCACGTCCACGCCGGCGAAAATCCGCGCGCTCTCGGCGATGCCGGGCAGCTTCTCGTGGATGTCCTTCGGGTCCAGGTGGGTGAGGTCGAGGTGGATGTGGTCCTTGTGCTCGCCGACGCCGCGGCCCTCGCGGATCTCGATGGTCATCGAGCGGCTGACCACGTCCCGCGAGGCCAGGTCCTTGGCATTGGGCGCGTAGCGCTCCATGAAGCGCTCGCCGCTGGCGTTGCGCAGGATGCCGCCCTCGCCACGGACCCCCTCGGTGATCAGGCAGCCGGCGCCGTAGATGCCGGTCGGGTGGAACTGCACGAACTCCATGTCCTGCAGGCCGAGCCCCGCGCGCAGCGCCATGCCGCCGCCGTCGCCGGTGCAGGTGTGGGCCGAAGTGCAGCTGAAGTAGGCGCGGCCGTAGCCGCCGGTGGCCAGCACCGTGCCGTGGGCGCGGAACAGGTGCAGCGTGCCCTCGCTCATGTCCAGCGCGAGCACGCCCTTGCAGGCGCCGTGCTCGTCCATGACCAGGTCGAGCGCGAAGTACTCGATGAAGAACTCGGCCTCGTGCGCCAGCGACTGCTGGTACAGCGTATGCAGGATGGCGTGGCCGGTGCGGTCGGCGGCGGCGCAGGTGCGCTGCGCGGTGCCCTTGCCGTACTCGGTGGTCATGCCGCCGAAGGGGCGCTGGTAGATCTTGCCGTCCTCGGTGCGCGAGAACGGCACGCCCTGGTGCTCGAGCTCGATGATCGCGGGGATCGCCTCGCGGCACATGTACTCGATGGCGTCCTGGTCGCCGAGCCAGTCCGAGCCCTTGATGGTGTCGTAGAAGTGGTAGCGCCAGTCGTCCGGGCCCATGTTGCCGAGCGCGGCGGAGATGCCGCCCTGCGCCGCCACGGTGTGCGAGCGGGTCGGGAACACCTTGGTGATGCAGGCGGTGCGCAGGCCCTTGTGGGCGAGGCCGAACGTGGCACGCAGGCCGGCGCCGCCGGCGCCGACGACGATCATGTCGTACTTGTGTTCGGTGATCTTGTAGGCGGGAGTGGTCTTGGTCATGGCGTTCAGCTGGCGGTCGTGACGGCGGTCATCGCGACATGACCGAGCGCATACAGGCAGGCGAGCGCGCCGAGCGCGCAGGCGATGGTGACCAGCATCTGCAGCGCGACCTCGAGGCCGCGCGTGTGGACGTAGTCCTCGATCACCACCTGGATGCCGAGCTTGGCGTGCCAGAACATCGCGATCACCAGCGCGGCGAGCGCGACCGCGTTCCAGGGCCGGGCGATGGTCTCGCGCGCCTGCGCCAGGTCGGCGCCGACCAGCGACACCAGCAGCCCGACCAGCCAGGCGGTCAGCAGCACCAGCGCCACCGCGGTGACGCGCTGCCACCACCAGTGGCCGGTCCCGGACTTGCCCGAGCCGAGGCCGCGCGCACGCTTGAGCGGAGTGCGCAGCTCGTCCAGCCGGGTGCCGTTGCGATCGCTGCGGCGCGGATCGCCCGCGGTGCCGATGTTGCTCATGCGCCTGCTCCCAGGGCGAAGAACCAGATCGCCAGGGTGAACACCACGGTCAGCACCGCGACGGTCCAGCCGGAGGCGTAGAACTCCGGGATCTCGAAGCCGAAGCCGGCGTCCCAGGCCAGGTGCCGGATGCCGTTGAGCAGGTGGTACACCAGCGCCAGCGAGAAGCCGAACAGGAACAGCTTGCCCAGCGGCGAGGCCAGGCAGGCGGCGGCGGCCTCGTAGGCCTCGCCGCCGGCGGCCAGCGCCAGCAGCCACCAGGCCAGCCCGAACGCGCCGACGGTCAGCACGATGCCGGAGGCACGGTGCAGGATCGACATGGTCATGGTGATCTGCCACCGGTACACCTGCAGGTGCGGTGACAGGGGACGTTCGCGGGTCGCCATCGGCACTCGTCCTTTGCGTTGTACGACGTCGTCGGACGTCAGAAGTCGATGCAGCGGCCGTTCTTTTCCCAGTCGCCGTAGCGGGTGGGATCGGGGCCTTCGCGGCCGCCGATTTCCTGCGCGGGCACCGCGTCGGTCGCGGGCGTGCCTGCCTCGGCCCCGGCCTCGCCGGGCTCGGGTGGAAGAACGGTTTCGCCTATCATCGGGGTGTTCACGTCCCCTCAAGTTTAAGTCCCCGCGCCGATGCCGGACAAGCCGCAGCCCTGGTTCGCCCTCCCCCGCCACCGCTTGGTGGTGCTGGAAGGCCGCGACGCGCTTGCGTTTGCGCAGGCACAGTTCATGTCCGACCTGCGCCCGCTGCAGCCGGGCCAGTGGCACTGGAGCGGCTGGCTGACCCCGAAGGGCCGCGTCATCGCCCTGTTCGCGCTGCTGGTGCGCGACCCGGAAACCGCGTGGCTGGTGCTGCACGACGCGGAACCGGACGCATTCGCATCGGCGCTGCAGCGCTTCGTGTTCCGCAGCAAGGTGGCGATTTCGGTGCCGGGGGATGCGGTGATCTCCGGAGCCTTGGGTAGGAGCCGCCATGGCGGCGAGCCTTTCCCCGATTCCCAAGCAACCATGGAGAAACTCGCCGCCATGGCGGCTCCCACCGAAGCCTTGCTGGACATGGGCGGAGAAGGTGGTGGCAGGACCCTGCGGATTTCGGGCGAGCGCGGCGTCGAGGACGCGGCAGCGGTCGCGCGCTGGGACGCGTTCGACCTGCGGCACGGGCTGCCGCGCCTGCCGCCGTCGCAGGCGGAACAGTGGACGCCGCAGCAGCTCTCGCTGGAGCGCCTGCGGGCCTTCAGCGTCAAGAAGGGTTGTTATCCGGGCCAGGAAATCGTGTCGCGCACGCACTTCCTGGGCAAGGCGAAGCGGGGACTGGTGCTGCTGGAGGGCGATACGCCGTTCGAGGCCGGCAGCGAAGTCCGGGCCGGGGACCGCGCGATCGGCACCGTGGTGAGTGCCGCGGGGACGCTGGCGCTGGCGGTCATGCCGCTGGAGCGCGAGCCCGGCGACCTGCAGGTCGCAGGCGCGCCTGTGCGCGAGCGACCGCTGCTGGACGGCCTCGCGCGCTGATCCTCCACAAGCCGCAGTCCGGAATCAGGCCAGCGAATCCGCGGCGGCGACGATGTCGTCTTCGCTGGGGATCACCAGGAACGCGGCGCCGGCGAGCGGGGTGAAGGTGTCGGCGCCGACCACGCGCCGGAACGGGCGCGCCCCGAAGCCGCCTTCCACCACCGCGGTGATGATGCCCTCGCCCACGCCGGCGCTGCGCCGGCCTTCGTCCACGATCAGGATGCGCTTCGCGCTCGCCGCCTGTTCGCGGATGAAGGCCTCGTTGAGCGGCACCAGCCAGCGCAGGTCCACGACCCGCACCTTCCAGCCGTGCTTCTCCTCGATCCGCTTCGCCGCGCGCAGGCTCATCGGCACGCCGTTGCCGAAGGTGAAGACCACGAGGTCGTCGTTGCCCTCGCCATAGACGCGGCCCTCGCCCAGCGGCATCGCCTGGTCGGGCGACGGATACTCGGTCAGCCAGCCGCCGTCGCCCGGCTCGTGCAGGTCCTTGGCCATGTACAGCGCGATCGGCTCGAGGAACGCGCAAACGCGCCCGTCCACCTTCGCCAGCGCGGCCAGCGTGCGCAGCATGGTCGCGGCGTCGTCGCCGCGGCTCGGACAGCCGACCACCAGGCCCGGGATGTCGCGCAGCGCGGTGATCGAGTTGTCGTTGTGGAAGTGGCCGCCGAAGCCCTTCTGGTAGCCGAGCGACGCGATCCGCATGACCATCGGGTTGCGGTACTGACCGTTGCTGAAGAACTGCAGGCTGGCCGCCTCGCCGCGGATCTGGTCGCAGGCGTTGTGGAAATAGGCCAAGTACTGGATCTCGGGCAGCGGCAGCAGGCCCATGTTGGCGTAGCCCTGGGCGAGGCCGAGGATCACGGTCTCGTCGAGCAGCGTATTGAACACGCGGCGCGGGCCGAAGGCCTTCTGCAGGCCCTTGGTGACGGTGTACACGCCGCCCTTCTGGGCCACGTCCTCGCCGAACAGCAGCGTCTCGGGGTACTTGGCGAACAGGTCGTGCAGGGCGTTGTTGATCTGGATCGCCAGGTGCCGCGGCGGCTGCTTCTCGGGCAGTTTGTCCTTGCCGCCGAACACCTCCTCGCGGCGCTTGGCGTAGTCGGCGCGCGCGGCTTCCTTCGCCACGGCGTCCGGGCTATACGGCGCCAGCGGTGCCACCACCTCCTCCAGCGTGGACAGGCGCGGGCGGCGGTCGGCCTCCTCGGCGGCGGCGAAGCACTTCTTCCGGGTGTCCTCGTACAGCGCCAGGATCTCGTCCTTCGACATCAGCCCGGACTCGAGCGCGATCGCGGCCGAGCGCAGCAGCGGGTCGGTGGCCTCGACCGCGCACAGTTCCTCGATCGAGCGCCACTCGATCTCGAAGTCGGTGCCGGCGTGGCCCATGATCCGGGTGGTGCGCAGGTGCAGGAAGGTCGGCCTGCGCGTGCGCCGGCAGTGCTCGACCGCCCGCTGCACGTCGCCGTAGCCGCTGGCCAGGTCGAGGCCGTCGGCGGCGAAGTAGTCCAGGTCCGGGCGGTCGCGGAAGTTGCGCGCGACCCAGCCGTCAGGGGTCTTCACCGAGATGCCGATGCCGTTGTCCTCGCACACGAACAGCACCGGTGCCGGCAGCTTCTGGTACGCGGTCCAGGCAGCGGCGTTGAAGGCGGTCTGCGCGGTGGCGTGGTTGCTCGAGGCGTCGCCGAAGGAACAGACGACGATGCTGTCGCCCGGGACCGGCAGCGCGTGGCCGATGCGCCGGGCCTGCTCGATCGCGACCGCAGTGCCGAAGGCCTTGGGCAGGTGCGAGGCGATGGTCGAGGTCTGCGGCAGCACCCACAGCGGCTTGCTGCCCCACACCTTGTGGCGGCCGCCCGAGGCAGGGTCTTCCTTCGAAGCCGCGAACGACAGCGCCGAATCCATGATGGGATCACGCGGTTTACCATCGGTGCCCGGCAACTTGCGGAAGCGCTCGGCCATGAAGCCGCCGGAACGGTAGTGCAGGAACGCGGGGTCGGTATGCCGTGTCAGCCGCGCCACCATCGCGTTGCCTTCGTGGCCGCTGGAACCGATGGTGTAGAAGACCTTGTTCTGCACCCGCAGCACCCGCGCCATCAGGTCGAGGTGGCGCGAGATGAGCTGCGACTCGAACAGTTCGCGGAAGCCGCGCGCATCCAGTGCGCTGCCGTCCAGGACCGCCTCGCCCGCTGCGGGCGAGGCGCCGGGCGTCCCGTTCCAGTCGCGCACGAACTCCTGGAAATTGACGTCGCAGATCTCGGCGCGGTTGAGGCCGCGCATGCGCGCGGGGATGGGATTGGCGACCTTGGACATGGTTCCTCTCAGGCGTTGGCGCGCCGCGCTTGCCATTCCTCGCGCGACTGCCCCCAGATGTCGGTGGGTGAATCCTCGTACGGCGCCGGCAGCTTGCCGGGGCCGAGGTTGCGCGAACCCAGGCGCATGGCAACGCGTTGCGATGCGAGGTTCGCGGGATCGATGCAGTGGATGACGCGGTCCCAGCCGAGCGCGTCGAAGGCGTGGTCGATGGCCGCGGTGGCCGCCTCGGTGGCGTAGCCCTTGCCCCAGGCGTCCGGATGGAAGGTCCAGCCGACCTCGTTGCCGGGCCAGCCCTCCGGGCGCCACGGGCCGCACTGGCCGACCCACAGGCCGCTGGCCTTCTCGACCACCGAGAACATCGCGAAGCCCTGCACCGCCCAGGCGCCGGGCATCTGCAGGAACCGGCGCCAGGCGCCGGCACGCGACTGCGTGCCGCCGATGTAACGCGCCGCGTCCTCGTTGCCGAGGGTCTCGGCATAGCGGTCGAAATCGCCGGCCTGCGGCAGGCGCAGGAGCAGGCGATCGGTTTCGATTTCCACGATCAGAATGCGTTGATGCCGGTGAGTTCGCGGCCGATCACCAGCTGGTGCACGGTCTCGGTGCCCTCGTAGGTGATGACCGATTCCAGGTTGAGCGCGTGGCGGATGGCGGCGTGCTCGGTGGTGATGCCGGCGCCGCCAAGCAGGTCGCGGCACTGGCGCGCGATGTCGATCGCCATCCGGCAGTTGTTCCACTTCGCCAGCGACACCTGCTGCGGGGCCATCTTCCCGGCATCCTTCAGGCGGCCGAGCTGCAGCACCAGCAGCTGCGCGGCGGTGATGCGGCGGGCCATGTCGGCCAGCTTGAGCTGCGCGCTCTGGGTCGCGGCCACCGGGCGCCCGAACAGGATCCGCTCCTTGCTGTAGTTCAAGGCCTCGTCGAGGCAGGCGATGGCGGCGCCGACCGGGCCCCAGGTGATGCCGTAGCGGGCCTGGGTGAGGCAGCCGAGCGGCCCCTTCAGGCCCTTGACGTTCGGCAACCGGTTGGCCTCCGGCACGCGCACGTTGTCGAAGAACAGCGCGCTGGTCACCGAGGCGCGCAGGCTCATCTTGTGCTTGATCTCCTGGGCGCTGAAGCCGGCCATGCCCTTCTCGACCACGAAGCCCTGGATGCCGTCGTCGGTCTGCGCCCAGACGATGGCGATGTCGGCCAGGTTGCCGTTGGTGATCCACATCTTGGAGCCGTTGAGGACCCAGTCGCCGCCGTCGCGCCTGGCGTGGGTCTTCATGTTGGCCGGGTCGGAGCCGCCGTGCGGCTCGGTCAGGCCGAAGCAGCCGATCACCTTGCCCGCGGCCATGTCCGGCAGCCAGCGCTTGCGCTGCTCCTCGGTGCCGTAGGCGTAGATCGGGTACATGCACAGCGAGGACTGCACGCTGACGAAGCTGCGGATGCCGCTGTCGCCGCGCTCCAGCTCCTGGCAGATCAGGCCGTAGCTGACGCCGTTGAGGCCGGCGCAGCCGTACTCCTCCGGCAGCGAGGACCCGAGCAGGCCCATCTCCGCGATCTCGGGCACCAGTTCCTTCGGGAACCGGCCCTGGTCGAAGGCGTCGCCGATGATCGGCAGCACGCGCTCGTCGGTGAACCGGGCCACGGAGTCCTGCACTGCGCGCTCCTCCTCGCTGAGCAGGGAGCGGACGTCGAACAGGTCGTACGGGTGCAGGGCCATGGCGGTGCGGGTTCCTTTCTGGGACGCGGAAACCGCCATTGTAGCCAGCCAAAGCATTGTGGGAGAGGCAGAAGCCGCGATGGAACGCCGGGTTCCGATCGCGGCTCCCGCCGCTCCCACAGCAAAGGCCGGTTTTACAGGTTGGTGGTACCGGACTCCGTCGCCGCGACGCGGGTCATGACCTCGCCGTCCACCACCGGCAGCCGGTCCTCGAGCGGGCGCTCGGGCAGGCGCACGGTGCGCTGGCGGCCGTCGTACTCGTAGGTCACGTCGTAGGCCACCGGGACCTGCTCGGTCCCCAGCGAGATGCGTTCGCCCGGCTTCTCGTCGGTGCGCATGGTGCCGGTGGTGCCGTCCGGGTTGCGGTAGGTCACGGTGTAGCCGACCACGTGGGTGGCCTTCGAGGTCGCGGTCTCGGTGTGGCAGCGGGTCTCGGTACGGTTGACCACCTGGCCGCCGACGTGGCGCCGGTCGACCCGGTTGCCGATGTAGCCGCCGGCCACGGCGCCGCCGACGGTCGCCAGCTTGCGGCCGTTGCCGCCGCCGATCTGGTTGCCGACCAGGCCGCCGATCACGGCGCCGGCCACGGTGCCGCCGACGTTGCCATCGCGCTCGGGCAGGCGCTCGGCCACGACCACGTCGTTGCAGACCTGGCGCGGGGTGGAGGTCGTGCTGGTCTCGCGGATGGCCTCGCTGCCGAGCACCTGCGCGAACTGCTCGCGCGGCTCGGTCACCGGCTCCACCGCGACCACCGAGGCGTACTCGAGGCCGCCGCCGAACATGCCGGGACCCGCGGCGTCGCCACGGTTGTTCTGGAAGGCCGCGACGGCCACGCCGCCGACCAGCAGCGCGGCCAGGGCAATCGCTAGGGTGTTGTTCTTCATCGTCGCCTCCTGGGTGCGGCGGGGCCGCACGTATCGTTCGGCCCGGATTGCAGCACCGCCCGCCTGAACCGCTGCTGGCAGCATGAGCAAAGCGTGAACACGATCGCCTTCCCCGGTGTCTGCTAGCGTTGCGGCAACCACGGAGGTCCCATGCCCAGTCCCCTGCTTGCCCCGGTGATGCGCTGGCTGTCGCGGCTCAGTTATCCGAAGCTGTTCCTGCTGGCTGCGGGCCTGTTCGTCGTCAACCTGTTCTTCCCCGATCCCCTCCCGTTCGTGGACGAGATCCTGCTCGGCATCGGCACCCTGCTGCTCGCCAACCGCAAGGACCGCGGCAAGCCGCGCTGAACGCCGTGCTGCTGGTCGACACCCACACCCACATCGACGACGCCGGCTTCGACGCGGACCGCGCGGAGGTGGTGGCGCGGGCGCGCGCGGCCGGCGTCACTCGCCAGCTGGTCGCAGGCATCGACGCGGCGGGCTGGCCCGGGCTGCGCACGACCTGCGCCTCGCACCCGGGCCTGTTCCCGGCCTACGGGCTGCACCCGCTGTTCCTGGCGAAGCACCGGCCGGAACACCTGGACGAACTGCGCGAGTGGATCCGCCGCGAACGGCCGCTGGCCGTCGGCGAGTGCGGGCTCGACTACTACGTCGACGGCCTCGACCGGAAGCAGCAGGCCGACTACTTCGAAGCGCAACTCGCCATCGCCGCCGACACCGGCCTGCCGGTGATCGTGCACGCGCGCCGCGCGGTCGAGGAGGTGATCCTCACCCTGCGCCGCTTCGACGGGCTGCGCGGCGTGGTGCACAGCTTCTCCGGCAGCCGCCAGCAGGCCGAGCAATTGTGGGAGCGCGGCTTCCTGCTCGGCATCGGCGGCCCGGTGACCTATGCCCGCGCCAAGCGCCTGCGCCGCCTGGTCGCGGAGATGCCGATCGAATGGCTGCTGCTGGAGACCGACTCCCCCGACCAGCCCGACTGCCGCCGCCAGGGCCAGCGCAACGAACCCGCGCACCTCACCGCCGTGCTCGAAGCCATCGCCGAACTCCGCGACGAACCCCCCGAAGCCATCGCCGCCGCCACCACGGCCAACGCCGAACGCCTCTTCAACCTGCCCGGCGCTTGAGCAGGATCTCGAGGGACTTGGCGGCGGCGGCGAAGGCGAAGGCGCCGGTGACGTGGGTTGCGGCGCCGAGGCCGGCGCCGCAGTCGAGCTTGAGGGCGGCGTCCCTGTCCAGGTTCGGGCGCACGCCGCAGACGCTGCCGTCGGCCTGCGGGTACTTCACGTTCTCCAGCGAGTACACCGCCGGCACGCCGAAATAACGGTCGCGGTTCTTCGGGAAGTTGAACTCCCCGCGCAGCTTCTTGCGGATCAGCGACAGCATCGCGTCGTGCTCGGTGCGCGACAGGTCGCGGACCCGCACCTGGGTCGGGTCGGTGCGGCCGCCGGCCGCGCCCACGGTCACGATCGGCTGCTTGCGCCGGCGGCACCAGGCGATCGCCTCGACCTTGGTGCGGAAGCTGTCGCAGGCGTCCAGCACCAGGTCGAAGCCGTCGCCGAGCAGCGCCTCGAGGTTGGACGGGGTCAGGAACGCCTCCACCGGCACCGCGTCGATCGCCGGATTGATTGCGCGGCAGCGCTCGGCCATCGCCTGTGCCTTGTTGCGTCCGTACTGCCCGGCGAGCGCCGGAAGCTGGCGGCTGGTGTTGGACAGGCACAGGTCATCGGCGTCCACCAGGCTGAGGTGCCCGACCGCGCTGCGCGCCAGCGCCTCCGCGGCCCACGACCCGACGCCGCCCAGGCCGACCACCGCCACCCGCGCGCGCGACAGCCGCGCCACGGCGCCGGCGCCATACAGCCGGTCGATGCCGGCGAAACGTTCGAGCCATGACGGATCCATGGCGACAATGCTAACGTTCCCGGCCATCGCCACACCGGGGAACCGCACTTGAACGCACCGGCACCGCGCCCGGGCAACGCCGCCGCCCGCTACTTCTTCCTGTTCCTGGTCGGCCTCGCGGTCGGCGTCGTCGCCACGGTGATGACGCTGCGCGCGCTCGAGGCCCGCAAGGACCACTTCCCGGAGAGCGTGATGCACGTGATGGGCGCGCACGTCGGCGCGCTCCGCGCCAGCGTCGAGCAGAGCCGATGCACGGCCTCCGACGTGCTGCCGCACCTGCAGGCCCTGCGCACCATGGCCGGCGACATCGAGCCCGCGTTCGGCCCCGACTGGGCCGAGGACAAGCGCTTCGCGGCCCACGCCGCCGACCTGCGCGCCGCGCTCGACGGCGCGCTGGCGCGGCCGCCCCTGTCCTGCGCCGGCGTCGGCGACGTGCTCAAGCAGGTCGGCGCGGACTGCAAGGCCTGCCACCAGGATTTCCGCAACTGACCTTCCGTCGCTCCCACAGGGGTAAACAGCGGGTTCACATTGCTCTTTCCAAGATGGGGGTGTTCCTACCAAGGAGATCCCCCATGGCCCTGCGCACTCCCCTTCGCCTGATCGGCGCCTCCGCCCTGCTCGCCGCGCTCGCGGCCACCGGCTGCGCCACCACCTCGCCGGGCTACGGCTACGGTGACAGCTACGGCCCGCCGCCGACCGGCGGCACCTGCTACGACTGCGGCACCGTGACCCGCATCGAGATGGTCTCCAGCGGCGGCAGCAGCGTGCCCAACGCCACCGGCGCCGTGCTCGGCGGCATCGTCGGCGCCGCCGCGGCGCGCGAGATCGCCGACGACCGCACCGACAGCGAGGGCCGCAAGAACACCGCCACCGTTGCCGGCGCGGTTGCAGGCGCGGTCGCCGGCAACGCGATCCAGAATCGCGTGCAGTCCAACAACGCCACCTACAACGTGCACGTGCGCCTGACCGACGGCCGCACCACGGTGGTCAGCCAGAGCGACCTCGGCGGGATCCGCGAAGGCTCCTACGTCCGCGTGTACAACGGCAGGGCCTGGCTGCGCTAACCTGAAGCCCGCGCCGGTCTAGCGCCGGTCTAGGGGGATCATGGATGACGGTCTGGTACGTGATCGCGGGCATCCTGGTGCTGGTCGGGCTGGCGGGCATCATCCTGCCCGCCCTACCCGGCCTGCCGCTGGTGTTCTTCGGCATGCTGCTGGCCGCCTGGGCCGGCGGCTTCGCCAAGGTTGGCGTCGGCACGCTGGTGGCGCTGGGCGTGCTGACGCTGCTCTCGGTCGCGGTCGACTTCTGGGCCGCGGCGGTGGGCGCCAAGCGCGTCGGCGCCAGCCGGCTCGCGGTCATCGGCGCGGTGGTCGGCACCGCGTTCGCGCTGTTCATGGGCCCGCTCGGGCTGTTCGTCGGCCCGTTCATCGGCGCGGTCGCGGGCGAACTGGTGCACCGTCGCCGGCTGGACCGGAGCGGGGTCGGCCACGCCACCCGCGTCGGCTTCGGCACCTGGCTGGGCATCGTGTTCGGGATCGCGCTCAAGCTGATGCTGGCGCTGGCCATGCTCGGCCTCTTCGCCTGGTCGTGGTGGAACTGAGCGGATGCCCTGGCGCTGGACACAAGGCTGGAGTCGCAAGCGCATGACATGGACCATCGTCGCCACCGCCCTGGTCACCGGCCTGCTGGTGGTCATCGCGCTCAACTTCGCCACCCCGACCAAGCAGCTCGAACGCAAGATCGAGCATCGCTACCCGGTGTCCGATCCGCAGTTCCGGCGCGAGATGGGGGTCCTGCTCGGGCCGTCGATCCTGCCCGGCAACCACGTCACCGGGCTACAGAACGGCGCCGAGATCTTCCCGGCGATGCTGGAGGCGATCCGCGGGGCGCAGCACACGATCACCTTCGAGACCTACATCTACTGGGAGGGCGAGGTCGGCCAGTGGTTCGCCGACGCGCTCAGCGAGCGCGCGCGCGCCGGGGTCAACGTCAACGTCACCATCGACTGGGTCGGCAGTGCCAGCATGGACCAGTCGCAGCTCAAGGAGATGGAGGACGCGGGGGTGCACGTGGTCCGCTACCGGCCGCTGCACTGGTACAACCTGGCGCGCATGAACAACCGCACCCACCGCAAGCTGCTGGTGGTGGACGGGCGCGTCGGCTTCACCGGCGGCGTCGGCATCGGCGACCCGTGGCAGGGCCACGCGCAGGACCCGGACCACTGGCGCGACATCCATTTCCGCATCGAGGGCCCGGTGGTGGCGCAGGTGCAGTCGGCGTTCAACGACAACTGGATCAAGACCACCGGCGAACTGCTCAACGGCGCCGCCTACTTCCCCGCGCTCGAACGCGCCGGCGACATGGACGCGCACATGTTCATCAGCTCGCCCGCCGGCGGCAGCGAGAGCATGCACCTGATGTACCTGATGTCGATCGCCGCCGCCGAGCACAGCATCGACCTCGCGGCCGCTTATTTCATCCCCGACGAACTGGTGACCAAGGCCCTGGTCGCGGCCCGCCACCGCGGCGTGGCGATCCGGGTGCTGGTGCCGGGCAGGAACACCGACTCCGACGCCGCGCGGCTGGCGTCCAAGTCCGGCTGGGGGCCGCTCCTGCTCGCCGGCATCGAGATCTACGAGTACGAGCCGACGATGTTCCACAACAAGATGATGATCGTGGACCGCGAACTGGTCTCGGTCGGCTCCACCAACTTCGACCTGCGCTCGTTCCGCCTCAACGACGAAGCCAGCCTCAACGTCTATGATCGGGAATTCGCCGAGCGCATGACCGAGGTCTTCGAGAAGGACCTGGTGCCGACCACGCGCTACACCTACGAGACCTGGAAGAACCGTCCGTGGACCGAGAAGCTCAAGGAAAGGTTCGTGCAGCCGATCCGTTCGCAGCTGTGAGGCCCTGGCTGCCGGGGCTGCTGCTTCCGCTCCTCCTGCTGTGCGCGCTGCCCGCAGTCGCGCAGGACGCCGTCGAAGGCACTCCCGTCTCCGAGCTCGCGCCGGCGCAGGCGCCGGACGCGGTGGTGCCCGAGGCCGGGCGCGTCGAGGCCGAGATCCGCGCCGGCGAGGAGGACGACGAACGCATCGCGGCCGCGGTGACCGCGCGCCTGGTGCGCCACCCCGACCTGCAGCAGGTCACGGTCGCGGTCAACGCCGGCAGCGTGACCCTCGGCGGCGAAGTCCTGGAGGACGCCGACCGCGAGCGCGCCGCCAACCTCGCGAACCAGGTGGACGGCGTCGCCGAGGTGGTCAACGAGATCGAACTCAGCGCGGCGCTCGCGCCCCGGATCAACTCCGCCCTGCAACAGGTGCAGGCGCGGCTGGTGCGGCTGGTGGCGGCGATCCCGCTGCTGGTGGTGGCGATCGCGATCATCTGGCTCTCGGTGCTGTTCGGGCGCGCGCTCGCGCACCGGCCGATGGGCTGGCTGCGGCGGCACCGCGACAACCCCTACCTCGAAGCGCTGGTGCGGCGCCTGGTGCAGGCGCTGGTGGTGATCCTCGGTCTGGTGCTGGCCCTCAACCTGCTCGGCGCGACCGCCCTGGTCGGCGCGGTGCTCGGCTCGGCCGGCGTGATCGGCCTGGTGGTCGGCTTCGCCTTCCGCGACATCGCCGAGAACTACATGGCCGGCATCCTGCTGAGCCTGCGCCGCCCGTTCGCGCCCGACGACCACCTGGTGGTGGACAAGTACGAGGGCAAGGTGATCGCGCTGACCTCGCGCGCAACCCTGCTGATGACCCTGGACGGCAACCAGCTCTCGCTGCCCAACTCGCTGGTGTTCAAGTCGGTGGTGCTCAACTACAGCGCCAACGCGCGCCGGCGCTTCGACTTCGTGCTCCCGATCGACCCGGCGCAGTCGATCCGCGACGCGCGCGAGATGGGGCTCGCGGCGATCGCGCGGGTCGAGGGCGTGCTCGCCGACCCGGCGCCCTCGTGCGTGGTCGACGGCTACAACACCAAGGGTCTGGACCTGCGCTACTACGGCTGGATCGACCAGCGCCGCAACGACCTCGGCAAGACCCGCAGCGAGGCCCTGCGCGCGGTCAAGGCGGTGTTCGGGGCCGCCGGCGTGCATGGCCCGGAAACCGTCCGCTACCACCGCGAGGAGACCGGGCCGGTCGCGATCCCGCCGCTGCCGCAGGAACCCTGCGGCGACACCTCGGTGAACACCGACATCGACGAGCAGCTCGCCGCGGCGCAGCGCGCGCACGACGAGGACAACCTGGCCTCGCCGGAGACCGACCCGAAGCCGCTGCCCGAGCCGCCCCCGCCGCGCTAGCATGCACGCGATGACGCGCCCTGCCCGCCTGATGCTGGTCCTGCTCCTGCTGCCCTTCGCCGCGCCGGCGCAGGAGGCGTCGGAAGCGCGTCCGGGAATCGAGGCCTGCGTGGCGATCGAGGTGGATGCGACCCGGCTCGCCTGCTACGACGCGGCCATGCAGCGCGGCCCCGAGGCCACCACCCGCGCCGACGCCGAGGCCGCCGCGGCCCGCGAGGCGCCCGGCGCGCCGAGCCTGTTCCGGCGCGATGCGCGCGGCGCCGCCGACCCGGGCGTGCAGGCCGCGATCGCCAACGCCGGCCGCGGCTCGCTGCTGGACAGCCGCTGGGAACTGGCGCGCGATTCCAAGCTCGGCCTGTTCAACTTCCGCGCCTACAAACCGGTGTACCTGTTCCCGGTGTTCTGGAGCAGCGGACCCAACGAGCGCCCGTTCTCGCCCACCCCGGACAACAGCGTCGCCGACGACCAGCTGCTGGACGTGTTCGAGACCAAGTTCCAGGTGAGCTTCAAGACCAAGGCGGTCGAGAACCTGTTCGGCGACAACGGCGACCTGTGGATGGCCTATACCCAGAGCTCGCGCTGGCAGATATTCAACGGCGAGCAGTCGCGCCCGTTCCGCGAGACCGACTACGAGCCGGAGGTGATGCTCGCCTTCCGCACCGGCTACGGCCTGCTCGGCTGGAAGGGACGGCTGTTCGCGGTCGGCATCAACCACCAGTCCAACGGCCGCGCCGACCCGCTGTCGCGCAGCTGGAACCGGATCATCTTCAACGTCGGCCTCGACCGCGACGGCTGGGCGCTGATGCTGCGGCCGTGGATCCGGGTGCCGGAGGGCGGCGACGACGACAACCCGGACATCTCCGACTACATGGGCCGCGGCGACCTGACCCTGGTGCGGGTGCTGCCAAGCGGGCAGCAGTTCTCGCTGGCGCTGCGCCACTCGCTGCGCGCCGGCGACCGCTCGCATGGCGCCGCCCAGTTCGACTGGGCGTTCCCGCTGCACCACAACTTCCGCGGCCACGTGCAGGTCTTCGACGGCTACGGCGAGAGCCTGATCGATTACAACCACCGGGCGACGTATATCGGACTCGGCATTTCCCTCATGGAGTGGTTCTAGAGCAGCGCGGCGAGCTTGCGCAGCTGCCGGCGCGTGGCCGGCTGCAGCAGGTAGTCGCGGGCGGTGGCCTCGAGCGCTGCCATGTTGGTGGCGCTGACGTCGTCGAGGTCGTCCATGCCGATCCGCAGTTCCACCTGCATCCGGAAATAGGCGTCGCCGACCAGGTGGCGCGCGATGTAGTCCACCGACTCGCTGTTGCCGTCGAACAGCACGTCGATGATCGGCACCGCCCACTCCAGCGGGCCCCACTCGCGCGCCGAGGCGAGGTCGATGCTGCGGGTGTGCTCGCCGCTGCCGACCGACAGCACCACCAGGTCGCGCGGTTTGTCGGCGCGCGCGTCCTTGCGCAGCGCCTCGGCGATCGCGCAGGCGGTCGGGTTGTTGGCGACCACGCCGCCGTCGATCAGCGCCCGCTTGCGGCCTTCCACGGTCATCGCGTGCGCCGGGAAATAGGTCGGCGCCGCCGACGACGCCCGGCACACCTCCCACATCGGCAGCCCGGCGTGCGAGGCCTTGAAGCTCTTGAAGATCACCGGCTTGCGCGAGATCGTGTCGTAGCTGGTGACCATCAGCGGCAGCTTCGACTCGCCCAGGGTGGTGTCGCCGAACACCTTGCGCAGCACCTTCTCCAGCCCCCTGGCGTCGTACTTCGGGGCAGAAGGTCCCTGGGTCAGCAGGCGACCGGCGCGCGACCACAGCCGGTTGGCGATGCCCGGAAAGATGGTCGGGGCGTGCTCGCGGTACAGGGCGGCCATGTCGGTGGGCGACAGGCCGATGCCGAGGCCGCAGGCGATGATCGCGCCGGTGGAGCTTCCGGCCAGCAGGTCGAAGCCGGCCAGCAGGCCAGGCTTGCCGGCGTCGCGCAGCACGTCCTCGACGCCCGCCAGCCAGCGGCAGGTCACCAGGCCGCGGATGCCGCCGCCGTCCATCGAAAGGATCCGTCGCGCCTTCATGGCACCCCTCCACGCTCCATGGAGGGTCGATTATGCGGCTACAGCACCTGCAGCGGGATCCGTCCGATGCGCGCCTGCCACTCGTGCGGGCCGGTTTCGTGCACCGAGTCGCCGTTGGCGTCCACCGCCACGGTCACCGGCATGTCCTGCACCGTGAACTCGTAGATCGCCTCCATGCCCAGGTCCTCGAACGCGACCACGCGCGCGGCGCGGATCGCCTTCGACACCAGGTAGGCCGCGCCGCCCACCGCCATCAGGTAGGCCGACCCGTGCTTGCGGATCGCCTCGCGCGCGACCGGGCCGCGCTCGGCCTTGCCGACCATGCCCAGCAGGCCGGTCTGTTCGAGCACCTGGCCGGTGAACTTGTCCATGCGCGTGGCCGTGGTCGGGCCCGCCGGGCCGACGACCTCGTCGTGCACCGGGTCCACCGGGCCGACGTAGTAGATGAAGCGCCCGCGCAGGTCCACCGGCAGCGACTCGCCCTTGTCGAGCATGCCGACGATGCGCTTGTGCGCAGCGTCGCGCCCGGTCAGCAGCCTGCCGTTGAGCAGCAGCGTCTCGCCCGGCTTCCAGCCCGCGACGTCCTCGCGGGTGACCGTGTCCAGGTCCACCCGGCGCGCGTTCCGCGGGCTGTAGGTGAGCTTCGGCCAGTCCTCCAGCGACGGCGGGTCCAGCGCCACCGGGCCGCTGCCGTCGAGGGTGAAGTGTGCGTGCCGGGTGGCCGCGCAGTTGGGGATCATCGCCACCGGCAGGTTGGCCGCGTGGGTCGGGTAATCCTTGATCTTGACGTCCAGCACGGTGGTCAGGCCGCCCAGGCCCTGGGCGCCGATGCCGAGCGCGTTGACCTTGTCGAAGATCTCCAGGCGCAGCTCCTCGACCCGGTTGCGCGGCCCGCGCGCCTGCAGCTCCTGGATGTCGATCTCCTCCATCAGCGATTCCTTCGCCAGCAGCATCGCCTTCTCGGCGGTGCCGCCGATGCCGATGCCGAGCATGCCCGGCGGGCACCAGCCCGCGCCCATGGTCGGCACCGTCCTCAGCACCCAGTCCACGATCGAGTCGGACGGGTTGAGCATCGCGAACTTCGACTTGGCCTCGGAGCCGCCGCCCTTGGCCGCGACGATCACCTCGACCTTGTTGCCCGGCACGATCTTGACGTTGACCACGCCCGGCGTGTTGTCCCTGGTGTTGATGCGCTTGCCGGCCGGGTCGGCCAGCACCGAGGCGCGCAGCTTGTTGTCCGGGTGGTTGTAGGCGCGGCGGACGCCCTCGTGGACCATGTCCTCGACGCCCATGGTGGCGTCGTCCCAGCGCACGTCCATGCCGATCGCGAGGAACACGGTGACGATGCCGGTGTCCTGGCAGATCGGCCGGTGGCCCTCCGCGCACATGCGCGAGTTGATCAGGATCTGCGCCATCGCGTCCTTGGCCGCCGGCGACTCCTCGCGCTCGTACGCCGCCGACAGCGCCCGGATGTAGTCCACCGGGTGGTAGTACGAGATGTACTGCAGCGCGTCGGCGATGGACTGGATCAGGTCCTCCTGGCGGATGGCAGTGGGGACGCGGCTGGCTTGCGGAGTCTGCAGGACGGTCATGGCGGGCTTGCTGCGGAAAACGGCATTTTATCGCGCGTAACGCGCCCGGGGTTCGTGCACCGCGGTACCACGCGGCTTCGCTTGCAACCGCGGACGCAGCCAGGCGGCGAAGTCGGCTTCGGACAGGGTGCCTTCGGCGAGCGCGAGGTACACCGGGTAGAGCTCCAGGTCGTCGGCTTCGAGCGTGGACCCGTTGAGCAACAGGAAGGTTTCGCAAGCTACCGCCGCCGTGCGCTTGTTGCCGTCCACGAACGGGTGGTTTCGCGCCAGGCCGAAAGCGAGGCTGGCAGCAAGGTCCGCGACATCCGGCGGCGGATCGCCGTAGGCGTGCAGCTGCTGCGGGCGGGCAAGCGCCGACTCGAGCATTCCCTCGTCGCGGATGCCGCTTCCGCCGCCGTGCTCCGCGAGCTGGCGCTCATGGATTGCCAACGCGAGGGCCCGATCGATCCAGGACACCATCGCCCTACTCCGCCAGCTTGCGAAGCAGGGTGCGGCGCTTGCGCATGACCTCCTCGGCCACTTCCATCTGCGCCGCCAGCTCCGGGTCGAACGCGGTCAGCCGGATCCCGTCCGGCGTTTCCAGCGCGTACAGCTCGTCGCCCTTCCCGAGGCGCAGGCGGGCCAGCAGTTCCTTGGGCAGGATGACGCCGGCCGAATTGCCGATGGTGGTGATCTTGAGCTTCATGGCGGCTCCGGGCAGGTGGTTATAACCTATGTTATACCCGCCACGGGCAGCCCGCAATGGCCCTGCCGCAGGCGGCATCACGCGCGATCTGGAATGATCGTGCCGGCATGCCACCAGCGTCCCCGCCATCCGCCACGCCCCGTCCGAGCCTGCGCGAGCGTGTCGGCGCGCTGCGCAACCTGCCGCCCTTCCTGCGCGACATCTGGGCCACCAGCCGGCCGTTGACCCTCGCCAGCCTGGGGCTGCGCCTGCTGCGCGCGCTGATGCCGGTGGCGATGCTCTACATCGGCAAGCTGATCATCGACGAGGCGGTGCGCCTGGTCGGCGCCGGCGTCGCCACCGACCTCGCCACGGCCTGGGCCAGCGGCACCCTGCAACCGCTGCTCGGATGGCTGCTGCTGGAGTTCGCGCTGGCGATCGCTTCCGACCTCACCGGCCGGCTGGTCGCCTACAGCGACGGGCTGCTCGCGGAGCGCTTCACCAACGCGGTCAGCATGCGGCTGATGGAGCACGCGGCCACGCTCGACCTCGAGGACTTCGAGGACGCCGAGCTGCAGGACAAGCTCGAGCGCGCCCGCCGCCAGACCATGGGACGGATGAGCCTGATGGGCCAGTTGTTCGGCCAGGCACAGGACGTGGTCACCGTGGCCAGCTTCGCCGCAGGCCTGCTGCTCTACGCGCCATGGCTGATCGTGCTGCTGGCGGTCGCGCTGCTGCCCGCCTTCCTCGGCGAATCGCACTTCAACACGCTCAACTACAGCCTCAACCACGCGTGGACGCCCGAGCGCCGCCAGCTCGAGTACCTGCGGCAGATGGGCGCCAGCGTGGAGACCGCCAAGGAGGTCAAGATCTTCGACCTCAACCGCTTCTTCATCGCCCGCTTCCGCGAGCTCTCGGAGAAGTTCTACCTGGCCAACAAGGCGCTCGCGGGAAAGCGCGCGCTCTGGGGGACGCTGCTGGCGGCGCTGGGCACGCTCGGCTACTACGTCGCCTATGCCTACATCGCCTGGCGCACCGTGCGCGGCGACTTCAGCATCGGCGACCTGACCTTCCTGGCCGGCAGCTTCCGGCGCCTGCGCCAGCTGCTGGAGGGGCTGCTGGTCGGCTTTTCGCAGGTCGCGGGCCAGGCCTTGTACCTCGACGACCTGTACTCGTTCTTCGAGATCGAGCCCGAGATCCGCACCCGCCCCGACGCGGTCCCGGTGCCGAGGCCGATCACCCGCGGCTTCGTGTTCGAGAACGTCGGCTTCCGCTATCCCGATGCCGCGCGCTGGGCGCTGCGCGGGCTCGACTTCGAACTGCGAGCGGGCGAGGTGCTGGCGCTGGTCGGCGAGAACGGCGCCGGCAAGACCACGCTGGTCAAGCTGCTGGCGCGCCTGTACGACCCCGACGAGGGCCGGATCCTGCTCGACGGCCGCGACCTGCGCGACTACGACCTCGAGGACCTGCGCGCCAACATCGGCGTGATCTTCCAGGACTTCGTGCGCTACCACCTGACCGTGGCCGAGAACATCGGCGTCGGCCAGGTCGAGGCCATGCACGACCGCGCGCGGGTCGAGCGCGCGGCGCACAGCGGCGGCGCCGACGCGGTCGCGACCTCGCTGCCGCTGGGGTACGACCAGCTCGTGGGACGCCGTTTCCGCACCGGCGTCGACCTGTCGGGCGGCCAGTGGCAGAAGATCGCGATCGCGCGCGGCTACATGCGCGACGCGCAGGTCATGATCCTGGACGAGCCGACCGCGGCGTTGGACGCGCGCGCGGAGTTCGAGGTGTTCCGGCGCTTCCGCGAGCTGTCGGAGCAGCGCACCGCGGTGCTGATCTCGCACCGCTTCTCGAGCGTGCGCATGGCCGACCGCATCCTGGTGCTGGCCGACGGCCGGCTCGAGGCGTCCGGCACCCACGACGAGCTCATGGCCGCCGGCGGCCGCTACGCCGAGCTGTTCGAGCTCCAGGCGGCCGGGTACAGGTGAAGTCGCTCGCTGCGCTCGCTGGTGAGTCGGCGGCTGCGCCGCCCGCTCACAGGCCGCGAAGCGGCCGACTTTCCAGGCCGCGCAGCGGCCGCCTTACCACCGCCACACCCCCGTTACGCGCCGACACCTAGGCTTGCCACGCATGCCTCCCGGAGCCCGCCAATGAACCGCCGCGAAAAATCCCGCCTGTACGACGGCCTGCCCTCCGCGACCAACCGCGAATGGGGCCCGGACCGCTCCAACAACGCCTACACCTACGGCCAGGACGGCCTGGGCGGCTACGGCGACTTCAACGGCCCGCCGCGCCCGCGCCACGGCGGCGAGCGCCCGCGCGGCTACCGGGGGCGCGGCCCGCGCGGCTACGTGCGTTCCGACGAACGCATCGCCGACGACATCATCGGACGGCTCACCGACGACGCCCACGTGGACGCGAGCGAGATCCTGGTGATGGTCGAGGGCGGGGTCGCCACGCTCACCGGCAACGTCCCCGAGCGGCGCATGAAGCACCGCGCCGAGGACATCGCCGCCGACGCCACCGGAGTCAGCGACGTGCGCAACGCGATCCGGGTGGACGATGGCACCGCCTCGTTCGGCCAGGCCGGCGAGGCGGTGCGCACCCCCAACTGGCGCTAGCCGCGCGAGGCGAGCTGCGACAGGCGCTGCACCGCCACCGACGCGGTCGGGTAGTCCATGGACTTCTGCGCCGCCAGCTCGGCCAGCATGGCCATGGTGAAGCGCAGGGAGGCGTCGTCGCGCGCCAGCCAGCGCTCCACCTTGGCGTCGGCGTTCGCCCCCGGCGTGGACAGCACCTGCCCGGTCAGCACCCGCAGCTGCGCACCGAGCTCGTCGCGCAGCACGCCGCGCGCGACCGCGTGCCAGCGGCCGTCGACCTTGAGCGCGTCGATCTGCCGCTGCAGCCACGGCGCGTTCAGCGCCTCGGCCAGGCGGAAGTAGGTCTTCGCCACTTCCACCGGCTTCAGCTTGCGCTCGCGCGCCAGCTCGATGATGTCGGCGCACGGCTCCATGTACGGAAGCGCCGCGAGCTGCCCGCCGAGGCCGGCCGGCATGCCCTTCTGCTTCCATTCGCGGATGCTGTCCTCGTAGCCCGGACGCATGGACGCGGGCAGGATGCCCTCGCCCGCGCGGATGGCCTGGAAGCCGTCGCGGTAGCGCTCCACCGCGCTGGTGATGTCGGGGATCGCGCCCGGCCGCGACAGCAGCCAACGGGTGAACGAGCGCTGCAGGTTCCAGATCACCTGCAGGGCGTCCACCTGCGCCGACTCGTGCACCTTGCCGTCGAGCGCGTCGATCCCGGCCCACAGCTCGCGCGCGTCCAGGGTCTCGCGGGTGATCGTGAACGCCTTGGCGACCTCGCCCGGGGTGCGCCCGCTGTCCTCCTGCATGCGCAGCAGGAAGGTGGCGCCCATGCGGTTGATGGTCGAGTTGGTCACCGCGGTGGCGATGATCTCGCGCTTGAGCCGCAGGTCCTGCATCTGCTTCGCGTACTTCTGCTGCAGCGGTTCCGGGAAGTAGCGCACCAGCTCCTTGGACAGGTACGGATCCTCGGGCACGTCGGAGTCGAGCAGCTGCTGGTAGGCCACCAGCTTCGAGTAGGACAGCAGCACCGCCAGCTCCGGCCGGGTCAGGCCGACGCCGCGCGCCCTGCGCTCGGCGAACTCGGCGTCCGTGGGCAGGTACTCGATCGCGCGGTCGAGCTGGCCTGCGGCCTCCAGGGTGCGGATGAAGTGCTGCTTGGAGCCCAGCCGCGACACGCTCATCCGCTCCATCAGGCTGATCGCCTGGTTCTGGCGGTAGTTGTCGTTGAGCACCAGGGCCGCGACCTCGTCGGTCATGGACGCGAGCAGCCTGTTGCGCTCCTCCAGCTTGAGCTTGCCCGCCTGCACCTGGCCGTTGAGCAGGATCTTGATGTTGACCTCGTGGTCGGAGGTGTCCACGCCGGCCGAGTTGTCGATGAAGTCGGTGTTCAGCAGCACACCGTTCATCGCCGCCTCGATGCGGCCGAGCTGGGTGAAGCCGAGGTTGCCGCCCTCGCCGACGATCCTGCAGCGCAACTCGTTGCCGTTGACGCGCAGGGCGTTGTTGGCGCGGTCGCCGACGTCGGCGTGGCTCTCCGACGAGCCCTTGACGTAGGTGCCGATGCCGCCGTTCCACAGCAGGTCCACGGGCGCCTTCAGCACCGCGCTCATCAGTTCGGCCGGGCTCATCGCGTCGACCGACGCGTCGATGCCCAGCGCGGCCTTGGCTTCCGGCGACAGCTTGATCGACTTGGCGCTGCGCGGGAACACGCCGCCGCCCTTGCTGATCAGCTTGGCGTCGTAGTCGGCCCAGGACGAGCGCGGCAGCTTGAAGAGGCGCTGCCGCTCCTTGAAGCCGACCGCCGCGTCCGGATCCGGGTCGATGAACACGTGGCGGTGGTCGAACGCCGCCACCAGCCGGATGTGCTTCGACAGCAGCATGCCGTTGCCGAACACGTCGCCGGACATGTCGCCGATGCCGACCGCGGTGAAGTCCTCCTTCTGCGAGTTGCGGCCGAGCGCGCGGAAGTGGCGCTTGACCGACTCCCAGGCGCCTCGGGCGGTGATGCCCATGCCCTTGTGGTCGTAGCCGACCGAGCCGCCGGAGGCGAACGCGTCGTCCAGCCAGAAGCCGTGCGCCTGCGAGATCGCGTTGGCGATGTCGGAGAAGCTGGCCGTGCCCTTGTCCGCGGCGACCACCAGGTAGGGATCGTCGCCGTCGTGGCGCACCACGTTGCCCGGATGCACGACCTCGCCGTCCACCAGGTTGTCGGTGATGTCGAGCATGCCGTTGATGAAACGCCGGTAGCACTCCTTGCCCTCGGCCAGCCAGGCATCGCGGTCCACCGCCGGGTCGGGGAGCTGCTTGCAGAAGAAGCCGCCCTTGGAGCCGACCGGCACGATCACGGTGTTCTTGACCATCTGCGCCTTGACCAGGCCCAGGACCTCTGTGCGGAAGTCCTCGCGGCGGTCGGACCAGCGCAGGCCGCCGCGCGCGACCGGTCCGAAGCGCAGGTGCACGCCCTCGACGCGCGGGCCGCACACCCAGATCTCGCGGTACGGGCGCGGCTTGGGCGCGTCGGGCACGCGCCCGGAGTCGATCTTGAACGCCAGGTAGTCGGCCGGGCCGCCGTCGGCGCGCAGCGCGTTGCCGGCGTCGTCGAGCTTGTAGTCGATGTAGTAGCTGGTGCGCAGGGTCGCGTCCATGCAGCCGATGAAGCTGCGCAGGATGCGGTCCTGGTCGAGGCTGGCGACGCGGTCGAGCAGTCCCAGCAGCGCGGCGCGGGTCGCCTCGACCTGGCGCTCGCGGTTGCCCGCGCGCGCGTCCACCACGCCCTGCAGCACGGCGCGGGTCGGCTCGTCGGCCGCCAGTCCGAACAGCTGCTGCTGCAGCGCCTCCTGGCCGCGCCTGACCTCCGCCTTCGACTCGTTGCCGGTGCGCGGGTCGAAGCGCGCCTCGAACAGTTCCACCAGCAGCCGCGCCAGCAGCGGGTAGCGGTTGAAGGTCTCCTCCACGTAGCTCTGCGAGAACGGCACCCCGACCTGCTGGATGTACTTGCCGTAGGCGCGCAGCATCGCGACCTGGCGCCAGGTCAGGCCGGCGCCCAGGATCAGCCGGTTGAAGCCGTCGTTCTCGGCGTCGCCGCGCCACACGCGCGAGAACGCCTCCTCGAACGAGGCGTCGATGCCGTTGACGTCCAGGTCCGCGCGCGGCGACTCGACCTCGAAGTCCTGGATCCAGGCGACCTGGTCGCCGTCCCTGCCCGGGAATTCGATCCGGAACGGGTGCTCGGTGATCACCCGCAGGCCCATGTTCTCCATCATCGGCAGCGCGTCGGACAGCGGGATGTCGTGGCCCAGCCGGTAGAACTTGAGGCGCAGCCCGCCGCCGTTGCGGGCGGCGCGGTACAGGTTGATGCGCAGGTCTTCTTCGTCCCTCAGCGTGGACAGGCACAGCACGTCGGCCGCCGCCACCGCCGGGGTCACCCGCTCGATGTAGCCGGCCGGCAGCGCGCGCCCGTAGCGGTGCGCGAGCTTGAGCCCCTTCTCCTCGCCGTGCGCGGCGACCAGCGCCTCGCGCAGCTCGTCCTGCCAGTTGCGCACGATGCCCTCGAGCTCGGCCTGCAGCGACGGACCGTCCACCTGCACGCTCTCGCCCTTGCGCGGGCGCACGATCATGTGCAGCTGCGCCAGCGGCGATTCGCCGACCTGCACGTTGGTGTCCACGCTGTCGCCGTTGAGCGCCTCGCGCAGCATCCGCTCGATGCGGCGCCGAACCTCGGTGTTGAAGCGGTCGCGCGGGATGTACACCAGCGCCGACCAGAAGCGCCCGTAGCGGTCGCGGCGCAGGAACAGCTGGCTGCGCACGCGCTCCTGCAGGCCGAGGATGCCGGTGGCGGTGCGCAGCAGTTCCTCCTCGCTGGACTGGAACAGCTCGTCGCGCGGCAGGCTCTCGAGGATGTGGCGCAGGGCCTTGCCGCTGTGCCCGTGCGGATTGAGGCCGGAGCTGCGCATCACGTGCTCGTGGCGCTCGCGCACCAGCGGGATCTCCCAAGGCCGGCGGCTGTAGGCGCTGGAGGTGTAGAGGCCGAGGAAGCGCTGCTCCGCGGTCGGCTTGCCCTCCTCGTCGAACTTGAGCACGCCGATGTAGTCCATGTAGCCCGGGCGGTGCACGGTGGCGCGGGCGTTGGTCTTGGTCAGGATCAGCGCATCCACCGAGCCCGACTGCGGCATGTAGTGCGCGGCCAGCGTGCGCAGGTCGCGCGGCTTGCTCTTGTCCTTGCCGCGCATCAGCCCGAGGCCGGAGTCCTGCACCGGGCACAGCAGCTCGCTGTCGCCCTTCTCGACCACGTCGTACTCGCGGTAGCCGAGGAAGGTGAAGTGGTTGTCGGCGGCCCAGCGCAGGAACTCCTGCGCCTCGCTGCGGCCTGCCGCCGACACCGGCATCCGGCGGCTGGCGAGGTCGTCGGCGATCTCCAGCATCTTGCTGCGCATCGCCTCCCAGTCGCTGACCGCGGCGCGCACGTCGCCGAGTACCTTGTGGATCGCCTGCTCGATCGCCGGCATCTCCGCCTGCGTCTGGCGGTCGACTTCCAGGTGCATCAGCGACTCGTTGCCGGCGCCCTCGCCGGCTTCCGCGCCGAGCGCGACCGGCTTGCCGGCCTTGTCGCGCTTTACCGGCACCACCGGGTGCCCGAGCACGTGCACGCCGATGCCCTGCTCGGCCAGCGCCATGGTCACCGAATCGACCAGGAACGGCATGTCGTCGTTGGCGACCTGGATCACCGTGTGCGGCGACTCCCAGCCATCGCGCTCCAGGCCGGGATTGAAGATGCGCACCGAGGCGGTGCCGGGCTTGCGCGCGCGCACCATCTCGAAGAAATCCAGCGCGAGCGCGGCCCAACCCTGGGGGCTGTGCTGCTCGAGTTCCTCGGCCGTCATGCGCCGGTAGAAGGCGCGCGCGAAGGCCTCGGCCTGTGCCTGGCGGGCGGCCGGGGCGCGCTCGCGCAGCGCGGCGAGCACCGGTTCGAGGCGGGCCGCGGCGGCCTTGCCGGAGGGAAGCTTGCGGGAAGCGGCGCGCGCGGTCTTGCGCGCCGGGGTGGCGTTGCGGGGGGATTTGCGTGCAGTCGTCATGAACGTGGGAGTCCGGATGCAAGAAGGCCCGCGCAATCTGCACGGGCCACGTGGTCTGGGGTCAATGATCCTGTGAAGCGCGCACGGCGGGCTGCGGCTGGTCGGGAACGTCCATTGTTTCAGCGCAGCCCGGTCTCATGCCGGGCGATGACCAGCCGCTGGATCTCGCTGGTGCCCTCGTAGATCTCGGTGATCTTGGCGTCGCGGAAGTAGCGCTCGATCGGCATCTCCTTCGAGTAGCCCATGCCGGCGTGGATCTGCACCGCCTGGTGCGCGATCCACATCGCCGCCTCGGAGGCGGTCAGCTTGGCGACCGCGGCCTCGGTGGTGAAGCGCTTGCCCTGGCCCTTGAGCCAGGCCGCGCGCAGCGTCAGCAGCAGCGACGCGTCGAGCTTGCACTTCATGTCCGCGATCTTGGCCTGGATCATCTGGAACGAGCCGATCGGCTGGCCGAAGGCCTTGCGCTCGCGCACGTAGGCCAGGCTGGCCTCGTAGGCGGCGCGGGCGATGCCGATCGCCTGCGAGGCGATGCCGATGCGCCCGGCGTCGAGCACGCCCATGGCGATCTTGAAGCCCTGCCCCTCCTCGCCCAGCACCTCGTCGGGCTGGACGACGTAGTCGCTGAACTCGATCTCGCAGGTGGCCGAGGCGCGGATGCCGAGCTTTGGCTCGGTCTTGCCGCGGTGGAAGCCTTCGCGCGCGGTGTCCACCAGGAACGCGGTGATGCCGCGCGCGCCCTTGGCCGGGTCGGTCATCGCGAACAGCACGATGTACTTGGCCACCGGGCCGGAGGTGATCCAGCTCTTCTTGCCGTTGACGATGTAGCTGCCGTCGCCCTGCTTCACCGCGCGGCAGCGCATCGCGGTGGCGTCGGAGCCGGACTGGGGCTCGGTCAGCGCGAACGCGCCGATCTCGCGGCCCTCGGCGATGGCCTTGACGTACTTCTGCTTCTGCGCCTCGGTGCCGTGGGTCAGGATGCCGTTGCAGAACAGCGAGTTGTTGACCGACATGATGGTCGAGTGCGCGGCATCGGCCGCGGCCACCTCGACCATGGCCAGCACGTAGGCCACCGGGTCCATGCCCGCGCCGCCGTACTCGGCCGGGACCTCGATGCCCATCAGCCCGTTCTCGCCCAGCAGGCGCATGTTGTCGAGCGGGAACTCGCCGGTCCGGTCGAAGTGCTCGGCGCTCGGCGCGATCTTCTCCTGCGCGATCCGCCGGGCCACGTCCTGGATCATCAGCTGCTCTTCGGTGAAACCAAACTCCACTCGGCGCACTCCGGTCAGGCGGGAAACCGCAATTGTAGCGCCGCGCTTGACCCGCGGGACAGGGCGGCGGAGACTGTATCTCTACATCGCGATGATGAGATACCCATGGACCTGGAAGGCTGGTCGGGCCTGCTCAAGGTATTCGCGGACGCCACCCGCGTGCGCCTGCTCGCGCTGCTCGAGGGCGAGGAGCTCACCGTGGCCGAGTTGTCGGCGATCACCCGCCTCGCGCAGCCACGGGTGTCCACCCACCTGGCGAAGCTGAAGGAAGCCGGGCTGGTGCGCGACCGCCGCGCCGGCGTCTCGGCCTACTACCGTTTCGACGAGTCCGCGCTGGACCCGGCGCAGCGGGCGTTGTGGCAGTCCATCAGCACCGGCAGCGACGACCCGCTGCTGCGCCAGGACGCCGCGCGCGTGCCGGGGGTGCTCGCGACCCGCGCCGCCGACCAGAACTGGGCCGACTCGGTGGCCGGCGACATGGAGCGTCACTACTCCCCCGGCCGCACCTGGGAGGCGCTGGCGCGCACCGTGCTGCCGCTGCTCGAGACCGGGGACGTGCTCGACGTCGCTTCGGGCGACGGCGTGCTGGCCGAGCTGCTGGCCCCGCACTCGGCGCGCTACGTGTGCATCGACGCCAGCCCGCGCGTCGTCGCCGCGGCGGCCGAGCGCCTGCGCCGCTTCCCCAACGTAGAGGTGCGCGAAGGCGACATGCATGCCCTGCCCTGCGAGGACGCCAGCTTCGACCTGGTGGTGCTGATGCACGCGCTCACCTACGCCGGCAAGCCGGCGCAGGCCGTGGCCGAGGCCGCGCGCGTGCTGCGCCCCGGCGGCCAGCTGGTGCTGTCCAGCCTCGCGCGCCACGACCATCGCAACGTGGTCGAGGCCTTCGGCCACGCCAACCTCGGCTTCACCGCCAGGGAGCTGCGCCGGTTCGTGGAGAAGGCCGGGCTGGAGGTGCTGTCCGCCGGCACCGTCACCCGCGAGCGGCGGCCACCCCACTTCGAAGTGATCTCCCTGATCGCCCGCAAATCCCCCTGACCCCCTTGTGGGAGCGCGCCTTGCGCGCGATGAACCGGAAACGCCCATGAACCCCCTTCCCTGGCTCCACCCCGACCGCGTCGCCGCGCTCGAATCGGCCCTCTCCCGCCGCATCCTGGTGCTCGACGGCGCCATGGGCACCATGATCCAGCGCCACGGGCTGGAGGAGGCCGACTACCGCGGCGAGCGCTTCGCCGATGCCGGCCACGACCAGCGCGGCAACAACGACCTGCTGTCGCTGACCCGGCCGGAGATCATCTCGGCGATCCACGCCGCCTACCTCGACGCCGGCGCCGACCTGGTCGAGACCAACACCTTCAACTCCACCACGATCTCGCTCGCCGACTACGGCATGCAGGAGCTGGCCCGGGAGTTCAACCGCGAGGGCGCGCGGCTGGCGCGCGAGGCCTGCGCCGCCGCCGAGGCGGCCGACCCCTCGCGGCCGCGCTTCGCGGTCGGCGTGCTCGGCCCGACCAGCCGCACCGCGTCGCTGAGCCCGGACGTCAACCGGCCCGGCTACCGCGCCACCTCCTTCGACGAACTCGCCGCGGCCTACCGCGAAGCAGCCACCGGCCTTCTCGAGGGCGGTGCCGACCTGCTGATGGTCGAGACCATCTTCGACACCCTCAACGCCAAGGCGGCGCTGTTCGCGATCGACGACGTGTTCGAGGCGGCCGGCGGCCGGGTGCCGGTCATGATTTCCGGAACCATCACCGACGCCTCGGGGCGGACCCTGTCGGGGCAGACCGCGGAAGCCTTCTGGTATTCGCTGCGCCACGCGCGGCCGCTGTCCATCGGCCTCAACTGCGCGCTCGGCGCCAAGGAACTGCGCCAGCACGTGGACGTGCTCGCGCAGGTCGCCGACACCCGGGTCAGCGCGCATCCCAACGCCGGCCTGCCGAACGCGTTCGGCGGCTACGACGAGACCCCCGGGGACATGGCCGCGGACCTGCGCGGCTTCGCGGAGGCCGGCCTGCTCAACCTGGTGGGCGGCTGCTGCGGCACCACCCCGGAGCACATCGCCGCGATCGCGGCCGCGGTCGACGGGCTGCCGCCCCGCGCGGTGCCGGCGCTGGCGGAGGCGGCATGAGCGCGGTGCTGGCCCGCAACACCCGCCTGAGCGGGCTGGAACCGCTGCAGATCACGCCCGAATCGAACTTCATCAACGTCGGCGAGCGCACCAACGTCACCGGTTCGGCCAGGTTCAAGAAGCTGATCCTCGAGGGCCGCTTCGACGAGGCGGTCGCGGTCGCGCGCCAGCAGGTGGAGAACGGCGCCCAGGTGCTCGACGTCAACATGGACGAGGGCATGCTCGACTCGAAGGCGGCGATGGTCGCCTTCCTCAACCTGATCGCGGCCGAGCCCGACATCGCGCGGGTGCCGGTGATGGTGGACTCCTCGCGCTGGGACGTGATCGAGGCCGGGCTCAAGTGCCTCCAGGGCAAGGGCATCGTCAACTCGATCTCGATGAAGGAAGGCGAGGCCGAGTTCCTGCGCCAGGCGCGGCTGGTGCGCCGCTACGGCGCCGCGGTGGTGGTGATGGCCTTCGACGAGGAAGGCCAGGCCGACACCGCCGAGCGCAAGGTCGCGATCTGCTCGCGGGCCTACGAACTGCTGACCACGCAGGCCGGGTTCCCGCCCGAGGACATCATCTTCGACCCCAACTGCTTCGCGATCGCCACCGGCATCGAGGAGCACGACGACTACGGCGTCGCTTTCATCGAGGCCGCGCGCGAGCTGCGCCGGCGCTTCCCGCTATGCCACGTCTCCGGCGGCGTCTCCAACGTCTCGTTCTCGTTCCGCGGCAACGAGCCCGTGCGCCAGGCGATCCACGTGGTGTTCCTGTACCACGCGATCCGCGCCGGGATGGACATGGGCATCGTCAACGCGGGCGCCCTGCCCCTGTACGACGAGCTCGACCCGGAACTGCGCGAGCGGGTCGAGGACGTGGTGTTGAACCGCCGGAAGGACGCGACCGAGCGCCTGCTCGAGATCGCGGACCGCTTCAAGGGCAGGAAGGGCGAAAAAAAGGTCGAGGACCTGGCCTGGCGCGACAGCGACGTGCGCGCGCGCCTGGCCCATTCGCTGGTGCACGGCATCGACCAGTACGTGGTCGATGACACCGAGGAGGCGCGGCTGCAGGCGGCACGTCCGCTGGACGTGATCGAGGGCCCGCTGATGGACGGCATGAACGTGGTCGGCGACCTGTTCGGCGCCGGCAAGATGTTCCTGCCGCAGGTGGTCAAGTCGGCGCGGGTGATGAAGAAGGCCGTGGCCCACCTGCTGCCTTACATCGAGGCCGAAAAGGCGCGCACCGGGGACACCGGCAAGTCGAACGGCAAGATCGTGATGGCGACCGTCAAGGGCGACGTCCACGACATCGGCAAGAACATCGTCGGCGTGGTCCTGGCCTGCAACAACTTCGAGGTCGTGGACCTGGGAGTGATGGTGCCGGCGCAGAAGATCCTGGACACGGCGAAGGCGGAGAACGCGGACATGATCGGCGTGTCCGGGCTGATCACGCCGTCGCTGGAGGAAATGGGCCACGTCGCGAAGGAGATGCAGCGCCAGGGCTTCACCATCCCGCTGCTGATCGGGGGCGCCACCACCTCGCGCGCGCACACCGCGCTGAAGATCGACCCGCACTACAAGTCGGCGACGATCTGGGTCAAGGACGCCTCGCGCGCGGTCAACGTCGCCCAGTCGCTGGTCTCGAAGGAGTTGCGCGACGCCTTCGTCGCCGCCAACGAGGCCGACTACGCCGAGATCCGCGAGCGCCACCGCAACAAGGAAGGCGGCAAGCGCCTCGTTTCCCTGGCGCACGCGCGCAGCCGCGCCTTCGACGGCGGCTGGGACGCGTACGTGCCGCCGGAGCCGAAGCAGCCCGGCATCACCGTCTTCGACGACTACCCGCTCGGCGAGTTGGTGGAGCTGATCGACTGGGGGCCGTTCTTCAACGCCTGGGAACTGGCCGGCAGGTACCCGGCGATCCTCGACGACGACGTCGTCGGGCCGCAGGCGCGCGAGCTGTTCGCCGACGCCCGCGAGATGCTCGACCGGCTGGTGGCGGAGAAGTGGCTGACCGCGAAGGCCGTGGTCGGTTTCTGGCCCGCGGCTTCCATCGGCGACGACGTCCAGCTCGACGACGGCACCGTGCTGCACTTCCTGCGCCAGCAGGCGGACAAGCCGCCGGAACGCCCCAACCTGTGCCTGGCCGACTTCGTCGCGCCGAAGGACAGCGGCGTGCGCGACTGGATCGGCGGCTTCGCGGTCACCGCGGGGCACGGCATCGAACCGCACCTGGAGCGCTTCCGCGCCGAACACGACGACTACAACGCGATCCTGCTCAAGGCGCTGGCCGACCGCCTCGCCGAGACCCTGGCCGAGCGCATCCACCAACACGTGCGCAAGGAGCTGTGGGGCTATGCCGCCGACGAGGCGCTCGACACCGACGCCCTGATCGCCGAGAAATACCGCGGCATCCGCCCGGCCCCGGGCTATCCGGCCTGCCCCGAGCACAGCGAGAAGCAGACCCTGTTCCGACTGCTGGACGCGACCGCGAACACCGGCATCACCCTGACCGACCATTTCGCGATGTACCCGGCGGCGGCGGTGTCGGGCTGGTACTTCAGCCATCCGCGCAGCCAGTACTTCGTGGTCGGGCGGCTGTCCAAGGAACAGGTCGCCGACTACGCGCGGCGCAAGGGCGTCAGCCTGCAGCAGGCCGAGCGGCTGCTGGCCTCGAACCTGGATTACGACCCGGAGTAGGCGGCCCTCACCACACCAGGTCGGGGGGGATGTCGTCCTCGACCGGGGCGTCCGGGTCGACCCGGAGCGCGACGCAGGCGGGGAAGATCGCCGCGGCTTCGTCCAGCGTCGCCACGTCCACCAGCAGGTAGCGCCCGTCGAGCTGGACCACGCCGAGCTCGCCGGCGTTGAGCGCCTTGAGCTGCGCCTCGGTGACGTGAATGCGCTTGATCTTGCCGCCGTACTCGAAGTGCCGCGCGATCTCCGCCTGCGCGTCGTTCAGCGCCTTGCCCTGCAGGAACGCGGCCAGCTTCGCGCGCGCCTCGCGCCGCTCGCGCGCGGCCTCCTGCTTGCGGCGCTCGGCCTCGATCCGCTCCTCCTTCTCCTTCTGCGCACGGATCGCGTAGGCCTTGGCCAGGTCGATGTCGCCTTGCGGCGTCGGCTTGCGCGGCGGGCGCGGGGCCGCCTTCGCTGCCGCGCGCGGCGGCTTGCGCTCGCCCTTGCGTTCGGGCTTGCGGACGGGCTTGGGCTGCGGCTTGAAGCCGAGGCCGAGCAGCTGGTCGCGTAGGGAGTCGCTCATCAGTAGTGCGGAGGCGGTGGTTCGCTGGCGGGATCGGCGGCCAGGCCGCCGCGCGCGAGTTTCAATTCCTGTACGGCGTTGCGCAACAGTTCCGCCGTGCGCGCGGCCTCGAGCCGGGTCTCGGCGAGGGCGTCGCTGAGTTCCTGCAGCGCCTGTTCCTGGAACGCGAGCCGCGTCTCCAGTTCCACCAGCCGCTGTTCGAGCGCGTCTCCGGCCATTGCCTACTGCCCCGCGCGCGCGCCGGCGACGGAGCGCCCGCGGCCGACGCCGTAGTACGCCAGTCCGGCCTCCTCGACTTCGGCCGGGTCGTACAGGTTGCGCCCGTCGAACAGCACGCGGTCGCGCAGCGCCAGCGCGAGCTGCTCGAAGTCGGGGCTGCGGAACTGCTTCCACTCGGTGACCACCACCAGCGCATCCGCGCCCTCGAGCGCTTCGGCCGCCGACTCGCACAACACCAGCCCGTCGCGCTGGCCGAACACGCGGCGCGCCTCGCGCGCGGCTTCGGGGTCGTAGGCGCGGACGCGCGCGCCCGCGTCCCACAGTTGCTGCAGCAGCCTGCGGCTGGGCGCTTCGCGCATGTCGTCGGTGTCGGGCTTGAACGCCAGCCCCCAGACCGCGAAGGTCTTGCCGCGCACGCCCTCGTCCTCGCCGGCGTCGTAATGCCGCTGCACGAGTTCGAACAGGTGCCCCTTCTGGGCCGCGTTCACCGCCTCGACCGCCTCCAGCAGGCGCGGCGCGTGGCCGTGCTGCTGCGCGGTGCGCGCCAGCGCCTGCACGTCCTTGGGGAAGCAGGAGCCGCCGTAGCCGGCGCCCGGATAGATGAAGTGCCAGCCGATGCGCTGGTCCGAGCCGATGCCGCGACGCACGTGCTCGACGTCGGCGCCGACCTTCTCGGCGATGTTGGCGATCTCGTTCATGAAGCTGATCTTGGTCGCCAGCATCGCGTTGGCCGCGTACTTGGTCAGCTCCGCCGAACGCACGTCCATCGCCACGATGCGGTCGCGGTTGCGGTTGAACGGCGCGTACAGCCGGCGCAGCCGCTCGACCGCCTCGTCGCTGTCTGCGCCGATCACGATCCGGTCCGGGCGCATGCAGTCCTCGACCGCGGCACCCTCCTTCAGGAATTCCGGGTTCGAGACCACCTCGAAGGCGATGTCCACGCCGCGCTCCGCCAACGTGGTGGCGATGGTCTCGCGCACCTTGTCGGCGGTGCCCACCGGCACCGTGGACTTGTTGACCACCACCAGCGGCCGCGTCATGTGCTCGCCGATGGTGCGCGCGACCGCCAGCACGTACTGCAGGTCGGCGCTGCCGTCCTCGTCCGGCGGCGTGCCCACGGCGATGAACACCAGGCGCCCGTGCGCGACCGCTTCGGCGGCGTCGGTGGTGAAGTGCAGCCGGCCCTCGGCATGGTTGGCACGGACCATCGGTTCGAGCCCGGGCTCGTAGATCGGGACCTCGCCGCGGCGCAGCCCTTCCACCTTGGCCTCGTCCACGTCCACGCAGACCACGTCATGCCCGACTTCCGCCAGGCAGGTGCCGGTCACCAGGCCGACGTAACCGGTTCCGAAGATCGCAACGCGCATCCTGCCGCTTCCCCTTGGTTCAATCGGTGCGAGTCAATCCGGTCGGCTCACTCGATGCCGACCAGCTCGACCTCGAACACCAGCGTGGCGTTCGGCGGGATCGGGCCGCCGGGCGTGCCCATCTCGCCGTAGGCCAGCTCGGGCGGGATCCAGAAACGGTACTTGCTGCCGACCGGCATCAACGAGATGCCTTCCTGCCAGCCCGGCACGACCTGGCCGAGCGGGAAGTCCACCGGGCCGCCCTGCCCCGCGTTGCCGTCGAACACGGTGCCGTCCAGCAGCTTGCCGGTGTAGTTGACGCGCACGGTGTCGTCGCGCGACGGGCGCGGGCCCGTGCCCGGCTCGAGCACCTGATACTGCAGCCCGGACTCGGTCACCTGCACGTCCGGCTTGCCCGCGTTCTCCGCCAGGAACGCCTGGCCGGCGATGGCGTTGGCGCGCGCGTCTGCCTGCATCTTCTCGACCTGCGCGTCGCGCACCTTCTGCTCGAACGCGGCGCCGACCTGCTGCGCCTGTTCCTCGGTCATCAGCAGTTCGCCGCCTTCCAGCGAGGTCTTGAGCGCCTTGACCACGACGTCCACGTCGAGCTCGTCGCGGATCGGCTCGAACTGGCGCGCCAGCGCCATGCCGACCATGTAGCTGACCCGGTCCTTCTCCGTCGGCAGCCCGGGGATCGCCTCGCCATCGGCGCTCGCCGGCTTGGCGGCCGCGGCGTCCTTCGCGGCGGCCTCGCCGTCGGCGTCGCGGTTGCAGCCAGCCAGCACCAGCGTCGCCAGCAGCAGGCCCGCGGCCAGTCGTTTCAGGTCATGCATGGGAATGCTCCAGGGGGGCGGTCGGTAGGCCACCGTCGCGCAGTGGCCCTCAACGCACGGTCATCACGGGATGGCGAGCAGTTCCACGTCGAACACGAGGGTCGCGTTCGGGCCGATCGGGCCGCCGGGCGTGCCGGTGGCGCCGTAGCCGAGCTCGGCGGGGATCCAGAAGCGGTACTTGGCGCCGACTGGCATCAGCCCGAGGCCTTCGGTCCAGCCCGGGATCACCCCCGAGAGCGGGAATTCCACCGGCTCGCCGCGCTCGTAGGAGCTGTCGAACACGGTGCCGTCCAGCAGCCGGCCCTCGTAGTTCACGCGCACGGTGTCGGTGGGCTTCGGGCGCGGGCCGCTGCCCTGGCGCAGCACCATGTACTGCAGGCCGGACGCGGTCGCGAACACGCCCTTCTCGCCGCGGTTCCGGGCCAGGAAGGCGGCGCCTTCGGTCTTGTTCTTCGAAGCCAGCGCCTCGGCTTCCCGGCGGGCGCGCTCGCGCACGCGCTCGCCGAACGCCGCCAGCACCTGCTGCACCTGCTCGGCCGGCATCGCCAGCTTGCCGCCGTCGGCGGCATCGCCCAGTCCGCGCATGAACACCGCGACGTCGAGTTCGTCCGCGATCGGCAGCAGCGAGGGGCCGACGATGTAGCCGCCGACCAGCTGGCCGACCTTGGCGCGGTCCACCGCCTGCGGCGACGCGGGCGCGCCGGGCGCGCCGCTGCGCGCGGCCAGGGTGGCGCGCAGCGCGGTATCCACCTGCTGCGCCTCGGCCGGCGCCAGGCTCGGCTCGCCGCCGTCGAACAGCTTGCGGATCTCGCGCTCCAGCGCGGCCTGGTCGAGCTCGGCCGCGATCGGCTGCAGCGAGCTGCCCACGTCCACGCCCACCGCGTAGCTGGCGCGATCGCGATCGGTGGCCAGCGGCGCGTCCTGGGCGGCGACGGCCCGCGGGGCAAGGGCCAGCCCGGCCACGGACAGCAACAACGCGGCGGAGCCGCGCAGGAAAGGCTTCATCGGGGAACACTCCTGTGGGCCGCGCGGTCGCGGCGTGGTGCGGATCGCCGCCTATTGTCGCGGCCCGGGGCGCGCCCGGCAATCCAGCCCCGGCGCGCCCCCGGACCCAGCCGGGACCCCTGCCATCAGTTGGGGTAGCCGGGGGTTGACCGCCTGTGTCTAGGTGTTATAGTTGCATACAACACCAGTCCCCCAGAGCAGGACGACCACCATGAACCGCAAGCTCCAGCACACCGTCCAGGCGCTCACAGCGACCGTCGCCGTGTTCGGTCTCCTCCTCGTCGCCGGGAACCCGGCCATTCCCGAACCGGCGCCGCCGGGTCTGCACGTGGCCGCCAACGCGGACCAGGTGCCGGCGCTCGACTCCGACCGCGACAGTGCCCGGACGGAAGCCAAGGCCGCCGACCATGTGCGCCGCAACCACCGGGCCGCGCTGGCGATGCCCTACTTCTCGTTCGCGCAGGGCGGCCTGCGCCGCGTCACCGGGAGCTGAGCCATGGCCCAGGTCCAGTGGAACGACAGCGCACCGATCTACCGCCAGCTCAAGGAGCGGGTGATCGCGATGATGCTCGACGGGGTGCTCAAGCCCGGCGACGCCCTGCCCTCGGTGCGGCAGGTGGCGGCCGAATACCAGCTCAATCCGATCACCGTCTCGCGCGCCTACCAGGAACTGGCGGACGAGGCCCTCGTGGAGAAACGCAGGGGACTTGGCATGTACGTGACCGAAGAAGCATCGAAGAAGCTCCTCTCCAGCGAGCGCGACCGGTTCCTCACCGAGGAATGGCCGCTCGTGCTCGAGCGCATCCAGCGCCTCGGCCTGGACATGCAGGCCCTGCTCGCGCCGCTCAAGGGAGGCAGCCGATGAACGCCGTCGACACCCGCTCCGCCGTGGTCAGCGCGCGCGGACTGCGCAAGGCCTACCGCAACAAGGTCGCCCTCGACGGCGCCAGCTTCGACATCGCCCCCGGGCGCATCGTCGGCCTGGTCGGCCCCAACGGCGCCGGCAAGACCACCGCGCTCAAGGCCATCCTCGGCCTGATCCCGTTCCAGGGCGAGCTGGCGGTGCTCGGCCGCGACCCGCGCAGCCAGCGCGACGAACTGATGAACGACGTGTGCTTCATCGCCGACGTCGCGGTGCTTCCGCGCTGGATCCGGGTCGGCCAGGCCATCGACTTCGTCGCCGGCGTGCACCCGCGCTTCGACCGCGCCCGCTGCGAGCGCTTCCTCGCCAACACCCAGCTGAAGATGGACGCCCGCGTCCGCGAGCTGTCCAAGGGCATGATCGTGCAGCTGCACCTGGCCCTGGTGATGGCGATCGACGCCAGGCTGCTGGTGCTCGACGAGCCCACCCTCGGCCTCGACATCCTCTACCGCAAGCAGTTCTACCAGCGCCTGCTGGAGGACTACTTCGACGAGGAGAAGACCATCCTCATCACCACCCACCAGGTCGAGGAGGTCGAGCACATCCTGACCGACGTGCTGTTCATCCGCGACGGCCGCATGGTGCTGTCGGCGCCGATGGACGAGGTCGGCGAGCGTTACACCGAAGTGCTGGTGGACGCCGGCCAGCTCGAGGCGGCGCGTGCGCTCTCGCCGATCGACGAGCGCGCCCTGCCCTTCGGCAAGACCGTGATGCTGTTCGACGGCGTGCCGCGCACGCAACTCTCGGGCTTCGGCGAAACCCGCGTCCCGGGCCTGGCCGACCTGTTCGTCGCCACCATGAAGGGAACCTACGCATGAACGTCACCGCGCATTCCACCAACAAGTTCCCGCTGCTCCTGCGCCGCGAGTACTGGGAGCACCGGGGCGGCTTCCTGCTCGCCCCGCTGATCGCCGGCGGCGTGTTCCTGCTGCTGTCGCTGATGGGCTTCGGCGTCGGCGAGATGGCCATGCGCCGCGCCGGCAACGGCATGCAGGTCGATGGCGTCCAGTTCAACGGCATCGACTTCTCGCAGATCTCCGCGGACATGGATGCCGGCGACCTGGAGAAGCTCGGCAACGGCATCGACGCCGGGCTGATGATGGCCGCGAGCTGGCCGTTCATCGTGCTCGCGTTCGTGGTCTTCTTCTACTGCCTCGGCGCGCTCTACGACGAACGCAAGGACCGCAGCGTGCTGTTCTGGAAGTCGCTGCCGCTGTCCGACGCGCAGACCGTGCTGTCGAAGGTCGCGACCGCGACCGTGGTCGCGCCGCTGATGGCGATCGGCGCCGCGCTCCTGACCATGCTCGGCTTCCTGCTGGTGATCAGCCTGTTCGTGCTGGTCCACGGCGGCAACCCGTTCACCATGGTGCTCGGCCCGGCCAGCCCGCTATCCATCGCCGGACAGACCCTGGCGGTGCTCCCGGTGTACGCGCTGTGGGCGCTGCCCACCGTCGGCTGGCTGCTGCTGTGCTCGGCCTGGGCCAAGGGCAAGCCGTTCCTGTGGGCGATCATGATCCCGCTGTTCGCCGGCATCTTCGTCAGCTGGTTCGACCTGATGCAGCTGTTCGACCTGCCCACGGGCTGGTTCTGGAGCAACGTGGTCGGCCGCTCGCTGCTGAGCGCGGTGCCCGGCGCCTGGTTCACCGTCGCCGACGGCCTGCAGGACGTGGATTCGCTGGCCGGTGCCGCGCTGCTGAAGGCCAGCTACGGGACGCTGCTCACCCCGCAGCTGTGGATCGGCGCGGTCGCCGGCGCCGCCATGATCTTCGGCGCCATCCGCCTGCGCAGGTGGCGGGACGAGGGCTGAGCACCTCCCCGCCCGTCCCCCGACCAACACACAGGACACCACCATGACTTTGCTCCGCACCGCCGTCCTCGGCGCCTGCCTGGCCCTGCCGGCGATCGCCGCCCCCGCCGCGCAGGCCGCGCCCTCCGACATCGGCAACGAAATCCGCCAGGAACTGGCCGAGGCGCGCAAGGAAGTGCGCGCCGAGATGGCCAAGGCCCGCCATGAACTGCAGACCGGGAACCTGCGCGTGGACAACAGCCTGAGCTTCGGCCGCCACGACGCGGCGACCAGGGACCTCCCCAAGGCCGAAATCACCCCCGAGGGCGATTTCCTGGTCGAGGGCGAGGCGCAGGAGGTCGACGCCCGCCAGCGCCGCCAGCTGCTGGCCTACCGCGGCCGCGTCATCGGCATTGCGCTGGCCGGCATCGAGATCGGCGAGAAGAGCGCCGAAGCCGCCCTCGACGCGGTCCAGGGCTCGTGGATCAGCCTCGCCTTCCGCGCCATGACCGGCACCCTGGACCGCAAGGTCGAGCGGATGGTCGCCGAACACGTGCAGCCGGCGGTGCTGGCCATCTGCCGGCAGCTGCCGGAGGTGATGGACGCGCAGCAGGAACTCGCCGCCAGCCTGCCGCAGTTCCGCCCCTACGCGACCCTCGACCAGCGCGACATCGAGGAATGCGAGCAGGATGTCCGCACCGAATTCGCCGCACGCTGACCCGGAGGAGCCATGAACCTGCTACGCACAACCATCCTCGCGCTGGCGATCGCCGGCCTGCCGATGCTCGCGGGCTGCAACCGCCCCGCGGCCGACGCCGGTGCCGATGCCGACAGCCGCGAGCGCGGCTTCATCGCCAGGACCATCGACCGCAGCCTCGAGGAGGCGCGCAAGGAACTGCGCGAGGGCAACCTCTCGCTCGGCGCCGAGGGTCCCCAGGTCAGCGTCAACGGCAAGCGCTACGGACCCGGCGCCGACGACCGCGGGCTGCCCAAGGCCGAGATCACCCCGCAGGGCGACCTGCTGATCGAGGGCAAGGCGGTGGCGATCGACGACGACCAGCGCGCGCTGCTGCTGCAGTACCGCGAACAGGTGATCGCGGTGGCCGACGCCGGCATCGCCATCGGCGGCAAGGGCGTGGGCCTGGCCGAGGTCGCGCTCACCCACGCGGTCGGCTCGATCCTGTCGGGCAACACCGAGGACCTGGAGAAGCGGGTCGAGGCCGAGGCCGACAAGCTGAAGGCCGAGGCGCTGGTGCTGTGCCGGCGGCTGCCGCCGATGCTGGCGACCCAGCAGCAGCTCGCCGCGTCGCTGCCCGAGTTCGCGCCCTACGCGACCATGACCCAGGATGATGTCGACGACTGCCTCGAGGAACTCGAGGAGGCCGAGGCGGAAGCAGCCGCCTAGCCCGGGCTCAGCCCTGGATCCCGCCACGCGTCAGCGCCCCGGGGTCCAGCAGGCGCCGCAACTCCGCCGCCGGCAGGCCGCTGTCCTCGACCGCGACGTCGAATACCGGCCTGCCCTCGCGATACGCACGCTTGGCGATCGCCGCCGCCTTCTCGTAACCGATGATCGGATTGAGCGCGGTCACCAGGATCGGGTTGCGATCGAGCGCCGCCGATACGTTGTCGCGGCGCACCTTCAGGCCCGCGATCACCGTGTCCGCCAGCAGGCGCATGGTGTTCGACAGGAGGCCGATCGAGTCCAGCAGGTTGCCCGCGATCAGCGGCAGCATCACGTTGAGCTGGAAGTTGCCGCTCGCGCCCGCGACCGTCACCGCCGCGTGGTGCCCCATCACCTGCGCGCAGACCATGCACGCCGCTTCCGGGACCACCGGATTGACCTTGCCCGGCATGATCGACGAGCCCGGCTGCAGCGCCGGCAGCTCGACTTCGCCCAGGCCGGCGAGCGGCCCGGAATTCATCCAGCGCAGGTCGTTGGCGATCTTCATCAGCGCCACCGCCAGCACGTTGAGCTGGCCGGACAGTTCCACCGCGTCGTCCTGCGAGGCCAGGCCTTCGAACTTGTCCGCGGCAGGCTCGAACTTCGTGCCCCCCAGTTTCGACAGCGCCTGCGCCATCGCCCTGCCGAAACGCGGGTGGGCGTTGATGCCGGTGCCGATCGCGGTGCCGCCGATGGGCAGCCGCCGCAACCGCTTCAGCGCATCGGCGATGCGCCCCTCGGCCGACCCGAGCTGCGAGGCCCAGGCGCCGAACTCCTGGGCGAAGGTCAGCGGCATCGCGTCCATCAGGTGGGTCCGCCCGGTCTTGGTGACCTTGCCCAGGCCCCGCGCGCGCCGCTCGATGGTCCTGCGCAGGTGCCTGAGCGCGGGCTGCAGGTCCTCGACCACGGCCAGCTGCGCCGAGACGCGCAGCGCGGTCGGGATCACGTCGTTGGAACTCTGGCCCAGGTTGACGTCGTCGTTGGGGTGGATCCTGGCGCGGCCGCCGCGCGTGGCCAGGGTGGCGATCACCTCGTTGGCGTTCATGTTGCTCGAGGTGCCGGAGCCGGTCTGGTAGAGGTCGATCGGGAAGTGCGCGTCGTGCTCCCCGGCCGCGACCTGCAGCGCAGCGCGGCGGATCGCCGTCGCGCGCGTCTTCGGCAGCAGGCCGAGCCCGGCGTTGACCTCGGCGGCCGCGGCCTTGACCAGCCCGAGCGCGCGGATGAAGCCGCGCGGCATCGGCCGTCCCGAGATCGGGAAGTTCTCGACCGCGCGCTGGGTCTGCGCCCCCCACAGCGCATCGGCGGGCACCCTCAGCTCGCCCATGCTGTCGTGTTCGATGCGGAATCCACCGCTCGATCCGTTTTTCCTGGCCATGTGCACGCTCCTCCCGCCCGAGCATACCCCCGTGGGAGGCATGCGCCGGTCGGGATAGAATCCGCGGATGACCGAAAACGCCGCCCTGCTCGCTCTTTCCCCGCTCGACGGCCGCTACGCGGACAAGGTCGACGCGCTGCGCCCGGTGTTCTCCGAGCACGGCCTGGTCCACGCCCGCGTGCGGGTGGAACTGGAATGGCTGCTGGCGCTGGCGGCCGAGCCCGGGATCGTCGAGCTGGCGCCCTTCGACGAGGCCACCGCCGCCCGCCTCCGCGCCCTCGCGGAAGGCTTCTCCACCGCCGATTCGGCGCGGGTCAAGGAGATCGAGCGCACCACCAACCACGACGTCAAGGCGGTCGAGTACTTCATCAAGGAACGCCTGCAGGACGACGCGGCGCTGGCGCCGGCGCTCGAGTTCGTGCACTTCGCCTGCACCAGCGAGGACATCAACAACCTGTCCTACGCGCTGATGCTGCGCGAGGCGCGCGACGCGGTGATGCTGCCCGAACTCGACGGCGTCATCGCGACGCTGCGCGCGATGGCCCACGAGCACGCCGCGCTGCCGATGCTCTCGCGTACCCACGGCCAGACCGCCTCGCCGACCACCGTCGGCAAGGAGATCGCCAACGTGGTCGCGCGCCTGCAGCGCCAGCGCGAGGTGCTGGCGGGCCTGCCGATGCCGGGCAAGATCAACGGCGCGGTCGGCAACTACAACGCCCACGTGGTCGCCTACCCCGAAGTGGACTGGCCGGCGTTCTCGCGCCGCTTCGTCGAGGGCCTGGGCCTGTCCTGGCAGCCGTACACCACCCAGATCGAACCCCACGACGGCATCGCCGAACTGTGCGACGCGATGAAGCGCGTGGACACCATCCTGGTGGACCTGTGCCGCGACGTCTGGGGCTACATCTCGCTCGGCTACTTCCGCCAGGCGGTGAAGGCCGGCGAGGTCGGCAGCTCGACCATGCCGCACAAGGTCAACCCGATCGACTTCGAGAACGCGGAAGGCAACTTCGGCATCGCCAATGCGCTGTTCGAGCACTTCGCGGCCAAGCTGCCAATCAGCCGCTGGCAGCGCGACCTCACCGATTCCACCGTGCTGCGCGCGCTGGGCACTGCCTTCGGCCACGCGCTGGTCGGGCTCGCCTCGCTGCGGAAGGGGCTGGGCAAGCTCTCGGCCAACCCGGAGCGACTGGCGGCCGACCTCGACGCCGCGTGGGAAGTGCTGGCCGAGGCGGTGCAGACGGTGATGCGCCGGCACGGCCTGCCCAACCCGTACGAGCAGCTCAAGGCGCTGACCCGGGGCCAGGGCATCACCGCCGCATCCATGCGCGCCTTCGTCGAAGGCCTCGACCTGCCGGCGGACGCCAGGCAGCGGCTGCTGGCGCTGTCGCCGGCGGACTACACCGGCCTCGCGGCGCGGCTCGCGCGCGAAGCCTGAGCACGGCCGTGGCCAGGCAGCGGCGCAAGGTCCCGGCAAAGGTCCCGTCGATCGAGGTGGACGGCAGCGAGCTGCCGCCGCTGGGCATGCCGCCCGCGGATTTCCTGCGCGACTACTGGCAGAAGCGGCCGCTGCTGGTGCGCAACGCCTTCCCGGGCTTCGAATCGCCGCTGTCGCCGGAGGACCTCGCCGGGCTGGCCTGCGAGGAGCTGGCGCTGTCGCGGATCGTGATGCACGACCGCGAACGCGACCGCTGGCAGCTGCGCACCGGCCCGTTCCCCGAGGAACTGTTCCCGACCCTGCCCCACCACGACTGGACCCTGCTGGTGCAGGACGTGGACAAGTGGGATGCCGACGTTGCCGCGCTGCTGCCGCAATTCGGTTTCCTGCCGCGCTGGCGCATCGACGACGTCATGGTGTCGTTCGCGGCGCCGGGCGGCTCGGTCGGCGCGCACGTGGACCAGTACGACGTGTTCCTGCTGCAGGCCCAGGGCCACCGGCGCTGGCAGATCGATGCCGGAGACAATCCGCCGCTCGCGTTCCGCGACGACGTCGAACTGAAGCTGCTACGCGAGTTCCGCCCGACCCACGACTGGGTGCTCGGGCCCGGCGACATGCTCTACCTGCCGCCCGGCGTCCCCCACCACGGGGTGGCCGAGGACGCCTGCCTGACCTTCTCGGTCGGCATGCGCGCGCCGTCCGCCGCCGAGTTGCTGGGCGACTACGTGGACACCCTCGCCGCCGAGGCCGACGAGGCGCTGCGCTACCGCGACCCGGACCTGGCACCCGCGGCCGACCCCCACGAGATCGACGACGCCGCGATGGCGCGCGTGCTCGAGGCCCTGAACCTGTTGCGCATGGACGGCCGCGACCGGCTCTCCGACTGGTTCGGCGGCTTCATCACCCGCTATCGCAGCCCGGGCGAGGTGGCCCCGGGCCCGGTACCGCCGCGGATCGAGCTCGAGTACCAGCTCGAGCACGCCGGCATCGCGCTGCATCGCCATCCGCTGAGCCGCATGGCCTGGCGGCGCATGCGCAAGGGTGCGCGCCTGTTCGCCAACGGCGAGGGCTTCGCCCTGCCGGTCGCCGACGCGCGCCGCATCGCGGGCGCGGCCACCGTGGACGGCGCCCTCTACGCCGCGCTGTCCCCCGCCGGGCGCGATGCGGTGTTCGCGCTGCTCGAGGCCGGCCATTACCGCTTCCCGGCGGACGAGGAAGAATGAGCGGCTACGCGGGCGCGTCCTTCCGCGTGGACACCGTCGGCTACGACGCGGCGCGCGACGCGCTGCACGCAGTGCGCGATGCCGTGTTCGTGCGCGAACAGGGCGTGCCGGTGGCGCTGGAGCACGATGCGCTCGACCCCGCCTGCGTGCACGTGCTGGCGCGCACGCAGGCCGGCGACGCGATCGGCACCGGGCGGCTGGTCCCGCCCGGCGAAGGGCTTCCGGCGCGGATCGGGCGCATGGCGGTGCTGCCGGCGTGGCGCGGCCATGGCGTCGGCGCGGCGCTGCTGCAGGCCCTGCTGGCGGAGGCACGCGGCCGCGGCTGGGAGCGGCCGATGCTGCATGCGCAGGCGCCCGTGATCGGGTTCTATCGACGCCTCGGCTTCGTCGAGGACGGGCCGCGCTTCATGGAGGCCGGGATCGAACACCAGGGCATGCGGCTGGGGCCCGCGGAAGACCGCACCGCACGGTCCGGGACGGTTCATGCCCCCTGACCGACCGGCGCGCCCTCCGGCTATAATTGCAGGTTGCAACGCCCGTTCCGTCCCCCACTCTTCGAGCTTGCCGATCCCATAGTGGACAGTCCCCTGAAGCAGTTTGCGCAGTCCTCGCAGCTCGGCGCCAACGCCGCGTACATCGAGGACCTGTACGAGCAGTATCTGGTCGCCCCCGACAGCGTCGGGCCCAAGTGGAAGGCCTGGTTCGACGGCTTCAAGGGCCGCGAAGCGGGCGACGTCCCCCACTCCGCCATCGCCGAGGCCGTGGCCCGCGCCGGGCGCGAGGCCGCCCGCGGGGTCGCCCCGGTCGCCACCGGCACCGGCGACGACCGCGACCGCGCGGTCGGCAAGCTGATCACCGCCTACCGCTCGCGCGGGCACCTCGGGGCCGACCTGGACCCGCTGGGCATGGCCGCGAAGCCGGATGCCCCGGACCTGACCCTGGCCTTCCACCGTCTCTCCGAGGCCGACCTGAAGGGCGAGTTCTTCACCGGCGGCGTCGCCGGCCGCGAGCGCATGCAGCTCGACGCGCTGCTGTCGCTGCTCAAAGCGACCTACACCGGCAGCATCGGCGCCGAGTTCATGCACATCACCGACGCCGAGCAGCGCCGGTGGATGTACGAGCGGCTCGAAGCCGCCGGCGGCGACTACGGCCGCTCGAAGGAAGACAAGCTGCGGATCCTGGAGCGGCTTACCGCCGCCGAGGGCCTGGAGCGCTACCTGCACACCAAGTACGTCGGCCAGAAGCGCTTCTCGCTGGAGGGCGGCGACAGCCTGATCCCGATGCTGGACGTCATGCTGCGCCGCGCCGGCACCGCCGGCGTCCGCGACGCGGTCATCGGCATGGCCCACCGCGGCCGCCTCAACGTCCTGGTCAACACCCTGGGCAAGCCGCCGCGCAAGCTGTTCGACGAGTTCGAGGGCAAGTTCGACCAGCCCAGCGACCGCGCCCACACCGGCGACGTGAAGTACCACATGGGCTTCAGCGCCAACATCGGCACCCCCGGCGGCCCGATGCACCTGGCGCTGGCCTTCAACCCCTCGCACCTGGAGATCGTCGACCCGGTGGTCGCCGGCAGCGTGCGCTCGCGCCAGCTCCGCCGCGGCGACAGCGAGCGCAAGCAGGTGATGCCGGTGCTGATCCACGGCGACGCCGCGTTCGCCGGCCAGGGCGTGGTGATGGAGCTGTTCCAGATGTCGCAGGCCCGCGGCTTCCGCGTCGGCGGCACCGTGCACATCGTGGTCAACAACCAGATCGGCTTCACCACCAGCGACGCCGACGACGCCCGCTCCACCCTCTACTGCACCGACGTCGCCAAGATGGTGGGCGCGCCGGTGCTGCACGTGAACGGCGACGATCCCGAGGCGGTGGCGTTCTGCGCCGAGCTCGCGTTCGACTTCCGCCAGCGCTTCGCCAAGGACGTGGTCATCGACCTGGTCTGCTACCGCCGGCACGGCCACAACGAGGCCGACGAGCCGGCGGCGACCCAGCCGCTGATGTACCGCACGATCCGCGCGCACAAGACCACCCGCGAGCTGTACGCCGACCGCCTGGCGGCCGAGGGCGTGCTCGACGACGGCGGCGCCAGGGCGATGGTGGATGCGTACCGCGACAAGCTGGACGCGGGCGAGGTCACCACCGAGGTGGTCGAGAAGGCGCCGGACGGCCCGACCGTCGACTGGTCCCGGTTCCTGGCCGGCAAGCTCGGCGACAAGGTGGACACCAGCGTCGCGCGCAAGCGCCTCGACGAGCTCGCCGCCCGGATCAACACCGTTCCCGACGGGATCAAGCTGCATTCGCGCGTCGCCAAGATCTACGACGACCGCAGGAAGATGGCCGCCGGCGAACAGCCGGGCGACTGGGGCTTCGCGGAGAACCTGGCCTACGCCACCCTCGTCGACGAGGGCTACCGCCTGCGCCTGGTCGGCCAGGACTCCGGCCGCGGCACCTTCTTCCACCGCCACGCGATCCTGCACGACCAGGACAGCCACGAGGAATACCTCCCGCTGCGCGCGCTGGCGAAGAACGAGGAGGACGTCACCATCATCGACTCGCTGCTCAGCGAGGAGGCGGTGATGGCGTTCGAGTACGGCTACGCCACCGCCGACCCGATGACCCTGGACATCTGGGAAGCGCAGTTCGGCGACTTCGCCAACGGAGCGCAGGTGGTGATCGACCAGTTCCTGTCCTCCGGCGAGGCCAAGTGGAACCGGCTGTGCGGGCTGGCGCTGTTCCTGCCGCACGGCTACGAGGGCCAGGGCCCCGAGCACAGCTCGGCCCGGCTCGAGCGCTTCCTGCAGCTGTGCGCGCTGGACAACATGATCGTGTGCGCCCCGACCACCCCGGCGCAGGACTTCCACATGATCCGCCGGCAGATGCACATGGCCACCCGCAAGCCGCTGGTGGTGATGACGCCCAAGTCGCTGCTGCGCCACAAGCTGGCGGTGTCCACGCTCGACGAGCTGGCCACCGGCGCGTTCCAGGAGCTGATCCCGGACACCACCGCGACCGCGAAGAAGGTCCGGCGCGTGGTGGTGTGCGCGGGCAAGGTCTACTACGACCTGCTCGAGGAAGCCCGGAAGCGCAAGATCAAGGACGTCGCGCTGGTGCGCGTGGAGCAGCTGTACCCGTTCCCGCGCCCGCAGCTGGTCGCCGAGCTCAAGCGGCACGGCGCCAAGGAAGTGGTGTGGTGCCAGGAAGAGCCGCAGAACCAGGGCGCCTGGTACCAGATCCAGCACCACCTGCGCGCCTGCCTGCAGCCGGGTCAGGTGCTCGACTACGCCGGTCGCGCCCGCTCGCCCTCGCCGGCGGTGGGACACTTCGCCGAACATGTCGCCGAACAGGAACAGCTGGTCGCCGACGCCCTCGTCAATCCCCTCGACGGCGACGTCGTCGAGGAATGATCACAACTGTGCAGGACGCCCGCCATGGCCACTGAAGTCAAAGTTCCCGTCCTTCCCGAGTCGGTTTCCGACGCCACCATCGCGACCTGGAACAAGCAGGTCGGCGACGCGGTCGCGCGCGACGAGAACCTGGTCGACCTGGAGACCGACAAGGTCGTGCTCGAGGTGCCCTCGCCGGTCGACGGCGTGCTCAAGGAGATCCGCTTCGAGTCCGGCGCCACCGTGACCAGCCAGCAGGTGCTGGCGGTGATCGAGGAAGGCGCCGCCCCGGCGAAGAAGGAGGACGCGCCGAAGAAGGAAGAAGCGCCGAAGCAGGAGAAGGCCGCCGACAAGGCCGGGAAGACCCAGGCAGGCGCCGCGCCGGTCGCGCCGAAGCCGGCCGCCGGCGGCAACGCCGACCTGCCCCCGGGCGCGCGCTTCGCCGCCGAGACCTCGGGCGTGGACGCCTCGCAGGTCGAGGGCACCGGCCGCCGCGGCGCGGTCACCAAGGAAGACATCGTCAATTTCGCCGCCGGCCGCACCGGTGGCATGCATGCTGATGGAAGCATTGGCGGCGCCCGCCCCGAGGAGCGCGTGCCGATGACGCGCATCCGCAAGCGCATCGCCGAGCGCCTGATGCAGTCGAAGGACTCCATCGCCATGCTGACCTCGTTCAACGAGGTCAACCTGGGCAAGGTCATGGCCATGCGCAAGGAGCTCGGCGAGCAGTTCCAGAAGGAGCACGGCATCAAGCTCGGCTTCATGAGCTTCTTCGCCAAGGCCGCCGCCAACGCGCTGCAGAAGTTCCCGGTGGTCAACGCCTCGGTGGACGGCGACGACATCATCTACCACGGCTACGCCGACATCTCGATCGCGGTCTCCACCGACCGCGGCCTGGTGACGCCGGTGCTGCGCAACGTCGAGCGGATGTCGTTCGCCGACGTCGAGCGCAACATCGCCGAGTACGCCACCGCCGCGCGCGACAACAAGCTCAAGCTCGAAGACCTGCAGGGCGGCACCTTCACCATCACCAACGGCGGCACCTTCGGCTCGCTGATGTCCACGCCGATCGTCAACCCGCCGCAGTCCGCGATCCTGGGCATGCACACGATCAAGGAGCGCGCGATCGTCGAGAACGGCCAGGTCGTCGCCGCGCCGATGATGTACATCGCGCTGAGCTACGACCACCGCATCATCGACGGCAAGGACGCGGTGCTGTTCCTGGTGGAGATCAAGAACCAGCTCGAGAACCCGCATCGCATGCTGCTGGGCATGTAAGGACAAGGAATCGAAATGGCTGAACAATTCGACGTCGTCGTCATCGGTGCCGGTCCGGCCGGCTACCACGCCGCGATCCGCGCCGCGCAGCTCGGCATGAAGGTCGCCTGCGTGGACGCCGCGCTGGGCAAGGACGGCAAGCCGGCCCTGGGCGGCACCTGCCTGCGCGTGGGCTGCATCCCGTCCAAGGCGCTGCTGGACTCCTCGCGCCAGTTCTGGAACATGGGCCACATCTTCGGCGAGCACGGCATCAGCTTCGACAAGCCGAAGATGGACGTCGGCACGATGGTTGCCCGCAAGGACAAGATCGTGAAGCAGTTCACCGGCGGCATCGCGCAGCTGTTCAAGGCCAACAAGATCACGCCGTACTACGGCTTCGGCCAGCTCCAGCCCGGCAACGTGGTCAGCGTCAAGCAGCACGACGGCAAGACCGTCGAGCTCAAGGGCACCAACGTGATCCTCGCCGCCGGCTCGGACTCGATCGAGCTGCCGTTCGCGAAGTTCGGCGAGCACATCGTGGACAACGTCGGCGCGCTCGACTTCGACAAGGTGCCCAGGCGCCTGGGCGTGATCGGCGCCGGCGTGATCGGCCTGGAGCTGGGCAGCGTCTGGAACCGCCTGGGCTCGGAGGTCACGATCCTCGAGGGCCTGCCGAACTTCCTTGCCGCCGCCGACGCCGAGGTGGCGAAGGTCGCCGCGCGCGAGTTCAAGAAGCAGGGCCTGGACATCCGCCTCGGCTGCAAGGTGTCCGGCACCGAAGTGAAGAAGGACGGCGTGCACGTCGCCTATACCGACGCCAAGGGCGAGGCGCAGGAGATCGTGGTGGACAAGCTGCTGGTGGCCGTCGGTCGCCGTCCGGCGACCAAGGGCCTGCTGGCCGACGGCACCGGGGTGAAGCTGACCGACCGAGGCATGATCGAGGTCGACGAGCATTGCCACACCGGCGTCGACGGCGTCTGGGCGGTCGGCGACTGCGTGCGCGGCCCGATGCTGGCGCACAAGGGCTTCGAGGAAGGCATCGCGGTGGCCGAGCTGATCGGCGGCCTGCCCGGCCACGTCAACCTCGAGACCATCCCCTGGGTCATCTACACCGAGCCGGAGATCGCCTGGGTCGGCAAGACCGAGGAGCAGCTCAAGGCCGACGGCATCCCGTACAAGGCCGGCAGCTTCCCGTTCGCGGCGGTCGGCCGCGCGGTGGCGATGGCCGAGCCCGCGGGCTTCGTGAAGGTGCTCGCGCACGCCGAAACCGACCGCGTGCTCGGCATGCACCTGGTCGGCGCCAACGTCTCCGAGCTGGTGCACGAGGGCGTGCTGACGATGGAGTTCAAGGGCTCCGCGGACGACCTGGCGCGCATCTGCCACGCGCACCCGTCGCTGTCCGAGGCCGTGCACGACGCCGCCATGGCCGTGCACAAACGAGCCATCCACAAGGCGAACTGAGTGGCCGACCTGCGTTCGGTCTGCGTCTATTGCGGCTCGAACGCCGGCTCGCGGCCGGCCTACGCGGAACGCGCCGCCCAGCTCGGCGCGCGCTTGGCGCGCGAAGGGCTGGCGCTGGTCTACGGCGGCGGCAACGTCGGGCTGATGGGCATCGTCGCCGACGCCGCGCTCGCGGCCGGCGGCGAGGTGGTCGGGGTGATCCCCGAGCAGCTGGCCGGCTGGGAGGTCGCCCACCGCGGCGTCACCCGGCTCGAGGTCGTCGCCAGCATGCACGAGCGCAAGGCGCGGATGTTCGACCTGTCCGACGCCTTCGTCGCCCTGCCCGGCGGCTTCGGCACCCTCGACGAGATGTTCGAGATGCTGACCTGGCGCCAGCTCGGCCTCGGCGACAAGCCCTGCGCCTTCCTCGACGTGGACGACTTCTACGACCCGCTGATCGCGATGATGGACCGCATGGTCGCCGAGCGCTTCCTGCACGCCGAACAGCGCCGCGACCTGTGGCACGGCGACGACATCGACGCGCTGTTCGCGTGGATGCGGGCATACCGGCCGGTGCACGCCGACAAATGGCTGGACGAGAAACGCCGCAAGGAGTTGCGCTGATGGCGACGGTCCCCACCGCGTTCGAGGCATTCCGCATCCACGACGACGCGGCCGGCTACCGCAGCGGCATCGAACGGGTGTCGCTCGACCAGCTCTCCCCGGGCGAGGTCGTGATCGAGACGGCCTGGTCCTCGGTCAACTTCAAGGACGCGCTGGCCGGCACCGGCAAGGGCAAGATCCTGCGCCGCTTCCCGCTGGTCGGCGGCATCGACGTCGCCGGGCACGTGGTCGCCTCCACCGACCCCGGGTTCCGCGAGGGCGACCCGGTGCTGGTCACCGGCTGCGGCCTCAGCGAGACCCGCGACGGCGGCTATTCGAAGTACGCGCGGCTGGAAGCGCGGTGGGCGATCCCCCTGCCCGCCGGGCTCGACCTGCGCGAGAGCATGGTCATCGGCACCGCCGGCTTCACCGCCGCGCTGGCGCTGTACAGGATGCAGGACAACCGCCAGGCCCCGGACCTGGGACCGCTCTGCGTCACCGGCGCCACCGGTGGCGTCGGCTCGCTCGCGGTCGACATCTTCAGCCGCGCCGGCTACGAGGTCCACGCGATCAGCGGCAAGGCCGACCAGCACGACTACCTGCGCGCGCTGGGCGCCAGCGAGGTCCACGGCCGCGACGCGCTGTCCACCACCCGGCCGATGGAATCCGCGCGCTTCGGAGGCGGGCTCGACAACGTCGGCGGCCCGATGCTGGCCAGCCTGCTCGCGCAGACCGCGCCCTACGGCAACGTCGCCAGCGCCGGCCTCGCCGCCAGCGCCGAGCTGCAAGCCACGGTCATGCCCTTCATCATCCGCGGCGTCTCGCTGCTGGGCGTGGCCTCCGCCGGGACCGCGCGCGACATCCGCGGGGAGATCTGGGCGCGGCTGGGCAGCGACTGGAAACCGGCACGCCTGGACCGCATCTGCACCCGCGAGGCCACGCTGGCCGAGCTGCCGGAGGTGTTCGAGGGCATGCTTGCGGGCGGTTCGCTCGGCCGCACCGTGGTCCGCCTGTAGATTTCGCTACAATCGCCACGACTCCATGGGAAACCGAACATGGCCCGCATCCTGATCGTCGACGACTCCCCTTCGCAGCTGATGGGCATCCGCCGCATCGTCGAGAAGCTCGGCCACGAAGCGCTGACCGCCGAGGACGGCGCCGCCGGCGTGGAACTGGCCAAGAAGGAACTCCCCGACCTGATCCTGATGGACGTGGTGATGCCGAACCTCAACGGCTTCCAGGCCACGCGCTCGATCACCCGCGAGCCGACCACCAAGCACATCCCGGTGGTGCTGGTGACGACCAAGGACCAGGAGACCGACCGCATGTGGGGCATGCGCCAGGGCGCCTGCGCCTACCTCACCAAGCCCTTCAGCGAGGAAGAGCTGGCCAAGCTCATCCTCGAGACCCTGGGAAGCGGCGACGACCCGGGCCCGGCCGCGGCCTGATCCTTCGCGGGCTCAGGCCCGCTTCCAGTCGCTCCCGAACGCATCGCGCAGCGCAGCGTAGGCCTTGCGCTGCGCTTCGGTGGTCGCCTGCGGCGCCAGCACCTCCAGCTCGACGATCTGGTCGCCCGCCGGGGTGCCCGGCAGGCCGCGGCCGCGCAGCCGCAGCTTGCGGCCGGCCTCCGAGTCCGCGGGGATCTTCAGCTCGACCGGCCCGCCCAGGGTCGGCACGCTGACCGTCGCGCCCAGCGCCGCCTCCCAGGGCGCCACCGGCAGCACGTGGATGATGTTGCGGCCGTCCACCTCGAACTGCGGGTGCGCGGCGTACTCGATCTCCAGGTACAGGTCCCCGCCCTGCGCGCCCTGCCGCGCCAGCCGGATCGCCTGGCCCGGGCGCACGCCCTTGGGCACGCGCACCTCCAGGGTCTTGCCGTTGACGCCGATGCGCACGCTGTCGCCGTTGTAGACCGCCTCCAGCGGGACCGCCAGTCGCGCGCGGGTGTCGCGCGAGGGCTGCGGGCCGCGCGGCCCGCCACCGAAGCCGCCGGCCGCGCCGCGCCGGCGCCCGAACAGTTCCTCGAAGAAGTCGCTGAAGCCGCCGCCCGCGCCGCCTCCGGCGAAGATCTCCTCGAAGTCGAAGCCCTCCGGCCCGCCGCCGCCGTGTCCGAACCCGCCCGGGGGTGGCCGGACCTCGTCGCCGGGGCGGTAGCCGCGCGTGCGCAGCTGGTCGTAGGCCTTGCGCTTGGCCGGGTCGCGCAGCGCCTCGTAGGCCTCGTTGACCTCCTTGAAGCGCTCCTCGGCGTCCGCCTCCTTGCTGACGTCGGGGTGGTATTTGCGCGCGAGCCGGCGATAGGCGGACTTGATCTCCGCCTCGCCGGCGCTCGGCTCGAGGCCCAGGATCGCGTAGTAGTCCTTGAACTGCATGGAACTCCCGTGCCCTTGCCCGAACGTTGGCCCACATTATCGCAGCCGCGCGGCACGCGGGTGTTGACGCCCTTTTCCGGCCGCGGCCGCCTACACTGGCGGCAGCAAGGGACCAGCGACAGGAGCGAGACCATGAGCATCAAGGCCGGCGACCGCTTGCCGGAAGCCACGCTGCAGCGCATCCGCGACGGCGTCGAGAACGTCGACACCCGCGCGCTGTTCGACAACCGCAAGGTGGTGATCTTCGCGGTCCCCGGGGCGTTCACCCCGACCTGCTCGGAGAAGCACCTGCCGGGGTTCGTCGAGCATTTCGACGCCTTCCGCGACAAGGGCGTGGACGTGGCCTGCGTGTCGGTCAACGACCCGTTCGTGATGCAGGCCTGGGCCGAGAGCCAGCACGTCCCGGAGGGCATGATGGTGCTGGCCGACGGCAACGGCGACTTCACCCGCGCGCTGGGGCTGGAGATGGATGCCAGCGCCTACGGCATGGGAATGCGCTCCAAGCGCTACGCCATCTACGCCGAGGACGGCGTGGTACGCGAGGTCCTGGTCGAGGCCCCGGGCGAATTCCGGGTGTCCTCGGCCGAGTACGTGCTCCCGCGACTGCCCTGAGCGACCGGGCGGCCGCCGGCTAGCTTGCCGGCTGCGCCGCCTCGGTGCCGGCCGCGGCCTCCGCGGAATCCGCCGAAGCGTCGGCGTCCGCCTCGTCCTCGAGCGACGCGTCGACGCGTTCGATCGCCTGCAGCGACTCGCCCTCGCCCAGCCGGATCAGGGTCACGCCCTGGGTATTGCGTCCGACCTGCGCGATTTCCGAAGCGCGCGTGCGCACCAGCGTGCCGCCGTCCGAGATCAGCAGGACCTCGTGGCTGTCGCTGAGCTGGATCGCGCCGACCAGCTTGCCGTTGCGCGCGCTGGTCTGCAGCGCGATCACGCCCTGGGTGCCGCGGCCCTTGCGCGGGTACTCCGAGACCGGGGTGCGCTTGCCGTAGCCGCGCTCGCTGGCGGTGAGGATGTCGCCGTCGCCGTCCACCACGATCAGGCTCACCACTTCCTCGCCCTCGGCCAGCTTCATGCCGCGCACGCCGGTGGCGGTGCGACCCATCGGGCGCACGGTGTTGCCGGCGAAGCGCACGGCCTTGCCGTTGCTGGCGAACAGCATGATGTCGCGGTTGCCGTCGGACAGCTCGGCGTTGACCAGGGCGTCGCCCTCGGCCAGGTTGATCGCGATCTTGCCGCGTTGCAGCCGGTAGGCGTATTCGGTCAGCGGCGTCTTCTTGACGGTGCCGTTGCGGGTGGCGAAGAACACGAACAGGTCCTCGCTGTACTCGCGCACCGGCAGCACTGCCTGCACCTGCTCGCCCGGCTCCAGCGCGATCCAGTTGACGATCGGGCGGCCGCGCGCGTGCGGGCCGGCGTCGGGCAGTTGGTGCACCGGCAGCCAGAACACGCGCCCGTTGCTGGTGAAGGTCAGCAGCGTGTCGTGGGTGTTGACCAGCCACAGCTGGTCGATGAAATCCTCGTCCTTGGTCGCCGCGGCGTTGCGGCCGCGGCCGCCGCGGCGCTGCGCGCGGTAGCTGCTGACCGGCTGGCGCTTGGCGTAGCCCGAGTGCGACAGCGTGACCACCACGTCCTCCGGGGCTATCAGGTCGAGGATGTCGAGGTCCTCCTCGCTGGCGCGGATCTCGCTGCGGCGGGGGTCGCCGTACTCTTCCTTGAGGTTGCGCAGCTCGGTGCGGATGACGTCGAGCAGCACGTCGGGATCCTCGAGGATCCGGATCAGGCCGCCGATGGTGTCGAGCAGCTGGCGGTACTCCTCGGTCAGCTTCTCCTGCTCCAGCCCGGTCAGGCGGTGCAGGCGCATTTCCAGGATCTGCTGCGCCTGGACCTCGGTCAGGCGGTACATCCCGTCCAGCAGGCCGACGCCCTTCGGCAGGTCCTCCGGACGCGAAGCCTCGGCGCCCGCGGCCTCGAGCAGCGTGCCGACCAGGCCCGGCGCCCAGGTGCGCGCGAGCATGCGCTCGCGGGCCTCGTTGGGGTTCGCCGAGGTCTTGATCAGCTCGATCATCTCGTCGATGTTGGCGAGCGCGACCGTCAGGCCCTCGAGCACGTGGGCGCGCGCGCGCGCCTTGCGCAGCTCGAAGATGGTGCGCCGGGTGACCACCTCGCGGCGGTGGCGCACGAAGGCCTCGAGCATCTGCTTGAGGTTGAGCAGCTGCGGACGGCCGTCCACCAGCGCCACCATGTTGATGCCGAACACCGACTCCATCGGCGTCTGCGAGTACAGGTTGTTGAGCACCACCTCGGCCGAGTCGCCGCGCTTGACCTCGATGTAGATGCGCATGCCGTCCTTGTCGGACTCGTCGCGCAGTTCGCTGATGCCCTCGAGCTTCTTCTCCTTGACCAGGTCCGCGATCTTCTCGATCAGGCGCGCCTTGTTGACCTGGTACGGGATCTCGGTGACGACGATCGCCTCGCGGCCGTTGTCGGCCGCCTCGATCTCGGCCTTGGCGCGCATGCGCACGCGGCCACGGCCGTTGCGGTAGGCCAGGTGGATGCCGCCGACGCCGTTGATGATGCCGCCGGTGGGGAAGTCCGGACCGGGAACGTGCTCCATCAGCCCGTCGATGTCGATCTCCGGATCGTCGATCAGCGCGATGGTCGCGTCGATCACTTCCGACAGGTTGTGCGGCGGGATGTTGGTGGCCATGCCGACCGCGATGCCGGCCGAGCCGTTGACCAGCAGGTTCGGGAACCGCGACGGCATCACCGTCGGCTCCAGTTCCTTCTCGTCGTAGTTGGGCTGGAAGTCGACGGTTTCCTTGTCGATGTCCGCCATCAGCTCGTGCGTCAGGCGCGCCATCCGCGCCTCGGTGTAACGCATGGCCGCGGCCGAGTCGCCGTCCACCGACCCGAAGTTGCCCTGGCCGTCCACCAGCAGGTAGCGCAGCGAGAACGGCTGCGCCATGCGCACCAGGGTGTCATACACCGACTGGTCGCCGTGCGGGTGGTACTTGCCGATGACGTCGCCGACGATGCGCGCGGACTTGTAGTACGGCTTGTTGGCGTGCGCGCCGAGCTCGTTCATGGCGTAGAGCACGCGGCGGTGGACGGGCTTGAGGCCGTCGCGCACGTCCGGGAGGGCGCGGCCCACGATCACGCTCATGGCGTAATCGAGGTAGCTCCGGCGCATCTCGTCCTCGAGATTGACGGGGATGATGTCCTTGGCGTCTGCAGCCATCTGGGTTCCGGTTTCAGCCGTGTCGGCAAGACGTGAAATTGTACCATGCCGGCGCGTCGAACGCACGCCGGATTCCCCGGAAAATCAATGGCTTGGGAAGGCTTCCCGCATCTTTTCCAGATCCGGGTCGAGAACCACCCCGCGCTCGGTCACGATCGCGTCCACGAGCGTGTGCGGGGTGACGTCGAACACCGGGTTCCAGGCCCCGATCCCTTCGGCCACGGTGCGGCTTCCACCGACCCCGTGCAGCTCCGCGGGATCGCGTTCCTCGATCTCGATCAGGTCGCCGCAGGCGGTCTCCATGTCCACCGTCGACGACGGCGCGACGACCATGAACTTCACCCCGTGGTGGCGCGCGGCGATCGCGAGCTGGTAGGTGCCGATCTTGTTGGCGACGTCGCCGTTGGCGCAGATGCGGTCGGCGCCGACCACCACCCACTGCACCTTGCCCGACTTCATCAGGTGCGACGCCGCAGCGTCGGCGATCAGGGTGGCGTCGATGCCGTCCTGCTGCAGCTCCCACGCGGTCAGGCGCGCACCCTGCAGCCAGGGCCGCGTCTCGCCCGCGTACACCTGCCCCACCCGGCCCTGGGCGACCCCGGCGCGAATCACCCCCAGCGCGGTGCCGAAGCCGGCGGTGGCCAGCGACCCGGTATTGCAATGCGTGAGCACGCCGCTCCCCGGCGCGATCAGCGCCGCGCCCAGCTTGCCCATGGTCCGGTTGGCGGCGAGGTCCTCGCGCTCGATCGCACGGGCCTCGTCTTCCAGCGCCTCGCGCCAGCCGGCGTCGGATGCGGCCAGCAGCGCCGCGCGCATGCGCGCCAGCGCCCAGGCCAGGTTGACCGCGGTCGGGCGCGCGGCGTTGAGGCGCTGCAGCGCCGGCTCCAGTTCGCGCGCGGCCTCGGCCGCGGTGCCGGCGTCGATGTCGCGCGCGGCCAGCACCACGCCCCAGGCCGCGGCGATGCCGATCGCCGGGGCGCCGCGCACGGCCAGGTCGCGGATCGCGGCCGCGACCTCGTCACTGTCGCGGCAGGACAGGTAGTCGGTCGCGAACGGCAGCTTGCGCTGGTCGAGCAGCTCCAGCGCCTCGCCGGTCCAGTGGATCGGACGGACGCGGTCGTAGCGGGCGTAGTCGATGTCGGTGGCCATCCCGCGATTCTACGGCGGCCCATGTGGGAGCGGCGGAAGCCGCGACGCGCTTCCCTCAAGCCGCCCCGAAATCGAACGCCAGCACGTCGGCGATCCGGTCCGTGCCGAGCATCGCCATCAGCAGCCGGTCCACGCCCAGAGCCACCCCGGCGCACTGCGGCAGGCCGTGCGCGAGTGCGTCGAGGAAGCGTTCGTCGATGGGCGGCTGCACCTGGCCACGCGCGGCGCGCACGTGCTGGTCGCGCGCGAAGCGCTCGCGCTGTTCCGTCGCATCCAGCAGCTCGTGGTAGCCGTTGGCCAGTTCCACCGGCCCGAGGTACAGCTCGAAGCGCTCGGCCACGGCGAAGCCCTCGCCGGTGTCGCGCAACGTGGCCAGCGCCGCCTGGGTCGCCGGCCAGTCGTGGACCGACAGCAGCGTGGATGGGTCGAAGGCCGGTTGCAGCCGGTGCGTCATCAGCAGGTCGAGCCAGTCGTCGCGGACCAGGCCCGCGGGGTCGACGGCGACGTCGCCGAGCGCGTTGCGCAGCTCGTCGTCGCCGGCGAGGAACGGATCGAGCCCGAGCCGGTCGCGGTACAGGTCGCGGTAGGCGATGCGCTCGAGCCTGGCGTCGCGCTCCACCAGCGCCAGCGCCATGCGCACCACGTCGGCGGTCTCGTCCACCAGGCGCTGGTGGTCCCAGCCGACGCGGTACCACTCGAGCATGGTGAACTCGGGGTTGTGGCGCACCCCGGCCTCGCCGTTGCGGAACACGCGCCCGAGCTCGTAGCAGTCGCCGACGCCGGCGGCGAGCAGGCGCTTGAGCGGGTACTCCGGCGAGGTCCGCAGCCAGCGCGTGCGCGGGCCGCCGTCGGTGCGCCCGGAGAATCCGACGCTGAAGGAGGCGATGTTCGGCTCGGTGTTGCCCGCATCGGACATCACCGGCGTCTCCACCTCCAGCACCCCGCGCTCCGCGAAGAACCCGCGCACGGCTGCATACAGCCGCGCCCGCAACCGCAGCGCCCCCACCCCCGCCGTCGGCCGCCAGTCATTGGCCATGCTCTTCCAGGAAGGCGATGAGGCGGGCTTCGTCCCAGATGTCGAGGCCGAGGTCGCGGGCCTTGGCGAGCTTGCTGCCGGCGGCTTCGCCGGCGACCACGAAGCTGGTCTTCTTCGAGACGCTGCCGGAGACCTTGGCGCCGAGCGCTTCCAGCCGCTCGCCGGCCTGTTCGCGGGTCATGGACGCGAGGCCGCCGGTCAGCACCACGGTCTGCCCGGCCAGCGGACCTTCGCTGGCGCGGCGCGGCGGGCCTTCCTTCCAATGAACGCCGGCGGCGCGCAGCGCGGCGATCACCTCGCGGTTGTGCGGTTCGGCGAAGAAGTGCGCGATGCGCTTCGCCACCACCGGGCCGACGTCCGGCACCTGCTGCAGCGCCTCCTCGTCGGCCTCCATGATCGGGTCGAGCGCGCCGAAGTGGCGCGCCAACGTCTTGGCGGTGCTCTCGCCGACGTCGCGGATGCCGAGCGCGTACAGCACCCGCTCCAGGCTCGAGGCCTTGCTCGCCTCGATCCCGGCCACCAGGTTCTCGGCCCACCGGGTCGCGACCTTGCCGGCCTTGGCGGTCGCCGGCACGGTGCCGTCGCGCTCGTCGGCGCGGCGTTTCATCTCGACGAAGTCGTCCACGGTCAGCCGGTACAGGTCGGCCACCGTGCGCACGTAGTCGAACTCGACCAGCGCGGTGATGAAGCGTTCGCCCAGGCCCTCGATGTCCATCGCCCTGCGCGAACCGAAGTGGAACAGCGCCTGCACCCGCTGCGCCGGGCAGTACAGGCCGCCGGTGCAGCGCGCGACCACCTCGCCCTCCTCGCGCTCCACCGCGGAACCGCAGACGGGGCATTCGGTCGGCAACTGGTAGGGCGGATGCAGCGGCCTGCCCTTCGCATCCAGCGGCCGCTTGTCCTCGACCACGCGCACCACTTCCGGGATCACGTCGCCGGCGCGGCGCACGATCACGGTGTCGCCCTTGCGCACGTCCAGGCGCGCAACCTGATCGGCGTTGTGCAGGGTCGCGCGGGTGACGGTGACGCCGCCGACGTGCACCGGCTGCATCAGCACCCAGGGCGTCACTGCGCCGGTGCGGCCGACGTTGACCTCGATCGACTCGACCACGGTCGCCTCTTCCTGCGCCGGGAACTTGTGCGCGAGCGCCCAGCGCGGCGCGCGCGACACGAAGCCCATCGCGCGCTGCTGGTCGTACCGGTCGAGCTTGTAGACCACGCCGTCGATGTCGTACGGGAGCGCGTCGCGGCGCGCACCGATGCGTTCGTAGTACGCCAGCAGGCCCTCGACCCCGGTGGCGACGTCCACTTCGGCGCTGACCGGGAAACCGAGTTCACGCAGCCAGGCCAGGGTCTCCGAGTGCGTCGGCGGCAGCGTCGCGCCCTCGACCGCGCCCAACGCATAGGCGAAGAACGCCAGCGGGCGCTGCGCGGTGACGCGCGGGTCGAGCTGGCGCAGCGAGCCGGCGGCGCCGTTGCGCGGGTTGGCCATCGGCTTGTCGCCGCGCGCGCGCGCGGCCTCGTTCCAGCGCTCGAAGTCGGCCTTGGGCATCACCACCTCGCCGCGCACCTCGAGCACCTTCGGCGCCTTGCCGCGCAGGCGCAGCGGGATCGAGCGGACGGTGCGCAGGTTGGCGCTGACGTCCTCGCCGGCGCTGCCGTCGCCACGCGTGGCGCCGCGCACGAAGGCCCCGTCCTCGTAGCGCAGGCTGATGGCGAGGCCGTCGAGCTTGGGCTCGGTGGAGAACACCGGCGCCTCGTCGCCTGTCTCCTTGCCGATCCGGGCCACGAAATCGCGCACTTTGTCGTCGCTGAAGGCGTTGCCCAGCGACAGCATCGGCACCTCGTGCACGACCGTGGCGAACTTGCCGGAAGGCGCCGCGCCGACGCGCATGGTCGGCGAGTTGGCGTCGCACAGCTCCGGGTGCGCCTCCTCCAGCTCCGCCAGCTCGCGCAGCAGCCGGTCGTACTCCGGATCCGCCAGCGTCGGCTCGTCCAGGATGTAATACCGGTAGCTCGCTTCCTCGAGCACCCGCCTCAGTTCCGCGACCCGCGCTTTTGGAGAGTCTTTTTTAGCCACAGATTTCACAGATTTAGAAGGATTGGTTCCGCGCGAGCATCATTGCCACCGCTTTTGCCTTTTATCCTTTTTTCATCTGTGAAATCTGTGGCAAGAATGCCGTTGCGGTCACCAGCGGGAGCGTGAGGGCGGCGGGGCTTCGTGCTGGCGGTCCCAGGCGCGGAGTTCGTCGCGGATGTACTGGATGCGCTGGCGACCGAGGGCGTTGCGGGATTCGTCCAGCAGGACGCCGTCGAGCAGTTCGGTCATGCGCTGCGCCGTCGGCAGCATCATCTCCCAGGCGTCCAGCGCCGCGACCGGCGCCGGCAGGGTCAGGAAGAACGCGATCGCCGGCGTCTCCAGCGACTGGATCGTCGCCATGTCGAAGCTGCCCGGCTTCATGATGTTGGCCACGCTGAACACCGGCCCCTGCTCCGGGCGCCCCTCCACCAGCCGGTGGAACACGTTCATGTGGCCGTAGGTCAGGCCGGTCTTCTCGGCGGCCACCACGATGTCGGGCCCGCGCAGCAGCGCGCCCGCGCGCGCCGCGATGTACAGGGTCACGATCTTCTCGAACTCGCCGCTGCTGCGGCGGCCGGCACCGGGGGCCGGCTGGGCGGACGCGCCCACCGACGGCGCCGGCCCGTCGCCCAGCGGGATCTCGCCCTGCACCGCCTGCTCCTCGCGCCGCGCCGCGTCCTCTTCCTGCATCCGCTGCAGCTGCTCGCCGAGCGTCGGCTCGATCCGCGGCCGGTCGCCGGCGCCGCGGCGCCGGCCCTGGCCGCCGCGCCCGGGGCGGCCGAAGAAGTAGATCGCCGCCAGCAGCAGCACGCCGGCAATGATGATCCCGGTACGCAGGATCCAGACGTCTGACATGGCGGCTCCCTCCTCCGTAGGTCGGCTACGCGGCTCCGGCGAGGCGCGCAGCCTCGGCGAGGTCCACGGACACCAAGCGGCTGACGCCGGGTTCGCGCATGGTAACGCCGGAGAGCTGCTGCGCAGCCTCCATCGTCGCCTTGTTGTGGGTGACGAACAGGAACTGCACCTGCTCGCTCATCTCGGTGACCATCTGCGTGAAGCGGCCGACGTTGGCCTCGTCCAGCGGCGCGTCCACCTCGTCCAGCAGGCAGAACGGCGCCGGGTTCAGCCGGAAGATCGCGAACACCAGCGCCACCGCGGTCATCGCCTTTTCGCCGCCCGAGAGCAGCGAGATATTGGACACGCGCTTGCCCGGCGGGCGCGCCATGATCGCGACGCCGGTGTCGAGCAGGTCGTCGCCGGTGAGTTCGAGGTAGGCGTGGCCGCCGCCGAACAGGCGCGGATACAGCTCCTGCACGCCGGAGTTGACGCGGTCGAAGGTGTCCTTGAAGCGGCCGCGGGTCTCGCGGTCGATCTTGCGGATCGCCTCCTCCAGCGTCTCCAGCGCGGCCACCAGGTCGGTGTCCTGCGCGTCCAGGTACTCCTTGCGCTGCGCGGCCTCGGCGTGCTCCTGGATCGCCGCGAGGTTGACCGGCTCGAGCCGGCGCAGCTTCGCGTCGAGGTCGGTGACGGTCTTCTCCCAGTCGGCCAGCACCGCGTCCTCCGGCAGGCTCCCGACCACGTCCTCGAGCACGAAGCCGGCCTCGACCACCGCGGCCGACAGCTGCTCGGCGCGGATCACCAGCGCCTGCTGGTCGAGCTTGCGCTGGTTGATCTTCTCGCGCTGCGCCAGTGCCTGCTCGTCGCGCTGGTGTCGGGTCTGTTCGTAACTGCGCAGTTCGTTGTCGATGGCCTCGAGCGCTGCACGCGCCTCGCCCAGCGCCTTCTCGGTGCGCACGCGCTCCTCCAGCGCGGCCTGGCGCTCGGCCTCGAGCGCCTTGACCGGGCTGTCGCCCTGCGCGAGCTGCGCCGAGAGTTCGCCCAGACGGCTGTCGATCTGGCCGCGCTGTCCGCCCATGCGCTCCAGCGACTGCGCCAGCGCGGCGGCCTGCGCGCGCTGGGTCTCGACGGTCAGCGCCAGCGCATGCGCGGCTTCGGCGGAAGCGCGTGCGGCCTGGCGGGCAGCATCGCGGGCCTCGCCCAGGCGTGTGCGCTCGGCATCCAGCGCCGTGCGTGCGTCCTCGAGCTCGGCCATGCGCGCCACCGCCTGGTCCAGCCGCGCGCGCGCCTCGCGCGCCTGCGTGCGGCTGGTCTCGAGCGTCTCGGCGAGCTGCGCGGTGTCGGCGTCGATCTTCTCGATCCGCCCGCGCGCCGACTCCAGCCGGCCCTGCTGGCTCTGCAGCTGGCCGGCGAGCTCCGACACGCCACGGTGCGCCAGGTACAGCGCGCGCTGCGCGTCCTCGCGCTGCTGTTCGGCGACCAGCGCGCGGTCGCGCCACGCCGCCAGTCCGCGCTCGAGTTCCTGCTCGCGGTGCTGGAGCTGCTTGATCTCGCCGCGCAACGCCTGGATCTCGCGCTCGCGCAGCAGCGCGCCCTGCTTGGCCGCGCCCGAGCGCAGCACGCGCACCCAGCCGGCACCGAGGCGCTCGCCGGCGCGCGTGACCACCGATTCGCCCTCGCCCAGCCGCGGCAGCAGCGCGCGCGCATCGGCCAGGGTCTCGGCCGCGTGCAGCTTGCCCAGGATGCGGCGGATCGCCGCCGGGCCCCGCACCTTCGCGGCCAGCGAGGTGTCCGGATAGCGCTCTTCGGCGGCGCCGGCGTCGACCAGCGCCAGGCGTCCCTCGCCGAGCTCGCCGAGAGCATCCACCAGCGCCTCGGGCGATTCCACCAGCACGCCCTCGATGAGCTGGCCGAGCGCGCCTTCGACGGCGTTCTCCCAGCCCGGCTCGACCTGCAGCGATTCGCCGACGCGCGCGGCCGAGTCCAGCCCGCGCTGGCGCAGCCACTCCACCGCCGCGCCCTGCTCCTGCCCGAGCGCCGCGTGCTGCAGCGTCTCCAGCGAGGACAGGCGGCCGCGCTTCTCCTGCGCCTCGCGGCGCACGTTGCTGAGCTCGGCCTGCGCGGCGCGCTGCTGGTCCTGCAGCTCGGTGACCGCCTGCTTGCGCGATTCGACCTCGGCGGCCATCCCGTCGAGCGCCCCCTTCTGTTCGTCGTGCTGCGCCTGCAGCGCCGCCAGCGATTCGCCGAGCGCGGCCACGTCCAGTCCGCCGCGTTCGCCGGCGAGCGTCTCGCGGCGGCGCTCGGCGTCGAGCGCCTGGCGGTCGAGGTAGTCCACGCGGGTGCGCTCGACGTCGGCGGCGCGCGCGGCCTCGGACTGCTCGCGCGCATGCGCGTCCCAGCGCTGCTGCCAGTCCGCCAGCCTCGCCTCCGCGTCGCGCAGCGCTTCCTGGCGAGCGCGGTCGTCGGCCTGCAGTTCCGCCAGCTTCGGTTCGGCTTCGGCGATCGCCTCGCGCAACGAGGCCAGGCGCGCCTCGTCGCCGCTGATGTGGGTGCCGATCTCGGCCAGCGCCGCCTGCGCCTCGTCGCGCGCGCGCTGCAACCGCTCGGCCATCTCGCGCTGGTGGGTGATCTGCTGCTCGATCCGGGCCAGCGTGCCGCCGACCTGGTAGACCTCCGCCTGCGCCTTGTTCAGCGCCTCGCTCGCCTGCTCGCGGCGCACCCGGTCCTCTTCGATCCGCCGCTCGGCCTCGCGCTGGCCGGCGATGAGCTCCTGCAGTTTCGTCTCGTCCTGGGCCATCGCCTCGCGCAGCGACTTCAGGCGCTCGTCCAGGCCGCGGAACTCGAGCGCCTTCCACTCGGCGTCCTTGACCCGGCGCTCGGCCTGGATGGCCTGGTACTGCTCGGCCTGGCGGGCCTGGCGCTTGAGGTGGTCGAGCTGCTTGCCGACCTCCTCGCGCAGGTCGGTGAGGCGTTCGAGGTTCTCGCGGGTGTGCTTGATCCGGTTCTCGGTCTCGCGGCGGCGCTCCTTGTACTTGGAGATGCCGGCGGCCTCCTCAAGGTACACGCGCAGGTCCTCCGGGCGCGCCTCGATGATCTGGCTGATCATGCCCTGCTCGATGATCGAGTAGCTGCGCGGCCCCAGGCCGGTGCCCAGGAACAGGTCGGTGATGTCGCGGCGGCGGCACTTGCTGCCGTTGAGGTAGTAGCTGGACTGGCCGTCGCGGCCGACGGTGCGCTTGACCGAGATCTCGTCGTAGGCGCCGTACTCGCCGGTGATGGTGTGGTCGGAGTTGTCGAAGATCAGCTCGACCGTGGCCTGCGACACCGGCTTGCGCGCCGACGAGCCGGAGAAGATCACGTCGGTGAGCGAATCGCCGCGCAGGCGGCTGGCCGCGCTCTCGCCCATCACCCAGCGGATCGCGTCGATGATGTTGGACTTGCCGCAGCCGTTCGGGCCGACCACGCCGGTCATGTTGGTCGGCAGGTGCAGCGTGGTCGGATCGACGAAGGACTTGAAACCGGAAAGCTTGATCGTGGACAGGCGCATGCGGCGTCGTCGGCCCCGTGATAAAGGGGAAGTATACCGGGGCTTTGCTAATGTGCCGGGGCACCCGTGCAGGCGATCCACCCCATGGCCGACCCGGTCCTGCTCGCCGACATCGGCGGCACCAATGCCCGCTTCGCCCTGGCCGACCCGGGCGCCGCGATGCCGTTGCTGGAAGACAGCATCCGCGGCTTCCCGGTGGGTGCGTTCGGCTCGCTGGCGGAGGCCGGGCGCCACTACCTCGACGCGCTGGGCGCGCGCCCCTCGCGCGCGGTGTTCGCGGTCGCCGGGCGGGTCGAGGACGACCTCGCGCGCATGACCAACCATCCCTGGGTGGTCTCGCGCCAGCGGGCGCTGGAGGCGCTGGGGCTAGAGTCCGTGGAACTGGTCAACGACTTCGTGGCGCAGTCGATGGCGGTCGGGCTGCTGGGAGAGGACGACATCGCCGTGCTCGGCGCGCCCGCGCCGCTGCCCGCGGACGGCAGCGACCGTACCTGGGCGGTGATCGGACCCGGCACCGGGCTCGGCGTCGGTGCGCTGGTCGCGCGCGAGGGCCGCACCTGGGCGCTGGCAACCGAGGGTGGCCACGCCAGCTTCGCCCCCGGCACCCCGGAGGAGATTGCCATCCTCGAACGGCTGTCCGGGGAGTTCGGGCGGGTCTCCAACGAACGCATCGTCAGCGGCGGCGGCCTGGTCAACCTGCACCGAGCGATCAGCCAGATCGCCGGAGTCGATCCCGGGCCGATGCGCCCGGAGGACGTCACCGCGGGGGCCGCGGCCGGCGACCGCCGCTGCATGCGCGCGGTGGACGTGTTCTGCGCCGTGTTCGGCGCCATCGCCGGCGACCTGGTGCTGACCATGGGCGCCTGGAGCGGGGTCTACCTCAGTGGCGGGATGGTGCCGCCGCTGCTCGATTCCCTGCAGCACTCCGGCTTCCGCCAGCGCTTCGAGGGCAAGGGCCGCTACGCCCCGGCGATGGCGCGCGTGCCCACGATCGCGGTGCTGCATCCGCAGCCGGGCCTGCTCGGCGCAGCGGCGCTGGCGGTGGCCGCGTGATCGACTTCCACGCACTCGGAAACACCGACGCCTGGCGCTGGGCCGCGGCGGTCGCCATTGCCGGCGCCCTGCGCCGACGCCTCTCGGAGGCGCCGCGTGCGCGGCTGCTGGTCTCCGGGGGCAGCACCCCGGCCCCGGTGTTCGAAGCCCTGTCGCAGGCGCCCCTGGACTGGGAGCGGGTGGACGTGGGCCTGGTGGACGAGCGCTGGCTCGAACCCGGCGACCCCGACACCAACGCGGTGCTGGTGCGCGAGCACCTGCTGCGCGGCGCCGCCGCGCGCGCACGCTTCGAGGTGCCGCGCGCCCCGGGCCAGTCGCTGGACGAGGCCGTGGCCGTGGCCAATGCGCGCGCGGCCGAGCCGCCCGCGGTGCTGGTCCTGGGCATGGGCGGCGACGGGCACACTGCTTCGCTGTTCCCGGGCATGCGCGGGCTGGACGCGGCGCTGTCCACCGACGCCGCCTGCGTGGCCGTGGACGCCACCGGCTGCCCGGGCGCCGGCGCCTGGCCGATCCGGCTGTCGCTGACCCCTTCCGGCATGGCCGCCGCCCGGACCCGCCTGCTGCTGTTGCGCGGCGAGGACAAGCGCATCGTGTTCGAACGCGCCCGTGCCGGCACCGACGCGCGCGAGCTGCCGGTCCGCGCCGCCCTCGCCCTGCCCGGGGAGCCGCTGCAGGTCTACTGGTCGGCCTGAGCCGCCTGGGTGGTCGATGCGCGCACCACCAGTTCGGGCGCGACGCGATGGTGGCGCACCGCGCCGCCCTCGGTCGTCCCGTCGAGCAACATCACCAGCGCCTCGGCGCCCATCGCGGCGATGTCCACGCGCAGCGTGGTCAGCGGCGGGCTGGCGTGCCGCGCCAGCGGGATGTCGTTGAAGCCGGCCAGGGCGATGTCGCCGGGCACCCGCAGCCCGGCGCGCTGGAACGCGAACAGGCAGCCCAGCGCCATCATGTCGTTGGCCGCGAACACCGCGTCCGGGCGCGGTTCCATGGCCGCCAGCAACTGGCCGGCGCGGGCGCCCGAGGCGGCGTCGAAATCCCCGGGGACCACCACCGGGCCGACCGACGGCAGCAGTTCCGCCATCGCGTCCAGGTAGCCGCGGCGCCGCTCGCTGGCGTTGAAGTGCGGCTCGCGTCCGCCGATGAAGGCGATCCTGCGATGGCCGCGTTCCACGAGGTGCCGCACCATCGCCATCGCCCCGGCGTGGTTGTCGACACCGAAGGTGCCGGCGCCGGCGATCCCGGGGTCGCTGTCGAGCAGCAGCACCGGCAGCGCTGCCGGCAGGCGTGCGGCCTCCAGGTCGAAGCCGGCGTACGGTGAGATCGCGAGCAGCCCGTCCACGCGCCGGCGCATGGAACGCAGGGCCTTGCACTGGCTGTCGGCGCTGGCGTGGTGCCCGGACACCAGCAGCTGCAGGTCGCGCTCGCGCGCCGCGCGGTCGATCCCGCACATCAGTTGCGCGAACACTTCGCAGGGCAGGTCCGGCAGCACCACGCCGATGGTGTGGTGGCGGCGGCTGCTCAGCGAGCGCGCCGCGTGGTGCGGGCTGTAGTCCAGCGATTCGGCGATTTCCAGGATCCGTTCCCGGACTTCCTTGCCGACGTTTTCGCGCCCGTTGAGGGCGCGTGACACGGTGGCGACGGAGACGTTCGCCAACCGCGCGACATCCTTGATCGTGACGCTCATGGGCCTGCGGGTGCTGCAACCAACGACATGAAACTAACCGATGGTGCGCTGCAACAGCATCAGCGCCCCTCGCCGGGCGCGCGTGCCTGGATGGCGAGCGCGTGGATGTCGGTCTGCATCATGTCGCCGAGCGCGGCATAGACCGCGCGGTGGCGGGCCAGCGGAGCCAGGCCGGCGAACGCGGCGCTGGTCAGTGCCACGGTGAAGTGCCCGCGTCCGTCGCGGGCGCCCTCGTGGCCGACGTGGCGGTGGCTGTCGTCGGCGATCTCCAGCGCCTCCGGGGCGAACGCCGCTTCCAGCAAGGCGCGCATGCGCGCGACCCGCGCGCTGTTGTCCGGGACGCTCACGGCAGCACCGGGCGGAACGGGCGCACCTCCACCCGTTCGTACACGCCGGCGGCGACGTAGGGGTCGGCCTCGGCCCAGGCCCGGGCCTCGGCCAGCGACCCGAACTCGGCGATCACGATGCTGCCGGAGTAGCCGGCCGGGCCGGGATCCTCGGCGTCGATCGCCGGGCACGGCCCCGCCAGCAGCAGCCGGCCGGCGTCGCGCAGCGCTTCCAGCCGCGCCAGGTGCGCCGCGCGCGCCTGCTGCCGCCGCGCCAGCACGTCGGCGCCGTCATGCCCTTCGATCGCGTACCACATCGCAGTCGCTACCTTGCTCCGGAGCCCGCGATTGTATGCGACGGGTGCTGGACAGCCCCCCGACCGTCCCCGTACCCTTGCAGCCATCACCGGTCGCCCGGGTTCCACAAGGCGCCGGCAAGCCTTCACTTCTTCCCCCGGCAGCCGCCGCCCGAGCGTGGCGCGCAGCGCATGCTGCCGGGGAATGCACGGTTTCCACCGATGCCAGTCGATGACGCCAGAGCCAGCTAGCGGCACCCCCGCGGGCACCGCAGGACACAACGGCAGTACCCCGCCGCAGCAGCAGGAAATGCCGCTGGCGATGGTACTCGGCCAGCCGGTGGTCGAGATACCGCGCGACCTGTACATCCCGCCGGACGCGCTGGAGGTCATCCTCGACGCGTTCGAGGGCCCGCTGGACCTGCTGCTGTACCTGATCCGGCGGCAGAACCTGGACATCCTCGACATCCCGGTGGCGGAGATCACCCGCCAGTACGTGGACTACATCCAGGCCATGCACGAGATGCGCTTCGAGCTGGCCGCCGAGTACCTGGTGATGGCCGCGATCCTGGCCGAGATCAAGTCGCGGATGCTGCTGCCGCGCTCGGAGCTGGCCGAGGACGAGGAAGGCGACCCGCGCGCCGAGCTGGTGCGCCGGCTGCAGGAGTACGAGCGCTTCAAGCAGGCGGCCGAGGACCTGGACGGCCTGCCCCGGCTGGAGCGCGACACCAGCACCGTGTCGGCGTTCGTGCCCGACCGCGCCGCGGTGCGGCTGCCGCCGCCGGTGGACCTGCGCGAGATGCTGCTGGCGCTGCACGACGTGCTCAAGCGCGCCGAGCTGTACACCCAGCACGCGATCAAGCGCGACGCGCTCAGCGTGCGCCAGCGCATGGGCGAGCTGCTGCAGCGCCTGCGCGACGGCAGCTTCCACCGCTTCGAGTCGCTGTTCGAGCCGCGCGAGGGTCGGCTCGGGGTGGTGGTGACCTTCCTCGGCCTGCTCGAGCTGGCCAAGGAACGGCTGCTGGACATCGTCCAGGAGCAGCCGCAGCCCCCGGCGCTGGTCGGCCCGATCTACGTGAAGTCGCTCGCGGCGGAAGCCGGCGAGGACGCCGCGGCCGGCCTGGCCAGCGAGTTCGACGACGAGCCCGGCGAAGGCGCCAGCGCCTGAACCGGCACGACAGCATTGCACACAGGACAGGACACAGGACCGGATCCCGCATGGACCAGGCACTGATCACCCGCATCGTCGAGGCCGCGCTGCTGGCCGCCAACCAGCCGCTGACCGTGGCCCAGTTGCACGGGCTGTTCCCGCTCGACGAGCAGCCGCCTGAAGGCGCCGTTCAGCAGGCCCTCGCTACCCTGCAGGAGGCTTGCGGCGACCGTGGCGTGGAACTGGTCGAGGTCGCGTCGGGGTACCGCTACCAGGTCAAGGCCGACGTGCACCAGTGGGTCGCGCGGCTGTGGACCGAACGCCAGACCCGCTACACGCGCGCCACCCTGGAGACGCTGGCGCTGATCGCCTACCGGCAGCCGATCACCCGCGGCGAGATCGAACAGGTCCGCGGCGTCGCGGTCAACAGCAACATCATCAAGGCGCTCGAGGAGCGCGACTGGATCCGCGTGGTCGGCCACCGCGACGTTCCCGGCAAGCCGGAACTGCTCGCAACGACCAAGGCGTTCCTCGACTACTTCGGGCTGAAGCGGCTGGACGACCTGCCGCCGCTGTCCGAGCTCAAGGACATCGGCGAGCTGGAACCGCAGCTCGCGTTCGACGGCGCCGCCGAGGCGCAGGCGAAGGCCGACGCGATGGCGCTGGGCGACATCCCGGCCAACGACGACGACGACGACGACGGCAACCAAGCCGACACCAACACCGACATCGACGCGGCAACCGCCGACGAAGACGCAGACACCAGGCAAGAAGAAGCAGATGAGTGAACAGGAAGACAAGGGCAGCCGCCGGCTGACCCTGAAGCGCGGCGATAGCGCCGCCCCGGCGCAGCCGAAGCTGGAGGAGCGCCTGCACAAGGTGCTGGCGCAGGCCGGGCTCGGCTCGCGGCGCGCGCTCGAGCAGCGCATCGCCGACGGCATGGTCAAGGTCAACGGCGAGGTCGCCACGGTCGGCATGAGCATCGCCGGCGGCGCCCGCATCGAGATCGACGGCCGCAGCTTCGTCGCCACCGTGCTGACCGAGCCGCCACGGGTGCTGATGTACAACAAGCCCGAGGGCGAGGTCACCACGCGCGAGGATCCCGAGGGCCGCCCGACCATCTTCGACTCGCTGCCTGCGCTCAAGGGCGCGCGCTGGATCTCGATCGGCCGCCTCGACATCAACACCACCGGCCTGCTGCTGCTCACCACCGACGGCGAGCTGGCCAACGCGATGATGCACCCCTCGCACGAGATCGAACGCGAGTACGTGTGCCGCGTGCGCGCGCCCGAGGGCGAGGACACGGTGTCCGACAGGATCGTCGACCGCCTGGCGCGCGGGGTCGCGCTCGAGGACGGCCCGGCGAAGTTCGACGCGATCGAGCGCATCGGCGGCACCGACTCGCATGACTGGTTCCGCGTACTGCTCAAGGAAGGCCGCAACCGTGAGGTGCGCCGGCTTTGGGAATCGCAGGGCTGCCAGGTCAGCCGCCTGAAGCGCGTCCGGTACGGCAGCGTGGAACTCCCGCAGCCGCTGCTGCGCGGGCAGACCCAGGAACTCCCCCCCGACCGCGTCGACGCTCTGCGCAGGCAGCTCGGCCTCGAGGAAGGCACCCCGAGCGCGCTGACCCTGCAGCCGGTGATCGGCCAGCGCAAGGCGGCCAAGTCGACCGTGCACGTCGGCGGGCGCAGCGGGGCCGGCTACGTCGGCGGCCACAACACCGCCGACGAGGGCCGCGAACTGCGCCGCTTCGACCACGTGCGCGAAGACCGCCGCGGCGGCCGCGGGCGCAAGCCCCACGGCGGCCTGACCGTCAGCGGCGAGGCCGCGGCCAAGCAGGCCAACAAGGCCTTCAAGCCGAAGGGTCCGCGCCAGCCCGGCCAGCGCCGCGGCAAGGGCCAGGGCGGCGCCGGCCAGGAAAACCCGGCGGCGTTCCGTACCTGGTACGTGCCCGACGGCGTCGATACCGGCCCCAGCGGACACCGCAACCCCGACGGCGCCCGCGGCGCCAGGCGCGGCGCCGGTCGCAACGGTCCCGCCGGCGGCAAACCGCGCAACGGCAGCGCCCCCGGCGCGCGCCGCGAACAGCGCCCGGGCAGCGCCAAGGCCGCGCATCCCTACGGCCATCCCGGCAACGCGCCGAGCTTCCCCTCCGACCACGCCAACCCGGGCGGCTTCAATCCGTACGGCGACAAGCCGCGCGGCCCGCGCCCGGGTGCGCGCCCCGGCGGCCGGCCTGGCGGCCGTCCCGGCGGCGGACCGCGCGGTCGCGGCAAGCCCGGCGGGGGCAAGCCCGGCCCGCGCTGAGGCCGCTGCAGCCACCGATCACGTGGCGTGATGGCGGTGGCCGGCAGAATCCGGCCACATGCCTTCGATCACCGTGCTCACGTTGAACGCCCACATGGGCTTCAACCTGTTCAACCGGCGCTTCGTCCTGCCCGAGCTGCGCGAGGCGATCCGCGCGGTCTCCGCCGACGTGGTGTTCCTGCAGGAAGTGATGGGCGAGCACGCGCTGCACGCCGCGCGCGTGCCCGGCTGGCCGGGCGCGCAGTACGAGTTCCTCGCCGACAGCCTGTGGCAGGAGCACGCCTACGGCCGCAACGCGGCCTACCCGCACGGCCACCACGGCAACGCGCTGCTGTCCAAGTTCCCGATCCTGTCGCAGGCCAACCGCGACGTGTCGGTGCGCGGGCACGAAGAGCGCGGGTTGCTGCACTGCGTGCTCGACGTGCCCGGCAGCGCCCTGCCCCTGCACGCCATCTGCGTGCACCTGGGCCTGCGCGAATCGCACCGCCGCCGGCAACTGCAGCTGCTGTGCGAGGAAGTGCGCGAGGTCCCCGACGCGGCGCCGCTGGTGGTGGCCGGCGACTTCAACGACTGGCGCGGGCGCGGCCACCGGATGCTGCGCGACTGCGGCCTGGTCGAGGCCTTCGAGGACGGGAACGGTCGCCTCGCGCGCACCTTCCCCGCGCGCCGGCCGCTGCTCCCGCTCGACCGCATCTACCTGCGCGCGGCGCGCGCGCTGCAGCCCGGCGTGCTGTCGCTGCGGCCGTGGACGCACCTGTCCGACCACGCGCCACTGGTCTCGGGGGTGGCCTGGTGAACGCCGGCGGCGATGCCCACCGCCTGCGCCTGCTCGAGAACGGCGAGGAGTTCTTCGCGCGCGTGAACGAGGTCGTCGCGGCCGCGCGCAGCGAGATCCTGCTGGAGACCTTCATCCTGTTCGAGGACAAGGTCGGGCGCGAGCTGCACCGGCACCTGGTCGCGGCCGCCCGCCGCGGCGTGCGCGTGGAGCTGACCGTGGACGGCTACGGCTCCCCCGGTTTCTCGCGCGACTTCGTGTCGGAACTGACCGGCGCCGGCGCGCGCCTGCGCGTGTTCGATCCGCACAAGCCGCTGCTCGGCATGCGCATGCACATGTTCCGGCGCCTGCACCGCAAGCTGCTGGTGGTGGACGGCGAACGCGCCTTCGTCGGCGGCATCAACTTCGGCGCCGACCACCTCGCGGACTTCGGCCCCACCGCCAAGCAGGACTACAGCCTGGAGATCGAAGGGCCGCTGGTGGCGACGGTGCGCGGGTTCATGCGCACCGCGCTCGACGGCGACGGCACCGGCGAGCGCTGGCGCCCGCCGCGCCACCAGCAGGACGACCCGGTGCGCTTCGTGGTGCGCGACAACCGCCGCCACTCGCGCGACATCGAAACCGAATACCGGCGCGCGATCCGGGCCGCGCGCGAGGAAGTGGTCATCGCCAACGCGTACTTCTTCCCAGGCTACGGCTTCCTGCGCGACCTGCGCCAGGCCGCGCGCCGCGGGGTGCGGGTGTCGCTGGTGGTCCAGGGCGAGCCGGACACGCCGCTGGCGCAGGTCGCCGCGCGCACGCTGTACCGGCACCTGGTGGAGGGCGGCGTTCGCGTGCACGAGTATTGCCGGCGCCCCTTCCACGGCAAGGTCGCGGTCATCGACGGCGAGTGGGCCACCGTCGGCTCGAGCAACCTCGACCCGTTGAGCCTGTCGCTGAACCTGGAGGCGAACGTGTTCGTGCGCGACCGCGCCTTCGCCGCCGACCTCGGGGCGCGCCTGCGGGCGCTGCTGGAACGCGACTGCCGCCAGGTGGACAAGGCGCGGATGCCGCCGTGGCGGCCCTGGCACGTGCTCACCCGCCCCCTGCTGTTCCACTTCCTGCGCCGCTTCCCGGACTGGGCCGGGTTGCTGCCCGCGCATACGCCGGCGACCACGGTGCTGCGCCCGGCCGACGGCGGCCGCGGCTGATGCGCGCGCGCCGCCCGTGGCTGCGCCGCGCCGTGCGCCTCGGCTCGTGGCTGTTCCTGGCGCTGGTTGCGTGGCTGCTGCTGCGCTACGCGCGCGGGGTCGACTGGCCCGCCGTCGGCGAGGCCCTTCGCGGCTACAACGCCGGGCAGTTGGCGCTGGTGGTCGCGCTGGCGTTGCTCAGCTACGCGACCTACGCCTGCTACGACCTCGCCGCGCGCCGCTACGCTGGCCACGCACTGTCCACGCGCCGGGTGCTGGCGATCGCCGCCACCTGCTACGCCTTCGCGCTCAGCCTGGGCGCGCTGGTCGGCGGCGCCGGCCTGCGCCTGCGCCTGTACGCCCGCTCCGGATTGCCGACTGCCTGCATCGGTCGCGTCGTCGCCTTCAGCGTCACCACCAACTGGGTCGGCTACATCGCGCTTGCCGGGGTGGTGTTCGCGGCCGGCGCGGTGGCGCCGCCGCCGGCCTGGGGCCTCGGCGGCGGCCTGCTGCGCGCGCTCGGCGTGGCGATGGTCCTGCTGGCGCTCGCCTACCTCGGTGCCTGCGCGCGCTGGCGCGGCCGCGTCTTCCACTTCCGCGGCCACCACTTCCGGCTGCCGACGCCGGCGCTGGGCGCCCTCCAGGTGCTGCTGGCCGCCGCGAACTGGTCGCTGATGGGCACGCTGGTGTGGCTGCTGCTCGGCACCGTGGCCTGGCCGCTGGTGCTGGCGACCCTGCTGCTGTCGGCGGTGGCGTCGGCGCTGGTGCACGTGCCGGCCGGGCTCGGCGTGATCGAGGCCGTGTTCCTCGCGGTGCTGGGCCCGCCGGGGCTCGGGCTGGTGGACGAACCGCGGCTGCTGGCCGCGCTGCTCGCCTACCGTGCGGTCTACTACCTGCTGCCGCTGTCGCTGGCGTTGGCCTTCTACCTCGCCTTCGAGGTCCGCGGCGGGCGCTCGCCGTGGCGGGCTACAGCCCGCTGACCTGGAAACGGTCGGCGTCGAGCATCGCCGGGAAGTGCTCGCGGTGCGCCTGCAGGCGGGCGCCGCTCAGGGTGGTGGTGGTGACCACCTCCATGTCGCCGCACTCGCTCACCGCTTCGCCGAGGAAGTCGATGATCGCGCTGTCGCCCGAGTAGGCGTGGCCGTTGCCGTCGGTGCCGACGCGGTTGAGGCCGGCGACGTAGCACAGATTCTCGATCGCGCGCGCGCGCAGCAGCGTCTTCCACGCGTGCGCGCGCACCGCCGGCCAGTTGGCGACGTACAGCGCGAGGTCGTAGTCGGGCTGCCCGGGGCGCTCGACGTCGAAGCGGTTGCGCGAGAACACCGGGAAGCGCAGGTCGTAGCAGACCAGCGGGCAGATGCGCCAGCCGCGCCAGTCCACGGTCAGCCGCGGCCCGCCCGGCGCATAGCGTTCGTGCTCGCGCGCGTAGCGGAACAGGTGGCGCTTGTCGTAGTGCCGCACGTCGCCGTCCGGGGTCGCGAACAGCATCCGGTTGTAGACCGAATCGCCAACGCGCAGCTGCACGCTGCCGGTCACGGCGGCATCGAGATCGCGCGCCTGGTCCCGCAGCCACGCGACCGTCGGGCCGTCCATGGTCTCGGCCGAGGCGATGGCCTCGTTGCTGAAGCCGCTGGTGAAGGTCTCCGGCAGCAGCACCAGGTCGGTGATGCCGCGCAGCGCCGAGACCAGCTGGCCGTAGTACTCGCGGTTGCCGGCCGGGTCGTGCCAGCGGGTTTCGCCCTGGACGAGGCTGACGCGGAGGTCGTTCACAGCTTGCGCAGCCTTTCGATGGCGGCATCCAGCGTGGATTCGCTCTTGGCGAAGCACAGCCGTGCCAGCCGCTGGCCCTCCGGCGGCCGCGCGTAGAACGGCGACAGCGGGATCGTCGCCACCCCGTGCTCGACGGTCAGCCAGCGGCAGAACTCCTGGTCGTCGAGGTCGCTCACCGCCGAGTAGTCGACCAGTTGGAAGTAGCCGCCCGGGACGTCGAGCGGACGCAGCTTCGTGCCCAGGAGCTGCTCGCGGAAGCGATCGCGCTTGGCCTGGTAGAACGCGCCGAGTTCCTCGTAGTGCGCGGGGTCCTCCGCGATCATCGTCGCGAACGCGTGCTGCGCCGGGGTGAAGGTGCAGAAGGTGTTGTACTGGTGCACCTTGCGGAACTCGGCTGTCAGCGCCGGCGGCGCCACGCAGTAACCGACCTTCCAGCCGGTGCAGTGGTAGGTCTTGCCGAAGCTGGAGACGACGAACGCGCGCTCGCGCAGCTCCGGATACCGCAGCGCCGATTCGTGGCGGCGGCCGTCGAATACGATGTGCTCGTAGACCTCGTCCGACAGCAGCAGGATGTCGTTGCCGCGCAGCAGCGCGGCGATCGCCTCCATGTCCGTGGCGTCGAGCATCGCCCCCGACGGATTGTGCGGCGTGTTCACCATCAGCAGCCGGGTGCGCGGCGTGATCGCCGCGCGCACCGCGTCCCAGTCGGGCGCGAAGGTTTCCGGGTCCAGCGGCACGTGCACCGCGGTTCCGCCGGCGAGTTCGATCGCCGGCTCGTAGCAGTCGTAGCACGGGTCGAGCACGATCACTTCGTCGCCGGCGTGCACCACCGCGGCGACCGCGTCGAGGATCGCTTCCGACGCGCCCGAGGTGACGGTGATGCCGGCATCCACGTCGGGACGGAAGCCGTAGCAACGTTCGGTCTTGTCGGCGATCGCGCGCCGCAGTTCGGGGATGCCGTGCGCCGCGGCGTACTGGTTGTGGCCGGCGCGCATCGCGCGCTCGAGTCCTTCCACCAGGCCCTGCGGCGGCGGGAAGTCGGGGAAGCCCTGGCCGAGGTTGACCGCGTGGTGCTCGGCGGCGAGTTGCGACATCACGGTGAAGATCGTGGTGCCGACCTTCGGCAACTTGCTCGACAGCCTGCTGACTGGCATTCCCCGGCTCCGCACGGTTTAGAATGGTGATGTTGTAACACGCCCCCTGCAGGAACATCGTGACCCGCCCGTCCCTCGCCGCGTCCCGCGTCGCCGACCTGGTCGAGGCCTACCTGGCTTCCGATTACCAGTGGGAGTTCGACGGCCGCTGGTACCCGCTGCAGCTGGGCGAGGTCGCCGCCGACGTCGAGGCCGCGTACCCGGACGGCACGTCGTCGGGGCTGCTCGCGGCATGGAACCCGTGCTCGATCGAACGCCCCGAAGCGGAGAACCGCCGCGCCGACGAGGAGCTCGCCGCGATCCTCGCGGACAGCGGCATGCCGCACCGCGCCGGCTTCAGCGCCGCGCGCAACCGCACCTGGCGCGAGCCGGGCTGGCTGGTGGTCGGCTTGCCGGTGGAACGCTTCGACGCGCTCGCCCGCCGCTTCGGCCAGCTCGGCACGCTGTTCGCCGCGCGCGGCGAACCGATGCGCCTGCGGATCTACCACGCGCGTCCCGCCGCGCTCGCCGCCGCGCCGCTGGTGGACTGGGTCGGATGACGACCCCGTTGCTGGCCGCCCACGGGCTGGCCTTCGCGCGCAACGAGCAACCGGTATTCGGGCCGCTCGACTTCACCGTGGAGCCTGGCGAGGCGCTGCTGGTGCAGGGCGGCAACGGCGCCGGCAAGACCACCCTGCTGCGGGTGCTCGCGGGGCTGCTGCGCGCCGACGCCGGCCGCGTCGAGATCGACGGCCGCGATGTCGATCCATCGCTGCGCGCGCGCGCGATCGCCTTCCTCGGCCACCTGCCGGCGCTGAAGGCCGACCTGACGACGCTGGAGAACCTGCACTTCCTGTGCGGCCTGCACGGCCGCCGCCGCGGCCAGCTCCCGGGCAACGCGCTGGCACTGGTCGGGCTGGCCGGCTACGAGGACGCGCTCGCGCGCCAGCTCTCGGCCGGGCAGAAGAAGCGCCTGTCGCTGGCGCGGCTGTGGCTGTCGCCGGCGCCGCTGTGGCTGCTCGACGAACCCTACGCAAACCTCGACCTGCAGGGCCTGGACCTGGTCAACCGCATGGTGCAGGCGCACCTGCGTTCCGGCGGCGCCGCACTGCTCACCACGCATGGCGCCTACGCCGCGCCGCCGGTGCGCACGCGCATGCTCGAACTGGGGGCATCGGAATGATCTGGCAGGCCGCGCGCGCGCTGGTGGTCCGCGACCTGCGCCTGCTCTGGCGCCGCCGCGGCGACGCGCTGCAGCCGGCGCTGTTCGCGGTGCTGGTCGTGGTGCTGTTCGCGCTCGCCATGGGCACCGACAAGGCTCGGCTGGCAAGCGCCGCCGGCGCGGTACTGTGGCTGGCGGTGCTGCTGGCCGGCCTGCTGTCGCTGGACTCGCTGTTCCGCGGCGACGCCGAGGACGGTTCGCTCGAGCAGTGGATGCTGTCGCCGGTGCCGTTGTCGTGGCTGGTGCTGGTGCGCACTGCGATGCACTGGGCGACGACGACGTTGCCGTTGATCGTCGCGACACCGTTGCTCGGCGAGCTGCTGTACCTGCCGCACGAACAGATGCGGGTGCTGCTGCTGTCGCTCGCACTCGGCACGCCGCTGCTGAGCCTGGTCGGCGCGGTCGTGGCCGCGCTCACCGTCGGCATGCGCCGCTCGGGCATCCTGGTCGCGTTGCTGGCCCTGCCCTTGTATGTCCCGGTGCTGGTATTCGGCGCCGGCAGCGTGGCCGCGGCCGCGCAGGGCCTCGACCCCACCGGCGCGCTGTTGCTGCTCGGCGCCGGGCTGGTGCTGGGCGTCGTGCTGGCGCCGCTGGCCGCCGCCGCGGCCATCCGCATCGCCACCTCTTGAGCCAGGTCATGTCGCGCCAACGACGGTTGCGCGACCCTATCCACCCGTCCCACAGGAGCATCACGCCATGATGAAGTTCCAGTCCGCCGCCCTCGCCGTCGCCTGCGCCCTCGCGCTGGCGGCCTGCGGCAACGACACCCCGCCCCCGGCCGAGCCCGCGGCGACCCCGCAGGCGACCGAGGCCGCCGACGCCGGCGCGCCGCCGGCCATGGAGCAGGAGGCCACCCCGGCCGCGACCCCGGCCCCTTCCGACACCGCCGCCCAGGGCAGCGATCCTGCGGTCGTCGCCGACTGCGCCACGACCATCGACAGCAACGATGCCATGCGCTACGACGCCGACTCGATCACCATCCCGGCCTCGTGCGACCAGTTCACCATCCGCCTGACCCACAGCGGCCAGATGCCGGTGGCGGCCATGGGCCACAACGTGGTGGTGACCAGCCAGGCCGACATGCAGGGCGTCATCGCCGAGGGCATGGGCGCCGGGCTGGACAACGACTACGTCAAGCCGGACGACCCGCGCGTGGTCGCCCACACCGACATGATCGGCGGCGGCGAGGACACCTCGGTGACCTTCGACGTGTCCCGGCTGCGCTCGGGCGGCCCGTTCGTGTTCTTCTGCAGCTTCCCGGGGCACGCCGCCCTGATGAAGGGCAGCATCGCGGTCGAGTAGCCCGCACCCGACCCGCAATGGGCGCGCGGGCGTGCCGGAAACGGTCGCCCGCGCGGCCCCGCATGAGACAATGGCGGCCATGAGCCCCGTCGTTCGCTGGTTCCACCAACTCGGCTCCCCGCCCTATTTCGACCGCTTCGCCGCGCGCTGGTCCCCGTGGGCCTACGCGATCGGCCTGGCGTGCATGGCCTGGGGGCTTTACGGCGCACTGTTCGTGGTCCCGCCGGACTACCAGCAGGGCGACAGCTTTCGCATCCTCTACATCCACGTACCCAGCGCCTGGATGAGCATGGCCGTGTTCGCGCTGATGGCGTTCTACGCCGCCATCGCGCTCGTCTGGCGGATCAAGCTGTGCGAGGTGCTGGCGATGGCCTGCGCGGCGCCGGGCGCGGCCTTCACCGTCGTCACCCTCGCCACCGGCTCGATCTGGGGCAAGCCGATGTGGGGCACGTGGTGGGACTGGGACCCGCGCCTGACCACCGAGCTGATCCTGCTGTTCCTCTACCTGGGCGTAATCGGCCTGTACCACGCCATCGACGACCGCCGCGCCGCGGCGCGCGCGGCCGGGCTGCTGGCGATCGTCGGCGTGGCCCTGCTGCCGGTGATCCACTGGTCGGTGGAGTGGTGGAACTCGCTGCACCAGGGCGCGACGATCAAGCTGTTCGGCGAGTCCAGCATGGACCCGAGCATGCTGCCGCCGCTGTGGTGGATGGTGCTCGGCACCCACGTCTGGTTCGTCGGCTCGCTGCTGGCGCGCGCGCGCGCCGACAACCTGCGCCGCGAGGCGGGCAAGGACTGGGTCGCGCGCATGGCCGGAGGTGCATCGTGAGCTACCAGGGCTACGTCATTGCTGCGTACGCGGTGTTCGCCGTGGTGATGCTGTGGGACCTCGTCGCCCCGCGCCTCGAGCTGCGCAGGCAGCTGCGCGCGGCGCGCCTGCGCATCGCCCGCCGCGAGGCCGCCGCCTCCGCCCCCGATCCCTCCGCGCCGCTGTCGCGCGACTGACCGGAGCACCCCATGCATCCCACGCGCAAACGCCGCCTGCTGCTGATCCTGGCACTGCTGGTCGCCGCCGGCATCGCCACCGCGCTGGTCGCGCTCGCCCTGCAGCGCAACGTGGCCTACCTGTACACGCCCTCGGAGGTGCTGTCCGGAGAGGCCGGCGAGCAGGCGCGATTCCGCCTCGGCGGCATGGTCGCCGACGGCTCGTTCGAGCGCGCGCCCGGTTCGATGCAGGCGCGCTTCGTGGTGGACGACGGCGACGCGCGCCTGCCGGTGGTCTACGAAGGCATCCTCCCGGACCTGTTCCGCGAGAACCAGGCGGTGGTCGCCACCGGCAGCATGCGCGACGGCGTGTTCATCGCCGAGCAGGTGCTGGCCAAGCACGACGAGACCTACATGCCGAAGGAAGTGGCCGACAAGATGGGCGAGGCGCACCGCAAGCACGACGTGCAGGTGCCGGCCGACGCCGCTGACGGCTCCGGCTCCGCGGAACCGCGCTGATGCTCGCCGAACTCGGCCAGGTGGTGCTGGTGCTGGCGCTGCTGGTCGCGGCGCTGCAGGCGCTGTTGCCGCTGGCCGGCGCCCAGCGCGGGCTGGCCGCGTGGATGGCGGTGGCGCGCCCGGCGGCCTATGCGCAACTGCTGCTGGTGGCGGCCGCGTTCGCGATCCTCACCGCGGCCTTCGTCGGCCAGGACTTCTCTCTCCGCTACGTGGCCGAGAACTCCAACTCGCTGCTGCCCTGGTACTACCGCTACACCGCGGTGTGGGGTGCGCACGAAGGCTCGCTGCTGCTGTGGGCGCTGATCCTGGCGCTGTGGACCGGTGCGGTGGCGCGCTTCTCGCGGCGCCTGCCCGCGGACGTGCTGGCGCGGGTACTCGGGGTGATGGGCCTGGTCTCGGTCGGCTTCCTCGCGTTCCTGATCTTCACCAGCAACCCGTTCGCGCGCCTGCTGCCGGCGGCGGCCGAGGGCCACGACCTCAACCCGCTGCTGCAGGACCCGGGAATGATCGTGCACCCGCCGATGCTGTACCTGGGCTACGTCGGCTTCAGCGTGCCGTTCGCGTTCGCGATCGCGGCGCTGCTCGGCGGCGAGGTGGATGCGCGCTGGCTGCGCTGGACGCGGCCGTGGACCAACGTCGCCTGGGCCTTCCTCACCGCCGGCATCGCGCTCGGCTCGTGGTGGGCGTACTACGAACTGGGCTGGGGCGGCTGGTGGTTCTGGGACCCGGTAGAGAACGCCAGCTTCATGCCCTGGCTGGCCGGCACCGCGCTGTTGCACTCGCAGGCGGTGACCGAGAAGCGCGGCAGCTTCGCCGGCTGGACCCTGCTGCTGGCGATCGCGGCGTTCTCGCTGTCGCTGCTGGGCACCTTCCTGGTGCGTTCCGGCGTGCTGACCAGCGTGCACGCGTTCGCCGCCGATCCCTCGCGCGGACTGTTCATCCTGGTGTTCCTCGGCATCGTCATCGGCGGCTCGCTGCTGCTGTACGCGCTGCGCGCGCCGGAAACCGACGCCGACGACCCGCGCCGCCGCTTCGCGCCGATGTCGCGCGAGACCCTGCTGCTGCTCAACAACCTGCTGCTCGCCGGCGCCTGCGCGATGGTGCTCATCGGCACCCTCTACCCGCTGCTGGCCGACGCCCTGGAACTGGGCAAGATCTCGGTCGGCCCGCCCTACTTCGCGCTGCTGTTCACGGTGCTGATGGCGCCGCTGGTGCTGCTGGTGCCGTTCGGGCCGCTGACCCGCTGGCAGCGCGAGCAGGCCTCGAAGCCGATGGCGCTGCTGCTGCCGTGGCTGCTGCTGGCGCTGGTGCTGGGGATCGTCGCCTTCGTGCTCGCGCCGCGCGGGGAATGGAAGGTCGCCGCCGGTGTCGCCGGCGCGGCGTGGGTCGGGTTCGGCACCCTGCGCTTCGCCTGGCAGCGCCTGCGCAGCCCCGGCGGGCGCATGACCGCGGAGATGCTCGGCATGGTGCTGGCGCATTTCGGCATCGCGGTATTCCTGGCCGGCGCGCTGCTGGTCGAAGGCCTGGGCCAGCAGCGCGAACTCGCGCTGGCGCCGGGCCAGCAGGTCGAGCTCGGCGGGCATGCCTTCCGCTTCGAGCGCGTCGAAGAACGGCGCGGCCCGAACTACCTGGCCGAGTACGGCACGGTCACCGTGCTGCACGACGGCCGCGAGCTCACCACCCTGCACCCCGAGAAGCGCCGTTACGCCAGCGGCGGCCAGGTGATGACCGAGGCCGGTCTCGATGCCGGCTTCACCCGCGACCTGTACGTCGCGCTCGGCGAGGACCTGGGCAACGGCAGCTGGGCGCTGCGCGTGTACACGCGGCCGTTCGTGCGCTGGATCTGGATCGGCGCCGCGCTGATGGCACTCGGCGGGCTGGTCACCGCGACCGACCGCCGCTTCCGCCGCGAACCACGGAGGACCGCGTGATGGCCGCTTCCAGACTCGGCCGCTGGCTGCCCCTGCTGGTGTTCGCCGGGCTCGCGCTGCTGCTGGCCGCCGGCGTCTGGCTCAGCCGCAATCCGAACCGCGAGGCACTGCCCTCGCCGCTGATCGGCAAGCCGGCGCCGGCATTCGAGCTGCCGGTGCTGCACGAGCCCGGGCGGCTGGCGACGCTGGACGAGCTCAAGGGCGCACCGTTCGTGATGAACGTCTGGGGCAGCTGGTGCGTGTCCTGCCGCGCCGAGCATCCCGTGCTGACGAAGTTCGCCGAGAGCAAGCGCGTGCGCGTGGTCGGCTACAACTGGAAGGACGAGCACGCCGACGCCGTCGCCTGGCTGGAGCGTTTCGGCAACCCGTTCTGGCTGGTGGTGGTGGACTACGAAGGCCGCTACGCCATCGACTGGGGCATCTACGGCGCACCGGAGACCTACCTGGTGGACGCCGACGGCATCATCCGCTGGAAGCACGTGGGTCCGCTCACCGACGCGGTGGTCGAAGGCGAACTGCTGCCCGCGCTGGCGAAGCTGGAGGTGGCCGGATGAACCGTTGCTCCGCCGTCCTGCTCGCGCTGCTGCTTGCGTTGGTCCTCGCCCCCGCTCCCGCGCTGGCCCAGGCCGGCAGCGACCCGGCCCCGCTGGTGTTCCGCGACCGTGCCGAGGAGCAGCGCTTCCACGCCCTGGTCGCCGAGCTGCGCTGCGTGATGTGCCAGAACCAGTCGCTGGCCGACTCGGACGCGCAGATCGCGCACGACCTGCGGCGCGAGGTGCTCGGGTTGATGCGCGAAGGCCGCAGCGACGCCGAGATCGAGCAGTTCCTGGTCGCGCGCTACGGCGAGTTCGTGCTCTACCGTCCGCGGGTGGAATCCAGGACCTGGCTGCTGTGGTTCGGGCCGCTGCTGCTGGTGCTTGCCGGTGGCCTGGTGGTGTGGCGCGTGGTGCGCCGGCATGCGGGGCGCGAGCCGCTGCCCGACGACGACGGGCAGGAGTGGTGATGGGCCAGCCGATGCTCGTGTTCGCATTGCTCGCCGCGGTCGTCGCAGTGGCGGTGCTGGCCTTCGTGCTGCGCCCGCTGTGGCACGGGCCCGGCTCGCGGATCGCGCTCGGTGGGCTGTTCGCCGGGCTGCTGCTGGCCGCCTTCGCGCTGTACCGGCTGGTGGGCACGCCGCTGGCGCTCGACCCGGCCGTGCGCGAGCCGCCGCAGACGCTCGAGGCCGCGATCGCCCAGCTCGAGGCGCAGCTCGAGCGAGAGCCCCAGGCGATCCAGGGCTGGCGCCTGCTCGGCCGCGCGTACGCCGCTGCCGGCCGGCCCGACAAGGCCCGCGACGCCTTCGGCGAGGCCGCGCGGCTGGCCCCGGACGAACCCGACGTGCTGGTGGAGGCCGCCGAAGCACGCGCGCTGGCCGCGCCGGAACACCGCTTCGATGCCACCGGCACCGGCCTGCTCGAGCACGCGCTCGAGGTGGACGCGACCCACCAGCGCGCGCGCTGGTTCCTCGGCATCGCACGCCGCCAGGCCGGCGACGCCGCCGGCGCCGCGCGCACCTGGGAGCCGCTGCTGGCGCAGGTGGATGCGCGCACCGCGGCGCCGCTGCGCGAGCAGGTGGATGCCGCGCGCGCGGATGCCGGCCTGCCGCCGCTGCCGCCATTGCCGCCGACTGAAGCTGCTTCCCCGGGGGTTGCGCTGCAGGTCCGCGTTTCGCTCGCGCCGGCCCTCGCCGAACGCCTGCGCGACGAAGCCCATCCCGATGCCGCGGTGTTCGTCTACGCGCGCGCCGCCGGCGGACCGCCGATGCCGGTCGCGGCCGAGAAGCACGCGATCGCTGAGTTGCCGTTCACCGCCACCCTCGACGACGCCGACAGCCTGATGCCGACGCAGAAGCTGTCCGACCTGAAGGAGGTCGAGATCGTCGCCCGCCTGTCGCGCGACGGCACCGCCAACCCTGGCGCCGGGGACCCGGAATCGGCCCCGGTCCGCGTCGTCCTTCCCGCGGAACAGCCGGTCGAGGTCGTCATCGCGGATCGCTGAGGCCCCGTAGAATCAGCGGATGACCGAATTCATCCCGCCCGGCACGCGCTGGATCGAACTCCCCTCGCCCTTCCCGATGAAACGCGGCGGCGCGCTGCACGGCGCCCGCGTCGCCTACGAGACCTGGGGCAGGCTCGACGCCGCGCGGAGCAATGCGCTGCTGATCCTGCCCGGCCTGTCGCCCGACGCGCACGCCGCGCGCAGCGAGGCCAACCCCGCCGACGGCTGGTGGGAGCAGATGGTCGGCCCCGGCAAGGCGATCGACAGCGAGCGCTGGTTCGTGGTCTGCGTCAATCCGCTGGGCAGCTGCAAGGGCTCCACCGGGCCGGCCTCGGTGGATCCTGCCACCGGCGCACCGTACCGCCTGGCGTTCCCGGATCTCTCGATCGAGGACGGCGCCGACGCGGCCGCGCACGTGGTGCGCGCGCTCGGCATCGACCGGCTCGCCTGCGTGGTCGGCAACTCGATGGGCGGGATGACCGCGCTGGCGCTGCTGCAACGGCACCCGGGCATCGCGCGCGCGCACCTCAACATCTCCGGCGCAGCGCACGCGCTGCCGTTCTCGATCGCGATCCGCTCGCTGCAGCGCGAGGCCATCCGCCTGGACCGCAACTGGAACGACGGCAACTACGACGAGGAGCGCTACCCGGACTCGGGCATGCGCATGGCGCGCAAGCTCGGCGTGATCACCTACCGCTCGGCGCTCGAATGGGACGGCCGCTTCGGCCGCGTGCGCCTGGATTCCGACCGCCGCGACGACGAGGATCCGTTCGGCCTCGAATTCGAGGTCGAGAGCTACCTGGAGGCGCACGCGCGCCGCTTCGTGCGCAACTTCGACCCCAACAGCTACCTGTACCTGAGCCGCTCGATGGACTGGTTCGACCTCGCCGAGTACGCCGACGTGCCCTGCGCCGACCAGGCCGGCGACGTGCTCAGCGCGCTGTCCGCGATCCGGCTGGAGCGGGCAATGGCGATCGGCGTGGCCACCGACATCCTGTTCCCGCTGCAGCAACAGGAGCAGATCGCCGAGGGCCTGCGCGCCGGCGGTGCCGAGACCGGCTTCCTGCCGCTGGAGTCGCCCCAGGGCCACGACGCCTTCCTGGTGGACTTCGGGCGCTTCGACCCGGCCGTGCGCGGCTTCCTGGCCACCCTGTAGGAGCGGCGCTGGCGCCGCGACCCGCGCCGGACGCTAGAATCAGGGCATGAGTTCCCACAGCACCTGCGCCCCCGACCTCGACTTCCCCGGCCGCGACAAGCTCGTACGCGCCATCGACGGCGCGGTGGCCAGCGGCGACCAGCACGCCATCACCGCCGCCCTGCGCGGCGTGCTCTGCGGGCTGATCCGCGACCGCGACGTGCGCCTGCCCGACTGCGTGCACGAACCGGTCGCCGACCACTACGCGCGCCGCGAGCTGTACCGCAGCCCGGAGCACGGCTACAGCGTGGTCGCGATGACCTGGGGTCCCGGCCAGGGCACGCCGATCCACGACCACTGCGGCCTGTGGTGCGTGGAAGGGGTCTGGGACGGCGAACTCGAGATCACCCAGTACGAACTGCTCGAGCGCGAGGGTGAACGCTTCCGCTTCCGCGCCGCCGGCGGCATCCACGCCGGGCCGGGCAGCGCCGGCAGCCTGATCCCGCCGCACGAGTACCACGCCATCCGCAACGCCAGCAGCGATGCGGTCGCGATCTCGCTGCACATCTACAAGGCACCGATGGAATCCTGCGCGATGTTCGTGCCGGACCATGGCGAATGGTTCGAACGCGCCGCCAAGGCGCTGCCCACGGACGCCGTCGGGGCGGGCCGGTGCTGACCGACCTGCTGCTCGCCATCGCCCACCACCTGCTGGTGTTCACGCTCGCGGCGATGCTGGTCGCCGAAGCGGTGCTGCTGCGCGGGCCACTGGACGCCGACACCCTGCGCCGCCTCGCCAGGCTCGACGCGGGCTACGGCATCAGCGCCATGCTGCTGCTCGCCGCCGGCCTCGGTCGGGTGTTCCTGGGGGTGAAGCCGAGCGCCTGGTACCTGCACAACCCGTGGTTCCACGCCAAGCTCGGCGTGTTCGTGCTGGTGGCGCTGCTGTCGATCCTGCCGACCGTGCGCTTCCTGCGCTGGCGCAAGGCGCTGGCGGCCGACCCGGGCTTCCTGCCGACGGCGGCCGAGCAGTCACGCCTGCGCGGCATGCTGCGGCTGGAACTGGTGCTGCTGGCTGCGATCTTCGCGCTGGCCGCGGCCATGGCCCGCCATGGCGGGTTCTAGCGCCGTACGAGGCCGGCCGCCGTATAATTCGCGCCCGCGCCGGAGTGGCGGAACGGTAGACGCAGCGGATTCAAAATCCGCCGATGGCGACATCGTGAGGGTTCGAGTCCCTCCTCCGGTACCAGGCGGGATCCCGCGAGGAAGTTCCGACAGGGCCGCGTCCTGCGGCCCCCGCGACCGCAAAGCTGCCAGGGGGGACAGGCGGCACGCGTTGTCGGCGGGGTGAGTCTCGCCCCGCGCCCCTGCGAAGGCTGTAGGGGAAGTCCGAATACGGGGTAGGAACGGAACCCGTCATGTCCACGGCCACCACCCGCGCCCGGTCCGCGCGTAGCGGTCGGCCGCGCGCTCGAAGCGGTTGCGGGCGCTGACGCCGCCGCACAGCAGGTAGGCCGGCAGGAACAGCGGGCCCAGCACCATCGCCTGCAAGACATGCGCGCGCTCGTGGTCGCAGAGCAGGATCGCCGGCTCGTCGCCCTCGCCCGCCATGTGCGCGTAGGTCAGGCACGGCGTGGCCAGGTCCTCGCCGGTGTGCAGGATCACGTTGCCGAGGGTGAGCGCGCCACCGGGACCCCAGGGGACGCCATGGAACACCAGTGCCAGGTCGCCGCGGCGCAGCGTCGCGCGGGCGCCGAAAGCGACGGCGGCGGCGCCGGCCAGCAGGCCGAGCAGCGTGTTCGGCGCCGTCCACAGAATGCCGAGCGCCAGCAGCGCGCGGCGCACCGGCGTCAGCTGCCCTCTTCGGGCATCAGCAGCCACAGGATCAGGTACACCAGGATGCCCGGGAACGCGACCGAGGCGATCGACACGACCACGTAGACGATGCGCAGCAGCGTCGCGTTCCAGCCGAAGCGCTGGGCGATGCCGCCGAGCACGCCGGCGAACCAGCGGTCGGTGCGGGAGCGGGTGAACGGGCGGTGCTCTGCCATCGGGACCTCGTCAGGGCTTGGGGATGCGCAGGGTCTTGCTGATCATCAGCGACCCGGACACAGCGTAAACCAGCACCAGGGGATGCAGCAGCCAGGGGCCGATGCGCAGTTCGCCGAACCAGAGGTCGGGCCCGAGACGACCGGCCCAGGCCGCGACCGCAAGCAGCGCCACGATGAGCACGCTGGTCGGAATCGGCGTGCCTTCGAAATGCTTCACCTTGCCCTCCGCGCCCGACAGCGACTCGGCGGTGACGTTGTAGCGCGCCAGCCGGCTGACCCCGCAGCACACGAAGTACGACAGCACCAGCCAGTCCCAGCCGCCCTGCAGCCCGCAGGCGTAGCCCAGCGCCGCTGGCGCCAGGCCGAAGGAGATGACGTCGGCCAGCGAGTCGAGCTCGCGGCCCAGGGTCGAGGCGACCTTGCGCCAGCGCGCGATGCGGCCGTCGAAGGCATCCAGCACGAACGCCAGCGGGATCAGCGCCATGCCCCAGAGCAGGTCGCCGACCTGGCCGTCCTGCAGGTAGCGCATCGCCGCGAACACCGCGCCGGTGCCGCAGAAGGCGTTGCCCAGCGTGAACCAGTCCGCGAGCTGGAAGTCGCGGAGCATCGAGAAGTGGCGCGGGCGCGGCGAACGGTCGCTCATGCCGGCATAGCATGGCACCAACGGCGTGAACCCGTCACCGGCCGGGCCGGCGGCGGCCGCGCTACCCTAGCGGCCATGGCCGCGCGCAAGATCATCCACGTCGACATGGACGCGTTCTATGCGTCGGTGGAACAGCGGGACGACCCGGCGCTGCGCGGGCGCCCGGTGGTGGTGGCCTGGCGCGGGAAGCGCTCGGTGGTGTGCGCGGCCAGCTACGAAGCGCGCCGGTTCGGCGTGCGCTCGGCGATGCCGGCGATGCGCGCCGGGCGCCTGTGCCCGCACGCGGTGTTCGTGCCGCCGGACTTCACCCGCTACAAGGCGGTGTCGCGCCAGGTGCACGGGATCTTCTCGCGCTACACCGACGCGATCGAGCCGCTGTCGCTGGACGAGGCCTACCTCGACGTCAGCGACAACCGCGCCGGCCTGCCTTCGGCCACCGCGACCGCCGAGGCGATCCGCGCCGAGATCCGTGCCGAGACCGGCCTCACCGCATCCGCCGGCGTCGCGCCCAACAAGTTCGTCGCCAAGATCGCTTCCGACTTCCGCAAGCCGGACGGCCTGTTCGTGGTGCGGCCGCGGCAGGTGCAGGCCTTCCTCGCGCCGCTGCCGGTGGGCCGCCTGCCCGGCGTCGGGCGGGTCATGGAACGCAAGCTCGCCGACATGGGCCTGGCGCTGGTCTCGGACCTGCGCAACTGGAGCGTCGAAGACCTCGAGCGCCGCTTCGGCCGCTGGGGCCGGCGCCTGCACGAGCTGTCGCTGGGCATCGACGAACGCCCGGTGGTCAGCGAGCGCCCGACCTTGCAGATATCGTGCGAGGACACCTTCGAGCACGACCTGCTGCTGGAGGAGCTGGAGCCGGCGATCCGCGAGCTCGCCGGCAAGGCCTGGGAGGGCTACCTGCGCGAACGCGCGCGCCGCCCCGAACGGGTCGCGCGCACCGTGGTGCTGAAGCTCAAGACCGCCGAGTTCCGTATCCTCACCCGCAGCCTGACGCCGCCGCTGCCGCCCGCCGACGCGGCCAGCGTCGCGGACATCGCCTGCGCGCTGCGCGACCGTGTCGGCCTGCCCTCACGCACCCGCTACCGCCTGGCCGGGGTCGGCCTCGGCGGCTTCGCCGACCGCGACGAGTTGATCGCGCAGCCGGAATTGTTCACCGTACCGGCATAGCCGCACGCAAAGGAGCTGCCCTTGCGCACGACCCGCCGCCTGCGCGCCGACCGCCCGGCGTCGCCGGCGCTGGAACCGGGGATCGCCGCGATCCGGCGCGAGATGGGCCTGCCCGACGCGTTCCCGCCGGAGGTCGAGGCGGCCGCGCGCGCCGCCGCCGCCAGACCGCGCCTGCCCGCGCTCGACCGCACCGACCTGCCGCTGGTGACGGTGGACCCGCCCGGCGCGATGGACCTGGACCAGGCACTGCACGTCGAGCGCGACGGCGACGGCTACCTGGTGCACTACGCGATCGCCGACGTCGGCGCCTTCGTGCGCCCCGGCGACCCGGTGGACCTGGAGGCCAACCGTCGCGGCCAGACCCTCTACGGCGCAGGCGACAGCATCCCGCTGCACCCGATGGTGTTGTCCGAGGACGGCGCCTCGCTCCTGCCGGGCCGCGAACGCCCTGCGCTGCTGTGGACGATCACCCTGGACCGGATCGGCGAGGGCGTCGCGGTGGACGTGCGCCGCGCGATGGTGCGCAGCCGCGAACGCTTCGACTACGCCGGCGTCCAGCGCGCGATCGATGCCGGCGAGGCCGGTTCGATGTGGCAACTGCTGCGCGAGGTCGGCGAGCTGCGCATGCAGCGCGAACGGCGCCGCGGCGGCGTCAGCCTGCCGCTCCCGGACCAGGAGATCCGGGTGGACGGCGAGCGCTGGCGGCTGGAGTTCCGCGCGCGCGAGCCGGTCGAGGACTGGAACGAGCAGGTCTCGCTGCTGACCGGGATGGCCGCCGCGCACCTGATGACCCTGCACGGCGTCGGCCTGCTGCGCACGCTGCCGGAGGCGGACCCGCACGCCCTGGAGCGCCTGCGCCGCACGGCGCGTGCGCTGGCGATCGACTGGCCGCGCGAGCGCCCCTACCCCGACTTCATCCGCTCGCTCGACCCGCGGGACCCGGCGCACGTGGCCATGCTGGTGTCGGCGACCACGGTGCTGCGCGGCGCCGGCTACGCCGCGTTCGAGGGCGCGCTGCCGGAACACCCGATGCACGCCGCGCTGGCATCCACCTACACCCACTGCACCGCGCCCCTGCGGCGGCTGGTGGACCGCTACACCGGCGAGCTGTGCCTGGCGCTGTGCGCCGGCGAGGCGCCGCCCGCCTGGGTGCTGGAGGCGCTGCCGGGCTTGCCAGGGACCATGGCCGAATCGGACCGCCGCGCCGGCCGCTACCAGCGCGCGGTGATCGACCTGGCCGAGAGCCTGGTGCTGGCACGGCGCACCGGCGAGCGCTTCCGCGCCAGCATCGTCGAGGTCGAGCGCCGCGACCCGCGCCGGGGCACCATCATGCTGCACGCCCTCGCGATCGAGGCGCGGGTGGAAGCGGAACACCCCTTGCCACTCGGCGAGAACGTGGATGTCGAACTGGTCGAGGCCGATCCCGCACGCCGCCGGATCCGGTTCCGTAGCGCATGAAAAAGGCGGGCCCGGGCCCGCCTTTTCCGATCCTCACGCGGCGCCCGGCGCTCAGGCGGCGTCGCCGCCCTCGCCCTCGGCCACGGCCTTCATGGACAGGCGGATGCGGCCCTGCTTGTCCACTTCCAGCACCTTGACCTTGACCACGTCGCCTTCCTTGAGCACGTCGCTGACGCGCTCCACGCGCTCGTTCGAGATCTGCGAGACGTGCACCAGGCCGTCCTTGCCGGGGGCGATGGTCACGAACGCGCCGAAGTCCATCAGCTTGGCGACCTTGCCCTCGTAGATGCGGCCCGGCTCGACGTCCGAGGTGATCTGCTCGATGCGCGCCTTCGCGGCCTGGCCGGCGGCGGCGTTGACCGAGGCGATGGTGATGGTGCCGTCGTCCTGGATGTCGATCTGGGTGCCGGTTTCCTTGGTGATCCCCTGGATCACCGAACCGCCCTTGCCGATCACCTCGCGGATCTTGTCCGGGTGGATCTTGATGGTGATCAGGCGCGGCGCGAAGTCCGAGAGCTCCGGGCGCGGCGCGGTCAGCGCCTTGCCCATCTCGCCGAGGATGTGCATGCGGCCCTGCTTCGCCTGCGCGAGCGCGGTCTTCATGATGTCCTCGGTGATGCCCTGGATCTTGATGTCCATCTGCAGCGCGGAGATGCCGTTCTCGGTGCCCGCGACCTTGAAGTCCATGTCGCCCAGGTGGTCCTCGTCGCCGAGGATGTCGCTCAGCACCACGTAGTTGTCGCCTTCCTTCACCAGGCCCATGGCGATGCCCGCCACCGGCGCCTTCACCGGCACGCCGGCGTCCATCAGCGCCAGCGAGCTGCCGCACACCGACGCCATCGACGAGGAACCGTTGGACTCGGTGATCTCGGACACCACGCGGATGGTGTACGGGAACTCCTCCATCGTCGGCATCACCGCCAGCACGCCGCGCTTGGCGAGGCGGCCGTGGCCGATCTCGCGGCGCTTCGGGCCCATCATGCGGCCGGCTTCACCGACCGAGTACGGCGGGAAGTTGTAGTGGAACAGGAAGTGTTCCTTGTACTCGCCGGCCACCGCGTCGATCACCTGTCCGTCGCGCGCGGTGCCGAGGGTGACGGCGACGATCGCCTGGGTCTCGCCGCGGGTGAACAGCGACGAGCCGTGCACGCGCGGCAGCACGCCGACCTGGGCGCTGATCGGGCGCACGGTGTCGAGCGCGCGGCCGTCGATGCGGACCTTGGTCTGCAGCACCGAATCACGCAGGGTCTGGTACTCGAGCTCGCCGAACTCCTTGGACATCGCGGCCAGGTCCCAGCCCTTGGCCTCGGCCTCGTCGGCCAGCTGCGCCAGCACGTCCTTCTTCAGCGTCGACAGCGCGTCGCGGCGCTGCAGCTTGTCGCGGATCGCGAAGGCCTGGCCCAGGCGGTCGCCGATCGCGCCCTTGAGCGCGTCGACCATGGCCTGGTCGGCGGCCGGCGCGGTCCACTCCCACTTCGGCTTGCCGGCTTCGGCGACCAGCGCGTTGATGGCGTCGATCGCCACCTGCATCTGCTGGTGGCCGAACATCACCGCGCCGAGCATCACGTCCTCGGACAGCTCCTGGGCTTCGGACTCCACCATCAGCACCGCCGAGGCGGTACCGGCGACGACCAGCTCGAGCCTGGAATTCTGCAGCTCGCTGACCGTCGGGTTGAGCAGGTACTTGCCGTCCCTGTAACCGACCTTGGCGGCGCCGATCGGACCCTGGAAGGGGGCGCCGGACAGCGACAGCGCGGCGGACGCGCCGATCAGGGCGAGGATGTCGCCGTCGATCTCCGGGTTCAGCGACATCACCGTGGCGATCACCTGGACTTCGTTGCGGAAGCCGTCGGGGAACAGCGGGCGGATCGGGCGGTCGATCAGGCGCGAGATCAGCGTTTCCTTCTCGGTCGCCCGGCCCTCGCGCTTGAAGAAGCCGCCGGGGATGCGGCCGCCGGCGTAGAACTTCTCCTGGTAGTCCACGGTCAGGGGGAAGAAGTCCTGCCCCTCGCGGGCGGTCCGGTTGGCCACCGCGGTGACCAGCAGCACGGTGCCGTCGCACTTGACCATGACCGCGCCGCCGGCCTGGCGCGCGATCTCGCCGGTCTCCAGCGTGACTTCATGGTTGCCGTACTGGAAGGTCTTGGTGATTTTCGCCACGGTGGGAATGTCCTTGGAGTTGTGCTTTCGAAGCATCAAAACAAAACCGCGGCGCATTGCTGCGCCGCGGTCGGGGTGGTACTCAGCGACGCAGGCCCAGCTTCTGGATCAGCGCCTTGTAGCGCTCTGCATCCTTGCGGTGCAGGTAGTCGAGCAGGCTGCGCCGGCGGTTGACCATCATCAGCAGGCCGCGCCGGCTGTGGTGGTCCTGCTTGTGGGTCTTGAAGTGCTCGGTGAGCTGGGTGATGCGGGCGGTGAGCAGGGCGACCTGGACTTCCGGGGAACCGGTGTCGTTGGCGCCGCGCTTGAATTCTTCGATGATGCTGGAGCTGTCGATTGCCATGCTGGCCTCTTGGGGTGATGCGTGGTCGGCAGGAACGCCATTGTCGACAGCAGCTGACAACGCACGCACCGCCAGGCCCGCCGCGTGCGGTTGGTGGAACACGTAATTCTAGCGCGGCGCCCGCTTTGCGGACAAGGCGCCCGGGGCCGTCAAGGCTGGACCGCGGCCCAGGCGAACAGCCGCCGGGGCCGCAGGCGGCCGTCCGGGCCGACCTCGCCGAGGCCCAGCGCGCGGCCCTCCTCGTCCATCACGGCGACCTCGCCGGGGGGATGGAAGGCGCCGTCCACCCCCTGCCCCTGGCCGAGCCGCCGGGCCTCGGCCGCGCCGACGCGGACCTGCGGCCAGCTGGCCATGCCGGCCTCGACCGGCAGCAGGCAGGCGTCGAGGCTGCGCTCGCCGCGCTCGGCCAGCGCCTCCAGGGCCTCCAGCGTCCACATCCGAGGCTCGCGGAACGGGTCCACCCAGAGCCGGCGCAGCTCGGCCACGTGCGCGCCGCATCCCAGCAGCTCGCCCAGGTCGCGGACCAGGCTGCGCACGTAGGTGCCGGAGCCGCACTCCACGTGGAGGCGCAGCTGCGGCGGCAGCGCGCCGGAGAGGCCGTCGAGCAGGTCGGCCGCCGACCGCAGTTCGAACCGGTGGACCTCGACCTCGCGCGGCTCGACCTCGATCTCCTCGCCGCGGCGGGCGCGGGCATAGAGCGGCTCGCCGCCACGCTTGAGCGCCGAGTAGATCGGCGGCCGTTGCTGGATGCGGCCGGTCAGGCTGGCGAGGGCCGCGTCGATCCGTTCCACCGTCAGTTCCGGGACCGGGCGCTCGCGCAGCAGCCGGCCCTCGGCGTCGTCGGTGTCGGTGACCTGGCCCAGGCGGGCCACGGTGTCGTAGGCCTTGCGCGCGCCGAGCAGGCCGCCGGCGATCTTGGTGGCCTCGCCGAAGCAGACCGGCAGCAGGCCGGTGGCCAGCGGGTCGAGGCTGCCGGTATGCCCGGCCTTGGCGGCCCGGAACAGGTGCCGGACCCGCTGCAATGCCTGGTTGGAACTGAGCCCGTGCGGCTTGTCGAGCAGCAGGATGCCGTCGAGCTTGCGGAAGGCCTTGCGCAAGGGGGCGCTCCTGCGAGGTCAGTCGGCGGGCGGGCGGTCGTCGCGCAGCAGTTGCTCGATCCGCTCGCCGCGGTCGAGCGATTCGTCGTAATGGAAATGCAGTTCCGGCACGTGGCGCAGCTTCACCGCCTGCGCCAGCCGGTGGCGGAGCTCCGGCGCCAGCGCCTTCAGGCCCTTGAGCGCCTCGCCCGAGCGCTCGGGCTGCAGCGCGGTGACGAACACCTTGGCGTGGGCCATGTCGCGGCTGACCTCGACGTCGGAGACGCTGACCGAGGGCAGCGCGTGCTCGCGCGCGGCCGCGTGCACCAGGGTGCCCAGCTCGCGGCGGAGCTGGGCGGCGACGCGGTCGGTGCGGGCGAAGGACCTGGCCATCAGAGCGTGCGCTGCACCTCGACGCGCTCGAAGCACTCGATCTGGTCGCCCGGCTTGACGTCGTTGTAGGCCTTCACGCCGATGCCGCATTCGGTGTTGGCGCGGACCTCGTCGACGTTCTCCTTGAAGCGGCGCAGCGATTCCAGTTCGCCCTCGAAGATCACGGTGTTGTCGCGCAGCACGCGGATCGGCTTGTTCCGCTTGACCACGCCCTCGACCACCATGCAGCCGGCCACGGCGCCGAACTTGGAGCTGCGGAACACGTCGCGGACCTCGGCGATGCCGATGATCTCCTCGCGGATCTCGACGCCCAGGATGCCCGACGCGACCTGCTTCACCTGGTCGATGACGTCATAGATGATCGAGAAGTAGCGCAGGTCCACGCCTGTGGTCTCGATCAGCTTGCGCGCCGAGGCGTCGGCACGCACGTTGAAGCCGATGATGGTGGCCTTGGAGGTGGCCGCCAGCTGCGCGTCGGACTCGGTGATGCCGCCGACGCCGGAGCCGATCACGTTGATCCGGATCTGGTCGTTGGACAGCCCGGTGAGCGCCTCGCGCAGCGCCTGCACCGAACCCTGCACGTCGGCCTTGATGATCAGCGGCAGGGTGAGCTGGCCGGCGCCCTCGCCCATCTGCGCCATGATGTCTTCCATGCGGTTGCCCGCCTGGGCGACCAGGCGCGACTCGCGGCGCTTGGCGTCGCGCTGCTCGGCGACTTCCCTGGCCAGGCGCTCGTCGGCGACCACCACGAAATCGTCGCCGGCATCGGGCACGCCCGAGAGGCCGAGCACCTGCACCGGGATCGACGGGCCGGCCTTCCGGACCTGTCCGCCGGTCTCGTCGAACAGCGCGCGCACGCGGCCGAACTGCACGCCGCAGACCACGAAGTCGCCCTTCTCCAGGGTGCCCTGCTGCACCAGCACGGTCGCGACCGGGCCGCGGCCCTTGTCCAGTGCCGACTCGATCACCACGCCCGAGGCGCGGCCTTCCGCGACCGCGCGCAGCTCCAGCACCTCGGCCTGCAGCGAGATCGCGTCCAGCAGGTTGTCCACGCCCTGGCCGGTCTTGGCCGAGAGCTCGACCATCTGGGTGTCGCCGCCGAAGTCCTCGGCGACCACGTCCTGCGCCAGCAGCTCGTTCTTGACCCGCGAGGGGTCGGCGTCGGACTTGTCGATCTTGTTGATCGCGACGATCAGCGGCACGTTGGCCGCCTTCGCGTGCTGGATCGCCTCGATCGTCTGCGGCATCACGCCGTCGTCGGCCGCGACCACCAGCACCACGATGTCGGTGACCTTGGCGCCGCGCGCCCGCATCGAGGTGAACGCCGAGTGGCCCGGGGTGTCGAGGAAGCTGATGACGCCCTTGTCGGTCTCGACGTGGTACGCGCCGATGTGCTGGGTGATGCCGCCGGCCTCGCCGGACGCCACCTTGGTGCTGCGGATGTAGTCCAGCAGCGAGGTCTTGCCGTGGTCCACGTGGCCCATGATGGTCACCACCGGCGGACGGGTCACGGCATCGCCCTGCACTTCCTCGACGTGCGCGAGCAGCTCGCTCTCCGCGTCGTTGGCCTGCTCCGGCACGGCGGTGTGGCCGAGTTCCTCGACCAGCAGCACGGCGGTGTCGTGGTCGAGCGCCTGGTTGATGGTCGCCATGACGCCCATCTTGAACAGCGCCTTGACCACGTCGCCGCCCTTCATGGCCAGCTTCTGCGCCAGGTCGGCGACGGTGATCGCCTCGCCGATCGCCACCTCGCGCACGATCGGCGCGGTCGGGCGGGTGAAGCCGGTGCCCGAACGGGCCTGCTCGGCATGGCGGCGCGGCTTGGGCTTGCCGCGGCCGGCGCCGCGGCGGGCACGGTCGGCCGCGCTCAGGTGCATCTTGCCGGCGAAGCGGCTGGCGCGGTCGTCGTCCTCGACCCCGGCGACCATCGCGTGCGAGCCGCGGGTCTTGTGGCGGCCCGCCTTGTCGTCGGCGCGCGGCGCGGGCTTGGGATGGCCGTGGCCATGGGCCTTGCGCGCGAGTTCCTCCTCGGGCGGCGGCATTGCCGCGGCCTCGGCCGCGAGGCGCTCGGCCTCGGCCTTGGCGGCCTCTTCCTCGAGGCGCTTGCGCTCGGCTTCCTCGGCGCGGCGCTTGTCGGCCTCGGCCAGGCGCTGCTGCTCGGACAGGTTGCGCTGGCGCGACTCCTCCAGCTTGCGCAGGATCTCGGCGCGCTCGCTGTCCTCCGACGAGCCTTCCTCGCGCGGCGCCTCGGTCGGCTTGACCAGGGTGACCTTCTTGCGCACGACCACGTCCACCGTGCTGCGGTTCTTGCCGCCGCCGACGGTGAGCTCCTGCTTGCGGCTGCGGCTGAGCGTGATCTTGCGCGGCGCGGCGATCTCCTCCGCGGCCTTCCCGGACTTGCCGTGGGCGCGCTTGAGGAAGCCGAGCAGCTTGACCTTCTCGATGCTGGTGACGACCTGGTCGGGACCGTCGAAGTTCATGCCGGCCTCGGCCAGCTGCTCCAACAGTTTGTCGACCGGTGTGTTCACCAGTGCGGCCAGCTTGCGGATGGTGGTTTGTTGCGACATTCCGTTCCCGTTTCTAGTGCCGGCCTGCCTGGGGCGGGCGGCAGTGGACCAGCAATTCTACCGTCGGCTCAGCCTTCCCGCTCCAGGCGGGCGATCTCCTCGGCGCGGGCGGCCAGGATCAGCGCCGCGGCGCGCTCCTCGTCCATGCCCTCGATCCCGAACTCGACCACCTCGTCGGCCCCCAGCTCGCCGAGGTCGTCGGCGGTGCGGATGCCGTGCAGGGCCAGCGCGAACGCGGTTTCCTCGTCCATGCCCTCGAGCTGGAGCAGGTCCTCGGCGGGCTGGTTCTCCTCCAGCCCCTCCTCGACCGCCAGCGCGTCGTTGAGCAGGGCGTCGCGGGCGCGCGAGCGCAGCTCCTCGACGATGTCCTCGTCGAAGCCCTCGATCGCCAGCAGCTCGCCGACCGGAACGTAGGCGATCTCCTCGACCGTGCTGAAGCCCTCGGAGACCAGGATGCCGGCGATCTCCTCGTCGACCTCCAGCTTCTCCTGGAACAGCGCGCGCGCCGCTTCCTGCTCGGCCTCGGACTTGGCCTGCACCTGGTCCTGGGTCATGACGTTGAGCTGCCATCCGGACAGGCGGCTGGCCAGGCGCACGTTCTGGCCGCCGCGGCCGATGGCCTGGGCCAGCTTGTCCTCGGCGACCGCGAGGTCCATGGAGTGCTTTTCCTCGTCGACGATGATCGACTGCACCTCGGCCGGCGCCATCGCGTTGATCACGAACTGCGCCGGGTTGTCCGACCACAGCACGATGTCCACGCGCTCGCCGTTGAGCTCGTTCGACACCGCCTGCACGCGCGAGCCGCGCATGCCGATGCAGGCGCCGATCGGGTCGGTACGGTTGTCGTACGCGACCACCGCGATCTTGGCGCGGTCGCCCGGGTCGCGGGCGCAGGCCTTGATCTCGACCAGGCCCTGGCCGACCTCCGGCACCTCGAGCTTGAACAGCTCGATCATGAACTCGGGCGCGGCGCGGCTGATGAACAGCTGCGGGCCGCGGACCTCGTGGCGCACGTCGTACAGGTAGCCGCGCACGCGGTCGCCGGCGCGCAGCGCGTCGCGCGGGATGCCCTTGTCCTTGGGGATGAAGGCCTCGGCGTTGCCGCCCAGGTCCACGTAGATGTTGCCGCGCTCGACGCGCTTGACGACGCCGGTGACCAGTTCGCCGACGCGGTCCTTCCACTGGTCCACGACCTGCGCGCGCTCGGCCTCGCGCACCCGCTGCACGATCACCTGCTTGGCGGCCTGCGCGGCGATGCGCCCGAAGTCCGGGTTCTCGATCTGCTCCTCGATGTAGTCGCCGACCTCGACCTCGGGGTTCTCCTCGACCGCGTCCATCAGCCGGATCTGGCGGTCGGGCGACTCCATGACCACGTCGTCGGCCACGACCTCCCAGCGGCGGAAGGTTTCGTAGCTTCCGTCCTTCGGGTCCACGGCCACGCGCGTCAGCACGTCCTGGTCGGGATAGCGCTTCTTCGCCGCGGAGGCCAGCGCGGCCTCGATCGCCTCGAGGATCACCGACTCGGGCACGCCCTTCTCGGCGGCCACCGCGTCGACGACAAGCAGCAATTCCTTGGTCATTCCGGTCTTCTCTCTAGAGATGATTACTTTTTCTTCTTGCCCGGCTTCTTCGCCGGGGCCATGCCGAGCGCGGCCCAGTCGGGGACCAGCCGCGCCTTGTCCATGTTGTCCATCGCCACCGGGAACTCGGCGCCATCGACCTCGAACACGATCGTGTCGCCCTCCGCCCGTAGGATCCGGCCCTGCAGCCTGCGGCGGCCGTCCTGCGGCAGCTTCAGGCCGACCTTGGCCTGCTCGCCTGCGAAGCGCTCGAACTGCGCCGCCGTGAACAGGGGCCGGTCCACGCCCGGGGACGAGACCTCCAGCGTGTAGTGCCCGCTGATCGGGTCGGCCACGTCGAGCTGGGCCGAGACCTCGCGGCTCACCGCCTCGCAGTCCTCGATCCCGACCGGGCGCCCGGCGTCGGCCGGCTGGTCGATGTACAGGCGCAGCACCGCGCCGCCCGGCGCGGGCAGGTACTCGACCCCGAGCAGCTCCAGCCCCAGCGACGCGACGGTCGGGGCGAGCAACCCGGCTACCTGGCTGGCCTTGTCTGTCATCACGCCTCCTGACGAAACAAAAAAGGGCCCGTGGGCCCCTTTGTCCGATGACGCTGGATTCGGCGCGGGCATCCCGACAACGGATGCCCGACGGGCCCGGCGCTCGCAAAACGAAAAAGGCTCCAATGGAGCCTTCATCGCCACGCGAGAGCGTGGTGGTAGCGGGGGCAGGATTTGAACCTGCGACCTTCGGGTTATGAGCCCGACGAGCTGCCAGACTGCTCCACCCCGCAGCAGAAGCGGAATTATGACGGAACCCGCCACTTCAGGCAAGCCCGCCGGGCGGTTTACATGAACGCCTGCTGGCACCAGGCCATGATCGGGTTCCACGCCAGGCCGAGGGCGATCAGGCCGAGCGCGTTGACCCCGAGGGTGACCCGCAACACGCGGTCCCCGCGCGGCGCCGGCACGCCCTCCGGCGGATCGTCGAAGTACATCGCCTTGACCACCCGCAGATAGTAGAAGCAGCCGATCACCGCGAACACGATGCCCAGGATCGCCAGCCACAGCATGCCGCCGTCGATGACCGCGCGCAGCACCGCCAGCTTGGCCCAGAAGCCCAGGAACGGCGGGATGCCGGCCAGCGAGAACATCGCGCACAGCATCATCCCGGCCAGCCACGGGCTGCGCTGGTTGAGGCCGCGGAAGTCGTCGAGCGTGTCCGCCTCGTAGCCCTTCGAGGACAGCACCACGATCACGCCGAACGCGGCCGCCGACATGATCGCGTAGCTGATCACGTAGAACATGGCCGCGGCGTAGCCGGCCTCGCCGCCGCCGGCCAGGCCGAGGAACACGAAGCCGATGTGCGAGACCGCCGAGTAGGCGAGCATGCGCTTGAGGTTCACCTGCATCAGCGCGACCAGGTTGCCGACCACCAGCGAGGCCGCGGCCAGCAGCGCCAGCAGCAGGCGCCACTGCTCGTCCAGCGGGCCGACGCCGGACTCGAGCAGGCGGAACGCCAGCGCGAACGACGCCAGCTCCGGCGCCGAGCCGAGGAACAGCGTGATCGGGGTCGGGGCGCCGTGGTAGGTGTCGGGCAGCCACATGTGGAACGGCGCGGCCGCGAACTTGAACGCGATGCCGGCGATCATGAACACGGTGCCGGTCAGCAGCAGGCCGGTCTCCTGCGAGCCCTCCACCGCCGCGCGCAAGGCGGCCAGATCGAGGGTGCCGGTGGCGCCGTACAGCAGCGACATGCCGTACAGCAGCAGGCCCGACGACAGCGAGCCGAGCACGAAGTACTTCATCGCCGCCTCGGAGGCCATCGGGTTGTCGCGGTCGATGGCCACCAGCGCGTAGGTGCTCAGCGCCATCAGTTCCAGGCCGAGGTAGACCATCACCAGGCTGCCGGCCGCGATCAGCAGGGTCATGCCCAGCGCCGCGAACAGCATCAGCACCACGACCTCGCCGGCGTGCAGCCCGCGCTCCTTCAGGAACGGCCAGGCGTAGATGAGCGCCAGCGCGGTCAGCAGGCAGGCGCCGGCGTTGAGCACGTCTGCCATGTGGTCGCGTACGAACATCCCGGACAGCACCGTGCCCTGCCCGCCGATGCCGGCCGCGGACATCCACGCCACCACCACCAGCAGCGCCCCGCCCAGCACCCAGGTCCAGACCCGGCGCGCGTCGTCGAGGAACAGGTCCAGCAGCAGCAAGGCGAACGCACCGCCGGCCAGCACCAGTTGGGGCAGCAGCGGCAGCAGTTCGGCGGCGGTGGGCATGGTCGCGATCATGCGGCGATGGTCCTCAGAGCTTGCTTGCGGCGAGCTGGCTCGCCAGGTTCGCGATGGACGGTTCCATCAGGTCGGTGAGCGGCTGCGGCCAGACGCCCAGCAGCAGCACGCCGGCGGCGAAGGTGCCCAGCACCACCCATTCGCGCGGTTCGATGTCCTGCATGGTGGCGACGTTGGCGTTGCCCACTTCGCCCCAGATGATCCGCTTGGCCAGCCACAGGGTGTAGGCCGCGCCGGTGATCAGCGTGGTGGCCACGCCGAAGGCGAGCAGCGGGTGCAGCTGGAAGCTGGCCAGGATGACCATGAACTCGCCGACGAAGCCGGAGGTGCCCGGCAGGCCCGAGTTGGCCATCGAGAACAGGATCACGAAGAACGCGAACCACGGCATCACGTTGGCGACGCCGCCGTAGTCGGCGATGCGGCGCGTGTGCAGGCGGTCGTAGAGCACGCCGACGCAGGAGAACATGGCGCCGGAGATGAAGCCGTGCGAGATCATCTGCACCATCGCGCCCTGCAGGCCCAGGCGCGCGGCGCCGTCGTTGCCGAAGTCGCGGACCAGCGCGAAGGCGATGAAGATGCCCATGGTGACGAAGCCCATGTGCGCGACCGAGGAGTACGCGATCAGCTTCTTCATGTCGTCCTGGACCAGCGCCACCAGGCTGACGTAGATGATCGCCACCAGGCTGAGCGCGATCACCAGCCAGGCCCACTCGTGGCCGGCGTCGGGCACGATCGGCAGGCTGAAGCGCAGGAAGCCGTAGCCGCCGATCTTCAACATGATCGCGGCCAGGATCACCGAGCCGCCGGTCGGCGCCTCGACGTGCGCGTCCGGCAGCCAGGTGTGCACCGGGAACATCGGCACCTTGACCGCGAACGCGACCAGGAAGGCGAAGAACAGCCACACCTGCTCCTGCATGCCCAGGGGCAGCGCGTACATGTCCGCCAGCTGCCAGCTGCCGCCCTTGATGTACAGGTAGATCAGCCCGACCAGCATGAACACCGAGCCGAGGAACGTGTACAGGAAGAACTTCAGCGATGCGTAGACCCGGCGCGGGCCGCCCCAGACGCCGATCAGGATGAACATCGGGATCAGCATCGCCTCGAAGAACACGTAGAACAGCATCGCGTCCATCGCCGCGAACACGCCGATCATCACGCCCTCGAGGAACAGCATCGAGGCGACGTACTGGCTGACCCGCGTGCGGATCGGGCTCCAGGCGCCGACCAGCACCAGCAGCGTGGTCAGGGTGGTCAGGCCGATCAGCGCGACCGAGATGCCGTCGGCGCCGAGGTGGTACTGGATGTCGTAGGCCGGGATCCACGCGCGCTGCTCGACGAACTGCATGCCCGGGTCGGCGAAGTCGAAGCCGGTGAACAGGCCGATGCTCGCGAGCAGGGTCGCGGCCGCGAACGCCAGCGCGGTCCAGCGCGCCGCCTGCGGGCGCGCGTTGCCGAGCAGCAGCGTGATCGCGCCGCCGAGGATCGGCAGCCACACCAGCAGGCTCAGCAGCGGGAAGGAACCATTCACGGTCATCGTTTAATTCCAGAACCAGAGCAGGACGCCGAGCAGCGCGATCAAACCGAGGATCATCGCGAAGGCGTAGTGGTACAGATAGCCGGACTGGGACTTCCGCAGCATGGCCGCCGCGGCGTCCACCACCCGCGTGCTGCCGTTGACGAAGAACCCGTCGATCACCTTTTCGTCGACCTGGCGCGAGCCCTTGCCGAGCAGCAGGCCGCCGCCGGCGAAGCCGCGGATCCACAGCGTGTCGAAGCCGTACTTCTCCTCGAGGATGCGGACCGGGAGCGCGAGCGCACGGCGCGCGCGGTGGTGCAGCTCCGGCTTCCACAGGTACATGAGGGTCGCCAGCAGGAAGCCGGCCAGCGCCAGCCAGAACGTCGGCGCCTTGAACCCGTGCAGCGCGAACTCGACCGGCCCGTGCCACAGTTCCTCGCCGAGCCTGGCGACCACGTCGCGCCCCTCGGCGACGTCGATCGCGCCGAGGAAGAACGGCAGCTGCTTCACGTGCCCCATCATGTCGGTGCCGAACAGCATCGGGCCCGCGGTGAGGAAGCCGATGACGACCGACGGGATCGCCAGCAGCACCAGCGGCACCGTCACCACCCAGGGCGACTCGCGGGGCTCGTGCGCGCCGTGGCCGTGGTCGTCGTGGCCGTGACCGTGGCCGTCGTGGTGCGCCTCGCGGAAGCGCTCCTCGCCGAAGAAGGTCAGGTACAGCAGGCGGAAGCTGTAGAACGCAGTCACGAACGCGCCCAGCAGCACCGCCCAGTAACCGTAGGTCGCGATCCAGTGGCCGGCCTCGGCGGCGTGGTGGCCGGCGGCCTCGATGATCGTGTCCTTGGAGTAGAAGCCGCTGAAGAACGGTGTGCCGACCAGCGCCAGGGTGCCGATCAGCATGGTCCAGTAGGTCACCGGCATGTACCTGCGCAGGCCGCCCATGCAACGCATGTCCTGCTCGTGGTGCATGGCGATGATCACCGAGCCCGCGCCCAGGAACAGCAGCGCCTTGAAGAAGGCGTGGGTCATCAGGTGGTACACGGCGGCCGAGTAGGCCGACACGCCCAGCGCCACCGTCATGTAGCCCAGCTGCGACAGGGTCGAGTACGCGACCACGCGCTTGATGTCGTTCTGCACGATGCCGATCAGGCCGGTGAAGAACGCGGTGGTCGCGCCGATGAACAGCACGAAGTCCAGCGCGGTCTCGCTCAGCTCGAACAGCGGCGACATCCGCGCGACCATGAAGATGCCGGCGGTGACCATGGTCGCGGCGTGGATCAGCGCCGAGATCGGGGTCGGGCCTTCCATCGAGTCCGGCAGCCACACGTGCAGCGGCACCTGCGCCGACTTGCCCATGGCGCCGACGAACAGGCAGATGCAGATCACGGTCGCCACCGACCAGGCATGGCCGCTGAACACCGAGACGGTGCTGTCGGCGATGGTCGGCGCGTTGGCGAACACCGTCGCGTAGTCCAGCGTGCCGAACCAGTACAGCACCGCGGCGATGCCGAGGATGAAGCCGAAGTCGCCGACGCGGTTGACCAGGAACGCCTTGAGGTTGGCGAAGATCGCGCTCGGGCGCTTGAACCAGAAGCCGATCAGCAGGTACGAGACCAGGCCCACCGCCTCCCAGCCGAAGAACAGCTGCATGAAGTTGTTGCTCATCACGAGCATCAACATCGAGAACGTGAACAGCGAGATGTAGCTGAAGAAGCGCTGGTAGCCGGGATCCTCGGCCATGTAGCCGATGGTGTACACGTGCACCAGCAGCGACACGAAGGTCACCACGACCATCATCATCGCGGTCAGCTTGTCGACCATGAAGCCGACGTGCGCCTGGTAGCCGCCGACGTCGAACCATGTGTAGAGGTTCTCGTTGAACGGCGGCGCGCCCTGCCCCACCAGCTGGTACAGGACCCAGCACGACAGCGCGCAGCTCAGCGCCACGCCGGCGATGGTCACGAGGTGCGCGCCGGTGCGGCCGACCACGTTGCGGAACAGCCCGGCGACGATGGACGCCAGCAGCGGCGCCAGCACCACCGCCAGCAGGACCGATTTGGAGATCATCACGTCCGGCATCGGCTCAGCCCTTCAAGGTATCGATGTCGGCGACGTTGATCGTGCGCCGGTTGCGGAACAGGGTGACCAGGATCGCGAGGCCGATCGCGGCCTCGGCCGCGGCCACGGTCAGGATGAAGAACACGAACACCTGGCCGGCGGCGTCGCCGAGCTGGCGCGAGAAGGCGACGAAGTTGACGTTCACCGCCAGCAGCATCAGCTCGATCGACATCAGCAGCACGATCACGTTCTTGCGGTTGAGGAAGATCCCCGCGACCGCGATGCAGAACAGCACGGCGCCCAGCGCCAGCAGGTGGCCCGGCGCGAGGCCGGAAGCAATGGCCGGGTTCATGGCTGGCCCTCCTCGTCCGTGGCCGCCGCGGGCGGCCGCGTTGCATCCATCCTGACCAGGCGCAGGCGGTCGCCGGCGCGCACCCGCGACTGGGCCGCGGGATCCTGGTGGCGCGCGCCCTGGGTCCGGCGCAGGGTCAGCATCACCGCCGCGACCACGGCCACGGTCAGGATCACGGCCGCGACCTCGAACGGCAGCAGGAACTCGGTGAACAGCGCGCGCGCCAGCCAGGTGGTGTTGCCCGGGTCGCCGTCGGCGGCGAGCTGCGCGGCGTTGTCCGCGAACGGCACCGCCATCCGCGCCCGCACCCCGATCAGGACCAGGATCTCGGCCAGCATCACCACCGCGACCGCCAGGCCCACCGGCAGGAAGCGCACGTAGCCCTCGCGCAGGCGCGCCACGTCGATGTCCAGCATCATCACCACGAACAGGAACAGCACCATCACCGCGCCCACGTACACCAGCACCAGGGCCAGGCCGAGGAACTCGGCGCCGGAGAGGATCCAAGTGCAGGCGACCGAGAAGAAGGTCAGCACCAGGAACAGCGCGGCGGTGACCGGGTTGCGGACGCCGATCACCGCGGCGGCGGACAGCACGGCCGTGGCGGCGAAGGCATAGAAGGCGATGAGTACGAAATCCATGGGGTCCTCAGCGACGCGAGGTCATCGATAGGGGGCGTCGGCGGCGCGGCGTGCGGCGATCTCCGGCTCCAACCGGTCGCCGATCGCCAGCAGCTGCTGCTTGGTGACCACGTTCTCGCCGCGGTTCTCGAAGTGGTACTCGAGGATGTGGGTCTCGACGATCGAGTCCACCGGGCACGATTCCTCGCAGAAACCGCAGTAGATGCACTTGAACAGGTCGATGTCGTAGCGCGTGGTGCGGCGGGTGCCGTCGGCGCGCTGCTCCGAGTCGATGGTGATCGCCAGCGCCGGGCACACCGCCTCGCACAGCTTGCAGGCGATGCAGCGCTCCTCGCCGTTCGGGTAGCGGCGCAGCGCGTGCAGCCCGCGGAAGCGCGGCGACTGCGGCGTCTTCTCCATCGGGTACATCAGCGTGTACTTGGGGCGGAACAGGTACTTCAGGGTCAGCCACATGCCCTGCAGCAACTCGACCAGCAGCAACCCCCTGAACCATGCGATCAACCGGGACATCAGGCACCCACCTCGAACACGCCGAAGTAACCCATCAGCGCGGTCACGAACAGCCAGGCCAGCGTGACCGGGATGAAGACCTTCCAGCCCAGGCGCATGATCTGGTCGTAGCGGTAGCGCGGGAACGTGGCACGGAACCACACGAACGCGCTGGCGAAGAAGAACACCTTGGCGAACAGCCACCACCAGCCGTCCACAGACAGGAGCGGGATGCCCCAGCCGTGGAACGGGCTCAGCCAGCCGCCCAGGAAGAAGGTCGCGGTCAGGAAGCTGACCAGGATCATGTTCGCGTACTCGGCGAGGAAGAACAGCGCGAACTGCGAACCCGAGTACTCGACCATGTGCCCGGCGACGATCTCCGACTCGCCCTCGACCACGTCGAACGGCAGGCGGTTGGTCTCGGCCACGCCGGACACGAAGTAGATGACGAACAGCGGCAGCAGCGGCAGCCAGAACCACTCGAGGAAGCCGGCGTCGCCGGCCTGCGCCATCACGATCTCGCTGAGGTTGAGCGTGCCCGCGGCGACCAGCACGCCGACCACCGCGAAGCCCATCGCGATCTCGTAGCTGATCATCTGCGCCGAGGCGCGCATCGCGCCCAGGAAGGCGTACTTCGAGTTCGAGGCCCAGCCGGCGATGATCACGCCGTACACGCCCATCGAGGTCATCGCCAGCAGGTACAGCAGGCCGGCATTGGCGTTGGACAGCACCACCTGCGCGTCGAACGGCACCACCGCCCAGGCCGCGAATGCCGGCACCAGGGTGATCAGCGGCGCCAGCACGTACAGGACCGGATGCGCCTGGGTCGGCTTGACGACTTCCTTGAACAGCAGCTTGAAGACGTCGGCGAAGGCCTGGAACACGCCCCAGCCGACGTACATCGGCCCGTGGCGCACGTGCATCCAGCCGATCAGCTTGCGCTCCCAGACCACGTAGAAGGCGACGGCGATGATCACCGGCACGGCGATCGCCAGCACCATCAGCACCAGCCAGGCGACCAGCCCGGCGGGACCGAAGGACAGCAGCCAGTCGCGGAACGGTTCGTGGATCATGCGCGCGTGACCTCCAGCTTGCCCGCGGCCAGCAGCGGCGCGGTGGCGGCGTGGCCCGACTCGATCCAGGCGCAGCCGGCGGCCACGCGCGGGTCCACCACGACCGGCAGGGTCGCAGCGCCGCGCGCGGTGGCGACCCGGGCCATGGCGCCGTCGGCGACGCCGGCGGCGTCGGCATCGGCCGGCGCCAGGCTGATGCGCGCGCCGGTGTTCAACGGATGCGCCTGCAGCGCGGCGGCGCGGCGCAGCACCGCGTCGACGCGGTAGATCGCCTGGCCGGCGGCCACTTCCAGGCCACCGCCCTCGCCCGCCGCCGGCGTGGCGGCCTTGCCGCCCTCCCAGGCGCGGCGCGCGAGGGTGCCGCGCAGCTGCGCGAGCTCGGTGAAGTCGAAGCCGGGCGCCTCGAGCAGGCCGCCCAGGGCCCGCAGCACGCGCCAGCCGGCGCGCGCTTCGCCCGGCAGCTTGCCGCCGGCGACGGCGCGCTGCTCGCGGCCTTCCAGGTTGACGAGCGTGGCGTCGATCTCGGGCAGCAGCCCGATCGGCAGGATGACGTCGGCGACCTTGCGCGTGGACTCGCAGGCGAAGTGGCTGAAGGCCACCACCTGCGCATCGCCCAGCGCCTGCATCGCCAGCGCCTGGTCGGCGAAGTCGAGGCCGGGCTCGATCCCGTAGATGACGTAGGCACCGCGCGGCTCGCGCAGCATCGCCAGGGCGTCGCGCGACGCCGGCAGCACGCCCGCCTGCGACAGGCCCAGCGCATTGGCGCCCTGCGGGATGCGGCACAGCGCGGCGTTGTTGGCGCCGGCGAAGGACGCGGCGGCATCGCGGATCGCGGCCGCATGCGCGCCGGCCTCGGCCACGCCGCCCACGATCACGACCGCGCGCGAGGCGTCGCCCAGGGGCACGCCCGACAGCGCGGAAGCCAGCCGCGACGGCGGCACGATCGCCTTCGATGCGACCTCGAAGGTGAACTCGAAGTCCACCGGGTTGACCACGTGCACCTTCGCGCCGCGCTCCACCGCCTTGCGCACGCGGGCGTGCACCAGCGGCAGCTCGTGGCGCAGGTTGGAGCCGACGATCACGATCGCGTCGGCGTGCTCGATGTCGGCGACCGCCATCGCGAACGGCGCCGAGCAGGCCGACAGGTCCTGCTGCGCGATGCGGTGGTCGAGGTTGCCGGTGCCCAGCGCGGCCGCCAGCCGCACCAGCAGCTCGCCCTCCTCGCTGGAGGTGGCCGGGTGCGCGAGGATGCCGAGGCGGTCGGCGCCGTTGTCGCGCAGCACCTGCGCGGCACGGGCCAGGGCTTCGTCCCATTCGGCCTCGCGCAGCTCGCCGTTCTCGCGCACCATCGGCACGGTCGCGCGGTCGGCGGCGTACAGGCCCTGGTGCGAGTAGCGGTCGCGGTCGGACAGCCAGCACTCGTTGACCGCGTCGTTGTCGCGCGGCACGGTGCGCAGCACGTCGCCGCGGCGCACGTGCAGGAACAGGTTGCTGCCCAGGGCGTCGTGGTAGCCGAGCGACTCCTTCGCGATCAGTTCCCACGGCCGGGCGCGGAAGCGGAACACCTTGTTGGTCAGCGCGCCCACCGGGCACACGTCGATCACGTTGCCGGACAGCTCGGTGGTCAGCGGCTTGCCGTCGTAGGTGCCGATCTGCAGGTTCTCGCCGCGCATCATGCCGCCCAGCTCGTAGGTGCCGGCGACCTCCGCGGTGAAGCGGATGCAGCGGGTGCAGTGGATGCACCGGGTCATGTCGGTCGCGACCAGCGGACCCAGGTCCTCGTCGGCGACCACGCGCTTGCGCTCGGCGAAGCGCGACACCGAGCGCCCGTAGCCGAGCGACAGGTCCTGCAGCTCGCACTCGCCGCCCTGGTCGCAGACCGGGCAGTCGAGCGGATGGTTGATCAGCAGGAACTCCATCACGTTGCGCTGCGCCTTGAGCGCCTTGTCGCTGCGCGTGCGCACCTGCATGCCGTCCATCACCGGGGTGGCGCAGGCCGGGGCCGGCTTGCCCATCTTCTCGACGTCGACCAGGCACATGCGGCAGTTGGCCGCGATCGCCAGCTTGTCGTGGTAGCAGAAGCGCGGGATCGGGATCCCGGCCTTGTCCGCGGCCTGGATGATCATCGAGCCCTTCGGCGCCGCCAGTTCCACCCCGTCGATGAAGACGGTGACGTGGTCGGGCGGCAGGTTCGGGTTCACCGGTTGCGCGCTCATGCCGCCACCTGCTTCGACACCACGGTGCCGTTGCGTTCGTCGTCCACCAGGAAGCGGCCGTTCACGATGCGGTACTCGAATTCGTCCCAGAAGTGGCGCAGGAAGCCCTGCATCGGCCAGGCCGCGGCCTCGCCGAAGGCGCAGATGGTGTGGCCCTCGATCTGGCCGGCGGCGGCGCGCAGCATGTGCAGGTCGTCCACCGTCGCCTTGCCCTCGGCGACGCGCGTGACCATGCGGTACATCCAGCCGGTACCCTCGCGGCACGGGGTGCACTGGCCGCAGCTCTCCTGCATGTAGAAGCGCGCGATGCGCTGGCAGGCGCGGACCATGCAGGTGGTCTCATCCATGACGATCACCGCGCCGGAGCCGAGGCCGGAGCCGGCCTTCTGCAGCGCGTCGTAGTCCATGGTCAGGCCCATCATGGTCTCGCCCGGGAGCACCGGCATGGACGACCCGCCCGGGATCACCGCCTTGATGCGGTGGCCGTTGCGCATCCCGCCGGCAAGTTCCAGCAGTTCGGAGAACGGCGTGCCCAGGCGGATCTCGTAGTTGCCGGGGCGGTTGACGTGCCCGGACACCGAGAAGACCTTGGGGCCGCCGTTGTTGGGCTTGCCCAGGTTGAGGAACCACTCCGGGCCGTTGCGCACGATCGCCGGCACCGAGGCGTAGGTCTCGGTGTTGTTGATCGTGGTCGGCTTGCCGTACAGGCCGAAGTTGGCCGGGAACGGCGGCTTGTAGCGCGGCTGGCCCTTCTTGCCCTCCAGCGACTCCATCAGCGCGGTTTCCTCGCCGCAGATGTAGGCGCCGGCGCCGAGCGCGTTGTGGATGTCGATGTCCACGCCGCTGCCGAGGATGTCCTTGCCCAGCCAGCCGTTGGCGTAGGCCTCGCGGGTCGCCTCCTCCAGCCGCTCGAACGGCTCGTGGTGGAACTCGCCGCGCAGGTAGTTGTAGGCCACCTTCGTGTTGGTCGCGTAGCAGGCGATCGCCAGGCCCTCGATCACCGCGTGCGGGTTGTAGCGCAGGATGTCGCGGTCCTTGGCGGTGCCCGGTTCGGACTCGTCCGAGTTGCACAGGATGTACTTCTCGCCGTCGTGCTTCGGCATGAAGCTCCACTTCAGGCCGGTCGGGAAGCCCGCGCCGCCGCGGCCGCGCAGGCCGGACTGCTTGACCATCTCGATGATCGCCGCGCGGTCCATCTTCTCCTCGAGGATCCTGCGCAGCGCACTGTAACCACCGGTCTTCAGGTAGTTCTCGTACGACCACGGCTTGTCGTAGTGCAGCGTCGTGTAGACGACGTTGTGCTCCTGCGGCGCCGGGCCGACCGGGCCGGTCGGCTGCGAGTAGTCGCGGTGGTGCTGTGCCATCTCGTCCTGCCTCACTTCAACCCGTCGAGCAGCTCGTCCACCTTCGCGATGTCGAGTTTCTCGTGGTAATGCCCGTTGATCACGACCACCGGCGCGCCGCAGCACGCGGCGACGCACTCTTCCTCGCGCTTGAGGTAGACGCGCCCGTCGGCGGTGGATTCGCCCAGCTTGCAGCCCAGCTTCTGCTCGGCGTGCGCGACCAGTTCCTGCGCGCCGTTGAGCCAGCAGCTGATATTGGTGCAGAAGGCGACGTTGTTGCGGCCGACTTCGTCGGTCTCGAACATCGAGTAGAAGGTCGCGACCTCGTACGCCCACACCGGCGGGATGCCCAGGTACTTGGCGACCGCCGCGATCAGCTCGTCGCTGAGCCAGCCGCCGTTCTGCTGCTGCGCCGCGTGCAGGCCCTGGATCACCGCCGAACGCTTGCGGTCGGGCGGGAACTTGGCCACCCAGTGGTCGATGTGCGCGCGGGTCTCGTCCGACAGCACCGCCATCGGGTCCACGTTGCGGGCGTTCTCGAAGTTTCCGGTGGCCCTCATCGGTCGATCTCCCCGAACACGATGTCGTAGGTGCCGATCATCGCCACTACGTCCGCCAGCATGTGGCCCTTGACGAAGGTGTCCATCGAGGACAAGTGGGCGAAGCCGGGGGCGCGCAGGTGCACGCGGAACGGCTTGTTGGCGCCATCCGACACGAGATAGCAGCCGAACTCGCCCTTGGGCGCCTCGACCGCCTGGTAGGTCTCCCCGGCGGGCACGCAATAGCCCTCGGAGAACAGCTTGAAGTGGTGGATCAACGCTTCCATGTCGTCCTTCATCTCCTCGCGGGAGGGAGGCGCGACCTTGAAGTTGTCGACCATGACCGGGCCCGGGTTGGCCTTCAGCCACTGCACGCACTGCTGGATGATCCGCGCCGACTGGCGCATCTCGGCCATGCGCACCAGGTAGCGGTCGTAGCAGTCGCCGTGGGTGCCGACCGGGATGTCGAAGTCGACCTCGGCATAGCGCGCGTAGGGCTGCTTCTTCCGCAGGTCCCATTCGATGCCGGAGCCGCGCAGCATCGGGCCGCTCATGCCCCAGGCCAGCGCCTGTTCGGGCTCGATCACGCCGATCCCGACGGTGCGCTGCTTCCAGATGCGGTTGTCGGTGAGCAGGGTTTCGTACTCGTCCACCCGGCGCGGGAAGTCGTTCGCGAACGCCTCCAGGTAGTCGAGCATCGAGCCTTCGCGCCACTCGTTGAAGCGCTTGAGCTCCTTGCCCTTGCGCCACGGCGACTCGCGGTACTGCGACATTCGCTCGGGCAGGTCGCGGTAGACGCCGCCGGGGCGGTAGTAGGTCGCGTGCATGCGCGCGCCCGACACCGCCTCGTACACGTCCATCAGTTCCTCGCGCTCGCGGAACGCGTACAGCATCACCGCCATCGCGCCCAGGTCGAGGCCGTTGGAGCCCACCCACATCAGGTGGTTGAGGATCCGGGTGACCTCGTCGAACAGGGTGCGGATCCACTGCGCGCGCTCGGGCGCCTCGATCCCCATCAGGGTCTCGATGGCGCGCACGTAGGCGTGCTCGTTGCACATCATGGAGACGTAGTCGAGCCGGTCCATGTAGCCGATGGACTGGTTGAACGGCTTCGACTCCGCGAGCTTCTCGGTGCCGCGATGCAGCAGGCCGACGTGCGGGTCGGCGCGGCGCACGACCTCGCCTTCCATCTCCAGGATCAGGCGCAGCACGCCATGCGCGGCGGGATGCTGCGGCCCGAAGTTCATCGTGTAGTTGCGGATCTCCTGCTGCGCCTCGGCCGGGTTGCTGGCGAACGGGGCGTTGGCGGGAGTGATCGTGGGGTCGTAGCTCATTGCGCGGCTCCCTTGCGCGGCACCGGGGCCGGGTTGGGCGTCGGGCCGGTGGTCGGCTTCGCGGGGTCGGCCGGGCCGATGCCGCTGTCCACCTTGAGGTCGCGGTCCTCGCCGGCGGCGGTGGCGTAGCGGGCGTCGTCGCGGATCACGCGCGGAACGTTCACGCGCGGCTCGACCGAGGTCACCGGCTCGTACACCACGCGCTTGCGCTCGGGGTCGTAGCGGACCTCGACGTTGCCGATCAGCGGGAAGTCCTTGCGGAACGGGTGCCCGACGAAACCGTAGTCGGTCAGGATGCGGCGCAGGTCCGGGTGCCCGGCGAAGACGATGCCGAACAGGTCGAAGGCCTCGCGCTCGAACCAGTCGGCCACCGGCCAGATGCCGGTCACCGAGGGCATCGCCGGCAGCGCGTCGTCGGGCGCGAACGCCTTCAGCCGCAGCCGGCGGTTGTGCCGTACCGACATCAGCTGCACCACCACCGCGAAGCGGCGCGCGGGCGGTTCCACCGGCGCCTCGCCCTGCGGCTGCGGGAACTGCGCGCTGGTGCCCTCGCCGTAGCGGAACCGGCCCGGGCCCTTGCCCTCGACGCCGCGGCTGAAACCTTCCGAGGAAACGTCGGTGTCCCACTCGTCGGTGCCGTAGCCGAGCATGTCCAGGCCGCACAGGTCGATCAGCTGCTCGAAGCCGAACTCGTCGCGCAGCGCGCGGCAGGCCTCGAGCCAGTCGCCGGCGTCCAGCACCAGGCCGACCTCGCCGCGCGGCAGCGCGACCTCGACGGTGGCCTGCGGGAAGCGCGCGCGGAGCTGCTCCGCGAAGCCCTCGACTGCCATGGCCATCAGCGCTGCTCCGGGGTCTGTGCGCCGGGGACGTTGCCGGTGCCGAAGGTGCTGCTGCGGCGGATCTTCTTCTGCAGCTGCAGGATGCCGTACACCAGCGCCTCCGCGGTCGGCGGGCACCCGGGCACGTACACGTCCACCGGCACGATGCGGTCGCAGCCACGCACGACGGAGTAGGAATAGTGGTAGTAGCCGCCGCCGTTGGCGCAGCTGCCCATCGAGATCACCCATTTGGGGTCGGGCATCTGGTCGTAGACCTTGCGCAGCGCAGGGGCCATCTTGTTGACCAGGGTGCCGGCGACGATCATCACGTCGGCCTGGCGCGGCGATGGGCGGAACACCACGCCGAAGCGGTCCAGGTCCAGGCGCGAGGCGCCGGCATGCATCATCTCCACCGCGCAGCAGGCCAGGCCGAAGGTCATCGGCCACATCGAGCCGGTGCGCGCCCAGTTCCACAGCGCGTCCATGCTGGTGGTGACGAAGCCGCGCTCCAGCAGCGGGTTCTCGCCTTCCGGACGGAGGATGTCGTCGACCCGGCCGTCGGGCAGCGGGTTGTTGATCATCTTCTCGACGGTCTGGATCACTCCCATTCGAGCGCTCCCTTCTTCCACACGTAGATGAAGCCGATCACCAGCAGCGACAGGAACACGCCCATCTCGACCAGGCCGAACACCCCGAGCTCGCGGAACACCAGCGCCCAGGGGAAGACGAACGCGATCTCGAGGTCGAACACGATGAAGATGATCGCGACCAGGTAGTAGCGGACGTCGAAGCGCATGCGCGCGTCCTCGAACGCGGGGAACCCGCACTCGTACGGCGACAGCTTCTCGGGGGTCGGGCGCTTGGGCCCCAGCAGGTTGCCGATCACGATCAGCGCGATGCCGATGCCGGCGGCAACGATCAGGAACAACAGGGTCGGCAGGTATTCGGCCAGCACGAGTGCGTCCTCTTCCGGTCGTCCAGACCGTGAAATCCGGGCGTCCTGTCCGGAAATCGGTGATTCATGGTGCCCAAGGGGGGACTCGAACCCCCACGACCGAAGCCGCTACCACCTCAAGGTAGTGCGTCTACCAATTCCGCCACCTGGGCAATGTGTTTCTTTCGACTGCGTATTTTAGCCCGTTCACTCGCCCTGGCGGGGAGGCGGCGCCTGATCCGCGGCCTGATCCGCGGCCTGATCCGCGGGCTGATCCGCGGGCTCTTCCCCGGCCGGCGCCGCGGGCGCGGCCGGGACGGTGCCGGTGGTCTCCACCGGCGGCGCCACCGGAACCTGCGACATCACCCCCAGGTCCTGCTGGACCGGGCCCTGCGCGGTCGCGCGGTTGGTGGCGTGCCAGGCCATGAACAGGGCGATCACGAAGAACGCGACCGCCAGCCACTTGGTGCTCTTCGACAGGAAGTTGGACGCGCCGCGCGAGCCGAACACGGTGGCGGACGCGCCGCCGCCGAAGCCGGACCCGGCCTGGGCGCCCGCGCCGCGCTGCATGAGGATCAACGCGATCATGGCGACCGCGAGCAGCACGTACACGACATTGAGGATCAGGATGAGCATCAGGTGAAACTCTTGGCGATGGCGAGGAAATCGGCGGCCACCAGCGAGGCGCCCCCGATCAACCCGCCATCGACGTCCGGGCCGGAGAACAGCGCGGCGGCGTTGTCGGGCTTGCAGCTGCCGCCGTAGAGGATCGGCAGCGAGCCAGCGATTTTAGCATCCAGCGCCGCCACTTCGCCACGGATGAAGGCGTGGACCTCCTGCGCCTGGGCCGGGCTGGCGACCTTGCCGGTCCCGATCGCCCAGACCGGCTCGTAGGCCACGATCGCGCCGTCGAGGGCCTCGACCCCGCCCAGCTCGAACAGCGGCTGGAGCTGGCGCTGGATCACGTACTCGGTGTGCCCGTCCTCGCGGTCGGCCAGGGTCTCGCCCACGCACAGGATCGGCACCAGCCCGGCGGCCCTGGCGGCCATGAACTTGCGCGCCACCAGGTCGCTGTGCTCGCCGTGGTACTGGCGGCGCTCGGAGTGGCCGACCAGCCCGTAGCGGGCGCCAACGTCGCGCAGCATCGCCGCGGAGACTTCGCCGGTGAAGGCGCCCTTGACGTTGGCGCTGACGTCCTGGGCGCCGAAGCCGATGCGGTCGCCGTAGCGCTCCACCAGCCCGGACAGGTACGGCAGCGGCGGCAGCACCACCAGCTCCACGTCCTCCGGGGCGTCGCCGGCGACGATCTCGTCGAGCAGCGCCCGTGCGAACGCGCGGTCGCCATGCAGCTTCCAGTTACCAGCGACGATCCTGCGGCGCATCTGCCACGCTCCAATCGATCCGGGGGCCGCGCAGTCTAGCCGTTTCGCGCGCAAAAGGCCCCTTTCGTCAGGCCAGCTTGATCTCGCGCAGGCGCTCGAGCAGGTAGTCCTGCGCGGTGATCGGCTGCGGATAGCGGTTCGGGCGGGAGGCGTCCACGCACGAGGGCAGCACGTCGATCAGGAAGTCCGGGTTGGGGTGCAGGAAGAACGGCACCGAGTAGCGCGGCTTGCGCGCCTCCCCGCCTGGCGGGTTGACCACGCGGTGGGTGGTCGACGGATACACGTGGTTGGTCAGGCGTTGCAGCATGTCGCCGATGTTGACCACGATGGTGTCCTCGGCGGCGGTGAACGGTACCCACTCACCTTTCCGCGAGAGCACCTCGAGCCCGGCGGCGCTGGCCCCGACCAGCAGCGTGATCAGGTTGATGTCCTCGTGCGCGCCGGCGCGCACGTTGGGCACCTCCGGGCTGGTGATCGGCGGGTAGTGGATCGGGCGCAGGATCGAGTTGCCGAAGTCGGTCTTGTCGGCGAACCAGTCCGCCGGAAGCCCGATGTGCAGCGCCAGCGCCGACAGCACCTGCGAGCCCAGGTCGTCCAGCGCGGTGTACAGCCCGTAGCCCGCCTCGCGGAAGCCCGGCACCTCCTCCGGCCACAGGTTCGGCGGCATGTCCGCGGCATGGCGCGAGTCGCGCGGGATCTCGCGGCCGATGTGCCAGAACTCCTTCAGGTCCGGGTAGCGCGAGTCCTTGGCGGTCTCGACCATGAACGGCGTGTAGCCGCGGGCGCCGCCGCCGCCGGGCACGTGGTACCTGCGCTTGGCCTCCTCCGGCAGCGCGAAGAAGCGGCGGAAGGCGTCGTAGGCCTCGTCCACCAGCGCCTGCGGGATGCCGTGGCCGCGGATGCCGGCGAAGCCCCACTCGCGGTAGGTCGCGCCGAGTTCGGCGACGAAGGCCTCGCGGTCGGCGTCGGAGGAGGCGTGGGTGAAGCGGCGGATGTCGAGCGTGGGGATGGTGGCGTTCATTCGGTCATGCTTCCGCGGCCGCGCGCACGGCGCCGGCCAGGGTATCGAGGGTGGACTGCACGAGTGCGGCGTCGTCGGCTTCGACCGTGACCCGCACCACGGGTTCCGTGCCGGAGGGGCGCAGGAAGGCGCGGCCGCGGCCTTCCACCGCGCGTTGCGCTTCGGCCAGCGCCGCCTGCACGGAGGCGGCCTCGGCCGGGCGGCTGCCGTTGCGGTAACGCACGTTCACGGTCTTCTGCGGTACACGCTGCATGCCCCGCAGCGCTTCGTGCAGGGACAGGCCGGTGCGGTGCAGCACCTCCAGCACCTGCAGCGCGCTGACGATGCCGTCGCCGGTGCTGGCGCGGTCCAGGCACAGCAGGTGCCCGGAGGCCTCGCCGCCGAGCACGCCGTCGTGCTGCAGCAAGGCCTGGTGCACGTGGCGGTCGCCGACCTTCGCGCGCAGGAACTCGATGCCGCGCTCGCCGAGCGCGCGCTCGAAACCGTAGTTGCTCATCAGCGTGCCCACCACGGGGCCGCGCAGGCGGCCGCTGCGCTGCCAGTCGCAGGCCAGCACGTACAGCAGGTCGTCGCCGTCGCGGACCTTGCCTTCGCGGTCCACGAACAGCACGCGGTCGCCGTCGCCGTCGAAGGCGATGCCGAGGTCGGCGCCGGTGGCGCGCACGTGCGCGGCGAGGGTCTCCGGGTGGGTCGAACCGACGCCGTCGTTGATGTTGGTGCCGTCCGGTTCCACGCCGATGGCGTCCACGCGCGCGCCCAGTTCGCGCAGCACCAGCGGGCCGAGCTGGTAGGTGGCGCCGTTCGCGCAATCCATGGCGATGCGCATGCCGGCCAGGTCGAAGCCGCGCGGCACCGAGTTCTTGCACGCCTCCACGTAGCGGCCCACGGCGTCGCGGGTGCGCACCGCCTTGCCCAGGCGCTCCGAGGCGACGGTGCGGAAGGGCTGTTCCAGGGCCGCCTCGATCGCCGCCTCGGTGGCATCGTCGAGCTTCTCGCCGTGGGCGTTGAAGAACTTGATGCCGTTGTCGTGGTGCGGGTTGTGCGAGGCCGAGATGACGATGCCGCCGTCCGCGCGCATCGAGTGCGTCAGGTGCGCGACCGCGGGCGTCGGCATCGGCCCCATCAGCTGCACGTCCACGCCGGCGGCCACCAGCCCGGCCTCCAGCGCGGCCTCGAACATGTAGTTGGAGATGCGCGTGTCCTTGCCGATGATCACGACCGGCTTGCGCCAGTCGTTGCGCGGCAGGACGTGGCCGTAGGCGTTGCCCAGGCGCAGTACGAAGTCCGCGGAGATCGGGCCTTCCCCGACCCGGCCGCGGATGCCGTCGGTGCCGAAATGCCTGCGGTTCAAGGCGCGGCTTCCAGCGGTTCCTCGGGCGCCGGCTGCTTCATCAGCATGGCCAGCAGGCGGGCGATGCGCTCGCGCAGCTCGCGGCGGTCGCAGATCTGGTCGATGGCGCCGTGCTCGAGCAGGAACTCGGAGCGCTGGAAGCCCTCGGGCAGGGTCTCGCGCACCGTCTGCTCGATCACGCGCGGGCCGGCGAAGCCGATCAGCGCGCCCGGCTCGGCCATGTTGATGTCGCCGAGCATCGCCAGCGAGGCCGAGACACCGCCGGTGGTCGGATGGGTCATCACCGAGATGTACGGCAGCCCGGCCGCGCGCAGGCGCCCGAGCGCGGCCGAGGTCTTGGCCATCTGCATCAGCGAGAACAGGCTCTCCTGCATGCGCGCGCCGCCGGTCGCGGAGAAGCACACCAGCGGGGCGCCGATCTCCAGCGCCCGCTCGGCGGCCAGCGCGAAGCGCTCGCCGACCACCGAACCCATCGAGCCGCCCATGAACGCGAAGTCGAACGCGCAGGCGACCAGCGGGCGCCCGGCCAGCGTGCCTTCCATCGCGATCAGCGCATCGCGCTCGCCGCTGGCCTTCTGCGCGGCCTTGATGCGGTCCGAGTACTTCTTCTGGTCCTTGAACTTGAGCACGTCCACCGGGCCGAGCGCGGCCCCGATCTCGGTGCCCTCCCCGTCCAGGAACGCGGCCAGGCGCGCACGCGCCCGGATCGGCATGTGGTGCGCGCACTTGGGGCAGACCTCGAGGTTCTCCTCGAGCTCGGGGCGGTAGAGCACCGCGCCGCACTTGTCGCACTTCTCCCACAGGCCCTCGGGCACGCTCCGCTTGCGGCTGGTGGCCGCCTCGGTGCGGATGCGCGCCGGCATTAGCTTCTTCAACCAACTCATTGTTTCGTTGCCTGGCCCTGGGCGATTCGCGATTTTAGCCCAGCGGCGGCTTCGGGCCGTCGAGCGCGGCCCGCAGCGGGGCCAGGAAAGCGCCGGCACGGGCCGCGGCGTCGGCCGGATCGGCCGCGCCGGCCATCGCCTGCACGAGCGCGCTGCCGACCACCACGCCGTCGGCCTGCGCGGCCATGCCCGCGGCGGTGGCGGCGTCGCGGATGCCGAAACCGGCCAGCACCGGCAGCGGGCAGGCGGCGCGCACGGCCGCGAGGTGCGCGGCGGTGGCGGCGGCATCGGCGGCACGGGTGCCGGTCACCCCGGCGACGCTGACGTAGTAGACGTAGCCGCGCGCGCCGGCGCAGATCGCGGGCAGGCGTTCGGCCGAGGTGGTCGGCGCCACCAGCGGCACCAGCGCCAGTCCGAGCGCGTCGAAGCAGGCCCGGGTCGGCCCGGCCTCCTCGGGCGGCAGGTCCACCAGCAGCACGCCGTCCACGCCGGCTCCGGCGACCTGGCGCGCGTAGGCGTCGATCCCGCGGACTTCCACGGGGTTGAGGTAGCCCATCAGCACCACCGGGGTCGCGTCGTCCGCGGCCCGGAACGCGCGCACCTGCTCGAGCACCCAGTCCAGGCCGGCGCCGCGCGCGAGCGCGCGCTCCGAGCTGCGCTGGATCACCGGGCCGTCGGCCATCGGATCCGAGAACGGGACCCCGATCTCGAGCGCGTCCGCGCCGGCCGCGACCAGGGCGTGCAGCACCGGCACCGTCGCCTGCAGCGACGGGTCGCCGGCGGTGACGAATGGCACCAGCGCCTTGCGGCCGGCCGCGGCAAGCGCGTCGAAACGCGCCTGCAGGCGGGTCATTCCGGCTTGTCGTCCGTGCCCGGCGCGGGGCGGCCCGGCGGGGTGTAGCCGGCGGCCGCGTATTCGGCGGCCAGCTCCGACTCGCCGACGTCGATGCCGCGCTCGGCGCCGAGGCCGTCCAGGTGTTCGTTGAGCATCCGCCGGTACATGTTGCTCATGTAGTCGAGGAAATCGCCGCGCTCCTCGGCGGCCTTGGCACCGGCGTTGGCCAGGTAGACGTGCGCGTTGAAGCGCGCCGCCGCGTACAGGCTGGCCATGCTGATGCGCTTGAGCCCCTGTTCCTTCGACTGCCTGTTGGTCAGTTCCAGGTACTCGTTGACGCAGGTGAAGAACGCCGGGTCGAGCTGCTGCGGCTGGCCGGCGGCCGGTTGCTGGTTGTTCTCTTCGCTCACGCTGTTGCCTCTGGGTTGGAATCGGGTGGGGTGGAGCCGGCCTGCCGCCGCGCCATCACGGTGTGGAGATCCTTGTCGCCGCGCCCCGACAGGTTGCACAGCACGAGGCCGTCGCGCGGGAGTTCACGCGCCAGCACCAGCGCCCTGGCGACGGCGTGGCTGGACTCGAGCGCCGGCACGATGCCTTCGCAGCGGGCCAGGCGGTGGAACGCCTCGAGCGCCTCTTCGTCGCCCACGCCCACGTATTCGGCGCGGCCGGCATCCTTGAGGAAGGCATGTTCCGGGCCGACGCCCGGGTAGTCGAGGCCGGCGGAGACCGAGTGGGTCTCGGCGACCTGGCCGTCGTCGTCGCACAGCACGTAGGTGCGGTTGCCGTGCAGCACGCCCGGCCGGCCCGCCGACAGCGAGGCCGCGTGGCGGCCGCCGGCGATGCCCTCGCCCGCCGCCTCGGCCCCGACCAGGCGCACGCCCGGATCGTCGAGGAAGGCATGGAAGATGCCGATCGCGTTGCTGCCGCCGCCGACGCAGGCGGTGACCACGTCGGGCAGGCGCCCGTAGCGCTCCAGCACCTGCGCGCGGGCCTCGCGGCCGACCACGGCGCTGAAGTCGCGCACCATCCGCGGGTACGGGTCGGGGCCGGCCACGGTGCCGATGATGTAGAAGGTGTCGTGCACGTTCGCGACCCAGTCGCGCATGGCCTCGTTGAGCGCGTCCTTGAGCGTGGCCGAACCGCTCTCCACCGGCGCGACGCGCGCGCCCAGCAGTTCCATGCGCTCGACGTTGACGCGCTGGCGGGCCATGTCGGTGGCGCCCATGTAGACCACGCACTCCAGGCCCAGGCGCGCCGCCACGGTGGCGGTGGCCACGCCGTGCTGGCCGGCGCCGGTCTCGGCGATGATCCGGGTCCTGCCCATGCGGCTGGCCAGCAGCGCCTGGCCGACGGTGTTGTTGATCTTGTGCGCGCCGGTGTGGTTCAGGTCCTCGCGCTTGAGCAGGATGCGCGCGCCGCCGTTCTCGCGGCTGAGGCGCTCGGCGAAGTAGACCGGGCTCGGGCGGCCGACGTAGTCGCGGAGGTCGGCGTCCAGCGCCTCGATGAAGCAGGGGTCGGCGCGGGCGGCATCGTACGCGGCCGCGAGCTCGCGCAGCGGCTCGACCAGGGTCTCGGCGACGAAGCGCCCGCCGTAGCGGCCGAAGTAGCCGGCGGCGTCGGGCCAGTCGCGGAAACCGGCTGGACTGCCGGTGTCGGGCGTGGCTGCGATCTGCGGGGACGGACGGCTCATCTGCGGCACGGACTGCGGCCGCGACGCGGCTCCGGGCCGGCCAGTGTAGGTGGAAATCCCTGCGACGTCAGGCCGGAGACGTCAGGCCTCGTTCTCGACGTGGCAGTCCGCGCGCCGGACTTCCTCCACGAACCGGCGCATGCGCTCGCCGTCCTTGATCCCGGGCGCCGCCTCGACCCCGCTGCACACGTCCACGCCCCAGGGCAGCACCCGGGTGACCGCGTCGAACACGTTGGCCGGGGTCAGGCCGCCGGCCAGCATCACCGGGCGGTGCAGCTCCTGCGGCAACCGGGCCCAGTCGAAGCGCGCCCCGGCCCCGCCGGGCGCCCCCGGGGCGTTGCCGTCGAACAAGAACCCGGCCGCCGCCGGGTAGCGCGACAGCAGCTCCCGCGCCGATGGTGGCGACGCGTCGCCGCCCATCGCCACGGCCTTGATCCAGGGCACCCCGAAGCCGCGACAGAACGCATCGTCCTCGTCGCCGTGGAACTGCAGCAGCGTCGGCCGCACCGCCTTGACCACCTCGCGCACCTCGGCGGTGCCGTTGTCGCGGAACAGGGCCACCGCGTCGACCAGCGGCGCCAGCGCATGGCGCATCAGCCGCGCCTCGCGCGGCTCCACCCGGCGCGGGCTGCCCTCGGCGAACACGAACCCGACCGCGTCCGCGCCCAGCTCGCTGGCCAGGCGCACGTCGCCGGCGCGGGTCATGCCGCAGAACTTGATCCGGGTGCGGAACAGCGTGCGGCGCAGCTGGATCGGGATCATGGCATCGGCTCCGGCACGGTCACCTCCTCGGGCAGGCCCCAGCGCGGGGGATAGCACGGACCCAGGAACACCAGGCCCGCGGCGGGCGCGGTGGGCCCGGCCAGCGTGCGGTCGCGGCCACGGAGCAGTTCCGCGGGCCAGCCTTCCCCGGCCTCGCCGCGGCCCACCGGCAACAGGCTACCCACGATGTTGCGCACCATGTGGTGAAGGAACGCGTTGGCCTGCAGCTCGACCTCGACCACCTCGCCCTGCCGCAACACCACGATCCGCTGCAGGTTGCGGCGCGCGTGCGGCGCCTGGCAGTGCACCGTGCGGAAGGCGGAGAAGTCGTGTTCGCCGACCAGCGCCTGGGCCGCGCGGTGCATGGCTCCGGCGTCGAGCGGCAGCCGCTCCCAGGCCAGGTACTGGCGCCCCAGCGCCGGGCGCACCGGGCGGTTGAGGATGCGGTAGCGGTAGCGGCGCGCGACCGCCGAGAAGCGCGCGTTGAAGTCGTCCGCCACCGGCACGCACCAGCGCACGCAGACCTCGGGCGGCAGGCGCGAGGTCGCGCCGAGCATCCAGCCGCGCGGCTCGCGCTTCGCGTCGCTGTCGAAGTGGACCACCTGGCAGGCAGCATGGACCCCGGCATCGGTGCGGCCGGCACAGGTCGTGTGCACTGGGTGCCCGGCGACGAACGAGAGCGCCTCCTCGAGCGCGGCCTGCACCGTGGCTTCGCTGCGCTTCGGCCCGTCCGGGCGGTCCAGCCGCTGCCAGCCGGAAAAGCGGCCGCCGTCGTACTCGACGCCGAGCGCGAAGCGCGCGCCGCTCACTTCGAGTCGCGATGCGGCGGCGCTTGCCCGAACACCCGCGGACGCGGCGCCGGCCGGCGCAGCAGCAGCCAGGCCCCGCCTGCGAGCAGCACCAGCACCAGGCCGGCGACCAGCCACCAGGCGCCGCCGCCGGCCGGTTCCTGCGCCTGTCGCGACGCGAGGTCGTCGGTGGCCGCGGCCAGCGCGCTGTCCTTCATCTCGATCAGCGCTTCCTGCTGGCGCTGGATCTGCTCCAGCTCGGCGATGCGCGCGCGCAACTCGCCGATCTCGGCGTCGCGCGCCGCCACCGCCTCGGTTTCCTGTGCCTGTCGCAGCATCTCGCCGTCGCCTCCTGCCTGGATGCCGGAACCGCTTCCCGCCTTGCCCTCGGCAGAGGGCGGCACGATCTCGAGCCGCGCCTCGCCGGCGGCCGGCCCGCTGTCGGCGCCGCCCTCCGAGCCGATCGCCGCGGTGGCCACGTCCGGCTGCGGTTGCGGCTGGCCGCGTGCCGCGCGCCACTCGGCGACCTGCTGGCGAACCATGCCCGCGGCCTCGCCGGCACTGTAGCGCGACAGTTCGCCCGCGGGCGGCATGCGCAGCACCGCGCCGGCGCGCAGGCGGTTGATGTTGCCGCCGATGAAGGCTTCCGGGTTCGTGCGCAGCAGCGCCAGCATGGCCTGGTCGAGGCTGTGGCCCTCGCGGCGCATGCGCAGCGCGATCTCGCTCAGGGTGTCGCCGGAGCGGACGGTGTAGTCGGCGTCGGCGCTGGGCGCGCCGGGCTGGACCGCGACCGGTGCGGCCGGCTCGCGGACGGGCGCCGGTGCCGGGGGCGCGGCCTGTGGGGCGGCCTCCGGTTCGGTCGCCTCGGGGGGCAGCGGCTCCGCTTCCGCCGGCGGCGCGGCAGGCAGCGGCTCGGGCCTGGACACCGGCTCGCGCGGGATCGTGTTGGGTTCGCCGACGCTCGGCGCCTGCACCTGCTGGGCCGGGGCCGCGATCGCCGTGGGACCGTCGAGCACCGCCGTGTACTCGCGCACCAGCCGGCCGGAGCCCCAGTCCACCTCGACCAGGAAGGCGAGTACCGGCTGCTGCAGCGGCACGCTGCTGGTGACGCGGATCACCGGGTTGCCGCGCGCGTCCAGCGCCACCGAGAGCTGCAGCCCGGTGCCGGCGACGTCCGGCGGCTGCAGTCCGACCCGGCGGAAGGTCTCCGGGGAGGCGAAGCGCACCCGCAGGTCGCGCAGCTCCGACGGGTCGCCGGCGACCACCGGGATTTCCGCCAGCAGCGGCTCGCCGGGGGCGGACTTCACCTGGATCTGCCCGAGGCCCAGGGCCAGCACGGGCGCGGCCAGCAGCAGCATCGCCGCCGCCAGCAACGCGCACGCCCATGCCTTGCGGCTTGCCAGGTTCGCGATCACGCGGTTCCCCGCCCCTTTGAAGATCGCCGGCAGAAGTGCCGACATCAAGCCACGGACTCTAGCCGCCGCTGCGGCCATCCCGCAATGACGGAAGCAGCAGTTCCGCGATCTGGACCGCGTTCACGGCGGCGCCCTTGCGGATGTTGTCCGCCACCACCCAGAGGTTGAGGCCGCGCGGGTGCGACAGGTCCTCGCGGATGCGGCCGACGTAGACCGGGTCGCGCCCGGAGGCGTGCGTCACCGGCGTCGGGTAGCCGCCGCCGGCGCGCTCGTCCACGACCTCGACCCCGGCGGCCGCGCGCAGCAGTTCGCGCGCCCGCTCCGCGCTGAGCTTGTCCCGGGTCTCGATCGAGACCGCCTCGGAATGGCCGTAGAACACCGGCACCCGCACCACCGTGGCGTTCACCGCGATCGCTTCGTCGCCGAGGATCCGGCGCGTCTCCCACACCAGCTTCATCTCCTCGGTGGTGTAGCCGTTGTCGAGGAAGTCGCCGCCGTGCGGGATCACGTTGAACGCGATCTGCACCGGATAGACCTCGGCATCGGCCGGCTGGAAGTTGAGCAGTGCGGCGGTCTGCCGGCCCAGCTCCTCGAGCGCGCGGCGGCCGGTGCCGGAGACCGACTGGTAGGTGGCGACGTTGATCCGCTCGATGCCCGCGGCGCGGTGCAGCGGCGCCAGCGCGACCAGCATCTGCATGGTCGAGCAGTTCGGGTTGGCGACGATGCCCTTCGGCCGCTGTTCCAGCGCCTCCGGATTGACCTCGGCCACCACCAGCGGCACGTCCGGATCGCGGCGAAAGGCCGAGGAGTTGTCGACCACCACCGCGCCGGCGGCGGCGAATTTCGGCGCGAATTCCTTCGACACATCGGCGCCGGCGGAGAACAGCGCGATGTCCACGCCGGCCGGGTCGAAGCCGGCCAGCTCCTGCACCAGTACCTCGTCGTCGCCGAACGCGACCAGGTCGCCGGCCGAGCGCGCGCTCGCCAGCGCCACCACCTCCGCCGGGAAGCGGCGTTCCGCCAGCACCGCCAGCATCGCCTCGCCCACCGCGCCGGTGGCGCCGACCACCGCGACCTTCAACTTCCTGCCCATGATCCTCCGAACCTCGATCCTGTAGGAGCGGCGCTGGCGCCGCGATTCCTTACCCGGGAATCCGCGGGGCCACTTCGCCCACGTCCCCGCACTGCGCCCGGTGGCGCAGCGCCTGGTCCATCAGCACCAGCGCCAGCATCGCCTCGCAGATGGGAGTCGCGCGCACGCCGACGCAAGGGTCGTGGCGCCCGGTCGTTACCACCTCGACCTCGTTGCCGCGCACGTCCACGCCGCGCGCCGGCAGGCGCAGGCTGGAGGTCGGCTTGAACGCCACCGACACCACCACCTGCTGCCCGCTGGAGATGCCGCCGAGGATGCCGCCGGCGTGGTTGCTGAGGAAGCCCTGCGCGCTCGCTTCGTCGCGGTGCAGGCTGCCGCGCTGCATGACGCTGGCGAAGCCGTCGCCGATCTCGACGCCCTTGGCGGCGTTGATGGACATCATCGCGGCGGCGATCTCGGCGTCGAGCTTGCCGTACACCGGTTCGCCCCAGCCCGGGGGCACGCCGCTGGCGATCACGCTGATCCGCGCCCCGACCGAATCGCCGGACTTGCGCAGCGCGTCCATGAACGACTCGAGTTCGGGCACCTGCTCCGCATCCGGCCAGAAGAACGGGTTGCGCTCGACCGAGGCCCAGTCGCACTCGCGCGGCACCAGGGTGCCGATCTGCGCGAGGTAGCCGCGTACCAGCACGCCGTGGCGCAGCGACAGCCACTTCTTGGCGATGACGCCGGCCGCCACCCGCATGGTGGTCTCGCGCGCCGAGGCGCGGCCGCCGCCGCGCGGGTCGCGGAGGCCGTACTTCTGCCAGTAGGTGTAGTCGGCGTGGCCGGGGCGGAAGCGGTCGGCGATGCCGTCGTAGTCCTTGCTGCGGGCGTCGGTGTTGCGCACCAGCAGTGCGATCGGGGTCCCGGTGGTGCGGCCCTCGTACACGCCGGACAGGATCTCGACCGCGTCCTGCTCGCGCCGCTGCGAAGTGTGCCGCGAGCGGCCGGTCGCGCGCCGTTGCAGGTCGCGCTCGAAGTCTTCCGGCGCCAGTTCCAGCCCCGGCGGGCAGCCATCCACCACGCAGCCGATCGCGGGCCCGTGGGATTCGCCGAAGGTGGTGACGCGCAGCAGTCGTCCGAAGGTGTTGGACAAAGCGTTCGGCCCCGCCTCAGAACAGGCTCGCCGCGGCGCCGGGCGCGCCGGCGCCGCGCTCGCGCGCGTCGGCCAGCGCCGCGATGCGGTCGTTGTGGGCGACCAGGTCGTGGCGTTCGGCCACGAACACGCCCATCTGCCCGACCTTGAACTCGACCCAGGCCAGCGGCAGTTCCGGCAGCAGCCGCACCAGCGCCTGCTCGGCTTCGCCGACCTCGCACACCAGCAGGCCGTCGTCGGTCAGGTGCAGCGGCGCGTCGCGCAGGATGCGCAGCGCCAGGTCGAGGCCGTCGGGGCCGGCGCGCAGGCCGAGCTCGGGCTCGTGCGCGTACTCGGGCGGCAGCGCGTCGGTCTCGTCGTCGGTGACGTAGGGCGGGTTGCTCACGATCAGGTCGTAGTGCTCGCCGCGCAGCCCCGCGAACAGGTCCGACTGCAGCAGGCGCAGGTTGTCCACCCGCAACCGTTCCTGGTTCTCGCGCGCCAGCGACAGGGCGTCCTCCGACAGGTCGACGCCGTCCACGTGCCAGTCCGGGTTGTAGTGCGCCATCGCGATCGCGATGCAGCCCGAGCCAGTGCACAGGTCGAGCGCGCGCCGCACCTCGCGCCCGCCGAGCCAGGGCTCGAAGCCGGACTCGATCAGTTCGGCGATCGGCGAGCGCGGCACCAGCGCGCGCGGATCGCTCTTGAACGACAGCCCGGCGAACCAGGCTTCGCCGGTCAGGTAGGCCGCGGGTACGCGCTCCTCGATGCGGCGCAGGAACAGCGCCAGCACGTCCTCCTTCTCGGCCAGCGTCAGCCGCGCGTTGCCGTAGGCCGGCGGCAGGTCGTGCGGCAGGTGCAAGGCATGCAGCACCAGCTGCGTGGCCTCGTCCAGGGCGTTGTCGAAACTGTGGCCGTAGGTCAGCCCTGCCGCGTTGAAGCGGCTGGCGCCGTAGCGGATCAGGTCGATGATGGTGCGGAGCTCGTCGGTCATGGGCCCGGCCGCGGCGGCGCCCTCGCGGGCGCAGGATCGCGAATTATAGCGGTGGCGCGGCTATCATGGCCGAAGTTCAAGCATCGCATGAAGAAGACCCCACCATGTTCAACCGCACCACGATGGCCGTGCTGGTCGCCGCCCTCGCAGCAGGACTGGGCCTGTGGGCCGCCAATGCCTGGTTCGGCGAGCGCCCCGCCCCGGGTCCGCAGCTGCAGGCACTGAAGCTGTTCGAGGCCCCGCGCGAACTGCCTGCCTTCAGCCTGCGCCAGGCCGACGGCACCCCGCTCGTGCCCGGCGAGCTCCGCGGCCACTGGACCATCGTGTTCCTCGGCTTCACCCATTGCCCGGACATCTGCCCGACGACGCTGGCGCAGCTCGCACAGGCGCAGCGGCAGTGGGACGCGCTGCCCGACTCCACCCGCCCGCGGGTGCTGTTCGTCTCCGTCGACCCGGAGCGCGACAGCCCCGACCGCATCGGCGAGTACGCGCACGCGTTCCACCGCGACACCCTCGCCGCGACCGCCGACATCCCGGCGCTCGAGGACTTCGCGCGATCGCTGTCGCTGGTGTTCATGAAGGTACCGGCCCCGGAAGGCGCGCCGCCCGACCAGTACAGCGTCGATCACTCCGCTGCGATGGCGGTGCTCGACCCGCAGGGACGCATGGCCGGGGTGCTGCAGCCGCCGCTCGATCCCCGGGCGATCGCCGCCGACCTCGCCACGCTGACCACGACCCGCTGACTGGCATGGATGCGCTGACCGCCCTGACCCATGCGTTGCCGCACCGGGTGCTGTCCTCGCTGGCGCGGCGGCTCGCCTATTCGCGCCATCCGCGCGTGCGCCGCTGGCTGATCGACACCGTGGTGCGGCGCTTCGGGGTGGACCTCGAGGAAGCGGCCGAATCCGATCCGGCCGCCTACGACAGCTTCAATGCCTTCTTCACCCGCGCGTTGCGCGCTGGGGCACGCGCGCCCGACCCGGATCCGCGCGCGCTGCTGATGCCGGCCGACGGACGCATCAGCCAGTGCGGCGCGATCGAGGACGGGCGCATCTTCCAGGCCAAGGGGCGGTCGTTCACCGCCGCCGAGCTGCTCGGCGACGAGACGGCGGCGCGTCCGTTCGACGGCGGTGTCTTCGCCACCGTGTACCTGTCGCCGAAGGACTACCACCGCGTGCACATGCCGTGGGACGGGACGCTGCTGGAGACCGTGCACATCCCGGGGCGGCTGTTCTCGGTGGGTCCGGCGGCGGTGCGCGCGGTGCCGCGGCTGTTCGCGCGCAACGAGCGCCTGGTGTGCCACTTCGACACGGACTTCGGGCCGATGGCCGTCGTCATGGTCGGCGCGCTGCTGGTGTCGGGGGTGGAGACTGTGTGGAGCGGGATCGAGATCCCGCAGTACGGGAAGTCGGTGGTGGTGAAGGACTACCGGGGTGCCGGGATCGCGCTCGCGCGCTTTGCGGAGATGGCGCGCTTCAACTACGGGTCGACGGTGATCGTGCTGCTGCCACCCGGGGTCGCCGAGCTCGCGCCGGGTCTCGGTGCCGAGAGCCCGGTCCGCCTCGGCCAGCGCCTCGCCACCCTCCTGTAGGAGCGGCGCTCGCGCCGCGACCCCGGGTTACTTGGCCTGGACGATCGCGGCTTCGGCGTCGCTCTGGACGAGGCGCTGCGCGAGCGCGGCGCGGGGGCCCTGGACGCAGTAGCGGTCGTACAGGCGGGCGATGCGGGTGGTGGCGTTGAGCCGGGTGCCGGTGGGCAGCCAGCTGTCCGCCTCGTAACGCGGGTTGAGGTTGCGCAGCGTGCGCATGTAGCCGTCGCGGGTGCCGGCGTTGCCCAGGCAGATGGTCAGTTCGTAGATCGTCGCCGGCTTGCGCAGGGCGAGTTGCGCCGGGCGGGTGTACACGCGGTCGAAGTCCAGGCCGTACTCCTTCGGGTGCAGGTACAGCCACGCCGCCGCGATCACCATCGGCACGTAGTCCCGGGTCTCGGCCGGGAACTGGCGGTAGACGTCGGCATGCCAGAAACCGCGGCCGCCGCTGGACTGGTAGACACGGCGGGCGCGGCCCTCGCCGCCGTTGTAGCCGGCCAGCGCGAGCTCGATGCTGCCGCCGAGCTCGGCCATCCGCTCGAGCAGGTAGGCGGCGCTGGCCTCGGCCGCGGCGCCCGGGTCGTAGCGGGTGTCGAATCCGGTGGCGTCGAGGCCGAGGCCGAAGCGCTTGCCGGTGGCGTGCATGAACTGCATCGGGCCGGCGGCGCCGGCGCGCGAACGGGCGTGGACCTTGCCGTTGGATTCCTTGGCGATGATCCCGAACAGCAGGGCCTCGGGAAGCCCGGCGCGTTCGAAGTGCGGCGCCATGTCCGCGCGCAGGTGCTGGTAGTTGACGTAGCTGTCGAGCAGCTGCGGGCGCATGTCCGTCAGCCAGCGGCGGATGCCGGCCTGGACCGCGGGATTGAATTCGACCATTTCGGCGAAGCGGTGCTGGGCCGGGTCGTAGAGGCTGCCTTCGCCCGCGTTCGCTCCGGCCGGCACCGCCGCGCCCGCCGCATGGGCGGATGCGGGAACCTCGTCCGCGCCGCCCGGGAACAGTTCGTCGGCACCGGACTTCAGCAGGCGTTTGTACGTGGCCAGCAGCGTGGTGGTCTCGCAACCGCGCTGCGCCGCGCACGCGAGCACCGCGTCCTCCATGTCCTCGAGCGCGGCGTCGGCCGCCTCCTGGCCGTCGGGGTCGGCGTTGCCGATGTCCACCAGCGCCTCGCGGTACGCCGATTCGGCCGCGGCCATGCGCGCGTTGATGGCGTCCACCGCCTGCTGGTCGCGGCGCGACAGCGCGGACGCGCCGAAGGCCATGGTGAGGGCTGCGACGAGGGCGATGGCGGGGCCGATCCGGCCGGCGGAATGCTGGGTCATCGGGGCACTGGTCAACGTGGGGTGAAGGCAGGGTAGACGGCGTGCGACGACGCCTCAAGCCGGAATGGGACGCCCGTCGGCCCGACCCTGCGTACGACGCCTTCCGTAGAATCCGGGGGCATCCGGGATTCAGGATGGTCAAGAGGCATGCAGATGGATTCGATCCTCGTCGGCAAGGGCGACAGCGGCCGCCAGGTACGCCTGCTCGCGCGCTACGGCAATCGCCACGGGCTGGTGGCCGGGGCCACCGGCACCGGCAAGACGGTGACGCTGATGACCCTGGCCGAGGGCTTCTCGCGCATAGGCGTGCCCGTGTTCATGGCCGACGCCAAGGGCGACGTCGCCGGCCTTTCGGTGCCCGGCGAGACCGGAGACAAGCTGCGCGCGCGGATCGAAGAGATCGGGATCGACGGCTACGCCAGCGAAGGCAGCCCGGTGATCCTCTGGGACCTGTACGGGCAGACCGGCCACCCGGTGCGCACCACGGTGAGCGAGGTCGGCCCGCTGTTGCTGGCGCGCATGCTCGAGCTCAACGACACCCAGTCGGGGGTGCTCGACATCGCCTTCGAGCTGGCCGACGACCGCGGCCTGCTGTTGCTCGACCTCGAGGACCTGCGCGCGCTGCTGGCGCTGCTCGCAGCGGAGCGCAAGGCGGTGTCGGCCGCGTACGGCCTCGTCTCCGCCCAGTCCATCGCCGCGATCCAGCGCGCGCTGCTGCGGCTGGAACAGCAGGGCGGCGACGGCTTCTTCGGCGAGCCGGCGCTGGAGCTGCACGACCTCATGCGCACCACTCCCGACGGCCGCGGCGTGGTCGGCATCCTCGATGCCCGCTCGCTCATCCTGAAACCGCGCCTGTATTCCTCGTTCCTGCTGTGGTTGCTGTCGGAGCTGTTCGAGACCCTGCCCGAGGTCGGCGACCTCGACCGGCCGAAGCTGGTGTTCGTGTTCGACGAAGCGCACCTGCTGTTCGACGACATCCCGCCGTCGCTGCGCCAGCGCATCGAGCAGGTGGTGCGGCTGGTGCGCTCCAAGGGCGTGGGCGTGTACTTCTGCTCGCAGTTCCCGGACGACGTGCCGGACGAGATCCTCGGCCAGCTCGGCAACCGCGTGCAGCACGCGCTGCGCGCCTACACCCCGCGCGACCAGAAGGCGGTCCGGACCGCGGCCGAGACCTTCGTCCCCAACCCGGGGCTGGACGTGGCCGAGGCGATCGGACAGCTCGGCGTCGGCGAGGCGCTGGTGTCCACGCTGCAGGACACGCCCGACGGAAGACGCGGCATCCCGATGCCGGTCGAACGCACGCTGGTGGCGCCGCCGCGCTGCCGCATGGGGCCGATCACCGACGCCGAACGCGCGCGCGTGCGCGCCGGCAGCCCGGTCGCCGGCAAGTACGACACGCCGGTGGACCGCGAGTCGGCGGCCGAGATGCTGGCGCGCAAGGCCGAAGCCGCCGCGAAAACCGCCGGGGCGCCGCCCGCCACCACCGGCACGCCCGGCGCGGCGGACGACGGCGACGGCCTCGGCGCGCGCATCGGCGACTGGCTGTGGGGCACCAAGCGCCGCCAGGGCGCGGTGGAATCCATGACCAAGCAGGTGGCGCGCACCATCGGCAGCCAGATCGGGCGCCGCATCGTGCGAGGCCTCCTCGGCGGCCTCGGCGGCCGTTGAGCGGGGCGCGGCGATGGGACGCTGGCGGCCCGCGCAGGGCCAGGGCACCGCGCTGGTCACCCCGGAGGGCCACGCCCGCCTGAAGGCGGAGCTGGACGACCTGTGGCGCGTGCAGCGCCCGGAGGTGGTGCGCGCACTCGCCGCCGCTGCGGCCGAGGGCGACCGCTCGGAGAACGCGGAGTACACCTATCGCAAGAAGCAGCTCGGCGGCATCGATCGCCGGGTTCGCTACCTGTCGAAGCGCCTGCAGGTGCTGAAGGTCGTCGACACCGTACCGGCCGATCGCGACGCGGTGTTCTTCGGCGCCACCGTGGAGCTGGAACGGGTGGACGACGGCACCATCGCCCGCTACCGCATCGTCGGGCCCGACGAGACCGACGCGAAGCTGGGCCACATCAGCATCGACTCGCCGCTCGCGCGCGCGATGCTGAAGAAGCGGGTGGACGACGAGTTCGAGGCCGAACTTCCGGGCGGAACCGTCCGTTACGCGATCGTCGCGGTGGAGTACGCCACTTCGCCGTAGAGGTCGTGTTCGTCGCTGCCGAGGATCTCGACGTCCACGAACTGGCCGGGCCGCAGGCCCGCCTCGCGGCCGTCCTGCACCTGGACCACGCCGTCGATCTCCGGCGCGTCCGCCATCGAGCGCGCGAACGCCAGCTCGCCGTCGATCGCGTCCACCAGGCAGCGCTGCACGGTGCCGACCTTCGCCTCCAGCCGTTCCGCGCTGATCGCCGCCTGCCGCTGCATGAAGCGCGCCAGCCGTTCCTGCTTCACTTCCTCCGGCACGGGATCGGGCAGCGCGTTGGCGCTGGCGCCCTCCACCGGCGAGTAGGCGAACGCGCCGACCCGGTCGAGCTGGGCGACGTCGAGGAACTCCAGCAGTTCCTCGAACTCGGCCTCGGTCTCGCCGGGGAAGCCGACGATGAAGGTCGATCGGATCGTCAGTTGCGGGCAGGCCGCGCGCCAGGCCTGGATCCGCTCCAGGGTGCGCTCGACCGCGCCCGGCCGCTTCATCAGCCTGAGGATACGCGGGCTCGCGTGCTGGAACGGAATGTCGAGGTACGGCAGCAGCTTGCCCTCGGCCATCAGCGGGATGATCCCGTCCACGTGCGGATACGGATAGACGTAGTGCAGCCGCGTCCACGCGCCGAGCTGCGACAGGCCCTCGCACAACGCCTTCATGCGCGTCTCGTAGCGGGTGCCGCGCCACTCGCGCGGCGCGTACTTCAGGTCCACGCCGTAGGCGCTGGTGTCCTGCGACACCACCAGGAGTTCCTTGACGCCGCCGGCGACCAGGCGCTCGGCCTCGCGCAGGACCTCGTCCACCGGTCGCGAGGCGAGGTCGCCGCGCATGGACGGGATGATGCAGAAGCTGCAACGGTGGTTGCAGCCTTCGGAAATCTTCAGGTAGGCGTAGTGCTTCGGAGTGAGCTTGAGGCCATAGTCCGGGAGCAGGTCGACGAAGGGGTCGTGCCTCGGCGGCACCGCCGCGTGCACGGCCTGCATGACGCTGCCGTAGTCCTGCGGGCCGCTGATCGAGAGCACGCCCGGGTGCGCCTGCCGGATCACCTCCTCGCGCTTGCCGAGGCAGCCGGTGACGATCACCTTGCCGTTCTCGGCCATCGCCTCGCCGATCGCGTCCAGCGACTCGGCCACCGCCGAGTCGATGAAGCCGCAGGTGTTGACCACCACTACGTCCGCGGCCTCGTAGCTGGGCACCAGTTCGTAGCCTTCGACCCGCAACTGGGTGAGGATGCGCTCGGAGTCCACCAGCGCCTTGGGGCAGCCGAGGCTGACGAATCCGACTTTGGGGGTGGCGGGCATCGCGAAGAGTCTGCTGGCGGCGAGGCGGCCGCGTATTGTAGCGATGGCTGGAACGGCGGCCTGAACATGTCAATCTAGGCAGGCCAGTCTGAATCCGGAGGGCAGATGGGACGCGACATCGCACTGGACACCCCGTCGGGCAAGGTCGGCGCGTGGCGCGCCGACCCGCTGGGGGCCCCGCGCGGCGGGATCGTGGTCGTGCAGGAAATCTTCGGCGTGAACGCGTACGTCCGCGCGGTCGCCGACCGCTACGCCGCGGAAGGCTACGTCGCCCTCGCCCCGGCGTTCTTCGACCTGGTCGAGCGCGGGGTCGAGCTCGGCTACGACCAGGCCCAGTTCGCGCGCGGCCGCGAGCTCGCGCAGGCGGTCGGGCTGGAGCGCGCCGCGGGCGTCGCCGGCGCGGCCGCGCGGCTGTTGCAGGAGCAGGGACTGAAGGCCGGGATCGTCGGCTTCTGCTGGGGCGGCACCGTCGCCCTGCTCGGCAACACCCGCCACGGCCTGCCGGCCTCCAGCTACTACGGTGCCCGCAACCTGCCCTACCTGGACGAGCCGCTGCGCGCGCCGATCCAGTTCCACTTCGGCGCCACGGACGCGTCGATCCCGCCGGACGCGGTCGAGGCGCATCGCACGAAGCAGCCGGCGGCCGAAGTGTTCGTCTATCCCGGCGCCGGGCACGCATTCGACCGCGACGTCGATCCCTCGCACTACCACGCCGACGCTGCGCGGCTGGCGCACGAGCGCACCATGCAGCTGTTCGCCGTGGCACTGGGCTGAGCATGGGCCGCCACCACGCCACGCCGCCGGCCCGCTACGAACTGCACCCGCAGCTCGCCGCCGACACCCACCCGCTGGCCGCGCTCGAGTTGTGCGAGCTGCGGCTGATGGACGACGCCAACTATCCGTGGCTGGTGCTGGTGCCGCGGGTGCCCGAGGCGCGCGAACTGGTGGACCTCGAGGCCGCGCAGCGGCGCCTGCTCACGGACGAGATCGACCTCGCCTCGCGCCTGCTGCGCGACGTGTTCCGCCCGTTCAAGCTCAACGTCGCCGCGCTCGGCAACCTGGTGCCGCAGCTGCACGTGCACGTGATCGCGCGTTACGAGGACGATCCGGCCTGGCCGGCGCCGGTGTGGGGCCGGGTGGCGGCGCGGCCGTATTCGCCGGAAGCGCTGGTGGAGCGGGTGCGGGTGCTGCGCGAAGGACTCAGGTGCGGGGGAGCGTGACGCCGCGCTGGCCCTGGTACTTGCCGCCGCGGTCCTTGTACGAGGTCTCGCAGACGTCGTCGGGGGCGGCCTGGAAGAACAGCATCTGCGCCACGCCCTCGTTGGCGTAGATGCGCGCCGGCAGCGGGGTGGTGTTGGAGAACTCCAGGGTGACGTGCCCTTCCCACTCCGGTTCCAGGGGGGTCACGTTGACGATGATCCCGCAGCGCGCGTAGGTGCTCTTGCCCAGGCACACCACCAGGGTGTCGCGCGGGATGCGGAAGTACTCCACGGTGCGCGCGAGCGCGAACGAGTTCGGCGGGATGATGCAGACGTCCGACTCGATGTCCACGAAGCTGGCGGGATCGAAGGCCTTCGGGTCGACGATGGTGGAGTTGATGTTGGTGAACACCTTGAACTCGCGCGAGCAGCGCACGTCGTAGCCGTAGCTCGAGGTGCCGTAGCTGACGATGCGCTCGCCCTGCCCGTCCTTGCCGGCGAACTTCACCTGCCCCGGCTCGAACGGCTCGATCATGCCGTGGCCTTCCGCCATCCGCCGGATCCAGCGGTCGCTCTTGATGCTCATGCGCTCCTGCCCATGTAGCGCCCCGTGGCGCGAAAGGGAGGGATTGTAGGGCCCTTCACGCCAGCGAGGCGGCGATCGGCGTCGGCGCGCGCGGGCGCTTGTCCAGTTCCGCGACCACGTTGCGGGCCAGCGCGCGGTAGGCATCGGCGGCGCTCGAGCCGGGCGCGGCCGCCACCAGCGGCACGCCGGCGTCGCCCTGCTCGCGGATCGCCAGCTCCAGCGGCAGCGAGCCGAGCAGCGGCACCCCGTACTGCGCGGCCATGCGCTCGCCGCCGCCGCTGCCGAACACATGCTCGGCGTGCCCGCACTGGCTGCACACGTGCACCGCCATGTTTTCCACCAGGCCCAACACCTGGATCCGGACCTTCTCGAACATCTTCAGCGCCTTGCGCGCGTCCATGGTCGCCACTTCCTGCGGGGTCGTGACCACGAGGGCGCCGGCGACCGGGATCTTCTGCGCCAGGGTGAGCTGGATGTCGCCGGTCCCCGGCGGCAGGTCCACCACCAGGTAGTCCAGGCCCTCCTCGCCGCCCCACAGCGTCTGGCTCAACAGCTGGGTCAGCGCCTGGGTGGCCATGGGTCCGCGCCAGATCATCGGCGTGTCGTGCTCGACCAGCAGGCCGATGGACATCGCCTCCAGCCCGTGGGCGCGCATCGGCACGATCGACTTTCCGTCGGGGCTCTCCGGCTTGCCGGACAGGCCGAGCATGGTCGGGATGCTGGGCCCGTAGACGTCGGCGTCGAGCACCCCGACCCGGGCGCCGTCGGCGGCCAGCGCCAGCGCGAGGTTCACCGCGGTGGTGGACTTGCCGACCCCGCCCTTGCCGGAACCCACGGCGAGGATGTTGCGGATGCGGGGATTCGGGGACAGGGGGGGCTGAACCGTATGGGGATGAATGCGCGTCGTCACGTCGAGAGTGTGGCTTTTCCGTTAAGGCAGTGTTAGGTTCGCGTGACGCTCGAAGAAAGCGTTTACACACCAAAACTGTAACTGCTTGATCAAAAAGGGGTTTGTCCGATGAGAACACGTACGACCGGCTTCAAGCGCAGCCGCCTCAGCGCAGCATTGCTGGCCGCGCTGCTCGTGCCTGCCGCCACCAGCGTGCTGGCACAGGATACTGCTGCCGACCAGCAGGATCCCAACGCGCAGGCGCAGGAACAGGAAGAGGCGACCACCACCGACTCCAGTGCGCAGACCCTCAACAAGGTCGTCGTGACCGGTTCGCGCATCAAGCGCGCGGAGATCGAAGGCCCCGCCCCGGTGACCATCATCACCGCCGAGGAGCTCGAACAGCAGGGCTTCAGCACCGTCTACGACGCGCTTAACACCCTGACCCAGTTCACCGGTTCGGTGCAGAACGAGCTGACCCAGAACGGCTTCACCCCGAACGCCAGCTTCCTCAACCTGCGCGGCCTCGGCCCGGGCTACCAGCTGGTGCTGATCAACGGCCGCCGCGCCGCCGACTACCCGCTGCCCTACAACAGCCAGTCGAACGCGGTGAACCTCAACGCGATCCCGGCCGCGGCGATCGAGCGCATCGAGATCCTGTCCACCGGCGCCTCGTCCATCTACGGTTCGGACGCGGTCGCGGGCGTGGTCAACATCATCATGCGCACCAACTACGAAGGCGACCTGATCACCGCGCGCGTGGGCACCACCACCCGCGGCGGCGGCGACACCGAGCGCCTGCAGTGGGTCGGCGGCAAGGTCGGCGACAAGTGGAGCCTGACCTACGCGTTCGAGTGGCTGAAGCGCGACGTGATCTACGCCTCGCAGCGTGACTTCATGGACTCCTACCGCGACGACCCGTCGGTGGATCCGGCCGACGCCACCGCCGTCGGCGGCGTGCAGATGCGCGACTCGTTCACCAATGCCTACATCTGGCCGGCCGCGGGTGGCGTGGAAGAGATCTGCGGCCGCTTCGTGGAGTTCGAGACCTTCGCCTTCAACAGCGCCACGCCGAACCGCTGCTACTACTACGGCTACCCGGCGACGCAGGCGATCCGCAACGCCGACAAGAACATCTCGGGCTACGGCTACTTCACCTACGACTTCAACAACAACCTGCAGGGCTTCGCCCAGGCCAGCGTGACCGAGGCCGACGCGATCCTCTCCGGCTCGACGCAGTTCTGGCAGAGCGGCCACGTCTACGTGCCGGAGCTGGGCACGATCGTGAACACCCAGCGAATCTTCACCCCGGCCGAGGTCGGCGGCGTCGGCGCGCAGTCGTCGAACTACTCCGAGCGGGCGATCGACCTCGTCGCCGGCCTGCGCGGCACCATGTTCGACTACCGCTTCGACTGGGACGCGACCGTCTCGCACGGCCGCTACGAGCTCAACGTCGACCGCCCGCGCTTCCTGGCCAACAAGGTCTCGGAGTACTTCCTGGGCGAGCAGATCGGCATGGACCCGTTCTTCGGGGCCTACCCGGCCTACAACTTCGACCTCGACCGCTTCTTCAACCCGATCGACCCGGCGACCTTCGCCAGCCTCAACACGATCGTGAAGACCGCGGCCGAGTCGCAGGTCACCCAGGGCACCTTCAGCATCAGCGGCGACCTGATGGAGCTGCCGGCCGGCCCGCTGGGCATGGCGGCGGTGGTCGAACTGGCCAACCAGAAGTACGAGCTGATCTCCGACCCGCGCATCCGTCCGGACTACGACGGCCCGGAGCCGATCTACAACCTGACCGGCACCGGCGGCGCCGGCGAGCGTGACCGCTACGCGCTGGGCCTGGAGTTCAGCATCCCGGTGGTGGACACCCTGAAGGCCAACGTGTCCGGCCGCTACGACGCCTACGACGACGTGACCAACGTGGACGGCGCCGTCACCTGGGGCGTTGGCCTCGAATGGCGCCCGGTGGACAGCCTGCTGCTCCGCGGCAGCCACTCCACCAGCTTCCGCGCCCCGGACATGCACTACGTGTTCGCGGAAGAGTCCGGCTTCTTCCAGACCGTGTTCGACGAGTACCGTTGCCGTCGCGACGGCGGCGATCCCACGGCCGCCTCGGACGAGCCGAACAACTGCGTGAACAACGAGTACCAGTACTCGGTGTTCGGCGTGCGTTCGGGCAGCCACGAGCTCGAGGAAGAGACCGGCAAGTCGAGCACCATCGGCTTCGTCTGGGACATCATGGACAACATGTCCATGAGCATCGACTGGTACAGCATCAAGCTCGAGGGCGCGGTGCGCGACATCAGCACCGGCTACCTGCTGCGCAACGAAGCCGACTGCCGCCTGGGCGTGACCCGCGACGGCGCGGCCGTGGACACCAACTCGGAAGCGTGCGCCTACTTCCTGAGCCTGGTGGACCGCGACCCGCTGAACGACGTCGCCGACGAGGAGATCGACCAGTTCCGTTCGGTGCCGTTCAACCAGGCCATGCAGAAGACCTCGGGCCTGGACGCCAGCTGGCGCTACAGCCTCGACACCGACCGCATGGGCGACTTCAACTTCCAGCTGGGCTGGACCCACGTGCTGAAGCTGGAGCAGCAGGAGTTCCCGGGCAGCGACATCGTCAACACCCGCGACCACCTGCAGTACTTCAACTTCCGCAGCCGCGTGAACTGGTCGGTGGGCTGGGACCGCAACGACTGGAGCGCCCAGCTGTACGGCTACCGTTGGGGCTCGCTGCCGAACTGGGCGGAGACCGGCCGCATCGCTCCGTACATCATCTGGAACGCCAACGTCCAGAAGCAGTTCGGCGAGAAGTTCCGCCTGGGCCTGTTCGTGAACAACGTCTTCGACAAGCTGCACCCCGAGGACGACACGTTCAACAGCTACCCGTTCTTCTGGCGCGCCTTCAGCCCGGTGGGCCGCGAGGTGTTCCTGCAGGCGGAGTACAAGCTCAACTAAGCTGAACCGCTCATTCCAGAGCATTGGAGCCCGGCGCGAGCCGGGCTCTTTTTTTGCCCGGGGCGGCGCCTACCGGACCCGGATTGTCATAAACTCGGGCGGGTTACGGGTATTCAAGGGCGCCTGGCGCCGGGGGAGGAACGTGGTTTCGAGCATTCGTGTCATGGCACTGGCAGCCGCGCTGCTGCTGCCTCTGGGGACGGTCGCGGCGCAGCAGCCGTCGATCGAGGACTTCGTCAAGCACCCGACCTACAGCGGTGCCAAGATCTCGCCGACCGGCGAATACCTCGCGATCACCGTGGACCGCGGCGACCAGGACGTGCTCACCGTCCTGCGCACCAGCGACCTCCAGATCATGAAGATCAACCAGTTGCCGGACAAGAAGAGCGTCGGCAGCTTCTACTGGGTCAGCCCCGACCGGCTGCTGTTCAACGCGGTGAAGAAGCTCGGCGGCTACCGCGCGCCGTTCAGCACCGGCGAGTGGTACGCGGTCAACGCCGACGGCAGCCAGCCGCGCCCGATCATCTATTACGGCACCCGCGATGCCACCCAGCGCGGCAAGACCGTGGGCATGCAGCGCTTCAACCTGCTCGACACGCTGAAGGGCGAGGACCGCGACGTGATCATGGTCGCCTACTCCCCGCGTTCGTCCGAGGGCTCCGGCACCGAGGTCGTGCGCGTGGACACCGTGTCCGGCCGCCGCGTCTCGCTCGGCAGCGCGCCGACGGAGAACTGCTCGATGGTGCTGGGCAAGGACAAGACGCCGCGCTTCGCGATCTGCGCCTCCAGCCGGGACGAGGAAGGCAACTACGACGAGCGCACCGAGCTGTACCGCCTCGATGGCAGCAAGTGGACCCTGGTGAGCGCGTCCAAGGACGACGGCAAGTACCTGAGCGTCACCCGCGTCACCGAGGACGGCACCGTCTACGCGATGCAGAGCGACGGCAAGGCGCCCGGCGCGATCGGCACCCTGGACGTGGAGACCGGCGAGTTCCACCCGCTGTACCAGGACGAGGTGGCCGAGATCCAGGACATGATCTGGTCCGCGGACGAGCAGACCCTGCTCGGCGTGGTCACCGCGGCCGGCGCGCCCGAAGTCACCCTGCTCGACAACGAGCACCCGGACGCCCAGCTGTACGCGTCGCTGGCGGCCTCGTTCCCGGGCCAGATGGTGGACTTCTCCAGCCATACCACCGACGGCAGCCTGATCGTGGTCTCGGTCTACAGCGACACCAACCCGGGCGAGCTGTACCTGTACAACCGCGACACCGGCAAGGCGCGCTTCCTGATGCAGGGCCGGCGCTGGCTCGACAAGGAGCAGATGGCGACGACCACGCCGTTCTCGTTCACCTCGCGCGACGGCAAGCAGGTGTACGGCTACCTGACCATCCCGCGCGGTTCGGACGGCACGAACCTGCCGATGATCGTCAACCCGCACGGCGGCCCGATCGGTCCGCGCGACAACTGGGGCTTCAACAGCGAGGCGCAGCTGCTCGCCAGCCGCGGCTACGCCGTGCTCCAGGTCAACTTCCGCGGCTCCGGCGGCTACGGCAAGGCCTGGCAGGACGCGGGCCACATGCAGTGGGCCGACGGCATCCAGAACGACATCATCGATGCCACCAAATGGGCGATCGACCAGGGCCATGCCGACAAGGACCGCATCTGCATCTACGGCGGCAGCTTCGGCGGCTACTCAGCGCTGATGGCACCGATCCGCGCGCCGGGGCTGTACCAGTGCGCGTTCGGCTACGTCGGCGTCTACGACGTGCCGATGCTGTTCGAGCGCGGGGACATCCCGCGCAGCGAATCCGGCAAGCGCTACCTGCGCCGCACCCACGGCACCGACCAGGCCAAGTGGGCGGAGTGGTCCCCGGCGAAGCGCGCCGACGAGGTGCGCATCCCGGTGTACCTGGCTGCCGGCGCCCGCGACGAGCGCGCGGTCCCCGAGCAGACCGAACTGATGGCCAAGGCCCTGGCCGAGGCGGGCAACCCGCCGGAGGGCGTGATCATCCAGTCCGGCGAGATGCACGGCTTCTACGACGAGAAGAACAACCTCAACCTGTACACCGAAATGCTGAAGTTCTTCGACCGGCACATCGGCGCCGGCGCGAAACAGCCCCCGGTGGCGGACGCCACCACCCCCTGACCTCCCGAGGTACGGACATGAAGAACACGCTCATCGCAATCGCCGCAACCGCCGTGCTGGCGCTGTCCTCTGCCAGCGCCTGGGCCTCCGACGGCCCGGTCGGCCGCTGGAAGACCATCGACGACGAGACCGGCAAGGTGAAGTCGATCGTCGAGATCACCCAGGCGGCCGACGGCACCCTGCAGGGCAAGGTCGTCGAGATCCTGCAGTCCGATCGCGGCCCCAACCCGACTTGCGACAAGTGCAAGGGCGCCAACAAGGGCAAGCCGGTCAAGGGCATGACCATCCTGTGGGGCCTGCGCGCCGACGGCGACGAATGGACCGGCGGCACCGTGCTCGACCCGGCCAAGGGCAAGACCTACAAGGCCAAGGTCGAGATGCTGGACGCCAACCGCCTGGGCATGTCCGGCTGCATCGCGTTCTTCTGCCGCCAACAGGTGTGGGAACGCGAGTAAGGCCGCTCCCCGCCCGCGACACCGCGAAGGCCCGGCCGCAAGCCGGGCCTTTCGCTTGGTGCCTGCCCTTTCCCCTAATGCGATAATCGCAGGCCGCCCGCACCACCACCGCCATGCCCGCCGACGCGCTCGTCACCAACGCCCTCCCCTATGCCAACGGCCCGCTGCACCTGGGCCACCTGGTGGGCTACATCCAGGCCGACATCTGGGTCCGGGCACGGCGCATGGCCGGAGGCATCGTGCACTACGTGTGCGCGGACGACACCCACGGCACCCCGATCATGCTCGCCGCCGAGAAGGCCGGGACCACGCCCGAGGCCTTCATCGCCGCCATCCAGGCCTCGCACGAGCGCGACTTCGCCGACTTCGGCGTGGCTTTCGACCACTACGACTCCACCCATTCGCCCGGCAACCGCGAGCTGACGCTCGAGCTGTACCGGCGCCTGGACGAGGCCGGCCACGTCACCCGGCGCTCGGTCGAGCAGCTCTACGACCCCGAGCGCGGCATGTTCCTGCCGGACCGCTACGTCAAGGGCACCTGCCCCAACTGCGGCACCCCGGACCAGTACGGCGACAACTGCGAGCAGTGCGGCGCGACCTATGCGCCGACCGAACTGAAGGACCCCCGTTCGGTGGTCAGCGGCGCTACGCCGGTGCTGCGCGAGTCCGAGCACTTCTTCTTCGAACTCGGGCACTTCGAGACCTTCCTGCGCGAGTGGCTGGCGGGCGACGTCGCCGTGCCCGGGGTCAAGGCCAAGCTGCAGGAGTGGCTCGACGGCGAGGGCGGCCTGCGCGCCTGGGACATCTCCCGCGACGCGCCCTACTTCGGCTTCGAGATCCCGGGGCACCCGGGCAAGTACCTGTACGTGTGGATCGACGCCCCGATCGGCTACCTGTCCTCGTTCAAGGCCTTGTGTGAACGCGCCGGCATCGATTTCGAGGCCTACGTACGGCCGGGCAGCCCCGCCGAGATGCACCACTTCATCGGCAAGGACATCGTCAACTTCCACGGCCTGTTCTGGCCGGCGATGCTGCACGGCGCCGGCCTGCGCGCTCCGACCCGCCTGCACGTGAACGGCTACCTGACCGTGGACGGCGCCAAGATGTCGAAGTCGCGCGGCACCTTCGTGATGGCCCGCACCTACCTCGACTGCGGCCTGCCGCCGGAAGCGCTGCGCTACTACTTCGCGGCCAAGTCCTCGGGCGGCGTGGACGACCTCGACCTCAACCTGTCCGACTTCGTCGCGCGCGTGAACGCGGACGTGGTCGGCAAGTTCGTCAACCTGGCCAGCCGCTGCGCCGGCTTCATCGGCAAGCGCTTCGACGGAAGGCTGGCCGCGGCGCTGCCGGAACCGGCCATGTACGCCCGCTTCGTCGAGGCCCTGGAGCCGATCCGCGCCGCCTACGAGCGCAACGATCCCGCCAGCGTGCTGCGCCAGGCCATGGCGCTGGCCGACGAGGCCAACAAGTACATCGACGAACGCAAGCCTTGGGTGATCGCGAAGCAGGCGGGTAGCGAGGCCGAGCTGCAGGCGGTCTGCACCCAGGGCCTCAACCTGTTCCGCGTGCTGGCCGCGGCGCTGGCGCCGGTGCTGCCGGCGATGGCCTCCGCCATCGAAGCGTTCCTGGGCGCGCCGCTGCGCAGCTGGCAGGACGTGCAGGCGCCGCTGCTCGACCACGCCATCGCCCCGTACCAGCCGCTGTTCACCCGCATCGACCCGAAACAGATCGAAGCCATGACCGAAGCCTCGAAGGACACCATGAAGCAGCCTGGGGAAAAGCTCGCCGCCATGGCGGCTCCCACCGTCTCGATCGACGACTTCGCGAAGCTCGACCTGCGCATCGGCAAGGTGCTCGCATGCGAATTCGTCGAAGGGTCGGACAAGCTGCTGCGCTTCGAACTCGACGCCGGCGACCTCGGCAAGCGCCAGGTCTTCTCCGGGATCCGCGCGAGCTACGCCGATCCGGCCGCGCTGGTCGGCCGCAATGTCGTGTTCATCGCCAACCTCGCGCCGCGCAAGATGCGCTTCGGCCTCAGCGAGGGGATGATCCTGTCGGCCGGCTTCGACGGCGGCGCGCTGCACCTGCTGGACGCGGACGCGGGCGCGGCGCCGGGCATGCCGGTGAAGTGAGCGCCGCCGTGGCCGACGCTGCGGCCGCCACCCTGGCCGAGCGGCTCGACCGCATCCTGCCGCAGACCCAGTGTGGCCAGTGCGGCTTCGACGGCTGCAGGCCCTACGCCGAAGCAATGGCCCGCGGCGAGGCCGGACCCGAACGCTGTCCGCCCGGCGGCGACGCCGGCGCCCGCGCGCTCGCGCGCCTGCTGCGCGTCCCTGCGGTCCCCTACGACCGCGCGCGCGGCAAACACAAGCCGCCGCAGGTCGCCCTGGTCGTGGAGGAGGACTGCATCGGCTGCACCAAGTGCATCCAGGCCTGCCCGGTGGACGCCATCGTCGGCGGCGCGAAACACATGCACACCGTGCTTCCCGTGCTGTGTACCGGTTGCGAGCTGTGCGTGCCCGCCTGCCCGGTGGACTGCATCGTGCTGGAGCCGGCCTAGGCGGCCTGGCCTGCGTCGAGCAGGGCCTGCAGTTCCGTGAGCTGCGGCGCGTAGCGGCGCCAGCGCCCGACCGCGTCGCGGTGCAGCGGCTCGCGCACCTGCACCGCGCTGGCGGTGGCGACCGCGGCGCGGTTGCGTTCGAAGGCCAGGCACGCGTCGTCCCAGGGCAGGCCGCAATGTTCCAGCAGGCGCCGCGTCTGCCCCGCCTGGTCGGCCACGAGGTCTTCGTACTGGAGCTCGAGGAAGCGGCCCGGGAACGCCTCGCGCCAGTGCGCGACCAGGCGTTCGAACTCCAGCACGTAGCGGCCGGTGTCGAGCAGATCGAACGAGTAGTCGAAGAACGGCATGTCGGGCGACAGCAACTGGCGGAAGTTCGCCACGCAGGCATCCATGGGATCGCGGCGCAGGCAGACGATGCGCGCGTTGGGCAGCGCCCTGGCGATGAACCCGAGGTACAGGAAATTGTGCGGCAGCTTGTCGACGAAGCGCCCGGCGCCGCCGGCGAGCGGCCGCACGGCCTGCAGGTAGGCGGCCCCCACCCGTCCCCAGTCCAGCGCCTCCGCGGCGGCGACGGTGGCCGCGTCCAGCGGGTGCGGGCTGCGCACGCCGGAGGCCTGCTTGAGCACCCGCGCGAAGTCGTAGCGCTCGCCGACCGAACGCACCTGCGGATGGCTGGACAGGATGCGGTCCACCAGGGTGGTGCCGGTCCGCGGCAGGCCGAGCACGAACACCGGGTCGGCCGCCGGGTCCCCGGACTTGTCGTCGTCCCGCGGCGCCACCCGCCGCAGCGCCTCGAACATCGCGCGGTCGCCGGCTGCATCGTACGGCCTGCGTGCGCGGTGCGCGGCCTTGCCGGCCGTGTAGTGCGCGAAGGCCTCCGGATACTCGCCCAGGTCCTCCAGCTCCTTGGCCAGCGCCAATTCCAGGTACATCCGCGCCTGCGCCTCGCTGCCATGGCGCGCGAGCAGGCCGCGCAGCCTGGTCACGTGGTTGTCGTCGGCGGTCCAGCGCCGCGCCTGCGCCAGGGCCAGGTGCGCCTGCCACTGCGTCGGATCGCGCTCGAGGCAGGCCTCGTATGCAGCCACCGCGGCGTCGAGTTCGCCGGTGAAGGTGAGCAGCGTGGCCAGATGGAGATGCAGCCCGGCGTCTCCCGGGGCCAGCGCCAGCGCGCGGCGCAGTGCCGCGACAGCGCCGACGGAATCGCCTGCAAGTTGCAGCGCGTTTGCGAGCTGGACGGGATGGTCCACGCGCGAAGGATCGCCCGCCTCGGCTTCGCGCAGGTGGGTCACCGCATCGGCGGCCATGCCCAGCCGCAGCGCGGCAACGCCGGCGAGGGCATGCGCGGCGGCGTTGTCCGGAAGCTGCCGCAACACCGACCGCGACTCCGCCAGTGTCCGGGCCATGTCGCCGCGCCCGTAGGCGGCGACCGCCTCGCGGTAATGCGCGGCCGGATCGCTCACTGGCCGCCGGTCGCGCCGCAGGCGCTGCAGATGCGCTCGACGCGGTGCCCGCGCGCGCGCAGCTTCTCGACCAGGCCGTCCTCCCCGAGCAGGTGCAGGGCACCGACCACCACCAGGGTGTCGTCGGTGCCCGGTGCCGCGAGCCGCGCCTCCAGTTCCGGCAGCCAGGCGTCGTTGCGCTGCACGTTGATGTGCCGGTACAGCTCGGGGTAGCGCGCGCGCATCTCGGCGCCGGCGAGCTGCCACACCTGCTCCGGGTCGCCGCCGCGCCAGGCGGCGTGCAGCCGGGCCAGTTCCTCGTTGCCGGCCAGCGCGGACTCGAGCACGTCGGCCAGATACTGCAACTGCTCGGTGCGCGCCATGCCGTCGAGGAAATCGATCTGCTGGCGCGCGGTTTCCAGCCCGGCGGTGGGCTTGCCGGCGGCTTCTGCCGCGCTGGCGAAATGCTGGTCGAGGCCGAGGTCGGCGGCATAGCCGGCCTGCACCATGTCCACCATGCTCACGGTCAACGCCACGAACCACGGCTCGAACATCTGCAGCATCTCCGGGGCCATGCCCTGCCCGCGCAGCACCGCGTCGTTGCGTTCGGTCCAGGCCCGGAGCTGTTCCCGCAGCGCGGGGGTCAGCTCGCTGTCCAGCGTCGTTCCGTCCCCGCGCAGCGCGGCCTGGCCCATCTGCAGCGCCAGCGTCGGCGAGGCCATCTCCTGCGGCGACATCTCGAACAGCAAGGCCTCGGCCTCGGCGAACGCTTCGTCCACGTCGCGCGACAGCGGGTAGTCCCCGGGCAGCAGCATGTGGAACGAGCCGAGCAGGTACAGGCTGTTGTCGGCGTCGGACACCTTCCACAGCAGCGGCACCGGCGGCGCTTCGGCCCTGGCCGGAAGAGAGGCCGCGAACAGCAGCGACGCGGCGACGAGCGGGGACAGCAACTTGGTCAGGCGCATGGGCATCCTCAGGCTTGCGACGGCTTGGCGTAGGCCTTCTCGCCGGCGGTGATTTCAAGGTCGAGCCGGTTCTCCGGCGGCGGCAGCGGGCAGGTCGCGAACGCGGTGAACGCGCACGGCGGGTTGTAGGCGCGGTTGAAGTCCACCGGCACCAGGCCGTCCGCACCGGGCTTGGGCACGTACAGGAAGCGCCCGGCCGGGTAGCTGCCATGGCCGCTGGTGCGGTCGGCGAAGACCAGGAACAACTCCTCGCCGCCCTCGTCCAGCGCCTCGATGCGGTAGGCCTTGCCGTCGCGGGTGAACTCGAGCGCGCCGGGGTTGGGCACCGGGTCGGTGCCGCCGATGATGTTGGCGATCTCGATCGTGGTTCCCGGCGGGTTCGGCACGAAGCGCGCCTCGACCACCCACGACGGATCGGCTGGCCAGTAGTCCAGCCCGGCGAACTCCAGCCGCGAAGGCGCCCGTGCGTGCTTGACCCGCAACGCGAGCTGGCCGCGGCGCGCGATCACCATGGCCTGGCCGTCGCCGCCGTCGAAGCCGATGACGCTGGGGCCGCCCGGTGCGCCATCGTCGCGCAGCACCACCGCGCCCTCCGCCGGCGCGCCGTCCACGGTGACGTCGGCGCCCGCGGCCGGCTGCAGGGTGACGCGGTCGCCCTCCAGCTTCAGCAGGCCGAGCTCGGGCGGCCCCATCGCCAGCCGGATGCCGCTGTTCGCGCTGCTGCCGACGTAATGCGATCCGGGTTCGATCCAGTGCAGCCCGACCAGGCTGGTCCAGCCGTCGGGTTCGAGCAGGCGCGCCTCGCGCTCGGCGCGCCACTGCGCCTCGGCCTGCTCGAACGCGGCGCGCGCCGCGGCCGCCTCCGCGTCGGTGGCGTCGCCGCCGCGCTGGCAGGCCACCAGCGCCAGTGCCAGCACCGCGGCCATGGCAGGGGATCGTTTCATCGTCATCGTCCTCTCAGGAACCAGCGGTCGATCTCGACGAGCGAGAAGCGTGCCCAGGTCGGGCGGCCATGGTTGCACTGGCCGGAACGCTCGGTCGCCTCCATCTCGCGCAGCAGTGCATTCATCTCGGGCAGGGTCAGCCGCCGGTTGGCGCGCACCGCGCCGTGGCAAGCCATGGTCGCCAGCAGTTCATCGCGCTGTTCGGCGACGCGGCGGCTGGCGCCGTGCTCGCGCAGGTCGGCCAGCACGTCGCGCAGCAGCGCCGCGGTGTCGCCGTGCGCGAGCAGCGCCGGCACCGCGCGCAGCATCAGCGCCTGCGGCCCCGCGCGCGAGACCTCGAAGCCGAGCTCGGACAGCGTCGCCGCCTCGCGCTCGGCGACCTCGGCCTCGCGTTCGGAAACGGCCACCTGCTGTGGCACCAGCAGCGGCTGGCTGCGCACGCCGGCGCTGTCGTGCGCGGCCTTGAGCTTCTCGTAGCCGATGCGCTCGTGCGCGGCGTGCATGTCCACTACCACCAGTCCCTCGGCGCTCTCGGCCAGGATGTAGATGCCGTGCAGCTGCGCGATGGCATTGCCCAGCGGAGGCAGGGTCGCGTCGCCGTCGTCCGGCAGCGGTGCGTGCGCGGGGCCCGGCCCGCGCTCGGCCAGGGCCGCGGGCGCCGAGTACAGCGCGGCATAGGCGGCGCGCGCTTCGTCGAGCTGGAGCCCGAGCCGCGCCTGCGGCGGAACGAACGCAGGTGCCGAGTGCGCGGCCGTGGTAGTGGACGTGGCCGGCAAGGCTCCTGCATCCGCCCCGGCGCGGGTCGCGGACAGCGCCTCCTCCAGCGTGCGCCGGGTGAATTCGTGCACCAGCCGCGACTCGCGGAAGCGGACTTCGTGCTTGGCCGGGTGCACGTTGACGTCCACGCCGCGCGGGTCGAGCTCGAGGAACAACACGTAGGCGGGGTGGCGGCCATGGAACAGCACGTCGCTGTAGGCCTGCTTCACCGCGTGCGCGACGTTGCGGTCGCGCACGCCGCGGCCGTTGACGTACAGGTATTGCTGGTCGGTGCTGGCGCGGTTGTACGCCGGCCGCGCGATCCAGCCGTGCAGGCGCAGCCCGGCGCCGGTGTGGTCGATGCGCAGGGCGTTGCGCGCGAATTCCTCGCCGAGGGTTTCCAGCAGGCGTTCCGGCGTCGCCTGCGAAGCGTCGTCGCCGACCAGGTCGGTGGCGCGATAGCGGCGCGAGGCGCGGCCGTTATGCGACACGCGCAGCTCGACGTCGGGCCGCGCCAGCGCCAGCGCGCGCAGCCATTCCTCGATGTGCGACAGCTCGGTGCGTTCGGTGCGCAGGAACTTGCGTCGCGCCGGCACGTTGTAGAACAGGTCGCGCACCGTGACCGTGGTGCCGCGGGGATGCGCCGCCGGCGCGACTTCGCCCACGCGCCCGCCTTCGACCTGGAGCGCGGCGCCGTGCGCGTCGCCGTCGCGGCGCGACTCCATGCGGAATCGGCTGACCGACGCGATCGACGGCAGCGCCTCGCCGCGGAAGCCGAGCGTGGCCACCGCTTCGAGGTCGTCGAGCGAGGCGATCTTGCTGGTGGCGTGGCGCGAGACCGCCAGCGGCAGGTCCCCGGGCGCGATGCCGGCGCCGTCGTCGCGGATGCGCACCAGGCGCACCCCGCCCTCCTCCAGTTCGACGTCGATCCGCCGCGCGCCGGCGTCGAGCGCGTTCTCGACCAGTTCCTTGACCACCGAGGCAGGCCGCTCGACGACTTCGCCGGCAGCGATCTGGTTGACGAGGGTGTCGGGAAGCTGTCGGATCGTCACGCGGCCATGATACGGAATCGCGCGCAAGGCGCGCTCCCACAGGCCTGGCTCAGGGGCTGCCTCCGGAGGTCGCGCGCGAGGCCTCGGCGCGGGCGGCGTACAACGTGCCCGGCGGCGGCTGGCGCGAGAAGTAGCTGGTCACGCCGTTGACGATCGCGTCGGCCAGCTTGGCCTGGTAGGCCGGGTCGCGCAGCTTGCGTTCCTCGTCCGGGTTCGAGATGAACGCGGTCTCGACCAGCATGGACGGCACGTCGGGCGAACGCAGAACCACGAAGTTGGCGCGCTCGACGTGGCTCTTGTGGGTCTTGCCGATCGCCTTGAGGCCATCGAGCACGGCCGCGGCCATTTCCTCGGAGGCCTTCATGGTCGCGCTCTGCGAGAGGTCGAGCAGGACCGAGGCGAGCACGTCCTCCTTGTCCTGCAGCTTGACCCCGCCGACCAGGTCGGCGGCGTTCTCCTGTCGCGCCAGCCACCTGGCCGCCTGCGACGACGCGCCGCGCTGCGACAGTACGAACACCGAGGAGCCGCTGGCGCTCGGTTTGGTGAAGGCGTCGGCGTGGATGGACACGAACAAATCGGCCTTGTTCTCGCGCGCCATCTGGTAACGGCGGGCGAGCGGGATGAACACGTCGGTATCGCGGGTCAGGTAGGCCTTCAATCCCGGGGTGGCATTGACCTTTGCCGCGAGCCGACGCGCGATCTGCAGCGTGATGTCCTTCTCGCGGGTGCCGCTGGGGCCGCGCGCACCGGGATCCTGGCCGCCGTGGCCGGCGTCGATGGCGATGATCAGCGGACGCATGCCGGCGCGGCGGGCGATGTCGTCCACCGTCTTGACCGGGGCCTGCGCGGGGGCGGCCGGCGTCGCCGGCTGCGGGGCAGGCTGGGTGGCGGGCGGCTGCGCGGGCGTGGACGCCGCGGCACCGCTGCGCGCGCCCTGGGTCAGGATCGCGAGCGGATCGGCCTGCGGGCGCGTCGGCTGCGGCGCCGGCTGCACCGGCTGGGGCGGCGGCAGCGAAGCGATCAGGCGGTCGGTCGCGGAGGTGGACGCGGCGACGGAAACGGATGCCGGGGCCGGAGCCGCGCCGGTCGCGAGCGGACGCGCCGGGCCGTCACCGGGCCACTCCAGCACCAGCATCGGCCCGGTCGGGCCCGGCTCGAGCCGCGGGCGCAGGGTCGCGACCCGGTCGGAGAGGTCGAACACGATCCGGGTGGTGCCCGGCACCGGATGCCCGCTGCGCACGCGCTGGACCACGCCGGCGCCCGCGGGCAGCTCGACGCCCTTGGCCAGTTCGGTACCCGGCAGGTCCACCACCAGCCGCTCCGGGCCGGACAGGGTCAGCAGCTTGTAGCCGGCATCGGCGTCCAGCTGCAGCTCGGCGCGGGTGCCGGTGGCGCCGGTATCGAGCCGGACCCCCTTCAATTCCGCGGCGTGCGCAAGGTTCCAGGCCACCGCGGCCAGCAGGGCCACGACGAGCAGGACTTGCTGGAGACTGGTCCCCTTGATGCGCATGGGCCGGATTCAAGCATCATGCTTGTCCCATTGCAAGCAATTTTTCCCTTTGTTATCCGGCACCTGGCGCAACTTCCTCTGGCCCCGATTCAGGAAAGGCCTGCAACTGGCCATTCAGCTCCCCCGAGGCCAGCCAGCGACGGCCCGCCTCGCTGGCCGCCTCGAGCCGGGCCATCCGTCCCTCGCCCGCCAGGGCCAGGTGCACGGCCAGGTCCGCCGCCGGCAGCGCGCCGGTGCCCCGCTCCGGCCATTCGACCAGCCACAGTTCGACCCCGGCGGTATCGTCCAGACCGAGGAATTCCAGCTCTCCGGGGGCTCCGATCCGGTACAGGTCGAGGTGCAACGCCCGGCCGCCGGACGCCAGCGCATGCGGCTCCACCAGAGTGTAGGTGGGGCTGCGGATGGCGCCCTCGACGCCGAGCGCGCGCAGCCAGGCGCGGGCCAGGGTGGATTTCCCGGCGCCCAGGTCCCCGTGCAGGTGGACCACCGCTCCGGGCGGCTGGGTGGCCGCGAGCGCCGCGGCCAGACGCGCGGTGGCATCGGGATCCGCGAGGTAAAGGGCGCGCATCACTGCGGGTTCGCCAGCCGGCGCAGTTCCGGCAACAGGTCGCCCGGGAGCAGGCCGCGCATGCCGCCGGCCGCGGCCGCGTCGCCCGCGGCTGCGTGCAACAGCGCGCCGCAGGCGGCGGCGTCGAACGCTTCCAGCCCCTGCGCGCGCAGCGCGGCGATGACGCCGGTGAGCAGGTCGCCCATGCCGCCGGTGGCCATGCCGGGATTGCCAGCGCCGACCTGCACGCTGCGCCCGTCCGGCGCCGCGACCAGCGTGCCCGCGCCCTTGAGCACGACCACGCAGCCGAAGCGTTCGACCAGCGCCCGCACGGCGGTCATGCGGTCGTCATGCACCTCGTGCGCACCGGTCCGCAGCAGGCGCGCGGCTTCGCCCGGATGCGGCGTCAGCACCGCATCCGCCGGCGACACACCGGGCGCGCCCGCGAGCAGGTTCAGCGCATCGGCATCCAGCACCAGCGGCTTGCCGCTGCGCAGCGCCCCGTCCAGCAGCGCGCGCCCCCACTCGCCGCGCCCGAGGCCGGGCCCGACCGCGAGCACGTCGGCGCGCTGCAGCAGCGGTGCGTAGTCCTCGCCGGAGTCCACCGCGTGCACCATCGCCTCGGGCTGGCGCGCCAGCAGCGGGGCGACGTGCGCGGCGCGGGTGGCGACGCTCACCAGGCCGGCGCCCGTGCGCAAGGCCGCCTGCGCGCACAGCATGATCGCGCCGCCGCTTCCGGCGTCGCCGCCGACGCACAGCACGTGGCCGTGGTCGCCCTTGTGGCTGTCGTTCGCGCGCGGGCGCAGCCAGCGCGCGAGGTCGCCCGGCTCGAGGATGTCGTTGGGCTGCGGGTGCATCGCGCGATTCTATACTTGCCGGATGCAAGCTCCCGCCTTCGACCAGGCTGCGCTCGAGGCGCTCGCGCAACGGCTGAAGGCGCTGGCCCGCGAGGCCGGTTTCCAGCGCGCGGGCATCAGCGACGTCGTGCTCGGCGAGGACGAGGCGCACCTGCGCGACTGGCTCGCGCAGGGGCTGCACGGCTCCATGCACTGGATGGCGCAGCACGGCGACAAGCGTTCGCGCCCCGCGGAACTGCTACCGGGGACGGTGCGCGTGCTCTCCGTCGGCATGGACTACGGCCGCGAGCCCGAGGAGGCCTGGGAGAACCTGCGCGCGCACGAGCGTGCCTACGTCGCGCGCTACGCGCTGGGCCGCGACTACCACAAGCTGATGCGGCAGCGGCTGCAGCGCCTGGCCGACCGCGTCGCCAACGAGATCGGACCGTTCGGCTTCCGCGTGTTCGTGGACTCGGCGCCGGTGCTCGAACGCGCGCTCGCGCGCAACGCGGGGCTGGGCTGGATCGGCAAGCACACCTGCCTGATCGACAGGGACGGCGGCAGCTGGTTCTTCCTCGGCGAGATCTACCTCGACCTGCCGCTGCCGGTGGACGTGCCGGCGAGCAACCATTGCGGCACGTGCAGCCGCTGCATCGAGGTCTGCCCGACCCGGGCGATCACGGCGCCGTACCGGCTGGACGCGCGGCGTTGCATCTCCTACCTGACGATCGAGCACGAGGGATCGATCGACCCGGAGCTGCGTCCGCTGATCGGCAACCGGATCTTCGGCTGCGACGACTGCCAGCTGGTGTGCCCGTGGAACAAGTTCGCGCGGCGCAGCGACGAGCCGGATTTCCGGGTGCGCAACGACCTGGACAGGGCGACGCTGGCGGAGCTGTTCGCGTGGACGGAGGAGGAGTTCCTGCGACGCACGGAGGGCTCGGCGATCCGCCGCTCCGGCTATTCGCGCTGGCTGCGCAACATCGCGGTGGCGCTTGGCAATGCGCCGACAACGCCGGAGACACTCGCCGCCCTCGAGTCACGCCGCGAGATCGACGATCCCGTGGTGCGGGAACACGTCGAATGGGCCCTTGCGCGGCACGGTGGTTGAGTCGCCGCGAAGATCAAAAGCGGCCTGCGGGGGTAAGGGCGATTGAGTCGGGGGCGGAGTACCACGCATTCCGCAGGCTCCATGCGCGGTACTCCACCCCCTTGACCCATGGTCGGCCCTTGGTTTGCAGCAGGCTTCGGGGGGAACAAGCTCACGGCCTCGCGACGACGCGGGCGCGGTCGGACTGCGCACGAATGCAACATGGTGCCTGCACCATGCCGCACGCGCGCGAGAAACAACCAATGCGATGAAATCGCGAGGTCGTGAGCTTGTTCCCCACTCGGTCACGACCCAAAACCGCCGGCGTCAGGGTCCCGGGTCGGGTGGTCTGCCCGCCGAACGGCGGGTGCGCCACCCGCCCCCCCTCAATCGCACTGACCCGGCTTCGCTAAACCCGCTGACCAGGCCCGTGCAAGTCACGCAGCCTGCGCAGGGATCGACGTGTTGGTATGGGTCAGCGCGTTGTCGCGATCGACGTAGACAAGGGTAGGTTCGAAGTTCGCAGCCTCCGCCTCGTCCAGCCCCGCATACGCACAGATGATCACCAGGTCCCCCGGCTGCGCCCGGTGCGCCGCCGCACCGTTGACCGAGATGATCCCGCTGCCCTCCTCCGCCCGGATCGCATAGGTCACGAAACGCTGCCCGTTGTTCACGTTGAAGATGTGCACCTGCTCGTACTCCCGGATCCCGGAGATGTCGAGCAGGCGACCATCGATCGCGCACGAACCCTCGTAGTGCAACTCCGCGTGGGTCACCGTCGCGCGGTGGATCTTGGCCTTGAGCAGGGTCAGTTGCATGGGGGTGCTCCTTCGTTACTGCAGTTCGAATTCGAGGTTGTCGATCAGCCGCGTGCGGCCGAGGCGCGCGGCGGCGAGCGCGACCATCGCGCCGCGCTCGCCGGGGCCCGGCTCGGACAGGTCCGGGCGGCGGGCCACGATGTAGTCCACGTCGAAGCCTGCCGCAGCCAGCGTGTCCGCGGCGTTCGCTTCGGCCGTGGCCCGCTCCGTGCCGGCACGGAGCGCATCGCGCAGGGCTTCCAGCGCCTGGTGCAGCCGCGGCGCGCGCGTGCGTTCCTCGGCCGAGAGGTACTGGTTGCGCGAACTGAGGGCGAGGCCGTCCGGCTCGCGCGCGGTGCCTGCGGCGACGATCGCGACCGGGAACGCCAGGTCCGCCACCATGTGCCGGATCACCGCCAGCTGCTGGTAGTCCTTGCGCCCGAACACGGCGACGTCGGGCCCGACCTGGTTGAACAGGCGCGCGACCACCGTGGCGACGCCGTCGAAGTGCCCCGGGCGATGCGCACCTTCGAGCACCGAGGTGATACCCGGCACGCGCACCTGCACGGCCGCCTCGATCCCGAGCGGGTACATGGCCTCGACCGACGGCAGCCACAGCAGGTCGCAGCCCGAGGCCTCCAGCGCGGCGGCGTCGTCCTGCGGCGTGCGCGGATAGCGCGCGAAGTCCTCGCCCGGACCGAACTGGGTCGGGTTGACGAACACGCTCGCGACCACGCGGTCGCAGTGTTCGCGTGCCAGGTGAACCAGCGAGCGGTGGCCTTCGTGCAGGTTGCCCATGGTCGGCACGAAGCCGACGCGCAGCCCGTCGCGCTTCCAGCCGCCGACGCGCGCGCGCAGGTCCTCAAGCCGTGACACCGTCTCGATCATCGGTACGAGTGCGCGTCGTCCGGGAAGCTGCCGCTGCGGACCGCCTCGGCATAGGCACGGAAGGCGCCTTCGACCGACCCGCCCTCGGCGAGGAAGTCCTTGACGAACCTGGGCCGGCGGTGGCCGCTGTCGAGGCCGAGCATGTCGTGCAGCACCAGCACCTGGCCGTCGCAGTGCGGGCCGGCGCCGATGCCGATGGTGGGGATCCCGAGCGCTCCGGTGATGTCGGCGGCGAGCGGGGACGGCACGCCCTCCAGCACCAGCAGGCTGGCGCCCGCCTCCTGCACCTCCCGCGCCTCGCGCCGCAGGCGCTCGGCCGCGGCCTCGTCGCGCCCCTGCACCTTGAAGCCGCCGAAGCGCAGCACCGATTGCGGGGTCAGCCCGAGGTGCGCGCACACCGGCACTTCGCGCTCCACCAGGTGGCGGATCACCTCGAGCTTGTGCCCGGCGCCCTCGAGCTTGGCCATCACCGCGCCGGCCTGCAGGAACCGGGTGGCGGCGTCGAGCGCACGCTGCGGCGAGGCGTCGGCCTGGAACGGCAGGTCGGCCACCAGCAGCGCGGTGGACAGGCCGCGCGCGACGCAGGCGGTGTGGTACGCGATGTCGTCGACCGTCACCGGCAGGGTACTGGTGCGCCCCTGCACCACCATGCCCAGGGAATCGCCGACCAGCACCAGGTCGATGCCGGCCGCATCCATCGCCCGCGCGAAGCCGGCGTCGTAGGCGGTGAGCATGGCCAGCTTGCGCCCGGCCTGCTTGGCCTCGGCGAGCATCGGCACGGTCCACGGCTTGCGCTCGGCGGTCACGGTCTGGTCCTCGGTCAGGCGGCGGCGCCCAATGGTACGCAGTCGTGCGCATCCACCGCGTCCAGCAATGTCGAAACCGGGCCGTGCCCGGGGACCCGCAGGCCCGGCGCGACCTGCGCCAGCGGCACCAGCACGAAGGCGCGCTCGTGCAGGTGCGGATGCGGCACCCGCAACCCCGGCTCGTCGATCACGGCATCGCCGTACAGCAGCAGGTCGAGGTCCAGCGTGCGCGGGCCCCAGGGCGGCGACGCGGCGCGGTTGCGGCCGAAGCGCAGCTCGACCTCGAGCAGCGCGTCCAGCAACGCCCGTGCATCGAGTTCGGTCTGCAGCAGGGCGACCGCGTTGGTGAAATCGTCCTGCTCGGTGTTGCCCCAGGCCGGCGTGCGGTAGAGGCTCGACGCGCGCAGCAGGCGCGTGCGCGGCAGCGCGTCGAGCGCCTGCAGAGCTTCGCGCAGGGTGGCCGCGGCGTCGCCGATGTTGCCGCCGAGCCCGATCGCGGCGGTGACCGGGATGGCCATCAGCCGGTCCGGCCGTCGCTGCGCCGGCGCCGGCGTCGGCGGCGCGCGGGGGGCGCTCCCGCCTCGTCGTCTCCGTCCCCCCCAGCCTCGGTCGCGTCCTGGGCCAGGTCGCCCTGGGCCTCGCGCCAGAAAGCCACGTCCTCGGCGTGCTCCGGCGAGGCGACCTCGCGCAGGGCCAGGAAGTCGAACGCGGCGCGGAAACGCGGATGCGCGAGCAGGCGTCCTACCCGCTTGCGCTGGCCGAAGCGCGATTGCAGCAGCCAGATCTCCTGCATCGGGGTCGAGAACCGGCGCGGCAGCGCCACCACCTGCAGCTGGTGCAGGGTGACCCGATCGGCCGCGCGGCGCTGGGCCTCGGCCGCATGCATGCCTTGCGCCTGCAGCGCCATCAGCTGGCGGCAGTAGGCCGGCCACAGCAGCAGCGCGAACAGGAACGCGGGCGAGACCGGTTCGCCGGCGGCGACGCGGGCGTCGGTGCCGCGCAGGCCCTCGACCAGCATCCGCCGCAGTGCGCCGCTGCGGTTGGCCGCGAGCGCGGCGGCGGTTTCCGGGAACAGCGCGGCCAGCAGGCCGTGCTTCTCCAGGCCAAGGAAGCTGGCCTCGGCATGCCCGGAGAGGAACATCTTGAGGCACTCCTCGAACAGGCGCGCCGGCGCCGATTCGCGCAGCAGGGGCGCCAGCCTCGGCAGCGGTTCGGCCGTGGCCGGATCGATGCTGAAGTCGAGCTTGGCGGCGAGCCGCACGGCGCGCAGCATGCGCACCGGATCCTCGCGATAGCGCGCCTCGGGATCGCCGATCAGCTTCAACACCCGGTTGCGCACGTCCTCGAAGCCGCCGACGTAGTCGCGCACCGAGAAGTCCTCGATCGCGTAGTACAGCGCGTTGGCGGTGAAGTCGCGGCGGACCGCGTCCTCCTCGATGGTGCCGTAGACGTTGTCGCGCAGCAGGCGGCCGCCTTCGTGCAGCTCGCGGTCGCCGCTGCCGTCGTCGGTGTTGGCGCGGAAGGTCGCGACCTCGATGATCTCGCGGCCGAAGACCACGTGCGCGAGCCGGAACCGGCGCCCGATCAGGCGGCAGTTGCGGAACAGCGACTTGACCTCCTCGGGGGTCGCGTCGGTGGCGATGTCGAAGTCCTTGGGCTTGCCGCCGACCAGCAGGTCGCGCACGGCGCCGCCCACCAGGCAGGCGGCGAATCCCGCGTCGCGGAGTCTGTAGAGCACGCGCACGGCATTGGGGCTGATGTCCTTGCGCGAGATGTTGTGGCCCTCGCGCGGGATCACCTGGAGTGCCACGGGCGCGGAGGCTGGGGATGGCGGGTCTTGGATGGGCATCTGGGCGGCTTGGCCGCGGTCCGGGAAGCGTTGCCTTTCGGCAGGTCAGCCCCCTATACTAGCAAGCCAACCTGCTCCCTTCGTCTAGAGGCCTAGGACGTGGCCCTCTCAAGGCTAAAACACGAGTTCGAATCTCGTAGGGAGCGCCAAATCCAGGAGCCCACGCCACCCGCGTGGGCTCCGTCGTTTAGACTTGCGGCATGCCCTTCGTCGTCACCGAAAACTGCATCAAGTGCAAGCACACCGACTGCGTCGAGGTGTGCCCGGTGGACTGCTTCCACGAGGGCCCGAACTTCCTGGTGATCGACCCGGACGAGTGCATCGACTGCACCCTGTGCGAGCCCGAGTGCCCGGTCAACGCGATCTACCCCGAGGACGACGTCCCCGCCGGCCAGGAAGTCTTCGTCGGCCTCAACGCCGAGCTGGCGAAGGAATGGCCGGTGCTGGCCGTCCGCAAGGACCCGCCGCCGGACGCCGCCGAGTGGGACGGCAAGCCCGGCAAGCTGGCCCTGCTGGAGCGCTGAGGCGCCTCAGCCGCCGAGGGCGGCCTTGAGCGTCGCCACCAGCTTGAGCGCCGCCGCCCCGGTCGCCGGCACCCCGCGCGGGTCCACCGCCGAAACGTAGACCCCGCCCTGCCCGTCGCTCACGCGCACCAGGAAGTTGCTGCCCTCGTAGCTTACGTCGTAGGCGCCGAGCACCTGCGCGCGGCTGGCAATGGTGACGCCCTCGGTGCCTTCGAGCACGTCGCCCACGCGCGCGTACACCTCTTGGCGGTCGCCGGCGACGGTGAAGCCGCTCGCGGCCTGGGCCGCGCTGGGCTGGCCCAGCGACGAACGCATCACCGAGGACTGGCCGGATTCGCCGGGGATCGCCATCGCGCCGTCGGTGCTGGGCCGGTCGAGGTCCGGCGGGACTTCCAGCGGCCGCGCCTCGGCTGCCAGCGCGTAGGCGCTGTCCTTGCTGAACCAGCTGCAGCCGGCGACGGTGGCGGCCAGGGCGGTCGCGGCGATGGCGGGCAGGACGGTGTGGCGGGAAAGGCGCATGGGGTGGGTCTCCTGTCAGGCCGCGAATCGGTCGCGGCACTCCTGTTCGATCTGCTGGATGCGGGCGGCGGCCTCGGCGGCCGCCTCCGCGTGTCGGTCGGACAACGGGGTCAAGGGAAGGCGCAGGCCGCGGCCGATGCCGGCGCGCTCGAGCAGCGCCTTGAGCGGGATCGGGTTCGGCTCCAGCGCGAGGAAGTCGAAGCACGGCTCCAGCCGCGCGTGCAGCGCCATGGCCTCGGCCTCGTCCCCGGCGCGCGCCAGGTCGCACAGCCGGCGCAGCGCGTGCGGCAACACGTTGGAGGCGACCGACACCAGGCCGTCCGCGCCGGCGAGCATCGCGCGCGCGGCGGTGGGGTCGTCGCCGCTGAGCACGACGAAGCCGGGCCCGCGCAACGGCAGCAACTGCTGCATGCGGCCGGGGTCGTTGCGCGCCTCCTTGATGCCGCAGACGTTCGTGTGCCCGGCCAGCGCGGCGGTGGTCTCCGGCAGCAGGTCGCAACCGGTGCGGCCGGGCACGTTGTAGAGGAGCACCGGCACCTTGCTGTCGTCGGCGACCGCGCGGAAGTGCGCGAGCAGGCCGGGCTGGGTCGGACGCACGTAGGGCGGGGTTACCACCAGCACGGCATCGGCGCCGAGGCCCGCTGCGCGGCGGGTCCGGGCGATGGTCTTGTCGGTGCCGGACAGGCCGGTGCCGGCGACCACGGGAACCTTGCCGTTGGCCAGTTCCACGGCGCAGCGCAACAGGGTGTCGTACTCGACGTCGTAGAGGGTGGCGGCCTCGCCGGTCGAGCCGGCGACCACCAGCGCCTGGGTGCCGGCCTCCAGCTGCTGCTGCAGCAAGCGCCGCCAGGCGTCCAGATCGAGCTCTCCGGCGCCCGTGAAGGGGGTCGCCAGCGCAGTGATGCTGCCGGAAAGTCGCGGGGTGCTGGCCACCGCCCGATGTTACTTGCGGCGCTCGCGCACGGGCAAGTATGCTGGCTGCACGCGTTTTCCCCTGCAACGGACGCTTTCGCCTTGACCGATCCAGACCCTGCCAGCCGTCCGTCGCCCAACGAGAACCACCTGCTGATCAACGCCTACACGACGCATCCGCGGTCCCCGCTGCTGGCGGTGACCCGGCGCATCGCCGACAGCGGTTGCAACCTGGTGGACACCCGGCTGGCGACCGTGGGACGGGACGTCTCGGTCACCGCGCTCGCCACCGGTTCCTGGGACGCGGTCGCCAAGCTCGAGACCATGCTCGGCAAGCTCGAGCGCGAGGAGGACCTGAAGCTGGTCTGGTACCGGACCGGGCCGAAGCCGGTGCAGTCGAACCTGCTGCCCTACGTGGTCGAGGTGGTGGCCGCCGACAAGCCCGGCATCCTGTTCCAGCTCGCCGACTTCTTCGACCGCCAGGGCATCACCATCGAGTCGCTGCACTGCTCGCGCTACCGCGCCATGCAGACCGGCGCCGAGATGTTCACCGCCCAGGTCACCATCGGCATTCCGGCGGACATGCACATCGCCGCGTTGCGCGACGACTTCCTCGAGTTCTGCGACCACCTGAACCTCGACGCGATCATGGACCCGATGAAGTTCTGACCATGGCGGACACCGGCAAGGCGCTGAGCAAGACGACCCTGGGGCTGCCGCTGGCACTGGACGACGGCAGCACCACGACCCTCGCCGACTTCGCCGGCCAATGGCTGGTGCTGTACTTCTACCCGAAGGACTCCACGCCCGGCTGCACCAACGAGGGCAACGACTTCGACGCGCTGCTGCCGAAGTTCCGCAAGCTCGGCGCCGCGGTCCTCGGCGTGTCGCGCGATTCGGTGCGCTCGCACCGCAACTTCAGCGAGAAGCAGGGCTTCCGGTTCCCGCTGGTGAGCGACCCGGACGAGAAGCTGTGCCGCGCCTTCGACGTGATCAAGCCGAAGAAGCTCTACGGCCGCGAATTCATCGGCGTGGAACGCAGCACGTTCCTGATCGACCCGGACGGGGTCGTCCGCGCCGCCTGGCGCAAGGTCAAGGTGTCCGGCCATGCCGAGGCCGTGCTCGACACCCTCAAGACGGAACAACGCACGCATGACGCGTAGCACCCGCATCTACGTCCTCGACACCAACGTGCTGATGCACGATCCGACCGCGCTGTTCAAGTTCGCGGAACACGACGTGTACCTGCCGATGCAGGTGATGGAGGAACTCGACAAGGCCAAGAAGGGCACCTCCGAGGCCAGCCGCAACGCGCGCCAGGTCAGCCGCTTCCTCAACGACCTGATCGAGGCCGACCCGAACCACGACATCACCGACGGCCTGCCCCTGCGGCAGCCGCAGGGGCTGCAGCTGCGCGGTGCGCGCAGCGCCGGCCGGCTGCGCTTCCAGACCCGCGACTTCGATTCCGGCAAGCGCTTCGGCGCCGCCGCGTTCGGCAGCGTGCCGCCGGACAACCACATCCTCGGCGCGATCCTGGCGCTGAAGGAGGACCAGCCCGACGCGCACGTGGTGTTCGTGTCCAAGGACATCAACCTGCGCATCAAGGCGTCGATCGCGGGGATCGTCAACGAGGACTACGAGAACGACCGCGCGCTCGACGACTTCAGCCTGCTGTACACCGGCGCCACCGCGCTGCCGGCGGACTTCTGGCAGCGGCACGGCGAGGGCCTCAAGAGCTGGACCGACAAGGGCCGCACCTACTACCGCGTCGCGCGCCTCCGCGACGCCGACGGCGGGGAGGAGCAGGCCTGGCACCCGAACCAGTATCTGTACCTGCCCGGCGACGAGGAAGCGGAGCTGAAGGTCGCGCGGGTCGAGGACGACGGCGTGGTGCTGCAGATCGTGGACGACTTCCGCACGCCGCAGCACGCGGTCTGGGGGATCACCGCGCGCAACCGCGAGCAGAACTTCGCGCTCAACGCGCTGATGGATCCGGAGATCGACTTCGTCACCCTGCTCGGTACCGCCGGCACCGGCAAGACCCTGCTCGCCCTCGCCGCCGGCCTCGCACAGACCATGGACCAGCAGCGCTACCGCGAGATCATCATGACCCGCGCCACGGTCAGCGTCGGCGACGACATCGGCTTCCTGCCCGGCACCGAGGAAGAGAAGATGACGCCGTGGATGGGCGCGCTCACCGACAACCTGGAGGTGCTCACGCACAACCAGGAAGGCGGGAGCTGGGGCCGCGCCGCGACCAACGACCTGCTGGCCTCGCGGATCAAGATCCGCTCGCTCAACTTCATGCGCGGGCGCACCTTCCTCTCGCGCTGGCTGATCCTCGACGAGGCGCAGAACCTGACGCCGAAGCAGATGAAGACGCTGATCACGCGCGCGGGCCCCGGCACCAAGATCGTGTGCCTGGGCAACGTCGAGCAGATCGACACGCCCTACCTCACCGAGACCACCTCGGGCCTGACCTACGCGGTGGACCGCTTCAAGGACTGGGCGCACAGCGCGCACGTCACCCTGCGCCGCGGCGAGCGCTCGCGGCTGGCGGACTACGCTTCCGAAGTGCTCTGATCCCCGCGCGCGGCGGCCACCGCCTCGAAGGCCGCCGCCAGGGTCCCGGCATAGTTCGACGCCCCGTCCGCGCGCTCGACGATGCCGGCGCGCACGAGCTTGCGCAGCACCCGCATGTTGGCGCCGGTAAACAGCACGCGCACGCCGCGCCGCTCCATCGCGCGCATGGTGGATTCCAGGCGCTTGAGTCCGGTGGCGTCCACGAACGGCACCCGCTCCAGGCGCAGCACCAGCACCGAGGGCGCCTCGCGCGACCACGACAGCGCGCGTTCCAGCGAATCCACCGAGCCGAAGAAGAACGGCCCCTCGATGGCGTACACCGCGACGTCGCGCGGGAGCGCGTCCAGCCCGGCCGCCGCCAGCTCCTGTTGCACGCTGGCCTGGTCCTGGGCGACCACCTCGACCGAGCTGCTCATCCGGCGCAGGAACTGGAACATCGCCAGGATCACGCCGATGTTCACCGCCACCACCAGGTCGGTGAGGATGGTCAGCGCGAAGGTGATCAGCAGGATCGCCACGTCCGCGCGCGGCGCCCTGCGCACCAGGCGCAGGAAGCGCGGCGCCTCGCTCATGTTCCAGGCCACCACCCACAGGATCGCGGCCAGCGCCGCCAGCGGCACCTGGCCGGCGTAGGGCGCCAGGAACACCAGCACCGCTACCAGCAGGGCGCAGTGGACCAGTGCGGCCAGCGGGCTGGTGGCGCCGTTGCGGATGCTGGTGGCGGTGCGCGCGATCGCGCCGGTGGCGGCGATGCCGCCGAACAGCGGCGACAGGATGTTGGCGATACCCTGCCCCACCAGTTCCTGGTTGGAGTCGTGCCTGGTGCCGGCCATGCCGTCGGCGACCACCGCCGACAGCAGCGATTCGATCGCGCCGAGCATGGCGATGGTGAACGCCGAGGGCAGCAGCAGCACCAGCAGATCGAACGACATCTCCGGCACCTGCAGCGTCGGCAGCGCGCGCGGGATGTCACCGAAGGTCGAGGCGATGGTGGCGACCCCCGGCGGGTTCCAGATCGCGACCACGGCGGTCGCCGCCAGCATCGCCAGCAAGGGCCCCGGCACGCGGGCCAGGCCGGGGATGCGGGGGCCCCACAGCGCCAGCAGCAGGCTGCCCAGCGCGAGCGCGGTGGTCGCCGGATGCAGTTGCGGCAGCGACTGCAGCAGCTGCCCGGCCTTGGCATAGAAGGCCTCGCCGGTGGGCGCCGGCAGGCCGAAGAAGTACTGCCACTGGCCGATCCAGATGATCACCGCGATGCCGGCGGTGAAGCCGACGATCACCGGGTCCGGGATGAAGCGGATCACCGCGCCCAGCCGCGCCAGGCCCATCGCCACCAGCATGACGCCGGCCATCAGGGTCGCCACCAGCAGCCCGCCGACGCCGAACTGCGCCACCACCCCGGCCAGGATCACGATGAAGGCGCCGGTCGGCCCCGCGACCTGGATGCGCGAACCGCCGAACAGCGCCACCGCCGCGCCGGCGACGATCGAGGTGTAGAGCCCCTGCTCGGGCTTGACCCCGGAGGCGATCGCGAACGCCATCGCCAGCGGCAATGCGACCACGCCGACGATCAGTCCGGCAACGATGTTGGGCGCCCAGTGTTCCCGGCGCAGCAACCCCGCGCGGGCGGCTTCGACGATGGCGATCAATCGCGGCTCCGTGGTGGTCCGGTGCAAAGGCGGCGGACAACGCCCATCATATCGCCATGGAAGACAACCGCCCGACCAGCGCGCTGACCATCGCCGGCTCCGACTCGGGGGGCGGCGCCGGCATCCAGGCCGACCTCAAGGCCTTCGCCGCGCACGGGGTCCACGGCCTGTCCGCGATCGCCGCGCTGACCGCCCAGCACACCCGCGGGGTCACCGCGGTGCACGTGCCGCCGGTGGCGTTCCTGCGCGCCCAGCTCGACGCCTGTTTCGACGACTTCCGCATCGGCGCGGTGAAGCTGGGGATGCTGGCCACCGCCGAGGTGATCCACGCCGTCGCCGACGCGCTGGAGGCGCACCGCCCGCCGCACGTGGTGCTCGACCCGGTGATGGTGGCGACCTCGGGCGCGAAGCTGCTGGCCGACGACGCCCTCGACGCGATGCGCACGCGGCTGCTGCCGCTGGCCACGGTGCTGACCCCGAACATGCCCGAGGCCGAACTGCTGCTCGGCCACTCGATCACCAGCGGCGGCGACGCCGAAGCCGCGCTGGCGGAGCTGCGCGGCATGGGCGCGGCCACGGTGCTGCTCAAGGGCGGCCACCTGCACGAGGGCGCGATGGTGGTCGACCGCTATGCCGACGCCGGATGCACGCTGCGCTTCGAACACGCGCGCCGCGACGTCGACGGCCACGGCACCGGCTGCACCCTCGCCTCGGCGATCGCCGCCAACCTCTGCCTCGGCCTGCCACCGCGCGAAGCCTGCGCCGCCGCCACCGACTACATCGCCACCGCCCTCCGCACCGCCTACCGCCCCGGCCGGAGCACCGTCGCCGTCCTCGACCACCTGGCCAACCTCAAACAGCTTTAGCCACAGATTTCACAGATTGAAAAGGATGAAAAACCAGGTTGCGGTCGAATCGACGGATCGCCGCGAACCCAATCCTTTTTTCCTCTGTGAAATCTGTGGCTGAAGAATGCGTCAGTCCACCGCGGCGCGGCCGAGCTGGAGGGTGAGCATGAGGGTGCGGCCGGGGGCGGGCTCGAAGGAGCGGCCGCCGCCGGCATTGACGATGACCGAGCCGATGGTGGCGCGGTCGAAGACGTTGTCCACGCGCAGTCCCGCCACCAGTGGCACGCCCCCCATGCGCCACTCGCGTTCGACGCCCAGGTCCACGGTGGCATGCCCCGGCGCCCACGCGGTGTTGTCGTCGTCCGCGTATACCCGGCTGCTGCCGCTCGCTGACGCGAACAGCGTGGTCCCGTGCGATGGCGTCCAGCGCAACTCGGCCCAGCCGGTGCGCACCGCGGTGCCGGGGATGCGGCCGCCGCCCATCGCGTCGCCGTAGCGCGCATCGAGCGCGGTCCAGGCCAGCGCGTAGCGCCAGGCATCGCCCAGCGGGCCCGACGCCGACAGTTCCCAGCCGTTCCGGCGGGTCTCGGCAGCGTTGCGGTAGGTGCTGCGGCCGCCTTCGTTGCTGGCGACCACCAACTCGTCGCAGGTGTCGCTGTCGAACACCGCGAGCCCGAGCGCGTGGCCGTGGCGTCGAAGGCGCAGTCCCGCTTCGAGGCTGTCGCTGCGCGAGGGCCGCAGCGCGTCGTTGAGGCCGCTGGCGCCGTCCGGCCGGTAGGCAAGTTCCGAGGCCGACGGCGTCTCGTAGCCGCGCCCGGCATTGAGGTACAGGTCGAGCCAGTCGGACGGTTCGAACAGCAATCCCGCCACCGGCGAATCGAACCCGTAGTCCATGCCACCGCTGTCGTCCGGATTGCCCGGCGCGACGTAGCGGTCGAGCGAGCGGAACGCGACTTCGCTGTGGCGCAGGCCCACGCTCGCCTGCCAGCGCGGCGCGAAGCGCCAGCGCGCTTCCGCGAACAGGTCGCGCGCGGTGGTGCTGTCGCGCTGGTCGCGGCGCAAGCGGCCGACGACGCCCAGGGTGTCGCCGGCGAAGTTCTCGAAGCCGAGGCGGTGTTCGCTGGACCGCTGCAGTTCGGTGCCAACGGTGAGCGCGAACGCACGGCCGGCGAGCAGGCCATCGAAGGTCCAGCGCGCATCGAGGCCGGCGTAGTCGCGATCGAGGTCGATCACGCCGCCGCCACTGCCGGGCGCGAGTTGCGCGGCGGCGGGAACCGACAGCATCTGCCAGGTCTTGCGCTGCCCGGCATGCAGGCCCAGCGCGAGCACGCCGAGTTCGCCGGCATCCTGCTCGAGACGCGCGCCGGCCTGCTGCTGGCGCACCGTCTTGCGGGTGTCGAAGGCCAGCGCCCCGGCGCTGGCCGCGCGCGGGTCCTCGCGCACCTGCGCCAGGGTCAGGCCCTGCGGATCCTGCGCCGTGAGGTCCATCGCGCTGGCCGTGAACGCGAAACGCGTGCCCGCGGAGGACTCCAGCGTCAGCCGCGCCTGCGCGATGTCGCGGCGCGCCGCGCTGTGCCGGCGGAAGCCGTCGCTGTCCAGGCGGCCGGCGTCGAACCGGTAACCGCCATCCTCGGCGCCTCCGCCGGCACCCCACGGGCCGGTCCAGCTCGCGTCCAAGCGCCGCAGCCCGTGCGCGCCGGCGGAGGCATCGAGCCCGAACGCCATCTCCTGCCCCGGGGCCTTGCTGAAGAACTGGATCACCCCGCCCGCGGCATTGCCGTACAGCGCCGAGAACGGCCCGCGCAGCACCTCGACCGAGTCCAGCGCGGCCAGCGGTACGTGCGAGACCTGGCCCTGGCCGTCGGGCATGCTCGCGGGGATGCCATCCACGTAGATGCGCAGGCCGCGCACGCCGAAGGTGGTGCGCGCGCCGAAACCTCGAACGGTCACCTGCACGTCCTGCGCCAGGTTCTGGCGGTCGCGGGCGACGACCCCCGGGATCCTGCGCAGGGCCTCGGAAACACTGACGCCAGGGGCGGCGGGAATGGCGTCCGCTTCGACCGCGTCCACGGAAGCCGGGGTCGCATCGGGCACGTGCTGGCCGACGACGACGACCCCGGGCAGCGTGGTGGCGGACGCGGCTTCCTGCGCGTGTCCGGGCGATGCCGCGAGCGCGCCCAGCAGCAGTGCCGGCGCAATGGTTCCTTGCTGTCGCATTCAGTTGGCTTCCCTGTCCAGGCTCGCGCTTCTTCACTCCGAGGCCATGCCGCAGTGGGCTATACCACTGTACGCAACATTCTTGCTTCGAGGAGGGCACGACCGTGCGAAACAACCGGGACGAGAACCTTGCCAGCACCACGGTCGCCGACATGAAGGCGGTGGCACAGGACATGCTGCGCATGGGCAAGCACTGGACCCAGGCGGCGCAGGACTGGCTGGACCAGCGCCGCGACGACATGCGCGACGACCGTCGCCAGCGACGCACGCGGCGCGGGACGCGCGACTTCCAGAGCGACTACGGCGGCGGCGGTTACGACCAGGTGGACGACAGCCCGGTCTCGCGCCCCTACGGCAACTACGGCGCGCGCGGCTACCGCGGCGTGGGCCCGCGCAACTACCGCCGCTCCGACGAGCGCATCCGCGAGGACCTCAACGACCGCCTCACCGAGGCCGACGACCTCGACGCCAGCGACATCAGCGTGGAGGTCAGCAACGGCGTGGCCACGCTCACCGGCAGCGTCGGCCATCGCTGGATGAAGCACCGCGCCGAGGACCTCGCCGACGAGTGCCTGGGCGTGCGCGACGTGCGCAACCACATCCAGGTGCGCGACGCGCGCAGGAGCAATGCGCCCTCGGCCGGCGGCGTGCACGCCAGCGGCAGCGCACGCGTGGGCAGCGCCGAGGTTTCGGGCAGCCTGCACACCAACACCGGCAACAGCGCCGGCGGCACCTCGCCGGGCGGCCAGGCCGGCGGCGGCGCGACCAGCACCGGCACCGGCACGAACACGCACCAGGACACCGCAACCGGGCGTCCGGGCACGACACCCTGAGGAGACGACATGGACAGCACCCGCAGAACCCTTTTCATCCTGACGCTCGCGATCGCCGGCGCCGGGCTCGTCGCCTGCGGCAACAACGACGACAACGACGCGGCACCGGGCGACGTCGCCACGCCGACGGACGCCACCGCGGGCACGGATGCGATGCCTCCCTACGACGACGATGGAGCCGACACCATGGACAACGACACCAGCGCCGACGCCGCCTTCTACCAGCAGGCGATGCAGGGCAACCAGAAGGAGATCGTCGCCGGCGAGCTCGCGCAGCAGCAGGCGCAGGACGAAGCAGTCCGGAACTACGCCACGATGATGGTGCAGGACCACACCGCGATGGGCCAGGAGCTGTCCAGCGCGGCCGGCATGGCCGACGCGGCGACGCCCGCCCCGCCGCCGACGGCCCTGGCCAGCCTCCAGGACGCCAGTGGCGAGGCGTTCGACGACGCCTACATGGACATGATGGTCGCCGACCACGAGAAGACCATCGCGCTGTTCGAGGACGCCGCGCAGAACGCCAGCGCGACGCAGACGCGTACGCTGGCCGCGAATGCGCTGCCGAAGCTGCGCGAGCACCTGGAGCAGGCGCGGGAACTGCAGCAGCGCTGACCACGCGACGCAGGCAAGAAAAAAGGCCGGTGGGTCGCCCCATCGGCCTTTTCCTTTGTTGGCGCGCCCGGAAGGATTCGAACCTCCGACCCCCAAGTTCGTAGCCTGGTGCTCTATCCAGCTGAGCTACGGGCGCAGAAGCGCAATTGTGCGGAATCCGACGGGTTCCGGTCAATCCTTTTTCGCTTTCGGTGGATGGCGGAGAGTGAGGGATTCGAACCCTCGATAGAGCTTTTGACCCTATACTCCCTTAGCAGGGGAGCCCCTTCGGCCTCTCGGGCAACTCTCCGTGTCTCGCGCCGTCATCGCCCGAATGCGAGCGCGACAGGATACCGGCTCGCCCGTGCCGCGGCAATCCGATCAGGCCCCGGACGCATCCTCGGCATCCCCGCCCGGCGCTTCGTCGCCGCGCTGGATGCGCTGGTAGATTTCCTCGCGGTGCACCGCCACGTCCTTGGGCGCGGTGATGCCGATGCGCACCTGGTTGCCCTTGACGCCCAACACCGTGACCGTGACCGAGTCTCCGATCATCAGGGTCTCGCCGACACGGCGGGTCAGAATCAGCATGGGTCGATCTCCATTGGCGGCGGCCCGTGGCGGCGCTGCCGCAGCGCCCCCTCAGCGGGGACTGCAAGCGTTTCCGTAAACCTCCGAGGATACTACCCGGCATCCGCCTTCGGCGACCCCGGCCACAGGTCACGGCCGGGGAATGTTCAGTTGATCCTCTGCCCCACCCAGTCAGGAACGGCCGCCAGCGCGGCGACCAGGGCCGGACCATCCTCGCCACCGCCCTGGGCCAGGTCCGGGCGTCCGCCGCCCTTGCCGTTCACCTGGCGGGCGACATGCGCGAGCAGCTCGCCGGCCTTCACCTTGCCGAGCGCGGCGCCGCTGACGCCCGCGACCAGCGCGGCCTTGCCGTCGCCGGCCCCGGCCAGCAGCACCACGGCGTCGCCGAGCTGCTGCTTCAGGCGGTCGACCGCGTCGCGCAGGGCCCTGGCGTCGAGGTTCTCCAGCCGCGCCGCGAGCACGCGCACGCCGCCGACCTCCACCGCCTGCGAGGCCAGGTCCGCGGTCGCGCCGCTGGCGGCCTTGGCCTTCAGCGCCTCGAGCTCGCGCTCGAGCTTCTTCTGCCGCTCGAGCACCGCCCGCAGCTTGTCCGCGACCTCGCCGGTGCCGGCGCCGAGCAGTTGCGCCGCGACCTGCAGCCGCTGCTCCTCGGCCGCGACGTGGTCCAGCGCGCCCTGCCCGGTCACCGCCTCGATCCGGCGCACGCCGGCCGACACGCCGCCCTCGGACAGGATCTTGAACAGGCCGATGTCGCCGGTGCGCGCCACGTGGGTACCGCCGCACAGCTCGATCGAGGTATCGCCCATGCGCAGCACGCGCACGCGCTCGCCGTACTTCTCGCCGAACAGCGCCAGCGCGCCGAAGTCCAGGGCTTCCTGCATCGCCATGTGATGCACCTCGGCGGCGTGGTTGGCGCGCACCTCGGCATTGACCCGGCGCTCGATCTCCGCCAACTCCTCGCGGGTGACCGGTTGCGGGTGGGAGAAGTCGAAACGCAGGCGATCGGGCGCGACCAGCGAGCCCTTCTGCACGACGTGCGTGCCGAGCACCTCGCGCAGCGCGGCGTGCAGCAGGTGGGTGGCGCTGTGGTTGAGCACGGTCGCGGCGCGCCGCTCGCGGTCCACGGTACCGACGACCAAGGCGCCGCGGCGCAGGCTGCCTGCCGCGACACGACCGACGTGGGCGTGGAACTGGCCGGCGAGCTTCACCGTGTCGGACACCTCGAAGGCCGTGCCCTGCTCCACCAGCACGCCGGCATCGCCGACCTGGCCGCCGGACTCGGCGTAGAACGGGGTGCGGTCGAGGATCACGATCGCGTCCTCGCCCGCTTCGACCACGTCCACTGGGCGCCCGTCGCGCAGCAGCGCCAGCACCTCGAGGCCGCCGGCGTCGAGCGAGTCGTAGCCGAGGAACTCCGTCGCCGGCAACTGCGACGCGAGCTCCGCGGGCAGGGTCGCGCCGCCGCCGAACTTGCCGGCGGCGCGCGCGGTCTCGCGCTGCCTGGCCATCGCCGCCTCGAAGCCGGCCATGTCCACGCCGAGGCCGCGCTCGCGCGCGATGTCGGCGGTCAGGTCGACCGGGAAGCCGTAGGTGTCGTAGAGGCGGAAGGCGTCGCCGCCCGGGATCTCCCGGGACGACTTCACCGCGTCGCGCGCGGCGACCTCGTCGAAGATGCGCATGCCGTGTTCGAGGGTCTCGCCGAAGCGTTCCTCCTCGGCGCGCAGCACCCGCTCGACGAAGTCGCGCTTGTCCGCGAGTTCCGGATAGGCCTCGCCCATGGTTTCCACCAGCGGCGCGACCATCTTCCAGAGGAAGTCGCCGCGCACGCCAAGCATCCAGCCATGGCGCAGCGCGCGGCGGATGATCCTGCGCAACACGTAGCCACGGCCCTCGTTCGACGGCAGCACGCCGTCGACGACGAGGAAGCTGCAGGCGCGGATGTGGTCGGCGATGACCCGCAGCGACTTGTTGCCGAGGTCGCCGGTGCCGGTGAGCCTGCCCGCCTCGGCGATCAGGTGGCGGAACAGGTCGATCTCGTAGTTGCCGTGCACGCCCTGCAGCACCGCGGCGATGCGTTCCAGGCCCATGCCGGTGTCCACGCACGGCGCCGGCAGCGGCAGCAGCGTGCCGTCCGGCTGGCGGTCGAACTGCATGAACACCAGGTTCCAGATCTCGATGAAACGGTCGCCGTCCTCGTCCGGCGAGCCGGGCGGGCCTCCGGGAATGTGCGCGCCGTGGTCGTAGAAGATCTCGGTGCACGGGCCACACGGGCCGGTGTCGGCCATCTGCCAGAAGTTGTCGCTGGCGAACGGCGCGCCCTTGTTGTCGCCGATGCGGATAATGCGCTCCGGCGACAGGCCGATGACGTCGCGCCAGATCGCGTAGGCCTCGTCGTCGGTCTGGTAGACGGTGGCGGTGAGGCGCTCCGGCGGCAGCTTCCAGACCTGGGTCAGCAGTTCCCAGGCCCAGGCGATGGCGTCGCGCTTGAAGTAGTCGCCGAACGACCAGTTGCCCAGCATCTCGAAGAAGGTGTGGTGGCGCGCCGTGTAGCCGACCTGGTCGAGGTCGTTGTGCTTGCCGCCGGCGCGCAGGCAGCGCTGCACGTCCACCGCGCGCGGGGCGACCGGTTTCTCGGCGCCCAGGAACACGTCCTTGAACTGGACCATGCCCGAGTTGGTGAACAGCAGGGTCGGATCGTTGGCGGGGACGAGCGGCGCCGAAGGCACCACGGCGTGGCCGCGCGCGGCAAAGAATTCGAGGAAATCGCTGCGGATTTCGGAAGTGGTCTTCATCGGAGGGAGTGCCCGGAACGGCGGGGTCGCGAAGGGCTGCGACCGGAAGCGGCTAGGTTATCAGCCGCGGACCACGCTCCGCACGCAGTCGCCGTCGAATCCCCGGCGGTAGAGGAAGTCGGCGGCCTTGCGCTTGCCGGCCAGGGTGTCCATGCGGTCGCCGAAACGGCGGGCGACCAAGTCGCGGGCGCGTTCTTCCCAGTCGTCCTCGCCGGCCTCGGCCAGCGCGGCGAAGGCGAGGTCGATCATCCCCTCGCCGATGCCGTGGCTGCCCAGTTCGGCCCGGATCCAGGCGGGGCCGTAACCGCTGGCCGCCCGGGAGCGGGCCACGCTGCAGGCGAAGCGCTGGTCGTCCTGCCAGCCGGCCTCGGCCATGCGAGCCACCGCTTCGGCGGCGTCGGCTTCGGCGACGCCCCGGGCCACCAGCTTGCGGGTGAGCTCGGGACGCGAATGCTCCCGCCGCACCAGCAGCGAGAGCGCGCGTTGTGCCGGGCTCGGCTCCGGCCGCGGACGCCGGGGCGCCCGCGGCTTCGCGGGGTCAGTCCTTGTCGTCCGCCTCATCGTCCTGTTCGCCGGCCACCTGCGGCACGAACTTCTCGCGCAGCACGCCCTCGATCCGCTCGGCGATCGCCGGGTTCTCCTTGAGGAACTGACGCGCGTTTTCCTTGCCCTGGCCGATGCGCTCGTCGTCGCAGCTGTACCAGGCGCCCGCCTTCTGGATCAGGCCGGCATCCACGCCCATCTCGATCAGTTCGCCCTCGCGCGAGATGCCCTCGCCGTACAGGATTTCCGTGATCACCTGCTTGAACGGCGGCGCCAGCTTGTTCTTGACCACCTTGATCTTGGTCTGGTTACCGATGATCTCGTCGCCCTTCTTGACCGAGCCGATGCGGCGGATGTCCAGGCGCACCGAGGCGTAGAACTTCAGCGCGTTGCCGCCGGTGGTGGTCTCCGGGCTCTGGCCGGGCATCATGATGCCGATCTTCATGCGCAGCTGGTTGATGAAGATCACCAGGCAGTTGCTGCGCTTGATGTTGCCGGTGAGCTTGCGCAGCGCCTGGCTCATCAGTCGCGCCTGCAGGCCGGGGAGTTGGTCGCCCATCTCGCCCTCGATCTCGGCACGCGGCGTCAGCGCCGCGACCGAGTCCACCACCACCATGTCCACCGCGTTGGAGCGCACCAGCATGTCGGCGATTTCCAGCGCCTGCTCGCCGGTGTCCGGCTGCGACACCAGCAGGTCCTCGACGTTGACGCCCAGCTTGGCGGCGTAGGTCGGGTCCAGCGCATGCTCGGCATCCACGAACGCGGCGGTGCCGCCGTTCTTCTGGCACTGCGCGATCGCCTGCAGGGTCAGGGTGGTCTTGCCCGAGGATTCCGGACCGTAGATCTCGACCACGCGGCCCTTCGGCAGCCCGCCGATGCCGAGGGCGATGTCGAGCATCAGCGAACCGGTCGAGATCACCGGGGTGACCTCGGCGACGCGGTCGCCCATGCGCATGACGGAGCCCTTGCCGAACTGCTTCTCGATCTGGCTCAGGGCGGCGGAGAGCGCGCGCTTCTTGTTCTCGTCCATGGTCGGGTCCTTGATGGGTGTCTGATGGGAAGGAAGGCTATCGGGCCGCCATCGCACGGACTGCGACGCCTCGGCACCACTCGAATCTGAACCACCCGCGGCGCCGGCCGAAGCAGCCGATGCCGCGTCCCGCTGTCGGGAAACCCTGCGCTTGCCCCGAGGCGGCAGGCTCACCGGTTGGGCCTCACGAGCCCGCAGTACAGGCCCTCGATGGCGAAGTCCTGGTCCGGCAGCACTTCGATCGGCGCGAAGTCCGGGTTGCGCGGCAGCAGCCGGATGCGGTCCTTGCCGACCTTGAGCAGCTTCACGGTGATCTCGTCGTCGATCCGCGCCACCACGATCTGCCCGGAGCGCGCGTCGGAGGTGCGGTGCACGCCGATCAGGTCGCCGTCGAAGATGCCTTCGTCGCGCATCGAATCGCCCTTGACCTTGAGCAGGTAGTCCGGCGCCGGCGAGAACAGCACCCGGTCCAGGATCAGCACCTGCTCCTGCAGGCCGCCATCGGCCCCGATCGGTGCGCCCGCCGCGACCTGCCCCAGCACCGGCAGGTGCAACGCGTCGCCGTCGAGCTGGAGCTGCTGCTGCGGTGCCTCCGGCGCGCGCAGCATGCGGATGCCGCGCGCCCGGCCAGGAATGCGCTCGATCGCACCGGCGGCCTCGAGCGCCTCCAGGTGGTACTGCGCGGCGCGCACGCCCTTGAAGCCGAAGGCGCGCGCGATCTCGGTCTGCGAGGGCGGCATCCCCTCCGCCTCTATGCGCTCGGCGATCAAGGCAAGGATGGCCTGCTGGGTGGCTGAGAGCTCCATGCGGGTAGTATTACTACTAACGCCACAGGCAGTCAACAACACGTGTAGGAGCGGCGCTAGCGCCGTGATTTGGTCGTTCGCGGTCGCGGCGCGAGCGCCGCTCCTACAGGACGGTCCCGAGGCCTTCGAGGGCCGCCGCCACCGTCTGCCGGCGGACCGCGTCGCGGTCGCCCTCGAAGTGGAACGCGCGCGCGGTCGGGTAGCCGCCGCGCCGCTTCCAGCCGATCCAGACCGTGCCAACCGGCTTGTCCTCGGTGCCGCCGCCCGGCCCGGCGATGCCGGTCACCGCGACCGCGATGCCCGCGCCCGAATGCACCAGCGCCCCGGACACCATCTCGAGCACGGTCTCGCGGCTGACGGCGCCGTGCTGCTCGAGCGTCTCCGGGCGCACGCCCAGCAGGGCCTGCTTGGCCTCGTAGCTGTAGGCGGCCATGCCGCAGTCGAACCAGGCGGAACTGCCGGCGATGTCGGTCACCGCCTTGGCGATCCAGCCGCCGGTGCAGCTCTCCGCGGTCACCAGGGTGAGGCGTGCCTTGAGCAGGCTCGCGCCGGTGGCTTCCGCGATGCGCTGGAGCTGCTCGTCACTGGGTGCGTGCATGGATGGCAAACTAGCCCCCTTCCACGCGCAAGTCCACGGGAAAAACCAATTCATGGCATCCGTTGCCACAGAGCAGCACACCCCCCTGATGAAGCAGTTCTTCGCCGCCAAGGCGGAACATCCGGACGTGCTGCTGTTCTTCCGGATGGGCGACTTCTACGAACTGTTCTACGACGACGCGCGCAAGGCCGCGAAGCTGCTCGATATCACCCTGACCCAGCGCGGGCAGTCGGCCGGCAGGCCGATCCCGATGGCGGGCGTGCCGGTGCATGCCCATGAAGGCTACCTGGCGCGGCTGGTGGCGCTCGGGGAGTCGGTGGCGATCTGCGAACAGGTCGGCGACCCGGCGACTTCCAAGGGTTTGGTCGAACGCAAGGTGGTGCGCATCGTCACCCCCGGCACGGTCACCGACGAGGCCCTGCTCGACGAGCGCCGCGACACCCTGCTGCTGGCGGTGGCGCGCGGCCGCAACGGCTACGGGCTGGCGTGGGCGGACCTGTCGAGCGGGCGCTTCCTGGTCGGCGAAGCCGCCGGCGACGACGCGCTCGAGGCCGAACTGGCGCGACTCGAGCCCGCGGAGGTGCTGGTCCCGGACGAGGAAGGCTGGCCCGCTTCGCTGGCGGAACGCGGCGGCCTGCGCCGGCGCGCGCCGTGGCTGTTCGACGCCGACAGCGGCCGCCGCCAGCTCCTGCAGTTCTTCAACGTGCACGACCTCACCGGCTTCGGCATCGAGGACAAGCCCGCGTGCATCGCCGCCGCCGCGGCGTTGCTCGGCTACGTCGAGGAGACCCAGAAGCAGCGCATCCCGCACCTGACCGCGATCGCGGTCGAGGCCGGCGACGGCGCGATCGCGATGAACGCCGCGACCCGCCGACACCTCGAGCTCGACACGCGCGTGGACGGCGACACCAGGCACACCCTGCTTGGCGTGCTCGACAGCACCGTGACCCCGATGGGCGGACGCCTGCTACGGCGCTGGCTGCATCGCCCGCTGCGCGACCAGGCGGTGCTCGGCGAACGCCACCACGCGGTCGAGACGCTGCTGCAGTCGCGCGCCGGCGACGACCTCCGCGAAAGCTTCCGCGCGCTCGGCGACCTCGAACGGATCCTCGCGCGCATCGCGCTGCGCAGCGCGCGCCCGCGCGACCTGTCCACCCTGCGCGACGGCCTCGCCCTGCTGCCCGGCCTGCGCGCGCTGCTGGCGCCGCTCGACTCGCCGCGGCTGCGGGCGCTCGCCGCGCAGCTGGGCGAGCACGATGCGACCGCCGCGTTGCTGGCCCGCGCCATCGTCGAGCAGCCGCCACTGCTCGCGCGCGACGGCGGCGTGTTCGCTGAGGGCCACGACGCCGAACTCGACGAACTGCGCCGCCTGTCGACCAACGCCGACCAGTTCCTCGTGGACCTCGAACAGCGCGAGCGCGAGGCCACCGGCATCGCGACGCTCAAGGTCGGCTACAACCGCGTGCACGGCTACTACATCGAGATCTCCAAGGTGCATGCGGCGAAAGCGCCGACGCACTACACCCGCCGCCAGACCCTCACCGGCGCCGAGCGCTACATCACCGAGGAGCTGAAACAGTTCGAGGACAAGGTCCTGTCCGCGCGCGAGCGTGCGCTGGCGCGCGAGAAGCTGCTGTACGACGAGCTGCTGGAAACGCTCAACGAGGACCTCGAATCGCTGAAGCGTTGCGCGGCCGCATTGAGCGAACTCGACGTGCTCGCCTGCTTCGCCGAACGCGCGCAGGCGCTGGACTGGTCGCGGCCGCGGCTGTCGCGCGACCCCGGCATCCGCATCGAGCGCGGCCGCCACCCTGTAGTCGAGGCGGTGCGCGAGGAACCGTTCACCGCCAACGACCTGATCCTGGACGAAGAGAGCGGCGTGCGCATGCTGGTGGTCACCGGCCCGAACATGGGTGGCAAGAGCACCTACATGCGCCAGAACGCGCTGATCGTGCTGCTCGCGCACATCGGCAGCTTCGTGCCGGCGGCGAGCGCGACCATCGGCCCGATCGACCGCATCCTCACCCGCATCGGCGCCGGCGACGATCTCGCCCGCGGGCAGTCGACCTTCATGGTCGAGATGAGCGAGACCAGCTACATCCTGCACCACGCCACCGACCGGTCGCTGGTGCTGATGGACGAGATCGGCCGCGGCACCTCGACCTACGACGGGCTGGCGCTGGCCGATGCCTGCGCCCGCCACCTCGCCTCGGTCAACCGCAGCTACACGCTGTTCGCCACCCACTACTTCGAACTGACCGCGCTGGCCGAGCCGGGCAGCGGCATCGCCAACGTGCACCTGGACGCGGTCGAGCACCGCGCCCAGGACGGCAGCGAGACGCTGGTGTTCATGCACGCGGTCAAGGAAGGCCCGGCCGACCGCAGCTTCGGGCTGCAGGTCGCGGCGCTGGCCGGCCTGCCGAAGGAGGTCGTGCGCCGCGCCCGCGCGCGGCTGGCGGAGCTGGAGGCGCAAAACCGCGACGCACCGGCGACGCCGCTGAGCGCGGAAGCGCTCGATGCGCCCCGCCAGATCGGCCTGTTCGCGCCCAGCAACGCGGCGGTGGAAGCCCTCGCCGGCCTCGACCCGGACGAGCTCACCCCCAAACAGGCGCTGGAAGCGCTGTATCGCCTGAAGGCACTGCTGTAGGAGCCGCCATGGCGGCGAGCTCTTCCCAGATCGCAGCGATCTTGTAAAAAGCTCGCCGCCATGGCGGCTCCCACAAGGCGGGGTCAGGTGGCGTCGATGTCGCCTAGCGCCCGGATCAGCCGGCGCGCGCGCTTGTCGGGCCTGCCCTCGGGCGGCTGGTAGCCGGCGCGTTCGGCCGCCCGGCGCGCACGCGCTTCAGCGCGCCGCTCGCGCGACGCGTCGGATTCGGAATACAGGGTCTGGGCGACGCTGGCCGGCCCGCGCGTGTCGCTGAGGCCGAGCACGCTCACTTCGAACAGCTCGGCCGCGCGCTCGACCTTCAGCGCCTCGCCGCCGCGCAGCGTGCGCGACGGCTTGGCCCGCTGGCCATCGACTTCGACCTTGCCGTGCTCGATCGCCTGGCGCGCGAGGCTGCGCGTCCTGTAGAAACGCGCCGCCCACAACCAGAGGTCGAGGCGCACCGCGTCCGTGGACTACTCCGCGGCGGCGGCTTCGGCTGCCGCGGCAGCCCGGGCCTTGGCGTTGCCGGCCAGGTCTTCCTTGATGCGCGCCTTGCGGCCCTCGAGGCCACGCAGGTAGTACAGCTTGCCGGCGCGGACCTTGCCGCGGCGCTTCACCTCGACCGAGTCGATCGCGGCGCTGTGGCTCTGGAACACGCGCTCGACGCCGTAGCCGTGCGAGATCTTGCGCACGGTGAACGAGGAGTTCAGGCCGGCGTTCTTCCTGGCGATGACCACGCCCTCGTAGGCCTGGACGCGCTCGCGGTTGCCTTCCTTGACCTTGACGTTGACGACGACGGTGTCGCCGGGGCCGAAGACGGGCAGTTCGCGGGTGGCCTGCTCGGACTCGAAGTTCTGCAGCAGGGAGTGGATCGAGGGCTTGTTCATCGGTGTGGGCCTTGTTGGAGTGCCTGGTCGCCTCGGGGCGCCGGGCTGTTGTAGCGCGAGTGCACGTGGACCCGCGTCTTGGCTGGGTGGAGCGAAGCCGGGAATTATAGCGGGTTTTCGGCCAGGAATTCATCCAGCAGGGCCCGGTCGCCGGCGGACAGGGCGTCCCGGTCCAGCAGCTCCGGGCGCCGGGTCCAGGTCCGCCCCAGCGCCTGCTTGCGGCGCCAGCGGGCGATGGCGGCATGGTTGCCCGAAAGCAGCACCTCCGGGACGCTGCCCAGGGCGTGCTCGACCGGGCGGGTGTAATGCGGGCAGTCGAGCAGGCGCAGCCCCGACGGGTCCTCGCCGAAGCTGTCCTGGGCGGCCGACTCGGCATCGTTCAGCGCCCCGGGCTGCAGGCGCGCCACCGCGTCCACCAGCACCGCCGCCGGCAGCTCGCCGCCGGACAGCACGTAGTCGCCGATCGAGACCTCCTCGTCCACCGCCGCCGCCAGCAGGCGCTCGTCCACGCCCTCGTAGCGGCTGCACAGCAGCACCAGGCGGTCGCGGCCGGCCAGCTCGCGCACCTTCGCCTGGTCCAGCGGCCGCCCCTGCGGGCTGAAATGGATGACGTGGGCCGGGGCCGGATCCGCGGCACGGACGGCCTCGAGGCAGGCCAGCAGCGGGTCCAGCAGCATCACCATGCCCGGACCGCCACCGAACGGACGGTCGTCCACGCGGCGGTAGTTGCCCTCGGCATGGTCGCGGGGATTCCAGCCATGCAAGGCGAGCAGCCCGCGCTCCTGCGCGCGCCCGACCACGCCGTGGCCGGCCATCTGGGCGACGAACTCCGGAAACAGGCTGACGACGTCGATGCGCATGCGGGCATTGTAGGAGCGGCGCTGGCGCCGCGACCTAGAACTCCGGATCCCAATCCACCGTAACGATGCCGGCCTCGAAATCCACCGAACGGATGTACTGCGGTTCCAGGAACGGAATCATCCGCTCACGCTCACCGCGGGCGACCAGCACGTCGTTGGCGCCGGTCGAGAACAGGTGCGAGACCACGCCGAAATCCACGCCCTCGACGTTGACCACGCGCAGGCCTTCGAGGTCCACCCAGTAGTACTCGCCCGGCTTCGGCGGCGGCAGCGCCGAGCGCGGCACCCAGAGCTCCGCACCGCGCAGTGCCTCGGCGGCGTCGCGGTCCTCGATCCCGGGGAGCGCCACCACCAGGCCTTTCGCGGCCGGCCGGCCCTTCGCGCCGGTGATCGTGGCCTCGGTCCCGTCCGGGCGCCGCAGCGTCCACGGCTGGTAGCGCAGGATCCCGCGCTCGGGGTCGGTGAACGACTCCAGCTTCAGTTCGCCGCGCACGCCGAAGGCGCCGTGGATCCGGCCCAGAAGGATCGACTTCTGCGCGGACGGCGCCTCGGGAGCCATGCTGTGTGGGGTCGCGACGTGCGGCCCCGCGGCGTCAGGCCGCGGCGGCGCCTTCCGGAGCGGCCTTGGCGGCCTTGTACAGGTCGGCGACCTTGTCGCTGAGCTGCGCGCCCTGCCCGACCCAGTACTCGACCCGCTCGACGTTCATCTCGACGCGCTTCTCGGCGCCGGCGGCGACCGGGTTGTAGAAGCCCACGCGCTCGATGTTGCGGCCGTCGCGCGCGCTGCGGCTGTCGGTGACGATGATGTGGTAGAAGGGGCGCTTCTTGGCGCCGCCACGGGTGAGGCGGATCTTGACCATGGTGTACTCGGTGGAGCCCAGCTGCCGGGATGGCAGGGTAAGCCGGCAATTATAAAGGGCTTTCAGGCCCCATGGGTAGCACCCCGGAGCGCGGACGCCCGGGCGTCCTACCTGAACGGCATCCGCCCGCCCATCATCCCCTGCATGCCGCGCATCATGCCCTTCATGCCGCCGCGGCCCATCTTCGCCATCATCTTTTCCATCTGCTGGTACTGCTTCATCAGCTTGTTGACGTCGGCGGGGGTCATGCCGGAACCGGCGGCGATGCGCTTACGGCGCGATCCGTTGAGCAGCGCGGGGTTGCGGCGTTCCTTCAGCGTCATCGAGTTGATGATCGCGACCATGCGCGGGACTTCCTTGCCGGTCACCTGCGCCTTGACGTGGTCCGGGATCTGGCCGATGCCCGGGAGCTTGTCCATGAGCCCGGCGATGCCGCCCATGTTCTGCATCTGCTCGAGCTGGTCGCGCATGTCGTTGAGGTCGAAGCGCTTGCCCTTGGCGACCTTCTCGGCCAGCTTCTGCGCCTTGTCCTTGTCGACCTGCTGCTCGACCTGCTCGACCAGCGAGAGCACGTCGCCCATGTCGAGGATGCGGCTGGCGACGCGGTCGGGGTGGAACACGTCGAGGCCGTCGGGCTTCTCGCCGGTGCCGATGAACTTGATCGGCTTGCCGGTGACGTAGCGCACGCTCAGCGCGGCGCCGCCGCGGGCGTCGCCGTCGGTCTTGGTCAGCACAACGCCGGTGAGCGGCAGCGCCTCGCCGAAGGCCTTGGCGGTCGTCGCCGCGTCCTGGCCGGTCATGGCGTCGACCACGAACAGCGTCTCGACCGGATCAGCGGCGGCGTGCAGCGCCTTGATCTCGGCCATCATCGCCTCGTCCACCGAGGTGCGGCCGGCGGTGTCGACGATCAGCACGTCCACGAACGACTTGCGCGCGTCTGCGATCGCGGCGCGCACGATCGCCTCCGGCTGCGTCCCGGCTTCCGACGGGAAGAACTGCACGCCGACCTGCTGCGCGAGGGTCTTCAACTGCTCGATGGCGGCGGGGCGGTAGACGTCCGCGCTCACCACCATCACCTTCTTCCTGCGCCGCTCCTTCAGGTGCTTCGCCAGCTTGCCGACGGTGGTGGTCTTGCCCGCGCCCTGCAGGCCGGCCATCAGCACCACCGCGGGCGGCGCGACATTGAGTTGCAGCTCGTTGGCGGTCGAGCCCATGACCGCGGTGAGCTCGTCGCGCACCACCTTGATCAGGGCCTGGCCCGGGGTCAGCGACTTGAGCACTTCCTGGCCGACCGCGCGCACCTTGATGCGCTGGATCAGGGCCTGCACCACGGGCAGCGCCACGTCCGCCTCGAGCAGCGCGATGCGGACCTCGCGCAGGGCCTCGGTGATGTTGGATTCGGTCAGGCGGCCGCGGCCGCGCAGGCGCTCGATGGTGCCGGAAAGGCGCTGGGTCAGGGATTCGAACATGCGCGGATTCTACCGTGCGAAGATTGGCGGATGCTGACCGTCGCCGCCATCGCCGCCTACCTGCTGGCCACCGGCCTGCTGCTCGCGGACCTGCGCCGCGAACCGCCCGAGCGCTGGACCTGGCTGGCCGCGACCGGCGTCGCGGTGCTGCTGCACGGCAGCGTCCACCTGCTGGCCTGGCGCGCCACCGGCGGCACCGACATGCATTTCTTCGCCGCGCTGTCGCTGGTCGGCCTGGGCATGGCTGCGCTGACCGCGCTGTTCGGCGCGGGCGCACGGATGGCTGCCCTGGGGGTGGTGGTGTATCCCCTCGCCGCCCTGCTGCTCGCGGGCTATGCGCTCTACGGCCACCGCATCGCCGAGCCGCTGGACTGGCGCCTGCAACTGCATGCCTGGTGCGCCCTGCTCTCCTACGCCACCCTGGCCATCGCAGCGCTGCTGGCGGTGATGCTGTGGCTGCAGGAGCGCGCCTTGCGCCGGCACCACTTCCACGCATGGCTGGGCGTGCTGCCGCCGCTGACGGAACTGGAGACGCTGCTGTTCCGGACCGTGGGCGCCGGGTTCGCCCTGCTCTCGGCGACCCTGCTCACCGGGCTGTTGTTCGTCGAGGACCTGTTCGCGCAGCACCTGGTGCACAAGACCGTGCTCAGCGTGCTGTCCTGGCTGGCCTTCGGTGGCCTGCTGCTGGGCCGCTGGCGCCGCGGCTGGCGCGGGCGCACCGCGGTGCGCTGGGTGCTGGTGGCGATGGTGCTGCTGGTGCTGGCCTTCTTCGGTAGCAAGGCCGCGCTGGAACTGGTGCTGCAGCGGGTGTAGGGGTCGCGGCGCGAGCGCCGCTCCTACAACGGCCTGCGGAAGCCGACGGTGATCTGTTCCGGGTGGCTGCGCAGCACTTCGAAGCCCGGGACCGGCCCGGGCTGGTCCCAGGTCGCGGGAACGAAGCCGGCGGCGGCGATGTCGTCGAGCATGCCCGGCAGGTCCAGGCCGCCCTGCGCGGACAGGTCCGGCGACAGCTCCACCAGCAGCGCCCTCGCCCTTCGCAACGCACCGCGCGCGCCCGCCAGCACCATCGGCTCGTAGCCTTCGACGTCGATCTTGATTGCGGCGATCGGCGCCTCGCCGAGGCCGAGGCGTTCGAGCAACGTATCGATCGCCTCCACCACCACCCAGTTGCCGCCGTGGCCATGGTCGGCGACCAGCGAGTGGCGGCCCAGGTTCGAGGCCTTGTAGCGGTGCAGCCGCGCCAGTCCCGCCCCGGCGCCGGCCGCGCAGGCGATGGCGTCGATGTGCTCGCCGAAGTCGTTGCGGCGGATGTTCTCCTGCAGCAGTGCGTGGTTGCCGGCATCCGGCTCGAGCGCCACCACGCGGCCGGCGCGCCCCGAGTGCGCGACCTGCAGCGAGAACCAGCCGATGTTCGCCCCGATATCCAGGAAGACACCCTGCTCTGCGCCGCCGTCGCCGAGCTCCCGCAGCAGCCACGCGGTCAGATCCGGTTCGTACGCCCGGCGCCGCAGGATGGTGCGGCCGACCACGTCGCGCAGGTTGACCCGGTAGGCCAGCCCGGTGTCGCGGTGGCGCGCCCAGGCCTGGCGCAGGAACGGGCGCAGCAACAGGTACTTCAGGGAACCGATGACGTCGACGGGTGCTTTCATCGGCACATTGTAGGAGCGGCGCCGCTCCTACAGCGCGTCGAGGGCGTCGGCGAGCCGCTCGGCGGCGATCACCTCCAGCCCCTTGAACGAACCCGACTTCGGCGCGTTCGCCTTCGGCACGATGGCGCGCCTGAAACCGTGGGTGGCGGCCTCGCGCAGGCGCTCCTCGCCGTTCGGAACGGGGCGGATCTCGCCGGACAGCCCGATCTCGCCGAACGCGATGGTCTTCTCCGGCAGCGGCCGGTCGCGCAGCGAGGACAGCACCGCCAGCAGCACCGGCAGGTCGGCAGCGGTCTCCTGCACGCGGATGCCGCCGACCACGTTGACGAACACGTCCTGGTCGGAGACGCCGACGCCGCCGTGCCGGTGCAGCACCGCCAGCAGCATCGCCAGCCGGTTCTGCTCCAGCCCGACCGCGACCCGTCGCGGGTTGGACAGCGGCGAGGAATCCACCAGCGCCTGCACTTCCACCAGCAGCGGGCGCGTGCCCTCGCGGGTGACCATCACGCAGCTCCCCGGCTGCTGCAGGCTGCCGCCGGACAGGAAGATCGCCGACGGATTCGGGACTTCCTTCAGCCCCTGCTCGCCCATCGCGAACACGCCCAGTTCGTTGACCGCGCCGAAGCGGTTCTTGAACGCGCGCAGCACGCGGAAGCGGGAGCCGGACTCGCCCTCGAAATAGAGCACCGCGTCGACCATGTGCTCGAGCACGCGCGGGCCGGCGATGCCGCCCTCCTTGGTGACGTGCCCGACCAGGAACACCGCGGTCCCGGTCTCCTTGGCGTAGCGCACCAGCCGCGCCGCGGACTCGCGCACCTGGCTGACCGAGCCCGGCGCCGCGGTCAGCGACTCGGTCCACAGCGTCTGCACCGAGTCGGCCACGATCAGCTTCGGTCGCATCTTCGCGGCGTGCTCGAGGATCCGCTCGACGCCAGTCTCGGCCAGGGCGTGCACCCCGTCCACGGGCAGGCCGAGGCGCGAGGCGCGGCCGGCCACCTGGGCCAGCGACTCCTCGCCGGTCACGTAGAGGCCCGGCAGCCCCGGCGCCATCTTCGCCACCGCCTGCAGCAGCAGCGTGGACTTGCCGATACCCGGGTCGCCACCGACCAGCACCACGGCGCCCTCGACCAGGCCGCCCCCGAGCACCCGGTCGAACTCGCCGATGCCGGTGGAGACGCGCGCGTCTTCCTGGTGTCGGACCTCGGAAAGCGCGGTCACCTGCGGCGCGTCCACCTTGCCGGCCCAGCCCGAACGGCGCGCGGCCGGCGACTTCTGCGCCGCGGCGCTCTCGAGCACGATCTCCGACAGCGTGTCCCAGGCGCCGCAAGCGGCGCACTGGCCCTGCCACTTGCTGTAGTCGGCGCCGCACTCGCTGCAGACGTACGCCACCCTCGCCTTGACCGCCTTGCCCGCTGTCTTCATGTCGCCATGCTAGCCCGCCGTGGTCGCACCCGCGGAGACCTCCGCGTGCGCCGGGGCAGGTTCGACCCGCCCCCATTCCTGGTACAGGTCGTACAGCGTGGCCAGGAGGATGATGGCGCCGGCGAGCCCGAACCACGGCCTGGCCACCGCGTCGGCGCCTTCGGCGAGGAAGATCGCGAACGGCTCGCGTCCGACAGGCGTCGCCAGCGGCGCCGCATGCGCCAGCAGCATCAGCCCGAGTCCGAGGTGGGCGACGATGCTCAGTCGCCTGTTCCAGCGCGGCCACCCGTTCCGTACCACCACCACCAGGTAGCTCGCAATCACCAGCAGCAGCCAGCCGATGGTCGCGATGCGCTGCCAGCTACCGAGGAATTCCTTCGTGAGGCCCAGCCCGTCGGCGACGCCCTTGCCCAACGTGGCGGCATCCCAGAAGCCCTGCGGCGAGAGGTACATGGCCAGGGGGAACACGCACAGCCCCAGCGCCGACGCCAGCGCCGGCCAACGCCCGCCGTGCGCCGGCATGTCCTGCGCGCGCGGGCGCCAAGAGAACCTGCCCTCCGGCTGCCGGCGGCGGCCCCAGCCGATCAGCGCGAACACCACGAACATGATCCCTACCCAGTGCAGCGCGCCGAGGAACTGTGCGTCCGCCGACCGGTCGTGCCCGAGCACGGCCAGCGCAAGGATGCCGACCACGGTCCAGATCGCGAAGTTGTGGTTGTCCGCCGGATCGATCAGCGAGTTGCGGGGCTGGTAGCGCGTCGCGACCTCCGCGGGCCGGCCGAAGCCCGCGAGCAGTTCCATCGCCATCCTCCGGTCGGGTGGCCTGCCCGCCATCCCGGCCTTCGCCTCAAGCTCGTCGTGCAGCAGCGCACGCAACTCCATCGCGACGTCGTTGCGCTTGTCCCGCGGCAGCAGGCGCGCGACATCGCGCACGTAGGACTCGATCACGTCATGCACGTCCATCAGGCGTCTCCCAGGAAACCGTCGATGGCCTCGACCTGGGCGCGCCAGGCCGCGGCGAGTTCCGCGAGGGCACGCTTGCCCTCGGCGTTGAGCCGGTAGTAGCGGCGCGGGGGCGCGGTCGCGGTGTCCCACTCGCTGGCCAGCAGGCCCTGGGCCTCCAGCCGCCGGAGCAGCGGATAGAGCGTGCCCTCCTCGACCGGCATGCCGCCCTCGGCCAGGGCCTGGCGCAGCGAATAGCCGTACTGGCGCTGGCGCAACTGGCTGAGCACGGCCAGCACCAGCACGCCGCGCCGCAGCTCGACCAGTCCCGCTTCCCGGGAATCCCCTCCACCCTTCGCGACCATGTCCCGCCCTCTACTGTTTGGCAGACAGTACATAGCGCCGCATACCATGTCAAGCACAGTATGGATCAGGACCAGAAAAGCAGAAGGCCCGCCAGTGGCGGGCCTTCAAAAGCATCCGGGATGGTGTTTGGCCTTCGGATGGGATCCCGCGGCGGTTGTCGTAGCGCGGGGTTCACGTGGTGCCGGAAATAGGATTCGAACCTACGACCTACGCATTACGAATGCGCCGCTCTACCAACTGAGCTATTCCGGCGTGGCCGCGAATTCTACCGCATGGCCGCGCTCAATCCACCAGTTGCAGGCGCAGTTCCTTGGGCAGCGCGAACACCATGTTCTCCGGTTCGCCCGCGAGGTCGCGCACCGCGCCGGCGCCGAGTTCGCGCAGGCGGTCGATCACGCCCTGGACCAGCACCTCCGGCGCGGAGGCGCCGGCGGTGACCCCGATCTGCTGGCGCCCGATCAGCCAGGCCGGATCGACCTCGGAAGCGCCGTCGATCAGGTAGGCCTCGACGCCGTCGCGCTCGGCCAGCTCGGCCAGGCGGTTGGAATTCGAGCTGTTCGGCGAGCCGACCACCAGCACCAGGTCGCATTGCCGCGCCAGTTGCCGGACCGCGTCCTGGCGGTTCTGGGTGGCGTAGCAGATGTCGTCGTTGTGCGGGCCCTGGATCGTCGGGAAGCGTTCGCGCAGGGCGGCGATGATGCCGCGGGTGTCGTCCACCGACAGCGTGGTCTGGGTGGTGAACGCGAGGTTGTCGGGCTGTGCGACCTGCAGCGTCGCCACGTCCTCGAGGTTCTCCACGAGGTGGATCTCACCGGCGCCTTCCTGCCGGTTCCACTGCCCCATCGTGCCCTCGACCTCGGGATGGCCGGCGTGGCCGATCAGCACCATGTCGCGGCCGGCGCGGCACTGGCGCGCGACCTCCATGTGCACCTTGGTGACCAGCGGGCAGGTCGCGTCGAACACCCGCAGCCCGCGGCGATCGGCCTCGGCGCGCACCGCCTGCGAGACGCCGTGCGCGCTGAAGATTACGGTGGCGCCGTCGGGCACCTCGTGCAGCTCCTCCACGAACACCGCGCCCTTCTGCTTCAGCTCGTCGACCACGTAGCGGTTGTGCACGACCTCGTGGCGCACGTAGATCGGGGCGCCCAGGGTCTCCAGCGCGCGCTTGACGATCTCGATCGCGCGGTCGACGCCGGCGCAGAAGCCGCGGGGATTGGCGAGCACGATGTCCATTCCGGCATTCTACTGTGGGAGCGGCCCTTGGCCGCGATCGCGCGCAAAGGCGCGCTCCCACAGGTTCAGGAACCCTTCTCCTGCTTCTGGAACAGGCCGAACAGGGCGATGCCGATCGCGCCGCCCACGATCGCGGCGTCGGCGACGTTGAATGCCGGCCAGTAGTGGTCGCGCCAGTGCCACTGGATGAAGTCCACGACGTGACCGTGGACCAGCCGGTCGATCACGTTGCCGAGGGCCCCGCCGATCACCAGCGCGAACGGCAGCGCGGTGCGCCAGTCGCCGCGCGGGGTCTTGGCCAGCCAGTACGCCAGCACCGCGCTGATCACGATCGCCAGGCCAATGAACAGGTACTGCTGCCAGCCCGAGGCGTCGCTGAGGAAGCTGAAGGCGGCGCCGGTGTTGTAGGTGCGGAACCAGTTCCAGAAGCCCTCGATCACCGGGATCGGCTGGTACTCGGGCAGGCTGGACAGCACCCAGGCCTTGCTCCACTGGTCGAGCACGACCACCACCACCGACAGCGCCAGCCACGGCAGTGCATTGCGTTTCGGGGCCCCGGCCATCAGAACCACCTCCGGGTTTCGCCCTGGCCATCCACGTTGGTCACGCAGCGGCCGCAGATCTCCGGATGCCCGGGGTGGCTGCCGACGTCGCCGCGATGCTGCCAGCAGCGGATGCACTTCGGCTTGCCGGTCGGCGCCGCCAGCACCGCGATGCCCTGCACGCTGTCGTCGGCGACCACGGACACGTCGCCGCTGATCAACAGGAAGCGCAGCTCGTCCTGGAACGGGGCCAGCCACTCGCACGAGGCGGCATCCGCGCGCAGGGTGATCTCGGCCTCGAGCGCGGCCCCGATCTCGCCGCTGGCGCGCATCGGCTCCAGCACCTTGGCGACCTGCTCGCGCAGGGCCAGCAGGCGGTCGAAGTCGGCAGGCGACAGCGCGCCGCCCGCCGGCATCGGAGAGAGGCCCTCGTACCAGGTCGCGAACAGCACGTTGCCGCCGCGCTCGGCGGCACCGTCGAGCGGCGGCAGGTAGCCCCACATCTCGTCCGCGGTATAGCTGAGGATCGGCGCGATCCAGCGCACCAGCGCCTCGGCGATCGCGTGCATCGCGGTCTGCGCGCTGCGCCGCCCGGGCGAGTCCTCCGGCATGGTGTAGAGCCGGTCCTTGGTCACGTCCAGGTACAGCGAGCCGAGCTCGACGCTGCAGAAGTTCGACAGCGCCTGCACGATCTCGGCGAAGTCGTAGCGTTCGCAGGCGTCCTCGATGCGCTGCTGCAACAGGTGCGCGCGGTGCACGATCCAGCGGTCGAGCGCGACCATGTCGTTCGCTGCCACCGTGTGCCTGGCCGGGTCGAAGCCATGCAGGTTGCCGAGCAGGAAGCGCGCGGTGTTGCGGATGCGCCGGTAGGCGTCCGCGGTGCGCTTGAGGATATCCTGCGACAGCGTCATCTCGTTGCGGTAGTCGGTGGACAGGATCCACAACCGCAGGATGTCGGCGCCCAGCGACTTGATGATCTCCTGCGGCTCGATGCCGTTGCCCAGCGACTTCGACATCTTGTGGCCCTTCTCGTCCACGGTGAAGCCGTGGGTCAGGCAGGCCTTGTAGGGGGCGGCGCCGTCCATCGCCACGCCGGTGAGCAGCGAGGACTGGAACCAGCCGCGGTGCTGGTCGGAACCTTCCAGGTACAGGTCGGCGGGCTTGTGCAGCGCGTCCTGCGGCCGGCGCGCGAGCACGCAGGCGTGGCTGACGCCGGAATCGAACCAGACGTCGAGGATGTCGGTGGCCTTCTCGTAGCGCGCGGCCTCGTCGCCGAGCAGCTCCGCCGGATCGAGCGCGTACCAGGCGTCCACGCCCTCGCGCTCGACGCGCTCGGCGACCTTGCGCATCAGCGCCGGCGTGTCGGGGTGCGGCTCGCCGCTCTCGCGGTCGTAGAACAGCGCGATCGGCACGCCCCAAGTGCGCTGGCGGCTGATGGTCCAGTCCGGGCGACCCTCGACCATGCCCGCGATGCGCGCCCTGCCCCACTCCGGCACCCAGCGCACGCCGTCGATCGCGGCCAGCGCGTCGCGGCGCAGGCCGGCCTGCTCCATCGAGATGAACCATTGCGGCGTCGCGCGGAGCACCACCGGCGTGCGATGCCGCCAGCAGTGCGGGTAGCTGTGCTCGATCGCGGCGTGCGCCAGCAGCGCGCCGCTGCCGCGCAGCGCCTCGACGATGGCGTCGTTGGCCTTCCAGATGTGGGTGCCGGCCAGCACCGTGTCGCCGGCCGGGGCCACCGAGTCGAGGTACACGCCGCGGCCGTCCACCGGGTTGATCTCGGCGGCGCCGTAACGTTCCAGCAGGCCGTTGGCGCGGCCGACCACGAAGTCCTCCTGGCCGTGCCCGGGCGCGGTGTGCACGGCGCCGGTACCGTCCTCCGCGGACACGTGCTCGCCGGTCAGCAGCGGGATGTCGCGCGAGGCGTAGAACGGATGCTGCAGCAGCAGGCCCTCGAGCGCGGCGCCCTTCGCCTCGCCGAGGATCGTGGCGTCGTCGACGCCGTAGCGCTTGAGGGCATCCGCGGCCAGCGCTGCGGCCAGCACCAGCAGCCGACGTTGCCCGCTCGACGTACGCGGCCCTTCGACCAGCACGTAGTCCAGTTCCGCACCGATGCTCACCGCGAGGCTCGCCGGCAGCGTCCACGGCGTGGTGGTCCAGATCGGCACCGCCACGGTGTCGCCGTCGCCGATCGTGGCGCCGAACACGGCAGCGAGCGCGCGCGGGTCCCGCGCCGGGTAGGCGACGTCGATCGCCGGCGACTGCTTCCCGCGGTACTCGATCTCTGCCTCTGCCAGTGCCGAGCCGCAGTCGAAGCACCAGTACACCGGCTTCACCCCGCGCGCGAGGTGGCCGCGCTCGATGATGCGGGCGAGCGCGCGCAGGATGTCGGCCTCGTAGGCCAGGTCCATGGTCAGGTACGGGTTGTCCCAGTCGGCGACCACGCCCAGGCGCTTGAAGTCGGTGCGCTGCAGGTCCACCTGCTGCGCCGCGTACTCGCGGCACTTCGCCCGGAACCCGGGCGCGTCGAGCTTCTGCCCGACCTTGCCGTGCTTCTTCTCCACCGCCAGCTCGATCGGCAGGCCGTGGCAGTCCCAGCCAGGCACGAACGGGGCGTCGTAGCCGGCCATCAGGCGCGACTTCACCACCGCGTCCTTGAGCACCTTGTTGACCGCGTGGCCGAGGTGGATGGCGCCGTTGGCGTACGGCGGGCCGTCGTGGAACACCCACTGCGGGCGGCCCTTCGCCTGCTCGCGGATGCGCGCGTACAGCCCCTCGCTCTCCCAGCGCGCCAGCGCCGCCGGCTCGCGCCTGGGCAGCTCCCCGCGCATCGGGAAGTCGGTGGCCGGCAGGTGGATGGTGGCCTTGTAGCGGTTGTTGTCCTGGTTGCTCACGCGCTTGCCTGTGCTGGTGTGCCGAGGATGGCGCGCGCCTGCGCGGCATCCCGCTTCATCTGCTCGACCATTGCCGGAAGGTCGTCGAACCGTTGCTCGTCGCGCAGCCGGGCCACGAACTCGACCTCGATGCAGCGGCCGTAGAGGTCGCCGTCGAAGCCGAACAGGTGCGCCTCGAGCAGCGGCTCGTCGCCGTCCACCGTCGGGCGCGTGCCGAAGCTTGCCACGCCGGGCCGGGGCGCGTCGCCGACGCCGTGCACGCGCACCGCGAAGATCCCGCGCAGCGGCGGCACCTTCGGGTAGCGGAGGTTGGCGGTCGGGAAGCCCAGCTTGCGCCCGAGTTGCGCGCCGCGGACCACCCGCCCGGCGATGGTATACGCGCGGCCGAGCAGCCTGGCGGCGGCGGCGAAGTCTCCGGCCTGCAGCAGCTCGCGCAGGCGCGTGCTCGAGACCCGTTCGCCATCCACCGACACCGGTGCGATCTCGCCGGCCACGAACCCGCAGGCCTCGCCGATGCGGTGCAGCGTCGCCAGGGTCCCGCCGCGCTTGCTGCCGAAGCGGAAGCCCGGGCCGACCCAGACCTCGCGCACGCCGAGCCGCTCGACCAGCACGCGGCGCGCGAAGGTCTCGGCGCTCATCGCCGCGAACGCGGCATCGAAGCGCAGCAGCCCGACCAGGTCGATGCCGAGCTCCCACAGCGCCGCCACCTTCTGCCGCGACAGCATCAGCCGCGGCGGCGCCGGCCGGGCGAACACCTCGCGCGGCAGCGGCTCGAAGCTCAGCGCGACCGACGCCACCCCGAGCGCGCGCGCGCGGGCGGCCGCGTGCCCCAGCAGCGCCTGGTGGCCGAGGTGCAGGCCGTCGAAGGCGCCGATGCAGGCCACGCTGCCCTGCGGGCACAAGGGCCCGCCATCGACGTCGCGGAACAGCCGGTTCATGGAACCCCGCAGTATAGCGGCGCGGCTCCCGCTCAATGCCGCAAATCGCGCGGCCGGATGCCCTGCATCCACAGCGCCGCCACGTAGCTCGCGCCACCGGCGGCGACCACCGCCAGCAGGCGCCACACCCGCTCCCACCACGGCCAGGTGGTCCACGCATCCCACGCCGACAGGATCGCCAGCACCACCACCACCATCACCGCCGCCGCCAGCAGCAGCTGGCGCAGGAAGCGCGCCCATCCGGGTTGCACCGCGTACACCGCTGCGCGCCGCAGGTACCACCACAGCTGGCCGGCATTGAGCCAGCCGGCCAGGCCGATCGCCAGCGCCAGCGCGGCATGCGCGCCGGGCGCGCGACCGAGCGCCGCCAGCACGTTGCCGCCGCTCGCTGCCAGCGCCGCGCGGCCGGTCTCGGTGAAGTGCAGGAAGGCCAGCATCAGCAGCACCGTGAACACCACGTTGCCCACCACCGCGGCCAAGGCGGCCTTTACCGGGGTCTTCGTGTCCTGGCGCGAATAGAACGCCGGCGCCAGCACCTTCACCAGCAGGAAGGCCGGGATCGCGGTCGCCTGCGCCACCAGGCTGAGCCGGGTCATGGCGGTGTCCTCGGCGGTGAACGCGCCGTGCTGGAACAGCGCCGCCACCAGCGGCTCGGCGCACAGGATCAGGCCCAGGCAGGCCGGCACCCCGATCAGCAGGCACATGCGGAAGCCCCAGTCGAGCGCCCTGGAGAAGCCTTCCGCGTCGGTCGAGGCATGCCGGCCGGACAGGTGCGGCAGGATCACCGTGCCGATCGCCACCCCGAACATGCCCAGCGGGAACTCGAGCAGGCGGTCGGAGTAGTACAGCCAGGTCACGCTGCCGCCGACCAGGAACGAGGCGACGATGGTGTTGACCAGCAGGTTGACCTGCACCACCGAGGCCCCGAACAGGGTCGGCACCATCAGCTTCATGATCCGGCGCACGCCGGCATCCATCGCGCCCCAGCGCGGACGCGGCAGCAGGCCCAGACGGGCGAGCGATGGCAGTTGCACCGCGAGCTGCAGCAGGCCGGCGACGAACACGCCCCAGCCCAGCGCCAGCACCGGCTCGTCGAAGAAGCGCGAGAACCCGAGCGCCGCGGCGATCATGGTGACGTTCATCAGCACCGGCGTCAGCGCCGGCACCGCGAAGCGGCCGTAGGTGTTGAGGATGCCGCCGGCCAGCGACGCCATCGAGATGAACAGCGCGTACGGGAAGGTGATCCGCAGCAGGTCCGCCGCCAGCCGCCCCTGCTCCGTGCCGGCCCCGAACCCCGGGGCGAACAGCGGCATGATCCAGGGCGCCAGCAGCACCGCCAGGCCGGTCAGCACCAGCAGCGCCGCCAGCAGGGTGCCCGCGACCCGGTCCACCAGCGCCTTCACCGCGGCGTGGTCGCCGCGCGCCTTGTACTCGGCCAGCACCGGCACGAAGGCCATGGAGAACGAGCCCTCGGCCGAGAGCCGGCGCATGAAATTCGGGATCCGGAAGGCCACCACGAAGGCGTCCATGGCCGGGCTGACCCCGATCACGGCGGCATAGACCTGGTCCCGGACCAGGCCGGAGACCCGGGACAGGAAGGTCATGGCGCTGAACACGGCGGTCGAGCGCAGCAGTCCGGCGGCCTTCATCTATTGACCCAAGTGCATGAATCGCCCATACTTTCCGGTCTGCCCGGGCCGCAAGCCCGTGGCCGCTCCCCAAACCATCACCTTACAAGTTTCCAGGATCTTCCGTGGCCAACATCAAGTCCTCCAAGAAGCGCGCCAAGCAGGCCGTCGTGCGCAACGCCCGCAACGCCGCACAGCGTTCGATGCTGCGCACCTCCGTCAAGAAGGTGCTGAAGGCGATCGAGGCCAACGACGCCGCCGCCGCCCAGGCCGCCTTCGCCGTGGCCCAGCCGATCCTCGACCGTTTCAGCGCGCGCGGCCTGATCCACAAGAACAAGGCCGCCCGCCACAAGAGCCGCCTCAGCGCGCGCATCAAGGCGCTGCAGGCCGCCTGAGACATCTGCCAGGCAGGCAACGAAAACCCGGCCCAGGCCGGGTTTTTTGTTGCCCGCGCGGCGGCGGGTCATTCCCGGGCCTCTTCCTTGAGCCGGTCGAGGAAGGCCTGCACGTCGAGCACCACCTGGCGGGTGCCTTCGCGCGCGATCGCCGAGACCAGGTACCACGGGCCCTCCCAGCCAAGCTCGGCGACGATCGCCTCGGCGGCCCCGCGGGCCTCGTCCTCGAACATCAGGTCGGCCTTGTTGAGCACCAGCCAGCGCGGCTTCCCGAGCAGCTTGGGATCGTGCTTGCCCAGCTCCTGCTCGATCGCGCGCACCTGCTCGGCCGGGCTGGCCTCGGCGCCACCGCCATCCATAGGCGCGATGTCCACCAGGTGCAGCAGCAGCCGCGTGCGCTGCAGGTGGCGCAGGAACTGCGCGCCCAGGCCGGCACCGTCCGCCGCGCCCTCGATCAGTCCCGGGATGTCGGCGATCACGAAGCTGCGGTGGGCCTCGGTGCTGACCACGCCCAGGTTCGGGTACAGCGTGGTGAACGGATAGTCCGCGACCTTCGGCGTCGCCGCCGAGACGGCGCGGATGAAGGTGCTCTTGCCGGCGTTCGGGAAGCCGAGCAGGCCGACGTCGGCCAGCAGCTTGAGTTCCAGCTTCAGCAGCCGCTGCTCGCCCTCCTCGCCCGGCGTGGACTGCCGCGGCGCGCGGTTGGTCGAGCTCTTGAAGTGCATGTTGCCGAGGCCGCCCTTGCCGCCGCGCGCGACCAGCAGGCGCTGGCCGTGCCGGGTCAGGTCGCCGATCACCTCGTCGGTGTCGACATTGGTGACCACGGTGCCGACCGGCACGGTGACGACCAGGTCCTCGCCGCCCTTGCCGTACATCTGGCTGCCCATGCCGTTCTCGCCGCGCTGGGCGCGGAACTGGCGCTGGTGGCGGAAGTCCACGAGGGTGTTGAGGTTCTCGTCGGCCTGCAGCCAGACGTCGCCGCCATCGCCTCCGTCGCCGCCGTCCGGGCCGCCGAACGGGATGAACTTCTCGCGGCGGAAGCCCACGCAGCCGTTGCCGCCGTTGCCGGCGATGACGGTGATTTCTGCTTCGTCGACGAGTTTCATTTCGGCGCCAAGGGTAAAGGGTCGGGGATAAAGAGGGGAGCAGAAACAAGAAGCCCCGCCGAAGCGGGGCTCTTGCAAGCGCTGTCGCTTACGTCAGGCGGCCGGGACCACGTTGACGGTGCGGCGCTTCTTCGGGCCCTTGACGGTGAACTCGACGGTGCCGTCGACCAGCGCGAACAGCGTGTGGTCGCGGCCCAGGCCGACGCCCGAACCCGGATGGAACTGGGTGCCGCGCTGGCGGACGATGATGTTGCCGGCCTCGATGGCCTGGCCGCCGTACATCTTCACGCCGAGGTACTTCGGGTTGGAGTCGCGGCCGTTGCGCGAGGAACCTACGCCCTTCTTGTGTGCCATGACTGCGTCTCCTGCTTACTTCTTGTCGCCGGCGGCGATGCCGGTGACCTGGATTTCGGTGTAGTGCTGCCGATGCCCCATCTGCTTCTTGTGGTGCTTGCGGCGGCGGAACTTGATGATGCGGACCTTGTCGGCGCGGCCGTGGCCGACGACCTTGGCGGTGACCGTGGCGCCCTTGAGCGCGTCGCCGACCTTGATGCCATCGGCGTCGCCGAGCATCAGGACGTCGCCGAAGGTGACCTCGTTGCCGACTTCCGCGGGCAGGAGCTCGACGCGCAGCGTCTCGCCTTCCATCACCCGGTACTGCTTGCCGCCAGTAACCATGACTGCGTACATGTTCGTTTCCTGAGTTCGTGGATCTTCTGTAGTTCTTCTTTGCCGCCCTGGGGGCGGATCTGTACGCGGCGGGGGCCGGACAGAAGCGGAATTGTAGGGGTTTCAGTGGCTTAGGGTCAACAGGCCCCCAGCCATCACCCAGGGCGGTCCGTTTCCCCTGCGGCGTTGGGCCGCTGGGCTTCGAGCTCTTCCAGCTTCGCCCTTAACTTCTTGTTTTCCAACAAGTTAACCGCCGACACAAACAATGCCACAAGAGCCGTCAGGTTCGATCCGTCCATCTTGAGCGTCCATGCAGAAGGGGCGACCAGTCTAAACCGGTCGCCCCGATGTGCCTCAGTCGTTGTCGGATGCGGCTTCAAAACCGCTGGAGATCGCTTCGACCAATCCGACGGCAATCGCGCCCGCAACGGCGCCGACGACAGTGCCACCCCCGGGCTCGACCAACGTTCCCAACGCTGCGCCAGCGACCGCACCTTTGGCGGCACCTTCGAGCGCCCCTTCGATGACTGCGCCGACGACTTCCGCCGTGTCCCTGGCACCACGATCGCCGCCACTGCCCGCGACGCAAGTGATCTCGTTGAAGGTGAGTTCACGCATGGGTGGGCTCTCCTTCTCCTTGACCTTCACTTTCCTCTTCTTTCGGTGGGGCACTGTCCCCCAGCCCACTCATCGCGCCACTTACCGCGCCGATGCCAGCACCCAGGCCGGCACCGATCACGGCCCCGGCAACCCCTCCCATGATCGCTCCTATCGTCCCGCCCGAGACCGCACCGGTCAGCGCACCCTCAAGCATTCCCCCGATAATGGATTCGTGCGCCGAGTCGTTGTTGCCTTCGCCGCCGCCGGAAATCGCGGCCAGCTCCGTTGCCTTCAATTCACGCATCGCGTGTCTCCTTCCATGGCTTTGCGCAGCGCCCCTGCGCCCGGGTGGGTGCTTCCTGGCACCAGCGCCGACACTGCCCCCCACCCGGGGCCGTGTCAAAGACGTGAACCCGGTTCACCGCCCGGGGCGTATCAGGTGGAAAGCCAGCCGACCTGAACGGCGCCCGGTCGCAGGGCCTGCGACGGGCCGGTGCGAGACTGGCGGATGGCCCCATTTGCCCCCAAATCGGCGGCTCGTTACGCTCACCTGTTCGCCGGTTTTTTCCGGCACCCCTTCCGGCCCGGGACCCCACACACCGATGGCGATGGACTACATCCGCATCCGCGGCGCACGGACGCACAACCTCAAGAACATCGACCTGGAGCTGCCGCGCGACAAGCTGATCGTGATCACCGGCCTGTCCGGGTCCGGCAAGTCCTCGCTCGCCTTCGACACCATCTACGCCGAAGGCCAGCGCCGCTACGTCGAGTCGCTGTCGGCCTACGCCCGGCAGTTCCTGAGCGTGATGGAGAAGCCGGACGTCGACCACATCGAGGGCCTCTCCCCGGCCATCTCGATCGAGCAGAAGTCGACCTCGCACAACCCGCGCTCGACCGTCGGCACCATCACCGAGATCTACGACTACCTGCGCCTGCTCTATGCCCGTGTCGGCATCCCGCGCTGCCCGGACCACGGCTTCCCGCTCGAGGCGCAGACGGTCAGCCAGATGGTCGACCAGGTGCTGGCGCTGGAGCAGGACCCGGCCAAGGCCGAGCAGCGCTGGATGCTGCTGGCCCCGGTGATCCGCGACCGCAAGGGCGAGCACGCGCAGGTGTTCGAGCAGTTGCGCGCGCAGGGCTTCGTGCGCGTGCGCGTGGACGGCGAGCTGCACGAGATCGACGCGGTACCGCCGCTGGCGTTGCGGCAGAAGCACACCATCGAGGCGGTGATCGACCGCTTCCGCGTGCGCGACGACCTGCAGCAGCGCCTGGCCGAATCGTTCGAGACCGCGCTGCGGCTGGGCGACGGCATGGCCGTCGTCCAGTCCATCGACAACGCCTCCGAGGCGCCGCTGCTGTTCTCCTCCAAGTACAGCTGCCCGGTGTGCGACTACTCGCTGCCCGAACTCGAGCCGCGACTGTTCTCGTTCAACGCGCCGATGGGCGCCTGCCCGACCTGCGACGGCCTCGGCGTGGCGCAGTTCTTCGACCCCGCGCGGGTCGTCGTGCATCCCGACCTGTCGCTCGCCGCCGGCGCGGTGCGCGGCTGGGACCGCCGCAACGCCTACTACTTCCAGCTGATCCTGTCGCTGGCGCGGCACTACGCCTTCAGCGTGGACACGCCCTGGCAGGAACTGGAGGAGTACATCCGGGACGCGATCCTGTACGGCAGCAAGGGCGAGGCGATCAGCTTCACCTACCTCACCGACGGCGGCGGCCGCAGCCAGCGCCGGCACAAGTTCGAGGGCATCATCCCCAACCTCGAGCGCCGCTACCGCGAAACCGAGTCCTCGGCGGTGCGCGAGGAACTGTCCAAGTACATCAGCGAGCGCCCGTGCACCGACTGCGGCGGTGCGCGCCTGAATCGCAGCGCGCGCAACGTGTTCGTCGGCGAGACCGCGCTGCCGGAGATCGTGGTGATGCCGATCGACGGCGCGGTCGCGTTCTTCGACAAGCTGTCGCTGCCCGGCTGGCGCGGCGAGATCGCGGCCAAGATCGTCAAGGAGATCCGCGAGCGCCTGAACTTCCTGGTGGACGTCGGCCTCGACTACCTGACCTTGGAGCGCAAGGCCGACACCCTGTCCGGCGGCGAGGCGCAGCGCATCCGCCTGGCCTCGCAGATCGGCGCCGGCCTGGTCGGCGTGATGTATGTACTCGACGAGCCCTCGATCGGCCTGCACCAGCGCGACAACGAGCGCCTGCTCGGCACGCTGACCCGCCTCAGGGACCTGGGCAACACGGTGATCGTGGTCGAGCACGACGAGGACGCGATCCGACTGGCCGACCACATCGTGGACATCGGCCCGGGCGCCGGCGCGCACGGCGGCGAGGTGGTGGCCGAGGGCAGCTACGCCGACGTGCTCAAGGCGCCGCGTTCGGTCACCGGCCAGTTCCTCAGCGGCAAGCGCCGCATCGAGGTGCCCAGGCAGCGCCACCGCCGCAACGAGCAGCTGGTGCTCAAGGTGAAGGGCGCCAGCGGCAACAACCTGCAGGACGTGGACCTGGAGATCCCGGCCAGCCTGTTCACCTGCGTCACCGGCGTGTCCGGTTCCGGAAAGTCCACGCTGATCAACGACACCCTGTACAAGCTGGCCGCGAACGAGATCAACGGCGCCTCGCACAAACCGGCGCCGTACCGCGAGGTCGAGGGCCTGGACCTGTTCGACAAGGTCGTGGACATCGACCAGTCGCCGATCGGGCGCACGCCGCGCTCCAACCCAGCCACCTACACCGGGCTGTTCACGCCGCTGCGCGAGCTGTTCGCACAGGTGCCGGAGGCGCGTGCGCGCGGCTACGCGGCCGGCCGCTTCAGCTTCAACGTGCGCGGCGGACGCTGCGAGGCCTGCCAGGGCGACGGCCTGATCAAGGTCGAGATGCACTTCCTGCCGGACGTGTATGTGCCCTGCGACGTCTGCGGCGGCAAGCGCTACAACCGCGAGACGCTGGAGATCCTGTACAAGGGCTACAGCATCCACGACGTGCTGGAGATGACGGTGGAGGACGCGCTGGAGCTGTTCCAGCCGGTGCCGTCGATCGCGCGCAAGCTGGAGACGCTGATGGACGTCGGCCTGGGCTACGTCAAGCTCGGGCAGAGCGCGACCACGCTCTCCGGCGGCGAGGCCCAGCGCGTGAAGCTGTCGAAGGAACTGTCGCGCCGCGACACCGGGCGCACCCTGTACATCCTCGACGAGCCGACCACCGGCCTGCACTTCCACGACATCGAGCACCTGATGGCGGTGCTGCACAAGCTGCGCGACGACGGCAACACCATCGTCGTGATAGAGCACAACCTGGACGTGATCAAGACCGCCGACTGGGTGGTGGACCTCGGCCCCGAGGGCGGCCACCGCGGCGGGCGCATCATCGCCACCGGCACGCCCGAGGACGTCGCCGCCAACCCGGAGTCGCACACCGGCCGCTTCCTGGCCAAGGTGCTGCCCGCCGCCGACAAGCCGAAATCGAAGAGGAAGTCCGCAGCATGACCGACGACGCGCGCACGCCGCTGTTCCGTTTCCCGGTGACCCCGCGCTGGCGCGACCTGGACGCGTTCGACCACGTCAACAACTCGAACTTCCTCACCTACTTGGAGGAGGCGCGCATCCGGATGTTCGCGGCGCGCGGCAAGCCGTGGTTCGACGAGCGCACGGCACCGCTGCTGGCGGCGGTGCAGATCAACTACCGGGCGCCGATCCCCTACCCGTCGGAGATCGTGGTCGAGCTGTACGCCGACCGCGTCGGCAACACCAGCGTCACCGTCGGCCACCGCATCGTGGACGCCGCCGACGGCACGCTGCACGCCGACGGCCACGTGGTGATGGTCTGGATCGACCGCGCCAGCGGCAAGCCGACCGCGCTCCCCGAGTCCGTCCGCGAACTCGCACCGACCTGAACCCGTGGGAGCCGCCATGGCGGCGAGCTTTTCGCGGCGCGAGCGCCGCTCCTACATCCTGCGGACGATGAATTCGGCGCGGACCACGCGTCCGTCCGCCAGCCGGAATTCGACCGGGACCTTGTCGCCCGCTTCCAGCGGCCGCGTCGGCCGCATCAGCATCAGGTGCAGGCCGCCGGGCGCGAACTCGGCCACGGTGCCCGCGGCGACGCGCAGCTCCGGGACCTCGCGCATGCGGCTGATTCCGCCCTCGATGCGGGTGGCGTGCACCGTGGTCTCCTCGAACGCCGGGCTCGACGCCGAGACGATGGTGGCGGCGCTGTCGCAGGCGTTGTCGAAGGTGGCGAAGCCGGCGGCCATCGGCAGCCCGGCCGGCGGCACGCGCACCCAGCCGTCGCGGACCCGCGGGAGGCAATCGGCGGCACACGCCGCCAGTGACGCACTGCCCAATGCCAGCGCCAGCACGGCGCGGAAGACGCGTAGGCGATCCATGCCTCTATGATACGGCCAAGCCACGACGGAGCCGCCGATGACACGCCTGCCGCCGACACGCGCACTGACCCTGCTGGCGCTTGCCTGCGCCCTCGCCGCCTGTTCGCGCTCCGAATCGCCCGAGCCGCCGAAGCCGGCGACCGCCAAGCCTGCCCCGGCGCCGCGCAGCGAGGCCGGCAGCGACCAGCGCGAGCAGTCCGGCGCCGGCACCCGCCTCACCATCTACAGCGGCGATTACGACCAGCTCGCCAATGCCGGCGAGCCGCCCGGCCGCTACACGCCGGGGTTCGCGCTGGTCGACAGCACCCTGCACTACAAGCTGGAGGCCGGCGCCAACACCATCACCCTGGCGCACCTGCCGCGCGCGATCGACAGCGCGTCGGCGACGCTGCGCGGCAACGGCGGCGTGCGCGTGGACGCGCAGCGCTTTCTCGCGCCCCCCGCTGGCGCCGAGGCGGTGCTGGCCGCGGCCATCGGCCAGCGGGTCGCGGTCGAACACACCTCCGGCGGCGCCCGCCAGGTCGACAACGGCACCCTGGTGTCGGCGGGCGAAGGCCTGACCCTGGCGCTGCCGGACGGGCGCACCAAGGTCATCCGCCAGTACGACAACTTCAGCCTGCTCGACGGCGAGCGCCAGCCGCCCGCGGAACCGACGCTGCGCTGGCAGGTCACTTCCCAGCAGGCCGGCGAGAGCAAGCTGGAGTTCTCCTACGCCACTGGCGGGCTGGCCTGGCGCGCGGAATACCTGGCGCGGGTCGCGGCCGGCGACGAATGCAGGCTGGCGCTGGAAGGCGCGGCGATGGTCGCCAACCGTTCCGGGGTCAGCTACCGCAACGTCGCCCTGACCCTGGTCGCCGGCGAACCCAACCGCGTGCGCCACGACGCGCCGGAACGGTTCATGGCCGTCCAGGCCGCCGCGCCGCCGCCGGCCCCGGTCGCGGACGTGGTGCCGCGCCGCTCCGGCGAGTACTACGCCTATCCGATCCCGGCGCGCACGACCCTGGCCGAGGCCTCGGTCGAGCGCGTGCCGCTGTTCGCGCCGCTGCCCGGCATCGCCTGCGAGCGCGGCTACCGCACGCACCCGGCCTCCAACCCGTGGATCCCGCCGCGTCCGCTGGTCGCCGCCGGTTACAACAATGAGAGCGGCCCGCAACCGGTGAACACCGCGGTGACCTTCGCCAACACCCGCGAGGCCGGGCTCGGCCGCCCGTTGCCGGCCGGCCGCGTGCGCGTGTTCGAGGACGGCGACTTCCTCGGCGAGTCGCAACTCGGGCACACGCCGGAGGGCAGCGACATCCACCTCGACGTCGGCATCGCGTTCGACCTCACCGCCGAACGCCAGCGCCGCAGCTTCCGCGTGGACCTGGGCGGCCGCAACATGACCGAGTCGTTCGCGATCACGGTGCGCAACGCCAAGGACACCCCGGTGACGGTGGTCGTGGACGAGCCGCTGCCACGCTGGAGCGACTGGGAGATCGTCTCCAGCACGGTGCCCGGCGACAAGCGCGACGCACAGCACGTCGAGTTCGACCTCGAGGTGCCCGCGCGCGGGGAGCGCGTGCTCGAGTACACGGTGCGCTACCGCTGGCCGGCCGGGATGACGCCGTGACCGCGCTGGTCGACCACGTCGTCCACGGCGACGCCCACGAGCTGCGCCTGGCGCGGCCGCCGGTCAATGCCCTCGACCCGGCACTGTGCGCCGCGCTGGCCGGCGCGATCGACGACGCGCTCGCGCGCGGCGCGCGCGGGCTGGTGCTGTCCGGCGGCCCGAAGGTGTTCTCCGCCGGCCTCGACGTCCCGTTCCTGGTCGGGCTCGGCGACGACCGCGCCGGCTTGCGCGCGGCCTGGGACGCCTTCTTCCGGGTCGCGCGCGCACTGGCCGCCGCGCCGGTGCCGGTGGCCGCGGCGCTCGCCGGGCACGCCCCGGCCGGCGGCTGCGTGCTGGCGCTGTGCTGCGACTACCGGGTGATGGCGCACGGGCCGTTCTCGATCGGCCTCAACGAGACCCAGGTCGGGCTGGTGGCGCCGGACGGCATCCAGCACCTGCTGCGGCGCGTGGTCGGGCCGCGGGTCGCGGAGCGCCTGTTGGTGGCCGGCGAACTGGTGCCGGCCGAGCAGGCGCTGGCGATGGGCCTGGTGGACGAACTGGTGGACGTGGACCACGTGGCCGTGCGTGCGCGCGCCTGGGTCGAGCAGCTGCTGGCGCTGCCGTCGGCGCCGATGCTGGAGACCCGGCGCCTCGCCCGCGCCGACCTGGTGGCGGCGCTGCAGCCGGAACGCATCGAGCTCGACCGCTTCATCGACGCCTGGTATTCGGACGACACCCAGGGCGCGCTGCGCGCGCTGATGGCGAAGCTAGGGAAATAACGTGTAGGAGCGGCGCTCGCGCCGCGACAGTAGGAGCCGCCATGGCGGCGAGCCTTTCCCCGGTCGCGGCGCGAGCGCCGCTCCTACAGTTCGCCGGTCGCCACCGGCCGCGACGGATCCGAAATCCAGCCGCTCCACGAGCCCGTGAACAGCTTCGCCCCGGGCAGGCCGGCGTGCTCCATCGCCAGCAGCAGGTGGCAGGCGGTCACGCCGCTGCCGCACATCGCGATCACCCGCGACGGATCGCGGCTGCCGAGCAGGGCGCGGTACTCGCGCGCGAGCTGCGCCGCCGGCTTGAAACGGCCATCCTGGAGGTTGTCCGCATACGGGCGGTTGCGTGCGCCCGGCACGTGCCCGGCCGCGCGGTCGAGCGGCTCGGTCTGGCCGCTGAAGCGCTCCGGCGCGCGCGCATCGAGCAGCAGTTCGCCGGCATCCAGCGCGCGCTGCACCTGCACCGGGTCGAGCAATCGCGCGGCGTCGAAGCGGCCGGCATAGGTGGTGGCGCGCGGCTGCGGCATGGCCGCCTCGTTGGGCAGCCCGAGCTCGGTCCAGCGCGCCCAGCCGCCGTCGAGCACGGCGACCTTGCGGTGTCCGAGCGCGCGCAGCAGGAACCACAGCCGCGCCGCGGCCAGGCCGCCGTCGCCGCCGTCGTAGGCGACCACCTGGGTGTCGGGGCCGATGCCCCAGGCACCGAGCCGCGCGGTGAAGTCGGTGGCCTCGGGCCACGGATGCCGCCCCTGCCCGCGCTTGCGATGGTCCGACAGGTCGCGGTCGAGATGCGCGTAGACCGCGCCGGGGATGTGCGCCTTCGCGTGCGCGGCCTCGCCGGCTTCGGGATTGGCCAGCGAGAAGCGGCAATCCACCACCACCAGCCCCGGGTCGCCCAGCTCCCGCGACAGCTCCTCGGCCGACACCAGCGTGTTCCATCCGCTCATCGCACCTGCTCCAGTCGTTGCCGCAGGTTGTAGAGGATCGAGGCGGTGGCGCCCCAGATCCGCGGTCCCTGCACGCCATGGTCAACGTATTCCAGCACCTGGCGCGGACGCCCCTTCCAGTCGAACGCGACACGGCGCAGGTTGCCGGTGCCCATCAGGAACCGCAGCGGCACCTCGAACACGCCCGCCACTTCGCCCGGGTCGGGGCGCGCGACGTAGTCTGCCGCGAGCGTCGCCACCAGCGGCAGCACGGTGAACCCGGTGACCGTGGCCAACGGGTCGAGCCAGCCCATCGGCATGATCTGCGCCGGCAGCAGGCCCACTTCCTCGTTCGCCTCGCGGATCGCCGCGGCCAGGGCGTCGCGGTCGGACGGCTCGACCCGGCCACCGGGAAAGCTCACCTGCCCGGCATGGTGCCGGAGCGTGTCGGTGCGCCGCGTCAACAGCACCCGCGGGCCGCCAGCGCGCGCCACCAGGCCGACCAGCACCGCGGCCGGCACCGAAGCGCCGGCGGGCAGCAGGTCCTCCACCTCGCCAAGGTTCCAGGCGCTCCCCGACGGCACCTGCGACAGCGGATGCAGCGCGTCGCGGACGGCCGCGATGTCGGGCGGAACGGGGGAATCCACGTCGCGAATATAACAACGCCGGCACTTGGCCGGCGTTGCGTGGAACCTGTCGTGGGCGGTTACTTGACGCTGACCAGCCGCACCTGGAAGACGACCGCGACGTTCGGCGGGAACGGGCTGCGCGGATCGGCGCCGAAGGCCTGCTCCGGCGGCAGCGCGATCTCCCACTTGGAGCCGGCCGGCATCTGCATCAGCGCGTTGCGGATCGCGGCCATCTCGATCTCGCTCAGCTTGGTGCCCGGCATCTTCTGCGGCGCCTGCGCCTGCTGCGGCATCTGGCCCCAGGGGAACGGACCGGCGACTTCCAGCTCGACGGTGCTGGCCGGCGTCGGCTTGGCGCCGTTGCCGTTCTCCATCACCTTGTACAGCACGCCGTTGGCCAGCGAACGCACGCCGGCGGTGGCCTTGTACTGCGCCAGGAAGCTGTCGCTGCGGGTCTTGTTCTCGGCGGCGGCCTTGTCATAGGCGGCCTTGGCCTTGGCGGTCATGCGCTGCTGCATGGCCTGGTAGGCGTTGCGCATGTCCTCGACGGAGACGACGGGGTCGCGCTTGGCGTAGCCGTCCTGCAGCGCCTTGACCATCGTGTTGACGTCGAGCGCCTCGCCGCTTTCGATGGCCTCGCGGCCCAGCTGGTAACCCAGCGCGTAGCTCAGCTTCCCCTTTTCGGAAGTGGTGTCCTGGGCGCTGGCCAGGCCGGCGGTCAGGGTCATGGCTGCCAGCGTGGCGACAGCAAGGAAACGCAACTTCATTCGATGGAACCTCTCTGGTGCCGGAAGTGGGACGCCGGGCGAACGCGGCGCGCTAGGATAACGGGTCACCGGGCCCGGGTGCCACCGGCAACCCCTCTCCGACCGCCCCGCCGGCGCCGAGTTCCGCGCCGGTTCCGGTCCCGTTCAACCTCTTGAAGGAACGCAAGCGCCAATGACCGAACCCGTGCTCCTCTCCAGCGACCGCGACGCCGTCCGGGTGCTGACCGTGAACCGCCCCGACAAGCTGAACGCCCTCAACGCGGCCACGCTGGATGCCCTCGACGAGGCCTTCCGCGCGGCCGACGCCGACCCGGCGGTCCGCGTGGTGGTGCTCACCGGGGCCGGGGCGAAGGCCTTCGTGGCCGGCGCCGACATCGCCGAGATGAACACCCTGAGCCCGGCCGAGGGCCGCGACTTCTCGCTGCGCGGGCAGCGGATGATGCGCCGGATCGAGACCCTGTCCAAGCCGGTCGTCGCCATGGTCAACGGCTTCGCGCTCGGCGGCGGCCTGGAGCTGGCGATGTCCTGCCACCTGCGGATCGCGGCGGACACCGCCAAGATCGGCCAGCCGGAAGTGAACCTGGGACTGATCCCCGGCTTCGGCGGCAGCCAGCGCCTGCTGCGCCTCGCCGGCCGCGCGGCCACGCTCGAGCTGTGCCTCACCGGTGCGCCGGTGGACGCGGCCCGCGCGCTGGAGCTGGGCATCGTCAACCGGGTGGTGCCGGCCGCGGAACTGGAGCAGCAGGCGATGGCGCTGGCCACGCAACTCGCCGGCTCGGCGCCGCTGGCGCTGCGCGGGGTGCTCGACTGCATCAATTACGGCGGCGAGTGCGGCATCGAGGAAGGCCTGGCTTACGAGGCCGCGCAGTTCGGGCTGATGTTCTCCACCGACGACATGCGCGAAGGCACCGGCGCGTTCCTGGAGCGGCGCAAGCCCGCCTTCAAGGGACGTTAGCGCGATGGCCGCGCCCTGCCCCTGCTGCGCGTGCGACGCCGTTGCCGGCGCCGCCGCGCACCGCTTGCGGGAGGCCCTGGCCGACGATGACCTGGACGGCGCGATCACGCTGGGCCTGCTCGAGGACCGCATCGCCTGTCCGGCGTGCAGCCCGGAGTGCCGCGCCGGGCTGGAAGCCGCGCGCCGGGCGCGCCAGCGCGCGCTCGCCGCGCGCGAGCGCTACCGGGCGCGCGGCCTGCGCCTGGCCCGGCGCCAGCGCGAACGCGCGGCGCGGCGGGCACCACCGGGCGAAGCGGCGCCGGATGGCGCGACGCCCACGGCGACAACGGCACTCCCGCCTGCCGCCGCGCTCGCGCTCGCGCGCGCCAAGGCCAGGGCCGCCGGGCGCAAGCCATGACCGCCGCTAAGCCGAAAGCGGCGCCGCGCAGGCGCCGCACGCGGTTGCGCCGCGACGAGATCCAGGAGCTGTTCGCGCGCCTGGCCGAGCTCGACCCGGACCCGAAGACCGAACTCGAGTACTCCACGCCGTTCGAGCTGCTGGTCGCGGTGGTGCTCTCGGCGCAGGCCACCGACGTCGGCGTCAACAAGGCCACGCGCCGGCTGTACCCCGTCGCCAACACACCGGCGAAGATCCTCGCGCTCGGCGAGGACGGACTGAAGCGCTACATCTCCAGCATCGGCTTGTTCAACACCAAGGCCGCCAACGTCATCGCCCTGTGCCGCCAGTTGCTGGAACGCCACGGCGGCGAGGTGCCGCGCACGCGCGCGGAACTGGAAGCGCTGCCCGGGGTCGGCCGCAAGACCGCCAACGTCGTCCTCAACACCGCCTTCGGCGAGCCGACCATGGCGGTGGACACGCACATCTTCCGCGTCTCCAACCGCACCGGCCTCGCGCCGGGACGCAATGTGCGCGAGGTCGAGGAGAACCTGCTGGCGGTGGTGCCGCCGGAGTACCTGCAGGGCGCGCACCACTGGCTGATCCTGCATGGCCGCTACACCTGCAAGGCGCGGCGGCCGGAGTGCTGGCGCTGCCCGATCGCCGACCTGTGTCGCTTTCCCGACAAGAATCTGTCACCGGACTGAAACCCGCGGCGGGCACGCTGTCCGCATCTCCGCTCCCTCCGGGTGACCCCTGATGAAACACGACCGCTTGACCCTCGCGCTCGCAGCCACCTGCGTCCTCGCCGCACCCGCCGCGCACGCCGGCATCGACCTCGGCACGGTCGCCGGCTCCGAACTCAGCTTCGAAGGCATGGTGCAGACCGACGGCTACTGGTACGACAGCGACGTCAGGGACCTGGACGCCGACGCCGGCGACGGCAGCGACACCGACTTCGGCCTGCGCCGCGCCGAGCTGGTGCTCAAGGGCAAGGGGCCGGGCCGCTTCGACTGGACCATCGGCTACGACGCGTCCGGCGACGGCAAGTTCCTCGACGCCTACGGCCGCTACCGGTTCGGTGGCGCCTTCTCGCCGTACCTGCAGGTCGGCCAGTTCAAGCAGCCCAACAGCATGGAGGAGCTGTCCTCCACCAAGAACAATGACTTCATCGCCAAGGCGCTGGTGACCAACACCTTCGCCGTCGGCCGCCGGCTCGGCGTCGGCAGCGGCATCTCGGGCGACGACTGGGGGCTGGCGGGCAGCATGTTCAGCCGCGAGCTCACACGCGACCGCGCGCACGGCGTCGGTTACGGCGTGCGCGGCTGGTGGGCGCCGGTCAACGGCGACGGCAACCTGCTGCACCTGGGCGTGTCCCACGTCGACCACGACACCGACGCCGACAGCCTGCGCCTGCGCGCGCGGCCCGGTGCCGACATGGCCAACCGGTTGGTGGACACCGGCACGTTTACCGATGCCGACCGCGTCGCCACCACCGGCTTCGAGGCGCTGTGGGCGCGCGGCCCGGTGAAGCTGCAGGGCGAGTACATGCGCTCGCAGGTCTCGCGGCTCGGCGCCACCGGCGACTTCACCGGCACCGGCGGCTACGTCAGCGGCGTCTGGAACCTGACCGGCGAGGACTGGGGCTACAAGGGTGGCGTGCCGGCCACGCCGAAGGCGACCGAGCCGGGCAAGGGCCTGTGGCAGGTCGGCCTGCGCTACGACACGCTCGACCTGGACGACGGCGCCGTCGCCGGCGGCTCGATCGACACCCTGACTGCCGGGGTCAACTGGTACTGGCAGAAGAACCTCAAGTTCGCGCTCAACTACGTCAAGGTGTCCAGCGATCGCGCCGGGGTCGCGGACGATCCCTCGATCATCGAGGCGCGGGTGCAGTTGCACTGGTAGCAGCAGGGCGCATCATCTCGTCGGGGGCCGGGACCGGCGTGCCATGCACGCCACCCGGCCCTTTTCGTTTCCGGCGCTGTCATCGTTCTGTCATCGAGCCTTAAAGGCGCTGTCACCCGCGTGCGTTGTCATGTGCACCAGCAACCACTGGAGCCCCTGATGAACGTGTCCCTCCGCACCACCGCCCTCGCCTTCGCCGTTGCGTTCTCGCTCGCCGCCTGCGCCCCGTCCGACGACGCCAACACCCAGGCCTCCGGCGCGGACGCCACCGCTCCCGCGGCCGCCGGCGACAAGGTCGCCGCGCAGATCACCGGCGCCGGCGCCACCTTCATCTTCCCGCTGATCACCCAGTGGTCGGCCGACTACCACGCCGCCACCGGCAACAAGGTCAACTACCAGTCCATCGGTTCGGGCGGCGGCATCGCCCAGATCAAGGCCGGCACGGTCGACTTCGGGTCCTCCGACGCGCCGCTGTCGAGCGAGGAACTGGCCGAGGCCGGCCTGCTGCAGTTCCCGTCGGTGATCGGCGGCGTGGTGCCGGTGGTCAACGTGCCGGGCATCGCCGCCGGCGAGCTGCGCCTCACCGGCCCGCTGCTGGCCGACATCTACCTGGGCAAGGTCACGCACTGGAACGACCCGGCGATCGCGTCGATCAACCCCGGCCTCGCGCTGCCCGCGATGAAGATCAACCTGGTGCAGCGCTCCGACGGCTCCGGCACCACCTTCAACTTCACCAACTACCTGACCAAGGTCAGCCCGGCCTGGAAGTCGGCCATCGGCGAAGGCAAGTCGGTGCAGTGGCCCGACGGCGTCGGCGGCAAGGGCAACGAGGGCGTCGCCTCGTACGTGCAGCAGATCGAAGGCTCGATCGGCTACGTCGAGCTCGCCTACGCGCTGCAGAACGACATGGCCTACACCCTGCTCCGGAACGCCGCCGGCAACTTCGTCGCGCCGAATGCCGACGCCTTCGCCGCGGCCGCCGCGACCGCCGACTGGGGCAGCGTCCAGGACTTCAACCTGGTCATCACCAACGCCGGCGGTGCCGACGCCTGGCCGATCACCGCCACCAACTTCATCCTGATGTACGAGGAGCCGAAGGATCCGCAGCGCAGCGCCGCGGCCCGCGCGTTCTTCGAGTGGGCGCTGCACAACGGCCAGCAGCAGGCCGCCGCGCTGGATTACGTGCCGCTGCCGCCGGAGCTGGTGGGGCAGATCGAGCAGTACTGGGCGGCGGAGTTCAAGGGCGGCGCCGAGTAGTGAACGACCGGGTGTTCCGGTGGGTGCTGCTGGCCACGGTGGGGTTCGTGCTGCTGGCGCTGGCCTGCGCGGCGCTGTCCATGCTCTGGGGCGGACGCGCGGCGCTGCAGCTCAGCGGCCTGGACTTCTTCTTCACCGCGGACTGGAACCCGGTCGAGAACCGGTACGGGGCGCTGGTGCCGATCTACGGCACCCTGGTCACGGCGTTCATCGCGATGCTGATCGCGGTGCCGGTGAGCTTCGGCATCGCGTTCTTCCTCACCGAGGTCGCGCCGCGCTGGCTGCGCGGCCCGGTGGGCACGGCGATCGAGCTGCTGGCGGGCATCCCCTCCATCATCTACGGCATGTGGGGCCTGTTCGTGCTGGTGCCGGTGATGACCCGGCACGTCACGCCCTGGGCCAACGAGCACCTCGGCACGCTGCCGGTGGTCGGGCCGCTGTTCCAGGGCCCGCCGATCGGGATCGGCATGCTCACCGCCGGCATGGTGCTGGCGATCATGGTCATCCCCTTCATCTCCTCGGTGATGCGCGAGGTCTTCCTGACCGTGCCGACCCGGCTCAAGGAGTCGGCCTACGCGCTGGGCTCGACCAAGTGGGAGGTGAGCTGGGACATCGTGCTGCCGTACACCCGCTCTGCGGTGATCGGCGGCATCTTCCTCGGCCTCGGGCGCGCGCTCGGGGAAACCATGGCGGTCGCCTTCGTGATCGGCAACTCGACCCGCTTCACCGCGTCGCTGCTCGAGCCCGGCACCACCATCGCCGCGCTGATCGCCAACGACTTCGGCGAGGCCACGGAGACCTACCGCTCGGCGCTGCTGCTGCTCGGCTTCGTGCTGTTCATCGTCACCTTCATCGTGCTCGCCATCGCGCGGCTGATGCTGCGCCAGCTCTCGCGGCGGGAGGGGCGCTGATGGACCTGTACCTCCGCCGCCGCCTGGTCAATGCCGTCGCGCTGGCCGCCGCCTGCGCCGCTGCGGTGCTCGGCCTGCTGTTCCTGGGCTGGATCCTGTGGACCCTGGTGGCCAAGGGCCTGGCCGGCATCGACTGGGCGCTGTTCACGCAGGACACCCCGCCGCCGATGGCGGAGGGCGGCCTCAGGAACGCGTTCTACGGCAGCGCGGTGATGTGCCTGATGGCGATCCTGATCGGCACCCCGCTCGGCATCGCCGCTGGCACCTGGCTGTCCGAGTACGGCGCCGCGGCGCGGATCGCCACGGTGGTCCGCTTCGTCAACGACATCCTGCTGTCGGCGCCGTCCATCGTGCTCGGCCTGTTCGTGTACACGCTGGTGGTGCAGCAGGCCGGCGGCAGTTTCTCGGCGGTCGCCGGCGCGTTGTCGCTGGCCTTCATCGTGCTGCCGGTGGTGGTGCGCACCACCGACGAGATGCTGCAGCTGGTGCCGGTGCAGATGCGCGAAGCCGCGCTTTCGCTCGGCATCCCGCAATGGAAGGTCACGGTGCAGGTGCTGTACCGCTCGGCGATGCCGGGCATCGTCACCGGCGTGCTGCTGGCGCTGGCGCGCATCTCCGGCGAGACCGCGCCGCTGCTGTTCACCGCCTTCGGCAACCAGTACTTCACCCTCGACGTGACCCACCCCATGGCCAGCGTGCCGGTGGTGATGTACCAGTTCGCCGGCAGTCCCTACACCTCCTGGCAGGACATCGCCTGGGCCGGCGCGCTGGTGCTGACCCTGTTCGTCCTGCTCACCAGCCTGGTGGCGCGCGCGATCGTCGCGCGCAAGCGGGTCAACCATGACTGAGCCAATGATCCAAGCATCGAACCCCAAGCTCTCGGCCCGCGGGCTGGACTTCCACTACGGCGACTTCCATGCGCTGCGCGGGGTCGACATCGACATTCCCGAGCGCCAGGTCACCGCGCTGATCGGGCCCTCGGGCTGCGGCAAGTCGACCCTGCTGCGGGTGTTCAACCGCATCTACGCGCTGTATCCGAAACAGCGCGCGGAGGGCCGGGTGCTGCTGGACGGCGAGGACATCCTCGACCCGGCGTTCCCGATCAACCGCCTGCGCAGCAAGGTCGGCATGGTGTTCCAGAAGCCGGTGCCGTTCCCGATGACGATCTTCGAGAACGTCGCCTACGGTATCCGCCACCACGAGCGCCTGGCGAAGGTCGAGATGGCCGACCGCGTCGAGCAGGCGCTGCGCCAGGCGGCGCTGTGGGACGAGGTCAAGGACAAGCTCGGCCAGAACGCGCTCGGGTTGTCGGGCGGCCAGCAGCAGCGGCTGTGCATCGCCCGCGCGGTGGCCCTGCGGCCGGAGGTGCTGCTGCTGGACGAGCCGACCTCGGCGCTGGACCCGATCTCCACCGCGCGCATCGAGCAGCTGGTCGAGGAGCTCAAGCGCGACTACACCATCGTGATCGTCACCCACAACATGCAGCAGGCCGCGCGCGTCTCCGACTTCACCGCCTTCATGTACCTCGGCGACCTGGTCGAGCACGGCGCCACCGAGACGATCTTCTCCAACCCCTCGAAGCAGCAGACCGAGGACTACATCACCGGGAGGTTCGGATGACCCACCACGAGGACGAACGCACGCGCCTGCACGGCGAACTGCTGCGCATGGGCGGGATGGCGGCGGCCCAGCTCGAGGCCGCGCTGGACGTGGTCGGCCGCCGCGACGACAACGCCGCGCGCCGCGTGATCGAGAACGATGCCGCGATCGACCGGCTCGAGCAGGAGACCAGCCACGACGTCATGCGCCTGGCGCTGGGCGGACCGCTGGCCCGCGACCTGCGCGGCATCCTGGCCGCGATCCGGATCGCCTCGGACATCGAGCGCATCGGCGACTACGCCGCCAACGTCGCCAAGCGCTCGCTGGCGCTGAACGAAATGCCGCCGCTGCCGCATGCGCGCGGGCTGTCGACGCTCGGTGCCCTTGCGCTGCGCCAGCTGCGCGAGGTGATGCTGGCCTACCGCGACCACGACGCCGCCGCCGCCGAGCGCGTGCGCGAGTCCGACGCCGAGCTGGACGCGGAGTACACCCGCCTGTTCCGCGAGCTGCTCACCTACATGATGGAGGATCCGCGCAGCATCACCGGCTGCACCCACCTGCTGTTCATGGCCAAGAACCTCGAGCGCATCGGCGACCACGCCACCAACATCGCCGAGAACGTGCTGTTCCTGGTCACCGGCGAGGATGCCCTGCCCCCGCGCGAGAAGCGCGACGACACCACCCCGTTGTAGGAGCGGCGCTCGCGCCGCGACCCTGCCACGATCGGGGCCGCGCCGGAATGCTAGGCTTTCCCGATGACCGAAGCCCCCGCATTCCGCCCCATGGCCGAGCGCTTCCGCGGCTACCTGCCCGTGGTCGTGGACGTGGAAACCGGCGGCTTCGACTGGAACCGGCACGCGTTGCTGGAACTGGCGGCGATCCCGATCGAACTCGACGAGGCCGGGCGCTTCGTTCCCGGCGAGGTGGCCTGCGCCCATTTCGAGCCCGCGCCCGGCACCGAGATCGACCCCAAGTCGCTCGAGGTCACCGGGATCGTCCTCGACCACCCATTCCGCATGGCGAAGCCGGAGAAGGAAGCGCTCGACCACGTGTTCGCTCCCGTACGCCAGGCGGTGCGCCGGCACGGCTGCCAGCGCGCGATCCTGGTCGGCCACAACGCCCACTTCGACCTCAACTTCCTCAACGCCGCGGTCGCGCGCGTGCAGCACAAGCGCAACCCGTTCCACCCCTTCAGCGTGTTCGACACCGTGACTCTGGGCGGCGTCGCCTACGGCCAGACCGTGCTCGCGCGGGCGCTGCAGGCGGCCGGCCTGGAGTGGAACCAGAACGAGGCCCACTCCGCCGTCTACGACGCCGAACGCACCGCCGAACTCTTCTGCAAGATCGCCAACCAGTGGCGACCTGGCGACGTCACGACGCCAGCTTGAGTCCGATGATCCCGGCGATGATCAGGCCCAGGCTGATCATGCGGCCGGCGTTCGCCGGCTCGCCGAGCAGCACGATGCCCAGGATCGCGGTGCCGACCGCACCGACCCCGACCCAGACCGCATAGGCGGTGCCGACCGGCAGCGATTTCATCGCGATCCCGAGCAGGCCGAGGCTGATCGCCATGGACACGACCGTACCGACCGTGGGCCAGAGCCTGGTGAAGCCGTCGGTGTACTTGAGGCCGATGGCCCAGCCGATCTCGAACAGGCCGGCAAGGGTGAGGATGATCCAGGGCATGCGGGTCTCCTGTCGCGGCGCGGGCGCCGCTCCTACATCGCCTGTCGTTGCCGCACGGCCTCGAACAGGACCACGCCGGCGGCGACGGAGACGTTGAGGCTCTCCATGTCGCCCGGCATCGGAATGCGCGCGAGGCCGTCGCAGTATTCGCGGGTGAGCCTGCGCAGGCCCTCGCCCTCGCCGCCGAGCACCAGCGCGACGTTGCCGGTGAGGTCGAGGGCGTACAGCGACCCGTCCACGTCGCCGGCGAGGCCGTAGATCCAGACGCCGAGCTTCTGCAACTCGCGCAGGCAGCGCGAGAGGTTGCTGCAACGGACCACCGGGATGCGGTCGGCGGCGCCGGCCGAGGTCTTGCGCACGGTGGCGTTGACCTGCACCGCCTTGTCCCTGGGGATCACCACCGCGGTGGCGCCGGCGGCGGCCGCGCTGCGCAGGCAGGCACCGAGGTTGTGCGGGTCCTGCACGCCGTCGAGCACCAGTACCAGCGCGCGGCCTTCGGCGGCCTCGACCAGCTCCGGCAGTTCATGCTCGTCCCAGGTGCGGGCCGCTGCGTAGCGCGCGACCGCGCCTTGGTGGCGCAAGCCGCCGGCGACGCCGTCGAGCGCCTGCTGCGCCACCCGCCGCACCTCGATGCCGAGGCGGCGCGCGTTGCCCTCGATCTCGGTGATCCGCGGATTCCGCGCCCCCGCCTCGAGCAACACCTCGCGCACGTGCTCCGCGTCATGCTCGATCGCCGAAGCCACCGCATTGATCCCCGCCACCCACTGACTGTCCTTGCTCATCGCGACCTCGGGAGACACATTCTTTCAGCCACAGATTTCACTGATTTTAAAAGGATTTTTCCGCAGCCAACGACTTCCGACCCGCCGACGGGACAACGTCCGCCGCAGAGCCAATCCTTTTTTCATCTGTGGAATCTGTGGCTAGTATTTGCTTTTCTTGCGCTTGGCGGGCTGGCCGCGGGGCGGGGGTGTCGGGGGTTCGACGCGGCCGGTGTCGGCGACCAGGCGGAAGTCGATCTTGCGCTCCTCCAGGCTGGCCTTGAGCACGACGATGCGGACGCGGTCGCCGAGGCGGTACTCGCCGCCGCGGCGCTCGCCGGTCAGCGTCTTGCGGATCGGGTCGAAGCGGTAGTAGTCGTGCGGCAGCTGGGTCACGTGCACCAGGCCGTTGACCTTGGACTCGTCCAGCTCCACGAACAGGCCGAAGCTGGTCACGCCGCTGATGGTGCCGTCGAACTCGCCGCCGACGTGCTGCTCCATCCACGCCGCGCGGTAGCGCTCGTCCACTTCGCGCTGGGCCTCGTCGGCGCGGCGCGACCGCTCCGAGCACTGCAGCGACAGCGCCGCCATTTCGTGCGGCGAGTAGGTGTAACGGTCCACGCGCTTGCCGGTGAGGCCGTACTTGATCGCGCGATGCACCAGCAGGTCCGGGTAGCGGCGGATCGGCGAGGTGAAGTGCGCGTAGGCCTCCAGCGCGAGGCCGAAGTGGCCGATGTTCTCCGGCGCGTACACCGCCAGCGACTGGCTGCGCAGGATCACCGATTCCAGCAGCGCCGCGTCGGGCCGCTCGCGGATCTTCTCCAGCAGGTTGCGGAAGTCCTTCGGCTGCACCCTGCCCCACGGAGGCAGCCGCAGCTTGAACTCCTTGAGGAACTCCTCGAGGTCCGCGTACTTGGCCTCCGGCGGCTTGTCGTGGTCGCGGAACGGCGCCGGCACTTCCGACTCGAGCAGGTGCAGCGCGGCCTGCACGTTGGCCGCGATCATGCATTCCTCGATCAGCTTGTGCGCGTCGTTGCGCTGGATCATGCCGGCCTGGGTCACCTCCCCCTGCGGGCCGAGCACGAAGCGCACCTCGCTGGTCTCGAACTCGATCGCGCCGCGCTTTTGGCGCGCCTTGTCGAGGATGCGGTAGAGCTGGTGCAGGCGGTCCACCTGCGGCAGCAGCGGCCCGATCCTGGCCAGCGCCGCCTCGCGGTCCTCCTCCGGGATGCCGTCGCCGACCGCGTTCCAGACCTGGGTGTAGGTCAGGCGCGCGTGCGAGCGCATCACCGCCTCGTAGAACTTCGACTTCGTGGGAATGCCGTCGCGCCCGACCTGCATGTCGCAGACGAAGCACAGCCGGTCCACCTTCGGGTTGAGCGAGCAGATGCCGTTGGACAGGGTCTCCGGCAGCATCGGCACCACGTAGCCGGGGAAGTACACCGAGGTCGCGCGCTTCTGCGCCTCGTCGTCCAGCGGCGTGCCCGGGCGCACGTAGTGCGAGACATCCGCGATGGCGACGATCAGCCGGAAGCCGTCGCGGTTGGGCTCGCACCAGACCGCGTCGTCGAAGTCCTTGGCGTCCTCGCCGTCGATGGTGACCAGCGGCGTGTCGCGCAGGTCCACCCGGCCCTCGATCTCGGCCGGCTGCACTTCCAGCGGCACCGCGGTCGCCTGCGCGATCACTTCTTCCGGGAACTCGTGCGGGATCTCGTGGCCGTAGATCGCCGCCTCCACCGCCAGCGAGGCGGTCAGCTTGTCGCCCAGCACCGCCACCAGCTTGCCGATCGGGGGCCTGCGCGCGTCCGGCGGCTGGGTGATCTCTGCCACCACCAGCTGCCCGGGCTTCGCGTCCAGGTTGGCGTCCGGCGGGATCAGCACGTTGCGCTGGATGCGGGCGTCGTCCGGCTGCACGTAGCCGATCCCGGCCTCGACGATGAAGCGCCCGATCAGCCGGTTGAGCCGGCGCTCCAGCACCTCGACGATCACGCCCTCGCGGCGGCCGCGACGGTCCAGGCCGGTGACGCTGGCCAGCGCGCGGTCGCCGTGCAGCACCTTGCGCATCTCGTACGGTGGCAGGAACAGGTCGTCGCCCTCGCCGCTCTCGGGGCGCAGGAAGCCGAAGCCGTCGGGGTTGGCGATCACGGTGCCGGCGATCAGGTCCGCGCGCTCGGCCGGCACGAATCCGCCACGCCGGTTCTGCAGCAGCTGGCCGTCGCGCAGCATCGCGCGCAGGCGCTTGTCGAGTGCGTCGCGCCGCGTGGGGTCGTCGATGCCGAGGACATCGGCCAGCGCGTCGGCCGCCAGCGGACCGTCGTGCGCGGCCAGCGTATGCAGGATCATCTCGCGGCTGGCGATCGGCTGTTCGTAGCGCTGGGCCTCGCGCTCGGCGTGCGGGTCGGCTGCGGGCGTCGCGGGCGCCGGCGCGGAGGCGGGCTTGCCCATCGCGCGGGCCAGGCCGGGGTCGGGCATCCAGGAGGGAAGCTTCTTCTTGCCGGGTGCGGCGCGGTTTCCGGCGGGCTTGCGCGGCTTGCCGCCGCGTCCGCCGCCACGCTTGCTGGGGGGCTTGTTCATCGCGGCGATGGTACACCGCGGGCGTCGACGCCCCGTCTCCGCAATAAGGACTACCATCCCGGCCATGGCAACGCCTCGACCGATGCCGGCGGCGTTCCTCGGGCACGGAACCCCGATGAACGCCCTGGAGCGCAACCGCTACAGCAATGCGTGGCACGCCTTTGGCGCCTCGGTGCCTCGCCCGCGCGCAGTGCTGGTGGTCTCGGCGCACTGGTTCGTCAACACCACCGCGGTGACCGCGATGGCCCGGCCGAAGACCATCCATGACTTCTTCGGCTTCCCGCAAGCGCTGTTCGACGTGCAGTACCCCGCGCCCGGGCTGCCGGAACTGGCCGAGGAGGTCGCCGACGCGGCCAGTCCCGACTTCGTCGGCGCCGACCGCGACGTCTGGGGCCTGGACCACGGCGCGTGGTCGGTGCTGGTGCACGCCTTCCCCGACGCCGACGTCCCGGTCGTGCAACTCTCCATCAACGCGCAGAAGCCACCGGAGTACCACCTGGCGCTCGGCGCGAAACTGGCGAAGCTGCGCGACAGCGGCGTGCTGCTGCTCGGCAGCGGCAACGTGGTCCACAACCTGCGCGCGATCGACTGGCGCAACACCGACGGTGCGTTCGACTGGAACCGGCGCTTCGACGAGCACGCACGCCAGGTGATGCTGGAACGGCCGGGCGACGCCGCCGCACTGGTCGCACACCGCGACTACGCGATGTCCGCGCCCACGCCCGAGCACTTCCTGCCCTTGCTGTACGTCGCCGGGTTCGCCGCGGCCACGGACGAGACCCCGGAAGTCCTGGTGGACGGCTACGCGTTCGGCTCGCTGTCCATGGCCTGCTACGGCGTCGGCTGCGGCTGCGCCAGCGACGCCGGCGGCGGCGGCAGCGCGCCGCTGGCCACGGACGTCCCGCCGGAAGAGAGCAACATCTAGCGCGCCGGGCGCGCCGCGCTGGCAAGAAAAAACCCCCGGTTTCCCGAGGGTCGTTCCGTGACATCTGGTGCCCAGGAGAGGACTCGAACCTCCACGGTTTTACCCGCTAGTACCTGAAACTAGTGCGTCTACCAATTCCGCCACCTGGGCAGGTGCGAGCCGCGCATTTTCGCGGGCGACGGGTTCGTTGTCAATGCCGCTTCTCACCCCTGGGAGCGCGGCGTCGGGGTCTTCGCGGCGGTGGCCTGGTCGGCGATCCGCCACAGGTAGAGGCTGGCGTAGGTGCGGTACGGGCCCCAGCGCTCGCCGCGGGCGGCGAGCGCCTTCGGCGTCGGCATCGCCCCGGCCTTGTCCACGGCCTGGGCGCCCTTGCGGATGCCGAGGTCGTCCACGGGAAGCACGTCCGGGCGGCCGAGCCGGAACATCAGCATCATCTCGACCGTCCAGCGGCCGATGCCGCGAATCGGGACCAGCGCGGCGACGATCTCGTCGTCGTGCATCGTGGACATGCGCCGCAGGTCGGGGATCTCGCCTGCCTCCTCGCGCCGCGCCAGGTCGCGCAGCGCCAGGGTCTTGTTGCCGGAGACGCCGCAGGCGCGCAGCCCGGCATCGTCGATCCGCGCCAGGGTGTCGAAGTGCAGCCGCTTGCTGCCGATCGCCTGCTCCACCCGGCCGGTGATGGTGGCCGCGGCCTTGCCGCTCAGCTGCTGGTAGAGGATCGCGCGCGCCAGCGCGTCCACCGGGTCGAAGCGCGCGCGCCAGCGCGGGTCGGGTTCGATCGGGCCGATGCGCCGCATCCACGCGCCCAGCCTGCGGTCCTTGCGCGCGAGGTAATCGCGGGCCGCTTCGGTGTCGAATCCGCGGGAGTAGCGTGGCACGGCTCAGCCCCGCCAGCGGTCGACGGCGAGCAGCACCCAGCCGCCGATCATGGCCATGCCGCCGAACGGCGCCAGCGTCGTCGCGGTGCCCGCGAACGCTACGCCGACCAGACTGCCCGAGAACAGCAACATGCCGGCCAGGATCAGCCAGAGCGCGACCCGGCCGATGCGTCGGTCGCGGGTGCCGGGCGACAGCGCGACGAGCGCCACGCCGTGCCCGAACGCAAGCGCGGCCGCAAGATGCAGCCGCGCCTGGTCCGGCCCCTGCGCCACATGGGAGGCAAGGGCCGCGAGTGCCACCGCGCCTGCGGCGGCGAGTGCGCCCGAGGCGCCGAGCCGGTCGCTGGCGCCGCGGGCCATGGGCTTAACGGAGGCGCCAGTAGACGTCGTACTCGCCCTCGGCGGTGAACGCCGCATCGATGCCGTTCTTGTAGACCTCGAACGACTGCGTCGCCTCCTCGTCCTGGGTCATGGCCCAGGCGCGGATCGCGTTGCGCACGTTCTCCAGCTCCGCCATGTAGCCGACGTAGGTGGCGGAAGCGTAGCGGCCCGGCTGGGTGCGCTCGTACTTCACCGGACCCAGCAGCTCGAGGCCTTCCAGCGGCTCGCCGGACGCAGCGGCGATCTTCGCCAGCGACTGCACTTCCGGCTCCGCGGCGGCCTCGGCGGCCTCGCCCTCGGTGGCGGGCGCTTCGGTAGCCTCGTCGGCGGCGGCGGTCCCGTTGGCCTCGGTCCCGTCGCTCGCCTCGTCGGCGCCGCTGCCCTTGCGGCGCACCGGCTGGCGCACGCGGAAGGTGTAGTTCTCGCGGCCCAGCTCCAGCGACACGATCTGCATCGGGCCGGCCGGCTCGAGGTCGTTGGCGGCCATGGTGCGGCGGATCCACTCCATGTTCGCCTTCATCGAGTCCTTGATCTTCTGGTTGTTGCGCTCGATCGAACCGGCGTCGACCTCGAGCAGGTCCTGCGCCGGAAGCTCGACGATGGCCAGGTTGTCCAGCTTGCTGCCCTGCACGCGGTAATCCACGTTCGGCACCTGCGCCAGCATGTTCGCCATCTTCTGCAGGCCCAGCTCCATGTCGTCGCCGACGTGGCGCGAGACGTACAGGCCGGCGTAGCGGCCGAAGATGTTCCAGCCGTAGTCGACGTCGTAGGTCTGGGTGATCTCGACGTTGCGGCCGCCGCGGCCGGTCGGGCGCAGCGTGAACGTCATGGTCTTGTCGGTGCCGTACTGCGGGTTGGTCAGCTTGTAGGTCACGCTGCGGCCGGGCACGGCCTCGACGATCTCCCAGCTGCCTTCGCCGAGCTGCTTGTTGCGCGACTGGTAGTCGAGGCGCGCGCCGACGCCGGAATCGGGGCCGGACAGGTTGAGGTCGACGTTGGGGTCGCGCAGGACCAGCGGGTTCCAGTCCTCGAAGCGCTTCAGGCTGCTGATGGTGTCGTAGACGATGGTCAGCTTGCGGTTGGTCTCGACCTTTTCCTCGATGTGCCGGCTCGAGGGCAGCACCAGGCCGACCAGCAGGAACAGCGCAAGGACGATCGCGAGCGAAATCAGGATCTCGATGATGCGGGTCATTCAGGTTCTCCAGGTGCCGCCCGGCCGGCCGGTAGCCGGGGGCGCAGACCCCTAATCGTAGCAAGACATCCGGACGCGAGTCATGCCCCGTTTCGCGGTTTCCCTGCTCAGACCAGCTGCAGTTCGAAGGCCTTGAGCACGGCCCGGGTGCGGTCGCGCACGCCCAGCTTGCTGAGGATGTTGGAGACGTGGTTCTTGATCGTGCCCTCGGCCACGCCGAGCGAGTTGGCGATCTCCTTGTTGGAGAAGCCCGAGGCCATGAGGCGCAGGATCTCGGTCTCGCGGTCGGTCAGCGGGTCCGGCCGGTCGAGGCTGACGAACTCGTTGCGCATGTGCTCCAGGCCCGACAGCAGGCGCTGGGTCACCGCCGGCTGCACCAGCGATCCGCCTGCGGCCACCGTCTGGATGGCCCCGACCAGCTGCTCGAGCGACACGTCCTTGAGCAGGTAGCCCTTGGCCCCGGCCTTGAGTCCGGCCAGCACCAGCTGGTCGTCGTCGAAGGTGGTCAGGATGATGGTCGGCGGCAGCGCGTCGAGCCGCGCCAGCGCCTGCAGCGCCTCCAGCCCGGACATCACCGGCATGCGCATGTCCATCAGCACCACGTCCGGCTTGAGCCCGGGGATCATCTCCACGGCCTGCTTGCCGTCGGCGGCCTCGGCCACCACCTCGACGCCCTCGGCCAGCGACAGCAGCGAACGGATGCCCTGGCGTACCAGGGTTTGATCGTCGACCAGGCAGATGCGGATCATGCGGTTGCTCCCTGAAGCTGTTTCGGCGCGTCGTCCAGCGGCAACGCGATGTCGATCCCGAAGCCCTCGCCCGGCCGGGTGCGGATCTCCACCCGGCCGCCGTACGCCGCCAGCCGCTCGCGGATGCCGCGCAGGCCGTTGCCGGCCACCAGCTGCTCGGCGCCGCGCCCATTGTCGCGCGCCCGGAGCGTCACCGTGCGGCCTTCGAAGCGGTAGTTCAGGCGCAGCTCGGCCGCCTGGGCATGGCGCACGGCGTTGGTGATGATCTCCTGGGTGCAGCGCAGCAGCACGTGGCCGCGCTCGGGATCGTCGAGCAGGAACGGCTGCGGCATGTCGAGCACGATCTTCAGCCCGGCGACGTTGTCGGCCAGCGGCAGCAGGGTCGCGGCCATGTCGATGGCGTCGTCGGTGCGCAGCCGGCTGACCGCCTCGCGCACGTCGCTGAGCAGCAACCGGGCGATGGTGTGGGCCTGGTTGACGTGCTCGTGCGCCTTGCCCGAGACCAGGTGCCCGGCCACCTCCAGGTTGAGGCTGAGGGCGGTCAGGTGGTGCCCGAGCAGGTCGTGAAGCTCGCGCGAGATGCGGGTGCGCTCGTTGACCCGGGCGCTCTCGGCCAGCAGCGCGCGGGTGGCGCGCAGCTCGGCGTTGAGCCGGCGCTGGTCCTCGCGCGCCCTGGCCTGCTGCCGCGCCACCAGGCTGGTGACGAACACGAAGGCCGAGTAGCCGGCGTACAGCAGCGACTGCATCAGCGCCTCGCCCCAGGACATGTCCAGCCAGCGCACGTAGACCGGCACCACCAGGAACTCGCTGAACACCAGCCAGGCCACCCCGACCGGCAGCGGCAGCAGCCAGGGCAGCACGCAGGCGGTCACCATCAGCAGGATGCTGCCCAGGCCGCTGGCGCTGTAGTAGCTGATCGCCACCGCGCTGCCGGTGAGCACGAAGAGCAGCAGGTAGTCCAGGGTCCCCACCCGGCGGCCGCCCAGCGAGCGGGTCAGCCAGAAGTAGCTCAGCCCGAAGCCGGCATAGGCCGCCCAGGCCTTCCAGCCGATGTTGGCGACCACCACCGCCTGCTCGCCGAGCTGGCTGGGATCGTCGGCCGGGAGCAGGGACAGCATCACCAGCGGCATGCTGATCACGGCCCAGGTGAACAGGCCGGAATAGCGCAGCAGCTGGCTGTGGTCGAGGCGTCCGATCATGCCGCATCCTAGCCCGCCGGCGGGCCCCGCGGGCCCCACGAAAGTCATGCCGGCGTGCGATAATGGGGGCCTGCCCGCAGTCCAGAATTTCAGAGCCGGAGCCCGGAATGTCGATCTCCATCCGCGACGTGCGCGAGCACGAGCTGGATTCCGTCCTTGCCCTCAACAACGCTGCCGGCCCCGCCATCCTGCCGCTGGACGCGGCGCGACTCCGCCGCTTCTACGAGGAAGCCGACTATTTCCGGGTCGCCGAGCGCGATGGCATGTTCGTGGGCTTCCTGGTCGGGTTCGCCTCGGGCGCCGACCACGACAGCAGCAACTTCCGCTGGTTCGGTGAGCGCTACCCGGACTTCTTCTACATCGACCGCATCGTGGTCGCCAGCCGCCGCCGCGGCGGCGGCGTCGGGCGCGCGCTCTACGCCGACGTCCAGAGCCACGCCGAGCTGCGCCACCCGGTGCTGGCCTGCGAGGTGTTCCTCGACGCCGACAGCGACCCGGCGCTGCTGTTCCACGGCAGCATCGGCTTCCACGAGGTCGGCCAGCACGTGATGACCACGCCCGACGGCGCCCCGGGGCATCGCGCCTCGATGCAGGTCAAGCAGCTGTGCAGCTACCAGTGGGTGCACGACACCTACGGCGACGCCCTGCCCGACGTGCCCTGGATCCCTGCCCCGCGCAACCTGTCCGCGGCCCTGCCGCAGCGCGCCACGGGGACCTGAGGTGGCCGCGGCGAGGATGGACTACGAGCCCGCAGGGGAACTCAAGATCGGCCAGGTCGGCATCGCCAACCTGCGCGTGCGCACCCTCGACGTCGCCAGGCTCGCCGACGAGATGCGCGACCGGGTGGCGCGGGCGCCGAAGCTGTTCGAGCGCGCCGCGGTGGTGGTGGATTTCGGCGGCCTGCCGCAGACGCCCGACCGCGACACCGCCCGGGCCCTGATCGACGCCCTGCGCGAAGCCGGCGTGCTGCCGGTGGCGCTGGCCTACGGCACCAGCGACAACGACGCCCTCGCGCGCCAGCTCGGCCTGCCGCTGCTGGCCAAGTTCCGGGCCTCCTACGAGCCTGTGGGAGGCACCCGAAGCCCGGATGTGGGAGCCGCCACGGCGGCGAGCCCTTCCCCGGCCGAAGAGCTCGCCGCCATGGCGGCTCCCACAGAGGACACCAGGCAGCCCAGGCAAGCACCCCAGCCCCCACCCAAGGGCGAGCCCGGCCTGATGCAGGCCGCCCCGGTCCGCTCCGGGCAGCAGGTCTACGCCGACAACCGCGACCTGACCGTGCTCGCGGCCGTGGGCGCCGGCGCCGAGGTGATCGCCGACGGCTCGATCCACATCTACGGCGCCCTGCGCGGCCGCGCCCTGGCCGGCGCCCAGGGCAACGAGAAGGCGCGCATCTTCTGCCGCGAGTTCCATGCCGAGCTGGTTGCGGTCGCCGGCCACTACAAGGTGCTCGAGGAAATCCCGATGGAACTGCGCGGCAAGCCGGTGCAGGTCTGGCTCGACGACGGCCAGCTGCGCGTTGCCGCGATGGATTGAACCCTATAGCCTTCCGACCCAGCGCCGCCGCGCGCACAGGAGACCCACATTGGCTGAAATCATCGTAGTCACGTCCGGCAAGGGCGGCGTCGGCAAGACCACCACCAGCGCATCCCTCGCCTGCGGCCTCGCCCGCGCCGGCAAGAAGGTCGCTGTCATCGACTTCGACGTCGGCCTGCGCAACCTCGACCTGATCATGGGCTGCGAGCGCCGGGTGGTCTACGACTTCGTCAACGTGATCCAGGGCGAGGCCTCGCTCAAGCAGGCGCTGATCCGCGACAAGCGCTTCGAGAACCTGTACGTGCTGGCCGCCTCGCAGACGCGCGACAAGGACGCGCTGACCAAGGAAGGCGTCGAGAAGGTGCTGAAGGACCTCGACGCGGACGGCTTCGAGTACATCGTCTGCGACTCGCCGGCCGGGATCGAGAAGGGCGCCTTCCTCGCCATGTACTTCGCCGACCAGGCGGTCGTCGTGGTCAACCCCGAGGTTTCCTCGGTGCGCGACTCCGACCGCATCCTCGGCCTGCTCGCCTCCAAGACCCGCCGCGCCGAGAACGGCGAGCGCGTCGCCGAGCACCTGCTGCTCACCCGCTACAGCCCGTCGCGGGTGGAGACCGGCGAGATGCTCTCGGTCGGCGACGTCGAGGAAGTGCTCGGCCTCAAGACCATCGGGGTGATCCCCGAATCGGGCGACGTGCTCAACGCATCCAACAAGGGAGAACCCGTCATCCTCGACATGGAATCGCCGGCCGGACAGGCCTACGACGACGCCGTGGCCCGCCTGATGGGCGAGCAGCGGCCGATGCGCTTCACCCAGGCCGACAAGAAGGGCTTCTTCAGCAAGCTCTTCGGAGGTTGAGCATGGGCATGTTCGATTTCCTGCGGGCGAAGAAGAACACCGCATCCATCGCCAAGGACCGGTTGCGCATCATCATCGCCCAGGAACGCAGCATCCACGGCGGCCCCGACTACCTGCCGCTGCTGCGCCGCGAGTTGCTCGAGGTGATCCGCAAGTACGTCAACGTGGACGTCGAGGCGGTCAAGGTGGACCTGGTCAAGGACGGCGAGCACGACGTGCTCGACATCTCGGTGTCGCTGCCGGACGGGCGCGCCGCCACGGCATGAGGGAAGGAATCGCGGCGCGAGCGCCGCTCCTACAGTGACGGTCCTGCGGCTACGGGATATTTCGACGGACTCCGTGGTGGCGCTGCTCGAACGCTACGGACTGCGGCTGGAGCGGGTCGCCGACGGCGCGCCGATCCCGGGGAGCTACTGGGGCGAGCCCGAGGCCGGGCTCGTCGGCAGCACCGTGTACGCGCGCGGCGACACCCCGGTGCACTCGCTGCTGCACGAGGCCGCGCACCTGGTCGTGCTGCCCCCCGAGCGCCGCGCCGCGGTGCACACCGACGCCACCGATTCGATCGAGGAAGAGGACGCGGTCTGCGTGCTGCAGGCACTGCTCGGCGATGCCCTGCCCGGGGTCGGCGCCGCGCGCGTGCTCGCCGACATGGACGCCTGGGGCTACACCTTCCGCCTCGGTTCCGCCCGCGCCTATTTCGAGCGCGACGCCGACGCTGCCTGGGCCTGGCTGCAGCGCGCCGGGCTGGCCACGCCGGAACGCACGCTTGCGCCCCCCGCCACGCCCCTCTAGCCTCGCAGGCATTCCCCGACAGGATCGCGCCATGAAGTCCCTGCCCCGCAAGCCCAAGCACCGCACCGCCCTGCTCGCCGTCGCCGCCGCGGCCTTCGCGCTGGCGCTCGCCGGATGCAGCCGCTCGCCCAGCCCGGGCGACGCGGCGTCGCCCTCCACCCAGGCACCGGCGGACGAGACCGCCGACCAGTTCGTCGCGCGCGTCAACCGCGAGATGCGCGAGATCTACACCGAGCTGAGTTCGGCGCAGTGGCTCTCGTCCACCTACATCAACGGCGACAGCGAGCTGGTCGCGGCCAAGGCCCACGAGCGCTGGCTGACCCGCCTCAACGGCTGGATCGAGCAGTCGCGCCGTTTCGAGGGCCAGCAGATGTCGGCCGACACCGCGCGCGCCATCGGCATGCTCAAGCTGATGACCTCGATGCCGGCGCCGCGCGACCCCGCCAAGCTCGCCGAGCTCACCCGCATCGCCACCCGCATGGAGGGCATGTATGGCTCCGGCACCTACTGCAAGGGCGAAGGCGAGCAGAAGGAGTGCCGGCAGCTCGGCGAGCTCGAGGACGTGCTGCGCAACAACCGCGACTACGAGGCCCAGCTCGACGCCTGGCGCGGCTGGCACACCATCTCGGTGCCGATGCGCGAGGACTACGTGCGCTTCGTGCAGCTGGTCAACGAGGGCGCCAAGGACATGGGCTTCGCGGACGCCGGCGAGGTCTGGCGCTCCGGGTACGACATGGCGCCGGCGCAGATCGCGGCCGAGACCGACCGCCTGTGGAGCCAGGTCAAGCCGCTGTACGAGCAGCTGCACTGCTACGCGCGCACCCGCTTGGTGGCGAAGTATGGCCAGGACCGCGGCCAGGTCGCCGGCGGCATGCTGCCGGCGCCGCTGATGGGCAACATGTGGCAGCAGGACTGGAGCAACCTGTGGGACATGCTGCAGCCCTACCCGGGCGCCGGCAGCCTCGACATCACCGCCGCGCTGCAGGCACGGCACCGCCAGAACTACATGGAGGAGCTGGAGCGCCTGGCCGATCCCACGGACGGCGCCGCCCGGGTCGAGGCCGAGCGCGCCGCGCAGCGCGCCACCGCGGTCGAGATGACCCGTCGCGCCGAGGACTTCTACGTCTCGCTGGGGATGCCGCAGCTTCCGGAGAGCTACTGGGAGAAGACCCAGTTCATCAAGCCGCGCGACCGCGACGTGGTCTGCCACGCCAGCGCCTGGGACATGAACCTGGGCGGCAGCCCCGCGGGCGAGGGCCAGGAGGCGGTCGGCCCCGACGTGCGCACCAAGATGTGCATCAAGCCGAACGAGGAAGACTTCACCACCATCTACCACGAGCTCGGCCACGTCTATTACTACCTGGCCTACAACGCGCAACCGCCGATCTTCCAGGGCGGCGCGCACGACGGCTTCCACGAGGCCATCGGCGACACCATCGTGCTGGCGATGACTCCCCAGTACCTGGCCTCGATCGACCTGGTGGATGCCCAGCAGCAGTCGCACGAGGCGCTGATCAACGCGCAGATGCGCATGGCGCTGAGCAAGGTCGCGTTCCTGCCCTTCGGCCTGATGATCGACCGCTGGCGCTGGGGCGTGTTCGACGGCTCGATCACCCCCGACGAATACAACAAGGCGTGGTGGGACCTGAAGGCCCGGTACCAGGGCGTGGCCCCGATCCAGCCGCGCGGCGAGGAATTCTTCGACCCGGGCGCCAAGTACCACGTGCCGGGCAACACGCCGTACACCCGCTACTTCCTCTCGCACGTGCTGCAGTTCCAGTTCTACAAGGCGCTGTGCGACGCGGCCGGCTTCAAGGGCCCGCTGTACGAATGCAGCTTCTACGGCAACAAGGCCGCGGGCGAGAAGTTCCTGGCCATGCTCGAGCAGGGCTCGCACCAGCCCTGGCAGAAGACGCTGAAGGAACTGACCGGCGGCGAGCAGATGGACGCCTCCGCCGTGCTCGAGTACTTCGCGCCGCTGCAGGAATGGCTGCAGCAGCAGAACGAAGGCCAGAGCTGCGGCTGGACCGGCGCCGTGGCCACTGCCGACACCGACACCAACGCCGACCGGGAGCAACCCGCGCAATGAACTCCATCCGTGCCATCGCCATCGCGCTCCTGCTGCTGTTCGCGGCCTCGCCCGCGGCGCTCGCCCAGGCCACCACCGGCAACATCACCGGCGTCGCCAAGGCCGGGGACACCGTCGTCGTCGAGGCCACCCGGGGCGGCCTCGAGCGCGAAATCACCCTCGAGGAGGACGGCAAGTTCAACATCCGCCGGCTGCCCGTGGGCGAGTACCGGGTCTTCTACAGGCGCGCCGACGGCACCGTGACCGCGCCCACCGTCGTGCGCCTCAATGCCGGCGTCACCGTCCGGGTCGAGTAGTCCCGGACCCGGGCGCGCGGCCGCGGCGCCCGCCGTCGCCCTGGCCGCCCGCTGGTATTGCGACCCGGCCACCGTCGCGCTGGAACGCGCGGCCATCTTCGACCGCGGCTGGCACCTCCTCGCGCACGCCAGCCGGCTGCGCGCGCCGGGCGACCACGTCGTGGTGGACTGCGCCGGCCTGCCGGTGATCGCCGTGCGCGACCACGATGGCGCGGTCCGCGCTTTCCACAACGTCTGCCGGCACCGCGCCGGACCGATCGCCTGGTGCGACGGTCGGGGCGCCAGGGCGCTGCGCTGCCGCTACCACGGCTGGACCTACGGCCTCGACGGCCGGCTGCAGTCCGCGCCGGGGATGGACGCTGCCGACGGCTTCGACATCGCGTCCGTGCGCCTGCCCGGACTCGCCGTGCGCGAATGGCGCGGGCTGGTGTTCGCGGCCGTGGACGCCGAACGCGCGATGCCCTTCGAGGCGCTCGTGGCCGGCATGGACGCGCGCATCGGCGACGCCCACCCGCTGCAGGACTACGAGGGCCACCACCACGCCGCCTACGAGATCGCCTGCAACTGGAAGGTGTACGTCGACAACTACCTCGAGGGCTACCACGTGCCGCACGTGCACCCGGCCCTCAACCGCATGCTCGACTATCGCAGCTACCGCACCGAACTCTCGGACTGGCATTCGCTGCAGTGGAGCCCGCTCGAGAGCGGCGACGGCCTCTACGGCAACGGCGACGCGCTGTACTACTGGCTGTGGCCGAACACGATGCTCAATATCCTGCCGGGGCGGCTGCAGACCAACCGCGTGGTCCCGCTCGGCGTGGACCGCTGCCGGGTCGAATTCGATTCCCATTACCTGCCCGCGGCTGCCGACGGCGACCGCCGCGCCGCCGACATCGCCTTCAGCGACGAAGTGCAGCAAGAGGACCTCGGCATCTGCGAGGCCGTGCAGCGCGGGCTCGCCTCGGGCAGCTACGAACCCGGCCGCCTCCACCCGGATCGCGAATCCGGCGTCGCCCACTTCCAGGCCCTCCTCCGCACCGCCTACGGCGAAGAAGAGCAAAAGATTTGACGCTACAGCCGTTCGGTGGGCTCGAGGGCGGCGGCGTACTCGGGGTCGCCGGGGGGCATGCGCGGGCCGGACCGCATCTCCCAGTGCCAGATCGCCCAGCCCAGGAACGCGAACAGCACCGCGCCCGACGCCAGCCACACCGGGTGGTCGCTCAGCAGCGGCGACAGCACGCCGGCGATCACGGCGTTGAACACCAGGCTGGTGAACGCCTGCAGCGACGACGCGCTGCCGCGCTGGCGCGGGTACATGTCGAGGATCGCCAGCGTCAGGATCGGGAACACCAGCGCCACGCCGAACGCGTTGAGCATCATCGGCAGCACCGCCCACGGCACCGCCGGCTGGTCCACCAGCAGGTTGTAGAGCAGGTTCGCCGCCACCGCGACGCCGCAGCAGGCGAAGCCCAGCCGCGTCTGCGCGGTCCCGCTGACGCGCCCGGCGATGCGCCCCGAGGTCCACGCGCCGACCATCATTCCGCCGATCATCGGCACGAAGAACCACGCGAACGCGTCCTGGCCCAGGCCGAGGATGTCCAGCACGAAGGCCGGCGCCGAGGCGATGTACAGGAACAGCGCGCCGAAGTTGAAGGTGCCGGCCGCCGCCAACCGCTGGAAACGCGGATTCAGGAAGATCCCCGCGTAGCCGCGGAGCAACTCGCGCGGCCGCGGCGCCAGCCGCTCGGCCGGCGGGTGCGTTTCCGGCAGCGCGCGCCAGGTGGCCAGCAGCAGCGCCGCCGAGAACGCGACCAGGAACCAGAAGATCATCGGCCAGTGGCTCCAGCCGAGGATCCAGCCGCCGATCACCGGTGCGATCGCGGGGGCGATGCCGAAGATCATCGACACCTGGCTCATCAGCCGTTGCGCGTCGTCGCCCTGCAGCACGTCGCGGATCACCGCGCGGCCGACGATCAGGCCGACGCCCGCCGACAGTCCCTGCAGCGCGCGGAACGCGAGCAGCGTCCCCAGGTCCGTGGACAGCGCGCAGCCGACCGTGGCCAACGTGAACACGCCGAGCCCGCCGAGGATCACGCGGCGCCGCCCGATCGCATCCGACAGCGGCCCGTGCACCACGCTCATCAGCGCGTAGGCGATCAGGTAGACGCTGATCGTCTGCTGCATCGCCAGCTTGTCCGCGCCCAGCGCCGCGCCCATCTCCGGGAACGCCGGGAAGATGGTGTCGATCGAGAACGGCCCGAACATGGCCAGCCCGCCGAGCAGCAGGGCCAGGCGGCGCAGCGGAATGGGCGGCGGGTTCGAAGGCATGAAGGCGCCATTGTCCGGTGCCGACGCGCTTCGCGCTATGGTGGCGTTGCCGCCGCGTGACGGCCGTCGCCCAGGGAGGAAGCATGATCCAGCGCATCATCGAGCAGCGCCGCAAGGACCTCGGCGGCGGCTTCGAGGTCGGCAGGGTGCTGCCGGTGCGCGGCCAGCGCATGGTCGGGCCCTTCATCTTCTTCGACCATATCGGGCCGACGACCTTCCCGCCGGGGATTCCGCGCGAGATCGACGTGCGCCCGCACCCGCACATCGGCCTGTCGACCGTGACCTACCTGTTCGAGGGCGAAATGATGCATCGCGACAGCGTCGGCTCCGAGCAGCCGATCCGTCCGGGCGAGGTCAACTGGATGACCGCCGGGCGCGGCATCACCCACTCCGAGCGCTTCGAGCAGGCGCGCGCCCACGGCGGGCCGATGCACGGCATCCAGTCGTGGGTGGCGCTGCCGGAGCGCGACGAGGAGAGCGACCCGGTCTTCGACCACTACGACGCCGGCGTGCTGCCGCAGGTGGAGGACGGCGGCCTGCGCGCGCGCCTGGTCGCCGGCACCGCCTGGGGCCTGGCCTCGCCGGTGCGCACCCATTCGCCGCTGTTCTACCTGCACTGCGAACTCGACGAGGGCGCCACCGTGCAGCTCCCGGACGAGCACCCGGAGCGCGCCGCCTACGTGGTCACCGGCGCGGTCGAGTCGGACGGGCAATGCCACGAGGCCGGGACCATGCTGGTGTTCGGCCCCGGTCCGGTCACGCTCACCGCCGCCTGCGGCCCGGCCCTGCTGATGCTGCTCGGCGGCGAGCCGCTGGGCGAGCGCTTCATCGAGTGGAACTTCGTGTCCTCGCGCAAGGAACGGATCGAGCAGGCCAAGGCCGACTGGCGGGCCGGCCGGATGAAGCTCCCGGACCTGGACAACGGCGAATGCATCCCGCTCCCCGGCGACCCGGAACGGACCCCACCCGAGCCCATGTCCTGACCTATAATCCCCCTGCAGCAACCAGCCGGTGGGAGAAGCGGGCCAGACCCGCTGCCGAAGGCGCAACGCCCGTAATCGCTCAGGCCCCAGCACCACCGGTTGCGAAAACTCTGGAGAGACCGGTGGCTTCCTCGAAGACTGCCGGCGCCGAAGGTGCACGAAGCGCGATCCCTCCCCCGGCGCTTCAAACTCTCAGGCAAAAGGACAGAGGGGCGCCCTTTCCCAACTGCCGCCCGCCATGACCAAGACTCCTGCTTCCCTGCGCTCGCTCGAGCACCACGACGCCTTCGTCGAGCGCCACATCGGCCCCAACGACGCCGAGATCGCGCACATGCTGCGCACGGTCGGCCACGACTCGCTCGATGCGATGACCGACGCCATCGTCCCCGGCTCGATCCGCATCCGCGAGCCGCTGGCGCTGCCGCCGCCGATGACCGAGGTCGACGCGCTGGCCAAGGTCCGCGCGATCGCGTCGAAGAACCAGGTGTTCCGCAGCTTCATCGGCCAGGGCTACTACGGCACCCACGTGCCGAACGTCATCCTGCGCAACATCCTCGAGAACCCGGCCTGGTACACCGCGTACACGCCGTACCAGGCGGAGATCTCGCAGGGACGCATGGAAGCGCTGATCAACTTCCAGACCATGTGCGCCGACCTCACCGGCATGGAGATCGCCAACGCCTCGCTGCTCGACGAGGCCACCGCCTGCGCCGAGGCGATGACCCTGGCGCGCCGCTCCAGCCGCGCGAAGTCGAACGTGTTCGGCGTCTCCAGCGGCCTGCACCCGCAGTCCATCGAGGTGATCCGCACCCGCGCCGAGCCGCTCGGCATCGAGGTGGCGGTGGCGCCGGACGCCGACCTCGCGGCGATGGACTGCTTCGGGGTGATGCTGCAATACCCGGACACCTTCGGCGCGGCCCATGACTACGCCGCGCTTGCCGAGGCGGTGCACGGCCGTGGCGGCTTGGTGTGCGTGGCCGTCGACCTGCTGGCACTGACCCTGCTGAAGTCCCCCGGCGAATGGGGCGCCGACATCGTGGTCGGCAACACCCAGCGCTTCGGCGTGCCCTACGGCTTCGGCGGCCCGCACGCCGCGTTCATGGCCTGCCGCGACGCCTACAAGCGCTCGATGCCCGGCCGCCTGATCGGCGTCTCGGTGGACGCCGAGGGCCAGCACGCCTACCGCCTGACCCTGCAGACCCGCGAGCAACACATCCGCCGCGAGAAGGCGACCTCCAACATCTGCACCGCGCAGGTGTTGCTGGCGGTGATGGCCTCGATGTACGCGGTCTACCACGGTCCCGAGGGCCTGGTCCGCATCGCCCGCCGCACGCACCGCCTGGCCGCGATCCTGGCCGCCGCGATCCGCAGGTCCGGCGCCCACGTCGGCGACGGCTTCTTCGACACCCTGCACGTGACCAACGTCGATGCCGCCGCGATCCACGCGAAGGCGGAAGCGCTGCGCATCAACCTGCGATCGATAGACGACCGCTCGCTCGGCATCAGCCTCGACGAGACCAGCACCCGCGGCGACATCGTCGCGCTGGCCTCGCTGTTCGGCGTGGACCTGGACGTGGACGCGCTCGACGGCGAGACCCCGGACGCGCTGCCGGCCGGCCTGCTGCGCGAGTCGAAGTTCATGCAGCACCCGGTGTTCAACACCCACCACAGCGAGCACGAGCTGCTGCGCTACATGCGCGCGCTGGCCGACAAGGACCTGGCGATGGATCGCACCATGATCCCGCTGGGCTCGTGCACGATGAAGCTCAACGCCACGGCCGAGATGATTCCGATCACCTGGCCCGAGTTCGCCAACATCCACCCGCTGGCGCCGGCCGACCAGGCGCTCGGCTACAAGGAGCTGATCGACGGGCTCGAGGCGATGCTGGTCGAGGTCACCGGCTACGATGCGGTCAGCCTGCAGCCGAACTCCGGCGCGCAGGGCGAGTACGCCGGCCTGCTCGCGATCCGCGCCTACCACCGCGCCCGCGGCGAGCCGCAGCGCGACGTCTGCCTGATCCCCGAGTCGGCGCACGGCACCAACCCGGCCTCGGCCCAGCTCTGCGGCATGCGCGTGGTGGTGACCAAGTGCGACGCCAACGGCAACGTCGACGTCGAGGACATCCGCGCCAACGCCGAGAAGTATTCCGACCGGCTCGCCGCGATCATGATGACCTACCCGTCCACGCACGGCGTGTTCGAGGAGGACGTGGTCGAGATCTGCGAGATCGTGCACGCGCACGGCGGCCAGGTGTACACCGACGGCGCCAACATGAACGCCCTGTGCGGCGTGGCCAAGCCCGGCAAGTGGGGTTCGGACGTCTCGCACCTCAACCTGCACAAGACCTTCTGCATCCCGCACGGCGGCGGCGGCCCCGGCGTCGGCCCCTGCGCGGTCAAGGCGCACCTGGCGCCGTTCCTGCCCTCGACCGGTCCGCGCGACGGCGAGCAGCTCGGCCCCGGCGTGGGCATGGTCTCGGCCGCCGCCTTCGGCTCGGCCAGCATCCTGCCGATCAGCTGGATGTACATCGCGATGATGGGCGCCTCGGGCCTGCACCGCGCCACCCAGGTCGCGCTGCTCAACGCCAACTACGTGGCCAAGCGGCTCGCGCCCTACTACGAGACCCTGTACACCGGCCGCAACGGGCTGGTCGCGCACGAGTGCATCCTCGACCTGCGCCCGCTCAAGGACAGCACCGGCGTCTCCGCCGAGGACGTGGCCAAGCGCCTGATCGACTTCGGCTTCCACGCCCCGACCCTGAGCTTCCCGGTCGCCGGCACGCTGATGGTCGAGCCGACCGAATCCGAGTCGCTGGCCGAGCTGGACCGCTTCTGCGACGCCATGATCCAGATCCGCGAGGAGATCCGCGCGATCGAGGACGGCCGCATGGACCGCGAGGACAACCCGCTCAAGCACGCCCCGCACACCGCGGCGCAGGTGTCGGCGAGCGAGTGGACCCACGCCTACCCGCGCGAGCTGGCGGCGTTCCCGCTGCCCTCGCTCAAGCTGCAGAAATACTGGCCGCCGGTGGCGCGCGTGGACAACGTCTACGGCGACAAGAACGTGTTCTGCTCGTGCGTCCCGATCAACGAGTTCAAGGGCGAAATCGAGGCGTTCAGCGAACCGAACGTTTCCTGACCGGGCGCGCGGGGCTTCACGGCATGCTGAACGGGGCGGCGTGATGCTGGCCCCATGAAGCCCTATTCACCCGAGCAGCCGGAACGCAGCGAGATCGCCGCCCTCGCCGGGCCGATGGTGCTCGAGTTCGGCACCAACTGGTGCGGCTACTGCCGCGCCGCGCAGCCGCTGGTCGAACGCGCGCTCGCCGACTACCCAAGCGTCGGCCACCTGAAGGTCGAGGACGGGCCCGGCCGCGTGCTGGGGCGTTCGTTCCGGGTCAAGCTGTGGCCGACCCTGGTGTTCCTGCGCGACGGCCAGGAGCTGGCACGGGTGGTGCGCCCCACCAGCGCGGGCAGCCTCGCCGCCGCCCTCGACCGCATCACCGCCTGAGCATGCCCGCCGCGTCACCCGGGAAGTCGGCGCTGTTGATCGTGGACATGATCAACCCGATGGACTTCCCGGGCGCGGACCGGCTGCTGCGCCAGGCGCTGCCGATGCTGCCCGCGCTCGCGCGGCTCAAGCGCCGGCTCAAGGCGCGCGGGGTGCCGGTGATTTACTGCAACGACAACTTCACCCACTGGCTGTCCGACTTCCGCGAGCTGGTCGCGATCTGCAGCCAGCCGGATTCGCCCGGGGCGCCGCTGGCCGAGGCAATCCCCCCGGAACACGACGATTACCTGGTGCTCAAGCCGAAGCACTCGGCCTTCCTCGCCACCCCGCTGGAAATCCTGCTCGCGCAGCTCGGGGTCGAGCACGTGGTGGTGACCGGCATCGCCGGCGACGGCTGCGTGCTGACCACCGCCGCCGACGCCCACATGCGCGACCTGCGGGTGAGCGTGCCCCCGGACTGCTGCGCATCCATCACCCGCGCGCGCAACGATCGCGCGCTGCGCGTGCTGCGCGAGGCCATGCAGCTCGACACCCGCGCCTCGCGGTCGCTGTAGGGCGCGAATCACGCCGCCGACGCGTTGCTGAATGCTTCACGCGGTCGCGCGCGCCACGGCGCCCGAATTCACCTCTCGTCCCGCCTGCCCTGCACACTCTGTGGCCAGGCCGGAGCCTGTTCATGTCCGGCCCTTCCCCACTCCCGGAGACATGTCCCTGTCCGCGATCGCACCAGTACGACCCCAAGCGTCCTCCAGCCGCCTGCTGGCCCGCCTTCCGAAGGCGCTGTGCCTGCGCCTGGCGCCGGACCTGCGCCATGTCCTCCTCGAGGCCGGTCGGGTGCTGATGGAGTCCGGCCCCGGCAGGGACGAAGCGACCTGCGACGGCCACGTCTATTTCCTGCGCAGCGGGACCGTGTCCGTCCGCTACACCACCATGGACGGCGAGACCGGGGAAATCCTGAGCATCGGCAACGAGGGCATGGTCGGCGTGAGCCCGCTGACCGGGACCGCGCACGCCGCCACCCGGGTCGTGGTCCAGTCCGGCGGCGATGCGCTGGCGATGCGCGCCGAGGTGATGGAACGCGAGTTCCGGCTGGGCGGACCGTTCCAGGACATGGTCCTGCGCCACACACGTTGGCTGCTGGCGCAGCTCACCCAGGTGGCGATCTGCAACCGCCACCACACGATCGAGAAACAGCTGTGCCGCTGGATGCTGCTCGGGTTCGAGCGCCAGGGCGGCGGCATCCTGCGCGTGACCCACGAAGCGGTGGCCAACCTGCTCGGCGTGCGCCGCGAGGGCGTGACAGAGGCGGTCAGCAGGCTGCAGGGCGCTGGTGCGATCAGCTATGGCCGCGGATGGATCCGGCTCGACGACCGCGAGGCGCTGGAACTGCACGCCTGCGAGTGCTCGCGCCTGCTGCACGAGGATTACCACCGCCTGTGCGAAGGCCCGGCTTTCGCGTGAAGGCGGTGTGTGCGGTATCGCACTGAAGCCGTCGTTCAAGCGCGGTTAATGTCGCCGGCATGCGCGACCACTTGCCCCTGCCCGCGATGCTCGAGGCCATCCTGGATGCCGCGCGGGAGAAGTTCCCCGGCAATGAATGGCCGGAGGTGGAAGTCCACCTGCACAAGGCCTGGAACGCGGTGGCCCACGACACGCCGTGGGAAGTCGTGCGCGCGGGCGCGAGGCGTGCCTGGGAAGAAGCCCGGGAGTAGCGCGACGGCGGAGACGCAAAAGGCCCCGCGTATGTCGGGGCCCTTCGCATCCGGCGCAGCGGCTCGAACAGGGAGCCGTTCCGGAACGGCTTAGCGGCCGTCGCGGTCCGCGTCGCCCGGCACCGCGCGCTCGATGTAGTGCCAACCATCGCGCACCGCGCCCTTGGCGTCATTCCACGCCATCCGCGACTGCCCGCGCGCCGACTCCCAGTCGCGCTCGAGCTGCGGTTCGACGTCCTCGAAGCGCTGGCCCTGGTACTCGCCGTAGCGGTTGTAGCCGTACTGGTACGCCGGCTGGTAATCGTTCCAGTTGTAGCGGTCGCTGTAGTACGGCGTGCTCGAGTAGGTCTGTTGCCAGTGGCGGTCGTACTCCTCCGGGTTCACCGACTCGGCGATCGCGCCGCCGGCGGTATAACCGGCCACGCCGCCGATCACCGCGCCCGCCGCCGTACCGACCGGACCGGCCGCGGAACCGATCGCGCCACCGGCCACCGCGCCGGCCACGGCGCCCGTGCCCTTGCCTACGTTGTGTTCGTTCTCGTTCGCCATGGGGGAAACTCCTGTCGTTGGGTCGTGGCTTGATTGCCACGCCACAGGTTGCGCGAACGCACATCGTTCCAACGTGAAGCACGCACGCCGGAAGCTTGCCGATTCAGGTTTGCGCGCGCATCCGCGCGCACGCGTCAGCGCCCGAAACGCTCCAGGCGATACGGCGCCGGATCCAGTGCCGGTGTCTCGCCGGTCACGAGGTCGGCGAGCAGCCGCGACGTGGCGACGCTCATGCTGACGCCGAGCATCCCGTGCCCGGTCGCGAGCCATTGCCGGCGCCGCCCCGGAACCGCGCCGATTACCGGCACGTCGTCCACCATCATCGGCCGCCAGCCGTACCACTCCTCGCGCTTCACCGGGCCCACTGCTTCGTGCAGGTACTCGCGCGCCGCGCGCTCCAGCGCATCGAGGCGGCGGCGGTTGAGGGTGGTGTCGAAGCCGGAGAACTCCATCGTGCTGCCGAGCCGGTAGCCGCTCTCCCACACGCTCACGCAGACACTGCGCTCCTGCAGCGTCAGCGGCCGCTTCGGCGCCAGCGCCGGGCGGTCGTAGGTGATCGAGTAGCCCTTGCCGGGCTGCATCAGGCTGGCAAGACGCGGCAGCTTCAGGCTGCGCGCCAGCTTCGGCGACCAGGCGCCGACCGCCAGCACCACGTCGCCGGCCAGGAACTCGCCGGTGGTCGTGGACACGCGCACGCCGTCGCCCGATTCGTCGATTCCGCGCACCTCGCTGTATTCCACCAGCGAGCCGCCGGCCTGCTGCAGCGCGCGCGCCAGTCCGGCCGCGTAGCGGTCGGGTCGCAGGCTGGCGTCGCCAGGGAAGCGCACCGTGGCGACCACGCCCGGCAGCACCGCCGGTTCCTGGCGCTCGTAGTCGGCGCCGTCGATCACTTCGCTGGCGACGCCGATCCCGGCCAGCGCCTCGAGCCCGGGCAGGTAGTCCTGCAGCTCGCGCTCGGTGCGGAACACGTGGTCGGTGCCGGTCTCGGCGAAATGGCAGTCGATGCCGTGGCTTGCGATCCACTCGGGGAAGGCTTCGCGCGAGGCTTGCAGCAGCGCGATCCTGGCCGCGGCGCTGCGCATCATCATGTTGGCGTTGCAGCGCCCGGCGAAGCGCAGCAGCCACGACCAGAGCACCGGGTCGATGCGCGGCTTCATGTACAGCGGCGCGTCGGGGACCAGCATCCAGCGCAAGGCCTTGCCCACCGCGCCGGGCGCCGCCAGTGGCAGCGCATGGCTCGGCGTGAGCGTGCCGCAGTTGCCGTGCGAGCTGCCGCCGGCGATCCGCCCGGCGTCCACCACCCGCACCTGCTTCCCCCTCTCCGCCAGGGCCAGGCCACAGGCCAGCCCCACCACCCCGCCGCCTACGACGAGGACGTCATCGCGAGTTCCCATTTGCGAAGTGTAACGATCGCGCGGTCACGCGGGCAGTGCCTGGGCGCGTCGCATCGGCGGGAACCGGAGGTAGGTCGCGGAACGCCACAGCCATTCCACCGGCCCGTAGCGGAAGCGCCGCAGCCACCAGTGCGAGGCCGCCACCTGGGCCGCGAACACCAGCAGCACCAGCAGCAGCTGCGCCGCGCGGCCCATGCCCCACAGCCCCAGGCCGTAGCCGTGGAACAGCAGGATGCCGACCAGCGACTGCAGCAGGTAGTTGGTCAGCGCCATGCGTCCGGCCGGGGCCAGCAGCCCCAGTACGCGCCGCATCGGGCCGTGGAAGGCCAGCACCAGCGCGCCGATGTAGCCCAGGCTCGCCGGCAGCGCGCCGAGGGTGTCGAGCGCGAGCGCCAGCTGGAAGCGCGCGTCGTTGACGCCGCGCACGTGGGTGGTCTCGATCGCCGCGCCGACGAGCGCCAGGCCGAGGCCGACCGGGATCCCCACCAGGGCCATGCGCCGGAACACGGGCAGGTGCGCGGCCGGCTCGCGCATGATGCCGGAGCGGACCAGCCAGGCGCCGACCAGGAACACGCCGAGCACGATCACCGCGAAGAACGAGTTGATCGCGAGCTGGCGCGGCAGCTCCTGCAGGCGCCAGGCCACCGCGTCGCCATAGCTCCCGGCCTGCATCACTTCGGTCTCGCCGGCGATGCGCGCCTCGACTTCGGCGATCTGCCGGGCCTGCTCCGCCTGCTGTTCGGGGGCGAGCTGGAAGTCGCCGGCAAGCGAGGCCGCGGCCGCCGCCAGCATCAGCGCGAACGGCAGCACGTACAGCACCACGCCGGTGTTGCGGATACCGCGCGCCGGCCCCTCGGCAAAGGCCCTTCGCCAGATCGCATGCACCACGAGCAGCAGCAGCGCGCCGACCGCGTAGCTGTACAGGATGTCGCCGCCCCACAGCAGCACGAAATGCGCCAGCCCGAACAACCCCAGCACCAGCGTGCGCCGCAGGTAGGGCCAGGCGAACGGGGCGCCGCGCGCCTCCGCCCGCCCGAGCATCACCGCGAAGCCCATCCCGAACAGCAGCGAGAACATGGTCCAGAACTTGCCGCGCACGAACACGTGCACGAACCAGGCGGCCCAGTGGTCGAGGCCGCTGGTACCAGGGACCATGCCGCTGTCGAGGTCGGCCAGCGCGCGCCCGAAGAACTCGACGTTCATCAGGAAGATGCCGAGCAGCGCGAAGCCGCGGACGACATCCAGGGTGACGATGCGCTCGCCCTCGCCGACCGGCGTCAGCACGGTGGCGGCCCCGGCGGCCATGTCAGTGGTGGTGCCCGCCCTCGCCGTGCACGTGGCCGTGCTCGATCTCCTCGGGCGTTGCCTCGCGCACGTCGACGATCTCGACGTCGAAGTGCAGGTCCTTGCCGGCCATCGGGTGGTTGAGGTCCACGTCCACCACGCTCATGCCCACCTTCTGGATGGTCACCGGGCGCGGGCCGAAGTTGGTGTTGAGCACCACCTGCATCCCCGGTGCGAGCTTCGCGTCGCGGAAATGCTTCTTCGGCACGCGCTGGGTCATGCCCTCGCGCTTCTCGCCGTAGGCCTCGGCCGCGGGCACGTCCACCTCGAAGCGGTCGCCCGCCTCGCGCCCTTCCATCGCCTTCTCCAGCCCCGGGATGATGTTGCCGTGCCCGGCGAGGATCGCCAGCGGCTCGCGCCCCTCGGAACTCTCCACGTCGCCGCCGTCCTTGACGGACACGGCGTAATGGAAGCGGACGACGCGGTCTTTCTCGATCTTCATGGCTGGGCTAGGATCCTGCGAATGGGGACGCATTATCCGGGCAAGGCCGGCTGCATGCCAAACCCGCTCGCGCGCGGCGCGGCGGCGGCGTGCCTGCTTGCGCTGCTCGCCGGCTGTGGTGGCGGCGAGCGCGTGCGCGCCGCGGCACCCCCGCCAGCGGCCCGCGCCGACGCCATGCCCACCGACCCCGCCGCCGCCAACGCCGTGCTGATGCGCGCGATCAGCCTGGTCGGCACGCCCTACCGCTACGGCGGCAACACGCCGGAGGGCGGCTTCGACTGCAGCGGGCTGGTCAACTACGTCTACCGCGACATGCTCGACCTGCGGCTGCCACGCACCTCGCGCGCGCTGGCCGAGTTCCAGGGCCCGCGCATCGCGCCCGAGCGCCTCGCGTCCGGCGACCTGGTGTTCTTCGGCAGCGGGGGCAGCGTCACCCACGTCGGAATCTACGTCGGCGACGGCCGCTTCGTGCACGCGCCCAGCACCGGCGGCACCGTGCGCCTGGACCGGCTCGACGGACCCTACTGGCGCAACCATTACAGCGGCGCGAAGCGGGTCCTTTGAGGTCCCCTGACGCTTCTACATCACTGAATGCGCTAGCAATTTCCCGGTCGTTCTTCACGCGGCGCTAACGGAATCTGAACCTGTTCGGGCGCTGCGTCCGTCACCATCACGCCCTGCTCACCAGAGTCGACAGCGCGTGACGAAACCCGACCAGCGCACCGGCCGCCGCGCCTCCCGCCCAGGTTCCTGCCTCCTGTTCTGCCTGCTCGCCCTCGCCGCTTCGCCGGCGCTGGCCCAGGACGCCGCCTCCACCGGAGGCACGGCGACCGCCCTGCAGGCCAATGCCATAGCCGCCGTGGTGCCCGCGGCGCTGTCGGCGCCGGCAGTCCCGGCCGCCGCCGCCATTCCGGCGATGCCTGACGCGGACGCGGAGGCTGCCAGTACCGCTTCGCCGGCGCCCGCCACCGCGGCAGCCTCCACGGTTGCCGAGCCGAAGGCCAAGGACGCGCCCGAGCCGGCGCGCATCCAGAGCGTGCTCAAGCGCGCGCTGGCCCTGCTCGGCACGCCCTACCGCTGGGGCGGCACCACCACCGCCGGCTTCGACTGCAGCGGGCTGGTCGGCTACGTGTTCCGCACCACCCTGGGCATCGAGCTGCCGCGCGTCTCCCGCGACATGGCCAAGACCGGCCAGGTCGTCGAGCGTTCGCACATGTCCCCGGGCGACCTGGTGTTCTTCGGCCGCCGCGGCCGCGTGGACCACGTCGGCATCTACTTGGGCGGCGGCCGCTTCGTGCATGCACCGCGCACCGGGCGCGACGTCACCGTGTCGTCGCTCGAGGACGGCTACTGGGGCCGCAAGTTCCTGGAGGCGCGTCGCGTCGCGGGAATCTGACGCCGCGCCCTAACGCGGCGGGCCGAACTCGCCGAAGGGCTCGAGCTGGCCGGCGATCGCGCCGCCATCCCCGACCACCACGATCGACTGCTGGCGCGGATCCCAGTACTTGCGCGCCATCGCCTGCACCGTGGCCGCGTCCACCTGGCGGATCATCGGCACGTAGCGGCCGAGGAAGTCCGCGGGCAGCCCCGACATCCAGTTGCTCGCCAGCGAGCCCGCCACCGCGCCCTGGAGCTGGTTGGTGATCAGGTAGCCGCCGGCGACGTAGCGCTTGGTGTCCTCCAGCTCCTGCGCCGGCACCGGCTCGTCGGCGAGCCGCTCGAACTCGCTGAAGAACTCCGACAGCGCCGCCCCGGTGACCTCGTTGCGCACGTCGGCCCCGGCCTGCAGGCGGCCGCCGTTGCGGGACGCGGCCAGGTAGGCGCTGGCGCCGTAGGTATAGCCCTTGTCCTCGCGCAGGTTCTGGTTGACGCGGCTGCTGAAGCCGCCGCCGAGCACGGTGCTGGCGAGCTGCATGGGCACGTAGTCGGGATCGGTCGCGGGGATCGCGGGCCGGCCGATGCGGATGGTGGACTGCACGCTGCCGTCGCGCTGCACCAGCACCCGCGCCGGCGGCGCCTCGCGCCTGGCGACGGGCGCCTCGGGCAGCGCGTCGCCGCTGGCCTGCCAATCGCCGAAGGCCTGTTCGGCCAGGCGCAGGGCGTCGTCGGCGCCGATGCGGCCGGCCACCACCAGCAATGCGCGGTCGGGACGGAAGCGGGCCGCATGCGCGGCGCGCAGCGCCTCCGGGGTGGCGGCGGCGATGCCGGCCTCGGTCGGCTGCGTGCGGGCGTAGGGGTGGTCGCCGTAGACAGCGGCCAGCAGCGCGCGCGTCGCGCGGAAGCCGGGCTGCGATTCGGACGCCTTCAGCTGCTGCAGCGCGTTGGCCTGCTGCAGGCGGACCTCGTCGGCGGGGAACGCGGGCTGCAGCGCGACTTCCGCGAGCAGCGCCAGCATCCCCGCGGCGTGCGACGGCAGCGCGTTGGCGCTCACGGTGATGCCGTCGGCGCCGGCGCCGGCGCCAATGCCGCCGCCGAAGCCCTGGGCGGTCTCGGCGATCGCGCGCGAATCGCGTCGCGTGGTGCCCTCGGGGAGCATTCCCGCGAGCATGTCGGCGAACCCGGCGGCGTCGGCGGGATCCGCCGCGTTGCCGGCGCCGCGCACGGCGAGCACGAAGTCCACGCGCGGCACGCCGTCGCGCGGCACCACCCACACGGTGAGGCCGTTGTCGAGCGTGCGCTGCACGATCTCCGGCACCGGCAGCGGCTTGTCCGGCGCGAACGGCGGCAGTTCCTTCGGCAGCGGTGCATCTTGGCCGGCGTGCGCGGCGGTCGCCGCCAGCAGCGAGAGCGCGCAGGCGAGCGCGGTGCGGCGCAGGACGGTGGTCGCGGTCTTCATGCTCATGGGGTCTGCTCCTGCTTGCGCGCGGCCAGCATGGCCTCGGGCACGCGGTCGATGACGGTGCGGTTGCTGCTCGCCAGGTAGGTGCGCGCCACGCGCTGCAGGTCGGCGGAGGTCACCGCCTCGATCCAGCCCGGGATGCGGTTGACCACGTTGGCGTCGCCCCACAGGGTCTGCAGCTTGGCCAGGCGGTCGGCGCGGCTCATGAAGAACTCGAGGCCGTCGTACCAGTCGGCGAGCATGCGGGTCTTGACCCGCGCGAGCTCGTCGTCGCCCACGCCTTCGGCGGCGACCTTGGCGATCTCCTCGTCCATCGCGGCGAGCAGCGCGTCGGCGGTGGCGCCGGGCTTGTACAGCGCGAACACGGTGAACAGGGTCGGGCCGTCGTAGGTCCAGGCGTCGGTCAGGCCGTACAGCGAATCCACGTTGAGCGCGAGCTCGCGGCCCTTGACCAGGCCCTGGTAGAAGCGCGAGGCGTCGCCGCCGGCGAGCACGTCGCCGAGCACCGCCATTGCCGCCTGGTCCCTGCTGCCGCGGTCCGGCATCTTCCAGGCCGCCGCGATCGCGGGCACCTGCGCCAGCGCGTCGCCCTGGACCACGCGCTTCTCTTGCGTGTTGAGGCCTTCGGCATAGTCGGGCTCGGGCGGGGTCGGCCGCGCCGGGATGCCGCCGAAGTACTTCTCGGCCAGCGCGAAGCCCTGCTCCGGGGTGATGTCGCCGGCGATGCCGAGCACCGCGTTGTTGGGACCGTAGTAGTCGCGGTGGAAGGCGGCCACGTCCTCGAGGCTGGCGTTCTCCAGGTCCTCGAAGCTGCCGTAGCCGTCGTGGTTGTTCTCCCACTTGGAGAACGCGTGCTGGCCGATGTCGATCCACATGAAGCCGCCGTAGGGCTGGTTCTTCACGTTGACCCGGATCTCCTCCTTGACCACGTCCTGCTGGTTCTTCAGCGTGACCGGGTTGAAGTCGAGGGTCTTCATGCGGTCGGCCTCGAGCCACAGGATCGACTCCAGCGCCGACACCGGCGCGACCTCGATGTAGTTGGTGAAGTCGGCGCGGGTGGAGCCGTTGTTGCGGCCGCCGCCGCCGGTGATCACGCGGTCGAAGGTGCCCTCGGGGGCGTTCGGCGTGCCCTCGAACATCAGGTGCTCGAACAGGTGCGCGAAGCCGGTGCGATCGCGCGGCTCCAGGCGCATGCCGACGTGGTAGACGACGCTCACGCCCACGGTGGGCGAACTGTGGTCCTCGGACACCACGACGGTGAGGCCGTTGTCGAGCGTCCGGACCGCCACCGGTACCGTCCAGTGGTCGGCTTCGGTGGCGCCGGCCGCCGGGGAAGCCGCCAGCAGTCCGGCCAGCAGGAAGGCGAAGTGCCGCATGCGCATGGGTCGATCCCCGTGGAAAGTGCAGCCACGCTAGCGCCCGGCCGCGCGCCTGCCCATCGCCCGGAAGTCATGCCCCCTCTCGCCGGGTGGCAGTGACGCTATGCGGCGTCGCGCACCGGATGCGACTCGGCGGCCTCGCCCTCGGCCACGCCGAGGTTGCTGGAGGCGGCCTCGTAGGTCTCGCGGTCGAGCAACCCGGTCTCGCGCGCCACAAGCACCGGCACCAGCATCTGACCGGTGACGTTGGTCATGGTGCGCATCATGTCGAGCACGCGGTCGATCGCGTACAGGTAGCCGATCGCTTCCAGCGGCAGGCCGGCCGCGCTCAGCACCACGGTCGCCATCACCACCGCGGTGCCCGGCACGCCGGCGGTACCGAAGCTGCCCAGCACCGAGGCCAGCATCACCACCAGGTACTGGTCGGCGGTCATCGGCACGCCGGTGTACTGGGCGATGAAGATCGCCGCCAGCGCCGGGTAGATCGCGCCGCAGCCATCCATCTTGATGCTCGCCCCCAGCGGCACCGCGAACGCGGCGTAGTCGCGGTCCACGCCGAGGTTGTGGGTCACGCTGCGCAACGCCGCCGGCAGCGAGGCGAAGCTCGACGAACTGACGAACGCGACCTGCATGCCGCCGGCGGCGCCGCGGAAGAACTTCAGCGGATTGAGGCCGTGCGCCACCAGCAGGCCGCCGTAGACGAACACGATGTGGATCGCGCAGGCGATGTACAGCGCGATCACGAAGCTGCCCAGCGGCAGCAGCTTCTCGAAGCCGTAGCTGCCGACCAGCGCGGCGATCAGGCCGAAGGTGCCGATCGGGGTCACCTCGAGCACGAAGCGGGTGACCTGGATCATCAGCTCGCTGGCCTCGCCGGCGAGCTTGCGCGCCATCGCCACGCGCTCTCCCAGCTTGACCATCGCGAAGCCGACCAGCGCGGCGATGAAGATCACCGGCAGGATCGAGCCCTTGCCCGCGGCCAGCACCGTCTCCCCGGCCGCGTTGGTGGTCTCGCCGATGCCGGTGAGCGCGTAGAACGCGTTCGACGGCACCACGTCCATCAGCACCTGGACCGGGTCCGGCACCACCTTGGGCACGTAGTCGGAGGCGATGGTCAGCGCGCCGACGCCGACGCCGGGCTGCATCACCGTGCCCACCGCCAGGCCCACGCCCACCGCCAGCATCGCGGTGAACGCGAACCACGCGAACGTGCGCCCGCCCAGCGCGACCATGGACTTCTGCCCGTGCAGCGAGGACACCGCGTGGATCACCGCGAAGAACACCAGTGGCGCGGCGATGAGCTTGATCAGGGTGACGTAGAGGTCGCCGAACGGACCGAACCAGGTGTCCGCGGCGGGGCCGAAGGCCCAGCCCGCCAGCGCGCCCAGCACGAAGCCGGCTAGCACGCGTTGCCAGAACGGAATGCGGAACCACGCCTTGACCAGTCTCATCGGTGGAATGTAACGCAATGGGGCGATAATGCGCGGCACGCCACCCACCGGACCGATCGATGACGTCAATGCGCCCGCTCGTCGCTGCCCTGCTTGCAGGTTCGCTCGCCGCCTGTGCCGCTACCCCGGCACCCCGTACCGATGCCGCACCCGTGCAAGGCATCGCCGTGGACGTGCCGGACATCCGCCGCCCCGATGGCGAAACCGCGGCCTGGTGGTTCCGCGACGGTGCCGCGCAGGCCGCCGGCAACGGCGCGATGCAGGGACGCGCGCGCAACCTGATCCTGTTCGTCGGCGACGGCATGAGCCTGCCGACGGTGGCCGCGGCGCGCATCCTCGCGGGCCAGCGCGAAGGCGCTCCGGGCGAGGAGCACCGGCTCGCGTGGGAGCGCTTCCCGCACACCGCGCTGAGCCGGACCTACAACACCGACACCCAGACCCCCGACTCCGCCGGCACCATGTCGGCGATGGCCACCGGGGTGAAGACCCGCGCCGGCGTGATCAGCATCGGGCAGTCCGCGCGCCTCGGCGACTGCGCCGCCGCACGCGAGGCCGGCGTGCTGACCTTGTGGGAACTGGCCGAGGCAACCGGCATGGCGACCGGCGTGGTGACCACCGCGCGCGCCACCCACGCCACGCCCGCCGCCACCTTCTCCCATTCCGCCCATCGCAACTGGGAGAACGACGCGCAGCTGCCGGAGGCCGCGAAGGCCGCCGGCTGCACCGACATCGCGCTGCAGATGATCGAGACGCCGTACGGCGACGGCCCCGACGTGCTGCTCGGCGGCGGCCGCACGAACTTCCTGCCGGCCGGGATGCCCGACCCCGAGTACCCGGACAAGTCCGGCCGCCGCAAGGACGGCCGCAACCTGGTGGACGCGTGGCTCGCCCGCCACCCCGGCGGCCGCTACGCCTGGAACGCGGCGCAGTTCGCGGCCGCGCCGGTGGACGCGCCGCTGCTCGGCCTGTTCGAGCCCAGCCACATGCAGTACGAGCACGACCGCGCCGGCGACGCCTCCGGCGAGCCTTCGCTGGCCGAGATGACCCGCGCCGCGATCGAGCGCCTGTCGCGCAACCCGAACGGCTACGTGCTGCTGGTCGAGGGCGCGCGCATCGACCACGCCCACCACGACGGCAACGCCTTCCGCGCGCTCGGCGACACGATTGCGATGAGCGAGGCGGTCGCGGTCGCCGACGCCATGACTTCCGCCGACGACACCCTGGTGCTGGTCACCGCCGACCACGCGCACACGATGTCGTTCGTCGGCTACCCGGTGCGCGGCAATCCGATCCTCGGCCTGGTGCGCGAGCAGCAGCCCGACGGCAGCGTCGCGGTCGCCACCGACGACGACGGCCTCCCCTACACCACGCTGGTCTACGCCAACGGTCCCGGCTACGTCGGTGGCGAAGGCCGCCCCGACCTGGCCACAGTGGATACCGCCGCGCCGGACTACCTGCAGGAAGCGATCGTGCCGCTCGGCGCAGAGTCGCACGGCGGCGACGACGTCGGCATCTGGGCGCGCGGCCCGGGCGCCGGCGCGGTGCGCGGCAGCGTCGAGCAGAACGCGATCTTCCACTTCCTGCTGCAGGCCAACCCGCGCCTGCGCGAGGGGCTGTGCAATGCCGGCTACTGCGACGGCAACGGCGTCCCGGTCGAACTGCCGGATCCGGACGCCTTCCTGTAGGAGCGGCGCTAGCGCCGCGACCCCGTCAGAACGGCTTCGCCAGTACCAGCCACACGATCCCGGCCAGCACCAGCACCGGGATCTCGTTGAACCAGCGCAGCGCGCTGGCCGAAGGCAGCGTGCCGCCGCGCGCGACCCGCTTCAGCCAGCGCCCGCTGACCACCCACGCGGCGAACAGCAGCAGCACCAGCCCGAGCTTGGCGTGCAGCCAGCCGCTGCCCTGCGCCACCATCGTCGGGAAGTCCGGGATCACGCGGTAGCCCAGCCACAGCACCAGCCCGAGCACGAACGCCAGCCCGAACATGATGTGGCCGAAGCGGTACAGGCGCCGCCCCATGAGCAACAGGCGCTCGCGCACCGGCGCGACGTCGCCGGCCTCGACCAGGTTGAGCAGGATCCGCGGCAGGTAGAACAGCGCCGCCATCCAGGCGATCACGAACACGATGTGGGCGGTCTTGGCGATCAGGTAGGCGGTCATGCGGTGCTCCGTCGGCGCGGTGGGCGCCACGATAGGATGCCACCATGGCCAAACGCTACGACAAATCCTATTTCGACCGCTGGTACCGCGGCGGCGGCATCGGCGGCGCCCGCCGGCTCGCACGCAAGGTGGCGCTCGCGGTCGCCACCGCCGAGTACCACCTCGAGCGCCCGCTGCGCACCGTGCTCGACATCGGCGCCGGCGAGGCCGCGTGGCGCGCGCCGCTGCTGAAGCTGCGACCGGGCGTGCAGTACCTGGGCTTCGACGCCAGCGAGTACGCGGTCGGCCGCTACGGCCGAAGCCGCAACCTGCACCTCGCCCGCTTCGCCGACTTCGCGCTGCTGCGCCCATGCCCGCCGGCCGACCTGCTGGTGTGCAGCGACGTGCTGCACTACCTGCCGGCGCGCGAACTCGACAAGGGCCTGCCCGGGCTCGCCGAACTCTGCGGCAGCGTCGCCTTCCTCGAGACCTTCACCCGCGAGGACAGCACCGAAGGCGACGACGACGAGTTCCACCCCCGCCCCGCCGCCTTCTACCGCAAGCGCTTCGAGTCCCTGGGCTTCACCCAGCTAGGCAGCCACTGCTGGCTCTCCCCCGCCCGCCGCGACACCCCCACGTCCCTGGAAGTCCCGTAGTCAGACCTTCACCAACAACTGCTTCGCGATCCCCCCGTGCACCCGCCCGATCCCGCGCAGCAGGTGCAGCGTCGCGAACAGCAGCACCACGCCGCAGGCGAACGCGATCGGCAGTTCCCACCAGCCGAGCATCGTCGCCGGCTCCCACATGCTCGGGCCCCAGTAGCCGATCCAGCCGCCGGACAGCGTCCAACCGTCGAAGGCGCCGAACATCGCCAGCGGCGGCGCGACCACGAGCGCCAGCGACACCGACAGCAGCGTCACCGCGAGGGTGAAGTAGAGGATGCCGAGCGGCAGCATCAGCAGCATGTACAGCAGCGTCGACCAGGTGCGCGGATCGGTGAACATCTCGCCGATGCGGGTCAGCACCGGGCGGTCGCGGTCGGCGTACAGCGGCCGCCGCGGCATGCGTTCGCCGAGCATCACCTCGACGATGCGCCCTTCCACCAGCGACAGCAGCCGCACCGAGCCGAGGAACAGGATCAGGAACGGGATGCCGATGATGATCACCGCCAGCCCGAGCGACAGCGAGATGCCGGTCACCACCCAGGTGAAGTAGAAGATGCCTGTGGCCAGCGCGAGCACCGCGTAGAACATCGCGCCGTAGGTGCGCGGATCCGCGGCCACGCCGAAGAAGCGGCCCAGCGCCGAACGCCGCGGCGGCGGCGCCGGCGCGCGCAGCGCGGTCTGCACCGTGGCTTCGGTGTCGCGGTAGATATCGGCGACCTCCTCCGGCGCGCCGTAGCTGCCGGCGACGGAGGCGATCACCTCGGCCTCGGAGCGGCCCGGCTGTTCGGCCAGTTCCGAGCGCAGGTATTCCTCGGCGTCGTAGAGCGCGTCCTGCACCAGCGCGGGATCGGCGCCGGCGAGCGCGGCGCGCAGCTGCGCCAGGTATTCGGGGATGGAGGTCGGCAACGGACGCGACTGCTCGGTGTTCATGGGATGTCCCCCTGCAGGACGGAATCGACGGAATCACGGGTGGCGCGCCAGGCTCCGGACCAGGCGCGAAGGACGTTCCGCCCGAGGGCGGTGATGCGGTAGTAGCGGCGCGGCGGCCCCGCGTCGGACGGCTCGACGAAGCTCTCGAGCACACCCGCCGCCTCGAGGTTGCGCAGCACCGGGTACAGCGCGCTCTGCTTGCCGGCGAGCACGCCGTCGCCGACCTGCTCCAGGCGCTTGGCGATCTGGTAGCCGTACATCGGCTCGTCGGTGCCGGCGAGCACGCCGAGCAGGGCCAGCGAGACGGTGCCGGCGCTGAGTTCCTTCTGGAACTTGCGCAGCAGCGGCTCGATCGGGTCGGGGGCCTGGGTCATGGCCCGCACTCTATTGCCAAGTTCGATATAGCGAACGTGCCAGTAGTCATGCCGGCCCTAGAATCGGCGGCAGACGTCCACCCCGGAGCCGCCGATGCGCCTTGCCCGCACCCTGCCCCTCGCCCTGTCCCTGTTTGTCGCGTCGTCCGCGGCCCTGGCTGCCGACGAGGCTCCGCCTCGGTCGCCGCAGCAGTTGCTGGACGCGTCCGCGCCCTCGGACTGGCGCACGCCGGATCCGGAGAACCTGCTGTACGTGGACATCCCCGGCGGCCGGGTGGTGATCGAACTGGCGCCGCGCTTCGCCCCGGAGCACGTCGCCAACATCCGGGCGCTGGCGCGCGGGCATTTCTGGGACGGCCTCAGCATCTACCGGTCGCAGGACAACTTCGTGGTCCAGTTCGGCGACCCGACCGAGGACGAGGCCGCGCGCAAGCCGCTCGGCGAGGCCCGCGAACACCTGCCGGCCGAATTCACCCGCGCCGCCGCCGGGCTGCCGTTCGACGCGCTCCCGGACCGCGACGGCTACGCCCCCGAGGTCGGCTTCGTCGAAGCCTTCCCGGCCGGGCGCGACCCGGCCACCGGCGAGGCCTGGCTGGCGCACTGCTACGGCGCACTCGGCGCCGGCCGCGACGTCGCCGCCGATTCCAGCACCGGTGCCGAGCTGTACGTGGTCATCGGCCAGTCGCCGCGCCAGCTCGACCGCAACATCACCGTGGTCGGGCGCGTGCTCCGGGGCATGGAACTGCTGAGCACGATCCGGCGCGGACCGGAACCGATGGGCTTCTACGAGGACCCGGCGCTGCGCACGCCGATCGCCTCGATCCGCCTGGCCAGCGAGCTGCCGGCGGACCAGCACGTGCCGCTGCAGGTCCTGCGCACCGACACCCCGCTGTTCGCGCGCCTGGTGGAGATGCGCCGCAACCGCGACGACGGCTGGTACAAGGTCCCAGCCGGGCACATCGACCTGTGCAACGTGCCGTTGCCGGTGCGCGAGGCGCCCTGAGGCCATCACGCGGCATTGGCCCCGGGCTGCCTAGGCTGCCCGCACCCCACCCCGAGACCTGTCCATGCCGATCCTCCGCATGCGCCTCACCGGAAGCGACGACGACGTCCGTGCCATTTCCAACCTGCTGCAGAGCCTGGACGGCATCGAGCACGTGGAGGAAGTGGCCGACATGATGGACCGCATGGACGACGCGGACTCCAGCTCCGCCGGGCTCAGCGAGAGCAACGGCCCGGACGCGCACGAGATCGAGGTCGAGGCCGGCAACGCCGCCACCGCACGCAAGGTGCGCGAGGCGGTCGAGGCGCTGGCCTTCGACATGGACGTGCTGGTGGAGTTCGAGGAAGAGGAAGACTGAGCCCCGGCAACGATGCCGGGCGCATGACCGCCGGCGGTTGCGGCGGGCGCCGTCTTGCAGCACCCTCGGGCATTCGTGTCACCCGGGGAACCACCAATGCCTTGCAAGCGAATGCTCCTGGCCTGGGCGCTGGCCGCCTGGCTGCCACTGGCCATGCACGCGTCGGCCGTGCACGCGCAGGCCGCGCCTGAGGCCGCCGCGCCGGAAACCACTGACGCTATCGCAGCGGAAGCGGCCGCGCCGGCCGGCGACTGTCCCGCGATCCCGCTCGCCGGCGCCGACGCTGCCGCGGTCACCGTGCCCAGCGCGCCGGACGCCTGGGGCGGCCCGCGCACCGGCGACGAGCCGACCCTGTCCGACCGCGTGGTGCGCTACGAGATCGACGCCACCCTGGATCCCGACAAGCACACCGTCAGCGGCCGCCAGAAGCTGACCTGGCGCAACCGCAGCGCGCAGCCGGTGTGCAGCGTCTACCTGCACCTGTACCTCAACGCGTTCGAGGGCCCGGGCAGTACCTTCATGACCGAGCTGCGCGAAGGCAACGACCAGTTCCGCAGCGGCGTCGGCACCGGCGACGGCGAATGGGGCTACACGCGCCTGGACAAGGTCGAGCAGGCCGGCCAGCCGGTGCAGTGGGCCTTCGTGCAGCCCGACGGCGGCCCGGAGACCGACCGCACGGTGGTGCGCCTGGACCTGCCGCAGGCGGTCGCCCCCGGCGCGAGCACCACGCTCGACATCGCCTTCTTCGACCAGCTTCCGCGCGTGGTCGCGCGCTCCGGCTACTACGGCAGCTTCCACCTGGTCGCGCAGTGGTTCCCGAAGATCGGCGTGCTCGAGCTGCCCGGCGAACGCGGTGCGACCGCGCCGCGCTGGAACGCGCACGAATTCCACGCGCACAGCGAGTTCTACGCCGACTTCGGCGAGTACGACGTGCGCATCACCGTCCCGGCCGGCTACACCGTCGGCGCCACCGGCGAGGAAGTGTTCGAGGACGGCAGCGACAAGCCGGTCGAACGCGACGGCATGGTCACGCACCGATTCGTGCAGGACGACGTGCACGACTTCGCCTGGACCGCGGACAAGCGCTATGCCGAGCCGCTGGTCGGCCATTACGAGGGTCCCGGCAGCCCGCGCGTGACCGTGCGCGTGCTGTACACGCCCGAGTACGAGAACAACGCGCAGCCGGCGCTGGACGCCACCCTTGCCTCGCTCGAGTACTTCTCGCGCACGCTCGGCCCCTACCCCTACCGCACGGTGACCGTGGTGATCCCGCCGTACGGCGCGGGCGAGGCCGGCGGCATGGAGTACCCGACGTTCTTCACCGCCTCGAGCTATCCGGACGTCGCCGAAGGCACGCTGTTCCGCGACCTGCTCGACTTCGTCACCATCCACGAGTTCGGCCACGGCTATTTCTACGGCATCCTCGCCTCGAACGAGTTCGAGGAGCCGATGCTCGACGAGGGCCTGAACGAGTTCTGGGACCAGCGCATGCTGACCGAGGCCGGCCGCAAGGTGAACCTGTCCGCCGGCTGGATGCGCAAGCTCGGCATCGACTTCAAGCTGCCGGTGTTCGGCTACGAGCGGATGGCGGCGATGACCGCTTCGCCGGCCGACCCGCTGGGCCAGAATTCCTGGAACCGCATGTCCGGCCGCAGCTACGGCACCGTGTACTCGCGCACCGCGACCGCCATGCGCGACCTCGAGGCGCAGGTCGGCAAGGAGGCGCTGGAGCGCGCGTTCAAGCTGTACTACGAGCGCTGGAAGTTCCGCCACCCGAGCATCGCCGATTTCCGCGAGGCGATGATCGAGGGCACCGGCCAGCGCGAGACCGTCGAGCGCCTGTTCGCGCAGCAGGTCTACGGCGTGAGCAAGGTGGACGACCGCATCGCCAGCCTGTCCAGCGTCGAGGTGCTGCCGCAGCCCGGTTACGCGATGCGCGACGGCAAGCGCGTCGAGCTGACCCGCGCGGACATCGACAAGGAGATCTCCGACAAGCGCAAGGCCTGGGCGCAGAAGCATGCCGATGCGAAGCCGGGCGAGGCCGGCCCCTTCCCTTACCGCACGGTGGTGCTGGTGCGCCGCGCCGGTGCCGACGTGCCGCAGCAACTGACGGTCACCTTCGCCGACGGCAGCAAGGAGACCGTGGAGTTCAGCGGCGATCGCCCGTGGCAGCGCTTCACCTGGACCACGCCCAGCCGCGCGGTCTCGGCGGTGCTCGATCCGGCCGGCAAGCACTACCTCGACGCCAACAAGCTCGACGACAGCCGCACGCTCGACTCCGACGCGTCGGTCGCGACCCGCATCTCCACCCAGGTGGCCTCGCTGCTGCAGGCCTTCTTCGCTTTCATGGTGAGCCTATGAACCGCGCATCCCGACGTGGCGGCCTGGGCGCCGCCTTCTCCTCCCTGGGCACCGCGCTGCAGTGGCGCCTGCTGCTGTTGTGGCTGCTGGCCACGCTGGTGCCCGCGCTGCTGGTGGCGACGCCGCTGTGGACCTCGCTGCAGGCGCAGTTCGGGCACAGCGTGCACGCCGCGGTCATCGCCGCCGGCGACGACCTGCCGCTGCTCTTGGAAGGCCTCGGCGAGATGGGCGAGCACGGGCAGTGGCTGGCCGCGGCCCTGGGGGGAAGCGGGCTGCTGATGCTGCTGCTCGCGCCGTGGCTGACCGGCATGGTCGTCGCCTCGCTGCGCGCCGGCCGCCGCCTCGGCTTCGCGGAACTGGCCGCGGGCGGGCTGTCCGAATACTGGCGCATGCTGCGCATGATGCTGTGGTCGGTGCTCCCGATCGGCCTGGCGATCCTGCTCGGCGGCATCGTGCTGGGCGCGCTGCAGGCCGGCACCGAGGACGCGATCCTCGCCTCCGAGGTGGAGTCGGCCACGCGCATCGGCCTCATCGTCATGGTGGTGCTCGGCGTGCTCGCCCACGTCACCGTCGAGGCCGGCCGCGGTTGGCTCGGCGCCGACCCGGCGCTGCGCTCGGTGGTGCGTGCGTGGTGGCGCGGCCTCAAGCTGCTGCTGCGCCGTCCGCTGGCGACGCTGCTGGTGTACGTGGTGACCTGCGTCGCCGGCTTCGGCCTGGCCGCGCTGCTGGGCTGGCTGCGGCTCGCCGTGGACGGGATCGGCGCGGGCGCGGCGGTGCTGTCGTTCCTGGTCGGGCAGGCGATCGTGCTCGCGATCGCCTGGGGGCGGATCGCACGCCTGCACGGCCTGGCCGCGATCGCACGCTGAACCGCGGCGCCTAGGGCGGCCCCGGAGGCCGCCCGGGGGCCTAACGCGGGACCGGCGTCACGCCCCGGCCGCGCGTCCGACGCTAGGCTGTCCCCGGACAGGGGACCCAGATGCGACAAGGCGGCAGCCAGCCCGATACCGTGCACGACGCGCCCGGCGACAGTTTCGCCGCGGTGCTGCTGTCCGCGTCCAGCCCGCGCGAAGTGTGCGCGGCGCTGTTCGCGCAACTGCCGGCACTGCGGCCCGAGGCGGCGCTGTGGTCCACGCGCTGGCCCGAGGCCATCCAGGGCGCGCCGGACGCGGCCAGCGACCGCCTGGTCGCGCGTGCGGTCCGCGCGCACGCCGCCGGCGCCCGCGCCGATGCCCGCTTCCTGACCCTGTGCGACGACGGCGAGGGCGGCGTGGCCATGCTCTGCCTGCACCGCCACGCCGCCGGCGACACCGCCGTGCTCGCCGCCTGTGCCGCGGCCGGCGAACGCATGGCCGAACTGCTCGCGCGCGAGCGCCTGCAGGCCACCGTGGCCCAGCTCGAGAAGGCCGAGCAGCTGCAGCGCGCGCTCTACGCGATCGCCGACATGGCCGGCTCCAGCCTGGACATGCCGGACATGCTGAGCGGCCTGCACAGGATCGTCTCCGGCCTGATGTACGCGGAGAACTTCTACATCGCGCTGTACGACGAGGACCAGGACAGCCTGCGCTTCGCCTACTTCGCCGACACCGTGGACCAGGCCGGCCCTGCCCCGGACGAGGTGGTGCCGCTGTCGCGCATCGAGCGCGGCCTGAGCTGGTACCTGGTGCGCGACGCGCGCCCGATGATGGGCAGCACCGAGGAGCTGCGCGCACAGGCCTCCGGTCCGCTGCACCTGCACGGCGCCGACAGCACCGACTGGCTCGGCGTGCCGATGCTCCGCGACGGTCGCGTGATCGGCATCCTGGTCGTGCAGAGCTACCTCGAGGGCACCCGCTACACGCAGGCGGACATGACCCTGCTGGGCTTCGTCGCCGAGCACGTGCTGACCGCGCTCGAACGGCGCGACGCGCGCGAGCAGCTCGAGCGCCGGGTCGAGGAACGCACCCGCCAGCTGGCCGAGGCCAACCGCGAGCTGAGCCGCGAGGTCGCCGAGCGCCAGCGCGGCGAGCGCCTGCAGGCCGCGCTCTACAAGCTGGCGGCGCTGGGCAGCAGCGAGGACAGCAGCATCGCCTTCTACCGCCAGGTGCACGCGATCGTCGGCGGCCTGATCCACGCCCGCAACTTCTACATCGCGCTGCTGTCCGCGGACGGCAGCGAGGTCAGCTTCCCGTTCGCGGTCGATGCCTGCGAGACCGACTGGTCCACGCGCCCGTTCGGGCGCGGCATGACCGAATTCGTCCTGCGCAGCGGCACGCCGCAGGTGGTGGATCCGGCGCGCACCATCGAGCTGGTGCGCCAGGGCGAGGTGGACCCCCGCTACGTGGATCCGCTGGTCACCAGCTGGCTGGGCGCGCCGCTGGCCGGCGTGGACGGGGTGATCGGCGCAGTGGTGGTGCAGTCCTACTCGCAGAGCCGCGCCTACGACGCGCGCGACGCCGAACTGCTCAACTTCGCCGCCCACCAGATCACGCGCACGCTGCAGCGCCGCCAGGCGGCCGAGGCCCTGCGCCAGGCCAATGCCCGCCTCGAGGACCGCGTCGAGCAGCGCACCCGCGAGCTGCGCGAGCAGGTGGAGCAGCGCGAGCAGGCGGAGGCGCAACTCCGCCACCAGGTGCTGCACGACCCGCTCACCGGCCTGCCCAACCGCGTGCTGCTGCGCGACCGCGTCGCGCGCGCGATCGACCGGCGCGAGGCCGGCGAGGCGGTCGGCTTCGCGCTGCTGTACATCGACGTGGACCGTTTCAAGCAGATCAACGACAGCCTCGGCCATCTCGTCGGCGACGGCGTGCTCAAGGAGGTCGCGCGCCGGCTGGGCGCGATCGTCGGTGCGCCGGACGTGGTGGCGCGCCTGTCCGGCGACGAGTTCGCGGTGCTGTTGGAGGACCCGGACCCGGGCGCGCGCGCCACCGGCGTCGCGCAGCGGATCATCGACGCCCTGCGCCGGCCGTTCAGCGCCGGCGGCCGCGAACTGCAGGCCAGCGCCAGCATCGGCATCGCGGTCGGCGACGGCGGCCGCGCCTACACCCTGGTGGACGAGGTGCTGCAGGACGCCGACATGGCGCTGTACCGCGCCAAGGAATGCGGCCGCAACCGCTACGTGCCGTTCGACGACAGCCTGCGCCGCGCGGCCCGCGACACCATCGCGCTGGAGCAGGAGCTGCGCGAGGGCCTGGCGCGCGACGAGTTCGCGCCGTGGTTCGAACCGCTGGTGCGGCTGGAGGACGGCGCGGTGATCGGCCACGAGGCGGTGCTGCGCTGGCGCCACCCGCGCCGCGGCGTGCTCGCGGCCGGCGAGTTCCTGCGCGTGGCGGAGGACAGCGGCCAGCTCGCGGCGATCGACTGGCGCAGCTTCCGCCATGCCGCGCTCGCCGCCGCGCGCCTGCCCGGCGACGGCTTCGTCACGATCAACGTCTCGCCGCGGCTGTTCCGCGAGGGCGACTTCGATGCGCGCCTGCTGGGCATGCTCGAGGAGACCGGCGTGGACCCGCGCCGGCTGCGCATCGAACTGGCCGAGAGCGTGCTGCTCGAAGACCCGGGCGGCGTCGCCGCGGTGCTGCAGCGCCTGCGCGACGGCGGCGTGGAGGCGGCGCTCGACGACTTCGGCACCGGCGCCTCGTCGCTGGCGTACGTGCACCGCTTCCCGCTGCGCATGGTCAAGATCGACCGCAGCTTCGTGGCCCGCCTCGACGGCGAACAGGCCGGGCGCAGCCGTGCGGTGCTGGCGGCCATGGTCGCGCTGGCGCACGCGCTCGAGCTCGAGGTGCTGGCGGTCGGCGTCGAGACCGAAGCGCAACGCGACGCCCTGCTCGCGATGGGCTGCCGCCTGGGCCAGGGCTACCTGTTCGGACGCGCGCAGCCGCTGGCATGAGCGGCGCGACGGACGCCGGCACGATCCGCGTCGGCATCGGTGGCTGGACCTACGCGCCCTGGCGCGACAACTTCTATCCCAAGGGGCTGGTGCAGCGGCGCGAGCTCGAGTACGCGAGCCGCCACGTCACCGCGATCGAGGTCAACGGCACCTACTACGGCACGCAGAAGCCGGCGACCTACGCCAGGTGGCGCGACGAGGCCCCGGACGGCTTCGTGTTCGCGGCCAAGGCGCCGAAGCGGGTCATGCAGGCGCGGGTGCTGGCGCGCACCGGCCCGCAGGTCGAGGACTTCGTCGGCGGCATCGCCACGCTGGGCGCGAAGCTGGGACCGCTGGTGTGGCAGTTCGACCGCGGCGTGCGCATCGACCGCGACGACTTCACTGCATTCCTCGCGCTGCTGCCGAAGCAGGCGGACGGAGTCGCGCTGCGCCACGTGCTGGACGTGCGCGACCCGGCCTTCGTGGATGGCGATTTCCTCGCGCTGGCGCGCAGCCACGGGTGCGCCACCGTGTTCACCGATTCCGCCGAACACCCGTCGTTCGCCGACCTCACCGCCGACTTCGCCTATGCCCGGCTGATGCGCGCTCGCAGCGATGTCGCCACCGGCTATCCGACGGCCGAACTGGAGGCATGGGCGAGCCGCGCACGCGAGTGGGCCGAAGGCGGCGAACCCGCCGACCTGCCGCGGATCTCGGCCGAACCCGCCCCGCGACGTCCGCGCGACGTGTTCGTGTTCTTCATCGCCGCCGCCAAGGAGCGCAATCCGGCGGCGGCCATGGCGCTGCTCGCCGCGCTCGGCGGCGACTGAGCTCAACGCGCCTTCTGGCTCGCCGCCACGCTGCCCAGGATCAGCAACGCGGAGACGCCCATGCTCCAGGTCGGGGTTTCGCCGAGCAGCATCCACGCCCACGCCACGCCGAACACCGGGATCAGGTAGGTCACGGTGGACACGCGGCCAGCGCCGAGGCGCGCGATCAGCCGGTAGTACATGACGAAGCCCAGCCCGGTGCACAGCACGCCGAGCAGCGCGGCGGACACCCACGACTGCAGCGGCACCGGTTGCGAGGGCCAGGCGGCGACCGCGAACGGCAGCAACAGCAGCGCGGACGCGCCGACGGTCGCCGCCGCCACCGCGCCGGACGGCAGGCCGGTGAGATGCCGGCGCACGAGGTGCAGGCCCACGGCGTAGAGGAAGGCCGCGGTTGCGCCGGCCGCCACCGCCATGCCGATGCCGCTGCCGGCGGTCCGGCCGCTGGCGAGCACCACCACGCCGGCGAATCCGACCACCAGCGCCAGCGCGCGCCGTCCGCCGATGCGCTCGCCGAAGAACAGCAGGCCCACCAGCGCCGTGAACAGCACCGTCAAGGCGTTCGAGATCGCGCCGATGCCCGCCGGCGCGCGTTCGGCGGCCCAGGCGAACAGGATGAAGGGGACGGCCGCGTTGATCGCCCCGATCAGCGCCAGCTTCGGCCACAGCCGCAGCGGGAACCTGGCCCGCGCCCGCCACAGGAAAGGCAGCAGCACCAGCGCACCGAGCGCCAGCCGCACCTCGACCAGGGCCACCGGGCCGAAGTCGCTCGCCGCCACGCGCATGAACAGGAAGGACGCGCCCCAGATGGCGCCGAGCAGGAGGAGCTCGAGGGAAGCCAGCCGCTCCGGGGCCTCCAGGGAGGGGGTGGCGGGCAGGCTGCCGGCAGTGCTGGACATGGCGTGGCCTTCAAGTGGTTGTTGTCTGTGGGCCATTGTCCGTGGCGCCGGGGGGCGCACAAGCGCATACTTCTTGCGTCAGGCATCAAATCCATTGAGGTCTTGCCATGCTCCGTTCCGGATGGCTTCCGGCGCTGGCCGCGTTCGAGGCGGCGGCCCGGCACCAGAACTTCGCCCACGCCGCGGAGGAACTCAGCCTCACTGCCGGAGCGGTCGGCCACCACGTGCGCAAGCTCGAAGGCTGGCTGGGCGTGCAACTGTTCCACCGCCACGCGCGCGGGGTACTGCTGACCCCCGACGGGCGGCGGCTGGCCGATGCCGCCGGCAGCAGCCTGTCCGACCTCGACGAGGTCGTGCGCGGGATCCGCAGCGGCCGCGACGAGCCGCGGGTGCGCATCGCCACCCTGCATTCCTGGCTCGTCGCCTGGCTGCAGCCACGCTTGCCGGGTTTCGTCGCGGCGCATCCGGACGTGCGCATCGGATTCGAAACCGGCTTCGCGCTCACCCGCTTCGACGACGGCGGCCCCGACCTCGGCATCCGTCTCGGGGGCGGCCAATGGCCGGGGTTGAGCGCTCGCTTGCTGATGGACGAGGTCCTGGTGCCGGTGGCGTCGCCCTCGCTTCCCGGCTTCGACGGGTTGCGCACCCCGGCGGACATCGCGGCCGCGCGCCTGATCTCCGATGCCGGCCACCAGGGCTGGCACGACTGGTTCCGCTGGACCCGGGTGCGCGAGGCGCGACCCGACGAGCACTACCAGTTCACCGACTCCAACGCCGCGCTCAACGCCGCCGCGCTCGGACTCGGCGTCGCGCTGGCGCGCGAAAGGATCGTGGCGCCGTTCCTCGAGTCGGGCCAGCTGGCGCGGCTGCCGGTACCGTCGATGCCCGCGCGCTGGAGCTACTACCTGATCCATCCCTCGCATCGCCGCCTCGGCGCGGATGCGCAGGCGTTCGCCGACTGGCTGCTGCGCGAGTCCGCGCCGTACCGGCCCTAGCCCGTCCCGGCCCTAGAATGCGGCGATGCCGATGACCGACACCCGCAAGGCGTTCCTGCAGATCCACCTGTGCGTGGTGCTGTGGGGCTTCACCGCGATCCTCGGCAAGCTGATCACGCTGCCCGCGTTGCCGCTGGTGTGGTGGCGCATGGGACTGGTGGTGCTGGCGCTGGCGCTGGTCCCGCGGGTGTGGCGGGGGCTGCGCGCGCTGCCGCCGAAGCTGCTGCTCGCCTACGCCGGCATCGGCGTGCTGGTGTCGCTGCACTGGCTGACCTTCTACGGCTCGATCAAGCTCGCCAACGCCTCGGTCGGCGCCACCTGCATGGCGCTGGCGACGGTGTTCACCGCGCTGGCCGAGCCGAAGCTGGCCGGACGCAGGTTCTCGGCGCGCGAGCTCGGACTCGGCATCGCGGTGCTGCCCGGCGTCGCGCTGGTGGTCGGCGGGGTGCCGGTGGACATGCGCCTGGGGATCGCGGTCGGTGCGCTGTCCGCGTTCTTCGTGGCGTTGTTCGGCTCGCTCAACAAGCGCCTGGTCGAACGCACCGATCCGCTGACCATGACCGCGGTCGAACTGGGCGCCGGGACCCTGGCCCTGACCGCGCTGGCACCGTTGATGGCGGTCGCGTTCCCGGTGTTCGGCGGCGACGTGTTCGTGCTTCCCGGCCTGCGAGACGGCCTGCTGCTGCTGGCGCTCGCGTTCGCATGCACGCTGTTCCCGTTCGCGCTGTCGCTGGTCGCCCTGCGCCACATGAGCGCCTTCGCCGCGCAGCTCGCGGTCAACCTGGAACCGGTCTACGCGATCGTGCTGGCGATCCTGCTGCTGGGCGAGCAGCACGAACTCGACCCGGGGTTCTACGCCGGGGTGGTGATCATCCTCGGGGCAGTGGTCGCCTACCCCCTGCTGGTGCGGCCGCAGCGGATCGAGCATGTCGAGGTGCTGGCCACCGGCGAGTCCAAGGACGTCACCAGCGGCTGAGGGCCGGTCAATGCGGACCGGCCCGGGACCTTCTATGCTCGGGGCCGGCGCCGCTCCGGCGTCCTACCGCAAGGGGAAGACGATGAACAACCAGGTGGATATCGGAAAGCTGGTCCTGCGCGTCACCCTGGGAATGCTGGTCCTGCTCCACGGCGTGGCCAAGATCCGCGGCGGGATCGACCCGATCGTGGGCATGGTCACCGCGGCCGGCCTGCCCGGCTTCATCGCCTATGGCGCGTACATCGGCGAGGTGCTGGCGCCGCTGATGGTGATCGCCGGCTTCCACGCCCGCATCGGCGCGCTGCTGATCCTCGTCAACATGCTGTTCGCGATCGGCCTCGCGCACATGGGCGAGCTCGGCCAGCTCAACCAGAGCGGTGGCTGGGCGCTGGAGCTGCAGGGCATGTTCATCGGCACCGCGGTCGCGATCGCGCTGCTCGGCCCCGGCCGGTTCAGCGTCAACGGCAAGTGACGCCACGGGTGTGACGTTTCGCGCCCCGGCGCGAATCATGGTTCCCGAGGGGCGCTCCGGCGCCCGCGACGGGAACCAGGATGGAAACAGCCGCCGCCATGCGACGCGACGACCGGCGCGCCTTTGCCGAGGTGCTCGAGCAGCACGCCGGCATCGTGTTCAAGGTCGTCAACAGCTACGCCAGCAACCCGGATGACCGGGCGGACCTGGGCCAGGAGATCGCCGCGCAACTGTGGCGTGCCTGGCCCGGGTACGACCCGTCCCGGAGCCTGACCACGTGGATGTACCGGATCGCGCTCAATGTTGCGATCTCGCACCTGCGCGGGCGCAGCCTGCGCGAACGCCACCACGTGCCGCTCGAGGAAGGCCTGCACGACGCCGCCCACCACGATGCCGACGGCGCCGGCGAACGCGAACTGCTGCTGCAGCGCGTACTGGGCGGGCTCGCCCCGCTCGACCGCGCGCTCCTGCTGCTCCACCTGGAGGACCGCAGCCACCGCGAGATCGCGGAAGTGCTCGGCCTGCGCGAAAGCAACGTCGGGACCCGCCTCAGCCGCCTGAAGCAGCGCATCCGCCAGCAACTCTCCCCCGACGCAGGAGCCTGACATGGACAACACCCTCGAACTGCACGACCTCCGCCAGGCCTGGAAGGAACTCGACCAGCGCCTCCGCCACCAGCAGGACCTCAACCTGCAACTCGCCACCGGGGACCGCGTGCGCCGCGCCAAGGCCAGGCTGTGGCCGCTGCTGGCGGGGCAGTCGCTGCAGGCGCTGGCCGGCGTGGCGATGACGGTGTTCTTCGCCCGCTTCTGGATCGCGCACCTGCACGAGCCGCTGGCGCTGGCCTGCGGCCTGCTGATGCATGCCTGGAGCGTGGCGCTGGTGGTCTCCGCGGTGGTCGAACTGCTGCTCGCGCTGCGGATCAACTACGCGCAGCCGGTGCTCACCATCCAGAAGTACCTGGGCCTGCTGCGCTACTGGCGCACGCGGGTGGCGCCGCTGCTTGGGCTGGCGTTCTGGGTGCTGTGGCTGCCGCTGGTCGAGGTGCTGGCCAAGTGGGCGACGGGCGCCGACATCGGCCTGCGCTTCATGGCCTGGAACCTCGCGGTCGGCATCGCGGGTTTCGCCGCCACGCTGTGGTGGTTCCGGCACCTGCGCCGGCGCGCCAGCCGCATCGCCGACGCCATCGACGCCGACAACGCCGGCTGCGGAGTCCAGGGCGCGGAAGCGCTGCTGGCGGAGATCAGGGCGTTCGAGCGGCCGTGAGCGCGTCGTACTCCGAGAGCGGGCTCTGCTCCGGGCATTCCGGGTCGGGGAAGCCGAACCGGGCGCGCAGCGCCACCCCGCACTCGGCCATGGCGTCCACTTCCCCGCCCTCGTCGCCCGCGCACTGCTGCTCGAACGCGCGCACGAAGGCCTCCTTGCGATGCACGAACTCGATGCCGCAGCTGCGCGCGAGCTGGATCCGCTCCAGGTCTTCCTGTGCCGGGTTGCGGCCGGAGATGCCGTAGCGGCGCAGTTCCTCAGGGGTCAGCAGGCGCAGCGCGCGGCTCGGCACGGTCATCATCATGTCCGCCACCGCCACGTCCACGCCGTTGCGCGAGAGGTAGGCCTTGATGTTGTCGTGCACGCCGCGCAGCTCCGCGTCGAGTTCGGCGCGGGTGGTGGCCTCGGACTGCAGGCGGATGATGCGGTGGATGCCCACGGGCCCCGCGACCAGCCGGTTGTCGCCGGCGGCGAGCACGAACACGCAGGCGCTGTGGCACATGTCGCCCTCGCGCACCCAGATCGTCCAGTGCGACTCGGCGATCACGTCGCCGGCGCGGATGCCGTCCTCGACCATGCCGCCGGAGGAGTCGATGTCGAGCACGCGCCGCTCGATCTCCATGCGCTCGGCCATCGCGGTGGTGCGCTCGACCAGGTCGGCGAAGTCGCTGGTGATCTTGCCTTCGTAGCGCAACCGCACCACGCCGGTCTCGCGGCAGGGCGCGAGCGCGTCGAGCACGCTCAGGTAGCCCAGGTCCACCAGCGGTTCGCCGTCGCCGTCCTCGACGTAGTCGGTGCTGCAGCTCACGTAGGCGTTGCCCGAGGACAGCTTCGCCGGCGGCCACTTGGTGCCCTCCAGCACGTCTTCCGCGAGCGGCCGCTTCTCGGAGGCCGGGGTGCTGATGGCGCCGCCGCCGTTGTCGGCGCTGGTCAGTACGGGCTGCGGCGGAGCCGACGGCGGCTCCTGCCCACAGGCGGCAAGCGCGAGGCACGCGCCCAGCAGGAGGATCGGGAACGGGCGGCAATGCATGCGGACAGTGTGGGCCAGCGGGATGTCGGTAATGCTAACGGGCGATGAACCGGACTGACAGGAACCGGACCTGATAGGGTTCCGCCATGACCGGGCCCTTCACCCATAGCTTACGCCTGCTGGCGCTGGCCGCCCTCGTTGCCTGTGCAATGCCGGTGGCCGCGACCCCGCCGCAACCGGGCGCCGACGCCAGCGTCGACGACACCCGCGCCGATGCCGACCGTGAGCGCCGCGCACGCCACGCGCGCGCCGTCACCATCACCCGCGACGACTGGGGCCTGGCCCACGTGCACGGCGCGACCGACGCCGACGCCGTGTTCGGCATGGTCTACGCGCAGGCCGAGGACGACTACAACCGGATCGAGCGCAACTTCCTGTTCGCGCTGGGACGCACCGCCGAGGCCGACGGCGAGGAGGCGCTCTGGCAGGACCTGCGCGCGCGCATGTACCTGCCGCACGCCAAGCTGCGCCAGGCCTATGCCGACAGCCCGGACTGGCTGCAGCGGCTGATGGACGCCTGGGCCGACGGCCTCAACCACTACCTGGCCACCCATCCCGACGTCCCCAGGCTCGCGATCGAACGCTACGAGCCGTGGATGGCGCTGAGTTTCACCGAGGGCAGCATCGGTGGCGACATCGAGCGGGTGCCGCTGGGCGCGCTGGCGGAACTGTACGGCGCCGATCCGCGCATGACGCTGGCGCTGCGTGCGCCCGCCGACCCGTTGCGCGAGCCCACCGGCTCCAACGGCATCGCGATCGCCCCGTCGCGCACCGCCAACGGCAATGCGCTCCTGCTGATCAACCCGCACACCTCGTTCTTCTTCCGCTCCGAGCTTCAGATGAGCAGCGACGAGGGCCTGGATGCCTACGGCGCCGCGACCTGGGGCCAGTTCTTCATCTACCAGGGCTTCAACCGGCACGTCGGCTGGATGCACACCTCCACCGGCGCCGACAACATCGACGAATTCGTGCTCGACGTGGCCGAGCCGCTGGAGACCCGCGCCATCACCCTGCGCTACCGCAAGCCGGACGGCAGCCTCGGCGAACGCAGCTTCGACACCCTGCACTCGAAGTACGGGCCGGTGACGCGGCGCGGCGACGACGGCCTGGTGGCGACCGCGCTGATGGTCGAGCCGATCGCCGCGCTCGAGCAGAGCTGGCTGCGCACCAAGGCCGACGACCTCGCCAGCTACCTCGAGGTCGCGCGGCGCAAGGCCAACTCTTCCAACAACACGCTGTTCGCCAGCGACAAGGGCGAGATCGCCTACCTGCACCCGCAGTTCATGCCGGTGCGCGACGACCGCTTCGACTACACCAAGCCGGTCCCCGCCGGCGCGGACACAGCCTGGCAGGGGCTGCACGCGATCGCGGACCTGCCCAACGTCATCGACCCGCCCAACGGCTGGGTGATGAACACCAACAACTGGCCCTACTCGGCCGCCGGCGCGCACAGCCCGCGGATCGAGGACTACCCGCGCTACATGGACACCTTCGGCGAGAACCCGCGCGGCGAGAACGTGCTGCGGCTGCTCGCCGACGCCGAAGGCTTCACGATGGAGAAGCTGATCGCCACCGCCTACGACCCGTACCTGGTGGCGTTCGCGCGGCTGGTGCCGATGCTGGTCGCCGACTACGACGCGCTGCCCGCGGACGATCCGCGACGGACGCGGCTGCAGGGTCCGGTGGCCATGCTGCGCGACTGGGATTACCGCTGGAACATCGCCTCGATGCCGACCTCGCTGGCGGTGTTCTGGGGCGACCAGCTGTGGAGCGACCTGTCCGACGACGCGCGCGCGGCCGGCGAGCGGCTGCTGGACTACATGGAACGCGACGACGTCTCCGCGCAGCGGCTCGCGGCACTGGCCACCGCGGTCGAACGGCTCGAATCCGACTTCGGCAGCTGGGGCGTGCCCTGGGGCGAGATCAACCGCTTCCAGCGCCTGACCGGCGACCTCCAGCAGCCGTTCGACGATGCGAAACCCAGCATCCCGGTGCCGTTCACCTCATCGCGCTGGGGCTCGCTGGCCTCGTTCGGCGCGCGCCGTTACCCGGGCACGAAGCGTTACTACGGCACCAGCGGCAACAGCTTCGTCGCCGTGGTCGAGTTCGGCGAGCGGGTGCGCGCCCGCGCGATCACCGCCGGCGGCGCCAGCGGCCATCCGGATTCACCGCACTTCAACGACGAGGCCGAGCGCTACAGCACCGGCAACCTGCGCGAGGTCTACTTCTGGCCGGACCAGCTCGAGGGCCACGTCGAGCGCGTCTACCACCCCGGCCTGTAGGAGCGCCGCTCCTACGGGCGGCGGAGCGACCAGAAGCCGATGTCGGCGCGGTGGCGGAAGCCGAGCTTCGCGTAGAGCTCCAGCGCGCGCGTGTTCTCGTGGCTGACGTGCAGGAACGGCAGGCAGCCGCGCTCCAGGTTGTCGTTGGCCAGCATCGCGGTCAGCCGGCGCGCATAGCCGCGGCCGGTGAAGTCGGGGTGGGTGCAGATCGCGCTCAGCTCGCGGGTGTCGGCGGTGCCCAGGCGCTCGCCGACCATCGCCGCCAGGCGGCCGTCCATGTAGATCCCGAAATAGCGGCCCAGGTCCATCGTGCGCTGGCGGAAATAGTGCGGGTAGACCAGCGCGGTCAGGGCGATGGCGTCGGCCTGCTGCGAGGCATCGAGCTCGGCCACCTCCGGCCCCTCGGGTACCGGGATGGGTGCTTCGCGCACCATTTGCGCGAGCGGGCGGAAGGCCTCGCAGTGCCAGCCGGCCGGCACCTGCGGCAGCACGCCCAGCAGGTAGACGGTTTCCCCTGGCGCGACCAGCGCCTGCAGCGCTTCGTCCACGCGGGCATCGGGCGACGGGACGCCGAGGAACGGCGCGTATTCGGTGGGGTAACGGGCGACATCGTCGGCCAGCAGGGCAATGTCGCGATGGCGGGTCCGCAGCGAGGACCAGAACGGGTTGTCGAGGGCTTCATGGGCCATGTGCCCATGATACGCAGCGCCCCCACCACGGAAACCAACCCGGGAAAACCAGCCATGGCCAAGTCCAACCCCACCCGCCCCGGCGCGCCGCGCGACGAGAAGCGCGTCGACGACGGCAGCGAACTTCCCGACACCGACGGACCGGCGCTGAAGGATCCCCGCTCGATCGCCGCGATGGACAACATCGGGGTCGACGACCAGGGCGACCTGCTCGACGAGAACCTCGACGACGGCATCGGCGATCGCGGCAACGGCCGGCGCGACTTCAGCGACGACGTGCGCAGCGACACCATCGGAGGCCTCCCCGACAGGCACCAGTAGCGGGTTTGCATGGGAAATAAAGATGCACTATCCTTTCATGTGAAAGGAGGTCCCATGCCCAGCCAGGCCCGCCCTACCCCCGCCCCCGGCCTCGATCCGGGCGCGGTCCTGTCCAAGGCCGTGGTCCGCGCCGCCGAGCACCTGCAGCTCTCGCGCGCCGCGCTCGCCCGCGTGCTCGGACTCAGCGCGGCCAGCGTCACCCGCCTGCACCAGGGCCGGCTGCAGCTCGATCCGGAGAGCAAGGCCGGCGAGCTCGGCCTGCTGCTGGTGCGGTTGTTCCGTTCGCTGGATTCGATCGTCGGCGACCGCGAGGCCGCGCGCACCTGGCTCGGCTCCGAGAACCTCGGCCTCAACGGGGTGCCGAAGGAACTGGTGCTGAGCCCGCAGGGCCTGGTCCATGTCGTCGATTACCTGGACGCCCACCGCGCTCGCGGCTGAAGCGCGCCGCTGGGCGGGCGAAGGCTGGCGGGTGGTCGAGGCGCAGCACGCGGCCGCGACCATGAAGCTCGTGGACAGCGTCGAGGAACAGGTCCTGCTCGAGGACCTGCTCGAAGCCGCCAAGCCGCCCCTGCCGGCCGCGACGCGCGGCCTGCACTACCTGCTCGCGACCCCGTTCCGCTATCCGCCGCTGCCGCGCGGCTCGCGCTTCCGCGCGGCCGGCGAGCCGGGCGTGTTCTATGCCGCCGAGCGCCTGGCGACCGCGTGCGCGGAGCTCGGTTACTGGCGCTGGCGCTTCCTGCGCGACGCCCCCGCGCTCACCCGCATCGACGCGGTCGCGCACACCGCGTTCAAGGCCGGCTTCCGGGTGCTGGCGATCGACCTGCGCAAGCCACCCCTGGTCCGCGACGCCAGGCACTGGCGCGACCCCGACAGCTACGCCGCCACCCAGGAACTGGCGCGGCGCACGCGCGATGCCGGGGTCGAGGCGATCCGCTACGCGTCGGTGCGCGATCCGCGGCATGGCGGCTGCGTCGCGCTGCTCACGCCGGCCGGGTTCGCGGCGAAGTCGCCGCGCGGCACGCCGCAGACCTGGTGGCTCAGCGTCCGCCCCGACCGCGCACTGTGGGTGCGCGGCGGGGAGCGGCACGAATTTGCCTACGCCTGACGCTCAGAAGAACCGCTTGTCCTCGCAACCGGCCTCGTCCGCCTGCTGCGCGTTCGCGGGATAGAAGTGGAAGTCCACGCGTGCGGTGTAGCTGGCCGGATCATCCGGATCGGCGCCTGCGCGTGGCAGGTTCTTGAGACTGCACATGGACTTCGGATTGGCCGGACAGGCCTTCCGGTAGCGCAGCACCAGATTGTTGGGTCCCGCCTGCTGGCCGGCCTGCAGTCCCGCCTCGCAGAACTGCGCGAACTCCGCGACCGATACGCCGTGGTTGGCGATGCACTGGTCGGCCGTGACCGTGCCGCCCATCGGCTGCCCGTTGGGCCACACCGGCTGGGTCTTGCCGCTCAGGTAACACGCCCCCGAGGCCGGATCGCCGCCCACGGGTGGCTCGTCGGGCGGCAGGATCGGCTCCGCGTCGGATGGAGGCTGCAGGGCCTGCATCGCCAGTTTCAGGCAGGCCATCTGCGCATCGAGGCCCTTGAGTTTGGTGCACTCCTGCGGATCCGGCACGGCCTGCGACTGTGGTCCTGCCTGTTGTGGCGACGCGTGGATCCCAGTTCCCAATGCCACGGCCGCGATCGCGCAAGCCAGTACCGCCAGAGACTTCCAGCCCATGACTTCCCCCTCGCATCGGAACCGGAGTGGTTCCCCCAAGGGGGACAGTACTAGAGAAACGCGTCGCCGACGACGTCGTCCGCCGGCTGGCTGAAGTGGTCCTGCAGGTATTTCTCGCCTTCGTCGCAGAACAGCGTCACCACGGTGCGGAACTCCGGATGCTGTTCGCGCACGCGGCGCGCCGCGACCAGGTGCGCGCCGGAACTGGGGCCGCAGAGCAGGCCGTGCTCGCGCGCCAGCCGGCGCATCTCCGCGATCGCCTCGGCGCTCGAGACCGACAGGGTCGCGTCCACCAGTTCCGCGTGGCGCGCGAAGATCCCCGGCACGAATCCGTCGGAAATGCCTTCGATGTGGTGGGTGCTGACCTCGCCGCAGAGGATGGTCTGCGATTCCGAGGGCTCCATGGCGAACAGGCGCACCTTCGGGTTCGCCTTGCGGAAGGCCTGGCCGACGCCGATCAGGGTGCCGCCCGTGCCCACGCCCATGACCAGCGCGTCGGGCACGCGGTCGCCCAGCTGCGCCAGGATCTCCGGGCCGAGGATCTCGCGGTTCTCCTCGACGTTGTATTCGGATTCGAACTGGGCCGGCGCGAAATGGCCGGGCTGCTCGCCCAGGCGCTTCGCTTCCTCGAGCGCGGAGTTGACGTGGAAGTGGCCGACGAAGCGCACCTCCGCGCCGTACGCGCGCGAGATCGCCACGCGCTCGTTGGACAGCCCCTCCGGCATCATCACCAGCATCCGGTAGCCCTTCACCGCGGCAACCATAGACAGCGCGTTGCCGGTGTTGCCACTGGTGGCCTCGACGATGGTGTCGCCGGGCTTCAGCAGGCCCTGCTGCTCGGCCTTCTCGACCATGTACCAGGCGATGCGCGCCTTGATCGAGCCGGAGGGGTTCATGAACTCCAGCTTGGCGAACACGCCGTCGATCTCGAGCAGCGGCGTGTCGCCGATGGCGTCGAGGATCGTGCGCGAGATGCCGGCGTGGCGCAGGGCGGGGCCGGCGCTCATTCGGCCTTTTCCGGCCCCAGGGTCCAGCTCGGCGGGTCGCTGGCCGGGAAGCTCTGCTCGCTCTCGAAGTCGACCAGCTCCTGCTCGTCGACCACGCCGTCGCGGTTCTTGTCGCGAGGGTCGAACTCGCCTTCCTTCTGCTTCTGCTTCGGGTCGGGCTGCGGCTTGGTGTTCATCCATCCTCCGGCGACGGGACGACACACCCTTCATACGCCAATCCGCGTCAAGGCTCCAGCAGCGGCTCCAGCGCGGGCCAGACGTGGTCGAGCAGCTTCGGCTGCGCGGCGGCGGTGGGATGCAGGTCGTCGGCCTGGAAGGCGTCGGCATCGGCCGCGATCGGCGCGAGCAGGAACGGCAGCAGAGCGACGCCCTCGTCCTTCGCCACCGCGCGGAAGTTGGCCTCGAAGCCGTCGGTGTAGGCGCGCCCCAGGTTCGGCGGCATGCGCATGCCGACCAGCAGCACCTCGGCCCCGGCGCGTTTCGCCGCGCGCACCATCTTCGCCAGGTTGTCGCGGCTGGCCTGCAGCGGCAGCCCGCGCAGGCCGTCGTTGGCGCCGAGCTCGATCACCACCACGTCCGGGTCGGTGCGCTCGAGCACCTTCGCCAGCCGGGACACGCCGCCGGCGGTGGTTTCGCCGCTGACGCTGGCGTTCACCACCTTCCAGCCGGGCGCCCGCCGGGCCAGGCGCTTTTCCAGCAGCGCCACCCAGCCCTGCTCCGCGGCCATGCCGTAGCCGGCAGAGAGCGAGTCGCCGAACACGAGCACGGTGCGCTGCGCGGGCGCCGCGCTCGCCGGCGCGGCCAGCAGCAGCGCGGCCAGCATCGCCAGCAGCCAACCTTTGGCCCATTGCCTGCGCGCCGCCGCCACCGAATATCCGGGACAATGCATCCGTCCATTCTCCAACCTTCGCGGGAACCCCTATCTTGACCGACGCCACCCGATCACAGGCTGAAGCGGCCCCCATCCTGCAGGTGGAGGCGCTGGGCAAGCGCGTCCGCCTGCCCGCCGGCGAGCTGACCATCCTCGAAGGCCTCGGCTTCGAGGTCGCCAGCGGCGATACCGTGGCCATCGTCGGCGCCTCCGGTTCGGGCAAGAGCACGCTGCTGTCGCTGATGGCCGGGCTGGATCTGCCCAGCAGCGGCTCGGTGCGGCTGGCAGGCGTCGAACTGACCGCGCTCGACGAGGACGGCCGCGCCCGGGTGCGCGGCGAGCAGGTCGGCTTCGTGTTCCAGAGCTTCCAGCTGCTGCCCTCCCTCACCGCGCTCGAGAACGTGATGCTGCCGCTGGAACTGCGCGGCGACCGCGAGGTGGATGCGCCGGCGCGCGCGGTGCTGGAGAAGGTCGGGCTCGGGCACCGCCTCGGCCATTACCCGCGCCAGCTCTCGGGCGGCGAGCAGCAGCGCGTGGCGCTGGCGCGCGCGTTCGTGACCCGGCCCTCGTTGCTGTTCGCCGACGAGCCCACCGGCAACCTCGACACCCACACCGGCGAGGCGATCATCGAACTGCTGTTCGCGCTCAACCAGGATGCCGGCACCACCCTGGTGCTGGTGACCCACGACGAGCACCTGGCGGTGCGCTGCGGGCGCCTGCTGCGGCTGGACAGCGGCCGCCTGGTCGCCGACGAAGCACGCGCGGTGGCGGCTGCATGACCGCCGCCCGGATGGCCTGGCGCCAGCTGCGCCGCGATCTCGCGGCCGGCGAGGTGCGCATCCTGCTGGCCGCGCTGGCGCTGGCGGTGCTCGCGATCACCGCGGTCGGCTTCGTCACCGAGCGCGCCGAGCGCGCGCTGGTGCTGCAGGCCAACCAGCTGCTCGGCGGCGACGCGGTGGTGCGGTCGCGCAGCCCGGTCGAGGGCGCGATCCGCGAGGCGGCCGCGGCTCCCGGCCTGCGCCACAGCGAGACGCTGGAGTTCAACACCATGGTGCGGGTCGGCGACGCCGACGACGCGCGCCTGCAGCTCGGCGACCTGCGCGTGCTCGGCGACGGCTATCCGCTGCGCGGCAGCTACGTCGTTGCCGGCAGCGACGGCGTCGAGCGCAACGCCGAAGGCATCCCTGCGCCCGGCACCGCCTGGCTGAGCCGCGCCGGTGCCGAGACGCTCGGCGCCCGCATCGGCGACCGCATCGCGCTCGGCGAGGCCGAGTTCGAACTGGTCGCGCTGGTGGCGCAGGAGCCCGACGCCGCGCTCGACTACTTCAACGTCGCGCCCAAGGTGTTCATCAACCGCGCCGACCTCGACGCCACCGGGCTGGTGCAGGAAGGCAGCCGCATCCAGTACCGGCTGGTGGTCGCCGGCGACGCCGACGCCGTGCAGCGTTTCACCGCGCTCGCCGAGGCCAACCTCGCCGACCGGCAACGCCTGGAAACGGCGTCCGACGCCCGCCCCGAGATCCGCTCGGCGCTGGACCGCGCGGCCAGCTTCCTCGGGCTCGCGGCCCTGGTCTCGGTGGTGCTGGCCGCGGTCGCGGTGGCAATGGCGGCGCGCCGCCACAGCGAGCGCCACCTCTCCGGGACCGCGGTGATGCGCTGCCTCGGCGCCAGCCAGCGCACGCTGGTCTCGGTGCACGTCGGCGAGCTGTTGCTGCTCGCGCTGCTCGGCAGCGCCATCGGCGTGGCGATCGCGTTCGCGCTGCAATGGGGCATCGGCGCGTGGCTGTCGCGCGAACTCGGGATCGAGATCCCCCCCGCCAGCGCGTTGCCGGCCCTGCGCGGCTTCGGGATCGGCCTGCTGGTGCTGCTTGCCTTCGGTGCGCCGCCGGTGCTGGCCCTGCGCCGGGTGCCGGCGCTACGCGTAATCCGCCGCGACCTCGACCCGACCGAGCCGAGCGCCTGGGTGGTGATCCTGCTCGGGCTCGCCGGCCTGGCCGCGCTGCTGTGGTGGAAGTCCGGTTCTGCGACGCTGGCGCTGGCGCTGCTCGGCGGGCTGCTCGCCACCTTCGCGGCGCTGGCGCTGCTGGCCTGGTGCCTGGTGCTGGCGGTGCGTCGCCTGCGCGCGCGGCTGCGCGGCAGCCTGCGCTACGGCCTGGCCAACGTCGCGCGCCGCCCGGCCACAAGCATCGCCCAGGTCGCGGCGCTCGGCCTCGGGCTGATGGCGCTGCTGCTGCTGACCTTCGTGCGCACCGACCTGCTCGACCGCTGGCAGCTGGCGCTGTCGGAGACCGCCCCCAACCGCTTCATCATCAACGTGCAGGACGACCAGGTGGACGCGGTGCGCCGGCACATCGCCGAGGCCGGCGTCGGCGAGCCGGTGCTGTTCCCGATGATCCGCGCGCGCCTGGTCTCGGACAACGGCGAAGCGGTCACCGGCGAGGACTATGCCGCCCGCGGCGAGCGCGCCCGGCGCATGGCCGAGCGCGAGTTCAACCTGTCCATGGCCGATGCCCTGCGCGACGACAACGAGGTCGTCGCCGGCACCTTCTGGACCGGGCCGACGACGACCCCCGAGCTGTCGGTCGAAGAGGAGTTCGCGCGCGACCTCGGCTGGAAGCTCGGCGACCGCATCGGCTTCGACATCGCCGGGCAGCCGTTCGAAGCGACCATCACCAGCCTGCGCACGGTGGACTGGGAAAGCTTCCGCCCCAACTTCTTCGTGATCGCCTCGCCCGGTTCGCTCGACGCCTTCGCCGCCAGCCACATCACCGCGGTGACGGTGCCGCCGGACGCGACGCGCTTCACCGCCGACCTGGTCGAGGCGTTCCCCAACCTGTCGGTGATCGACATCTCCGCGGTGCTGGCGCAGGTGCGCGACACCGCGGACCAGGTCTCGACCGTGGTCGAGGTGGTGTTCTGGTTCTCGCTGCTGGCCGGGCTGCTGGTGCTGATGGCCGCGGTCAGCGCCAGCCAGGACGAGCGCCTGCTCGAGGGTGCGGTGATGCGCGTGCTCGGCGGCAGCCGCGGGCAGATGCGGCTGGCGCAGGCCTCGGAGTTCGCGGCGATCGGATTGCTGTCGGGCCTGGTCGCGGCGATCGCGGCCTCGCTGCTGGCCGGGATCATCGCGGTGCAGGTGTTCGAGCTGCCGTGGGAGCCGGACTGGGCGATGGCGGCCGCCGGCGCCGCGCTGGGCATGGCCGCGGCGCTGCTGGCCGGCCTGTTCGCCACCCGCCGCGTGCTCGACGCGCCGCCCTCGGTGACGCTGCGCGAGCTCGACAACTAGTCGTCGGCGACTATTCGACGATCGTGACCGACTTGCGGTTGTCCGAAGGCACCTTGTCGATCAGCTTGTTGTAGGGATCGAAGCCGACGCTGTCCGGCCGTCCGTCGACGACGACCTTCACCACCTGTTCGGCCGCGTCCGCTCCGGCGGCGATCCTGCGCGGCTCGAGGTACAGCACCCTCTCGTCCTTCTCTTCGCCCGAGGGCCCGTCGGCGAACACGCCGATCTCCACCCGGTCGTCCATCGCGACCGCCGCCTCGCGCCCCTTGCCATCGGCGTGGAACTTGCCGGCGTGCAGCGTCATCGTCACTTCGTAGCGTCCGTCGGGGAGCTTCCTCGCGGTCGCCGCGGCCACCCGGTTGTCGTACAGGGTGATCTTTTCGAACAGGTCGGTGACCAGCTGCTCCCTCCCAGGCCCCGCTTCCTCCCGGATGTAGCGAAGCAGGTCCAGCGTGGTCGGGTACGGAGGCATGCCGAAGCGACGATCCGCCACGAAGCGCGAGAGCGCGCGGTTCAGGGCGTCCTCGCCCATCTCCTCGCGCAGCCGGTAGAACACCAGCGAGCCCTTGTTGTAGTGGATGTAGGCCTGGTTCTCGGCACGGTACAGCGGCAACTCCTCCAGCCGCTCGGTACCGCGGCCGGCGAGGTAGCGGTCCAGTTCGTACTTCAGGAACTGGCGCATGCGCGCGCGACCGTACTCCTGCTCCATCACCATCAGCGCCGAGTACTGCGCCAGCGATTCCACCAGCACCGTCCCGCCCTGCGAGTTCGCGCCGGCCACCTGGTGCCCCCACCACTGGTGCGCGACTTCGTGCGCGGTGACGTAGAACACGTAGTCGATCGCGTCGTCGCGGGTCAGATCGGCGATGAAGCCGATGGACTCGGAGAACGGGATGGTGTTGGCGAACGACTGCGCGAACGACGCATAGCGGGGAAATTCCAGGATCCGGACCTGGTCGAACTGGTACGGCGCGAACGCCTCCTCGTAATAGGCCAGCGACTTGCGGACCGCCTCGATCATCCGCTCTACGTTGTAGGCGTGCCGGGGGTCGTGGTAGACCTCGATCGGAAGTCCCTCGTAGTCGCCCTTCGCCACCGCGTAGCGCGCCGACAGCACCGAGTAGAAGTCCAGCATCGGCTGGTCCATCGCGTAGGCGTAGCAGCGGCGACCGTCCTTCTCGAAGCTGCGCTGCAGCTTGCCCGGCGACAGCGCGACCTGGTCCGGCGCGGTGCAGATCGTGGCCGAGTAGTCGATCCAGTCGGCATCGTCGGTCAGGTAGGTGGCCTGGCGCGCCGCGACGTCCTCCAGCTTCGGCATGCGCGTGGGCTCGCCGAGCCCGCGCTTGCGCCGCTCATTGCGGTCCTCCAACTCCATGCCGGCGTCGTAGCCGAACCCGGGGAAATAGCTGCTGTTGAAGAAGGTGCCGTTCTCGACGATCGCTGTCTGCGCCTGGCCGTTGGTGATGCCACGGGGGTGGTAGTCGACCGCGAAGTGCATCTCGCGCCGCTCGCCCGGCTGCATCGGCTCGTCCAGCCGGTAGATGCGGTAACCGATCGGCTCGTCGTACGTCACCAGCTCCTGCCCGCCGAAGTCGATCGACTCCAGCGCCTCGGCATCCGCCAGGTGCACATGGACATCGGTGATTGGCGTGTCGTGGGTGTTGGCGATGCGGTAGGTACCGGTGGCACGCATCACCTGGGTTTCAGGACGCAGGTCCACGTCCACGTGCACCTTCTCGATCTTCGGCTGCGGCAGCCCCTCGTACTGCTTGTATTCCTTCTCGTAGTGCGCAAGCCGGTCGCGCTCGACGTCCGGCGCCACGTACTCGTTGCGGATGTTGGTGTTCCAGAACAGCCAGCTCCCCAGGACGACGAACCCGGCAAGGGACACCGCCAGCACCGCGCCGACCGGTCCACGCAGGCGCGCGCGCATTGCCCGCATGCGCCTGCTCCAGCCGGTCTCGGTGCCGCGCACCCACAACGCGGTCGCGATCGCCAGCAAGGCCACCATGAACAGCGCCCAGTAGGCCTGGAACGACAGTTGTCCGGGGAGGAAATGGCCGTAGCCGTTCATGTCCGACCACGGCGCGTTCGGCGCGCCGCCGACAATGTACAGGTTGTGGCTGAAGTCGAGCGCGTCGAGCACACCTTGCGCCAGCAGCACCGCGATCACCAGCGCGTAGCCGGCGAACTTGTTGTGGGTAATGCCCTGCAGGGCCAGCGCCAGCATCGCCATCAGCCCGAAGAAGATGCTGCCGTTGAGCAGCAGCTTGAGCCAGGTCAGCGGCTCCACCGGGATTCCGCGGCCCAGCTGGAACAGGATGCCGGCGATGGCGCCGATGGCCTGGAACACCACGATCACCAGGAACAGCGCGCCGAGCTTGGCCAGCACCGGCATCCAGTCCGGGGTCGGCATGGCGTCGGTCACTTCGTTGACGCGCGCCACCCGCGGCCGCGCGGCCAGTTCGCCGGCGTAGAACAGCACCACGATCACCAGCAGCCAGCTGTAGGCGCCCTGCAGCACGTCGGCCACCCGCGAGGTCACCGGATGGGTCGGCGTCCCGTACATGAAGTCCATCGTGAACAGCGACGGCAGGAAGTTCGCGAGCCCGAACAGCAGCATCACGATCAGCGGCACGCTGCGCAGCACGCTGGTGGTGTCGAACCAAAGCATGGAGACGAACTGGCGCGCGGTGACCAGCGCGCCGGTGTCCGGCGTGTGCACGGGCACGCGCGCGGGGGTCTCGGCCGCGACCGCGGCCGCTGGCGTGGTCGTGGCCGGCGCCGCCGGCTTCCGGCGCCGGCGCCAGCCCTTGCCGGTACCGGTGCGTTCGGTGCGGAACAGGGCGAACGCAGCGCCTACCAGGCCCAGGCCGACAGCCAGCCAGAGCGCACGGTTGGCGAGGATGTACCTGGAAAGCTCCGGGATCGCATGGTTGCGCTGGTCGGTGGCCCAGTAGCGGATCGTGCGGCTGAGCGCGCGCGCACCCAGCGGATCCGCCATCACCGCCATCCACACGTTGTCCAGGTCGCGCACCAGCGACTGGCTGACGGCCCAGCCGACGATGTAGCCGAGCAATCCGATGTACACCCAGAGGATCGAGCGGGTCAGCACCGCCAGCAGCCCGAGCAGGCCCAGCGCGAACACCAGGTTGGGAAGCACGATCACGCCCAGCGCCCAGGCATAGGCTCGCCAGGGCGTCGGTCCGAGCCGCTCCGGATCGATCCACGGCATGTGTTGCGCCAGCAGCATCGCCCCGGCGATCACCAGGAACACCACCACGCAGGCGAGGAATGCCGCCAGCATCCGCCCGACCAGGTAGTCCCGCTTGCGGATCGGGTGCGAGAACACGAGGTCCGCCGTGCCGAGCTCGAAGTCCCCGAGCAGTGCATGGCTGACGATCCCGGCGATCGCCAGCAACCCGACCAGGGTGAACATGGCCAGGATGGTGATCACGACCGTCGGCGCGTTCTTGTAGACGCCACCGGCGGCGCCCCCGATCTGCACCGCCTCGCTCGACATTGCGCCGAACGCCAGCAGGCCGAAGAACAGCGCGAACATCCACAGCAGTCCGCTGCGCATCTGCTCCCGCCATTCGAAGCGCAGGAACTCCCACATCGCGGGTGCCGGCATCTCAGGCCGCCTTCTGCTGCAGGCGCAGTTGCCGGAAGTAGACGTCCTCCAGCCCGGCATCGATGCGCTCGAAGCCGTCGCCCGGATCGGACTCGGAGAACACGTGGATGATCGGTTGCCCGCCGACCAGCCGCGTCGACAGCACCTGGTATCGCGACTGGTACCCGGGCAACTCGGCCTTGTCGACCTTGCGCCGCCAGACGTGCCCGGCGAGCGCCGCGATCGCGTCCGCGGGCTGCCCCGCCAGCAGCACCTGGCCCTTGTTCATGATCGCCATGCGCTGGCACAGGTCGGTGACGTCCTCGACGATGTGCGTGGACAGGATCACCGCCACGTTCTCGCCGATCTCGGCCAGCAGGTTGAGGAACCGGTTACGCTCCTCCGGGTCGAGGCCGGCGGTCGGCTCGTCAACGATCACCAGCCGCGGCTGGCCGAGCAGTGCCTGGGCGATGCCGAAGCGCTGGCGCATGCCGCCGGAATAGGTACCGAGCTTGCGCTTGCGCGCGTCCCACAGGTTGACCTGCTTCAACAGCCCCTCGACCGTCTCCTTGCGTGGCCCGCGCGCGACCAGCCCCTTGAGGATCGCGAAGTGGTTCAACAGGTCCTCGGCGCAGACTTTCGGGTACACGCCGAAGTCCTGCGGAAGGTAGCCCAGCTGCCGGCGCACCGCGTCCTTGTCGCGCAGCATGTCGATGCTGCCGCCGCTGCCGTCGTCCATCGTGGCGCTGCCGGCGTCTGCATCCTGCAGCGTCGCCAGGGTGCGCATCAGCGAGGACTTGCCGGCGCCGTTGGGGCCAAGCAGGCCGAACATGCCGCGCGGGATGTCGAGGCTGATGTAGTCCAGCGCGCGGACACCGTTGGAATAGGTCTTCTGCAGCGAGCGGATCGTGATCATGGCGCCTCCCTTGGACCGGAGGACGATATCAGCCGCCCACCGATGGAGGGCGCGCCCAAAGTCACCATGACCAATGGGGCACCGGGCGACTAGTCCGCGTGGCGCACCACCACCAGCCGGTCGGTGCCCGACTCCGCGCCCCAGGCTTCGCCGTCGCGACCGAGCATCTGCCGCACCGCCGCCGTGGGCTTGTCGCTCGGGAACGCGACGAAGGTTTCGGTGTCCGGGTCGAAGCGCACGATGGCGTTGGCGTCGAAATCGGTCAGCCAGACCTTGTCGTGCTCGTCCACCCACACCGAATAGGTCTTCGGCTTGCTGCCCGGCAGCTTCCACTGGCGCCACGCCTCGCCCTCGGCGGCCGCCGGGTCGTAGACGCTGACCTGGCCGGACATCCACTCGCTGACCCAGATACGCCCCTGCGAGTCGCTCCACACCCGGCGCGCGCCCTGCCCTTCGGTCGGCGGGTCGATCGGCGTCGCCTTGCCGGTCTTCGTGTCGATGCGCGCGATGTGGTTGCCGGCGAGCGAGGCGTAATACACGTCGCCGGAGGGCGTGGTGGTGATGCCGTACGGCCCGCGGCCGCGCGGAGACTCCCATACGTCCACCTTGCCGGTCGCCGGGTCCACGCGCCCGTGGTAACCGGACTGGCCGGTGAACCAGAGGATGCCGTTGCCGTCGAAGGTGGCGGTGTTGAGGTTGGCGTACTCCTCGATCGGCAGCGGGAGCACGTCGACCGCATGGGTCTTCTCGTCCACGCGCACGATCGCGTTGAGGCCGCCGTCGGTGACCCAGAGGTCGCCGTCGGGGCCGATGATCACGCCGTGCGGGCGCGAGCCCTCGCCCAGGGGAATCTGCAGGGTCTCGCCCGTGGCCGGATCCAGCCGGCCGAGCGCGCCCTGGTGCTGCGCGGTGTACCAGACCGGACCGCCGGGACGCGGATCGGCGGCGACGTCATGCGGATGGGCGCCCTTGGGCACCGGGTAGTACTGCACTTCGGCAGCGAGCGCGGTGCCGGCGAAGGCGGTGCCGACGAACGCGGCGGCAGCGAACAGCAGGACGGCGATGGCGTGGCGCATGGCAGGGCCTCCCTGTGTGGAGGCCCAAGCCTAGCGCGTCCGCGCGCGCGTTTGGGCGCGCTAGACCTGGGCGCTCTTCCAGCTGCCGCGACTGAACAGCCACAGCGTGAACAGGCCGACCGAGGTCTCGGAGAAGAACACCGCCCAGAACACGCCGGACGAGCCCCAGTCCAGGTGCAGCGCCAGCCACCAGGCCAGCGGGATCTGCATGAACCAGAAGAACACCAGGTTGATCCAGGTCGGGGTCACCGTGTCGCCGGCGCCGTTGAAGGCCTGCACCGCGACCATCCACCAGCCGTAGACGAAGAACGAGTAGGAGACGATGCGCAGCCATTCGCCACCGACCGCGATCACCTCCGGGTCGGCGGTGAACAACGCGATGATGCGGTCGTGGAAGACGAAGAACAGCACCGCGACCGCGACCATGTAGGCCATGTTGTACCAGCCGATGCGCCACACGGCGGACTCGGCGCGCTCCGGGTGCCCCGCCCCCAGGTTCTGGCCGACCAGCGTGGCCGCGGCGTTGGACATGCCCCAGGCCGGCATGGTCGTGAACATCAGCATGCGCAGCGCAATGGTGGCGCCGGCCACGGCATCGGAGCCGATGCTCGCCAGGATCCGCACAAGGAAGATCCAGGAGGTCATGCCGATGATCATCTGCCCCACCCCGCCGAGCGAGGTGCGCACGATGTTCCGGAGGATGTCGCCGCGCCACACCAGTTGCGAGGCGAGCACGCGGATGTGCTTGCCGCCGCGGAACAGGATCCAGAGCTGCATCAGCACGCCGGTGCCGCGGCCGATGGTGGTGGCGATCGCGGCGCCTTCCACGCCCATCGCCGGCACTGGCCCGAAGCCGAAGATCAGGATCGGGTCGAGCACGATGTTCAGCGCGTTCGCCACCCACAGCACGCGCATTGCGATCGCCGCGTCGCCGGCGCCGCGGTAGATCGCGTTGATCACGAACAACAACATGATCACCGCGTTGCTGCCGAGCGCCCACTGCATGTAGCCGACACCGTGCTCCAGCGTCCACGGGTCGCCGCCCATCAGCGCCAGCAGCTCGCGCGCCCACACGATGCCGACCACCGCGAACGGCACCGAGGCCAGCAGCGCGATCCAGATCGCCTGCACCGCGGTGATCGCGGCGGCCTCCGGCTTGTGCTCGCCGACCCGCCTGGCGACCGTGGCGGTGACCGCCATCGCCAGGCCCATCGCGATCGCGTAGAGCAGGAACAGGTAGGTCTCGGTCAGGCCGACGGTGGCCACCGCCGAGGGGCCGAGCCTGGCCACGAACCAGATGTCCACCACCGCGAAGGTGGATTCGAGCACCAGCTCCAGCACCATCGGCACCGCCAGCAGGAACACGGCGCGGCGCAGGGGGATGGCGGTGTAGTCGGCGCCGGTGCCGCGGATCGCGTCGCGCAGCTCGGACCAGAGAGAGGCGGCGGGCGGGGCTGCTGTCGTCATCGGCCGTTTTCCGCAAAGGGGTCGATACTACCGACGAACCGGCACCCCGGGAATCGACACCCGGGATGTCGATTCGGGCCCCCTCCGCGCGTCGTAGGGGGACACCCACCAGACAGGAGCAGAGCCATGGCCTACATGGACGGATTCGTGGCGGCGGTCCCCACCGCCAACCAGCAGAAGTACCTGGATCACGCCAACAAGGGCGATTCGATCTTCATCGAGTTCGGCGCCACCCGCGTCGTCGAGTGCTGGGGCGACGACGTCCCGGACGGCACCCTCACCGACTTCCGCAAGGCGGTGCAGGCGAAGGACGACGAGACGGTGGTGTTCGCGTGGATCGAGTGGCCGGACAAGGCCACGCGCGACGCCGGGATGCAGAAGATGATGGAGGATCCGCGGATGGCCGATAACCCCATGCCGTTCGACGGCAAGCGGCTGATCTACGGGGGCTTCCGGCCGATCCTGGACCTCGGCGGCCGGAAGCCTGCCGGCTGACCCCCGGGTCAGCTCACGCGGAACATCGGCTGGCGCGTGCGCCCCGCGGTGTAACCGTGGTGGCGTGCGCGGCGCCTGCGCGGCGCCGGGCGGGCGTGGACCGGGACCGGCTGCGGGCCCGGGAACAGCGCGGACGCAAGCTCCGCGGCGGAACTTCTGGTGTTGCTGGACTTGCCCCGTGACTTGCGACGGAAGAGGGACAGGACCTTGTGTGCTATTTTGGGTTCCTCCTTTGTTTTTCCAATGAATACAACGGCTTACGCCGCGTATTGTAGCACACCCGGAGTTTTATGAACAGGGGGCTCGACCGGCCTCAGCCAGCGCTTGGCGGGGCCGGCGCGTTGCGCGCCTCCCAGGCAGCCAGCGCCGCCTCGTAGTCCTCGAGCTGCTGCTCGTAGACGTCGTTGACGCACATCGCGCAGCCGTCGCCGCAGCAGTCGCCCGGCAACGGCTTCTCCGGCGGCACCGGCCGCGGATCGTGGGGTGTCGCGTCGGACTTCCCGGCAACCACGTTCAGCCCTTCCGCTTCTCCGCGGCGACCTGGCGCAGCGCCTGTTCGAACACCTCGGGCGGCTGCCCGCCGGAGATCAGGTGCTTGCGCTCGAGGATGATCGCCGGCACCGCGCGGATGCCGTGGGACTGGAAGAACTGCTCGCCGATGCGGACCTCGTCGGCAAAGGCGCCGGACGCGAGGATCTCCCGCGCGCGCGCCTCCGGCAGCCCGGCCTCGCCCGCGATCGCCACCAGGGTGTCGTGGTCGGACACGTTGCGGCCCTCGCTGAAGTACGCCCGCAGCAGCCCGTGCTTGAGCGCACGCTGCTTGTCCTCGCCTTCGCCTTCCGCCCAGTGCAGCAGCCGGTGTGCGTCGAAAGTGTTGTAGATGCGGCTGCGCCTGGCCATGTCGAAGGTGAAGCCCAGGGCGGCGCCGCGGTCGACGATGACCTGCTGGTTGGCGGCGGCCTGCTCGGCCGACATGCCGTACTTGCGCTGCAGGTGGCCCTCGGCGTCCTCGCCTTCCGCGGGCATCTGCGGATTCAGCTCGAACGGCTGGAAGTGGATCTCGGCCTCGACCTCGCCGCGGGTGCGCTCCAGCGCCCGTTCCAGCGACATCAGGCCCACGGCGCACCAGGGGCAGACCACGTCGGAGACGAAATCGATGCGCAGGCGGGTGGGAGTGGCGTCCATGCCGCTAAGATCGCACATCACGCGTGTCCCGGGAGTCGTCGCCATGTCCATGCGCACCGCCAGCGGTACTTTCGATGTCCAGATCGCGCCGCAGCAGCCCGACAACCCGCAGGCCGAGGCCGCCGGCCTGGTTCGGCTGTCGCTGGACAAGCGCTACCACGGCCCGCTGGACGCCACCGCCCAGGGCGAGATGCTGGCGGACAGCGGCGGCGGCAAGAAGGACGGCGCCTACGTGGCGATGGAGCGCGTCACCGGCACGCTCGATGGCCGCAGCGGCTCGTTCGCGCTGGTGCACCGGGCGCTGCTGCGCGACAACGTGCCGCAGGAGTGGACCGTCACCGTGGTCCCCGGCTCGGGCACCGAGGCGCTGGCCGGGCTGGAGGGCTCGCTGCGGATCAGCGTCCGCGACGGCCAGCACCACTACGCGTTCGAATACCTGCTCGACTGATGGTTGGTGACGCCGAGGCGCACCGTCATCCCGGCCAAGTCCCTGTCGTCGACGAACCGGTAGTCCCCCAGGCCCTCGCACTGACGCCCGCCGGAAGTCAGCCCCCCGTTGACCCAGGTCAGGACGCCGCGCGCGTGCCGGGTGCATCCTAGGCGCGTCCCCCAGTGCGTGGAGCACGCCAATGCCGCCTCCAGTAGCTGTTCGCCCGCGACCGCCAGCGCGATGCAAGCTCCTTGCCGGACTGCTGGCAGCCGGCGGCCTCGCCACTACCTTCGGCGCGGCCGCCCAGTCCGCGGACCCCTCCGGCTGGCAATTCAGCGGCGACCTGCGCGGCGGCTGGTTCGCCAGCGAGCGCACCGCGCGCGACGGCAGCGAGAGCGAGCAGGATGCGTTCAACGCGCGCCTGCGGCTGGCCGCCGAACGCAGCCTCGACGAGCGCTGGCGGGTGCGCGCGCGGGTCGCGGGCCGCTTCAGCAGCGACCAGGACGGCACCGACGTCTACCTGCGCGGCTACGCCCCGACCCGCAGCGGCGCCGCCTTCGGCGACGTCACCCTCGACGAGGCCTACCTCGGATACCAGGCGCCGGAGGATGGGTTGCGCATGAAGCTCGGCCGCTTCCAGACCGCGTTCGCCCTGCCCGGCGTGGCCTCGAAGGGCCTGGACCGCAACGACAGCCCGAACATCGACGTGCAGTGGACCGACGGCGTGCACCTCGACATGCCGGTCGCCGGCGACTGGCGTGCGCACCTGATCGGCCAGTATCGCCACCGCAAGGGCAGCGGCGGCGTCGCCCACGCACCGCTGGACTTCAGCGACGACGGCAGCCGCGCCACGCTGTTCCTCGGGCTGGAGAACAAGCAGCGCGTCGGGCCGGTCACCCAGCGCATGCTGTCGCTGACCTGGATGCCGGACAGCCTCGCCGACCGCGGCCTGGCCGATCCCTCGCGCTCGGACTACGTGGCCGTGGATGCGCGCATCGCCGCCGAGTGGCCGCTGCGCGAGGGCGGGCCGCGCTTCGTCGCCGGCGCCGAGGTCGGCTACGCGCTGGAGACGCCGCTGGACAGCGCCACCGACACCGGCGGTGCCGGCGAGACCGGCGGCTTCGCCTGGCAGGTGCTGGCCAGCGTCTACGACTTCGCGCCGAAGCACCACATCGGGATCGCGGTCGGCAGCGCCGACGCCGGCTGGCTGCTGTCGCCCGACTACCGTCCAAACGACCGCTCGGCCGAGATCCGGTACCAGTGGCAGTTCCTGCCGAAGACCTCGATGGAGGCGCGCTTCCGCGAGCGCACCGAACTCGAACATCCGCTCGGCACGCGCCCGCGCGTGGACCGCGATGTCTACGTGCGCATCACCCACAAGTTCTGATCCGTCCAGGAGGACACCATGAAGCTGAAGCAGACTTCCCTCGCGCTGGCGCTTGCACTGGCCGTGGGCGCGCTCGCGTCCGGTTGCACGCAGCAGCCGGCGGCCACGGACGCCGATGCGGTCGCCGAAGCCGGCGCCACCCATGATGCCGCGGACGCCCATGCCGGCGCCGACGCGCACGCCGATGCGGACCATGCGCACGCCATCGCGAATGCCGGCGGCACCGACTTCCCGGTCCCGGCCAACCATGTGCGCTGGACGCCGGACGCGCCGCTGATGGAAGGCATGTCGCGCGTGCGCACGGCGCTCGCCGGCCTGGAAGCCGAGTCGCACCCGACCGATGCCACCATCGCGGCGCTGGCCGCCGACATCGATGCCGCGGTCGCGTACATGTTCGCCAACTGCAAGCTGCCGACCGAGCCGGACATCGCGCTGCACGCGATCCTCGCGCGGCTGATGGCCGGCAGCGAGGCGCTGAAGGCGAATCCGTCCGACGCCTCGCCGGTGGCCGACATGCACGCTGCGTTGCACAACTACGCGGAACTGTTCGACGATCCGGCCGGCGGCCCGGGCACCTGAGGCCCGGGGTGCTTTCCGGCTACGGCCGCTGCCGCCCGACCCGCGAGCGGCGCCGACCGTAGGCGAAGTAGATGACCATGCCAGCCGCCAGCCACACCGCGAAGCGCACCCAGGTCAGCGTGGTCAAGTTGAGCATCAGGTAGAAGCACAGCAGCGCCGAGGCGATCGGCAGCACCGGTACGAACGGCACGCGGTAGGCGCGCGGCAGGTCCGGGCGCTTGCGCCGCAGCACCACCACGCCAATGCTGACCAGCACGAACGCCGACAGCGTTCCGATGTTGATCATCTCCTCGAGGATCTCGACCCGGGTGAAGCCGGCCAGCAAGGCCACCACCACGCCGCACAGCACCTGCAGCCGCACCGGCGTCCTGCGGGTGTCCGAGGTGACGCTCAGCCAGCGCGGCAGCAGGCCGTCGCGGCTCATCGCAAGCAGCACCCGCGCCAGCCCCATCAGCAGCACCATGATCACCGTGGTCAGGCCGACCAGGATGCCGACCGAGATCACCTGCGCCGCCCACTCCGCGCCGACCGCGATGAAGGCGGTCGCCAGCGAAGGATTCTCGGCCGCGGCCAGCACCGTGTACGGCACCATCCCGGTCAGCGCCAGCGACACCAGCAGGTAGAGCGCGGTGACCAGCGCCAGCCCGCCGAAGATCCCGCGCGGCAGCGTCTTCTGCGGATCCTTCACCTCCTCCGCGGAGGTGGCGACGACATCGAAGCCGATGAAGGCGAAGAACACCAGCGCCGCGCCCGACAGCACACCGGCGACACCGTACTTCGCCGGCACCGCGCCGGTGGCCCACGAGAACAGCGACTGCGACCAGACGTCGGCGTCGGTGCCCGCCGTTGGCGCCGACGGCGGAATGAACGGCGTGAAGTTCTCCACCCGCAGGTAGGTGAAGCCGACCACGATCACGAACAGCACGATGCCGACCTTGATCACGGTGAACACGTTGTTGACCCGCGCCGACAGCTTGGTGCCCTGCACCAGCAGCGCGGTGAACACCGCGACGATGAACAGCGGCCCCCAGTCCATCGCCAGCCCGAACACGCCGATGGTGGTCGGGATGTGCACGTCGAACAGGTCGAACACCGCCGCGAGGTAGATGCCCCAGTACTTGGCGATCACCGCGGCCGCGGTCAGCAGCTCCAGGATCAGGTCCCAGCCGATGATCCAGGCCAGGAACTCGCCGAGCGTGGCGTAGGTGTAGGTGTAGGCGCTGCCCGCGACCGGGATCGACGAGGCGAACTCCGCGTAGCACATGATCGCCAGCGCGCAGGTCAGCGCCGCCAGCACGAACGACAGCGTGGTCGCGGGCCCGGCGAAGTCGCCCGCCGCGCGCGCCCCGACCGAGAAGATGCCGGCGCCGACCGCCACTGCCACACCGAGGATCATCAGGTCCCAGGCACTCAGTGAACGCTTGAGCTGGTGCCCCGGCTCGGCGGCATCCGCAATGGACTGTTCGATGGTCTTGGTGCGGGCCAGGCTGTGGAGGAAGCTCATCGATGTTTCCGATCACCGGGCCCAACGCCGTCCGTCCTTACTCTACTCCCATGGCCAGCAGCCCCAGCGCCATCGTCGTGATCGGAGTCGCCGGCAGCGGCAAGACCACGGTCGCGCGTGAACTCGCCGCGCACTTCGGCTTCGAATTCCTGGACGCCGACGACTTCCACTCGGCCGATGCCCGGTCTGGCATGGCGGCCGGAATTCCCCTGACCGACAGCGAGCGTGAACCGTGGGTCCAGACCCTGGCGGATGAACTGCGCCGCCATGCGCGATCAGGGCGCTCGACGGTCCTCGCCTTCTCGGGACTGCGCGCCGCGCACCGGCAACGCCTGCGCGACAGCGGCGTGCCGCTGCGCTTCGTGTACCTGCAGGCGCCGCCGCACGTGATCGCGGGGCGGCTGGCCACCCGCAACGACCACTTCATGCCGCCCGAACTGCTCGCCAGCCAGCTCGATGCGCTGCAGGTCCCCGACCACGAGCCCGACGTGCTGGCGCTAAACACCGACCGCCCCCTCGCCGAGGTGGTCGAGCGCGCGGTGGCGGCGTTGTCCGCGTCGTAGCGCCTTCACCCGGATGCGACCCGCCGGTTCCTACCGTGGAACCAGACCTTCGCGGAGCCACGCCATGATCAAGTGGGCCATCATCTTCGCCATCATCGGGCTGGTCGCCGGGCTGCTCGGCTTCACCGGGCTTGCCGGCGCCGCCATGGGCATCGCCAAGTTCCTGTTCTGGGCCGCGGTGATCATCGCGATCATCCTGTTCGTGCTGGGGATGACGGTGTACAAGAAGCTCACCTGAGCGTCGGAAGGGCGGCCACCGGCGTTACCCTAGCGGGATCGCCACCGGACGCCGCCCGATGCCCAGGACACTGATTCTCGCCGCCCTGCTCGCCACCGCTTTCCCCGCCGCTGCCGCCGATCCGGTATTGCCGCAAGCCGAGGCCTACACCACGCCCGACAGCTGGCGGCAACCGGTAGCGCCGGTGCGGATCGCCGACCACACCTGGCACATCGGAACCGCCGACCTCACCGCACTGCTGGTGGTCACCGACGACGGCGCCATCCTCATCGACGGAGGCCTGCCGCAGGCAGCCGACATGCTGCTGTCGAACATGCAGCAGCTTGGCGTCGCTCCGGACGACCTGAAGTTGATGCTCTCCACCCAGGCCCACGGCGACCACGTCGGGCCGTTCGCCGCGGTCAAGCGCGCCACGGGCGCCCGCGTGCTCGCCAGCGCCGAGTCCGCCTGGCTGCTGGCGCACGGCGGCAGCGACGACATCCACTTCGGTGACCGCATCCTCTACCCGCCGGTGCAAACCGACCGCATCGTGCGCGACCGCGAGGTCGTCGAACTCGGCGGCATGCAACTCACCGCCCACTCCATGCCCGGCCACACCCCGGGCAGCACCGCCTGGACCTGGACCGACACCCGCGACGGCCAGCCCGTGCGCATCGCCTACGTGGACAGCCTGACCGCCCCTGGCTACCAACTACGCGACAACCCGCGCTACCCGCGCCTGGCCGAGGACTTCGCCCGGACGTTCGACGTCGTGCGCGCCCTGCCCTGCGACGTGCTCATCACCCCGCACCCGGACTTCAGCGGCTGGGACTTCGCCGATACGAAGAACCCGCATCCGCAACCGAAGAGCTGCAAAGCGTATGCGGATGCGGCGGAGAAGGCGCTGGACCTGGAGTAGGTACGCGCCGACCTGCTAGCGATCGTCCGCCATCAATGCGTCCAGGCCACGCGCCGCGTTCCAGATGCGAAGGACCTCCACGTGGTCCGGAAGCTCGATGTAATACACCAGGTACGTCTCGAACCCGCGGACCGGGAAGAACCGGAGGGGCTCAGGCAGGTCCGGCATGACTCGTTCGTGTCGAGGTGAACCGGACGCCGGGTAGCGACCGATCAGTTCCAGCGTGACATGCCCCTGGGCAAGGAATCGCTCGCCCAACGCCAGGCCGCCTTTCCGCGCGTGCCACCGCGCGCCCTCGGCAACGTCACGCCTGGCGGCCGGGCGCCACTCAATCGGCTTCACGGGCCGCGTGTTCGCGCAATTCCTTGCGCATCTGCTCGAAGGTTTGCTTCGTCACCGGCTCGGCGGGCCCGGAGGCCAGGCCCTCGGCAATCAGCCGGCGTAGCAGCTCTTCGGCCTTGGCCCGCTGGCGCTGGCGGATCAGGTCACGCATGTAATCCGAGGTGCTGGCGTACCCACCCTCGCGGACTTCCTCGTCCACGAACCGCTTCAGCTGATCCGGCAGGGACATGTTCATGGTGGCCATTGGGACACCTCATGGCAAAGATTGCCATCAGGGTGCGCCGCGGCTGCCCGTCAGTCAAATCCGCATGGCTCTTCCGCCTTGCGGCCTCAGGCGGCGTGGCGTACGGTAAGGATTCCTTACCCTGTCGTCGCCCCGGCCATGCTCGCCAAGCTCACCAGCAAGAACCAGCTGACGCTGCCCAAGGCTGCCGTCGAAGCTGCCGGCAACCCCGAGTACTTCGAGATCGAGGTCCGCGCCGGGCAACTGGTGCTGACCCCGGTGCGCATCCAGCGCGCCGACGCCGTGCGTGCAAAGCTCGCCGAACTCCGGTTGGGAGACGACGATCTTGCCGAGGCGGTGGCCTGGGCCCGTCGTACCGAAGGCCGGCGCGTCGCGGAGCCCAAGGCCGGCTACAAGCCAGTGCGCAAGCGCAAGCCGTGACCGGCCGCGCACGCGGTGCCCCGCGCTGGGTCCTCGATACCAATGTCGTCCTGGCGGCACTGGTGAGGCCGGGCGGCACGTGCGGGAAGCTGCGACTCGCGTGGCAGTCGCGTTTGCTGATTCCGTTGGCGAGCAGCGAGACGATCGCGGAACTCGTCCGCGTACTGGCCTATCCAAAGTTCCGGCTGGCACCCGAAGAACAACAGGACCTCCTTGCCGACTACCTGCCCTGGGTGGAAGCAGGCAACGCCGAGGCACTCGTGACCGGAGACGCGGACCTGCATGCGGCCACTCCGTTACGGGGCGTCGAGATCATCACGCCGTCGCAGGCGATCGGGCGCCTGTCCGATTAGCGCGGATGGACTGACCCGCTCAGGGGCAGGTCGTGACCTGGTTGGCGCAGGTGCCGGTGGTCCAGCCGCGCACCTCGCGGCCGAGCAGCGTGCCCTCGAGCGAGACCCAGTCGCCGCGGCAGTCGAGCAGGCGGGTGACCACCGTCGAGTCGGAGCCCCACAGCACACCGTCCTCGTCCAGCGCCGCCAGCTTCGCGACGACGGCCGCCTCGCCCGACGGCTCCGCGTACAGGTGCACGTGGTTGAGCACCAGCCCGAGGTACTCGCCGGAGACCCAGCCGTCGCCCTTGAACACGATGCTCGGCAGCGCGTCGAGGATCGGGTTGTCGGCCATGGCCAGCGACACGCGGAACCAGCCGTCGCGCGCCTCGGTGATCGTCAGCGTGACGCGGAAGGTGAACCCCGCGAACTCGATCGGCGCCGGCATTGTGGTGATGACCGGCGTGTCCGCGCCCGGGCCGGCATGGATGCGGCGCTCGGCCGGGGTGGTGCCGGTGGACCAGGCCTCGAGGGTGCAAGGTGTCGGCTCGGCGGCCTGGGCGCCGAGGGCGAGGACGAGGGCTAGCGCGCAGGAGAAACGTTTCATGGGAGTGATTGATCCTCCGGACGCATACCCGTCCTTACGGAAAGCGACCCTCCGGAGTGCCTAAGGCCGGTGCCTATTCATGATGCGTCCAGCGCAGCCGCGACCGCCTCGCAAGCCGAGGGTTCTCAAGCGCCGAGGTCACCCTCGCCTCCGATCACCCACAGCTTGGGTTGCTCCAGCACGCGCACCACGAAGGCGTTGTCGGCCTCGACGCGCTTGCGCAGGTCGGCCCGCGAATAGATGGCGGGATTGATGTCGCGACCGAGCTGTTCGATCAAGGGATGCAGTGCGCCCACGACATCGGCGTACGTCAGCTCATCGGAAACCAGGAACAGATCGATGTCGCTCGCGGCCGTGTCGCTGCCCTTCGCCACCGATCCGTAGACGAACGCAACCTTGATCCGGCTCGCCAAGGGTGCCAGCGCCCCCTGTAGCGGCGCCACCAGGCCGAACGTCTTGCGGACGATGCCGACCAGTTCGTGGTGGATCGGGCTGTCGGGATTTGCGCTGTAACGCTTCTGGTTGCCGAGCTGCTCGGAGACCAGCAGGCCACTGCCGGCGAGCCGTGCGATCTCGCGTTGGACCGCACCGCTGCCGGCACCCGTGGCCTGGATCAGTTCGCTGACGCTCAACGCCCGCCCCGGCTGGCAGAACAGCAGCGCCAGCACGCGCTGCTGGGTCCGGGTGAACAGTGCGTCGGACAGGCTGGCGCTGGCATAGAGTGCCGCCGCCTCACTGACGCACTTGCCTGCTGTCTTGCCCATATCGGGCACGATAATGCCCAGAATGGGCGCAATTCCCCGGTGCCGCTCAGCGCCGCGCTGGCAGGAACCGCGGATTCCGCAGCAGCGCCGCCGAGACCAGCGAGACCAGCACGCTGACCGGGAAGATCTCGACGAAGGTCATGGGCATGCGGAACATCGGGTTGGCGTACTGGACCTTCAGGGCCTCCATGTCCGCCGCGAGCTTGGCCAGGGCCGCTTCGGTGGCGCCCTCGGCGCGGGCCTGCTCGAGCATGGCGTTCGAATAGGACGCGATGAAGTCCATGTCGGTGATCGCCAGCACCGCTTCCCAGGCGACTACGTAGAACACGCCGGCGATGAAGCTGATCGCCAGGCCCATGCCGATGGCCGGCCAGAACCCGATCACCCCGCCCCGGTCCACGTCGCGGTGGCGCTTGATGCCGACGAACACCGCGCTGAGCGCGACCAGCATGCCGGCATAGCCGATGACCATGCCCCAGGGCATCGGCGGCATGTCGCCGAAACCGAGGAACGTGGCGAACATGACGGCGGCCACGACCAGGCCGGCGATCACGCCGTACTTCACGATGGTGTTGAACATGGAGCTCCCCCTTTTGCGGTCAATCTGATCCCCGCCTGCGGCCCCGTCAAGCGCGCACGGGTGGCCGCCCGTCGAACCACGGCAGCATCGCCTGGATCAACGGCCCGATCAGCAACACGTAAGCCACCGTGCCGAGGCCCAGGGTACCGCCGAGCAGGAAGCCCGTGACCAGCACGCTGCCTTCGATCAGCGTGCGCACCAGGCGCACCGAACGGCCTGTCCTGCGCACCAGGCCGGTCATCAGCCCGTCGCGCGGGCCGGGGTCGAGATGTGCGCCCAGATAGGCCGCCGTCGCCGCGCCATTGAGCACGATCCCACCCGCCAGCAAAGCCGCCCGCAGCGCGAGCGGCGCATCGAGCAGGCGATCGCCGATCCAGCCGTTGACGAGGTCGAACACCAGCCCGATCACCACCGCATTGCACAAAGTGCCGAAGCCCGGCTTCTGTCGCAGCGGGATCCAGACCAGCAGGACCACGCAGCTCACCGCGATGGTGACGCGACCCATCGGCCAGCCGCCCTGCAGCGAAAGCCCCTGGTGCAGCACGTCCCACGGCATCAGGCCCAGACCGGACCGCAGCATCATCACCATGGACACGCCGTAGGCGATCAATCCAAGGAACAGCTTGAGCAGGCGGGAGGGCACGCTCAGGCTGCCATTCGGTGCTCGTAGTACGGGTGCCGCCGGTCGTCGAAGATCGCGTAAAGCGCCGCGAGGTTGCCCGGCTCCGGGTTCAGCCAGGCGTCGATGTGCTCGGGCTTGATGTTGATGACGGTGCGGTCGTGGCCGGCGGCGGCGACCTCGGGTTCGGGCTCGTCGGTGATGGCGGCGAACGACAGCAGCTCCGGCTCGCCCGCGCCACTGGTCCAGCGCGACCACAGGCAGGCGATCAGCATCTCCGAACCGTCGCGCGGGGCGAACTCGAGGATGACGTTTTCTTCCTGCTCGCCCTCGCCCAGCTCGCGGCCCTCCATCCGGTGGCGCGACACGTTCTCGTAGAAGCGCGAGGCGACCATCAGCCCGTGGGTCAGGCCGAACGCGTCCTTCCAGAACCCCTCGAGGTTGTCGCGGCGGGCGTTGTAGGTGCCCGGGAACTTGCGGTCGAAGAACGCCGGCTTGCCCGCCGGCCGGCACTGGTAGCGCATCGGCTTGACCACCCGGCGGCCGCCTTCCCACACCAGCACCGGCGCATGCATGCCGGGGAAGATGCGGCTGTCGCGCGGCTCGGGGCGGGTGCGACGCAGGTCCGCGAGCTTGCCCAGCGCCCAGTCGATCTTCGAGGTGGCGATCCGCCGGTCCTCCAGCGCCTTCTTCGTGGTCTTCGTCTGTAGGGTGCGCCCGCCTCGGCGTCATGCGCGTCGATCAGCGCCTTGATCTCGCGCTCCCAGTCGCTGGCCGGGACCATGAACGCGGCGTCCATGCCCTTGGGGATCTTGGCGCCGCTGCCGTGGGCGCGGTCGATGTACAGGCGCACGAAGGTGGCGATGTCGATGTCGGCGCCGAAGGCGCGGACGTAGCGCTGGTAGCTGGCTTCTATTTGGGCGGAGTAGCACATGGGGGTCAGCCTACCGAGGCCGCAAGCGACAGGAAACGATGCTTCGCGCTACCAGTTACTTTCGCGCATGCGCGTATTGCTTTATGCACGACATTGGGTTACTATGCTGGAAACCGGCTAGGAGCATCCCCTATGGCGTTCAGAGCAGACGAAGCGGCACGACTCGGGTATGAGCATGCCGAGGCGTATCTCGTGCCCAGCCCCCGGGACGTCAGCGAGCCGACCAGGGCTCGAGCTAAAGAAGTGCTTCTGGACCTCGTTGACGAACTCGGCCCCGTGGTCGATGCCTATCCCAGTTGGCATCCGTTGGTGACGCATCATGACAGCCGCACCCCGGTTACAACCCCCACCGACAGATGTGGATACCAGGGGCTTGATCACACCATTTGCTTCGCGAACGGATTCGTTACATGCCCATATGGCGATGGGCAAGAAGTGATCGACTCTGTCGCTACGCTCCCGCATAGCAGCATTGCGGAAATTACTGCCGAACGATTGGATGTCACCTTCTACAACGAAGCCGCAACAAGCATTCTCGTCAGGTGCAACTGGCAGAGGCCGTTGGAGGCTGGCGGCCTGATTCCTTTGGCGCTTGCCGTTCCTCTGATTCTGGAAAAGGAACTACCCTGTTGGCGCTGGTCGGAGGTCGCAGAAACGTGGGAAACAATGCGCCCGTATCTTATTGGCAGGCCCCACGGGAGCCGGTCTTCACTGTTCGTAAGTCAGGAGACCGGGCAAGCAATCAAGAAGTTGTGGAACGCACTGATCTACACGGGAATGTTCGGCCCGATCAAAGTTTAAAACGGGCGCTATCGAGCGCCCATCTCCGCTAGATAGCCGCGAGCTGAGCTCAACGATCCCCGGGGGAGTCATTGGAGGTTGAGCGCGAAGCGAAACGTGCGCCGACGTACCCTGACGTGCCGAGTACAGTTCCAACGATGATGATGATTAAGAAGGAAGAGTCGTGCATACCGAGGTCACCGGTCAGACCGAAAACCGCAGCAACCCCGACCACCCCGTAGCCGCAGAACCTCAACCACTCCTTTACCTTTGCAGACATTGGACCGCTCCCCGTTATGTAAAGCGGAGCATACACCTGAGCAGCCACCTCACTTAGAGGTCGGCCTTCCTCTCTCCAAGCGTTCGACCCTCTCGCCATCTTCGAGGGAAAGGAGCAGGTCGACGAGGTGTTCCATAGTCGCGCGTAGGAGGCCCATGCCCGCGGAACAGTGCGTAGCTGAGAGTTCCGAGCAACCCTTCGATGGTCACGTGCAGCTCATCGCACTCAGCCGGCAGCAGTGTCGATGATTTGAGGGGAGTTGTTCACGGCAATCCCTGCCCCTGTTCTTCCTTTTCCAAGCCCGGCAGGCGAAGGCGCTCAAAGATTTCGAACGCCAAATGCTCACTGGCCGCGGATCGGAACTGCCGGTCCGTCATCACCCGCGAGAAGATCTCCTCGTTCCCGTCCATTCGCTCGATGAACAGCTCATCCAGCACGCGCTCGAGGTACGCGGTGAAGTCGGTGAGGTTGTTGGCCTTCGCCGCTTCCTGGATGGTCTCGCTCGCCTCGGCCGATACCCGGATCTGGTCGAAGAACAGCTGATCGGCCTCGGTGAAGTCAGTGCCGAATCGCTCGTTGAGCTTCTCCACGAGACTGGACAGCGCGACATCCTGGTCCGCCACTGCTGCGGTGCCGACGTCGGTCGGTCCCTTCAGGGGGTAGGCCTCACCCTTGCCCAGGTCGATCGACCCATCGGTGATCTGCTGCATCCGGAAGTAGCGCAGGCTGACCTCGTCCTCAAGTACGAACGGGCCGCCGTCGTCGACAGGAGGCAGCTTGGCAATCAGGTTGCGCACGAAGGCGTACAGCTTCTCCAGGTCACTGTCCTGGTAGGGAATGATCTGCGACAGGAACGCGTACAGGTTGCGGTACGCCGTCAGCAGGCCGCGGAACTCCTCGCGCTCCTTCTCATCCTTTTGCCGGAAGCCCTCGACCACCGTGTCCAACACCGCGTTCATCTGCTTGTGGTCGTTGCCCGTCGGCTCGCGGCGCGGACGGTACCAGGCCTGGGCAAACTGATCGACGTCGGACTGGGTGAAGATGGCCGGCGCCAGCAGCTTGTGCTGCAAGGCCGACAGCTTGTGCGGATCGGCGTTCTCGCCGATGGGCGTGCTTTCGTAGTAAGGCTTGAAGGCCTTGTGAATGTCCTCTTCCTTGTTGACGAAGTCGAGGACGAAGGTGCGTTTCTTCCCCGGCGCCATCCGGTTGAGCCGCGACAGCGTCTGCACCGCCTGCACGCCGGCCAGTTTCTTGACCACGTACATGGTCTGCAGCAATGGCTGGTCGAAGCCGGTCTGGTACTTCTCGGCCACCAGCAATACGCGGTAGTCGTCGCGCTCGAAGGCCTCCGGCAGCTCGCTTTCGGCGAGGCCGTCGTTCATCGCCACCTCGGTGTACGAGGCACCCGGATCGTCCGGATCCTCCACCGTGCCGGAGAACGCCACCAGCGAGCGGATGCCGTCGTACCGGTTCTCCTTGATGTAGCGATCGAAGGCCAGCTTGTACTTCACTGCCGCCAGCCGCGAACCGGTCACCACCATTGCCTTGGCGCGGCCGCCCAGCTCGTGCAGCACGTGCAGGCGGAAGTGCTCGACGATCACCGACACCACCTGCTCGATGTTGACCGGGTGCAGCTCCATGTACCGGGTCAGCGCCTTGGCCGCCTGCTTGCGTGGAACCTCCGGGTCGTTCTCCACCTGTTTGATCAGCCCGAAAAAGCGCTTGTAGGTGGTGTAGTTCTCCAGCACGTCCATGATGAAGCCTTCCTCGATGGCCTGACGCATGGAGTACTCGTGGAACGGCGACTCGCCGCTCGGCCCCGGTTCGTCGAACAGCACCTTGGTCTTGAACTTTGGCGTGGCGGTGAAGGCAAAAAAGCTCAGGTTGGGCTGGCGTGCGCGTTGCTTCGCGTCACGCAGGATTGCCGCACGGGCCGCCTCGTCCAGGTCCTCGTCCTCCTCGTCCGAAAGCTGCGCGGCCACCGCCGCCTCGATGCCGTCGCGATTGAGCATGCCGCGCAGGGCCATCGCGGTTTCCCCGCTCTGCGACGAGTGCGCCTCATCCACGATCACCGCGAAGCGCTTGCCGGCGGTGTCGATCTTCACGTCTTCGCCGGCCTGCTCCAGGCGCTGCAAGGCTCGGGCGATGAAGGGGAACTTCTGGATCGTGCTGATGACGATCGGCGTGCCGGTGGAGAGCGCACGGGCAAGCTGTCGGGTGTCCTCGTCAATCTTCTCCACCACGCCGGTCTTGTGCTCGAACTGGTAGATGGTGTTCTGCAACTGCTGGTCGAGCACCCGGCGGTCGGTGACCACCACCACCGAATGGAATACCTTGTCGTCCCTGGCGTCGTGCAGGCTGGCGAGCCGGTGCGCCAGCCAGGCGATGGAGTTGGACTTGCCGGAGCCGGCCGAGTGCTGGACCAGGTAGTTGTGGCCGGAACCGTGTGCCTGTGCATGGCCCACCAATCGACGCACCGCGTCGAGCTGGTGATAGCGCGGGAAGATCATCGTCTCCTTGCGGATCGTGCGCACGCCCTTGTCGGACTTCACCTGGCGCTCCTTTACCTCCAGGTGCATGAAGCGCTGCAGGATGTCGAGCAGGCTGTCGGCGGCCAGCACCTCGTCCCACAAGTAGTGGGTCTTCCAGTTGCCTTCCACCGGCGGATTGCCGGCACCGTGGTTGTAGCCGCGATTGAACGGCAGGAACACCGTGTCCCTGCCCTTGAGCCGGGTGGTCATCCACGCCTCGTCCGGGTCCACGGCGAAATGCACCAGCGCCCGCTGCTTGAACGCGAACAGCCGGTCGCGCTCGTCGCGGTCGTGCTGGTACTGGTGGATGGCGTGGCTGGCGCGCTGGCCGGTCAGCGGGTTCTTCAGCTCCACCGTGGCCACCGGCAGGCCGTTCACGGCCAGGGTGACATCGATGATGCAGCGCCGCGGCTTGCCGTCCGGGCGCTTGAGCACAGAGATGAAGGCGACCTGCCGGGTGATGGTGAGGCGGTTGTGCGCGTACTTCGCCGCTGCCTCCGGGTTCATGCCCGAGTTGGGGCGGAAGTACGCCAAATGGAGCGTCTTGCCGTAGCACTTGAAGCCGTGGCGCAGCACGTGCAATGTGCCCTTGGTCTCCAGCTCCTTGACCAGCGCATCCAGAACCGTGGCCTCGGTCCGGGCGCCTAGCAGGCCTTCCAGGTGCTCCCAGCGCGCGGGCTGGCTGTCGCGGATGAAGCCGATGACGTCGACCGGGAACAGCGCCATCGCTTCGTCGAAGTCAGTGGCAGCACGCTTCTGGTAGCCGCCAGCGCCCAGCAGCCCGGCCTCGATGGCGGTTTCGAAGGCGTATTCGGTATGGCCGGGCATGCGGATTCCCCTATCCGTTGAGTTCCGGGACTTGGCCGGTGACGGCGGCGGTAATGAGTGAAGTCCTGTAGGAGCGCAATGTTTCCGTCGATTCACTTACCTTCGCGTGCACTGCGTCCAGATCATTCAAGGCTGCAAAAACATACTTCGAAATCTGCTGCTGCTCATCCACACCGGGAAGGCAGATTCTCAACCCGGCCGCAATTCCCTGGTAGATGGTCTTATGGGTCGATCCGTTAGTGCTCAGCTCGAACTCGTCCGTCATTGCCCTGAAAAGAAGTAGCAAATACTCAGGTGTCAGATTTGGACCGCAAACCCAGTTCCAGAAGTCCTGACTGGTTGCCATGGGAACCGGCATGATCCCTGAGAACCCTACGGAAGCCGTACGGGACAGGATCACCGTGCCCACCGGGAGGAGTTCAGCCGCCGAGTTGGCCAAGCCCAGCTCGCTGATTCGTTCTGACGTTTCTCCCAGATACCAGCGCCTGCCATCACGAATCTGCCACACGTCGGCCAGCGTGAACCACGGAATAGTGCACTCATCCCAATACTCGGGAACTGACCTCGATGGCGTATGGCCGGTCTTCATCATGGCGAAGCGCCGAATGTTCCCTGATTGCCAATGTGCAGGAATTTGCTCGACCCAATCGAGGCCCGATGGCTTCATCGGAACATCCGGGTTCAAGCCTTGGGTGACGGCACGGGTGATCAGGGCCTGACGCTTCTCGGCCAGCCGCTCCAGCAGCACCTGCTTCTTCTCGATCAGGGCATCGATGCGCGCGGTCTTCTCGTCCAGGAAGCGGGCGATGCGTTGCTGGACTTCGATCGGAGGAACAGCCACCAAGGCATTCTTGAGTGGGTACTGGCCAAGACCGAACCTTGTGACGCCATTTGAGCCCAGTTTGAACTGGTCGTTCAGCGCCGCTGAGCGGCATAGCCATGCGAGATAACCACCATCCAGTTCCGGACCCGGGTCCAGAATCGACAGGTGGTATCCGCACACTACGCCCGGCATGTCCTCAGCAACGAAAGCAGGTACACCAATGTCCTGCCAACTCTCACTGTCTTTCGTCAACAGAACCTGTCCAGATTTCAGAGAGAATCTGGCCAGCTCCGCATCGGACGCGGAGCCTTCCATGAAGTCCATGTCCGACGTAATGCGGTCGTTGTAATAGACATCAGTGTAATTGCATAGCCGTACTGGTACCTCGCCCTCTGAGATCACCTTGTCGACGTTGCTGTTTCTAACTTCGGCGAAGAACTTGAGCCGCTCTATCCGCCAACCAACAGGCAATCTTCCATAGGAATTGGCCGGATCAAAGCTCATTCATCAGCTCCCGGCTTCCGCTTGCGTTTTTGCGGATCCTTGGCAGGGCTCTTCACAAGTGACGATTTCAGTGATTCAGCCGCACTCCGCAAATCCTCCACATACCGCGCCTCCGCCGCCTGCTCGGCTTCCAGGCGCCGCCGTTCGGAAAACTCGTCGTACTGGCGCTGCGCCCACTCCAGTGCATCGGCGTGCCTGACCTTACCGGCGTTGTCCAACACCGGCAGTTCGGTATCGCGCAGAAACTTGTCGAGGAAGCCGTCCCAGTCGGCCAGGCGGATGTCCTGCCGGCGCATGGCGCGGAACTCGGCTTGGTCCAGGAACATGACGGTGATGCGGTTGAGGACGTCGATTTCCTGCGCGTCCAGGTAGTTCTTGGCGGTGCCCACGTCCTGCTTGAGCACGCGGCTGCCCTTCCAGGTGTTCAGGCCCATGTTGGGCAGGGCGGCATCGGCGCGGCGGCGCAAGATCTCGGCCGCGGTCAGGCCGGTGGCGGCGTAATGCACCTTGTTCTGCATGATGGCGAAGAAGCGCTGGGTGGCCTGCTCGCCCTCGCGGTAGTCCACGGCCAAGGCGAAGATCTCGCGGATGCGCTGATAGACCCGAGCCTCGCTGGCGCGAATGTCGCGGATGCGGGCCAGCAGCTCGTCGAAGTGGTCGACGGGGCTGCGGTTGCCCTTTAGCCGCTCGTCGTCCAGCGCGAAGCCCTTCACCAGGTATTCGGCCAGACGGGCCGTGGCCCACTGGCGGAACTCGGTGCCGCGGTTGGAGCGCACCCGGTAGCCGACGGCGAGGATGGCTTCCAGGCTGTAGTGATCCACGTCGCGGCGCACGCTGCGGGCACCTTCCATCTGAACTATTCGGAACTTCCGAATGGTTCGTTCAGGGTCGATCTCACCCTCCTTGTAGACGGTGGACAGGTGCTCGTTGACCGTCGGGACCGAGACGCCGTAGAGCTCGGCGATCTGGCGCTGGGTCAACCAGACGGTTTCGCCGGTCAACAGGACGCGGATGCCATCTCCGCCCGGGTAGATCAGCAGTTCGCCTTCCGCGGCGGGCGTGAGGTCCTTGCTCATGCCATGAGTCCTTGCAACAGGTCGGCGATCTCGCCCTCCAGCTGTCGGATATCGGCCTCGATCTCCGGAAGCGGGCGCGGCGGCTTGTAGACGTAGAAGTGCCGGTTGATCGGGATCTCGTAACCCACCTTGGTCTTGCCGTAGTCCACCCAGGCATCGCGGACGTGCGGAAGGACTTCGCGTTCCATGTAAGCGTCGATGGTTCCGCGGAATGCTTCGATCAGCCGTTCATTGGGCTTGTCCGGACCGAAGTCCATCGGCAGCGGCAGTTCGGTGCCCGGTGGCAGCGGAATGTTCTCGGTGTCGCGCAGCTCGCTATCGGGCTCGGGGCGGCCCTTGGCGTCACGGCAGATCTCCGCCTTCGGATCACGCTCGCCCAGGGCAGCGAAGATCGCTTTCCTGATGGGAGCTGCGATCTTGACGCCGTTCTTTTTCGCCGCTTTGGTCAGGTCGGCATCGAACGCCTTGCGATCGCGATAGCACCCCTTCGGCTCCAGCGTCGCCAGCAGGCTTCGAATCTCCTCCTGCTGGGCCTTGCCCTCGGCAACTTCCTTTCGTGCCGCCTTTTCGTCTTTCCGCTTCTTCGAGGCGGCCAGGTTGGCGAAGGCCGACTGCTCATCAAGCCGCGCGAGGCGCTCGGGTGTGCATGCGAAGTTCATCCGCAGTGGCCGCTCGACCGTCACTTTCAGGAAGCCGAACTCGTGATTGTCGAAAATGCGCGAGACAACGCGGGTCTCGTTTTCGCCGGTCTTGTGGTCAATGACAACCTCAGCCGTCTCGCCGTCCTGATTGTTGCCATAGATACGCGTGAGCGCATCGATCTGCTCATCGGAGATTTCGTTGCGCTTGTTGTTGAGGCTCTTCTTCATCTTGCGGAAGAAGCGTGTACCGTCGATCAGCTGCACCTTGCCGCGGCGCTCGGCCGGCTTGCGGTTGGTCACCAGCCAGACGTAGGTGTAGATGCCCGTGTTGTAGAACAGCTGGTCCGGCAGGGCGACGATGGCATCCAACCAGTCGTTCTCGATGATCCAGCGCCGGATGTTGGACGGGCCGGAGCCAGCGTCCCCTGAGAACAGGGGCGACCCGTTGAAGACGATGGCGATCTTCGATCCCGGCTTGTCCTCGTTGCCGGCCTCGTGCGGAAGCATCTTGGCGATCATGTGCTGCAGGAACAGCAGCGAGCCGTCGTTGATCGCCGGCAAACCGGCACCGAAGCGGCCTGAGAACCCGAGCCTCTTGTGCTCGTTCTCGACGACGGCCTTCTGGTCCTTCCATTCCACTCCGAACGGCGGATTGGCCAGCATGTAGTGGAACTGCCTGCCTTCGAATCCGTCCTTGGTCTTGCCGTCACCAAGGGTGTCGCCGAGGACGATGCTGCTGGTGTCCTCGTCCTTGATCAGCATGTCGGAGCAGCAGATCGCCCAGGACTCGTCGTTGTACTCCTGGCCGTAGAGCGCAAGGTTGGCGTTGGCATTCTGGGCCAGGATGAACTTCTCCGACTCCGACAGCATGCCGCCGGTGCCGCATGTGGGGTCGTAAATGGTGCGGAAGATGCCCGGCTTGTATACGTCCTGCTCGCCGGTATAGACGAGATTGGCCATGAGCCGGATGACTTCGCGCGGAGTGAAGTGGTCGCCGGCCTCCTCGTTGGCCTGCTCGTTGAAGCGCATCACTAGATGCTCGAACAGATAGCCCATCTGCAGGTTGTCGATGCGGTCGGGGTGGAGGTCCAGCGCCGCCATCGCCTTGACGATGGTGAAGAGGCGGTTGCTGTTGTCCAGCTTCTCTATCTGGGTTTCGAACTTGAAGCGTTCGAAAATCCTTCGGGCGGTCTCGGAGAAACCGTTGATGTAGTCGACCAGGTTGGGAGCGATGTTCTCCGGGTCGTCCAGCAGTTTGGCGAACGTATAGCGGCTGGTGTTGTACAGCGGGTACTTTCGGTCCTTGTCGGCCGCCTTGCCCAACAGCTTCCTCATCGCCTTCTCCGGCGTGCCCTTGGCGATGAGCTTCTCGTGCTGCTTCAGTACCGCTTCCTTGGTGGGCTCCAAAACGCAGTCGAGTCTGCGCAGAACGACCATCGGCAGCATGACCAACCGGTACTGCGGCGGACGATAGGGCCCGCGCAGGCGGTTGGCGATCTCCCAGATTTTCCCTTTGAGTTCTTCGTGAGTGTTGATGTTCATTCGTCCCTTTGGACCTTCTTTTTTGGGCCGAGGGAGCGAAGGACGTCCCTCTTCTGTTCTGGGGTCATCTTCGTCCAGGCGACGATAGTCTTCACTGGCTTATGAATCGCGGCTGGGCGAATGGGGGCCAACTTTTTTCAGCGTCCCCATGCCGTTGAATCAACCGCAGAGCATCACCGTTCACTGGGCGTGCCTTGAGGAAGCCGAGGCGAGCCAACGCCCCCCCTCGCCTATTGCGCTTGGCCATTCTTCTCCATCGGCAACTTCAACCCCATCTCCCCCGCACACTCCCGGGCGATGTCGTAACCCGCATCCGCATGCCTCATAACCCCAGTCCCCGGGTCATTCCAAAGCACCCGCGCAATCCGCCTGTCGGCGGCCTCGGTACCATCGCACACGATCACCACGCCGCTGTGCTGGGAGTACCCCATCCCCACGCCCCCACCATGGTGTAACGACACCCAGGTGGCGCCACCGGCCACGTTGAGCATGGCGTTGAGCAGCGGCCAGTCGGAGACGGCGTCGCTGCCGTCCTTCATCGCCTCGGTCTCGCGGTTCGGAGAGGCCACCGAGCCGGAGTCGAGGTGGTCGCGGCCGATCACCACCGGCGCCTTCAGCTCGCCGTTGCGCACCATTTCGTTGAACGCGAGGCCGAGCTTGTGGCGCTGGCCGAGGCCGACCCAGCAGATGCGCGCGGGCAGGCCCTGGAAGCTGATGCGTTCGCGCGCCATGTCCAGCCAGTTGTGCAGGTGCTTGTCGTCGGGGATCAGTTCCTTGACCTTGGCGTCGGTCCTGTAGATGTCCTCGGGGTCACCGGACAGCGCGACCCAGCGGAACGGGCCGATGCCGCGGCAGAACAGCGGGCGCACGTACGCGGGGACGAAGCCCGGGAAGTCGAACGCGTTGCTGCAGCCTTCGTCGAAGGCCATCTGCCGGATGTTGTTGCCGTAGTCGAAGGTCGGGATGCCCATCGCCTGGAACGCGAGCATCGCCTCGACGTGCACGCGCATGGACTTCTTCGCTTCGTCGCGCACGCGCTGCGGGTCGGTCTTCTGCGCGTCCAGCCACTGCTCGACGGTCCAGCCGATCGGCAGGTAGCCATGCACCGGGTCGTGCGCGGAGGTCTGGTCGGTCACCGCGTCCGGGCGCACGCCGCGCTTCACCAGCTCCGGCAGCACCTCGGCGGCGTTGCCGAGCAACGCGATGGACTTGGCTTCGCCTGCCTTGGTGTACTTCTCGATCCGCGCCAGCGCGTCGTCGAGGTCGCTGGCCTGCTCGTCCACGTAGCGGGTCTTGAGGCGGAAGTCGATGCGCGACTGCTGGCACTCGATGTTGAGCGAGCACGCGCCGGCCAGCGAGGCCGCCAGCGGCTGCGCGCCGCCCATGCCGCCCAGGCCGGCGGTCAGGATCCACTTGCCGGTGAGGTCGCCACCGTAATGCTGGCGGCCCATCTCGACGAAGGTCTCGTAGGTGCCCTGCACGATGCCCTGCGAACCGATGTAGATCCACGAGCCGGCCGTCATCTGGCCGTACATCATCAAACCCTTCTGATCCAACTCGTTGAAGTGCTCCCAGGTGGCCCAGTGCGGCACCAGGTTGGAGTTGGCGATCAGCACGCGCGGGGCGTCGGCGTGGGTGGGGAAGATGCCGACCGGCTTGCCGGACTGCACCAGCAGGGTCTCGTCGTCGCCCAGGGTCTTCAGCGACTCGATGATCGCGTCGTAGCACTCCCAGTTGCGCGCGGCGCGGCCGATGCCGCCGTAGACCACCAGCTCCGCGGGGTTCTCGGCCACTTCCGGGTCCAGGTTGTTCTGGAGCATCCGGAACGGGGCCTCGGTGAGCCAGGAGCGGCAGGTGAGCTCGGGGCCGCGGGGGGCGCGGATGGTGCGGGAGGGGTCGAGGCGGGAGGGGTTGTTGCGGGTGGGCATGCCGGAACCTGATGGTGCGTGGAGTCCCATTATGCCGCGCCCCTCATCCGTCCCTTCGGGTCACCTTCTCCCCGCTCGCGGGGAGAAGGGAGGGCGCGGGGTTCTCCCCGCTCGCGGGGAGAAGGGAGGGTGCGGGTTCTCCCCGCGGGTGGGGAGAAGGGATAGGCTTGGGGGTCCCTGCCACAGGAGGCTGTTGCCATGAAGTGGACCCTTTCCCTCGTGCTTGCGCTTGCCGCGGCCCCGGCCGCCGCGCAGGCGCCCGATGTTCCCGATTACGTGTCTGCCGCGGTTGCCGATCCGGTGCGGGCGGAGGACGCGAAGGACGATGATCGCCGCCACATCGCGGAGATCATGGCGTTCTCGGGGGTGAAGCCCGGCGACACCGTGCTCGAGCTGGTGCCGGGCGGTGGCTACTGGACCCGCGTGTTCAGCGCCATCGTCGGCGCGGACGGCAAGGTCTATGCCGCCGTGCCGGCGCCGATGGAGAAGTATTCGGAGAAGACCAAGGGGCTGCCCGATGAACTCGCCAACGTCGAGTTGCTGATGCAGCCGGCCGACGCGCTGTCGGCGCCGACGCCGGTGGACGTGGTGTTCACCGCGCAGAACTACCACGACTACCCGCTCGACTTCATGGGCCCGACGGACCCGGCCGTGCTCAACAAGGCGGTGTTCGAGGCGCTCGAGCCGGGCGGCGTCTACATCGTCATCGACCACAGCGCCGAGGACGGTTCCGGGCTGCGCGACGCCGATGCCCTGCACCGCATCGACCCGCTGCTGGTGCGGCAGCAGGTCGAGGCCGCGGGCTTCGAATTCGTGGGCGAAAGCGAGGTGCTGCGCAACGCCGGCGACGACCGCACGCTGAAGGTCTTCGACCCGTCGGTGCGCGGGCACACCGACCAGTTCGTCTACAAGTTCCGCAAACCCGACTGACCGCCGCTCCTACAGGTGTCATGGGGGCTGGTTATCATCGGAGGCATGAAGCATGCCGTCCGTTGGTCCGCCCCCCTTCTTGCCCTTCTCCTCGCCGCCTGCGCCGGCACTCCCGACGCTCCACCACCCCACCCCACCGTGCTGCTGGTCTCGGTGGACGGCCTGCGCGCCGACGCCGTCGGCAGCGGCGCCATGCCGACGCTGGACGCGCTGGCCAAGCGCGGGGTGCATGCGCGCTGGATGACGCCGTCCTATCCCACCCTCACCTTCCCCAACCACTACACGCTGGTCACCGGGCTGCGCCCCGACCACCACGGCATCGTCAACAACACCATGCACGACGGCGTGCTCGGTGACTTCTCGTTGCGCAACCGCGAGGCGGTGTCGGATGCGCGCTGGTGGGGCGGCAAGCCGGCCTGGGTGACGCTGCAGGAACACGGCGGCATTGCCGCGACCATGTTCTGGCCCGGCTCCGAGGCGCCGGTGGCCGGCCGGCACCCGACCCACTGGCTGCCGTTCGACGGCGACATGAGCGCGCGGGACCGGGTGGCGCAGGTGCTGGAGTGGCTCGACCTGCCGCGGCGGCCGCAGTTGCTGACGCTGTACTTCGACAAGGTGGACCACGCCGGGCACCGGCACGGGCCGCATTCGCCCGAGGCGCTGGCCGCGCAGCGCAAGGTGGACGACGCGCTGGCGGCGCTGCTGGAGGGCCTGGAGACGCGCGGCCTGCGCGACGCCGTGGACATCATCGTCGTCTCCGACCACGGCATGGCCGGGATCCTGCCGGGGCAGCGCGAGTACCTGGACGACTGGCTGGCCGCCGCCGGTCTGTCGATCGCCGACGTCGAGGTGGTCAGCACCGGCGCGGTCGCCGGCGTGGTCGCTGGCGTCGGCCGGGAGGCGGCGATCGCCGGGGCGCTGGTCCGGCGCCACGCCCACGCCGAGTGCTGGCCGAAGCAGGGCCTCCCGGAACGCTGGCACTACGGCACGCATCCGCGCGTGCCGGCGATCGTCTGCCAGGCCGACGATGGCTGGATCATCACCCGGCGTCCGCCGCCCGACAGCGACTGGCGCCCGCCCACGCACCTGACCGGCGCCCACGGCTACGACACGGCGTCGCCGGAAATGCGCGCGGTGTTCATTGCCGACGGCCCGAGCTTCGCCGACGGGGTCACTATGGCCCCGTTCGACAACGTGGACGTGTATCCGCTGCTGATGCGCCTGCTCGGCGTGCCGGCGGAGCCGAATGATGGCGACCCCGCGACCTTCGAACCGGTGCTGGAGCCTGGCCTGTAGGAGCGGCGCTCGCGCCGCGACCCGCGCTTCCCATCGACCCCTGTCGCGGCGCTAGCGCCGCTCCTACAGGAGCTTCTTGATGGCTTCGCGGTAGCGGGCGGCGATGGTGTCGCGGTCGCGGTGGATGCCGCCGGACACGAGCTGCTCGCCGGCGACATGGACGGTGTCCACCAGGTTGCGGTTGCCGCTGAAGATCCAGCGGTCGACGAGGTCGGTGTCGTTCGCGCCGACGAGCTGCGGCGCGTGCATGTCCAGGGTCAGCGTGTCGCCCTCGCCGTCGAAGCCGGTGGCGTTGCGGCGGCTGTCGCACACCGCCTGCAGCAGGGTCTCGCCGACGCTCGGCGAGTCCGCGCCGGCCACGATGTTGCGACGCCCGGTGGCCAGCCGCTGGCCGTACTCCAGCCAGCGCAGTTCCTCCACCGGCGACACCGAGATGTGCGAGTCGGAACCGATGCCGTACGCGCCGCCCGCCGCCAGGTAGTCGCGCATCGGGAACAGGCCGTCGCCGAGGTTGGCCTCGGTGGTCGGGCACAGCGCCACGGTCGCGCCGCTGCGCGCGACGCCGCGGGTTTCCGCCGGCTCCAGGTGGGTGGCGTGCACCAGCGTCCAGCGCGCGTCCACCTCGGCGTTGTCCAGCAGCCATTCCACCGGGCGCGCGTTGCGCAGCGCCAGGCAGTCCTGCACCTCGCCCACCTGCTCGGCGATGTGGATGTGCACCGGCATGTCGCGCGGCAGCGCCGACACCACCGCGTCCATCGCCGCCTGCGGCACCGCGCGCAGGCTGTGCAGCGCGCAGCCGATGCGCACGCGTTCGCCCTGCTCCGCGCGCAGCGCCTGGATCAACGCGAGGAAGTCGTCCACGCCGTGGCCGAAGCGCTGCTGGCGCTCGCCCAGCGGGCGGCCGTCGAAGCCGCCGCTCATGTACAGCACCGGCAGCAGCGTGATGCGGATGCCGGTGTCGGCCGCGGCCCGCAGCAGCGCGCGCGACATCGCCGCCGGATCCTCGTAGCGGCGGCCGCCGGGCGCGTGGTGCAGGTAGTGGAACTCGCAGACGCTGGTGTAGCCGGCCTCGAGCATCTCCACGTACAGCTGCGACGCGACCGCATGCAGCGTGTCCGGGTCGAAGCGCTCGGCCATGCGGTACATGGTCTCGCGCCAGGTCCAGAACGAATCCTCGGGATTGCCCTGGCGCTCGGCCATGCCGGCCATCGCCCGCTGGAACGCGTGGGAATGCAGGTTCGGGATGCCGGGGAGCGTGCGCATGCCGGCATTCTCGCCCGGCCACCCCGGCAATGCGAGAATCCGGGCATGGCGGACCGCGACCCCAACCATTACGACGGCCTGGCCACCGGCCTTGTCCTGGCGACCCTCGATGCCGAAGCCGGCTACGGCCTGGTCGAGGACGGCGCCCTGGCCTGGCGCGACGGGCTGCTGGCCTATGCCGGCCCGCGCACCGGCCTGCCGCCGGGCGCCAGCGCCGACGAGGAACTGGAGTTCGACGGCGGCCTGGCCACGCCCGGGCTCGTGGACTGCCACACCCACCTGGTGTTCGCAGGCGACCGCGCGCGCGAGTTCGAGATGCGCCTGCAGGGCGAGAGCTACGAAGCGATCGCGCGCGCCGGCGGCGGCATCCTCTCCACCGTGCGTGCGGTGCGCGCGGCCAGCGAGGACACGCTGCTCGCCGAATCATTGCCGCGTGCGCGCGCCCTGCTCCGCGACGGCGCCACCACGCTCGAGATCAAGTCCGGCTACGGGCTCGAGCTGGAGGCAGAGCGCCGCATGCTGCGCGTCGCGCGCCGCATCGGCGAGGAACTCGGCATCAGCGTGCGCATCACCTACCTCGGCGCGCATGCGCTGCCGCCCGAATACGCCGGCGACGGCGACGCCTACATCAATGCCGCGATCGAGTGGCTCGGGATCCTGCACGAGGAAGGCCTGGTGGATGCGGTGGACGCCTTCTGCGAGGGCATCGGCTTCACCCCGGCGCAGACCCGGCGCATGTTCGAGGCGGCGCAGCTGCTGGACCTGCCGGTGAAGCTGCACGCCGACCAGCTCAGCGACCTCGGCGGCGCGGCGCTCGTCGCCGACTTCGACGGCCTGTCCGCCGACCACATCGAGCACAGTTCCGAGGACGCGGTGCGCGCGATGGCCGCGGCCGGCACCGTCGCGGTGCTGCTGCCGGGCGCCTTCCATGTGCTGCGCGAGACCCGGCTGCCGCCGCTCGACGCGCTGCGCACGCACGGCGTGCCGATGGCGGTGGCCACCGACTGCAATCCCGGGACCTCGCCGCTGCTGTCGCTGCGCCAGGCGATGCAGCTCGCCTGCACCCACTTCCGCCTCACCCCGGAGGAAGCCCTGCGCGGTGCCACCGTCAACGCAGCGCGCGCGCTCGGGCTCGCCGACCGCGGCGTGCTGCGCGCCGGCATGCGCGCGGACTTCGTGGCCTGGAACCTGCGCCAGCCGGCGGAACTCTGCTACTGGCTCGGCGGCGAACTGGCGGCCGCGGTGTTCGCCGGCGGCCGCCGCGTGGCCTGAGGCCTACTGACGCAACGATTCCGGCGTGATGCTGGCGGCCACCTCGCCGTCGGCGTCGAGGAACGCGATCCGCGCCTCGCCTTCCGGCGTCACTTCCAGCAGCAGCCGCGGCTTGCCGTCGGCGCCGGACAGCGTCACCACCGAGTCCTGCCCGCGGTTCTTGCCGACGAACACCCGCTGCTTCAGCGCGCCGCCCTGGGCCGCGTGTTCCGCGAACAGCGCCTCGCGCGCGGCCTCCTGCTCCGGCTCGGGCAGCGTGGAGATCCGCTGCATCTCGCGGAACACGCCCTCGATCGAGCGGCTGCCGGTGTCGTTGACCTGCAGCCCGGCGCGCACCACGCCGTCCATCTCGTGCTGGCTGAGCGCCAGGGTCTGGTCGCGGTCGTACGGATCGAAGCTGAGGTGGCCGCCGCTGTCGGGCTTGCCGTCCTCCAGCAGCCCGCCGGCGAAGATCAGGCCGCCGTTCTCCATGCCCTCGTCGTTGTAGAAGATCATCCCGGCGACGTGGCGCGGGTGGTCGTACTCGCGGTCGCCGAAGATCGCGCCGGGGAAGGCGTCCTTGTTCGAGACCACCATCCGCAGCGTGCCGTCCGGCTCGCGCACGTTGATGCGTTGCACGTCGATTGTGTCGAAGGTGGCGTTGCCGCCGCCGGCGGCGCTGGCGCCGGTCAGCACGATCGCGCCGAGCACGAGCGTGAGCAGGCCGGAATAGACGACCAGGAAGCGTTGCGTGAAGTCCATCGGATGGCCCTCGCGTGGGTGGAACGGGACACCTTAACGGCGCGCCGGCCATGAAAAAACCCCGCCTGGGCGGGGTTTTTTCGTAAACCGTGCGTCGGCCCTACTTGGCGGCCGCCTTCTTGGCGACCGACTTGCGCGGCGCCTTCGCCACCGACTTGGTGGCCGTCTTCTTCGCCACCGGTGCGGGAGCGGCGCCGGTGGCACGCTTGGCGGCGGCCTGCGGGCGCGCCTTGCCGTAGCTGGAGATGTAGCGCTTGCCCTTGGTGGTCTTGCGGTCGCCCTTGCCCATGTGCTGCTCCTGGAAAATGCTCGAATGCTGGCGGCGATTTTAATGCATGCAGCCGGCGTCGTGGACGTGGATTTCGGTCAGGCGCATGTTGGCCAGGTGCGCCAGCCCGACCAGGGTGCCGCCGATGGTCATCGCGATCGCGTGCGGAAGCAGGCTTTGGTGCAGGGGCGCGTAGAGCACGCCGAACCAGAGGATGCCCAGGCCCGGGACCAGCAGGCCCAGCGCCCGCACCGCGCGGTGCCTGCGGTAGCCGGTGGCCACGGTGAACAGCCCCAGCAGGGTCGCGAACACCACGAAGCCCTCCTCGAAGCCCTCGCCCAGCCAGGCGGCGACGCCCAGCGAGGGCAGCAGCGCGATCGTCAGCGGCAGCGCCGCGCAGTGGATCGCGCACAGCAGCGAGGCGACGGCCCCGAAGCGGTCTGCGCGACTGATGTTGGCGGCGGTGCGGGGCGACATGACTTCCGGGAGGCTCCGGCGAGGATGTAACATTATAACATTCTAGACCCGACTGCCATGACCGCCACGTGATGCCCCTCCCCGCACCCCGCTCCCGCCTGTTCCTGTCCCTCGCACTTGCCCTGCTGCCGGTCGTGGCGCTCGCCGCCGACGGTGCGGGCGATGCCGGTTCCGACCAGACCGACCCGCGCCACGCCGAGCCGAAGACCCTGCAGGCGGTCCAGGTGAAGGCGACCCCGCTGCCGGACACCGCCGACAGCCTGGCGGTGCCGGTGGAGGTGCTGGCCGGCGAGCGCCTGGACGCCGCCAAGGCCAGTTCCCTCGGCGAAACCGTCAACAAGCTTCCGGGCGTGCAGTCCTCCTACTTCGGTCCCGGCGTCGGCCGCCCGATCGTGCGCGGCATGGACGGCGCTCGCGTGCAGGTGCTCAGCGACGGCCTTGACTCCGGCGACGTGTCCACGGTCAGCGCCGACCACGCCGTGACCATCGAACCGTTCCTGGCCGACCAGGTCGAGGTGCTGAAGGGACCGGCCACGCTGCTCTACGGCAGCGGCGCGATCGGCGGCGCGGTCAACGTGATCGACGGCCGCATCCCCGAAACGCTGCCGGCGGAGCCGCTGCAGGGGCGCGCCGAGCTGCGCGCCGGCACGGTCAACGACGGTGCCGCCGGGATGCTGCGGGTGGACGGCGCGGCCGGCGACGTCGCGCTGCATTTCGACGCGCTGCATCGCGAGACCGGCGACTTCGACACGCCGGACGGCACGATCGCGAACAGCGCGCTGCGCACCGACAGCGCCGCGCTCGGCGTGTCGTGGATCGGCGAGCGCGGCTTCCTCGGCGCGGGCTACAGCCTGTACTCGACGCGCTACGGCGTGCCCGGCCACGAACACGGCGACGAGGAGCACGAGGAGGACGGCCACGACCTCGACGACGGCCACGACCACGAAGCGCACGAGGGCGTGCGCGTGGTCATGGACCAGCGCCGCGGCGAAGTGCGCGGCGGCATCGACCGCCTCGGCGTGTTCGAGAGCCTGCGCGTCAAGCTGGCGACCACCAGCTACACCCACACCGAGCTCGAGGACGGCGCCGTCGGCACCGTGTTCGAGAACGACAGCCGCGAGGGCCGGCTGGAACTGGTGCACCAGCCGCTGGCCGGGTTCGACGGCGCGGTCGGCCTGCAGTGGTCGGAGCGCGATTTCGGCGCGGTCGGCGCCGAGGCGTTCGTGCCCGGCTCGCAATCGCGCGACCTCGGCGCGTTCTGGATCGGCAAGCGCCACTTCGGCCCGTTCGGGCTGCAGCTCGGGTTGCGCCACGACCGGAACCGGATCGACGTGGACGACGCCGTTGCGATCGGCCCGGACCGCCGCTTCGACACCACCAGCGGCTCGCTGTCGCTGGAATGGGAGGCGAGCGAGGATCTGCACCTCGCGCTCGGCTTCGACCGCGCGCAGCGCTCGCCGACCGCCGAGGAGCTGTACTCGAACGGCGTGCACGTGGCCACCGGCAGCGTCGAGCACGGCGATCCCGCGCTCGACGTGGAAACCGCGAACCGTGCCGAGCTCGGTGCGCACTGGCACCTCGGCCCGCTGACCCTGCGCGCCTCGGTCTACCGCGTGGCCTACGACGACTTCATCTACCTCGCCCACACCGGAACCTTCGACGACGAATTGCCGGTGCAGCAGTGGCGCCAGGCCGATGCGCGCTTCACCGGCGGCGAGGCCGAGCTCGACTGGGCGCTGGCGGACAACGCGAGCGGCCACTGGGACCTGCGCCTGTTCGGCGACCTGGTGCGCGCGAAGCTGGCGGACGGCGGCAACCTGCCGCGGATCGCGCCGGCGCGCGTGGGCGCCGAGCTGCGCTGGGAACGCGACGCCCTGCGCGCGTCGCTCGGTGCGGTGCGCTACATGGAACAGGACCGCGTGGCCGCGTTCGAGACCGCGACCCCGGGCTACACGCTGGTGGATGCGCACGTCGCCTGGCACGCGGACACGCGCGGCGGCAATGCCTGGGAAGTGTTCCTGGACGGCCGCAACCTGCTCGACAGCGAGGCGCGCCCGCACACCTCGTTCCTCAAGGACCTGGTGCCGCTGCCCGGCCGCGGCATCGAAGCGGGCGTCCGCGTGTTCTTCTGACCTGTAGGAGCGGCGCTAGCGCCGCGACCGGATTGCCGACCTTCGCAGGTCGCGGCGCAAGCGCCGCTCCTACAGGGTGCTGCACCTGGCGCAGAGGCCGTGCACTTCCAGCGTCTGCGCCTTGGGCTCGAAGCCCAGCGCGCGGGCGCGTTCGTCCAGCGCCGCGACCACCGCGACGTCCTCCAGCTCCACCGCCGAGTGGCAGCGGTCGCAGATCAGGAACGGCACCGAGTGCTGGTCGGTGCTCGGGTGGTGGCAGGCGACGAAGGCGTTGACCGATTCCAGCTTGTGGATGAAGCCGTTGGCGAGCAGGAAGTCGAGCGCGCGGTAGACCGTGGGCGGCGCCGCCGCGCCGGCGCCCTTGTCGCCGTCCGCGCGGATCCGCTCCAGCAGGTCGTAGGCCTTGATCGGCCGGCCCTCCTCGGCGATCAGCTCCAGCACGCGTGCGCGGATCGGCGTCAGCCGCAGCCCGCGTTCGCGCGACACGCGCGTCACGGCCGCGACGAAGCCTTCGGCGTCGTGCACGTGGTGCCGGGGATCGATGCAGGGATCGCGATGCTTGCCCATGGGGGCATGATAGCCCGCTTATCCCACGGGTCGCGGCGCTAGCGCCGCTCCTACAGGGTCTTTGCGATCGCGGCGTCGATGCGGGCCAACGCCTGTTCCTTGCCCGCCAGGTACACGGTGTGGCCGATGTCCGGGCTGACCTGGGTGCCGGTGATCGCCACCCGCATCGGTTGCGCGACCTTGCCCATGCCGAGTTCGAGCGCCGCGGCGGTCTCCTGCAGCGCGGCGTTGATCGCCTCCGGCGTCCATGCCGGCAGCGCCGCCAGGCGCTCGCGCGCATCGGCCAGCGGCGCGCGCGCGGCGGCGGTGAGGTGCTTGGCCACCGCCTTGTCGTCGTACTCCGTGAGCGGCCGGTACCAGGCAGCCGCCCGCTCGGCCATTTCCTTCAGCGTCTGCACGCGGTCGCGCAGCGCAACCACGACGTCGGCCGGCGCGGGACCATTGGCGAGGTCGTAGCCTGCATCGCGCAGGTGCCACTCCAGGTGCTTCGCGACGTCGGCCGGCTCGTCGGACTTCAGGTACTGCTGGTTGAGCCAGCCGAGCTTGGCCGGGTCCAGCCGCGAGGCCTTGGCGTTGACGTCCTCGAGGGCGAACAGCGACTGCATCTCGGGAATGCTGAAGATCTCCTGGTCGCCGTGCGACCAGCCCAGCCGCACCAGGTAGTTGAGCAGCGCGTGCGGCAGGTAGCCGGCGTCGCGGTACTGCATGACGTCGGCGGCGCCGGTGCGCTTGGACAGCTTGGCGCCGTGCTCGTCGAGGATCATCGGCAGGTGCGCGAACGCGGGCACTTCGGCGCCGAGCGCCTGGTAGATGTTGATCTGGCGCGGGGTGTTGTTGACGTGGTCGTCGCCGCGCACCACGTCGGTGATGCGCATGTCCATGTCGTCCACCACCACCGCGAAGTTGTAGGTGGGATGGCCGTCGGAGCGGAAGATCACCAGGTCGTCGAGCTCGCTGTTGGCGATCTCGATCCGGCCCTTGACCTTGTCGTCCCAGGCCACCGTGCCCTCGAGCGGGTTGCGGAAGCGGATGACGCGGTTCGGGTCGTCGCGGTACGGCAGGCCGGCGTCGCGCGCGGCGCCGTTGTAGCGCGGCTTGAGGCCGGCGGCCATCGCCTGCTCGCGCATCGCCTCCAGCTCTTCCTTCGTCTCGTAGGCGTAGTACGCGTGGCCGGCGGCGACGAGCTGCTCGGCGACCTCGCGGTAACGGTCCAGGCGCTGGGTCTGGTAGACCGGGCCCTCGTCGTAGTCGAGCCCGAGCCAGTCCATCGCCTCGAGGATCGCGTCGATCGCGGCCTGGGTGCTGCGCTCGCGGTCCGTGTCCTCGATCCGGAGGATGAACTGGCCGCCGCGGCGGCGCGCCTCCAGCCAGCAGTACAGCGCGGTGCGGGCACCGCCGATGTGCAGGTAACCGGTGGGACTGGGGGCGAAGCGGGTGCGGCAGGGGGCGTCGGTCATCCGGCGATTTTACCGTGCATGTCGCGGCGCGAGCGGCGCTCCTACAATAGGGGCGTGACCACCCTCTTCATCTCCGACCTGCACCTGGACCCCGAGCGGCCGGCGATCACCGAGCTGTTCGCGCGCTTCGTCGGCGGCGAGGCGCGGGAGGCCGATGCGCTGTACATCCTCGGCGACCTGTTCGAGGCCTGGGTCGGGGACGACGATCCGTCGGAGACCGGGCGGCTGGTGGCGGAGACCCTGCACGCGCTCAGCGACAGCGGCGTGCCGGTGCATTTCATGCGCGGCAACCGCGACTTCCTGCTCGGCGGGGAGTACGCGCGCCGCGCGGGCATGACGATCCTGCCGGACCCGGCGGTGGTAGTGCTGTACGGCAAGCCGACCCTGCTGACCCACGGCGACCTGCTGTGCACCGACGACCTCGCCTACCAGCAGTTCCGGGCGCAGACCCGCGAGCCGGCCTGGCAGGATCGCTTCCTGGCGCAGCCGCTGGAGGCGCGGCTGGCGTTCGCGCAGCAGGCGCGCGCGGCCAGCCAGGCGCACCAGGGCGGGCTCAAGGCGCAAGGCACGATGGAGGCGATCACCGACGCCTCGCCGGCCGCCGTGGCGGAGACCTTCGCGCGCTACGGCATCGACCGCATGATCCACGGGCACACCCACCGGCCGGCGGTGCACGAAACCGACGGCGGCACCCGCATCGTCCTCGGCGACTGGTACGAGCAGGGCTCGGTGCTGCGCGTAACCCCGGATTCCGCGGAGCTCTCAGCCCTCTAACGCGGCGAGTTCGTCGGCGTCGAAGCCGGCGGCGGTGCGGGCCTCGAGGTTGAACGGACCGTGCAGCACTCCGCTCGCGTGCTCGCGCAGCAGCGCGCGGAAGGTGGCGCGCGGTTCCACCCCGGCGCGCTCGCAGCACCAGCGGAACCAGCGCGAGCCGGCGGCGACGTGCGCGACTTCCTCGCGCAGGATGAGTTCCAGGATCGCGGCGGTCGCCTCGTCGCCGGCCTCGCGCAGCTTGACGATCATCCCCGGGGTGACGTCGAGGCCGCGCGCCTCCAGCACCCGCGGCACCAGCGCCATCCGCGCGACCGGGTCGTGCGCGGTCTTCTCCGCCATCTGCCACAGGCCGTTGTGGGCGTCGAAGTCGCCGTAGGCGTGGCCGAGCTCGCGCAGGCGCTCCTGCAGCAGGACGAAGTGGCGCGCTTCGTCGTCGGCGACGCCGACCCAGTCCGCGTAGTACTCGGCGGGCATGCCGCGGAAGCGGTACACCGCGTCCCAGGCCAGGTCGATGGCGTTGAACTCGATGTGCGCGACCGCGTGGATGAAGGCCGCGCGGCCCTCGTCGCTGCCGAAGCCGCGGCGCGGGACGTCGCGTGGGTGCACCAGGCGCGGCAGCGGCGGGCGGCCGGGCATGCGGATCGGCTCCGGCGGCGGCACGTCCGCGGGGATCGCGAGTTCGCCGCGGCGGAAGGCTTCGGCGGCGGCTCGGGTGGTGGAGACCTTGGCTTCGGGGGTGTTCGCGGCGAGGCAGGCCTTCGCGGCTTCGAAGAGGGTCACGATGCCCGGCGGGAGGACTTGGCCTCGTCGGAGCGCAGCGCGCGGATCCTGTCGAAGTAGTCGGGATCGACCTCGGTCACGTACTCGCCGCTGAAGCAGGACGAGTCGAAGCGGGTGACCTTGGCCTTGGGCCCGGCGACGGCCTCCTCGAGGTCGGCCAGGTCCTGGTAGACCAGCCAGTCGATGCCGAGCAGCTCCTGCACCTCTTCCTCGCTGCGGCCGTGCGCGACCAGCTCGTCCACGGTCGGCATGTCGATGCCGTAGATGTTGGGATGGCGCACCGGCGGCGCCGCCGAGGCGAAGTACACCTTGCGCGCACCGGCCTCGCGCGCGAGCTGCACGATCTGCCTGGAGGTGGTGCCGCGCACGATCGAGTCGTCCACCAGCAGCACCACGCGGTTGCGGAACTCGAGCGGGATCGTGTTGAGCTTGCGGCGCACCGACTGCTGGCGCTCGCCCTGCCCCGGCATGATGAAGGTGCGGCCGACGTAGCGGTTCTTGACGAAGCCCTCGCGGTACTTCACCCCGAGCACGTTGGCGAGCTCCATCGCCGAGTCGCGCGAGGTGTCCGGGATCGGGATCACCACGTCGATGTCGTGGTCCGGGCGCAGGCGCAGGATCTTCTCGCCCAGCTTCACGCCCATGCGCATGCGCGCCTTGTGCACCGAGATGTCGTCCATCATCGAGTCCGGGCGCGCGAGGTACACGAACTCGAAGATGCACGGCGACAGCGACTGCTGCCCGGTGCACTGGCGCGCGTGCAGTTGGCCGTCGGTGGTGAGCACCACGACCTCGCCCGGGGCGACGTCGCGCAGGCGCTCGAAGCCGGCCAGGTCCAGGGCCACGGATTCGGAGGCGACCGCGTACTCGTCGCCCTGCGGGGTCTCGCGCCTGCCGATCACCAGCGGGCGGATGCCGTTCGGGTCGCGGAATGCCACCACGCCCAGGCCGAGCACGGTCATCACCACCGCGTAGCCGCCGCGGATGCGCCGGTACACGCCTTCCATCGCGCGGAACACGGCCTCGGGCGCCAGCGCCTTCTGCTGGTCCAGCTCGTGCGCGAACACGTTCAGCAGCACTTCCGAGTCGGAATCGGTGTTGACGTTGCGGCGGTCCTGCTCGAACACCTCGCGCCGCAGCGCGTCGGTGTTGACCAGGTTGCCGTTGTGGGCGAGCGCGATGCCGTAGGGCGAGTTGACGTAGAACGGCTGCGCCTCGTCATTGCCCTCCGAGCCCGCGGTCGGGTAGCGGCAATGGGCGATGCCGATGTTGCCGCGCAGCAGCTGCATGGACTTGCGGTCGAACACGTCGCGCACGAGGCCCATGCCCTTGTGCACGCGCAGGTGGGTGCCGTCGGCGGTGGCGATGCCGGCCGCGTCCTGGCCGCGGTGCTGCAGCACCGTCAGGCCGTCGTAGAGCAGGCCGGCCACGTCATGGTGGGCGACGATGCCGATGATTCCGCACATGTCAGTTGCTCCCGAAATCCACGCGCTGCGCCGCCCACTCGGGCAGCCAGCCACTCATCCACTGCGCGCCCGGCAACAGCACCGGGACCACCTGCGACTCGCGCCATCCGGGCTCCTGCGGCAGCGCCGTGAAGCCCATCAGCAGCACCAGCAGGCAGGCGACAAAGGCGCCGCGCAAGGTGCCGAACGCGAACCCCAGCGCCCGGTCCATCCCGGACAGGCCGACCGCGTGCACCAGCTTGCGCACCAGCCAGCCGACGATGCCCACGAACAGCAGCACGCACAGGAAACTCAGTCCATAGCCGGCGAACAGCTGCCCGGCCGAGGGCTCGCCGCCGCCCGCCAGCACCAGCGCCACCTGCGCACCGAAGCGGAACGCCGCCCACGCCGCCAGGACCCACGCCGCCAGCGACGCCAGCACCCCGATGAAGCCGCGGAACAGGCCGAGCAGCGCGGAGGCCAGGATCACCGCGAGCAGCAGCCAGTCGGTCGCGGTCAGCGCCATCGGCGGCTCACGGGTGCGGGCGCACGACGCCGTCGGTGCCGAGCTTGGCGCGCACCTGGTCGCGCAGCTGCTCGGCTTGCGCCCGGGTCATCACCGGGCCCACGCGCACGCGGGTCAGGGTGCCGGTGTCGGTCGCCACGGCCTCGGTGAACGCGCTGAAGCCGGCGGCGCGCGCGCGGTCGCGCAGCGCGGTCGCGTCGCTGGCCTTGCTGAAGGCGGCGAGCTGCACGGCGAAGCCGGTGTCGGCGGCGGCCGGTGCCTTGGGCGTGCTCGGCGCGGGCTTCGCCGCCGGGGCTTCGTCGGCGGCATCCAGCACCACCACGCGCGCGCCGACGTCGTCGCGCACGTGCGCCGCGCGCAGGCGCGCGGCCTCGGCCTCGGCGCGCGTGGCGTAGGGCCCGATGCGCACGCGCTGCCAGGTCTTGCCGTCGACCACGGCGGACTCGCGGAAGCCGGGCAACTGCGACTCGCGCAGCATCTTCACCACGGCGTCGGCCGAGGCCACGCTGCTGTAGCTGCCGAAGCTCACCGCGTAGTTGCCGCCGGCGGTGGCCGCCGGGAACATGCCGCCGTTGGCCTCCTGGCCGCGGCTTGGCGCCGGCTGGGTGGTCGGCTCGGGCGGCTGGGTGGCGAGTTCGGCGGCGTCGGCGGGCGAGGCATTGCCGGGCTCGTGGGCGGGAACCGGGGGCGCCTCCTCGATGATCGCGGCCTCCGCGACGTCGTCGGCGACGGGCCCGGTCGCGGGCGGCGGCGTGCCGTCCATGCCGACGGCGCCGCCCTCGGGCGCGCGCGCCGGCGTCACCAGCGGCAGCTCGCGGGTCTGGAACTCGCCGGCGGGGGCGTCGGGCATGTCGAGCGGCACGTCCGCGGCGCCGCTGTCGGGCGCCGGCCCCTGCACCAGCATCGGCAGGAAGATGACTGCCAGCGCGACCAGGACGGCGGCGCCGACGAGGCGCTGTTTCAGTGCGGGTTCCATCGGCGCTCGCAGGCTGCGGAAGGCGCGCGAATTATAACTGGCCCGCGGGCGCGGCCCTTAACCGCGCCCTTCCCGCGCCAGCGCCTGCAGCGCGGCCGCGGCTGTATGGAACGAGCCGAACACCAGCACGCGGTCGCCGGCGGCGCTCGCCGCGAGCGCCGCCGCCAGGGCCTCGGACACCGAGGCATGGGGTTCGCCGGCCGCCGCCGCGGTGCCGGCCAGCTTCGCGGCGAAGCCTTCGACCGCCAGCCCGCGACCCTGCACCTCCTCGAGCCCGGCCAGGAACCAGCGGTCCACCGACGCCTGCAACGCGCCGACGATGCCGTCCAGGTCCTTGTCCGCCAGCACCGCGAACACCGCCAGCGTGCGTCCGCGCGTCGGCGATGCGGCCAGCCATGCAGCAAGTTCGCGCGCGGCCTGCGGGTTGTGGCCGACGTCCACCAGCACCTCGACCCCGCCGCGTTCGAAGCGCTGCAGCCGCCCGGGCACCGAGGCGCCGGCGACGCCCTCGGCGATCGCCGAATCGGGCAGCGGCTCGCCAAGCGCGCGCAGGGCCGCGATCGCCACCGCGGCGTTGCGCAGCTGCGCCGGCGCCGCCATCCGCGGCAGCGGCAGTTCGTAGCTGCGGTTGACCTCGCGCCACTGCCAGCGGCCGCCGTCGAGCGGCTCGAAGAAGAAGTCGCTGCCGGCGCGGATCGCCGAGGCGCCGATCCGGTAGGCGTGGCGCAATACGCTGGCAGGCGGATCGTCGTCGCCGAGCACCAGCGGCTTCCAGGCGCGCGCGATGCCCGCCTTCTCCAGCCCGATCGCCTCGCGGTCGGCGCCCAGCCAGTCGACGTGGTCGATGTCCACGGTGGTGACCACCGCGACGTCGGCATCCACGATGTTGACCGCGTCCAGGCGGCCGCCGAGCCCGACCTCGAGCACCGCCAGGTCGAGATCGGCGCGCGCGAACAGCCACAGTGCGCACAGCGTGCCGTGCTCGAAGTAGGTCAGCGGGGTGTCGCCGCGCGCGGCCTCGACCGCCTCGAAGCCGGCGACCAGCGCCTCGTCGGGGACGTCCTCGCCGTCGATGCGCACGCGCTCGTTGTAGGCGAGCAGGTGCGGCGAGGTGTAGGCGCCGGTGCGCCAGCCGGCGGCGCGCGCGATCGCTTCGACGAAGGCGACGGTGGAGCCCTTGCCGTTGGTGCCGGCGACGGTGACGACCTTGCGCGCGGGGCGGCCGAGCTGCATGCGGTCGGCGACCGCGCGGACGCGGTCGAGGCCGAGCTCGATCGACTTCGGGTGTTGCTGCTCGATGTACTCGAGCCACTCGTGCAGGGTGCGAGGCATGGCCCATTGTAGGAGCGGCGCTCGCGCCGCGACCGTGGAGCGGAGCGGGAAAGGCGGTGCCCATGGCCGACGACTCAAAACGCTCTGGAGGAGGACAGGGGCACCGCCTTTCCCGCGTGAGCGCCCGTCCGGAGCCGAAACATCCGGAGTCCGAATCCACGAGGTCGCGGCGCGAGCGCCGCTCCTACAGGGCGCGGTGGACGGCTTCGCCGAAGAGGGGGGTGTGGTGGGCGCAGTCGTTGAGGCGCACGACCTCCAGCGCCTCCGGGTCCGGGCCCTCGAGCAGGTTGAGGGTGGTCGGGGCCTGGCGGAAGCGCCAGAGCTGCGCCAGCGGCAGCCCGAGCACCCGGCACAGCAGCACCCGATTGACCGCGTCATGGGCCACGACCAGCAGCGTGTCGTCGGCGCCGAGGCCGTCGCTGGCGCGCAACAGCGCGTCCCAGGCGCGCGCGGCGACCTGCGGCAGCGACTCGCCGCCGTCGGGCATCAGCACTTCGTGCGGGGTCTCGCGCCAGGCACGCAGGCGCTCGGGGTCGCGCTCGCGGATCTCGGCGGCAAGCAGGCCTTCCCAGCTACCGTGCGCGATCTCGAGCAGGCCTTCGTCGAGCGTGAGCATCGCGGCGCGCTCCGGGCCGAGCGCGAACTCCGCGGTCCGCCGCGCGCGCGACAGCGGCGAGGCCACCGCGCGGTCGATGCGCAGTCCGCGCAGGCGCTCGCCCAGCGCGCGCGCCTGGGCCTCGCCCTTCGCCGACAGCGGGATGTCCTCGCGGCCCTGGTAGCGGCCTTCGGCATTCCACGGGGTCTCGCCGTGGCGCGCGAGCAGCAGCCTCATAGCGCCTCCAGCGACAGCACGCCGGTGATCCCGCGCAAGGCCACGAGCTGCTGTTCCGGCACCTGCCGGTCCACGGTGATCGCGGCCAGCGCCTCGCCGTCGCCCTTGGCGCCCAGCGAGAAGTTGACGATGTTGATCCCGGCCGCGCCCAGGTGCGAGCCGACCAGCCCGACCAGGCCGGGGCGGTCCACGTTCTGCATCAGCAGCAGGTGCGCGAGCGGGTCGAACTCGATCTCGACCCCGTCCAGCCGCACCACGCGCGGGCCGCGGTGCAGGGTGGCCTCGATCTCGCGCGCGTCGCCGGACTCGCCTTCGATGCGCAGGCGCAGCAGGCGGTCGAAGCCGTCGCCGTCGCCGCCCACGGTCTCGGCTACCTGCAGCCCGCGCGCGGCGGCCTCCTGCAGTGCGTTCACCGGGGTCACGCGGCTGGAGGCGCCGCCGAGCAGCCCGGCCACCAGCAGGCGGGTGAGCGGGCGCGGGTCGAGGGTGTCGCCGCGTCCGGCGTAGGTCAGGTGCAGCCGCACCGGCGCCGGCACCAGGCGCGCGGCCAGCCGGCCGAGCGCCGACATCAGCGGCATCCACGGCGCGACCTCGCGCGCGGCCTCGGCGCTGAGCGGCGGCAGGTTGACGCAGCCGGCGACCGCGCCGGTCTCGAAGTAGTCCAGCACCTCGCGCGCCAGGATCGTGCTGACCGCCTGCTGCGCCTCGCCGGTGGAGGCGCCCAGGTGCGGCGTGAGCACCAGCTTCGGATGCCCGCGCAGCGGCGAATCCCCGGGCAGCGGCTCGGTGGCGAAGGTGTCCAGCGCGGCACCGGCGAGGTGCCCGGAGTCGAGCGCCTCGAGCAGCGCGGCCTCGTCCACCAGCCCGCCACGCGCGGCGTTGACCAGGTACGCGCCGGGCTTCATCAGCGCCAGCGTGCGCGCGTCGAGCAGGTGGGTGGTGTCCTTGGTGCGGGGAATGTGCAGCGTGACCACGTCGGCCCAGGCCAGCAGCTCCGGCAGCGTCATCAGCGGCACGCTGCCGTGGGCGGCGGCCGAGGCCGGCAGGAACGGATCGTGCGCGGCGACTTCCATGCCGATGCCGCGGGCCTTGCGCGCGACCGTGCCGCCGATGCGGCCGAGGCCGATCACGCCCAGCCGCTTGCCTTCGAGCTCGAAGCCGGTGAGCCCGGCCTTGGGCCACTGCCCGGCCTTCATGCCGGCGTCGGCCCGGGGCACGTGCCGCGCGAGCGCGAACAGCAGCGACAGCGCGTGCTCGGCGGCGGCGCGGGTGTTGCCGTCGGCGGCGTTCATCACCGCGATGCCGCGGGCCGTGGCCGCGTCCACGTCGATGGTGTCGACGCCGGCGCCGGCACGGCCGATCACGCGCAGGCGGCCGGCTTTGGCGAGGGCCTCGCCCGGCACCTGCGTGGCCGAACGCACCAGCAACGCGTCGACGTCGGCGAGCGCCGCGGCGAGCACGTCCGCGTCCTTGATCGGGGAGGACGCGACGGCGACTTCCCAGCCGGCATCGCGGAAGAGTGACAGGCCATCCTCATGGATGCCGTCGCAGGCAAGCACTTTCATTGTCATCGGAGACGGGGCCCTTTGGGCATGGGAATCCGGATGACGGGAGCCTAGCACCTATTCGAGCGGCAGGTTCATCTCCCGCAGCAGGTGCGGCGCCGGGTAGACCTTGGACATCAGCCAGCGGGCGTAGCGCATGTCCACGTGGATGCCGCGCTTGTAGCGCGGGTCGAACATCCAGCTCGCGCTGACCGCCTCCCAGTTGCTGTCGAAGTGCAGGCCGATCAGGCGCCCGTTGGCGTCGAGCACGGCCGAACCGGAGTTGCCGCCGGTGGTGTCCAGGTTGGTCAGGAAGTTGACCGTCTGGGTGCCGAGCTTCGGGTCCGCGGTGCTGCCGAAATCGCCCTTTGCGATCGCCTCGAGCAGCACGTCCGGGGCGTCGAACGGCGCCACGCCGGTGTGCTTCTCGACGATCCCGGCCACGGTGGTCACCGGCGCGTAGCGCACGGCGTCGCGCGGGTGCAGGTCGATGACCTTGCCGAACGCGATGCGCAGGGTCGAGTTGGCGTCTGGGTAGACCGCCCTGCCCTGCGATTCGCGGTAGCCGATCAGCCCCTTCATGTAGGCCGGGCGCAGGCGCAGCAGGTCGCCGGCGAGCTGCTTGGCCTCGTCCTCCTCGCGCAGCGCCGCGGGCAGCAGCTTCGCGGCCGCCTGCATCAGCGGGTCGGTGGAGGCCCTGACCGTGGCCGGGTCGGCGGCGAGCAGGCGCAGGCGCTCGGCTTCGTCGTCGAGCGCGGTGTCGGCGTACAGGCGGTCGAGCGTCTTCGCGACGCTCGCGGCGTCGCTTCCGAACACCGCGTCGATCTCGGCGATGCGCTGCGCCGCCGGCAACGCGCGGTGGCGCTGCAGCAGTTCGGCCAGCAAGGCCTTTTCGACCTTCGGGTCGAAGCGGCGCGTGGCCTGTTCGAGCGCGGCCTTGATGCGGGCCTCGTCGCGCTGCTGGTAGCCGCGCTCGCGCTCGGCGTCGGGCTTGCCGCGCTCCAGCGCCAGCCGCTGCAGGCGGTAGGCGGCGGCCAGCAGTTCGGTGCGTCCGCGGATCTGCGCGAACAGCTGGGAAGCCTCCGCGCCTTCGTGCGAGGCGGCGATCAGCCCCTGCGCGGCCTCGATGTCGGCCTGGAGCGCGTCCGCGCCCGGCTGTTTCGCCAGCCAGGCCAGCATCGCGGCCTCGTCGGCACGGCGCACGGCGACCGCGTCGCTGCGTTGCATGCCGTCGAGCTCGCCCTGGGCGCGCTTGAGCCCGTTCTTGAGCCCGGCCAGGGTCGAGGCGTAGGCGACTTCGGCAGCCTTGTCGCCGGCGGTGGCGCCTTCGATCGCGTCGATCATGGCGTCGTAGAGCGCGATCCGCGACGGCAGGCCGGTCTCGACCTGGTGCGCGAACTCCATCGCCATGCGGTGGCGGTAGGTGCGGCCCGGATAGCCGGCGAGCATCGCGTAGTCGCCCTCGGCGACCGGGTCGGTCGAGACCTCGAGCCAGGCCTTCGGTGCGAACGGCACGTTGTCGGCGGAGAACTCGGCCGGCTTGCCGTCCTTGCCGACGTAGGCGCGGTAGAACGCGAAGTCGCCGCTGTGCCGCGGCCACATGAAGTTGTCGATCTCGTCGCCGTAGTTGCCGATCGCTTCCGGCGGCGCGTACACCAGCCGGATGTCCTTCAGCTCGAGCTGCTTGATGAGGTAGAAGTCGGTGCCGTAGTACATGTCGGCGACGCTGCAGCGGTAGCCTTCGTCGGCCTCGCACTCGGCGACCAGCGCCTTCTCCGCCGCGTCCACCGCGTCGTAGTACGCGCGCCCGGTCTTGCCGCGGGCGTCGGCGAGGATGCGGTCGGTGACCTTGTCGAAGGCGACCGTCACCAGCACCCGCGCGCCCGGCCCGGCGGAACGCTCGGCGGCGCGGTCGGCGGCGATGAAGCCGTTCTCGAGCAGGTTGTCCTCGGGCGTCGAGTTGAGCTGGATCGCGCCCCTGGCGCAGTGGTGGTTGGTCACCACCAGGCCTTCCGGCGAGACGAAGCTGGCGGTGCAGCCGCCCAGCGACACCATCGCGTTCATCGGCGCCTTGGTCAGGTCGGCGAGCGCCGCGGCATCGCCCTTGTAGCCGGCGGCGCGGAGCCGGTCGGCGATGGCCGGCAACTGCGAGGGCAGCCACATGCCCTCGCCACCCACTTCATCGGCGTGTGCCGGGACGGAAGCCATGGCGAGGGTCGCGGCGGCCACCAGGTTGCAGGCCGCGGCGGCGGCAAACGGAAGCTTCTTGTCAGTCATGCGGCAGTCCCATCTCCTCGAGCAGGCGCTCGGCGTGGTCCACTTCGTCCATGGCCCAGCGCATGTAGCGCGTGTCCACGTGGATCGAGCGGGTCAGGTCGGGGTTGAAGATCCAGTCGGCGCTCAGGCTCTCGTAGTTGCCGTCGAACAGCAGGCCCACGAGCTCGCCCTTCGCGTTCAGCGTCGGCGAGCCGGAGTTGCCGCCGGTGGTGTCCACGTCGCTGAGGAAGTTCACCGGCACGTCGCCGAGCGAGGCCATGCGGTACCGTGCGCCCTTGCCGGCGGCGATCGCGTCGAGCTGGGCCTTCGGCGCGTCGAACGGCTCGACGCCGGTGTCCTTCTCGACGATGCCCGCCAGGGTGGTGAACGGCTCCATCTGCACTGCGTCGCGCGGCGAGTAGCCGCGCACGGTGCCGAAGGTGATGCGCAGCGAGGAGTTGGCATCCGGATAGACCGGCTTCCCCTGCGAGGCATTGAAGTCGATCATCGCCTGCATGAACTTCGGGCGCAGCGCGGAGATGCGACCGCTGCGCGCCTCGGCCTCGTCCTCCAGCCGCAGCAGCGCCGGCATCACCTGCACCGCGAAGCGCAGCGCGGCATCGTCCGAGGCCTCGATCGCCGCGCGGTCCGCTTCCAGCAAGGCGAGGCGCGCGGCCTCGTCGCCGAGGCTGCTGCCGGCGTAGAGCGCGTCGAGCCTGGCGTCGAGGTCCGGCACCGTCTTGTCGCTCGCGGTGATGCCCAGCCAGGCATCGAGCTCCGGCACCCGGCTTCCGGCCGGGACCTGCGCCAGGTAGCGCTCGATGCGCAGCTTCGTCAGCGCCTTGTCCACTTCGGCGTCGTAGCGCTTGTCCATGGACTTCATGCGCCCCTGCAGGCGCGCGGCGTCGCGCGCCTGGTAGCCGCTCTCGCGCTCGGCATCCGGCCTGGCCTGCTCGATCGCGTTGCGGTACAGGGTGACCGCGGTGCCGGTCAGGCCGCCGGAAGCCACGCTCGGGAACCAGCGGTCGCGCTCGCGCGTGGCCTCGGAGGCGGCGAGCTCGCGCTCCAGCTCGGCCAGCGCTGCGACCTGCGCCCTGCCCTCGGCGCCACGCCCGGCCAGCCAGGCCTTGAGCGCGTCCTCGCGGGCGCGCTTCATGCCCACCGGGTCGTCCATCTGCGCGAAGCCATCGAGCTGGCCCTGGTAGAGCTTGAGCGCGTTGTTGATGCCGGCGATGGTCGAGGCGTACTTGAGCGCGGCGGCCTTGTCGCCGGCGGTGGTGCGCTCGATCGTGGCCAGGTAGTCCTTGAAATAGGCCACTGACTCCGGGTAGCCCCACTCGATCGTGTCCTGCACCTCGGAGGCCAGGCGGTAGCGGTTGGTGCGGCCCGGGTAACCGGTGACCATCACGTAGTCGCCCGCTTGCAGCGGCTCCTGCGACACCGTCAGCCAGCTCTCGGGCTCGAACGGCACGTTGTCCTTCGCGTACGGCGCCGGCTTGCCGTCCTTGCCGACGTAGGCGCGCAGGAAGCTCCAGTCGCCGGTGTGGCGCGGCCACTCGAAGTTGTCCTCGTCGCCGCCGTACTTGCCGATCGCGGCCGGCGGCGCGTACACCAGGCGCACGTCCTGGATCTCGAGCTGGCGGATCAGCGAGAACTCGAGCCCGCCGTTGAAGTTGTAGACGTTGCAGCGCAGGCCGCCGGGCTGCTCGCACTCGGCGACCAGCGCCTTGCTGCGCGCCTCGATGGCGTCGTAGCGGTCCTTGCCGTCCATCCCGTCGAGGCCTTCGACGATGCGGTCGGTGACGTCGGTGATCGCCTGCGTCACGTAGATGCGCGCGTTGGGGTCGGCCGGCAGTTCCTCGGCGAAGCTGGCGGCGACGAAGCCGTCGGCGAGCAGGTCGCGCTCTGGCGTGGAGTTGTACTGGATGGTGCCGTAGGCGCAGTGGTGGTTGGTCACCACCAGGCCCTGCGGCGAGACGAAGCTGGCGGTGCAGCCGCCGAGGCTGATCACCGCGTTGAGCGGCTTGCCGGCGAGGTCGGACAGCGAGGCCGGATCCAGCTCGAGGCCGCGGGCCTTGAGCTGGGCGGCCAGCTCCGGCATCTGGCTCGGCTTCCACATGCCCTCGTCGGCGTGGCCGGCGAGCGGCGCGAGCGCCAGGGTGAGCGCCGCTGCGAGCGGCGCGATCATCTTGTTCCGCATCAGTCGTTGTCCTCGTTGGCGGCCTCGAGCTCGGCCATCAGGCGCGGCGCCGGCAGCACCTCGTCCAGGATCCACAGCATGTAGCGCGAATCCATCGCGATCACGCGGGTCATCTCCGGGTCGAACACCCAGTTGGAGACCACCGCCTCCCAGTTCATGTCGAACACCAGCCCGACCAGCTCGCCGCGCGCGTCCATCACCGGCGAACCGGAGTTGCCGCCGGTGATGTCAAGGTCGGCCATGAAGTTGACCGGCAGCGTGCCCAGCTCGTCGCTGGCGTACTCGCCGTAGTCCGCTTCCTTCACCGCGTCGAGCAGCACCTGCGGCGCGTCGAACGGCTCAACGCCGGTGGCCTTGGCCGCCATCTGTTCGGCGGTGGTGAACGCGTCCTGCTTGCTGCCGTCGAGCTTGGTGTAGCCCTGCACGTTGCCGAAGGTGATGCGCAGCGAGGAGTTGGCGTCCGGGTAGACGAAGCCGCCCTGGCTCTTGCGGTAGTCGGCCACCGCCTGCAGGAACACCGGGCGCGCCAGCAGCGCCTCGCCGGTGCGCACTTCCTGCTGCGCCTCCATCTCCAGCACCGTCGGCATCAGCGCGACCGCGAGCTGCACCGCGGGGTCCTCGCTGGACTCGAACGCGGCCGGATCGGCCTGCAGCAGCGCCATGCGCGCATCGAGGTCGCCCAGGCGGGTGCCGGACAGGCGCTCGAGCGCGCGCTGGATGGCGGCCTCGTCGTTGCCGCCCAGCCAGGCGTCGAGCGCGGCCACGTGCTGGTCGGCCGGCAGCGCGACGTACTGGCGCAGCCAGTACTCCTGGATCTGCCGGTCCATGGCCGGTGCGTAGCGGCGGTCCATCTGCTTCATCGCGCCCTCGAACGAAGGCAGGTCGCGCTGCTGGTAACCGGGCTCGCGCTCGGCGTCAGGCTTCTGCTTCTCCAGCGCCAGCCGGTACAGGCTGCTGGCGGCACCGATCGCGCCGGTGCGGCGCAGCTGCCCGAACACCAGGTCGCGGTCGCGCGTGGCGCTCTCCACTTCCTGCAGCGCGACCAGTTTGGCGTGCGCGTCGAGCGCGGCCTTGCCGGCCTCGCCCTGCGAGCGCAGCCACTCGAGCACGGCCTGTTCCTCGGCGTGCTTGCGCTCGCTGGCGCCGATCCGCGCGAAGCCGTCGAGCTGGCCCTGGTAGTTCTTGACCACGTTGTGCCAGCCCTTGAGCGAGCTGGCGTACTTCACCGCGATGTCCTCGTCCTGCTTGCCGGCGGCCTCGACCAGTTCGATCAGCTTGCCGTAGTGCTCGACCACCTGCGGGTAGGCCCACTGCGCGGTCTCGTCGAACTCGCCGGCCAGGGCGTAGCGCGAGGTGCGGCCGGGATAGCCGGCCACCATCACGAAGTCGCCCGCCTCCAGCGGCTCGCTGGCCAGGCGCAGCCAGTGCTTCGGCTGGTAGGGAACGTTGCCTTCGTCGAACGCCGCCGGCTTGCCGTCCTTGCCGACGTAGGCGCGCAGGAAGGTGTAGTCGCCGGTGTGGCGCGGCCACATCCAGTTGTCGATGTCGCCGCCGTAGGCGCCGATGCTCTGCGGCGGCGCGTTGACGATGCGCACGTCGCGGATCTCGAGGTTGCGGAACAGGCGGTAGGTGTTGCCGCCGGCGAAGCTGTAGAAGCGGCAGCGGAAGCCGTCCTCCGATTCACACTCGGAGACCAGGCGCTTCTCGATCGCCTCCAGCGCGGCGGTGCGGCCGGCGGCGTCCGGGGCGGCGGCGATCGCCGCCTTCACTTCCGCGGTGACGTCGCGGATGTCGTCGAGCACGTAGATGCGGGCGTTGGGGCCGGCGGAGATCTCGTCGCCGAGGGTGGCGGCGTTGAAGCCGGTCGCGATCAGGTTGTTGTCCGGGGTGGAATTGAGCTGCAGGCCGCCGTACGCGCAGTGGTGGTTGGTCACCACCAGGCCCTGCGGCGAAACGAAGCTGGCGGTGCAGCCGCCCAGCGAGACCACCGCGCCCATCGGCTGCCCGGTGAGGTTGGCGAGCTGCTCGGGCGGCAGTTCCAGGCCGGCCTGCTTCAGCGGGCCCGCGATCTCCGGGAGCTGCTGCGGGACCCACATGCCCTCGCCCGCCTGGGCGGCGCCCGCGGCGACGGTGCCGATGGCGCCCGCGAGCGCGACCGCCAGGATCTTGACCATGTGACGCATCGGTGTCTCCAACGTGGGGAAAATTCCCTCGAGTATAGCGGCGCCCGGCGGCCCGGGCCCGGGCCGTTGGCGCCGGGAAACCGGGCCCGCCGCGTATAATCCGGGGCTTTCCCGAGAGCAGGCGGACGATGTCCCGGACGATGAGGGCGCTGGTCAAGCGCGAGCCCGGAAAGGGCATCTGGATGCAGGACGTGCCGGTGCCTGCGCCCGGCCCGAACGAGGTGCTGATCAAGGTCGAGAAGACCGCGATCTGCGGCACCGACCTGCACATCTACCTGTGGGACGAATGGAGCCAGCGCACCATCCGGCCCGGGCTGGTGATCGGACACGAGTTCGTGGGCCGCATCGCCGAGGTCGGCCCGGGCGTGGACGGCTACCGCGTGGGCCAGCGCGTGTCCGCCGAGGGCCACATCGTCTGCGGCCACTGCCGCAACTGCCGCGGCGGGCGCCCGCACCTGTGCCCGAACACGGTCGGGATCGGGGTCAACCGCGACGGCGCCTTCGCCGAGTACATCGTGATGCCGGCCAGCAACCTGTGGCCGATCCCGGACCAGGTGCCGTCTGAGCTGGCCGCGTTCTTCGATCCCTACGGCAACGCCGCGCACTGCGCGCTGGAGTTCGACGTGGTCGGCGAGGACGTGCTGATCACCGGCGCCGGCCCGATCGGGATCATCGCCGCCGGCATCTGCAAGTTCATCGGCGCGCGCAACGTGGTGGTCACCGACCTCGACGACTACCGCCTGAAGCTGGCCGCCGACATGGGCGCCACCCGCGTGGTCAACGTCAGCAAGGCCTCGCTCAAGGAGGTCATGGCCGACCTGCACATGGAAGGCTTCGACGTCGGCCTGGAGATGAGCGGCAGTCCGCGCGCGTTCGACGACATGCTCGACTGCATGTACCACGGCGGCCGCATCGCGATGCTCGGCATCCAGCCCAAGGGCGCCGGCGTGGACTGGGACAAGATCATCTTCAAGGGCCTGACCATCCAGGGCATCTACGGCCGGAAGATGTACGAGACCTGGTACAAGATGACCCAGCTGGTGCTCAGCGGCTTCCCGCTCGGCAAGGTGCTCACCCACCAGCTCCCGATCGACGAATTCCAGCAGGGCTTCGACCTCATGGAAGCCGGCAAGTGCGGCAAGGTCGTGCTGAGCTGGAGCTGATGCCGTGACCAGGCCAGCGCCGCCCCCCGCGAACGAGGACGCCGCCGCCACGCCGGCGTCGCGCCGCAGGCCCTGGTTCCGGCGCGAGCCGATCGACCTCGGCGAGGTGCTGGTGGAGACCATCGCGGTGCTGCTGGGCGTGCTGATCGCGCTGGCGATCGACCGGCGGCACGAGCAGGCGACCGAGCAACGCAACGTCGCCTCCGCGGTGGAGTCGATCCGCGCCGAGATCGGCCGCAACCGCGACGCCGCCCTCGCCCACCGCGACCACCTGGAAGCCATGGCCGGGCGCATGGAGGAAATGCATCCCGCCGATGCACGGCCGGCGCCGTGCATGGGCCAGCCCGGCTGGGCCGGCGTGCAGCTGCCGATGCTGATGGACACCGCCTACGAGGTCGCCGTCGCGACCGGCGCGCTGGCCAACATGCCCTACGAACTCGCCAGCAACGTCGGCGCCGCCTACGGTGCGCAGCGCTACATCCAGGGCATGTACGACACCGCCGGGAAGATGCTGCTGGCCGAGCGCCCGGTGGACGTGCGCATGTGCACGAACGTCGCCCGCGAGATGGCCGCGGGCAGCGACGGCCTCGCCGGACGCTACCAGGCCCTGCTCGACGCCCTGCCCCCTTCGCGATAGAGAGGAGCCCCCATGGCCGCCACGTCCCCCACGACCCGCTACGCCGAGACCCTCGAGGAGATCCGCGAGGCCGGCCTGTTCAAGGCCGAGCGCATCATCACCAGCCCGCAGGCCGCCGAGATCACGCTGGCCGACGGCCGCACGGTGCTGAACTTCTGCGCCAACAACTACCTCGGCCTGGCCGACCACCCGGCCATGATCCAGGCCGCCAAGGAGGCGCTGGACACGCACGGCTTCGGCATGGCCTCGGTGCGCTTCATCTGCGGCACCCAGGACCTGCACAAGCAGCTCGAGAAGACGATCGCGGACTTCTTCGGGACCGAGGACACGATCCTCTACGCGGCCTGCTTCGACGCCAACGGCGGCCTGTTCGAGCCGCTGCTGGGCGAGGAGGACGCGATCGTCTCCGACGCGCTCAACCACGCCTCGATCATCGACGGCGTGCGCCTGTGCAAGGCCAGGCGCTACCGCTACGCCAACTGCGACATGGCCGACCTGGAGCAGCAGCTCCGGCAGGCGCGCGCCGACGGCGCGCAGCAGATCCTGATCACCAGCGACGGCGTGTTCTCGATGGACGGCTACATCGCGCCGCTAGACGAGATCACCCGCCTCGCGAAGCAGTACGGCGCGATGGTCCACATCGACGAGTGCCACGCCACCGGCTTCATCGGCGCCACCGGCCGCGGCTCGGCCGAGGTCAAGGGCGTGATGGACCGGATCGACATCTTCACCGGCACGCTCGGCAAGGCGATGGGCGGCGCGGTGGGGGGCTTCACCACCGCGAAGGCCGAGGTGATCGAGATGCTGCGCCAGCGCTCGCGCCCCTACCTGTTCTCGAACTCGCTGCCGCCGCACGTGGTCGCGGCCGGGATCAAGGCGTTCGAGATGCTGGCCGGCGCCGGCGAGCTGCGCGAGCGGCTGGCTGCGAACACCGCATATTTCCGCGACCGCATGGAAGCCGCCGGCTTCGAGCTGCGTCCGGGCACGCACCCGATCGTCCCGGTGATGCTGCACGACGCGCCGCTGGCGCAGAAGTTCGCCGAGCGCCTGCTCGAGGAAGGCATCTACGCGATCGGCTTCTTCTTCCCGGTGGTTCCCAAGGGCCAGGCCCGCATCCGCACCCAGGTCTCCGCCGCCCACACCCGCGAACACCTCGACCGCGCCATCGAAGCCTTCACCCGCATCGGCCGCGACCTGGGCGTCATCTCCTGACGCCTTCTTTAGCCACAGATCCCACAGATGAAAAAAGGATCGGGTTCGCGGCGGCGTGTGCCGACCTGCGAACCCAATCCTTTTGAATCAGTGTGATCTGTGGCTAAAGAATGTTGGGTCAGTCCGCTAGTTGCGGGGTGGGCTGCGCGAGTTCTGGGGCGGCGGGCGGGGGCGTGGGGAGGTCGCCGGTGGCCTCGGGGGCGGCGGCGGTGGCCGCCGGGGCCGGGGCCGGGGCCGGGGCCGGGGCCGGGGCCGGGGCCTGGGCGGTGGCGGGGCCGCGGGCGACGCGGACGCCGCGCGACGCCATCCAGGCGCTGAACTCGTCCGCGGTCATGTTGCGGCCGTTCTGGCTCATGTTGAAGCGCCACGGCGTGTTGTCGAACTCGGTGCGCGGCTTGTAGGTCGCCGGGTCGTTCGGGTCCACCACGCCGGGCGCCGGCGCGGCGCCTGCGACGCTGCGGCAGCTCTCCACGTACATGCGCAGCAGCACCTGCTCGACGGTCAGCGCGCCGTCGTAGGCCTGCGACAGTACCCCGCCCGGAACGCCGAGCTGCCCGGAGGGCGTCACCAGTTCGCTCGAAATCGGCGCAACCGTGGCGGACTGGCCGGGCGTCACCGGGGGCGCCGAGCAATCCGGGGCGGCACTGGCCACCGTCGGCAGCGCGAGTCCCGCGGTGGCCAACAGCGTGGCGGCAATCGACAGCATGGACGCTCGCATGGCGCTTTCCCCTTCGCGAATCCGCCCCGAGTGTAACGGCATTCCGTAAAAAGCGAAGCCCGGCACTTGGCCGGGCTTCGGTTTCGTGAAGCCGGGCATGGCCCGGCCTTGCTGGCGTCCTCAGTTCTGGACGTTCAGCTCGGTGCGGCGGTTCTGCGCACGGCCTTCCGGATTGTCCGAACCATCCGGGTTGGTGTTCGGCGCGATCGGGCGGCTCTCGCCGTAACCGTTCGGGCCCACCAGGCGCGAGGCGTCGATGCCGTTGGCGGTCAGGTAGTCGTACACCGCGCGGGCACGGCGCTCCGACAGGCCCTGGTTGTAGGCGTCGGTGCCGATGGCGTCGGTGTGGCCGGCGACCTCGACCCGCAGGTCGGGATAGCGCTTCAGGATCTCGATGGCCTCATCGAGGATCGCGATCGCGTCCGGACGCAGCGTGGACTTGTCGAAGTCGAAGTTCACGCCCTTCAGGTCGATCGAGACCGGCACCGGGCAGCCGTCCGGACCGATGGTCTGGCCAGCCTGCGAACCGGGGCAGCGGTCGTCGCAGTTGTTGACGCCGTCGCCGTCGTCGTCCAGGTCGGCGCAGCTCGGGGCCACCGGCTCGGGAGCCGGCGCGACCGGGGCCATCGGCTCCGGGCCGAGGGCGATGGTCATGCCGACCGAGGCCAGCAGGTCGGTGAAGTAGTCTTCCTGCTCCGGACCCGGACGGGCCTGGAGTTCGTCGAAGTCGACGCGGGTGCCGATCTCGGTGCGCAGGTCCATGCGACCGAAGTCGAACTGCAGGCCGGCGCCGAGGTTCACGGCGACGTTGTTGTCCTCGTGCTGGGCCGGGAAGCCGCCATCCGGGGTGCCGAAGATCGGGTCACGGATGAACTCTTCCTCGTGGCGCTGCAGGCCCAGGCCCATGCGCACGTACGGCCACCACTTGGAGTCCACGGTGCGGAAGTGGTAGCGCGCGTCGGCCGAGATGCCGTACTGGCTCCACCACAGGCCGGACGCGGTCTTGTCCGGGTTCTGGTAGTTCAGCTCGCCTTCCAGCGACCAGTTCGGGGTCAGGAACTTGCCGAAGCCCAGGGTCGCGAACGGGCTGTCCTCGGTTCCGCGGTCGTTGTCCTGCACGTTCACGCCGACGGAGCCGGACACGTACCAGCGATCGTCGAAAGTCTGCGCGGAAGCGGCCGACGCCACGCCCAGCCCGGTCAACAGGGCAGCGCAGAGGAGTTTCTTATTCATGTTCAGCTCCTTGATCAGATAAAGAAATGCTTGATGCGTGTTAGATACAGACGGCCGTTCCGCACGCCATCCCGGGCAGGTTAATGCCGTCCGCGTGAAGGCCTCGTTAACACTACCATAACGAATGAGGCTTTCGAAGCTGACCGGTTCATCGGATTCTACACACGGAAAAGGTTCATGAACTGGTCCACCGGCAGGGCATCCATACGTGCCGGGTCGGCCGCGAGTGCCATGACCCGGTCCACCTGCCCGGCCGGGAGGTGGGCCCGCAGGGCGGCCTCGCACTTGGCCATGAGCACCGGGATGCCCTCGGCCCGGCGCTTGCGGTGGCCGATCGGATAGTCGATGGCGACCCGCTCGGTGGAGCTGCCGTCCCGGAAGAACACCTGGACCGAGTTGCCAATGTAGCGCTTGTCCGGGTCGAAGTAATCGCGGGTGAATGCGGGGTTCTCGGAAACCATCATCCGGTCGCGCAGGGCATCGATCCGCGGATCGGCGGCGACCTCGTCGGTGTAGTCGTCGGCGGTCAGGCGGCCGAAGATCAGCGGCACCGCCACCATGTACTGGATGCAGTGGTCGCGGTCGGCGTAGTTGGCCAGCGGCCCGGTCTTGTCGATGATGCGGACGCCGGCCTCCTGGGTCTGGATCTCGATCCGCTCGATCTCGTCCAGCCGGCCCTTCACCAGCGGGTGCAGCTGCATCGCGCACTCGACCGCGGTCTGGGCATGGAACTCGGCCGGGTAGCTGATCTTGAACAGCACGTTCTCCATCACGTAGCTGCCGAACGGGCGCTCGAACTCGAACGGCTTGCCGCCGAAGGCGACGTCGTAGAAGCCCCAGGTCGGGGCGCTGAGCGCGCTCGGGTAGCCGACCACCTGCTTGTCCACCGCATTCAGGGCGTGGGTCACGGCGCGGCGGCAGGCGTCGCCGGCCGCCCAGCTCTTGCGCGGGCCGGTGTTCGGCGCGTGGCGGTAGGTGCGCAGCACGCCGTTGTCGATCCAGCTGTGCGAGACCGCGGTGACCACCTCGTCCTTGCCGCCGCCGAGCATCGCGGTGGCGACGGCGGTGGAGGCCAGGCGGACCAGGATCACGTGGTCCAGGCCGACCCGGTTGAAGGCGTTCTTCAGCGCGTAGCAGCCCTGGATCTCGTGCGCCTTGATGGCGGCGGTGAGCACGTCGCGCACGGTCAGCGGCTGGCCACCGTCGCGCAGCTCGCGCCGGCTCATCCAGTCGGCCACGGCGAGGATCGCGCCGAGGTTGTCGGAGGGGTGGCCCCACTCCGCCGCCAGCCAGGTGTCGTTGAAGTCGAGCCAGCGCACCAGCGTGCCGATGTTGAAGGCAGCCTGCACCGGGTCGAGCTCGAAGTTGGTGCCGGGGACGGTGGCGCCGCCGGGCAGCGTGGCCCCGGGGACGATCGGGCCGAGGTGCTTCACGCAGCCCTCGAACTTCATCGCCAGCATCGCGCAGGCAAGCGAGTCGAGCAGCATGTAACGCGCGGTGTCGTAGGCCTCCTGCGACTCCACCTCGTAGTCGATCACGTAGTCGGCGATGTCGACCATCGGCTGGTCGGGATCGGGGCGTACGGCGGAACGTGCGTCGTGCTGGCTCATTGGATTCTCTGCATGGAGCGGGGGACCGGCTATTTTGCCAGAGCGCCGTTCAGGAAACCTCGTTCAGCTTTCGTTGGGGTTCGTGCTTTTACCTTGCGCCAACTTTTTTGCCCCGGGCAAAGACGCCAGAGAGCGGCCGCCCTCCCCAAAACGCCATGCCGTGCCAGCGTGACGATCCCGTTGACGACCTCGGGAGCAGCATCGCGGGCCGGCGCAACGGAGCAAGGAGCCCCGCATGAAGTTGGCCTGGATCCTGTGGTTGTCGCAGCTGATGCCGCAACCCGCCGCCGATTCGCTGTGCCTGAGCACCACCCTGTACCTGGAAGCGCGCGACCAGTCGCTGCGCGGCCAGCAGGCAGTCGCCGAAGTGATCATGCGCCGCCGCGACAGCGGCCTGTGGGGCGACGACCTGTGCTCGGTGGTCACCGCGCGCAAGCAGTTCGCGCCGACGATCGTGTCGCCGAACACGCGCATCAACAACACCGACGCCTGGGCCGAGGCGGTCGCGGTCGCGCTCGAATCCGAGCGCAACTGGGCGCTGCCGCCCGGCGAGCGCCAGGAGATCGTGCCCGGCGCCAGCCACTTCGCCGCGCTGTCCATCGCCTCCCCGAGCTGGCGCACCGCCTACCAGGTGGCCACCATCGGCGGGCATACCTTCTTCAAGGTGCAAACGCTGAAGCCGCGCGGAGGCTGACATGAAGCTGCACTACCTGCCGGGCGCCTGCTCGCTCGCCGACCACATCGTGCTCGAGTGGATCGGCAAGCCGTACGAGGCGGTGGCGGTGCCGCGCGACAAGCTGAAGTCGCCCGAGTACCTGCGCATCAACCCGGCGGGCGCGGTGCCCGCGCTCGAGCTCGAAGACGGCTGGGCCCTGACCCAGAACTCCGCGATCCTGCACTACCTCGCCGAGCAGCACCCCGAGGCGCGCCTGTACGGCGACGGTACCCCGCGCGGTCGCGCCGAGGTCGACCGCTGGCTGGCCTTCGCCAACGCCGACGTGCATCCCTCGTTCTGGCCGTTCTTCGGCGGCCTGTCCTGGCTCGGGGACGAAGCACTCGTCGCGAGGGGGCACGACGCGGCCCGGAACAAGCTGCGCGGCCTGTTCGAACGCGCCGACCGCCAGCTGCAGGGCCGCGACTGGATCGCCGGCACCCGTTCGATCGCCGACCCCTACCTGTTCGTGGTCACCCGCTGGGCCAAGGCCAAGCAGGTGGACCTCTCCGGCCTCGACGCCCTGGAGCGCCACTTCCAGCGCATGCTCGCCGACGAAGCCGTCCAGCGCGTCCTCAACGCCGAAGGCCTCTAGGGACGCCGCGCCAGCGCCGAATCGTCCCGCGCCTTCGGCATCAGGTCCTGCTTGCTCACGCCCAGCCACATCACCAGCGGGCAGGCCACGAAGATCGACGACAGCGTGCCGATCACGATGCCGATCATCATCGACTCGGCCATGCCGCGCAGCGAACCGCCGCCGTACAGGTACAGCGCCAGCACCGTCAGCAGGGCCACGAACGAGGTGATCACCGTGCGCGACAGCGTCTGGTTGATGGACGCGTTGAGGATCTCGCGCGCCGGCGCGCGCATCCCGCGGAAGTTCTCGCGCACGCGGTCGAACACCACGATGGTGTCGTTGATGGAGAAGCCCATCACGCCCATGATGCCGGCCAGCACGGTCAGGTCGAACTCGTGCCCGGTGAACGCGAACCAGCCGGCCACCACGATGATGTCGTGCAGCGTGGTCAGGATCGCCGAGACCGCGAACTTCCACTCGAAGCGGAACGAGATGTAGGCGAGGAAGCCGACCATCACGAACAGCATCGCGTAGATGCCGTTCTGGGCCAGCTCCTTGCCGACCTGCGGACCGACGTAGCCGCTGCTCAGGCGGGTCGCCTTGTTCTCCGGGGTGGACACGATGTGCACCACCTCCTCCGCGGTCTGGCTGGTGTCGCCGTCCTGCTGCGCGTCGGCCGCGCCCTCCTTCGGCTGCAGGCGCACGAGCAGGTCGTTGCCCGAGCCGAAGGTCTGCACCTGCGCGCCCTCGAACCCGGCCTGGTCGAGTCGCTCGCGCACCAGGTCCACGTCGGCCGGGTGCTCGAAGCGCAGCTCGACCGAGGTGCCGCCGGTGAAGTCCAGCGCGAAGTTGAAGCCCTGGACCGCCATCGCGCCGATCGAGGCGACCAGCAGGAGGATCGACAGCGAGGCCGACACCCAGCGCAGGCGCATGAAGTCGAACTTGCTGTCGTGCGGGAACACATTGAATTGCATGGCGATGGTTCCGTCAGATGGCCACGGACTTCAGCTTGCGCCGGTTGCCGTAGATCAGGGTGGCGATGCCGCGCGACACCGAGACCGCGGTGTACATCGAGGTGATGATGCCGGCGATCATGGACACGGCGAAGCCCTTCACCGGCCCGGTGCCGAAGGCGAACAGCGCCACGCCGGCGAGGATCGCGGTGAGGTTGGCGTCGGCGATGGTGCCCGAGGCCTTGTCGTAGCCGGCCGCGATCGCCGCCTTGGGCGGAACGCCCGCGCGCAACTCCTCGCGGATGCGTTCGTTGATCAGCACGTTGGCGTCCACCGACATGCCCACGGTGAGCGCGATGCCGGCCAGGCCGGGCAGCGTCAGGGTGGCGCCGAGGAACGACATCACCGCCACCACCATCAGCAGGTTGAGCAGCAGCGCGGCGCAGGTGATCAGGCCGAACATGCGGTAGTAGACCAGGAAGAACACCAGCGCGAAGCCGAACGAGTAGAGCACCGCGGTCATGCCGCGCTCGACGTTCTCCTTGCCCAGGCTGGGGCCGACCACGCGCTGCTCGACGAAATCCATCGGCGCGGCCAGGGCGCCGGCGCGCAGCAGCAGCGCCAGGTCCGCGGCTTCCTTCGGGCTGTCCAGGCCGGTGGTCTGGAACTCCTTGCCGAACACGCCCTGGATGGTCGCCACCGAGATCACCTGCTCGCTGGTGCGGGTGGTGCGGATCTCCTCGCCGTCCGGGCCGATGCTGACCTCGGGCACGCGCTCGACGTACACCACCGCCATCGGCTTGCCGACGTTCTCGCTGGTGAAGTCGAACATGCGCTGGCCGCCGATGCCGTTGAGGGTCACCGAGACCTGCGGGGTGCCGCTGCGCGGGTCGTAGCCCGAGCGCGCGGTGACCAGCTGGTCGCCGGTGGCGATCACGCGCTTGTTGAGCAGGATCGGGATCGGCTTGCCGTCCGGGCCGATCTCCTTTCGGTAGTAGATGCGCGCGTTGGGCGGCACGTTGCCGGTGCGCAGCGCCTCGTAGGGGTCGCCCTCGACCACGCCGCGGTACTCCAGGGTCGCGGTGGCGCCGAGGATGCGCTTGGCCTGGGCGGTGTCCTGCACGCCCGGGAGCTGCACCACCACCCGCTCGGAGCCCTGGCGCTGGATGATCGGCTCGGCCACGCCGAGCTCGTTGATGCGGTTGCGCAGGGTGCCGATGTTCTGCTCGACCGCGTCGGTCACCATCTTCTGGATTTCGCTGTCCGGGATGCGGATGACGATGCTGTTACCCTCGACGTCGGTGCGCAGGGTGGGCATGTCGCGCGTGACCAGGCCCAGCGCCTTGTCGACGTCGGCGCCCGGGGCCAGCCGCGCCACGATCGCGCCCTCGCCGCGGCGCTCGACCGACTCGTAGGTCACGCGGTTGTCGCGCAGCAGCACGCGCACGTCCTCGGCGTAGGCATCGAAGCGCTTGTCCAGCGCGGCCTTGCGGTCCACCTGCATCAGGAAGTGCACGCCGCCCTGCAGGTCGAGGCCCATCAGCATGCGCTTGGCGCCGATCGCGTCGAGCCAGGGCGGCACCGTGGAGGCCAGGTTCAGCGCGACCACGTAGTTGTCGCCGATCTCCTCGCCGAGCAGGTCGCTGACGCGGGTCTGGTCCTGCACGTCCTCGAGCCGGATGAGCAGTTCGCCCTCGTCCTCGATCTCCACGGAGAGCGGCGTGACGCCGGCCTTCTCCAGCAGGGCTTCGACCCGCTTCTCCAGGGCTTCGTCGACCTGGTAGCCGCGGTTGGCGGTGACCTGCACCGACGGATCCTGCGGATAGATGTTGGGCAGCGCGTAGAGCGCGCTGAGCAGCACCACCACAACGATGATGAGGTACTTGAATCTGCTGTATTCGAGCATCGTGGAGCCCCGCGCGCGGCCCGTATCCCGGGCCGGCGCCTTCAGTCGGTGTGGCGTCGGCTCAGGCCGACTTCAGCGTGCCCTTCGGCAGCACGTTGGCGATCGCGCCCTTCTGCACGCGGATGCGCACGTTGTCGGCGATCTCGACGCTGACGAAGTGCTCGCCGATCTCGCGGACCACGCCGGCGACGCCGCCGTTGGTGATCACCTCGTCGCCGTTGCCGAGCTTCTCGAGCATGGCGCGGTGTTCCTTCTGCCGCTTCATCTGCGGGCGGATCATCAGGAAGTACATGATCGCGATCAGGATGATCGGGAACAGCAGGCCGCCGAGGCCGCCGCCGAACAGGCCGCCCGGGGCCTGGCCGGCCGCCTGGGCCATCGCGGGGGGAACGAACAGGTCGATCGGGTTCATCTGGTAGGTGTCCGGTGGCGAAAATAACGGGGAATTATGCCATGCCGATGGCGTCGGGCGGCCCGTTGCCGGCCCGGGCCGCATGGAAGGACCGCCGGAAACCGGCGAAGGTTCCCGCGGCGATGGCCGCGCGCATCGCCGCCATCAGCTGCTGGTAGTGCCAGAGGTTGTGCAGGGTGCCCAGGACCGGGCCCAGCATCTCGTTGCAGCGGTCCAGGTGGCGCAGGTAGGCGCGGCTGAAGCCGCCGGCGCAGGCGGGGCAGCCGCAGCCCTCCTCGATCGGGCGCGTGTCGCGCTCGAACTTCGCGTTGCGGATGCGGATGGTGCCGGTCGAGGTGAAATAGTGGCCGTTGCGCGCGTTCCGGGTCGGCATCACGCAATCGAACATGTCCACGCCGCGGGCCACCGCCTCGACCAGGTCCTCGGGCCGGCCCACGCCCATCAGGTAGCGCGGGCGGTCCGCCGGCAGCTGCGGCACGGCGTGCTCGAGCATCGCGTTGCGCTCGGCCTCGGTCTCGCCCACGGCGAGGCCGCCGATCGCGTAGCCGTCGAAGCCGATCGCCTTCAGGCCCTCGGCGGAGCGCGTGCGCAGCTCGTGGTGGACGCCGCCCTGGACGATGCCAAACAGCGCGGCGTCGTTGCCCTCGTGGGCGCGCTTCGAGCGTTCCGCCCAGCGCAGCGACAGCTCCATCGAGCGCTCCACCACGCGCGGGTGCACCGGCTTGCCGTCCACGTGCACCGGCGGGCACTCGTCGAAGATCATGACGATGTCCGAGCCGAGCACCTTCTGGATGCGCATGCTCTCCTCTGGCCCGAGGAACACCGTCGAGCCGTCGGTCGGCGCCTGGAAGGTCACGCCCTCTTCGGTGATCTTCCTGCGGTGCGCCAGCGAGAACACCTGGAAGCCGCCGGAGTCGGTCAGGATCGGTCCGTCCCAGCGCGCGAAGCCGTGCAGCCCGCCGTGCGCCTCGATCACATCGAGGCCCGGGCGCAGGGACAGGTGGAAGGTATTGCCGAGGATGATCTCGGCGCCGAGCGCGCGGACCTGTTCCGGCAGCAGGCCCTTGACCGTGCCGTAGGTGCCCACCGGCATGAACGCCGGCGTCTCGACGGTGCCGCGCGGGAACGCCAGGCGGCCGCGGCGCGCGGCGCCATCGCTGGCGAGCAACTGGAACTGCATGCGGGACATCGGCGGGCACGGCTGCGGAGGGCCGGCCATTGTCGCGGAACGGGCGCCCGCGCGCAGGCGCCCGCCTCAGTCGTCGAACGCGACCAGCCCGCGCGGGTCCAGCCGCAGGCGCAGTCGCGCGCCCGGGACGCCCTGCCCGGCCGTGGCGACCTCGTCGCCGAGTTCGATCTCGACCACCTGCCCGGCCGCCAGCCGCAGGCAGCCGATCCGTCCCGGGCCCCGGAACGCCACCGACAGCAGCTCGCCCTCGATGCCGCCGGCCGGATCCGGCACCAGCGCGTGCGGGCGCAGCAGCACCTCGCCGCGCCCGGCCAGCCCCAGCGCCGCCGCCGGCACCAGCACGCCACGGCCGATGAAGCCGCCCACGTAGCGGTGCGCCGGCCGCAGGTACAGGTTGTCCGGCGTGTCCCACTGCAGGATCCGGCCCGCGTCCATCACCCCGACGTGGTCGGCCATGGCGAAGGCCTCGCCTTGGTCGTGGGTCACCATCAGCACCGTGGCGCCGCTGCCCTTGAGCAGGCCGCGCAGTTCGCCGGCGAGTCGCTCGCGGGTGTCGGTGTCGAGGTTGGAGAACGGTTCGTCGAGCAGCAGCAGCGCCGGGTCCGGCGCCAGCGCGCGCGCCAGCGCCACGCGCTGCTGCTGGCCGCCTGACAGCTCGTGCGGGTAGGCGCGCGCGGAGCCTTCCAGCCCGACCAGCGCCAGCATCGCCGCCACGCGCCGCGCCCGCTCCGCGCGCGGCCGGCCGCGCAGGCCGAAGGCGACGTTGTCGGCGACGTCCAGGTGCGGGAACAGCGCGTAGTCCTGGAACATCATGCCGACGCTGCGCCGCTCCGGCGGCAGCGACAGGCCGGGCGAAGCGACCTGCCTTCCTTCTATCGCGATGCTGCCGGCGCGCACCGGTTCGAAGCCGGCGACCGCGCGCAACACCGTGGTCTTGCCGCAGCCCGAGGCCCCGAGCAGGCAGCCGATCGCGCCGCGCTCCAGCGACAGCGACAGGCCGTCCACCACGCGCCGCAGCCCGCCGCCCGGCACCGGGTAGCCGACCTCGATGGCGCGGATGTCGAGGGCGCGCATGTCGAGGAGTGCGCTCATGCCATCCGCTCGCGGCCGTAGCGCACGCCGGTGCGCGCCAGCAGCACCACCGGCAGCAGTCCGGCGAGCACGATCAGCAATGCCGCGACCGCGCCCTCCTCGTAGGTCCCGCGCGAGGCTTCCGCGTACAGCCAGGTAGCCAGCGTCTCGAAACCGAGCGGCCGCAGCAGCAGCGTCGCCGGCAGTTCCTTCATGGCGTCCACGAACACGAGCAGCGCCGACGCGGCCAGCGCCGGGCGCAGCAGCGGCAGGTGCACGCGACGCAGGATCGCGCCGGGCGCGTGCCCGAGGCTCGCGGCGGCCTGGTCGAGGCTGGGCGCGATGCGCGCGAAGCCGGATTCGATGCCGCCGGCGGCAATGGCCAGGAAGCGCGTCAGGTAGGCCAGCACCAGCGCCGCCGCCGAGCCCATCAGCAGCAGGCGCGGTTCCAGCCCGAACACGCCGCGTACGGCATTGGCGCCGGCATCGAACCAGGCCAGCGGCAGCAGCAGGCCGATCGCCAGCACGGTGCCGGGCACGGCATAGCCCAGGCTGGCCAGGCGCACCGCCAGGGTGGCGCCCGCGGGACGCCGGCGCCCCTGCGCCTGGCGCAGTGCCCACGCCAGCACCAGCCCGGCGCCCACCGTGGCGACGGTGGCGGCCAGCGCCACCATCACGGTGTTGCCGGCACTCGCCAGAAGCCGCTGCGACACCCCGGCGCCCGCCAGCCGCTCGACCGTCTCCCAGGCCAGGTACGCCGCCGGCACCACGAAGCCCACCAGCACCGGCAATGCGCCCAGCGCGAGCGCCGCCAGCGCCCCGGCGCCGTGCAGGCGGCGCGCGCGCATCGGCCGCGGGCGCGTACCTGCCGCATAGCGCTGGCGCCGCCGCGCGTGCCGCTCCAGCGCCAGCAGCGCGACCACGATCGCCAGCATGGACAGCGCGATCTGCGCGGCGCCGGGCAGGTCCGCGCGCGTCACCCAGGTGGTGTAGACCGCGACCGTCATGGTCTGCACGCCGAGGAACTCCGATGCGCCGATGTCGTTGAGCGCTTCCATCAGCGCGAGCGCCGCGCCGACCGCGATCGCCGGCCGCGCCAGTGGCAGCGCCACGCGCCCGAACACCGCCGACGGCGACGCGCCCAGCGTGCGCGCCGCCTCGAGCAGGCTCGCGGCCTGGGTCATGAACATCGCGCGCGTGGTCAGGTAGACGTAGGGATAGAGCACGAAGCCGAGCAGCACGATGCAGCCGGCGAGCCCGCGGATGTCCGGGAGCCGGAAGTCGCGCGGGCTGGCGTGGCCGAGCAGCTCGCGCAGCAGTCCCTGCACCGGGCCCAGCGGGTGCAGCAGGTCGAGGTAGGCGAAGGCGACGATGTAGGTCGGCACCGCCAGCGGCAGCAGCAGCGCCCAGGCCAGCACGCGCCGCCCGCGGAAGTCGTAGGCGGTGACCAGCCATGCGGCGCCGGTGCCGATCGCCACCACCAGCACGCCGACGCCGGCCAGCAGCAGCACCGTGTTGAGCGCGGCCGGCGGCAGCACGTAGCGCGCGATGTGCGGCCACAACCCGGCCTGCCCGCCCTGCAGCGCGGTCCACGCCAGCGCCAGCAGCGGCGCCAGCACCAGGCCTGCGATCGCCACCGCCGCCCACTGCCAGCCGCCCTCGGGGAGCAGCCGCGACAGCCGGATGCGCATGGCGTGCCGCACTGGCACCCGGATGCCGCCGGCAGGGGCGACCGCGCTCATCGCGACGGCCTCAGTTGTCGAAACCGACCTTGTCGACGAGCACGCTGGCCTCGCGCCGGTTGCGCACCACCTCGGTCAGCGGCAAGGCATCGACCTGCAGCGGGCCGAAGCTGGCGACCACCGGATCGAGCTCGACCCCGGCCTTCACCGGGTACTCGTAGTTCGCGCGCGCGTACAGGCTCTGCGCCTCGTCGGAGACCAGGTATTCCATCAGCGCCACCGCGTTGTCGCGGTTCGGTGCGTGGCGCGCGACCGCCGCGCCGCTGATGTTGACGTGGGTGCCGCCACCGTCGGTGGAGAACACAGGGCGGATCACCTTGATCGCCTCGCCCCACTGGTGCTGCTCGGAGCCGGGCTCGGCGTTCTTCATGCGCCCGACGTAGTAGGCGTTGGCGATGCCGATGTCGCAGATGCCGGCGAGGATGTCGCGGGCGACGTCGCGGTCGCCGCCCGCGGCCTTGCGCGCCAGGTTGGCCTTGACCCCGCGCAGCCACTGCTCGGTGTACTCCGCGCCGTGGTGCGCGATCATCGCCGCGAACAGGCTGGTGTTGTACGGATGCTGGCCGGAGCGGATGCAGACCTTGCCCTTCCAGCGCGGGTCGGCCAGGTCCTCGTAGGCGAAGGCGTCCAGCGCCAGGTCCTTGTGCGCGTACAGCACGCGGTCGCGCAGCGAGAGCGTGAACCACTGGCCGTCGTCGCCGCGCAGGTGCGCGGGGATCGCCGCTTCCAGCACTTCGGATTCCACCGGCTGCGCGTGCCCGGCCTCGACCACGTCCAGCAAATTGCCGGTGTCCACGGTCATCAGCACGTCGGCCTGCGAGTTCGCGCCTTCGGCGGCGAGCCGCTCCATCAACCCGTCCTTCAGGAACACGGTGTTGACGCGGATGCCGCTGCGCTCGGTGAACGCGTCCAGCAGCGGCTGGATCAGCCCCGGCTCGCGCGTGGTGTAGAGGTTGACCTCGCCTGCGGCGGCGGGCGCATTGGCATCCTCCGAACCGGTGTCGGCAGGGGCCTGGTCGCTGTTGCACGCGGCAAGCAGCAGCGCGGCGCAGGCGGAGAGGAACAGCGCGCGGGGGTCACGGGACATCGTGGGTGGCTCCTGGCACCTGGTCGAACGGGAATGATGCAAATGAGAATTGTATGCGTTTGGGCCGCGCCGTGCCAAGGCGCGCCTAGGTTCCAGGCGACAGCAGCATCGCGTCTCCGTAGGAGAAGAACCGGTAGCGCTCCCGCACCGCATGCTCGTAGGCGGCCAGGATCCGCTCCCTGCCCATGAACGCCGACACCAGCATCAGCAGGGTCGACTCGGGCAGGTGGAAGTTGGTCAGCAACGCGTCCACCGAGCGGATCCGATAGCCGGGGAAGATGAAGATCCGGGTCTCGCCCGCGAACGGGCGCAGCTCGCCGTCGACCAGGGCGCTTTCCAGCGCCCGCACCACGGTCGTGCCCACCGCCACCACCCGGCCGCCGGCCGCGCGCGTGCGCCGCACCTGCTCGACCAGTCCAGGGCCGACGTTGAGCCACTCGCTGTGCATGCGGTGCTCGGCGATGTCGTCCACGCGCACCGGCTGGAAGGTCCCCGCGCCCACGTGCAGGGTGACGTGGCCGGACTGCACCCCGCGCTCGCGCAGCGCCGCCAGCAGCGCGTCGTCGAAGTGCAGCCCGGCGGTCGGCGCTGCGACGGCGCCGACCTTGCGCGCGAACACGGTCTGGTAGCGCTCGTCGTCGTCCGCGCCCGGCTCGCGGTGGATGTACGGTGGTAACGGCAGCCGCCCGGCGTGCAGCAGCCACGACTCGAGCGAACCCTCGACATGGAAGCGCAGGTGGTGGAACCCGCCGTCGTGGCCGAGCACTTCGGCCTCGCCGCCGGCGTCCAGCTCGATGCGGCCGCCGGGCCGCAGGGGCTTGCTGGAACCGGCCTGGGCGCGCGCCTCGTTGCCGGGCAGCAGGCGCTCGATCAGGATCTCCACGCGCCCGCCGCTGCCCTGCTTGCGCCCGAACAGCCGCGCCGGGATCACCCGGGTGTCGTTGAACACCAGCAGGTCGCCGGCACGCAGCAGCTGCGGCAGGTCGCGCACGTGGCGGTCCTCGAACGGCCCGTCGCCGGGCACCACCAGCAGGCGGCTGGCCGAGCGTTCGGGCAACGGCGCCTGGGCGATGAGCCCGGGCGGTAGCTCGTAGCGGAAGTCGGACTTCTTCAAGGCGATGGGCAGGGGCGGCGCGCGGCCGTGGTGCGCAATTGTAGGTGCCGTCAGCGTTCGAACTTGGTGGACAGCACCAGCGACGAGGTCGTGCGCTCCACCCCCGGCACCGCGCCGATGCGGTCGGTGAGCTCGTCCATCTCCCCGATGGTCGGCACCACCACGCGCGCGACCAGGTCCCAGGGTCCGCTCACCGACTGCAGGCTGCGTACCTCGGCCATGTCGTGCAGCGCCTCCACCACCGCCGGCATCTGCTTGGGCAGCACCGTGACCATGACCAGCGCCTGCACCCGGTCGCGCTCGAAATCCTCGGCCATGCGCACGGTGTAGCCGGCGATCACGCCGCTGCGCTGCAGGCGCTCGATCCGGCTCTGCACCGTGGTCCGCGAGAGCCCGAGGCGGCGGGCGATCTGCGCGGTCGGGGCACGGGCGTCCTCGCGCAGCAGCGAGAGCAGGGCTTCGTCGGCAGGCGTCAGTCGCATTGGCCAGTCCGCTTCGTCGTTTCGCCGAAAAGTACATGAATTTTGCGCAATTCGCACCTGTCTTCCGACGAAAACTTGCCGATAATAGAGGTTTGGCGCGGCCGCTGGCCGCCGACACCGAATGGAGAACCGCATGACCGTGACCGCCCAGCTCGCCCCGCTTCGCGCCCACGCCGGCCAGCGCCGCACCGCCGGCCTGGACGACGCCACCCTGGAACGCTTCGCGGCCTCGCACCCCGAGCTGGGCGAGGCGATCGAGGCCGCCGTCGCCGAGTACCAGCGCATCGCCGGCGACCACGCGGACCTGCTGGACATGGACGAGGACGCGCAGATCCAGGCGGTACAGGCCGGGTTCGTCAACTTCTATCCGCAGGACGCAGTCAACCCGTACGTAGCGCTGGCTGCGCGCGGACCGTGGATCGTGACCCTCAAGGGCGCGGTGCTGTACGACACCGGCGGCTACGGCATGCTCGGCTTCGGCCACGCGCCGGCTGACATCATCGCGGCGATGTCGCGCCCGCAGGCGCTGGCCAACATCATGACCCCGAGCCTGTCGCAGCTGCGCTTCACCCGCGCGCTGCAGCGGGAGATCGGGCACAGCCGCAAGGACGGCAGCCCGTACGCGAAGTTCATGTGCCTCAACTCCGGCTCCGAGTCGGTGACCCTGGCCGCGCGCATCGCCGACACCAACGCCAAGGCGATGACCGAGCCGGGCGCGCGCCACGCCGGCCGCAGGATCAAGCGGCTGGTGGTCAAGGGCAGCTTCCACGGCCGCACCGACCGCCCCGCGCTGTACTCGGATTCCACCCGCAAGGCCTACGTCGCCAACCTCGCCAGCTACCGCGGCGAGGACAGCGTGATCGTGGTCGCGCCGTACGACATCGAGGCGCTGCGCAAGGCCTTCGCCGATGCCGACGCCAACGGCTGGTTCATCGAGGCGATGTTCCTGGAGCCGGTGATGGGCGAAGGCGACCCCGGCCGCAGCGTGCCGGTGGACTTCTACGCTGCCGCGCGCGAGCTGACCAGGGCGCACGGCTCGCTGCTGCTGGTGGATTCGATCCAGGCCGGCCTGCGCGCGACCGGCACGCTGTCCATCGTCGACTACCCCGGCTTCGAGGGCCAGGAGGCGCCGGACATGGAGACCTACTCCAAGGCGCTCAACGCCGGCCAGTTCCCGCTCTCGGTGCTCGCCTGCAACGAGCGCGCCGCCGGCATCTACGCGCGCGGCACCTACGGCAACACCATGACCGCCAACCCGCGCGCGCTCGACGTCGCCTGCGTGGTGCTGTCCAAGCTGACCCCGGAACTGCGTGCCAACATCCGCGAACGCGGCAAGCAGGCGATCGCGAAGCTCGAGGCGCTCAAGGCCGAGCTCGGCGGCCTGGTCACCAAGGTCCAGGGCACCGGCCTGCTGTTCTCCTGCGAGCTGTCGCCGGAGTTCAAGGGCTACGGCGCCGGCTCCACCGAGGAGTGGCTGCGCGAGCACGGCCTCGGCGTGATCCACGGCGGCGAGAACTCGCTGCGCTTCACCCCGCGCTTCGAGATGGGCGAGGACGAGCTCGACTTGGTGGTGTCGCTGGTGAAGCGCGCGCTGCTGGAGGGGCCGCGCCAGCAGAAGGCCGCTTAGGGCAGAATCGCGCCATGGCGGCGCGCAAGCTCAAGGTGGTCGAAGTGCGGCATCCGCTGGTCCAGCACAAGCTGGGCCTGCTGCGCCACCGTGGCCTGAGCACCAAGGAGTTCCGCGAGCTCGCCGGCGAGCTCGCGATGCTGCTCATCTACGAGGCCACCGCCGACCTCGAGACCGAGGAGGTGGTGGCCGACGGCTGGGCCGGCCCGGTGCCGGTCCGCCGCATCAAGGGCCGCAAGGTCACGCTGGTGCCGGTGCTGCGCGCCGGCCTCGGGATGTTGCCCGGCGTGCTCGAGATGATCCCGGCGGCCAAGGTCGGCGTGGTCGGCATGCGCCGCGACGAGGCCACGCTGCTGCCGGAAACCTATTACGAGAACCTGGTCGGCGGCATGGCCGACCGCACCGCCATCGTCCTCGACCCGATGCTCGCCACCGGCGGCACCCTGGTGGCGACGGTCTCGCTGCTGAAGGCGGCCGGCTGCACGCGCATCAAGGGCCTGTTCCTGGTGGCCGCGCCGGAAGGCCTGCGCGTGCTCGAGGCCGCGCATCCGGACGTCGAGGTCTACACCGCCGCGATCGACCAGCGGCTCAACGACAAGGGTTACATCCTGCCCGGCCTCGGCGACGCCGGCGACCGGATCTTCGGCACCCGCGTGTAGCAGCGGCGCTCGCGCCGCGACGCCCCGCCGGACTAGCGCCTGCGGCGCCTTCCCGACACCACCGCCAGCACGAGCAGGAACAGTCCGCCGGCGGCGATCGGCAGCCAGCCCGGCATGCCGCCGCCGCCCGCCGGTTCGCCGGCCGCGTCCGCCCCCGCGCCGGCGCGCAGTCGCCAGGCGCCGTCGCGCAGTTCGATGCGCCCGGCCAGCGGCGGCAGCACGCGCTCGCGCCAGTGGATGCGCAGGTCGCCCACGATGGGCGCCAGCGGGTTCTCGGCGCTGCCGAGTCCGTCGCCCTCGGGCTGGAAGGTCGCCGCCAGGTTGCCCGGCAGCGCCGAGAACGATGGCCGGAACTCGCGCCATTCGCCGAGCGTGGCGAGCACTTCCTCGTCCAGCGGCACGCCGTCCACGGTCACGCGTCCGGGCAGCCAGCGTTGGCTGCGCAACGGGAAAGCGGGGTTTTCGTGCCCGGGCGCGAACCCGGCCGAGTCCACCGGCTCGCTGCTCCAGTCGCGCGCATAGCCGTTGGAGGTCGGGCGCCACTGGTACATCTCGACCACGCGCTCGAGGCCGGGCTCGCGCGTGCGCACGCCGAAGTCCGGGTCGCGCAGGGGCTGGTCCGGCTCCGGCCGGGCGCCCGGGTCGGGGACTTCGTCGGCATGCAAGGGGAGCGCGGGCAGGCCGGCGCCGGCCAACACCAGCATGGCCAGCAGTAGCCGCGCCGCGGGCGTCACGCAGGCAGCGCCCGCGCCTGCAGCGAGGCGACCTCGTTGGCGGTGCCGTAGCGGCCGCGCTCGTCGCGGGTGACCCTGGCCAGCGCACAGCCCGGGTCGTGGGTGAAGTACAGGTGCACGTCGCGTTCCAGCTTGTCGGCGAGGAACTCGCGCTTCTCGTCGATCAGCAGCTCGGCGTTGCGGTCGTAGCCCATGGTGATCGGCACGTGCACCCATGGCCGGCCGGGAATCAGGTCGGCGCAGAACACCACGCCGCCGTGCGACTGGCCCCCGGCGCGCTCCGGGCCCACGATCTCGGCGAGCATCAGGCCCGGCGTGTGGCCGTCGCTGTAGTGGAAGCGCACCGCCTTGCCGAGGGCCTGGCAATGCGCGCCGTCCACGATCTCGAGCCGGCCGCTGCCTTCCAGCAGGTCGGGCAGCCCTGGGATGAAGCTGGCGCGATCGCGCGGGTGCGGGTCGCGCGCGCGCTCCCAGCAGGCGGCGCTGACCACGTAGGTCGCGTTCGGGAACAGCAGCCGCGGCGGTTCGCCCTCCTCCCACGGCGCCAGCAGTCCGCCGGCGTGGTCGAAGTGCAGGTGCGAGAGCACCACCACGTCGATGTCCTCGTGCCCGAAGCCCGCTTCGCCCAGCGATTCGAGCAGCACGTGCCGGTCTTCCTGGACGCCGTAGCGCTCGCGCAGCTTCGGCTCGAAGAACGCGCCGATGCCGGTCTCGAACAGCACCGTCTTTCCGGCCAGCGGCGTCGCCAGCAGCGCGCGGCAGGCGAGCTCGATGCGGTTGAGCTCGTCCGGCGGCGCCCAGCGTTCCCACAGCGCGCGCGGCGCGTTGCCGAACATCGCACCGCCGTCGAGCTTCTGCGAGTTGCCGAGGATGGACCAGAGCTTCATGGCCCGATTCTAGCGTTCCCCGGTCAGGGCAGCAGCGCGACCTCGCCGCTGCCGACCGAATTGCGCGGATCCGCGCCGGCCGACAGCTCGTTGCGCAGTCGGTCCCACGCCACCGTGTTGAGGATGCCCCAGGTGCCCTCGTCCGGGTTCACCTTGTGCCCCATCGCCTCCAGCGCGGCCACGGTTTCGGGCTCGAGCGCGCCGTCCTCGCCCGAAATCACGTCCGGCCACCACTGGTGGTGGAATCGCGGCTTGGCCGCGACTTCCTGCGCGGACAGGCCGTCGTCGTAGCCGAGGATGCCCAGCAGGACCTCGGTGATGATGCGGCTGCCGCCCGGCGCGCCGAGCGCGGTGACCTTGCCAGGGGAGAACATGAAGGTAGGGGTCATCGAACTGAGCATGCGCTTGCCCGGCTCGACCGCGTTGGCCTCGAAGCCCATCACGCCGAACGCGTTGGGCGTGCCCGGCTTGAGCGCGAAGTCGTCCATCTCGTCGTTGAGGATCACGCCGGTGCCCGGCGGCACCAGGCCGGAGCCGTACAGCAGGTTGATCGTCTGCGTGGCCGAGACCATGTTGCCGTCGGCGTCGATGATCGAGAAGTGCGTGGTCTCCTCGTCCTCGAGCGGTGCCGGCTGGCCGGGGAGCAACTCACTGGGCGTCGCCTTCTCCGGATGGATGGTGGCGCGCAGGCCGGCCGCGTACTCCGGGCTGAGCAGTCGCTGCATCGGGATGCGGGTGAAGTCGGGATCGCCGAGGTAGATGGTGCGGTCGCGGTACGCGCGGCGCATCGCCTCGACCAGGATGTGGATGCGCTGCGGGCGGTCGAGCTTCGACAGGTCCCAGCCGGACGCGATCTGCAGCATCTCCGCCAGCGCGACGCCGCCCGACGAGGTCGGCGGCGCGGTGACGATGTTCCAGCCGCGGTAATCGAAGCGGATCGGCTCGCGCTCCTTGACCGTGTAAGCGGCCAGCTCCTCGAGCGTCCACTTGCCGCCTTCGGCATTCACGCCCGCGACCAGCTTCCGTGCCACCTCGCCGCGGTAGAAGCCGTCGAAGCCCTGCTCCGCGATCAGCCGCAGCGTGCGCGCGAGGTCGGGCTGGCGCAGCGTCTCGCCGACCTTCGGCGGGTCGCCGTCGGCCAGGAACACCTCGCGCGTGCCGGGATAGCGCTCGAGCACCTCGCGCTTGCCGTTGTAGCCGCGCTCCAGGCGCGCGTACACCGGGAAGCCTTCCTCGGCGATGCGGATGGCGGGCTCGAGGCTGCGCGACAGCGGCAGCTTGCCGTACTCGTCGGCGAGCTTGACCAGCGCCGCCGGCAGCCCGGGCAGGCCGGCCGACCACGGGCCGTTCTGCGCCTTGTCGGGATCGAGGTTGCCCTCGGCGTCGAGGTAGACCTCGGGCGTCGCCGCCTCGGGCGCGATCTCGCGCGCGTCCAGGAACAGGTCCTTGCCGGTGCGCGCGTCGTGCAGCAGGAAGAAGCCGCCGCCGCCCAGCCCCGAGCTGATCGGCTCGACCACCGACAGCACCGCCGACACCGTGACCGCGGCGTCGAAGGCGTTGCCGCCATCCCGGATCGTGTCCAGCCCAGCCTGGGTAGCGAGTTCGTGCGCGCTGGCGATGGCGGCGCCCGGCGGGCGCGCGGCCGGCGCGTCCGCGGCGCCGGCCAGGCCGGGCACGACCAGCAGCAGCGGCAGCGAGAGGGAGAGGAACAGCGAGCGGATCGTCTTCATGCCGACTCCAGTTGCAGCCGGCGCAGCTTGGCCAGCAGTTGTGGTTCGGATTCCGGATGCTCCGGATCGGGATCGATGCATTCCACCGGGCAGACCATCGCGCACTGCGGCTCGTCGAAGTGGCCGACGCATTCGGTGCAGCGGGCGGGGTCGATCACGTAGATCTCCTCGCCCTGGCTGATCGCCTGGTTCGGGCACGCGGGCTCGCAGACGTCGCAGTTGATGCAGAGTTCGTTGATCCTGAGCGCCATGCCGTAAACGCGCCGCGCGCGCCGGGTGGCCGGCGCGCGCGGCGGTCCTGCCGGTTACTGCTTCGAAGTGTCGATGAACACGTAGTTGACGCCGGCCGGTTCGACCGCCGCCTTGACGCGCTCGTTGTCGGCGGGGTCGCCGATGAACAGCACGCGCACGCCCTTCATGGAGTCGGCGGGCACGCCATCGAACGAGGCCACTACCAGGTCGGCCATCTGCGAAGACGCCGGCGAGGCGTAGGCCAGCATGTTGCCGGTGATGATGCCGCGGCCGACGTCGGTCTGCGCCTTGATCAGCAGGCGGTTGTACTGCTCCTGGAAGTCGGCGGTGTCCTCCGCCGGCAGGAAGTACACGTAGGGCTGGTTGGTGATGCCGCCCATGTTGCGCGGCACGACGTCGTTCAGGTAGTCCACCCAGGCCTGGCGGTCGTCGGTGGTCGGGGCGCTCATCGGCGGCTTGGCCTCCACCTTCGGGGCCTCTTCCTTCTTGCATGCCGCCAGCGTCGAGGCCAGCAGCGCCACCACGGCAAGCACCATCAGTCGGGTCATCGTCTTCTTCATCGTTCTCTCCCCCACTCGCGTCAAGCTGTGTTGCGCTGCCATTCGGCCTGCAGCGCGGTGGCCACGGCCGGGGGGACGAACGCGGTCACGTCCCCCCCCAACCTGGAAATCTCCCGCACCAGCGAGGATGAAATGAATCCGTACTCCTCGGCCGGGGTCAGGAACAGGGTCTCGACATCCGGGATCAGGTGCCGGTTCATGCTCGCCAGCTGGAACTCGTACTCGAAGTCGGAGACCGCGCGCAGCCCGCGCAGCAGCACCCCGGCGCCGAGGTCTCGGACGAAGTGCGCGAGCAGGCCGTCGAAGCCGCGCACCTCCACGTTCGGATGCTCCGCCAGCGCCTCCCGCGCCAGCGCGACGCGCAGTTCCAGGTCCAGCGCCGGCCCCTTCGCGGGGCTCTCGGCCACGCCCACCACCAGCCGCTCGAACAGCGGCGCGGCGCGGTCCACGAGATCCACGTGCCCGTTCGTGATCGGATCGAACGTGCCGGGATAGACCGCGATGCGGGTGCGGGCCACGCTCATGCGATGGGCTTGTCGTCACTGCCAGGACTTGGCGCCAGTGTATCAGCGGGCGCCACGGCACGCCCGCGCCGGCGGTGCAGGCTGTAATGGACGTCACGGGTGCGGCCCTCGCGGTGCGGGGCCCATTCCGGGCCGGCCTCGGGCGGCGTCGCCGCGGGTCCTTCCAGGTACAGCCAGGCGTCGTCGGCCAGCCATGGCGGCAGCAGCTGCAACGCCTGCGTCCACGCCCCGGCGGCGAACGGCGGATCCAGGAACACGACGTCGAACCGCCCGTGCAGCGGCGCGCGCAGCAGTGCCAGCGCATCCGCCTGCAGGACCGTGGCCGATGCACCCGCGTCGAGCCGCTCCACCGCGCGCCGCAGTTGCTCCGCCAGGCCCGGGTCGCGCTCGACCAGCAAGGCCTCGCGCGCACCGCGCGACAGCGCCTCCAGGCCCAGCGCCCCGCTGCCCGCGAACAGGTCGAGCACGCGCGCGCCGGGCAACACCGGCTGCAGCCAGTTGAACAGGGTTTCGCGCACGCGGTCGGGCGTGGGCCGCAGGCCCTCGGCGTCGGCCACCGGCAAGCGCGTGCCGCGCCAGTGGCCGCCGACGATGCGGACCGCGCCGGGCGCGCCACGGGCGGGTGCGGGTGTGCTTCGCGCGGGTCTCTTTCGCTTCATCCTGGGAACGCGGGGGCCGGTGCTACCATGCGCGCCATTCTGCGCGATGGTCCCCACGATGGTGAGTTTCTTCCGCCGCAAGAAGCCGGAAGCGGCGGCGCCCGCCACGGATGCGCCTCCTTCCCCGGCCGCGACGACGCCCCCCGTTCCGCCCGCCACGCCCGATCCCGAAGCGGCCGCCCCGGCGGCCCCGGCGGGCGCCGCAGGCTGGCGCGCGCGCCTGCGCGGCAGTGCCTTCGCGCGCAGCATGGGCGGCCTGTTCTCGCGCAACCCGCAGCTCGACGAAGCGCTGCTGGACGAGATCGAGACCGCCCTGCTCACCGCCGACGTCGGCGTCACCGCCACCACGCAACTGGTGGACGACCTGCGCAAGCGCATGAAGGCGCGCGAGTTCGCCGATGCGGCGGCGCTGCTGGCGGCCCTGCGCGCGGAACTGCTGGCACTGCTACGGCCGGTATCGGTGCCGCTGGAGATCGACCCGGCGCGCAAGCCGTTCGTGATCCTCACCGTCGGCGTCAACGGCGTCGGCAAGACCACCACCATCGGCAAGCTGGCACGCCGCTTCAAGGATGAGGGGCGCAGCCTGATGCTGGCCGCCGGCGACACCTTCCGCGCCGCCGCGGTCGCCCAGCTGCAGGCCTGGGGCGAGCGCAACGGCGTGCCGGTGGTGGCCCAGGGCCAGGACGCCGATGCCGCCGCGGTCGCCTTCGACGCGTTGCAGGCGGCGAAGGCGCGCGGCATGGAAGTGCTGGTCGCCGACACCGCCGGCCGCCTGCACACCCAGCAGGGCCTGATGGCCGAGCTCGGCAAGATCCGCCGCGTGCTCGCCAAGGTGGATCCGGACGCACCGCACGAGGTGCTGATGGTGATCGACGGCACCACCGGGCAGAACGCGCTGTCGCAGCTGCGCCAGTTCCACGCCGCGGTCCACGTCACCGGGCTGGTGGTGACCAAGCTCGACGGCACCGCGCGGGGCGGCGTGGTGTTCGCGCTGGCGCGCGAGTTCGGGATCCCGATCCGCTACGCCGGCATCGGCGAGCGCCCCGAGGACCTGCGCGTGTTCGACCCGCAGGCGTTCGTGGACGCGCTGTTGCCCGCGTCGCTGGGCGACTGAGCGCGGCACGGCATGGGCGACGCGCGCATGCACGCCCCCGGCCGCCGCACGGCACGCATCGTGCTGGTGCTGGCGCTGCTGCTGCTCGCCCTGCTCTTCGCCGTGCGCTTCGCGCTGCAGCCCGAGCGCGCGACCCGCTTCCTGCTGCAGCGCGCCGGCACGGCGCTCGGCCTCGAGATCACCGCGTCCGGCGCCACCGAATACACCCTGCGCGGCACGCCCACCCTGGTGATCCGCGGGGTGGTCGCGCGCGAACCCGGCGCGGCGGTTCCGCTGCTCACCGCCGACCGCATCCTGCTGTCGCTGCCCTGGTCCACCATCCGCGCGCGCGGCGCGGTGCTCGCGGCGCAACGCCTGGAACTGGATGCGCCGGTGTTGCGGGTGGACGCGCTGCAGCACTGGCTGGAAGGTCGCCCGCCGAGCGAGGCGCCGCGCTTCCCGACGCTGGCGCAGGGACTGCAGGTGCGCGACGGCGTGGTCCAGGGAAGCGACACCGGCTGGCGCATCGCCGGACTGGCGATCGACCTGCCCCACCTCGCGCCGGACGCGCCGCTGCATGCACGCATCCGCGGACGCTACCAGGCGGACGCCACGCGGCTTCCATTCGACCTGGCGTTGGCGCTGCAGCGCGCGGGCGCGCTGGTGGACGCGGAGCCCACCGGACTGGGCGTGGTCGGCCGGCTCGCGCTGTCGGGCGACGGCTGGCAGCTTCCGGCGCACGTGCGCCTGTCCGGACCGTTCGTGCTGCGCGAGGGCGACATCGCGATCGTCCCGCTGACCATGGGCGTCGGCGCGCAGTGCGCCAGCACGAACAGCCGGGTGCCGTTCGCGTTGGGCGCGCACGGCCCGATGCGGTTCGCCGACGGCGCGCTCGCGCTCGCACCGGCCCGACTGGTGCTGCGCGGCCGCGGCAGTCCGGGCGAGGATCCCGTACCCGACGCGCGCTTGCGCGGCAACGTCGCCCTCGCCGATGCGCTTTCCCTGGACCTGGACGGCAGCATCACGGCCTGGCCGGCCGCCTGGCCGGAGCTGCCGCAGCCGATCGCGCGCCCGCGCGGCCGGGTCGCGGTCGCCCTCGACTACCGCGGACCGCCCGCGCTGACCGGCATCGTCCGGCTGCGCGCCGCGCACGAGGCCACGCGCTTCGACGGCCGCTTCCGAGTGGGAGACATCACTGCCTGGATCGACACCGGCATGGCCACGCCGCTGCCGCCACTGGACGGCAGCGCTTCGACGCCGGTGCTGGAGATCGCCGGCGCGCGCCTGGAAGGCGTCAAGATCAGCGTGGACGACCCGTCCGTGGAAGCGGTCGTGGAATGAACGGCCACGACGACTTCGCCGGCACGCTGCTGCGCTGGTTCGACGCCCACGGCCGCCACGACCTGCCCTGGCAGCACCCGCGCAGCCCGTACCGCACCTGGCTGTCGGAGGTGATGCTGCAGCAGACCCAGGTGCAGGTGGTGCTGCCCTACTTCGAGCGCTTCGTCGCGGAACTTCCGGACCTGCCGGCGCTGGCGGCGGCCCCGCTCGACCGCGTGCTCGCGCTGTGGTCCGGGCTCGGCTACTACACCCGCGCGCGCAACCTGCATGCCGCCGCGCTGCGCTGCATGGAACTGCACGGCGGGGAGCTGCCGCGCGACTTCGACGCGCTGCTCGCCCTGCCCGGCATCGGCCGCAGCACCGCCGGCGCGATCCTGGCGCAGGCCTGGGGCGACCGCCAGCCGATCCTCGACGGCAACGTCCGCCGCGTGCTCGCGCGCGTGCACGGGATCGAAGGCTGGCCCGGCACCCCGGCGGTCGAGCGGCGGCTGTGGGAGATCGCCGCGGGCGAACTGCCCGACGCGCGCCTGGCCGACTACACCCAGGCGCAGATGGATTTCGGCGCCAGCCTGTGCACGCGCCACGACCCCGCCTGCGACGCCTGCCCATTGCGCGGCCGCTGCGTGGCCTGGCTGTCCGGGCGCGTCGCCGAACTGCCGACCCCGAAACCAGGCAAGCCGCTCCCGCGGCGCAGCGCGGTGGTACTGCTGTTGCGCGACGCCGCCGGCCGCCTGCTGCTGCAGCGGCGTCCGGCCAGCGGGGTCTGGGCCTCGCTCTGGTCCTTGCCGCAGACCGACGACACCGCGGACGCGCGCGACTGGTTCGCATCCCACGTGCGGGGCGATTTCGACGCCGGCATGCCGCTGCCGGCGATCGACCACGCGTTCACCCACTACCGCCTGCAGTTGCAGCCCATGCAATGGGACGCAGTGGCCCCGCGCGACGGCGTCGCCGACAATGACGGCCTGCGCTGGGTCGGCGCCGGGGCGCTCGGCGCGCTCGGCATCCCGGCCCCCGTGCGCCGGCTGTTGCAACGGACGATGGAGGAGGCAGCGACGTGAGCCGCACCGTGTTCTGCGAGTACGAGAAGCGCGAGACCGAAGGCCTGGACTTCGTGCCCTGGCCCGGGGAACTCGGCAAGCGCGTGTTCGCCGGCATCGGCAAGCAGGCCTGGCAGGCGTGGCTCGCCCACCAGACCATGCTGATCAACGAGAACCGGCTGTCGCCGCTGGACCCGAAGCACCGCGCCTTCCTGGAAGGCGAGATGGAGAAGTTCCTGTTCGGCGGCGGCGCCGAGAAGCCCGCGGGCTACGTCGCTCCCGACGCCTGACCCGCGGGCCCCGCAGCGTCAGCCCGCTGCCATCGCGTCGCGCGCGTCGCGCACCGCGGCCACGTCCACCGGGCGGATCTCCTCGATCCTGCAGCTGGCCGGGTTGCCCGGAACGCTGATGCGGTCGAACTTGGCGCTCAGGCGGTTGAGGTTGTTGCTGACGATGATCGTCGGCGTGCCGGCGGCCCAGTCCAGGCACGGCCCGGAGATGCGCAGCAGGTACGCCTCCGAGGGCCGCATGGTCAGCAGCAGGTGGTCGTCGTCGATCTTCTCCCAGCCGATCGGGTTGTTGTAGCGGATGTCGTTGACCGGCGCGCCCGCGTGGGCGCTGTACAGCGCGAGCCGCGCGTCGTCGCTCATCCGGTTGGTGGCGCAGGCGGCAAGCGCCGCGGACGCCAGCAGGAGTACGAGTGCCTTGCGCATGTGGGGACTCCTCGTCGTGTGGATCCGACCCTATCTTGCGCCCGCCCGGGCGCCCGTCGGCCAGGGCGCCGGCACCCCGTTCAGGCTGCGTCCGGCTTGCCCAAATCGGCGCGCCTCCGTATCATCGCGCCCTCGCAGCGCGCCCGGCCGGGTAGCTCAGTTGGTAGAGCAGGGGATTGAAAATCCCCGTGTCGGGGGTTCGATTCCCTCCCCGGCCACCATATAAATCAGGTGGTTACCGTTGAAATGGCTGCGCTCGCGATTCTCTTGTCCGGCAGTCGTCCGGTGAAAGATTTTGTCCGGTCACGGTTGCCCACACCGTCTTATGCGATAGTCGGACTTGGAACACCTCAAGGAGGGATGTCCCATGAAGGACACTGACGGCGGTCTCTAAACCAAAACGCACAAGGATGCCCGCTTCGGCGGGCATCGTCTTTTGCGGGATTAGTTCCCTGGGGAGGGCAATGGGTGATGTGGCAATTCATCACTTCGGATGAGTTTCGAAACTTTGCGGTAGTTGTCGGCGTTCTCGTCGCGATCGTCTCGATCTTTACAGCGCGCTCGCTTGCACAGAAGAAACAGGCCGCCGACATGCTGTTCTTGAGCCGCGGCGATCCGCGCTTACAGTCCGGCGCTCGAACGCTCCTGAACTACCACTCCGCCCCAAACGCGAATGTTCGAGCATTGGCGCTGCCTGAGAATCGAGACAAGGAAGAAGCCCGCGACATCCGCTTCCTGCTCAATCATTTTGAGCTAGTGAGCAATGGCATCCAATGTCAAATTTACGATGAGGCTATGGTTAAGCGCTCTTGGTGCACCATCGTTTTACAAGTGCATGAGCAAGCTCAGCCGTTCATTCAGGCATGCAGGGAACAGGCTGGCTCACAGACTATCTACCAAGAAGTCGAGTGGCTGGCCAAGCGATGGAAGAAAAAGAAGCTCAAGGCCAAGTAGAGCCTGCGCCGCCGCTCTCGATTCCACCGGCAGAGTGACGGCATCGGCAGCGGGTAGTGCGGTGGCGACGTGGGCTCAGCGCCAAGCCCCGAATCGCACCCCGGAGGGTGCGCTAGACTCGGGATAGGGGACACAACGCGCCGAGGCCGGCGGAAGGGGAAAGCATGCATCGAGTCATCGCTTTGGCAGCGGCGGCGCTGCTTGTTGCCGGCTGTTCGGTGCCGCGCTCCGTCAAAGAAGGCGGACCCGTTGCGGGACAGCAGGTTGACCGGGGCGCCCGCGTGTTGGTCCTGAACGTCGCGGATGGTCAGGAAGCCGGTCAGCCGGTTGCGGTTGGCAGCGGTCAGATCGTTGTTTCCTCAGTCCGCAAAGCACTGCAGGCGCACGGCGTGCCGCTTACCCTCAGTGAGAGCACAGATATCAGCCAAGGCATTGCCGAAGCTAAGGGAGCCGGCTTCGATTACGTCCTCCGCACGAAGATCACCCTATGGGAGGACAATGCTACCGCGTGGTCGATGAAGGGTGATCGCCTGAACATCGCGATCGAGCTTTATGACGCCGACACTCGCGAACTGGTAGCGGCCGCGACCCATAAACGGGTAGCTACTGGAGTGACTTGGATGTCTGGGTCTCCGGAAAGATTCATCGACGAAGTTGTAGCGGGTGCCCTGGGCGAAATCTACGGCTGGGTCAGTCCGGCCGCGGGGGGCTGAGCCATGGCGGTCCAAGACAAAGGATGGCGACCGTGGGCCATTGCGATTGTTGCAGCACTGGCGCCCGAATTTGCAAGCTGGATTGCAAAACCCCTCAGCCCTTGGATTTGGGCCACGATCCAGACAGACCTCTCGATTCCAGCATCCGTTGTCATTGGATTGTGCATCTATGGCGCAGGGCTCTCGCTCATGTATTGGAACGAAACCGCCCCTGGACGCAAGCGTCTACGCATGTTGAGAGCTACCGGAAAGGGTATCTATCATCAGCCTACATGGTTTGAAGAGCGGGTCATCCACTTTATGCGGCTCGTTGATGGGCCGGTAGAGAAGGGAAAGTTCGTTCGGGTAATCGCAGACGAACTCGCCAAAAGTGGAAAGCCTGTTGCACGGCGAGACATTGAAGTGGCATTCGATCAACTTATCGGCGCGGGTTGGATCGAATATGCCGGTGAATTCGGGTTTGAGCTGTCTGCTGTTGCGACCGAGTATTGCCGCAAAAAGAAGATCCAAACGATGCGCCAAATGCAAGCGGAAAACCCAAGTTCCGAAAGGTAGCGAGGGTGTCTCCTAGGCGGCCGGCCGATGCTCGTAAGACGTCGGTGTGCAGTGATCCAACACAGCACACAGGCGCACAGCGTGCGTGACGCCTTCGCCTTCAATAGAATTACCCTTAAGCTACATAAGCAGTAGCAAGTGCCGTAGTCGCTGATTTGGATGCCAAACAGCAACTTTTGACTGTGGATTGAAAATCCCCATGTCGGGGGTTCGATTCCCTCCCCGGCCACCAGTTCCACGGTGGCCTCCCACCGTCTTGCGAGACCGCCATGCGGATACCCCCTGGATTCACCACCGGACTGCTGATCGAGTCCGCCCCCGACGGCCAGGTCGCGGTGGGCGTGGCCCGCGACGGCCTGCTGCTCGGCGAGTTCACCATGTCGCCGCTGGACATCGCCAACATGGCCGCGGCGATGCTCGCCGCTTCGCGCGATGCCGCCGCGGAACTGTCGAAGGGCGGCGACGGCATCGGGGAAAGCGCCGGCGCCATCGTCTCGCCCTCCTCGTTCTCGATCGGGCCCGGCGCCAATCCCGAAGAGGATGCGCTGGTGCTGTCGTTCGGCGAGTCGCACCTCGCGTTCTCGATGCGCCGCGAGACCATGCGCCAGCTCGGCGAAAGCATGGTCGCGGTCAGCAACCGTCCCCGCCCGCACTAGCGCTCCGAAGCTTTCCTGAACGAGCGGCCGCGCATTCACGCGGCTGCGAGCCGTGCTTGCGCAGCATCGTGGACACCTTCCACGAGTTCGCACGCCATGGCCCGACGCGTTCCTGCCACGCTCCTTCCCGCCGCCCTCGCGCTCACGCTGGGCCTGGCCGCGACCGCCGGCGCGCAGCAGCGCACACCGCGCGTGTCCTTCGACAACGTGGTCTCGCGCGTGACGACCGTGCCGGCGCGGCCGGGAACCGGGAACAGTGCGCAGGCCTCCGCCGCCGAGGCGGAGAAGAAGCGCGGCTGGCAGCCCGCCAGGCCATTGCGCGCGGCGCCCGCCGACCGCCAGCCCGGCGAGGACAGCGTGCTGCGCGCGCAGGTGCTGCTCGACCGCGCGCACTTCTCGCCCGGCGAGATCGACGGCGTCAGCGGCAGCAACACCCGGCGCGCGATCGCCGCGTTCCAGGAGGCGCGCGGGCTCGAGGCGAGCGGCACGCTGGACGAGGCGACCTGGACCGAGCTCGCGCGCGACGACGCCCCTGCCCTGGTCGAATACACGCTCACGGACGACGACGTCGAAGGCCCGTTCGTCGAGATCCCCGGCGACATGATGCACAAGGCCGGACTCGACGCGCTCGGCTACGCCTCGCTCGAGGAAATGCTGGGCGAGCGCTTCCATGCCAGCCCTTCCCTGCTCGCCAGCCTCAACGAAGGCGGATTCGCGGCCGGCGCGACCATCGTCGTGCCCAACGTCCATGGCGGCGACCCGCTGCCCACTGCCGACCACGTGGTGGTGGACGAGTCCGATGGCAGCGTGTCGCTGGTCGACGCGTCGGGCAAGACCTACGCGCGCTACCCGGCGACGTCGGGCAGCGAGCACGACCCGCTCCCGATCGGCGACTGGAAGATCCAGGGCGTGGCCCGCGAGCCCACCTTCCACTACAACCCGGACCTGTTCTGGGACGCCGACCGTTCGCACTCGAAGGCGACCATCCAGCCCGGGCCGAACAACCCGGTGGGCCTGGTCTGGATCGACCTGTCCAAGGAGCACTACGGCATCCACGGCACCCCCGAACCGGCCAGCATCGGCAAGACCCAGTCGCACGGCTGCATCCGCCTGACCAACTGGGACGCGGTCGCGGTGGCGGCGGCGGTCGCGCCGGGCATGGCCGTCAAGCTGCAGCCGTGAGCCGATGAAGGCGCTGTTGCTGTTCCTCGCGGGCGTGCTGGTCGGGGCCAACCTGGTCTACTTCCTGATGCGCGAGCCGGCTCCGGCGCGGACGCCGGCCGTGGTGGCCGCTTCCCCTCCCGCGGTCGCAGGCGAGGCCGCTCCAGGCAAAGAGGCCGCGCGCGACACCACCGCCAGCATGCGCCCCGTGCGCAGCGCGACCCGCTCGAAGGCCACCCCGCCCGCCCCCGCGGGCGGCCTGCTACTCCCGGTCGAAGGCGTGACGCCCGCGCAGTTGAGCGACACCTTCGACGACGCCCGCGGCACCGAGCGCATGCACGAGGCGCTCGACATCATGGCGCCGCGCGGCACCCCGGTGCTGGCCGCCACCGACGGCAGCATCGAGAAGCTGTTCACCAGCGATGCCGGCGGGCTGACCATCTACCAGTTCGACCCGCGCCGCGAGCACGCCTACTACTACGCCCACCTCGATGCCTATGCGCCCGGGCTCGTGGAAGGCCAGGCGGTCGCGCGCGGCGACGTCATCGGCTATGTCGGCAGCACCGGCAACGCCAGCGACGACGCCCCGCACCTGCACTTCGCGATCTTCGAACTCGGTCCCGAAAAACGCTGGTGGCAGGGCACCGCGATCAATCCGTATCCGTTGCTGGCGGCCGGGCGCTGACCCTACGCCGGTGTATGCTCGGGCCAGGCCCGGGACATGGACACGACATTGAAAGCAATCGCCACCGCCTTGCTGTTGATCCTGTCGCTCACCCTGCTCGCCGCCTGCGGCAGCAGCGGTCCGGTGCGGCGCATCTCCGAACCGACCGCGAACATCCAGCAACTGGAGGTGCGCGCCGACGGCAGCTGGTCGCTCGACCTGCGGCTGCAGAACTACAGCAGCGTGTCGATGCGCTTCGACCGCGTCGACGCGACCCTGGCGATCGCCGGCCAGGACGCCTTCGGCGTGCAGGCCGCTCCTGCCATCACCATCGGGCCCGAGTCGGCCGACGTGGTGACGGTGGCGCTGGTGCCGCCCGCCGGAGCCAAGATCGCGATCGCCGACGCGCTGGCGCGCGGCGCGCGCGTCTCGTACCACCTGGGCGGCAACCTGACCACGACCCCGGACAAGGGCAGCGCCCGGACCTGGAAGCTCGACCGCGACAACGCGCTCAGCCCGGTCCCCGGCCTCGCCGGAGTGCTGCGCTGATGGCCGCCTATTCCGCCCCGCTGGACGATATCCGCTTCGTGCTGTTCGACCTGCTCGGCAGCGAGGCGCTGCTGCAGCGCCTGGGTCGCGACGAGGCCTCGCGCGAGCTGCTCGACGCGGTGCTGGAGGAAGGCGCGCGCTTCACCGGCAGCGTGCTGGCGCCGCTGTACCGGGTCGGCGACGAGCACGGTTGCAAGCTCGACGCCGACACCGGCGCGGTCACCACCCCGCCCGGCTTCCGCGATGCCTACCTGAAGTTCGTCGAGGGCGGCTGGTCGGGCCTGGCCGCGCCCGCGGAGTACGGCGGCCAGGGCTTGCCGCACCTGGTGGACGTCGCGGTCAAGGAAATGATCGACGCCGCCAACCTCGCCTGGGGCAACTTCCCGCTGCTTTCGCACGGCGCGGTCTCGGCGCTGCTGAAGCACGGCGAGGAGTGGCAGCGCCAGGCCTTCCTGGTGCCGCTGGTCGAAGGCCGCTGGACCGGCACCATGTGCCTGACCGAGCCGCAGTGCGGCACCGACCTCGGCCTGATCCGCACCCGCGCCGAACCGCGCGACGACGGCAGCCACGCGATTACCGGCACCAAGATCTTCATCACCGCCGGCGAGCACGACTTCACCGACAACATCGTGCACCTGGTACTGGCGCGACTGCCCGATGCGCCCGCGGGCAGCAAGGGCATCTCGCTGTTCGCGGTGCCCAAGGTGCGCGTGGACCGCGACGGCAACACCGGCGAACGCAACCAGGTCCGCTGCGGCGCGCTCGAGCACAAGATGGGCATCCACGGCTCGGCGACCTGCGTGATGAACTTCGACGGCGCCCAGGGCTGGCTGGTCGGCGAACCGCACCGCGGGCTCATGGCGATGTTCACCATGATGAACTCCGCGCGCCTCGCCGTCGGCCTGCAAGGCCTGGGCCTGGCCGACCGCGCCTACCAGAACGCCCTGCGCTATGCGCGCGAGCGGCTGCAGTCGCGCTCGCTCTCCGGCCCGAAGTTCCCGGACAAGCCGGCCGACCCGATCATCGTGCACCCGGACGTGCGGCGCATGCTGCTGACCCAGAAGGCGCTGGTCGAGGGCAGCCGCGCGATGGCCTACCACGCCGGCATGCTCACCGACATCGCCGCACATGCGGCCGACGCCGGCGAGCGCGCCGAGGCCGAGGCGCTGCTCGGCTTCATGATCCCGATCGTCAAGGGTTGCCTCACCGAGTGGGGCGTGGAGTGCACCTACCACGCGCTGCAATGCTTCGGCGGCCACGGCTACATCGCCGAGCACGGCATGGAACAGCTCGCGCGCGATGCGCGCATCACCACGCTGTACGAGGGCACCACCGGCATCCAGGCGATGGACCTGGCCGGGCGCAAGCTGCTGCAGCTGCGCGGCGAGGGCCTGCGCGTGTTCGGACGCATGGTCGCCGGGTTCTGCAGCGAGAGCGAAGGCAACCAGGCCGTCGCGGAGTTCCTGCCGGTGTTGCGCGAGCTCGCCGCCGAGTGGCAGGCGCTGTCCGAGGGCATCGCCACCCGCGCCGCGGCCGACCCGGAGGAAGTCGGCGCGGCCTCCTACGACTACCTGATGTACTCCGGCTATGTCGCGCTGGCCTACTGGTGGGCGCGCAGCGTCGCGGCCTCCGAGGCCTCCGGCCGTCCGGAGGCGTTCAAGGCCGGCAAGCGCGAGACCGCCCGCTTCTACTTCGCGCGCCTGCTGCCGCGCACGCGCGCCCACCGGGCCGCGATCGAGAGCGGCGCCGGGCCGCTGATGGCGCTGCCGGAGCCGGCGTTCGGGGACTGAGACCCCCGTCGCCTACCGCCCCCGGCGCCATCGGGTATAAGCTGGTGTCCCGATGGAGGCAGACAGAGCAAAGCTCGATTCGGTGCGACTCCTGTCGCTCGACGCCCACGGGCGCGTGCTCGACTGGATGAGCTGGCAGGACGCGACCTGCCTGTACGCGCGCGGCGCCGTCGCCTGGACCCTCGGCGACCCCTGCCTCACCGTCCGCGGCGGCATCTCCCGGATCACCGGGACCCGCAGCGTGCTGCACCTGCCGCCGATCATCGCCGCGCGCAGCCACGCCCGCGGCAAGGCGCTCGACCCGACCCCGGCCCTGACCAACACCGCGCTGTTCGCGCGCGACCAGCACCTGTGCCTGTACTGCGGCCGCGACTGCGCCCGCGCCTCGCTCACCCGCGACCACGTGGTGCCGCTGTCGCAGGGCGGCCGCGACACCTGGGAGAACGTGGTCGCCGCCTGCTTCCACTGCAATTCGCGCAAGGGCGGGCGTACCCCGCAGCAGGCCGCGATGCCGCTGCTCGCCGTCCCCTACCGCCCGAGCTGGATCGAGCACCTGATCCTGTCCAACCGCAACATCCTGGCCGACCAGATGGCCTTCCTGAAGAGCCACCTGCCGCGCCGCAAGCGTCGTCTCGGGCTGCACTAACCGCTAAACTCGGGTCCCCGTACCAACGCAGGACCCCGCACGATGCCACTCACCCTCGGGATGACCGGGATGGACCCGGCCACGGAAGCCGCGCTCAAGGCGGCTTTCGACAACGCCAATGCGCGCATCGGCAAGCAGTGGCGGCAGGCGCCCGAGGGCGAAGCGGACTACATCGTGGTGGACATGGACAGCATGTACGGGCCGATGAGCTGGCTGCGCCTGCATGCCGCCGGCAAGCGGGTGATCGGCCTGAGCTCCGCCAGCCGCACCCAGACCGACTACCACCTGGCGCGCCCGTTCGACGCGGCCGCGCTGGCGACGCTGCTGCAGCGGATCGCGGCCGAGGCGCCGCCCGAGCCCGCCGGCATGTCGCCCTCGCCGGTGCCGCAGGACGAACTGCGCGAAGAACATCCCGCGCCCGTGGACGAGGAGGCGATGGCGCCCGGCCCGGTGCCCGGCGAGCCCGCGTCGGAACAGGTGGGCACGCTCGAGCCCGCCACCGTGGCCCCGCCCGAGCCACCGCGCGAGCGCACGCTGCGCGACTGGTTCGAACCCGGCGTGCTGGCCGGCAAGCGGCGCTTCGCGCGCGACGACGGTCCGGAACTGTTCATCGACGCGGACGCGCGCACCTGGTTCGGCCCGAGCGCGCTCAAGCCGCTGGCGGGCTACTTCGAGGGCGCCGTGGCCGAAGGCGACTTCGAGCCGCTGGACGACGCCGCATGGGACGCGCGCACCGGTGCCCTGGGCACGGCGCAGCCGCTGTCGCGCCTGCAGTGGTTCGGCGGGCTGGTCGCCGGCAAGGGCACGCTGCTGCCCGGGAACGACCCTGGCGGCCGCTACAAGCTGGGCAAGTGGCCACAGACCGAACGCGAGTACCCCAAGCACTTCCGCATCGCGACCGCGATGATGAAGGGCCCCGCGACGCTCGACGAGATCGCCGCCGCCAGCGGCGTGGCGCTGCCGGAAGTGGTCGACTTCGTGAACGCCAACCTGGCCACCGGCTACGCGGAGATGGTCCCGGACGCGCCGCCGGAGCCCGAGGAACCCGCGCGCGGCGGCCTGTTCGGGCGCCGCCGCAAGTAAACCGCGCTCGCCTTGCCCCCCGCGACCGCGGGGGCGAAAATGCCGCAATGACAAACCCCCACCCGATCGATGCGGAGCGCTATCCGCTGCTGGCCGCGATCGACGCCCCCGCCGACCTGCGCCGCCTGCAGGCCTCCGAACTGCGCGCGGTCGCCGACGAACTGCGCGCCTACCTGATCGAGTGCGTGGGGCATTCCGGCGGCCACTTCGGCGCCGGCCTCGGCGTGGTCGAGCTGACCACCGCCCTCCATTACCTGTACGACACCCCGCACGACCGCATCGTCTGGGACGTCGGCCACCAGGCCTACCCGCACAAGATCCTGACCGGTCGCCGCGACGGCATCCGCTCGGTGAAGCAGGCCGGCGGCATCGCGCCGTTCCCGAAGCGCGAGGAGAGCGAGTACGACACCTTCGGCGTCGGCCACTCCTCCACCTCCATCTCGGCCGCGCTCGGCATGGCGGTGGCTAACAAGCTCATTGAAAGCGCACGCGCCGGCAACGAGCGCAAGGTCGTGGCCGTGATCGGCGACGGCGCGATGACCGCGGGCATGGCCTACGAGGCCCTCAACCACGCCGGCGGCATGGATCCCGAGCCCGACATCCTGGTGATCCTCAACGACAACCGGATGTCCATCAGCGAGAACGTCGGCGGCCTGACGCGGATGCTCGGGCGCGCGACCGCGAGCCCCGCGCTCAACGCGATCCGCGAGGGCGGCAAGAAGATCCTCGGCGACAAGCGCAGCAGCGGCCCCGCGCGCTTCGTGCGCCGCTGGGAGGAACACTGGAAGGGCATGTTCGTGCCGTCCACGCTGTTCGAGGAAATGGGCTTCCACTACACCGGCCCGATCGACGGCCATGACATGGACGCGCTGGTGGCGTCGCTGCGCACGCTCAAGGGCCTCAAGGGGCCGCAGCTGCTGCACGTGATCACCACCAAGGGCAAGGGCTACGAGCGCGCCGAGGGCGACCAGATCGGTTACCACGCGGTCTCGCCCTTCGACCCCGAGCTGGGCGTGGTCAAGAAGCCCGGCGCGGTGAAGAAGCCGACCTACACCGACGTGTTCGGCGACTGGCTGTGCGACATGGCCGCCGCCGACGACAAGCTGATGGGCATCACCCCGGCGATGCGCGAGGGCTCCGGCCTGGTGCGCTTCAGCAAGGAATACCCGGAGCGCTACTTCGACGTCGCGATCGCCGAGCAGCACGCGGTGACGCTGGCCGCGGGCATGGCCTGCGAAGGCGCCAAGCCGGTGGTCGCGATCTATTCGACCTTCCTGCAGCGCGGCTACGACCAGCTGGTGCACGACGTCGCGATCCAGAACCTCGACGTGCTGTTCGCGATCGACCGCGGCGGCGTGGTCGGTCCGGACGGCGCGACCCATGCCGGCAACCTCGACCTCAGCTACCTGCGCTGCGTGCCGAACATGGTGGTGATGGCGCCGGCGGACGAGGACGAGTGCCGCAGGATGCTGTCCACCGGCTTCCGCTTCCAGGGCCCGGCCGCGGTGCGTTATCCGCGCGGCACCGGCCCCGGGGTGGCGATCGGGCCGACGCTCGACACGCTGCCGGTCGGCAAGGCGCAGCTGCGCCGCCGCGGCGGCCGCGTCGCCCTGCTCGCCTTCGGCGCGATCGTGCCGGCGGCCGAGGAAGTCGGCGCCGAGCTCGGGCTCACCGTCGTCAACATGCGCTTCGTGAAGCCGCTCGACCGCGCGCTGGTGCTCGAGCTCGCGGGTTCGCACGAGGGCCTGGTGACGCTCGAGGACAACGTCGTCGCCGGCGGCGCCGGCAGCGGCGTCGCGGAACTGCTCGCGGCCGAGGGCATCGCCATGCCGATCCTGCACCTGGGTCTGCCGGACGCGTTCCAGCACCACGCCAGCCGCGAACAGCTGCTGGCCGAGGCCGGGCTCGACGCGGCGGGCATCCGCAAGTCGGTGCTGGCCCGCTGGCCGGCGCTCGCGACCCAGCCGCCGGCCGTCGCCGCGCGCTGACCGCGCGCCGCGCTTCGGTACACTGCGCGCGAATCCACGTCCGGGAGTCCCCCATGCGCCTGTCGCTGTCCGTGCTGTTGCTGGCCCTCGCCCCGCTCGCCTTCGCCGGCAATCCGACCACCCATGGCGCGCCGATCCCGGACGAGGGCGCGGTGGTGCCGATCTCCGTGGCCGCCGCCGATGCCGACGCCTACGCCGGCGCCGAGCACCGCTTCAGCGGCCGCATCACCGAGGTCTGCCAGAAGGAAGGCTGCTGGCTGATGCTCGAGGACGACGGCCAGGCCGCGCGCGTAATGATGAAGGACCACGCCTTCGCGGTGCCGAAGGACGCCCGCGGCAGCGCCGAGGTCTACGGCGTGCTCTCGGTGAAGGAGCTGACGAAGGAAGCGGCGCAGCACCTGGCCGAGGATTCCGGAAGCGACGTGCTCCCGCAGGAGCGCGAGCTGCGCATCGTCGCCACCGGGGTCCGGATCGACTGAACGGGAACCACGGTCCACGAACGGAAACGCCCGGCCATGAGCCGGGCGTTTTCGTTGATCGGATTGGTCGGGGTAGCCGGATTTGAACCGACGACCACCTGTCCCCCAGACAGGTGCGCTACCAGGCTGCGCTATACCCCGAGCAGGGCGTGGATTATAGCCGAGTCAGCGCTTCAGGAGCTGCAGGACTTCCTCTAGCTCCATCCGCACCTGGCGGACGATCTGCGAGCTCATGGCGGCTTCCTGGCGGGCGTCCTCGCCCTCCAGGCGCATGCGCGCGCCGCCGATGGTGTAGCCCTGCTCGTACAGCAGGCCTCGGATCTGGCGGACCATCAGCACGTCGTGGCGCTGGTAGTAGCGGCGGTTGCCGCGGCGCTTTACCGGCTTCAGCGACGGGAACTCGGTCTCCCAGTAGCGCAGCACGTGCGGCTTCACGTCGCACAGCTCGCTGACCTCGCCGATCGTGAAGTAGCGCTTGGCCGGGATCGGCGGGAGCTCGCGGTTGCTGCCGGGGTCAAGCATTCGCCGGCTCCCCCGCGTAGGCCTCGACCCGCTCCTTCAGCTTCTGGCCCGGGCGGAAGGTCACCACGGTGCGGGCGGTGATCGGGATCTCCTCGCCGGTCTTGGGGTTGCGGCCGGGGCGCTGGTTCTTGCGCCGCAGGTCGAAGTTGCCGAAGCCGGAGAGCTTGACCTGGCGCCCGTGCTGGAGGGATTCGCGCAGCACGTCGAAGAAGGCGTCCACGAACTCCTTCGCCTCGCGCTTGTTCAGCCCGACGTCCTCGTACAGCCGCTCGGCCATTTCCGCCTTGGTCAACGCCATCCTGCCTTCCCCCCTGGGTGCCCCGGGACTTCCCGGTGCGGTCAAGCCCGGATCTTTGCGCCGTGGTCGCGTTCCAGCGCGGCGGTGACCGCCGCCACGACCGCGTCCACGTCGTGGTCGGTCAATGTGCGTGATTCTTCTTGAAGAATCAAGCCCATAGCGAGACTCTTGCATCCCGATTCCACGCCCTTGCCCTGGTAGCGGTCGAACAATTCCAGTCCACGCAGGAAGGGGCCCGCGGCGGCCTGGACGGTGTCGCGAACCGTGGCCCAGGTCACGCTTTCGGGCAGCACGAAGGCCAGGTCACGGCGCACGGAGGGGTACCTGGACAACGCCCGCGCGCGCGGCAGGTGGCGTTGCAGCAGGAGGTCGAGGTCCAGTTCGAAGGCGTAGACCTCCGGATCCAGGTCGAGCGCGCGCTGCAGCCGGGGGTGGAGCTGTCCGATCCAGCCGATCGCCACGCCGTCGCGCAGCACCTCGGCCGAACGCCCCGGGTGCGCCCATGGCTGCGTCACCGCCCGGAACTCCAGGGTGGCGGCCGACAGCGCGGCCAGGCTCTGCAGGTCGCCCTTGAGGTCGTGGAAGTCGAGCGCGCGCTCGGCGACGCCCCACTGCTTGCCCGACGCGCTGCCGCAGGCGACCGCGGCCACGCGCAGCGTCTCCACCGGTGGCGAGCCGGACCCGCCGGCGCGGAACACCTTGCCGAGCTCGAACAGGCGCACGCGCGGCTGCTGGCGCGCGGCGTTGCGCGCGAGCGCGTCCACCAGCCCCGGCAGCAGCGAGGTGCGCATCACGCCCAGTTCCGCACTGAGCGGATTGGCCAGCGCCACCTGGCCCTCGGCCAGGTCCCACTTCGCCAGCAGCGCGGCATCCACGAAGGCGTAGTTGACCGCCTCCAGGTAATCGCGGGCGGCGAGCTGGCGGCGGGCGTCGGCCTCGGCCACGCGGGTCTCGCTCGGCTCGACCAGGCGGGTGGCGCCGCCCGGCAGGCGCGCAGGGATGGCGTCGTAGCCGTGGATGCGCGCGACCTCCTCGATCAGGTCCTCCTCGATCGCCAGGTCGAAGCGGCGCGCCGGCGGCGTGACCTGCCAGCCCTCGGCATCGGCCGACACCTCCAGCCCCAGCGCGCGCAGGATGCGCTCCACCTCCGCGTCGGCGACCGACAGCCCGAGCACCCGCGCCAGCCGAGCGCGGCGCAGGTGGATCGGCCGCGGCGCCGGCAGGTGCGCGTCGAGCGCCGCCTCGACCACCGGGCCCGGCGTGCCGCCGGCGAGGTCGAGCAGCAAGCGGGTCGCCCGCTCGATCGCGATGCGCGGCAGCTGCGGATCCACGCCGCGCTCGAAGCGGTGGCCGGCGTCGGTGTGCAGGCCGAGCCTGCGCCCGCGCCCGATGATCGCGGCCGGCGCGAAGTGCGCCGCCTCCAGGAACACGTTGCGCGTGGCGTCGGTCACGCGGGTGTCGTGGCCGCCCATGATCCCGGCCAGCGCAACCGGCCTGTCGGCGTCGGTCACCAGCAGGAAGCCCGGGTCGAGGCTCACCTCGCGACCGTCGAGCAGCTTCAGCGACTCGCCGCCGCGCGCGTGGCGCACGCCGACCGGGCCGCGCAGCAGGTCGCGGTCGAACGCGTGCATCGGCTGGCCCAGCTCGAGCATCACGTACTGGGTGATGTCCACCGGCAGGCTCAACGGGCGGATGCCCGAGCGGCGCAGGCGCTCGGCCATCCACGCCGGCGTGGGGCGCGCGGCATCCACGCCCTCGACCACGCGGCCGACGTAGCGCGGCGCATCGGCGCCCGCGTGCAGTTCCACCTCGAGGCGCGCGTCGCCGGCCGCCGGCACCGGCTCGGCGTCCATCGGCTCCACCTGCGCGCCGGTGGCCGCGGCCACGTCGTACGCGATCCCGCGCACGCTGAAGCAGTCGGCGCGGTTGGGGGTCAGCTTGAGCTCGATGGCGGCGTCCGGAAGGCCGAGGTAGTCGGCCAGCGGCGTGCCGACGGGCGCGTCCGCGGGCAGCTCCATCAGCCCGGAGGCATCGGCGTCCACGCCCAGTTCCTTCGCCGAACAGAGCATCCCGTTGGATTCGACGCCGCGCAGCTTCGCGGCCTTGATGGCGATGTCGCCGAGCTTCGCGCCGACCATCGCCAGCGGCGCCAGCAACCCGGCGCGCGCGTTCGGCGCGCCGCAGACGATCTGCAGCGGCGTGCCGGTGCCGGCGTCCACCTGGCACACCTGCAGGCGATCGGCCTGCGGATGCTTTTCGCAGGAGACGATGCGCGCGACCACGACGCCGTCGAGGCCCTCGCCCAGCGGCACGAGCTCCTCGACCTCGAGCCCGATCGCGGTCAGGGTGTCGACCAGCTGTTCGCGGCTGGCATGGGTGCGGACGTGCTGGCGCAGCCAGTTCTCGCTGAATTTCATGGCATGCCCTTCAAAAGAATGAGCCTCAGGCGAACTGGCGCAGGAAGCGCACGTCGTTGTCGAAGAAGCTGCGCAGGTCGTCGACCCCGTAGCGCAGCATCGCGAAGCGCTCGACGCCGAGGCCGAACGCGAAGCCGGTGTGGCGCTCCGGGTCGATGCCGACGTTGCGCAGCACGCTCGGGTGCACCATCCCGCAACCGAGCACTTCAAGCCAGCGGGTCGAGCCGTCCGGCTGCTGCCAGGCGATGTCGAGCTCGGCCGACGGCTCGGTGAACGGGAAGTAGCTCGGGCGGAAGCGCATCTCGAAGTCGCGCTCGAAGAACGCGCGCACGAACTCGACCAGGGTGCCCTTGAGGTCGGCCAGGCTCGCCTGTTCGTCCACCAGCAGGCCCTCGACCTGGTGGAACATCGGCGTGTGCGTCTGGTCGCTGTCGGAGCGGTAGACCTTGCCGGCGGCGATCATGCGCAGCGGCGGCTTGCCGCCGGCGGCGACCAGGTCCTGCATGTAGCGCACCTGCACGCCCGAGGTGTGCGTGCGCAGCAGGCGCCGGTCGCCGCTGCCGTCGGCGGACACGTAGAAGGTGTCGTGCATGGCGCGCGCCGGGTGGTGCGGCGGGAAGTTCAACGCCTCGAAGTTGTGCCAGTCGTCCTCGATCTCCGGCCCGTCCGCGAGCTCGTAGCCGAGCTTGCCGAAGATCCCCGCGATCCGCTCGAGCGTGCGGCTCACCGGATGCAGGCCACCGCGCCCGGGGTTGCGCCCGGGAAGCGTGACGTCCACGGTCTCGCCGGCCAGGCGCGCGTCCAGCGCGGCCGACTCGAGCGCCTCGCGGCGCGCGCCCAGCGCTTCGCCGATGGCGTCGCGCACGCGGTTGATCGCCTCGCCCGCGGCCTTGCGCTCGCCGGCCGGCAGCGCGCCCAGCGACTTCAGCTGCGCGGTGACGCTGCCGCCCTTGCCGAGCAGCGCGACCCGCAGCTGCTCCAGCGCGGCCGGCGTGTCCGCGGCGGCGATGTCGGCCAGCGCCCGTCGGCCCAGCTCCTCGATTCCCGTCATCTCGTTCCCCGAAAACAAGAAAGGGGAAGGACTCGCGCCCTTCCCCTTGCATGTACCACATCCCGCGCGGGCCGCCATCGCGACCCTGCCGGACTTGCTTATGCCGCGAGGGCGCCCTTCGCCTTTTCTGCCAGCGCCGCAAAACCCTTCTCGTCGTGCACGGCGATGTCCGCCAGCACCTTGCGGTCCAGGGTGATGCCGGCCTTGGACAGGCCGTTCATGAAGCGGCTGTAGCTCATGCCGTTGATGCGGGCCGCCGCGTTGATGCGGGTGATCCACAGCGAACGGAAGTTGCGCTTCTTCTGCTTGCGGCCGATGTAGGCGTACTGCAGCGCCTTGATGACCGCCTGGTTGGCGACGCGGAAGACCTTGCGGCGGGCGTTGTAGTAGCCCTTGGCCTGCTTGAGGACCTTCTTGTGACGACGGCGCGCCTGCACGCCACGCTTGACTCGTGCCATTTTCTAGCCCTCCTCAGAGATACGGAAGCATGCGATCGAGACGGCCCGCATCCTCGGCACGAACGTGGTTCGTCTGCCGCAGGTTGCGCTTCCGCTTGGTCGCCTTCTTGGTGAGGATGTGGCTCTTGTTGGCGTGGCCGCACTTGTACTTGCCGGAAGCGGTCTTCCGGAAGCGCTTGGCCGCCGCCCGATTGGTCTTGATCTTGGGCATTGGTGTGTCCTTGCGAAATCTCGAACTGGCCTGGGCGGTGGCCGTGGCCACGCTTTCCATCCTGCCCATGCCGGTGGGTAGGCCATCGATCCGCAAGGAATCGGCGGCGGGTCCTGGGAAAATCAAAAGCCCCGGCGCAAACCGGGCCGACCATTATAGGCCTATTTCTTCTTGGGGGCGATCATCATGACCATCTGCCGGCCTTCGAGCCGGGGGCGGGACTCGACCACGATGTCCTCGCCCAGGTCGGCCTCGATCCGCTGCGCCATCTCCCGGCCCAGCTCCTGGTGGCTCATCTCGCGGCCACGGAAGCGGATATTGACCTTGATCTTGTCGCCGTCCTCCAGGAAGCCGCGCATCTTGCGCAGCTTGATCTGGTAGTCGCCCTCGTCCGTGACCGGACGGAACTTCACTTCCTTGATCTCGACCTGGCGGGACTTCTTCTTGGCCTCGTTGGCCTTCTTCTGGGCCTCGAACCGGAACTTGCCGAAGTCCATGATCTTGCACACCGGCGGATCCGCGTTGGGCTGGATCTCCACCAGGTCGAGGCCTTCCTCCTCGGCCATCGCAAGCGCCTCGTCGCGCGAAAGCACGCCGATCATCTCGCCGTCGCTGCCAATCACGCGCACGCGCGGGACGCGGATTTCCTGGTTCTTGCGGTTCTGCTTGTCGGCGGTGCTGATATTGCGATCTCCGGGGGTTAAAGGGCTTCGGTGCCAAGGCGGGCGGCGAAGTCGGCAACGCTCATCGTGCCAAGGTCTTCGCCACCACGGGTACGCACCGCGACCATGCCATTGTCCTTCTCGCGGTCGCCGACCACCAGCAGGTAGGGCACGCGTTGCAGCGTGTGCTCGCGGATTTTATAGCCGATCTTCTCGTTGCGCAAATCGGATTCGACCCGGAAGCCTTGATTCGTAAGGGTTTTCCGAACCTCGTCGGCCCAGTCGGCCTGGGCGTCCGTGATGTTCATCACGACCGCCTGGACCGGGGCCAGCCAGGCCGGCCAGACCCCGGCATGGTGCTCGATCAGGATGCCGATGAAGCGCTCCATGGAGCCCACGATGGCGCGGTGCAGCATGACCGGGTGGCGCTTCTGGCTGTGCTCGTCGACGTACTCGGCGCCGAGCCGGGCCGGCATCATGAAGTCCACCTGCATGGTCCCGAGCTGCCAGGTGCGGCCGATGGCGTCCTTCAGGTGGTACTCGATCTTGGGGCCGTAGAAGGCGCCCTCGCCCGGGAGTTCCTCCCACTCCACCCCGGCCGCGCGCAAGGCGGCGCGAAGGGCCTCCTCGGCCTTGTCCCAGGTGGCGTCGTCGCCCATCCGCGGCTCCGGGCGCAGCGCCAGCTTCACCTTGACGTCGGTGAAGCCGAAGTCCGCGTAGACCTTCATCGCCTGGGCGTGGAACGCGGTGACCTCGGCCTCGACCTGGCCGTCGGTGCAGAACACGTGGCCGTCGTCCTGGGTGAAGCCGCGCACCCGCAGGATCCCGTGCAGCGCGCCGGAGGGCTCGTTGCGGTGGCAGGCGCCGAACTCGCCGTAGCGGATCGGCAGGTCGCGGTAGCTGTGCAGCCCCTGCCTGAAGACCTGGACGTGGCCGGGGCAGTTCATCGGCTTGAGCGCGTAGGTGCGCTTCTCCGACTCGGTGAAGAACATGTTGTCCTGGTAGTTGTCCCAGTGGCCGGACTTCTTCCAGAGCTCCACGTCCAGGATCTGCGGGCAGCGCACCTCGCCGTAGCCGGTGTCGCGGTAGACCTTGCGCATGTACTGCTCGACCACCTGCCACACCGACCAGCCCTTCGGGTGCCAGAACACCAGGCCCGGGGCCTCCTCCTGCAGGTGGAACAGGTCCTGCTGCTTCGCGATCCGGCGGTGGTCGCGCTTCTCCGCCTCCTCGATCTGGCGCAGGTAGGCCTTGAGGTCCTTGTCGTTCAGCCAGGCGGTGCCGTAGATGCGGCTCAGCATCTGGTTGTTGTGGTCGCCGCGCCAGTAGGCGCCGGCCACCTTCATCAGCTTGAAGCTGCGCAGCTTGTCCGTGGACGGCACGTGCGGGCCGCGGCACAGGTCGGTGAACTCGCCCTGGCTGTAGAGCGAGAGCTCCTCGTCCGCCGGGATCGACTCGATGATCTGCGCCTTGTACTCCTCGCCCATGTCGCGGAAGAACTTCGTGGCCTCGTCGCGCGACTTGACCGTGCGCGACACCGGCAGGCCCTCGGCGGCGATCCGCTTCATCTCCTCCTCGATCGCCGGCAGGTCCTCGGGGGTGAACGGGCGCTCGTAGGCGAAGTCGTAGTAGAAGCCGTTGTCGATCACCGGGCCGATCGTGACCTGCGCGCCGGGATGCAGGCGCTGCACGGCCTGGGCCAGCAGGTGCGCGGTGGAGTGGCGCACGACCTCGAGCGCGTCGGGGTGCTTGTCGGTGACGATCTCCAGGGCCGCGTCGCGCTCGATGCGGAAGCTGGTGTCCACCAGCCGGCCGTCCACCTTGCCGGCCAGCGCGGCCTTGGCCAGGCCGGGACCGATGGAGGCGGCGACCTCGGCGACCGTCACCGGCTGGTCGAATTCGCGGCGGGAGCCGTCGGGAAGGGTGATCGCGATCATGGCGTGTGGACTCTCCGGACAACAAAAAAGCGCCACGAGGGCGCCTGCGGGATGCGGAAGCCTCGGGCGGGTGTCAACGTTGGGCGGTGGTAGTGTCCATGTCGCACGCTCGGCCGGCGTTTCCGCGGGCCACCTCTCGTTTCGTCGTCGTCCACGGGCATCGCGATGCCGCGTGGTGGGCGGTACAGGGTTCGAACCTGTGACCCCTACCATGTCAAGGTAGTGCTCTACCGCTGAGCTAACCGCCCGCTATGCCCCCGCGAGGGGGTCGCGAATTCTAGCCCGCGAGGCGGGCTTCCTTCAACCGGCGCAGCTCGTCGCGGGCCGCGGCCGCCTCCTCGAACTCCAGGTCGCGGGCGTGCTGGTGCATCTTCTGCTCCAGCGCCTTCATCCTGGCCGCGGCCTGCGCCGGGCTGAGCGCGGCGTAGTCCTCGGCCGGCTCGGCGACCTTGCGGCCCTTGCCGCGGCCGACCTTCACGGTCCCCGGCTCGGCGCGGGCGCCTTCCATGATGTCCATGACCGCGCGCTGGACGCTCTGCGGGGTGATGCCGTGCTCGGCGTTGTACTCCAGCTGCTTCTGCCGGCGGCGGTCGGTCTCGTCGATCGCCGCCTGCATGGATTTCGTCACCCGGTCCGCGTACAGGATCGCCTTGCCGCGCAGGTTGCGCGCGGCGCGGCCGATGGTCTGGATCAGCGAGCCGGTCGAACGCAGGAAGCCCTCCTTGTCGGCGTCGAGGATCGCGACCAGCGAGACCTCGGGCATGTCCAGGCCCTCGCGCAGCAGGTTGATGCCGACCAGCACGTCGAACTTGCCCAGCCGCAGGTCGCGGATGATCTCCACCCGCTCCACCGTATCCACGTCGGAGTGCAGGTAGCGCACCTTGACGTTGTGCTCGGCCAGGTACTCGGTGAGGTTCTCGGCCATGCGCTTGGTGAGGGTGGTGACCAGCACGCGGTCGCCCATGGCCACGCGCTCGTTGATCTCGCCGAGCACGTCGTCGACCTGGGTCGCGACCGGGCGGATCTCGACCGGCGGGTCGACCAGCCCGGTCGGACGCACCACCAGCTCGGTGACCTCGCCATCCGATTCGCGCAACTCGTACGGACCGGGCGTCGCCGACACGAAGATCGCGCGCGGCGAGCGCGCCTCCCATTCCTCGAACTTGAGCGGCCGGTTGTCCAGCGCCGAGGGCAGCCGGAAGCCGAACTCCACCAGCGTCTCCTTGCGCGAGCGGTCGCCCTTGTACATGGCGCCGATCTGCGGGACGGTGACGTGCGACTCGTCCACCACCAGCAGCGCGTCCGGCGGCAGGTAGTCGAACAGGCACGGCGGCGGCTCGCCCGGCATGTAGCCGGTGAGGTGCCGCGAGTAGTTCTCGATGCCGTTGCAGTAGCCGACCTCGGCCATCATCTCGAGGTCGAACTGGGTGCGTTGCGCCAGCCGCTGCGCCTCGACCAGCTTGTTGGCCGCGTACAGCTGCTCGAGCCGCTCGCGCAACTCGACCTTGATGGTCTCGACCGCGTCGAGGATGGTGCGCCGGCTGGTGACGTAGTGCGAGCCGGGGTAGATGGTGTAGCGCGGCAGCTTGCGCAGGGTCTCGCCGGTCAGCGGGTCGAACAGGGTCAGGGTCTCGATCTCGCCGTCGAAGAGCTCGATGCGCAGCGCCTCGGCGTCGGACTCGGCCGGATGCACGTCGATGGTCTCGCCGCGCACCCGGTAGCTGCCGCGGGCGAGGTCCATCTCGTTGCGGGTGTACTGCATCTCGGTGAGCCGGCGGATCAGCTCGCGCTGGTCGATGCGCTCGCCGCGGACCATGTGCAGCACCATCTTGTGGTACTCGCCGGGATCGCCGAGGCCGTAGATCGCGGACACCGTGCACACGATGATCGCGTCGCGCCGCTCCAGCAGCGCCTTGGTCGCCGACAGCCGCATCTGCTCGATGTGCTCGTTCACCGAGCTGTCCTTCTCGATGTAGGTATCGGAGGACGGGACGTAGGCCTCGGGCTGGTAATAGTCGTAGTAGCTGACGAAGTACTCGACCGCGTTGTTAGGGAAGAACGACTTGAACTCGCCGTAGAGCTGCGCCGCCAGGGTCTTGTTTGGCGCCATCACCAGGGTCGGCTTCTGCACCTGCTGGATGACGTTGGCGATGGTGTAGGTCTTGCCCGAGCCGGTGACGCCGAGCAGGGTCTGCTTGGCCAGGCCGCTCGCGAAGCCGGCCACGAGCTTCTCGATCGCCTGCGGCTGGTCGCCGGCGGGCGAGTACGGCGCGACCAGCTCGAAGCGGTCGTCCTGGCGGGTATCCGGGCTGGTGGCGTGCGGAGCGGACATCGGACCGGCCAGTGTATCCGCTACGGGCTTCCGAACCTTGCTGGCCGCTTTCCGGACAGCCGCGGCCGCACTGCGCCGATGGGAGTCGTCGCGCCGGCGGGCCAACGTGGACCTCCCACGCTGCGGAGACCACCCATGCGCCCGGACACCGGGTTCACCCTGATCGAAGCGCTGATCGCCATGCTGCTGGTGGCCCTGCTGCTGGGCGTCGCCGTCCCGGCCTGGACCTCGGCCAGCGCGGCCACCCGCTCCGCGGCCGCGCGCGCCGCGCTGGAGGGCACGCTGATCCGCGGCATGCGCCACGCCACCGTCACCGGCGCCCGGGTCGTGGTCTGCCCCGCGGCAACGGTCGGCTGCCGCGACACCATGGACTGGAGCGGCGGCTGGATCGCCTGGGCGGACCTCGACGGCGACCGCCGCCGCGACCCGAACGAAACCCTGCTGCAGCGCGCGCCGCCACTGGACCGCGGGGTGCGCCTGCGCAGCACCACCGGGCGCCGGCGGCTGGTCCTGCGCCCGCACGGCGGGGCCGCCGCAGGCTCGAACGTGACCTTCACCCTCTGCGATGCCCGTGGCGCCGACAAGGCGACGACGCTGGTGATGGCCAACAGCGGGCAGTTGCGCAGCGGCAAGCCGCGTCGCGCGGCCGCCCTCGCCTGCGTGTCGGGAATCTGAAGCCGCGCTGTTGCGTGCCTTGGCGGCCGCCGGCACAATATGCGGCCCCGCCCGAATAGCTCAGCTGGTTAGAGCACTTGACTGTTAATCAGGGGGTCGTTGGTTCGAGTCCAACTTCGGGCGCCATCTTCCGAGAGCCTGCGGCAACGCGGGCTTTTTCATGCCCGCGCGCCGGGCCTCGTGACCTCTGACACCCCCTCCCCGCCACCGCCGCGGGATAGAGTCGGCGGCATTCCTGCCCAATGGGGTTCCCCGATGACCAAGACGCCTTCCGTGCTGTTGCTGTCCCTGGCCGTGGCCGCCGCCCTCGCCGGCTGCCGCAACGACCAGTCCGCGACTTCCGCGGACGCCCCCGACAAGCCCGCCACCACCGCGGCCGAGCTGCCGCCGACCGCGGCCTTCGCGCTGGCCGACCTCGATACCACGGCGGACGCCTGCGAAGACCTGAACGCGTTCGTCAACGGCAAGTGGCTGGCCGCGCACCCGGTCCCGTCCGACCGCACCACCTGGGGCAGCTTCGAGATGCTCGACGAGCGTTCCGAGGTCGCCAGCCGCAACATCGCCGAGGCCGCCGCCGCCGACGCCAATGCAACGGGCACCGCGAAGCTGGTCGGCGACTTCTACGCCAGCGGCATGGACGTGGAGGCGATCAACGCCGCGGGCCTCGCCCCGATCCAGCCGATCCTGGACCGCATCGACGCGATCGACGCGCCGGAGGACATCGCTGCCTTCCTGCGCGACGAGTTCGCCGCCGGCCGCGGCGACGTGTTCGCGTTCTTCGCCGAGCCGGACTTCAGGAACTCCTCGCAGATGATCGGCTACGCCTACCAGTCGGGCCTGGCGCTGCCGGAGCGTGCGTACTACCTCGAGGACGGCAAGGACGGGCAGTACGCGAAGATCCGCGATGCCTACGTCGCGCACGTCGGCAAGCAGCTGCAGAACGCCGGCGTCGCCAGGGAAGACGCCGAGGCGCAGGCCGCGGCCGTGCTCGCGTTCGAGACCCGCCTGGCGAAGGCCTCGCTGGCCCCGGTCGAGTTGCGCAACCCGAACAACCAGTACAACTACGTCACCCTCGCCGAGGCCGACAAGGGCGCGAAGAACTTCCCGTGGTCGGAGTTCATGCGCTCCCAGGGCCTGGACGTGGAGGGCTTCTCCCTGTCGCAGCCGAAGTTCTTCGCCGAGTTCGACCGCATGATCGCCGACGTCCCGGTCGAGGACTGGAAGGCCTACCTGCGGATCAACGCCATCGACGGCGCCGCGCCCTACCTCGCGGACACCTTCGCCGACGAGCGCTTCGACTTCTTCAGCCGCACCCTGCGCGGCCAGAAGGAGCAGAAGGAGCGCTGGAAGCGGGTGATGGACGCGGTCGAGGGCATGGTCGGCGAGGCGCTCGGCCAGATGTACGTGAAGGAGTACTTCCCGGCCGAGTCCAAGGCCGAGATGGAGAAGCTGGTCGACAACCTCAGCGCCGCGCTCAAGACCCGGCTCGAGGGCCTGGAGTGGATGGGCGACGAGACCAAGCAGAAGGCGCTGGAGAAGTGGGAAAGCTTCACGCCCAAGATCGGCTACCCGGACAAGTGGCGCAGCTGGGACGGCCTGGCGACCACGCGCGACGGCTACGCCGCCAACGTGCTGGCCGCGGCCAAGTTCAACCACGACTGGGAACTGTCCAGGATCGGCAAGCCCGTCGACCGCACCGAGTGGGGCATGACCCCGCAGACGGTCAACGCCTACTACAACCCGCTGAAGAACGAGATCGTGTTCCCGGCCGCCATCCTGCAGCCGCCGTTCTTCGACCCGGACGCCGACCCGGCGCTCAACTACGGCGGCATCGGCGCGGTGATCGGCCACGAGATGCTGCACGGCTACGACGACCAGGGCAGCCAGTTCGACGCCACCGGCAACTTCGCCAACTGGTGGCAGGAGGCCGACCGCAAGGGCTTCGAGGCGCGTACCGCCAAGCTGGTTCAACAGTTCGACGACTACGAGTCGATCGACGGCCTGCACGTCAAGGGCCAGCTGACGCTGGGCGAGAACATCGCCGACCTCGGCGGCCTGACCGTCGCCTACGACGCGCTGCAGAAGGCGCTGGCCGACGCCGGCATGGAAACCGGCGAGACCATCGACGGCTACACCCAGGACCAGCGCTTCTTCATCAACTGGGCCACGGTGTGGCGCCGCAACTACACCCCGGACGAACTGAAGGTGCGGCTGAACACCGATCCGCATGCGCCCGCGAAGTTCCGCGCGATCGGCGCGCCGTCGAACATGCCCACGTTCGCCACCGCGTTCCAGTGCGAGGCCGGCGACGCGATGGTGCGTCCGGACGACAAGCGCGTGGTGATCTGGTAACCACGTCACGCTTCAGGAATGCAGGAGGCCCGGGTTCGCCCGGGCCTTTTTCGTTTTTCATGGTCGCCGCGCACGCGGTTGCTACACTCGCCCCGCACCCCGATCCACGGACCGATTGCGATGACGCGAGCGCGCCTGCTTCCCCTGTCCGCGGCACTGGCCGCGACCCTCCTGGCGTCGGCCCCGGGCGTGGCCGACGCGCAGCGGAAGCGGGCCGCGGACCCCGTCCAGCAGCTGATCTGCAACGACTTCTACAGCCACGCCAACGCCGACTGGCTGGCCGCGCACCCTCCGCTTGCGGGCAGCGGCAGGCAGTCGGCGCTGGGCGAGCTGGCCGAGCGCGCGCGCAGGCAGCAGTTCGACCTGCTGGACGAATCCATGCAGTTCGCCGAGGGCGGCATCGCCAAGCTGCTCGGCGACTTCTGGGCGAGCGGCCTGGACGAGGCGGCACTCGAACGCGACGGTGCGCAGCCGATCGCGCCGCTGCTCGCGCGCATCGACGCGATCCGGCGCAGCCGCGACGTGCCGGCGGCGGTGGCCGCGCTGCACCAGGTCGGCATCCCGGTGCTGTTCAACTTCGGCGCCGACATCGACCTGGGCGACCTCGACCGCCACGTCGGCTACTTCACCCAGGGCGGGCTCGGCCTGCCCGACCCGGCGTTCTATACCCGTACCGATGCCGAGACCCGCGCCCTGCTCGGCAAGTACCGCGCGTACGTGTCCTCGATCCTGGCACTGACCGGCAGCACGCCGGCGCGGCAGGAAGCGGATACCCTCGCGGTGCTCGAGATCGAGACCCGGATCGCGCAGGCCTCGCGGCCGCTGTCCGTGCTGCGCGACCCGCGCGCACGCTACGCGCTGGTGCCGGCGGCCGGGCTCGGCAAGCAGTACCGCCACCTGCAGCTCGACCAGTTCCTGCAGGCGCAGGGCGTGCAGGGCGAAAGCGTGTCCATGGCCAACCCGCAGATGTTCGCGCAGCTCGACGCCATGGTCGCCGCGATCAAGCCCGAGCAGTGGAAGGCCTACCTGCGCTACCACGTCGGCGCGGCGATGGCGCCCTACCTGTCGAAGGCCTGGCGCGACGCCGACTTCGCCTTCCGCGGCGCCGTGCTGCGCGGCCTGGCCGCCCCGCCGTCGCGCCGCGACCAGGTGCTCGACGCGATCAACCTCGCCGCCGGCCCGATGCTCGGCCGCGAGTACGTGGCCCGCTACCTGCCCGAGGCCACCCGGGCACGCGCCGCCGAGATCGCCGCGCAGGTGCGCGACGCGCTCGACCGCGGCATCGACCGCAATGCGTGGATGAGCGCCGAGGCCCGCGCCCAGGCCAAGGCCAAGCTCGCCAACCTGGAGATCGCGGTCGGCGCGCCCGAACGCACGCTCGACTTCAGCGTGCAGCCGATGGGCCGCGGCAGCTTCGGCGGCAACATGCTGATCGCGTCCACGTGGCGCCACCGCGAGGAGATGCGCCGCATCGGAAGCGGCGGCGCCGAGCGCCGCTGGAACCTGCAGCCGCAGCAGCCGGCGCTGGTCTACGACCTCGCGCAGAACCGCCTGGTGGTCACCGCGGCGATGCTGCAGCCGCCGGTGCTGGACATGAACCGCGACCCGGCCGCGAACTACGGCGCGCTCGGCGCGCTGGTCGGGCACGAGCTCACGCACGGCTTCGACGGCAACGGCCGCCACGTGGACGCCACCCATTCGCTGCGCGACTGGTGGACGCCGGCAGACGCCGCGGCGTGGGACATGCAGCTCGCGCCGCTGGCGGTGCAGTACGGCGCGTACCCGTGGCCGGAACTGCCGGGCACCTTTGTCAATGGCAACCTGACCCGCGACGAGAACGCCGCCGACCTCGCCGGCGTGGAACTGGCGATGGACGCGCTGCTGACCGCGCAGCCCGCGCTCGACGATACCGGCCGGCAGTGGTTCTACCAGGGCTGGGCGCGGCTGTGGGCGCAGCGCGCCTCGGCCGACGTCGCCGCGCGCATGGCGGCGAGCGACCCGCACGCCGCCGGGCAGTGGCGGGCCAACGGACCGCTCGCCAACCAGCCCGGCTTCGGCCAGGCCTTCTCGTGCAAGCCGGGCACCCCGATGCAGCGCGAGTCCACCCGCCAGGTCACGATCTGGCGCTAGGCGCGGCGCGCGTCTTCGACCCCGGGCAGTCCGTCGAGCTTCGCCAGCAGTCGCGACAGGTGGCCGTGGTCGGCCACCCGCAGCCGCAGTCGCAGCCGCACCCGTGCGTTGCGCCCGCTCTCGCTGTGGATGTCGAGCAGGTGCGCATCCTCCTGCGCCACGACGTTGGCCAGGTCCTTGAGCAGGTACTTGCGGTCGACCGCGTCCACCACCGCGTCCACCTCGTGCGCGCCGGCCTCGCCCGCGTTCCATTCGACCGGCAGTTCGCGCCCCGGCTGTGACGCCACCAGCCGCCGCAGGGTCGCGCAATCGGCGCGGTGCACGCTCACGCCGCGGCCCTTGGTGAGGTAGCCGGCGACCGGTTCGCCCGGCAGCGGCTGGCAGCAGCGCGCGAGCTGCACCAGCACGTTGCCGACGCCGACCACGCTGACCGGCGGGCCCTTGCCGGCCTTGCCGCGCCGCGGCGGGGGCCGCTTGGGCCGCGCTGCTGCCGTCCCGGATTCCTCGCGGTCGCGCGCGCGCTCGTGCTCGGCCAGCACCCGCACGACCTGGTGCGGGCCGACGTCGCCCAGCGCCACCTGCACCTGCAGGTCCTCGGCCGTTTTGGCGTTGAACTGGCGCAAGGCCGGCGCCAGGTCCGCCTGCTGCAGGCCGACGCGCTTGAGTTCCCGGTCGAGCAGCTCGCGCCCGGCCTGCACGTTGCGCGCGCGGTCGAGCTTGTGGAACCAGCTGCGCACCTTCTCCCGGGAACGCGCACTGGCGAGGAAGCCGTTGGCCTCGACCAGCCAGTCGCGGCGCGGCTCGCCGGTCTTCGCGGTCAGGATCTCGACCCGGTCGCCGCTGCGCAACCGGTAGTCCAGCGGCACGATGCGGCCGCCGACCTTGGCGCCGCGGCAGCGGTGCCCGACCTCGGTGTGCACGTGGTAGGCGAAGTCGAGCGGCGTCGCGCCGACCGGCAGGTCCACCACCTCGCCTTTCGGCGTGAGCGCGTACACGCGGTCCTCGACCAGCTCGCTGTCGATCTCGCCGAGCAGGTCGGCGGCGCCCTCGCCCTTCTCGGCGTGGCTGTCCAGCAGCCGCCGCATCCACTCGATCTTGCGGTCGAGCGCGGCATTGCCGGCGGAGGAACGACCGGGACCTCCTCCTTCCTTGTAGCGCCAGTGCGCGGCCACGCCGAGTTCCGCCTGCGCGTGCATGTCGAAGGTGCGGATCTGGACCTCCAGGGTCTTGCCCTCCGGGCCGACCACCGCGGTGTGCAGCGAGCGGTAGTCGTTGCGCTTGGGCCGCGCGATGTAGTCGTCGAACTCGCTCGGCAGCGGCAGCCACAGTGCATGCACCACGCCGAGCGCGGCGTAGCAGGCGGCGACGTCGTCCACCATCACCCGCACCGCGCGCAGGTCGTAGAGCTCGCCGATCGGCACGTCCTTCTTCTGCATCTTCTTCCAGATGCTGAAGATGTGCTTGGGGCGGCCGCTGACCTCGGCGTGCAGGCCCTGGGCCGCGAGTGCGGCGTCGAGCTCGCGCTTGACCGCCTCGATGTAGCGCTCGCGGTCCACGCGCTTCTCGTCGAGCAGGCGCGCGATGCGGCGGTAGGTGTCCGGCTCGAGGTGGCGGAACGCCAGGTCCTCGAGTTCCCACTTCAGCTGCCAGATGCCGAGCCGGTTGGCCAGCGGTGCATGGATGTCGCGGGTGAGCTGCGCCAGCGCGCGGCGCTCCGGCTCCGGCAAGGCGTCGGCGGCGCGCAGCCGCGCGAGCTGGCGCGCGAGCAGGATCGGCACCACCCGCAGGTCGCGCACGATCGCCAGCAACAGCCGGCGCAGGCCTTCGCTGCCGGCGCCGCGCGCATGTCGCTCGGCGTGCAACGCCCAGACCTGGTTGGCGGCGCGCTGGCCCTCGAGCAAAACGGCGACGGTCGGATGCGCCTTGGCCAGTTTCGGCGCCACGGCGTCGGCCAGCGCCGGCGTGACGTGCAGGATCGCGGCGGCGAGCACGTCGCCTGCGGCGTCGAGCAGGGCCAGGGACTCGAGCGTGTCGAGCAGCACCGGCTGCGGATCGCGCGCGCCGCCCGCGCCGGCCTCGACCGCTTCCCGCAGCATCGCGCGCAGCGGCGCGGCGATCGCCGCGCAGGCCGGCGCATCGAGCAGGGCCGGTTCGAGCGGATGCAGCTTGTCGGGCGTTGGGGGCGACACGGGGGTGTGGGCGAAGGGCTTGCGGGAACATTAGCACCTGTGGGAGCGCGCCTTGCGCGCGATCGCGGCCAAGGGCCGCTCGCACAAGCTCCTACAAGGTCTTCAGGCGCGCGGCCAGCTTCTTGAGCGACACGCCGCCGCGGGCGCCCAGCTCCTGGGCGAACAGCGAGACCCGCAGTTCCTCGAGGTCCCAGCGCAGCGCCTGCCACTCGGGATCGCCCAGCCTGCCGGCCTCGGCCGCCGCGGCCAGCGCGTCGTTGAACGGCTTGAGTTCGAGCATCCGCGCCTGGTCGCGCATCGGGTCGCGCAGCGCGCGTTCGGCGCGCAGCTGCAGCGCGCGCAGGTAGCGCGGGTACTCGGCAAGGGCGTGCGCGGGGACCTCGCGCAGGAAGCCGGGCGGCACCAGCGCCGCCAGCTGCGCCTGCATGTCGTCGAGGTTGCCGCTGGCCCAGCCCACCAGCCGGGCATCGAGCGCGGCCCGCACGCCGGCCACGAGGCCCAGGATGGTCTCGGCCTGGCGCAGGCGCTCGGTCGCTTCCGGGAACAGCGCCTTGCCGATCGCGTCGCGCCGTTGTTCGAAGGCGGCGGCGTCGCGGATCGCGCCCAGGCCGTCCGCCGCCAGCGCGGCGAAGGCGCCGTCCACCAGGTCGGCGCGCAGGCTGTCGCCGGCCCGGGCCTCGCCGGGCGGCGCCGCAGCCTCGATCGCGGCGTACAGCAGCGCGGTCTTCGGCTGCACCGGCAACTGCTTGCGCGCCTGCTTCAGGCGGTCGGTCAGCGCGATTTCCAGCAGCCGGCGCACCCCGCCCGGATGCGCGCGGCACGCGGCCTCGCGCTCGGCGTGCACCGCCAGCGACACGCTGTCGCCGTCGTCGTGCAGCGCCGGATACGCGGGCACCCCACCGGCGCCCGGCACCGACTCCGGAATCGGCTCCCCGGGGAACGCCGTGAGCCCGGTACGCGCCATGCCCTGCGCCGCATGCCGCGCGAACGCCGCCGCCGCGCGTTCGCCGAAGCGCGCGCGCAAGGCCGGCAGGTCGCGCGACTCGGCCAGCACGCTGCGGCCGTCGGCGTCGAGCAGGCGCAGGCTGGCGTGCAGGTGCGGCTCGATCGCCGCGGCATCGAAATCCGGCGCCGCCACCGGCGCGCCCGTGGCCTTGTGCAGGAAGCGCGCCAGCTCGCCCTCGATGCTGTCAGCGGACGGCTGCGGCCACGCCTCGGCGAACGCGCGGGCGAAGTCCGGCGCGGGCACGAAGTTGCGGCGCTGCGCCTTGGGCAGCGAGCGGATCAGCGCGGCGGCCTTGTCGGCCACGAAACCCGGCGCGAGCCAGGACAGGCGCGCCGCGTCGAGCACGTTGAGCAGGTGCAGCGGCACCACCACGGTCATGCCGTCGTCGGGCGCGCCCGGCTCGAAGCGGTAGCGCACCGCCAGCCGCGCGTCGCCCAGCGCCAGGTACGGCGGGAACAGCGCGACATCGCTCTCGTCGCCCGCGAGCAGGTCCTCGCGCGACCACTCCAGCGCGCGCTTGCGCTCGGCCGGGAGGCGCGCATACCACGCGTCCAGCGCCTGCACGTTGTGCACTTCGGGCGGCAGCCGGTCGAGGTACCAGCGCGCCTGCCAGTCCTCGTCCACCACCAGCCCGGCGCGGCGCTGCTTGGCCTCCTCCTCGCGCGCCTTCGCGAGGGTCGCCAGGTTGCGTTTGAGGAACGGGCTGCGGGTGTCGATCTCGCCGGTCAGCAAAGCGTCGCGCACGAAGATCTGGCGCGCCTCCTCCGGGTACAGCGCGCCGTAGTGGACCGGCTTCTTCGGCGCCAGCACCAGCCCGAACAGGCTCACCTGCTCGCTGCCGATCACCCGGCCCTGCGAGCGCGACCAGCGCGGATCGAAGCGGCGCCTTGCCAGCAGCTGCGGCAGCTCCGAGATCACCCAGTCCGGCTCGATCGCGGCGTTGGTCAGCGCCCACACCCGTTCGGTGTCGAGCAGCGTCGCGGACAGCACCCACGGCGGCGGCTTGCGCGCCAGTGCCGAGCCCGGAAACAGCTGAAAGCGGCGCCCGCGGGGGCCCTCGTACAGCACCGGGCCCTTGCGGCCCTTCTCGCCCGGCAGGCGGTTGCCGACGTGCGTGGGCAGGCCGGCGATCAACGCCCTGTGCAGGGCGACGTAGCGCTTCCGCCCTGCCTTGCCGGTCCACTCGTCCGCGGCTTCCGGGTCGCCGCGGTCCGCATTGCCGGCCCCACTGGCGGATCGCGAACCCACGTCCCAGCCGAACTCGTCGCACAGCAGCTTCAACTGCCGGTGCAGGTCGCGCCACTCGCGCAGCCGCAGGAAGCCGAGGAAGTGCTTCGCCGCCCACTTGCGCAGCTGCGACTGGGTCAGCTCGTCGTGGGCGTCGGCATACGCCTGCCACAGGCGCAGGATGCCGAGGAACTCCGAGCGCGGGTCCGCGAACTGCGCGTGCGCGGCGTCGGCCGCTGCGCGCTGGTCGGCCGGCCGCTCGCGCGGGTCCTGGATGCCGAGGAAGCTGGCGATCACCAGCATCTCGCGCAGGCAGCCGTGCTGCTGCGCCGCCACCAGCATGCGCGCCAGCTTGACGTCGATCGGCATGCGCGCCATCAGCCGGCCGGTGCGCGTGGGCCGGCGGCGCTCGTCCACCGCGCCCAGCTCGGACAGGGTCTGCCAGCCGTCGGCGATCGCGCGCGGGTCCGGCGGCTCGAGGAATGGGAAGTCCTCGATCGCGCCCAGCCCCAGCGACAGCATGCGCAGGATCACCCCGGCCAGCGACGCGCGCCGGATCTCGGGGTCGGTGTACTCGGGGCGGGCCAGGTAGTCGGCCTCCGCGTACAGCCGGATGCAGGTACCCGGCGCCACGCGGCCGCAGCGTCCCTTGCGCTGGTCGGCGCTGGCCTGGCTGATCGGCTCCACGTGCAGGCGGTCGAGCTTCTGCCGCGGGCTGTAGCGCTTGACCCGCGCGAAGCCGGGATCCACCACGTAGTGGATGCGTGGCACCGTCAGCGAGGTCTCGGCGACGTTGGTGGCGAGCACGATGCGCCGCTGCGGCCCGGGATGGAACACCCGGTCCTGGTCGCGCGCCGACAGCCGCGCGTACAGCGGAAGCACTTCGGTGTGCCGGTACTTGCGCTGCTCCAGCGCCTGGTGGGCGTCGCGGATCTCCCGCTCGCCCGGCAGGAACACCAGGGTGTCGCCGACGGCCGCGCCGGCGCCCGGGCGCTCGCGCGCGATCTCGTCGCAGGCGGCGACCACGCCGTCGAGCACGCTGCGTTCGCCGTCCTGGTCGCCGTCGCCTTCCAGCGGCCGGTAGCGCACCTCGACCGGGAAGCCGCGCCCGGCGACCTCGACCACCGGCGCGCCGCCGAAGTGCTCGGCGAAGCGCGCGGTGTCGATGGTCGCGGAGGTGACGATCACCTTCAGGTCGCGGCGTTTCGGCAGCAGCCGCTTCAGGTAACCGAGCAGGAAGTCGATGTTGAGGCTGCGCTCGTGGGCCTCGTCCACGATGATCGTGTCGTAGCGCGACAGCAGGCGGTCGCGCTGGATCTCCGCCAGCAGGATGCCGTCGGTCATGAACTTGACCACGGTTCGGGGCCCGACCTGGTCGTTGAAGCGCACCTGGTAGCCAACCGCGCCGCCCATCGGCACCTGCAGTTCTTCCGCCACCCGGCGCGCGACCGCCCGGGCCGCGATCCGCCGCGGCTGGGTGCAGCCGACCATGCCGCCGCTGCCGCGGCCGGCGGCCAGGCACAGCTTGGGCAGCTGGGTGGTTTTGCCCGAGCCGGTCTCGCCGGCCACCACCAGCACCTGGTGCCGGCGCAGCAACGCGACGATCTCATCGGCCTTGGCGGCGATCGGCAGTTCGGCCGGGACCAGCGGCGCCGGCAGCGCGGGCGGCGGCGGCATGGGGGCGTTCCGGATTGTCGGCTGGTTTCGCGGCATTCATTTCCCGCCCACGCTGAACGGGGCTATTGTGGCAATTCCTTCCCCGACGGGAGTCGAACAGCATGGCCAAGAAGAAAACCGCCGCCCGGACCCGCTCGACCAAGGCAACGCAGGCGGGCACCTCGTCCGCCCCTGCGATCGATATCGGGCTGACCACCGCCGAACGCAAGAAGATCGCCGACGGCCTGTCGCATTTCCTCGCCGACGCCTACACGCTCTACCTCAAGACCCACAGCTTCCACTGGAACGTCACCGGGCCGATGTTCAACAGCCTGCACCTGATGTTCGAGACCCAGTACTCCGAGCAGTGGACCGCGCTCGACGAGATCGCCGAACGCATCCGTGCGCTCGGCTACAACGCGCCGGGGTCCTACCGCGAGTTCACCAAGCTCTCGTCGATCCCCGAGGAAGCCGGGCGTACCGAGGCTCCGGACTGGCGCGAGATGGTCCGCCAGCTCACCGTCGGCAACGAGGCCGTCTGCCGCACCGCCCGCCAGGTGCTGAAGACCGCAGAAGACGCAAGCGACGACCCGACCGTGGACCTGATGACCCAGCGCCTGCAGACCCACGAGAAGTACGCGTGGATGCTGCGCAGCCTGCTCGAGTAGCAGCGGCCTCGACATGTAGGAGCGGCGCTCGCGCCGCTCCTACTGGACCTTTACCCTGAACTTCAGGGTGAACTGGCCGCCACCGCCTTCGAATGCACCCTTGGGATTGATGCGGATGGCGTCCACCGCGGGGTCGAAGCCCTCGGCGTCCGCGACCGGGACATAGTTCCAGGTGGTCCCGCCGTCGTTGGAGAACGCGATGTCGTCGGTGTTGCTGGCGAGGGAAGTGAACGTATAGCCCAATCCGCTTGGGCCGCCGCCTTCCGCGAACGACACGGGACCCGAGCCGGGGGTGTCGAAGTCCAGCCGCAGGGCCACGTTTTCCGGCAGGGCGTCGGTGACGAAGAGCGTGTCGGCGTCGATCGGGCCGACGGCCGGATTGATGACGGTGATCTGGTACTCGACCAATGCACCGGGAATCGCCTTGGGATTGTTGAACCCGTTGACCGGATCCCAGGCCACCGCACTGGCCTTGACGACGGTCAACGGGTCCATCCAGGTGTTCGTCCACACGCACGCCACCGCGCTGTCGTCGGGCATCGTGATGGACCGGCTGGCGCCCGTCCCGGTGACCGGGATCGCGCTGGAGTCGCTGGCCTTGGTGCAGGTCAATGCCTTGGCATAGTTGACCGAACTGCCGCTGGTGAAGGTTTCCGTGAGCGTCAGCGTTGCTCCTGGCGCCGCGGTCGCTTCCGCCGGCGTCGGCGGCGTCACGGGCGTCGTCACCACGGCGCTGCCGGCCGTGGCGCTGCTGCCGCCGGAAATGGCCAGGTCCACGGCATGGCCGTCGGCTGCGTTGACCCAAACCTTGGTCAGCGTGACCAGGCCATGCACGGTGGCATATGCGAGGCCTTCATGGGTGATGGCAGGATTGCCGCCGCCATCCACTTCCTCGCCTTCCACGGCCAGCACCTCGGCCGTCCAGCCGCCGATCCTCGGATTCCCCGGAATCACGTAGGCGGTCTCGAAGAACTTTTCCGCGGCGGTGGAGTCGACCACGGCCATGGCCTCGCCGTCCTTCAGCACCGTGCCGCCGGCATCCTTGAGCGTGAGTTCGGCGCGGTTGATGTCGGCGGAGCCGAACGGATCGCTGACCTTCGTGCGCAGGTACAAGGTATCGCCCTGCACGTACTGCGACTTGGTCGCCATCGATGGATAGGCCTCCGAAAAGACGCCCACGCTGTCGACGTTGATGACCGTGGAGGTATGGAAACTGGCGGTGGCGCGAGCCCCGTTGTACTGATAGACCTGCACGTCCGCGTTGGTGCTGGTGCTGCTGATGCGAATCGCCAACGATTGGCCGGTTGTGAATTCAAGTGGCGTGGCGCCCGCGAGCGGGATGGTGAATGCGCGCGTTGCGACCGAGGTGCCGCTGATGACCTGTGATGCGCTCGTGCCGACGGGAATGCCGTCCCGCAGCAGCTCCACGGTGACCGTGGCGCTGGGATTCGGGACCAGGAAACACCAGATTCCCGCGTTGCAGGTGGCGCTCGTCGGAAGGCTGACGGCAACTGTCCCGGGACGGGTGATCGCCAGGTTCTTCGCCAGCGCCGGAGCGAGCGTCCAGATGACCGCCCCGCTCCCGCCCGGCGTGACCGTCACTCCGGAGGTGGCGGAAGCTGCCGTCCGAACGCGGCTCAACGCCGGAGTGTCGTAAAGGTAGAGGACTTTCGTGCCTGCCTGCGGCTCGATGATCTGCGACTGCAGCACCACGACGGTCGGCGCCACCGGGTTGCCGGACGGCCCGCCCGGATTGGAGATGGTGGCCGTGTTGTCGATGGTGGCGCCGGGAGCCACGTTGGCGACGGTGACGTCGAACACCACCTGTACGCTGGAGTTGGCCGGCACGGTGATGCCGCTGACCGAAAGCTGGGTCGCGTTGGATGCATCGACACTGCCCGGCGGCAGGCTGACGACGGTCAGGTTGGTGGTATTCGCCGGCAGCGGGTCTGAGACGGAGACATTGGCGGCAGTCGCCCCCGCGGACTCCGTCAACGTGATCGTGTAGCGGAGCACGTCCCCGGGCGCTGCGTCGCCGCCGTTCAGATCGGTAACGGACTTGGTCGAAGTCGACAGGTCCGGATGCAGCACGGTCGCCGTGTCCACGTTGCCCGGTTTCTGGAAGCCGCCGCCGATGCTGGAGTTGCCGACGGACGCCTGGTTGTCCACGGAGCCCCCGACGGACCCGTCGACGTGGACCGTCAGCGTGATCGGCGCCATGTTGCCGCCGGCCGGGATCGCCGCGGTGCTGGTGCAGGTGACGTCCTGCCCGGCCGCCGAACAGGTCCACCCCGTGCCCGTCCCGGAAACGAACGTCAGGCCGGGAGCCAGCGTGTCCAGGACCGTGGTGGTGGTGCCGGCGGCGATCGCCCCGCCGGTGTTGCCGACGGTGAGCGTGTAGCTGTTGTCGCTGCCGGCGATGAAGTTGCCGGTGTGCGACTTGGTGATGTCCAGCGCCTTTGGCACGACCTCGAAGCTGGCGTTGCGGCTGTGGGTGATCGTGTTCTCCAGGCCCTCCGAGCCGGTCACCGTCGCGGTCCAGGTCCCGAAGCTCGGGCTGGCCGGGAGCGTGTAGGCGTACTCGAGGATCCGGTTGGGGACGCCGTTGCCCTCCGTGGGATTCGTCCGGGGAGTCAGGCTGACATTGTTGAGGATCAGCGGCCCGCCGTCGGCGTCGGCCAGGGTCAGCCTGCTGTTGGCGGCCGAGACGTCGAAGCCGCCGAACGGATCGCTGATGTCGGCCCGGATGTAGACGGTATCGCCGGGTTCCCAGTGCGTCTTTTGTGCGGTGGAGGGGTACTGCGCCGAGAAGAAGCCGATGTCGTCGACGTTGATGACGGTTGCGGCATCGAGATTGACGAAGCTGTATTCGGAGCCGTCCCGCTCGATGAACTGGACCCGGCTGCTGTCGCGGTTGCGCACCCTGAGGATGATCTGGTCCCCGGCGTCGAATTCCGTCCTGTCGAGCGTCAGGTTGAATGTGTGGGTCGTGTAACCGGCAGAGTTGAAGTTGATCTCGGCGCTGGCGCCGCTGATCGCGTTGCCGGTGCTGTTCAGGAAAAGCTGGACACTCACCCTCCGCTGCTGCCCGGCGCCGCCTCCAGAGCGGCGGCCGCGCAAATCCACGCTGACGTTCGGGCTGTTCAACTCCAGGTCGCCCGCGAGCGCCGGCAACCGGAAATACTGGTACTGGCCATCGCCGCTGCCCCAGGTCATCGTGTTGTTCGTCGACGGCCTGGTGCGGGTCAAGCTCAGGTTTCCGTTGACGGGACCAGTGAGCAGGTACAGCTGCTTGTTGCCGCTCGACGGCATGGCCGACTGCGACACCGTGACGGGGGGCGCCGAGGGCGTGGCGCCCGTCCCCTCCGGGTCGCCGTTGGTGACCGTCGCGCCGTTCTCGATCAGCGTCCCCGGAGCGGTGCCGCCGGCGATCGTGACCCGGTAGACGATCGACACGCTGCCGCCGGCGGGGATGCTGATCCCGCTCATGTCGATCCGGCCGGTGCCGTTGGCGCCGCCGCTCGCGGACGAGTTGTCGGTGATGCCGGCCGGCTTGCTGGTCACCGTCAGGTTGCCCACGTTGGCAGGCATGTCGTCGGTGACGGAGACGTTGGTGGCGGCGATGCCGGCGCTCTCGACCAGCGTGATCGTGTACTCGAGCACGTCGCCGGGATTGGCATCGCCGCTGTTCCGGTCGAGGACGGTCTTGGTCGAGGTCGAGAGGTCGGAATGAAGGATGGCGGTCACGTCGCCGTCGGTGCTGGTGGCCGCGCCGGGGCAGACGCCGTTGTCGGGGACCTCGCAGACGTTGAAGACCAGGGTCGAGGTCGTCGGGTCGCTGATCTCCGCGGTATTGGTCACGCTCGACGGCGCGTCGCTCGCGATGTCGACCGTGAGGTTGATGGGCGGGAACGTCCGCGAGAACGTGAGGTCCTGCAGCGCGATGGCGTCGCAGGTCACGACCTGGCCGACGTTCGAGCAGGTCCAGAAACCACCGCCGTCCGCCGAGACGTAGGTCAGGCCGACTGGCAGGGTGTCGACGACGCGCACGGGTTGCGGCTCGGTCGGCGGATTGATCTCGGGAGTGACCACCGTGTTGGCGGTCTCCAGCGTGTAGGTGCCGGTCCCGCCGGCCTTGAACTGGCCGACGTGGGACTTGACCAGGGAGAGGCCGATGGTGTGGTACTTGAGCCCGAAGAGCGCGCCCTGCAGGCCGTTGCCCGCCAACTGCGCCGTGACCGTGCCGGGGCTGTTGTCGGTGGTGAAGACGTAGCTGCCCACCCCTCCGCTCGAGCCGGCCACCACGCCGTCGATCGTGACGCTCTGGCTGCCTGTGCTGTTTCCCACCGCAGTGGCCGGGCTCAGCACGGGCATGTTGCGGCCCGGGTTGGAGATGCCGGGCGCACTCACCAGGGTCCAGGGTTCTCCGGTGGTGGTGAAAACCACCGATTCACCGGAGTTGCTCGATTCGCCGTCCGCGGCAACGAACACGAAGGGCAGTTCGGTTGCGCCGTTGGCATGCAGCGTCAGGCCCGACAGCGTCACCGTGTTCTGCGGGCCGTTCTGGTTGTTCCTGTCCTGGTAGAGGATCGGTTCGCCGGGAATGTCGATGAAGGCACTGTTGCCGAACGCGGCACCGGTCCACGAGGGAACCTCGACCGCCTCCATGATCGCGCCGGCCGGCGTCTGGTTGGTGATCCTGAGGTTGAAGGTGAGGTAGGCGCCGCCGCGCAGGTCCACCCGGAAGTCCTGGCCGGCTGCGTTCCTGGCCTGGGTCAGGTTCATTGGCGAAAAGTCGATCCAGCAATACGCGCCGTAGTCGACAGGGCCATCGACGCCCTTCGCATCGGCCGGGTAACAGGTGGTCGTCGTCTGCGCCCACGCCTGCTGTCCCAGCCCGGGCGCCAGCCAGCCCGCGATCACCAGGCCGAACGCGGCAAGCCACCGTATTCCATGTCGACTGATCGCCACCTTATGGCCCCCTTGCCGCGCCCACGCCATCGAGCCCGAACGTCCGCTGGTCGAACTTCAGCCGGAACACCAGGTACGCACCCTCGGCAGTGTAATGCGATGCTTCGAAGTCGCGGTCGCGGAACCCGCGCAGGTTGAAGCCGACGCTGACCCAGGCGTTCTCGAACGGGGTGAAGCCGACGCTCGGGCCGAACGCCCAGGCGTAGCTGTCCTGGCTCCAGGAGTGCAGCACGCTGGCGCGCAGGCCGATGTCCACGCTCGGGGTCACGTCGAAGCGCCACTCGGCACCGATGATGTCGGTGTATCCCGAATACTCCTCAGGGCCGAAGCTGTCCAGCACGTACTTCGAACCGTAGTAGAGCGACAGCTGGCTGCGCTGGTACAGGTCGAACACGCCGGCGCCGTCCGGCTCGCCCTGCCACGCTTCGGAGACGTGGTTGAGCACGAAGTTGTTGACGATGCGCGACGAGCGGGCATCGCCGTTCGCGGCGATGGTGGCGTGGCCTAGGATGCTGCCGCCGGGGCCGCCGCGGACCTCGTCGAGGCGGAACTCGAGCTTGTTGAGCATGGACCAGTTGCTGCCTGGGGGACGATAGGCCCACGCAAGCTGCGCGTTCGCGAGCAACCCGGTGCTGCCGTCGTCGTTGTGCTGGGAGAACGCCTGGGCACTGGCCGAGAACGCGACGCCGTCCTGGATCTGGCGCAGGAACGCGGTCGTGAAGCCATAGCGGTCGTTGCTTTCGCCTTGGCGGCCCTCGGCGCGCGCGTTCCACATCCAGGCACCGGCGCGGTAGGTCGCGCCACCGGAGAGCGCGACGAAATCCTCGGTGAGCGCTCCGCCATCGCGGATCCCGCCGGCCTGGATCGGCTGCGACGGATCCACCACCAGCGGCTCGTCACCGGACTGGTTGAACGCCTGGCTGGAGTCCACGGCCACGTCGAAACTCAGGCGCTCGTTGAGCTGGAAGCGCTGGTTCAGGCCGAACAGGGCGAAGGTGCGCGGGCCGTACTCGCTGATCTCGCTCTTGTTGAGCGTGGTGGTCAACGTCGCATCCCGCCACGGCTTGGCCTCGAAGCCGACGCGCGTGGTCGAAGTGTCGCGGTCCTTGCCGTCGGTGAACTCCTGGGCCGCGAGCAGGCGGAACGCCTCTGTCACCCGGTAGGCCGCCGAGAGCTGGAGGCGCGTGGGGAAGTCGACGCTCTCGTTCTTGCCGCCGAGGCTCAGGTCGGCCTGCGCGCCGAGCTCCACCCGACCGTCGTCGAAGCTGCGCGTGGCGCCCAGGCTGAGCTGCCGGGATTCGGCGACGGTGCCGTCCGCTGCCTCGTCGCGGGCCAGCTGTACGCCGGCGCGCGCGGTCCACTCGCCGGCGCGGTAGGCGACGTCGACGCGGGCCGCGTCGCGCACCGCGCCGCTGGACAGCTGCTCCTGCCGGTAAACCTCGCCGCGGAGGGAGAAGTTGGCATCCAGTCGGTACTGGCCCTGCACGCCCGCCTTGGCCATGCCGGACTCGTAGCGGTTCTGCTGGCCCAGGCCGAAGCCCGGCGTCTGGCGGCGCAGGTAGGCGAGGAGATCGAGCCGCTCGCTGCGATGCTCCCACTCCAGCAGCCAGGCATTGCCGCTGCTGTCCGAAGCGGCGCGATCGGTGTCGCTCGTGGCCGCCTCGGCACGCAGTTCGTCGTGTTCGCCCAGGCGGAAGCGCGCGTCCACGCCCAGCAGCTGGCTGCGGGCCTCCATGTCCTCGTCGCGCAGGTAGGTGACGCCCGCGCGCAACCTGCCTTCCATGGCCCGGATGCCGATCCGGCCGCCACCGTTGAGGAACTCCTCGCCGGTGCCGTGGGTTTCGTACTCGGCGACGATCCAGTTCGGATTGAAGTCGAAGTCGCGGCTGGCGATCGGCTCGCGGAAGAACAGCGTGCCGTTCGCGTAGTCGATGTCGTAATCGATGTGCCGGACCAGTTCCCTGGACGCGAGGATCTGCTCGCTGTGGTAGCGGTCGCGGGTCTCGATGCGGATCCGTTCGCTGTTCAGGACGATGTCCCGCTGGCGCAGGCGGTACAGCCCGGAGGTCCCGTCGCCCTGGATCTCGTCGCGCACGTAGCTCTGCGCGGTATTGGCCGCGAAACCGTTGAATTCGACGAGTTGTCCGCGGTACTCGACCTTCATGCCGGTCAGCGTGCGCTGGTAGCGCGACAGCTCGTTGCCGTCCATGCCGCTCTGGAAATCGCCGAACAGGACGTAGAACTGCTCGCGTTCCAGCTTCAGGTACAGCTTGCGGGCGCTCGCGGCGTCGTATCCCTGGTGGGTGCCGTCGCCGTAGAGGGTGTAGTACGTCCCCGGATCGATGGTGGACAGCAGGCTCCGGCTGCCCAGGCGCGTGGCGTCCTTGTCGCTGTCGTAGGCCATCGTGAGCAGCCACTTGCCCAGCACCCGGCCCTTGGCGTAGAGCGACACCTGGCCGTCCCCGCGCACGCCGCTGCCGTCCTCGCCGCGCTGCAACGGCTGCATGTTGTCGCTGAGGGTTTCGTAGCCGACGCTGCCCTTGGCGAAACCGACGACGATCCAGTCGCGCGGCGCGGACTTCAGCCAGCCCTCGAGCTCCTGCCGCGTGCTGTTGGCCGAGTTCGAGCCGAAGTCGAACCCGAGGGTGAAGCTGCCGGCGACGCTGGTCGGCTCGAGTTCGATGTAGGCGATGCCGTCGTCGCCCTCGATCCGCCAGGTCGGCGCGCTGCCTTGCGTGCCAAGGAACGCACGCCCCTGCTCCGCGCCAGCCGTGAACGCGGGGGCGTACGGGGGGGAGATGGTGTACTCGCCGCTGACGCCGGCGCGCACGGGGTGGCCGGTGCGGTCGAGCATCCGCACCGCGACCACCGGCTTGCGGATGCCGTCGGCGACCAGCAGCGACTGCGCGGGAACGAGTTCCGCCCTCGCGACGCTGTTGGAGAAGCGCACGGTCCGCTCGATCACCACGCGCGCGCCGGCGGCGTCGGTGATCTCCGCCTGCAGCAGGTTGTCGCCGCCGGCCAGGCCGACGCCGCGCCAGGTGCCGATGGTCATCGTCCGCGCCGCGTCCTGGTCCGCGCCGTCGAAGTTGAGCGGCGACACTTCCTTGCCGTTCAGGCGCAGCACGACCTTGTCGCCCGGGAGGTATTTCAGCACCACCAGCAACGTGGGCGCCCGCGGGTTGTGGCCGGCCTGCGGGAACAGCATCTCGCGCCCCGGAGCCTGTCCCTGGAACCAGTCGACCCCCTCGCCCGCCGCTTCCGGCGCCGACAGGATCCCGCGTGTTTCCGCCGGCGCCATGTGCGGCGAAGCCGCCGACCCTTGCGGGACGACGGCAGCGACAGTGGTCGCGCGCTTGCTTGCGCTCGGGTATCCCGGTGGACCGCATGCCAGGGCGAGTGGTGCGTAGGGAGTCCGGATGCCGGTCTTGCCATCCGCCGCGAACACCGCCAGCGCCTTGATCTCGCTACCGGCATCGGTGCATTCCTCCATGCGCACGTCGAAGGCGATCTCGCGACGCCAGTCCGGATCCGGCGCGCCCAGGTCGAACACGATCGCGTTGCCCGCGGATTTCGGATCCGCCGCCGGAAGGCCATCGACCGTCGCCGAACCGCGGACGTAGTCCACCCCGGTCGGCAGCATCGCGATGGCCCGCAATTCGGAGACCCGTGCGCTGCCGCCATCGAGTTCGAGCGTGACCTTGCCGGCCCGCGGAATCACCACCCGGACGCCCACCTCGCTGGTCTCCGGTGGCGTCGGCCGGAGCCTGAAGTCCGCACGCATGAGGCTGCCGCCCTGGGCCTCGACGAACTGCGAACCGGCACGCCCCGCGAACCGGGTGTTCCGGAGGCAGGACGCGAGCTCCAGGCCAGGCGGAATCAAGGCCTCGTCCACCTGCACCACGTGTGTCCCCGGGCGGACGCCCTCGAAGTGGTAGGCGCCGTTCTCGTCGGTGACCGTGAAGGTGCCGTCTTCCATCATCAGCCGGATGCCGGGGATGCCGACCGGTTCGGCATCCGCCTCGCACTCGCCCAGGGTCACGCGCCCGACGATGGTGAACGCCGAGGTCGTCATGGCTTCCACCATGCGCACGACGGTGTCGGTCTCGTTCGAGGTCAGCGTTCCAGAGGCCCTGGCCACGGCGAGGTTGAGCAGCGTCGGGCCACGCGCACCGGGGCCGACCTCGGCGATGAACGTGGCGGTGACCTGTGCGCCCGCCGCGAGGTCGCCCACGGGGAACCAGAACCCGCGGCCATCCGGGGCCACCTCCGGATCGGCGGCGGCCAGCATTCCACCCGGCGCCATCGGGGCCACGCCCACCGTGGCAGGCCGCGGACCGCCTCCGGCTTGCGCTGCACCCGCGCCGCTCCCCGACGGCGTCCCGACGCGCAACGAACCCTCGCGGAAGCGCAGTCCGGGCGGGAGGACGTCCTCGATGCGCGCGTCCAGCGCAGGGATGTCCGCGATATTGCGCAACACCAGCGTGTACTGGAGGAAGTCGCCGATCTCGACGACCTGCTTCGAAACCTGCTGCTCCAGCCGCAGCTTCGCGCCCGGCAGGGCCGGCTCCAGCGCGATCGCCTCGGCGGTGAGCGTGTCCAGCGGGTAGTCGGCGTCGGTGTAGCTGGCGATGATCCGGGTGTCGTCGACGAGCGACAGCACGCAGTCGTGGTGCGTGGCCGCAGGCGGCATGGAAACGCCCTGGATCGCGCCGGCGAACACGCCGGTATCGACCCCGGTTTCCTGCAGGCGCAGGGTCTCCGCGTCCTCGGAGTCCGTGGTGATACGGATTTCGACGTACTCGCGGACCGAAGCATCCGCGTTGCGGTTGGCATCGGTCACGCTGACCAGGATCGCCTCGCCGACGACGTATTCGCCGGTGCCCGCTGCGGTGGCGCCGTGCGGATCGATGGGCTGGCCATCGCCATCCACCACGCCGGGCAGCGGGCCGAAGCTGCCCGAAGGGGTGCGGCATTGCCCGCCGTCCACCGCGATCGGAAAGCCCCCTGGGGAACCAGGGTCGTGGCGCAGGAAGGAGATCTGTGCGTCGGTGGGGGACGGGGAGATCGAGGTGACGACGGTATTGCTGCGCAGCGTCGTGGTGGTCGAGCCGCCGAGCCGGTAGCTGACCACGGCCGTGTTCTCGATTTCCGCCGCGGAAGCCAGCGTGGCGATCCCCGGGATGCACGCCAGCGCGCACGCCAACAGCCAGGCCGTGGCACGCCGCCTTGTTCCCGAATGGACTCGAATTCCCATCACCACGGCCACCGGCCTCCATCAGGCCGGAAGCAGCAGCCTCCGGCCCGGTTCTGGAGCCTCATGGGTCCGGCGGCGGCCAGCGCCGCCGGAAAGAGCCGATCTACCGGCTGACGTCAGTCGATCGTCACCTGGAAGATCGTCGTGGTCGCCTGGCCGGAGTCCACGTCCACCACCGTGGTGATCGGACCCGCGGCACCCGGACCGGCGTCGCCTTCGTCGGCATCCACCGCGTCGGTCTTCGAGTCGCCGGCAGCGATGGCGGCGGCTGGATCGGTTCCGCAATCGACCACGGCGTCATCGATCCTCAACGAGTTCATGACGTAGGTCGTACCGCTCGGGATGGTGTCGCTGATGGTCACGTCGGTGGCATCGGTGTCACCGGCGTTGCTCACTGCGATGCAGTACACCAGGGTCGCGCCCGGAATCGCCTTCGGATTCGTGCTGCCGAGGCCGTCGTCCACGATGCCGTAGGTCTTGGTCACGTTGATCGAGGTAACCCGGACCTTGAAGGCGTCGAACGAGGAATCCTGGCCGTTGTTGGCTGCGTCGCCGGTGCCCTCGGTGGTGTCGGCAGTATCGGCGAAGACGTTGTCGATCTCACCGGAAACGTCCGCGCTTCCACTGTTGTCGACCAACTGGGTGCCAAGCGCGCCGTTCGCGTACGACGTGCCCGGGGTCAGGAGGGCCGTGTTGCGGTCCGCGATCTCGGTCGGGGTCGGGACCCGCTGGTTGGCATAGGCGCTATGGGCGGTACCGACGAGCCGGACCACCATCACGTCGTTGCTGGACAGCACCGTGTCGTCCGGCATCGCGTCGGCCACGACCAGCACGTTGACGGTGCTGGACGGGGCCAGGCCGTCCAGGTAGTACGTACCGCCGCTGGTCGGGAGCACGGTGTCGCCGCCATCGAGGACGCCGGGGCTCGCGCCCACGTCCAGGTAGAGCGTGAAGGTCGCGCCCGTATCCTGGTTGTCCACCTCCGCAGGGCTCACGCCGCCGGAGCCGCCGAGGAAATTGGTGCCGTTCGCGGCGTCGGTGGCGGCGAGGGCGATGTCGAGGAAGTCGTTGGAGCTGTTGGTCACGGTGAACAGCAGCGCCTGGTTGGTCGCACTGGGCACCACCGAGGTAACGCTGTCGCCGGACTCGGTCACCGCCAGTACCACCAGGCGGTCGACGGTGAAGGTCGCGCTGCCGGTGGGTTCGGTCGTCTGCGGTGTGCCGTCGACGGTGTAGGAAACCGTGGCGGTGTTCACCACTTCGGTGCCGGCCGCGACCTGCGCGTTGGCGCTGGGAGCGGCCGCCAGCAGCAGTGCAACCGCTGCCAGGAAGGAAAAGTTGCTGAGCTTCATCTTGGGTCCCCTGTGAAACTGCTGGTGGTGCTGCTTACTTCACGCGTGCGCGGTAGGTCACGTCACCGCTGGCCCCTGGAGGGAGGCTGGAGATGACCCAACGCAGGTTGGTGATGTCGGAAATGCGGGCAGGGCGCACGCTGCCGTCGGCGTCCACGACCGCGAGGTCCTCGAGCTTGCCGAAGGTTTCGCCGCCGTCCACCGATACCTCGGTCGGCTCGTCCTCGGCGCCCACGTACACGAGCGCCCCGGGCAACGGGTTGTCGATGGCGACGTCGGTCGCTTCCTGCTGGCCGTTGTTGCTGTAGCTGATGCGGTAGATCACCTCGCCGCCGGGCACGACGTTCTTCGCCGGCACCAGTTCATCGTCTACCTGCTGGTAGACGGCGTTGGTGATGGTGATCGGGCTCGCGTCCTGCGCGAAGCCGCTACCGAATGCGGCGAGGCCGCCGATCAGGCACAGTGTCGCCACGAGCTTGCGAAGCCGGCTGGTGCTGGTCATCGAGATGTCCCCTGTGGTCCCCCACCTTTTTCCCGCCGCCTTTGGGTGCTAACGGGAGGTGATGTGGACGTGATGGTTCCGTTAAGGCGCACCTTATCACGCCAAAACTGTGAACTTCAACGATTTCGGCGTGAAGAGTGCACGAAACGCCGCCTGGAAAAATGTGTCCTGCATCGCATAAGTGAACGAAATGTCGTCGTTTTGTGAAGAGCGCCCCAGCGCCGACGCGCCGGGACGGGATCCGTTGGCCGTGCTGCGGGAAGTCTTCGGATTTCCCGGATTTCGTGGCGAACAGGCCGCGATCGTCGCCCATCTTGTCGCAGGTGGCGACGCCTTGGTGCTGATGCCCACCGGCGGCGGCAAGTCCCTCTGCTACCAGCTTCCCGCCCTGCTCCGTCCCGGGACCGGCATCGTGGTTTCGCCGCTGATCGCCCTGATGCAGGACCAGGTGGATGCCCTGCGCCAGCTCGGAGTGCGGGCGGCCTGCCTGAATTCTTCGCTGGAGGCCGGCGAGGCCCGGGCTGTGGAGCAGGCATTGGTCGCCGGCGGACTGGACCTGCTGTACGTGGCACCCGAGCGCCTGCTCACCGAACGCTTCCTGGCCCTGCTCGAGCGCAGCCGAATCGCCCTGTTCGCGATCGACGAGGCGCACTGCGTGTCGCAATGGGGCCACGACTTCCGTCCGGAGTACCGCGAGCTCACCCTGCTGCACGAGCGCTGGCCGCAGGTGCCGCGGATCGCGCTGACCGCCACCGCCGACGCGCCGACACGCAACGAGATCGCCGAGCGCCTGGCGCTGCAGGGCGCGCGCCAGTTCACCAGCAGCTTCGACCGGCCCAACATCCGCTACTCGGTCGTCCCGCGCGAGGACGGGCGGCGCCAGCTCCTGGGGTTCCTGGACGGCCACCGCGGCGAGGCGGGCATCGTCTATTGTCTCTCGCGCCGCAAGGTCGAGGCGACCGCGGAATTCCTGCGCGCGCAGGGCATCGAGGCGCTCCCCTACCACGCCGGGCTCGAGGCCGCGGTGCGCGCAGGCAACCAGCGCCGGTTCCTGCGCGAGGACGGCATCGTGATGGTCGCGACCATCGCCTTCGGCATGGGCATCGACAAGCCGGACGTGCGCTTCGTCGCCCACCTGGACCTGCCGAAGTCGCTCGAAGGCTACTACCAGGAGACCGGGCGCGCCGGGCGCGACGGCGAGCCCGCGGAAGCCTGGCTTGCCTACGGGCTCGGCGACGCGGTGCAACTCGGGCGGATGATCGAGGAGGGCGAGTCGGGCGAGGAGCGCAAGCGACTCGAGCGCCGCAAGCTGGACGCGCTGGTCGGCTACTGCGAATCCACCGCCTGCCGCCGGCAGACGCTGCTCGGCTGGTTCGGCGAAGCGCACCCGGGCGGCTGCGGCAACTGCGACAACTGCCTGTCCCCGCCCGAGACCTGGGACGGCACCGAGGCCGCGCGCAAGGCCCTGTCCTGCGTGTACCGCACCGGCCAGCGCTTCGGCGCGGCCCACCTCACCGACGTCCTGCGCGGCGCCGACACCGCCAGGATCCGGCAGTTCGGCCACGACCGGCTCAGTACCCATGGCATCGGCGACGACCTCGACGCGAAGCAGTGGCGCAGCGTGTTCCGGCAGCTGGTGGCGGGCGGGCTGCTCGAGGTGGACATCGAGGGCCACGGCGCGTTGCGCCTGACCGCGGCGAGCGGCGCCGTGCTCAAGGGCGAACGCACGATCGCGCTGCGCCGCGACCGCGCGCAGCCGAAGGGGCGCCGGCGTGCTACCGGCGGAGCGGCGCAGGCGCCTGTCGCCGACCTCCCCGCCGAGGCGCTCGCGCGCTTCGAATCCCTGCGCGCCTGGCGCGCGGAAACGGCGCGGGCGCAGAACGTCCCCGCCTACGTGATCTTCCACGACCGGACCCTGCGCGAGATCGCGCTGCGGCAGCCCGCGTCGCTGGCGGAACTGGCCACCGTGCCGGGCGTCGGCGCGGCCAAGCTGGAGCGCTACGGCACACAGCTGCTCGAGATCCTGTAGGAGCGGCGCTCGCGCCGCGACCGCCCTGTCGCCGGGCGCACGCGCCGCTCCTACAATGGTCCCGGATGGAAGCCCTCGCCGTTTCGACCCTGACCGTCGCGCTCGCGGAAATCGGCGACAAGACCCAGTTGCTCGCCCTGCTGCTCGCGGCGCGCTACCGGCGTGCGTGGCCGATCATCGCCGGCATCCTGGTCGCCACCCTGCTCAACCATGCCCTTGCCGGGTGGCTCGGCGCGCTGGCCGCGTCCTGGCTGACACCCGACGTGCTGCGCTGGGTGGTCGCGGCAAGCTTCATCGCGATCGCGCTGTGGACGCTGAAGCCGGACAAGCTCGAGGACGACGCGCTCGCGAAACCGGCGCGCGGCGCCTTCGTCGCCACCTGCGTCGCCTTCTTCATCGCCGAGATCGGCGACAAGACCCAGGTCGCGACGGTGCTGCTGGCCGCGCACTACGTGCCGCTGTGGCAGGTCGTGGCCGGCACCACCGTCGGCATGCTCGCGGCCAATATTCCGGTGGTGCTGCTGGGCAGCCGCTTCGCCAACCGCCTGCCGCTGCGCGCCGCGCGGATCGCCGCGGCGCTGGTGTTCCTCGCGCTCGGCCTGTGGGCCGCCATCCGGGGGGTCGCATGATCCCGCCACTGCTGACGCGGCCGGACGAGGTCATGCTGGAACTGGGCGCCGGCGGCGAACTGCTGGTCGCGCGCCTGCGCGCGGTGCTTTCGGCGCTGGTGCTGCTGGTGCCGCTGGCCGGGGCGCTCGCCGGCGCGCCGGCGGGCGACACCGCGATCGGCCTCGGCGCGGCCGTGTTCGTGAATGCCATGGCCCAGTTGTGGCTCGCGCTCGCCCGGGACGTTCGCGCACGCGCCTGGCTGCCGTGGGTGACCTGCGCCTGGGACGTGACCACCGTGACCGGGGTGCTGGCGCTGCTGTCCATGGGCGACCGCGTCGCCGGCATCAACAGCATGGTGGTGTGGGCCTTCTACCTGCTGGCGATCGCGATGACCACGCTGCGCAACGACGGCCGCCTCACCCTGTTCGCCGGCGGGATGGCGATGCTGCAGTACGGCGCGCTGGCCTGGGTCCTGCTCGCCTCCTCGACGCCGCAGCAGCTGGTGTCGGTGGAGTACGGCACCGGCACCGCGGCCAACCAGGTCGAACGCGTGCTGCTGCTCGGGATCATGACCTTGCTGATGCTGGCCGTGGTCCGGCGCATGCAGCGCCTGGTCGAGCTGTCAGGGCGCGACGCCAAGACCGGGCTGCCGAACCGGCGCTGGCTGCGCCAGCACGCGCTGCGGCGCTTCGAGCAGCTGCGCCACGGCGGATCGCTGACCGTGGCACTGCTCGACATCGACCACTTCCGCCGCGTCAACGAGGAACTCGGCAGCCAGGAAGCCGACCGCGCCATGCGCCACGTGGTGCGGACCGTCGACGAGCGCCTGCACGAGACCGAACGCATGGCGCGGCTGGGGCGCGACGAGTTCGCGCTGCTGCTCGACTGCCCGATGGGGACCGCGTGGGAGCGCATGGAGCAGCTCCGCGGCGAGCTCGCGGCGCGCCCCTTCGTCCCCGGGCGCGGCATGGATCCGGTGCGCCTCACCATCAGCGTCGGCCTCGCGGCGTGGCCGCAGGACGGCGCCGACCTGTCGGCGCTGCTGGCCGTCGCCGACCGGCGCCTGGTGCCCTGCCGGCACAGCGGCGGCAACCGGGTGGTCGCGCGCGACCCCTGAGGCCGCGCCGCCCGCTACACTTCCCGACCACCAGAGATCGCCCCGGGGGGAATGCGTGAACCCAAGACGCCTGCTTGGCCTGCGCCTGATCGTGATGCTGTTCCTCCAGTTCTACATCTGGGGGGCCTGGTTGCTGACCATCGGCGCCTACTGGTTCCAGAACAAGGGCTGGTCGGGCACCAGCTTCGGCGCGATCTTCTCGACCATGGGCATCGCCGCGCTGTTCATGCCGGCGCTGATGGGCGTGGTCGCGGACAAGTGGATCAACGCCGAGAAGCTCTATGGCGTGCTGCACCTGGCAGGCGCGGTGCTGCTGGCGCTGGTGCCGACGGTGGACGACCCGCACACCATGTTCTGGATGATGCTGGCCACCATGGTCTGCTACATGCCGACCTTGGCGCTGGCGATCACCGTCGCCTACAACGCGCTGCGCCGCGCCGGCCTCGACGTGGTCGCCAGCTACCCGCCGTTGCGGGTGTGGGGCACCATCGGCTTCATCGTCGCGCTCTGGACCACCAGCCTGCTCGGCCTCGAGACTTCGCCGGGCCAGTTCTACATCGCCGCCGCCGCGGCCGCGGTGCTCGGCCTGTATGCGTTCACCCTGCCGCCCTGCCCGCCGCAGCTCGACGCCGCGCACAGCCGCACCTTCGCCGACCGTATGGGCCTGACCGCGTTCAAGCTGTTCCGCGACCGCAACATGGCCGTGTTCTTCGTGTTCGCGATGCTGCTGGGCGCCGCGCTGCAGCTCACCAACGCCTACGGCGACACCTTCCTGCACGACTTCGCCGGCATCCCGGCGTTCGCCGATAGCATCGCGGTGCGCTACCCGGCGATCATCATGTCGATCTCGCAGGTCTCCGAAACGCTGTTCATCCTCACCATCCCCTTCTTCCTGAAGCGCTTCGGGATCAAGGCGGTGATGACCATGAGCATGCTGGCCTGGTTCCTGCGCTTCGCCCTGTTCGCCTACGGCGACCCGGGCGCCGGGCTGTGGATGATCATCCTGTCGTGCATCGTCTACGGCATGGCCTTCGACTTCTTCAACATCTCCGGCTCGCTCTACGTCGAGCAGCAGAGCGACTCCCGCATCCGGGCGAGCGCGCAGGGCCTGTTCATGCTGATGACCAACGGCATCGGCGCGATCCTGGGCAGCGCGGTCAGCGGCTGGATGATCGACCGCTGGTTCACCGCCGCCGACGGAGGCAAGGACTGGCACGGCATCTGGATGACCTTCGCGTTCTACGCGCTGGCGATGGCGGTCGCGTTCGTGCCGCTGTTCAAGCCCCGGCACGTCCGCGCCGAAGCCGCCGCCTGACATGGGCGGCGCGGGTCGCGTGCTCGTGGTCGGCTCGTTCAACGTCGACCACGCCTGGCATCCCGAGGCGCTGCCGCGGCCCGGCGAGACCGTCGCCGGGCACTACGCCACCGGACCCGGCGGCAAGGGCTTCAACCAGGCGGTTGCGGCCGCGCGCGCCGGGGCGGCGACGACGTTCGTCTGCGCGCTCGGCGACGACGACGGCGGGGCGCTGGCGCGTTCGCTGGCCCGCGACGAGGGCATCGAACTGCACGCCGCCAAAGGCTGCCGGCCGACGGGCACCGCCGGCATCTTCGTGGACGCCGGCGGCCGCAACAGCATCGTGGTCGGCGCCGGTGCCAATGCCGAACTCGATGCCGCGTTCCTGGACACCCACGCCGCGGCCTTCGATGGCGCCGCGGTGGTGCTGGTCCAGCTCGAGTCCCCGTGCGAAACCGTCCTGGCGGCGCTCCGCCACGGACGCGCCGCGGGTGCCGCGACCGTGCTCAACCCGGCCCCGGCGGGCCTCACGCCCGGCGAGCGCGATGCCCTGCTGGCGCAGGTGGACGTGCTGACGCCGAACGAGAGCGAGTTCGCGAGCCTGCTCGGCCCCGGCGCCGACGTCGACGCGGACGCGGTTGCGGGCATGGACGACGCAGCCCTGCACGCGCTGTGCCGGCGCCTGTTGCCGCACGGCACCGTGGTGGTGACGCTCGGCGCCGCCGGCGCGTTCGTGTCGCACGGCGATGCCGCGCTGCATGGCGACGCCGAGGCCTGCTATCGCGTGCCCGCCGGCGATGCGGCCGTCGTGGACACCACGGGGGCCGGGGACGCGTTCAACGGCGCGCTGGCCGCGGGCCTGTCGAGGGACCCCGGCCGGTTCGGCGAGGGCGTCCGGTTCGCCGCCCGTTTCGCGGCCCTTTCGACCGAGCGGAAGGGCGCCGCCTCGGCCATGCCCACCCTGGACGAAGTCGAGGAGCGCTACCGGGAATTGTGAATGCGAACTATTCGCATTATCATGGCCCGGTTTTCGTCCCCAGGCGTCTTTTCAATGCCCCGATTCAGCCTCCTCGCGGCCGCCATCCTTGGCGGCTTTTCCGTTCTGCCCGCCCACGCCCAGGACCACGTCACCGACTTCGACAAGGTCACCGTCTCCGCGTCCACCAGCCGCCTCCCCGACTCCGAGGCCGCGCTGCCCAACACCATCACCGTGATCACCGCCGAGCAACTGCAGGAACAGCTCGCGGTGACCCGCGACCTGTCGCAGGTGCTGGCCAACCTGATCCCGGCGTTCGCGCCCTCGCGCCAGAAGATGTCGAGCTTCGGCGAGTCGCTGCGCGGCCGCCAGCCGCTGTACATGGTGGACGGCGTTCCGCAGTCCACGCCGCTGCGCGACGGCTCGCGCGACGCGCACACCATCGATCCGGCGATGATCGAGCGCATCGAGGTGATCCACGGCGCCAACGCGCTGCAGGGCCTCGGCGCCTCCGGCGGCATCATCAACATCATCACCCGGCGCGCGCCGCGCAGGGACGGCAGCTTCCACGAGGTGACGCTCGGCGCGAGCACGGCGCTGCCGCGCCGCGACGACGGCGCCGGCTACCGCGGCTCCTGGCTGTTCGGCACCCGCAAGGGCGCGTTCGATTTCGTCGGCGGCGCCTCCTACGCGCAGGAAGGCCTGTACTACGACGGCGACGGCAAGGCGATCGCGATCGACCCGGTGCAGGGCGACCTGATGGACGCGCGCAGCCTCAGCCTGTTCGGCAAGGCCGGCTGGGACCTCGGCGACGCGCGCCGCCTGCAGCTCAGCGTCAACCGCTACCGCCTGCGCGGCGACGGCGACTACCTCAACCTGCCGGGCGACTTCGCCAACGGCGAGACCGCCACCTCGGTGCCGGGCGAGCCACCGCTCGATCCGCCGCAGAACGACTCGACCACCGTCAGCCTGGACTACAGCGACTTCGCGCTCGCCGGCGGCTACCTGCAGGCGCAGCTCTACTGGACCCGGTTCGACGCGCGCTACGGCGCCTTCCGCTACGTCGACTTCTTCAACGAGGGCACCGACGACACCTGGTTCGACCAGACCAACATCGGCGCCGAGAAGCACGGCGCGAAGTTCACCTGGTCGCGCAGCGACATCGCCGGACTGCCGCTGCGGCTGACGGCCGGCCTCGACGTGACCCGCGACACCACCGAGCAGCGCTACCTCGCGGCCGACATCACCTACGTGCCGCCGACCGCCTACGAGAGCCTGTCGCCGCTGCTGCAGGCCGAGTACCGGATCGGCGACTTCCTGCTCACCGGCGGCCTGCGCCACGAGCGTGCGCGGCTGGTGGTTGACGACTACGTGACCATCCCGCGCAACGGCAGCCACACGGTCGCCGGCGGCGCCCCCGAGTACACCGAGACGCTGCCCAACTTCGGCGTGGTGTGGGAGGCGGGCGACGCGCTGAAGCTGTACGCGTCCTACGCCGAGGGCTACACGGTGGCCGACGTCGGCCGGGTCCTGCGCGGGATCAAGGTGCCGGACCAGGACGTCGACGAGCTGGTCGACCTGACACCGGTGGTAGCCGACAACCGCGAGATCGGCCTGGACTGGGACGACGGCCGCTGGCTGGCGCACGTCGCCGCCTATTGGTCCGATTCCGACCTCGGCTCGCTGCTGATCTTCGACGCACCGAACAACACCTACAACGTGCAGCGCCAGGCCACATCGATCCGCGGCCTGGAGGCGAACGTGGCGTTCCGCCTGTCGGTCGCGACCCGCCTGGGGCTCGCCCATGCGCGCACCGAGGGTCGCTACGACAGCGATGGCGACGACGTGCTGGACAGCGACCTGGCCGGCATCAACATCAGCCCGGACCGCACCACCGGCTACTGGGAGCAGGACTGGACGCCGCGCTTCTCCACCCGGCTGCAGGGCAGCGTCTCGGCCGACCGCGACTTCGACTTCCGCGGCGCGCCGGCGGGGAGCTTCGACGGTTACGCGGTCTTCGACCTGCAGGCGAGCATCGCCTTCGACGCGGGCACGCTGAACCTGGGCGTGGAGAACCTGTTCGACCGCAAGTACATCAGCTACTTCTCGCAGACCACCCCCGCCGACGACGACTACAACGCCGGCCGCGGGCGCGCGCTGACCGCGAGCTGGACGATGCGCTTCTGATGGGCGCCGGCTGATGCGAAAGCTGCTGTCCTGGCTGCACCTGTGGGTGGGGCTGGTCGCCGGCATCGCGTTCGCGGTGCTCGGCCTGAGCGGCTCGCTGCTGGTCTTCCACGAGGACCTGCTGCGCTGGCAGCACCCGCAGCTCGAGGGCCAGGTCCTCGAGCCGGACGGCGAAGTGCTGGCCGCGATCCTGGCGCGCGAGACGCCCCGGGGCCTGCGCTCGATCCAGTTCCCGGACGCGTCGATGCCGACGTACATCGGCTTCTACGTGGACGGCCGCCGCGGCTACTTCGCCCCCGAGGACGGCGACCTGCTGCTCATGCGCAGCACCGGCGACGACTTCCTGCTGTGGCTGCAGGACCTGCACATCCACTTCCTCGCCGGCGAGGCCGGCGAGCAGGTGGTCGGCATCGTCGGCTGGGTCGCGTTGGGGCTGCTGCTCACCGGGCTGTACCTGTGGTGGCCGAAGCGCGGCAAGCTGAAGTTGTCGCTGACGTGGTTCGCCAACCCGCCGGTGCGGCGCTGGCTCACCTGGCACCGCAGCACCGGCGTGCTGCTGATGCCGCTGGTGCTGCTGCTCACCCTGACCGGCATCGGGATGGTCTACCACGCGGGCGCGCGCAGCCTGCTCACCGGCATGTTCGGCGGCGGCGAAACACCCGCGGCGCCGGTCCGCGCGCGCACCGGGGAGCCGGACTGGCCGGCGATCGTGGCGCGGGCCCGGGCCGGCCTGCCGGCGGCCCACCTCACGCGCACCGCCGCCCCCGCCGCCGGCGAAGGCGTGGTCAGCTTCCGCGCGCGCATGCCGGGCGAATGGCACGTCAACGGCCGCAGCACGGTGCACGTGGACCTGGCCGGCAAGGAGGTGCTGCTGGCCCACGACGCCACCGTGCAGGCGGCCGGCGCGCGCATGACCGAGGCCATCTACCCGCTGCACATCGGCGCGGTGGGCGGGCCGCTGCTGCGCTGGCTGACCGCGCTCGCCGGCCTGGTGCCGGCCTTCCTGCTGGTGACCGGCTTCCTGTTCTGGCTGCGCCGCCCTGCCAGGAAGTGATCGTGGCGCGCCCCGCTCCTACAATGCGGGGATGCGCATCGGCCCCTACCCGATCGACCCCAAGGTAATCCTCGCCCCGATGGCGGGGGTCACCGACAAGCCGTTCCGGGTGCTGTGCAAGCGGCTCGGCGCGGGGCTGGCGGTGTCCGAGATGACCACCTCGGACCCGCGCTTCTGGAGCACCACCAAGTCGCTGCGGCGCACGGACCACGCCGGCGAGCCGGACCCGGTCAGCGTGCAGATCGCCGGCACCGTGCCGGCGCTGATGGCCGAGGCCGCGCGCCACAACGTTGCGCACGGCGCCCAACTCATCGACATCAACATGGGCTGCCCGGCGAAGAAGGTCTGCAACGCCTGGGCCGGCTCCGCGCTGATGCGCGACGAGCGCCTGGTGGCCGACATCCTCGAGGCGGTGGTGGCCGCGGTGGACGTCCCGGTGACGCTGAAGATCCGCACCGGCTGGGACAGCGATCACCGCAACGCGCCCGCGATCGCGCGCATCGCGCAGGAGTCCGGCATCGCCGCGCTGGCGGTGCACGGGCGCACCCGCGACCAGCATTACACCGGCAGCGCCGAGTACGAGACCATCGCCGCGATCAAGGCCGCGCTGCGCATCCCGGTGATCGCCAACGGCGACGTGGACTCGGCGCGCAAGGCCGCCGAGGTGCTGCGCACCACCGGCGCCGACGCGGTGATGATCGGTCGCGCCGCGCAGGGCCGGCCGTGGATCTTCCGCGAGGTCGCGCACTACCTGGCGACCGGCGAGCTGCTGCCGGAGCCGACCGTGCAGGACGTCCGCGACATCCTGCTCGGGCACCTGCGCGACCTGCACGCCTTCCACGGCGAGGAGCGCGGCGTGCGCATCGCCCGCAAGCACCTGGGTTGGTACGCGAAGGACCGGCCCGAGAACCACGCCTTCCGCGCGGTGGTGAACCGCGCGCAGACCGCCGAAGAGCAGTTGCGCCTGACCCGCGACTATTTCGACGCGCTGGCCGCGGGCGTGGCCCCGGAGTTGCCGGCCGCGGCCTGAGGAGGATCCGGCGGCGGTGCATTCCAGATCCGCGCCCAGGTCGCTTCCCAGGTGCCGGCCAGGTCGCGCGGGGGCCGCAGTTGCCGCGGCGGGATCGCCTCCCAGGCATCGCCGTCGCGACGCGCGACCACGAAGCTGAAGAAGTAGTCCGGCTCGGCGCCCATGCGCAGGTCGCTCAGCACCAGCTCGCCGTTCCGATCCTCGACGCGCATGAAGCCATGGTTGAACCAGGCCAGGCGCGCGACCGCGGGCACGTGCGCCGCATCGGCCAGCAACCCCGCCCGCGAGTGGTGGCGCGTGAAGCGCATCGGGCCCGGGTCCGCCACCAGCGAGCGGTAGCCCTCGACGTAACCGTCCGGGGTCATCGCCACCACCCGCCACAACAGCGTGTTGAACGGCGTCGGCACCGAGAACCGCGGCGCCTCGGAAAGTCCCATCGCCGCCAGCGCGCGCCCGGCTTCACGCTCGACCATCGCCTTGGCCGCCAGCGACCAGCCGATGTAGGCGGTGCTGATCGCCAGCCCGACGGCCAGCGCACGGCCGGCCACCGGACGCGCGCGCAGGACGAACGCAAGCACGCAGGCCACCAGCAACCACACCGTGTACAGCGGATCGATGATGAACAGGCTCGACCACATCACCGGCCGCACCGGCAGCGGCCACCACAGCTGCGTCCCGTAGACCGTGAAGGCATCGAGCAGTGGGTGCGTGAGCAGCGCCAGTTGGATCGCCCAGAACCAGCGCCGCGGCGCCTCCGCCACCCGTCCGCCGCGGCGCCGGAAGGCGGCCCAGATCGCCCAGCCCAGCAGCGGCAGCACCAGCAGCGAATGGCTCGCCCCCCGGTGCAAGGTCATCAGCGCGACCGGATCGTCGGTGAGCATCGCGATCGGCAGCGAATCCAGGTCCGGCAGCGTGCCGAGCGCGGCACCGGCCAGCAGCGCCGCGCGGCGGTGCGCGGCAGGGGCGATGGAGGCGGCGACCGCGCCGCCGAGGAGGATCTGGGTCAGGGAATCCATCCACGGATGCTAGCCTGCGACCACGCCATGCAACCCGGCCCCGCCCCGTGTATCATGCGCGGCCATCCTTTCATCCGTATCAAGGGATATATATCCCCGAGGACCCCGCCGATGTCCAAGTCCGCCTACCTCTTCACCTCCGAATCGGTCTCCGAAGGCCATCCGGACAAGGTCGCCGACCAGATCTCCGATGCCGTGCTCGATGCCATCCTGGCCCAGGACAAGCGCGCGCGCGTGGCCTGCGAGACCATGGTCAAGACCGGCGTCGCCATCGTCGCCGGCGAGATCACCACGACCGCGTGGGTGGACCTCGAGGCGCTGACCCGCAAGGTGATCCTGGACATCGGCTACGACTCCAGCGACGTCGGCTTCGACGGCGCCACCTGCGGCGTGCTCAACCTGATCGGCAAGCAGTCGCCCGACATCAACCAGGGCGTGGACCGCAAGAAGCCCGAGGAGCAGGGCGCCGGCGACCAGGGCCTGATGTTCGGCTACGCCACCAACGAGACCGACAGCTACATGCCGGCCGCGATCCACCTGTCGCACCGCCTGGTCGAGCAGCAGGCGAAGGTGCGCAAGCGCCGCAACTCGCCGCTGCCGTGGCTGCGCCCGGACGCGAAGTCCCAGGTCACCCTGCGCTACGAGAACGGCAAGGCGGTGGCGATCGACGCGGTAGTGCTGTCCACCCAGCACGATCCCGGCGTGAAGCAGAAGGACCTGGTCGAGGCGGTGCGCGAGACCATCCTCAAGCCGGTCCTGCCCGCGAAGTGGCTGCACAAGGGCACCAAGTTCCACATCAACCCGACCGGCAAGTTCGTGATCGGCGGCCCGGTGGGCGACTGCGGCCTGACCGGCCGCAAGATCATCGTCGACACCTACGGCGGCTGGGCCCGCCACGGCGGCGGCGCGTTCTCCGGCAAGGATCCGTCCAAGGTCGACCGTTCCGCCGCCTACGCCGCGCGCTACGTCGCCAAGAACGTGGTTGCCGCCGGCCTGGCGGACCGCTGCGAGGTGCAGGTGAGCTACGCCATCGGCGTGGCCGAGCCGACCTCGATCTCGGTCACCACCTTCGGCACCGGCAAGGTCGGCGACGACGTGATCGAGCGCCTGATCCGCCGCCACTTCGACCTGCGCCCGTACGGCATCCTGCAGATGCTCGACCTGGTGCACCCGGTCTACCAGCGCACCGCCAGCTACGGCCACTTCGGCCGCAAGCCCGAGCAGGTCACCTACACCGACGCCGCCGGCAAGCAGCAGACCGCCACCGCCTTCTCCTGGGAGAAGACCGACAAGGCCGACGAACTGCGCAAGGCCGCCAAGCTCAAATAAGTCCCTTCTCCCCGCAAGCGGGGAGAAGGTGCCCCGAAGGGGCGGATGAGGGGCGCTTTTGAATGGAGCGCCCCCGTCGCTTCACTACTCCGCCTTCCCCGGCAGCCCCAGGTCCCCCGACGCCACCTTGAACACGTCCACCACGCACAACAGCGGCGCGTGGACGCTGGCATTCACCCGCAACCCGGCGGTCACGCCGTCGAAGCTGCCGGCCGTGACCACGCCGACGTCGTCGAACGGCACCCTCACCTCCACCGTGTGGTCGTCGAGCAACGGCTGCCAGCCGGGGCTGTCCAGCAGCAGCGGCAGGCCCGGCCAGGTCTTCGGCAGCCGTGGCTTCGCGCCTTCGGGGATGTCGACCACCGCCAAGGCACCCTCGCCGCAGGCCGGATTCGGCTGCAGCACGACCCAGTGGCTGTGCCAGACGTCGCCGTCGTTGTCGAGGATGCCGTCGCCGTTCTCGTCGTACAGCGGGGTGTCGTCGAAATCCGGATGCGCGGTCACCGCCAGCGCCAGGATCCCGGCGCCACGGTCGAAGCCGACTTCCCACGGATCGATCGAGGTCGGCCACACGTAGGAGAACACCTCGCTGCCGGCGAGCTTGCCGCTGGCCGCCGGCCGCGTGGCGCCGGCCTTGCCCGACACCGCCATGTGGAAGGTGGCCACCCGGCCTTCGGTGCTGATCCGGGTGTGGACGATGTCGAAATCGGCGCGCACGGCTTCCGAAGGGGCGCTCGCGATTCCACCGGCGTGCCCGTCGGCGGCCTTCCGGCCGGTTTCGTGCGGATCGTGTGCGTAAGTGGCGAAACTGCCGGCGGCCATCGCCAGCGCGATCGCCGTGGTCATGGCATGGCGCATACTGGAATCTCCTCTGCTTGCTCTGTCAGGGTGGGTGGGAGGAAAGGACGGCGTCCGATGGCAGTCGGGCGCCGTCCGCTTTTTTCATGGGGTCGCGTCGGCCCTCCTGAACCGGTCCAGCGCAACGGCGACGGCATCGGCCGGCGCCGGTTCGGAATCGCTGCAGTCCACGCGCAGCTCGCGGTCGCCGAAGGGCTGGCGGGTGAAGCCGCACAGGTGCGGTCGCTCGGGGTCGTCGCTGGCGTAGGGCCGGAAGAACCGGCAGCCCACGCAGGTGCGCAGGCCGGTGGCCAGCCCCTGGCGCTGCGCTTCCGCCACCAGCAGCTGGGTCGCGCGCAACAGCGCGGCGACATCGCGCTCCGGCAAGGCGGCCAGCAGCGCGCCCATGCCGCGCGCCGGATCGTTGAGCCGCGCCGCGAGCGCCCGCCCCGGGCGGCTCAGCCGCACCCGCATCGCACGCCCGTCGTCCGGGTCCGGATCGCGCCGGATCCAGCCGCGCGCTTCCAGCGCCTTGAGCGAATCGCTGAGGCTCGCCGGCGACACACCCACCCGCTCGGCGATGTGCCCGGGACGCAATCCGGAGGGTTCGCCCGCGAGCATGCGCAGCACCCCGGCCTGGGTCGGCGGCAGTGCCGGCGTTCCCTGCCCGCGCCACGCGTCCGCGCGCACCAGGAAGGCGAGCTGTTCGAGGCCGAGGGCGGCCTGTTCACGCTGGTCGAGGGAGGGGGTCGGGCCCATGGGCGAATATTAGGACTCCTAACCATAACCGTCAAGCGATCCGCTCCACGCCGTCGATCTATCGCTTCATCCGCAGCAAGCGATATAATCCCCGACCCGCCGAGGGGCGCTGCGACCGTGGGATCCGCCACGGCCAGGCTCGGCGCGACTCCTGCTTCAACGGCGCCCGTTTGACCCGCCCGGGGGCCACCGCCCGCGGGCCCGACGAACGGAGCAGCCATGAACGCACAACCCCGCAATTTCTCCCTGGACGGCGACTACAAGGTCGCCGACATCGGCCTCGCCGACTGGGGCCGCAAGGAGATCGACATCGCCGAGCACGAGATGCCCGGCCTGATGTCCATCCGCCGCAAGTACGCGCCGGACGCCCCGCTCAAGGGCGTGCGCGTGACCGGCTCGCTGCACATGACCATCCAGACCGCGGTGCTGATCGAGACGCTCAGGGACATCGGCGCCGACGTGCGCTGGGCCTCGTGCAACATCTTCTCGACCCAGGACCACGCCGCCGCGGCGATCGCCGCCAGCGGCACCCCGGTGTTCGCCTGGAAGGGCGAGACCCTGGAGGAGTACTGGGACTGCACCCTCGCGGCGCTGACCTTCACCCTGCCCGACGGCACCCTGACCGGCCCCGAGCTGGTGGTGGACGACGGCGGCGACGTCACCCTGCTGATCCACAAGGGCTACGAGCTCGAGCACGGCAGCAAGTGGGTGGACGAGAAGGCCTCCTCGCACGAGGAGCAGGTGATCAAGGACCTGCTCAAGCGCGTCGCGAAGGAGCGCCCGGGCTTCTGGAAGCGCGTGGTCGCCGACTGGAAGGGCGTCTCCGAGGAGACCACCACCGGCGTGCACCGCCTCTACCAGCTCGCCGAGGCCGGCAAGCTGCTGGTGCCGGCGATCAACGTCAACGACTCGGTCACCAAGTCGAAGTTCGACAACCTGTACGGCTGCCGCGAGTCGCTGGCCGACGGCCTCAAGCGCGCGATGGACGTGATGCTGGCCGGCAAGGTCGCGGTCGTGTGCGGCTACGGCGACGTCGGCAAGGGCTCGGCGCACTCGCTGCGGGCGTACGGCGCGCGCGTGATCGTCACCGAGATCGATCCGATCTGCGCGCTGCAGGCGGCGATGGAGGGCTTCGAGGTCGCCACCGTCGAGGACACCCTCGGCACCGCCGACATCTACGTCACCACCACCGGCAACAAGGACGTCATCCGCCTCGAGCACATGCAGGCGATGAAGAACCAGGCCATCGTCTGCAACATCGGCCACTTCGACAACGAGATCCAGGTGGACGCGCTGTACGCCTCCGGCGCCGAGCGCATCAACATCAAGCCGCAGGTGGACAAGTTCGTGTTCGGCCCGGACCGCGAGATCTTCCTGCTGGCCGAGGGCCGGCTGGTGAACCTGGGCTGCGCCACCGGCCACCCGAGCTTCGTGATGTCGAACTCGTTCTCCAACCAGACCCTGGCGCAGATCGACCTGTGGGCCAACAAGGAGCTCTACGGCAAGGAGGTCTACCGCCTGCCCAAGCACCTGGACGAGGAGGTGGCCCGGCTGCACCTGGAGAAGATCGGCGTGAAGCTGACCAGGCTGACCCGGGAGCAGGCGGAATACCTGGGCGTGCCGGTCGAAGGCCCGTACAAGGCCGACCACTACCGCTACTGATCCGGGGACGGAAGGGGGAGCGCATGGCCGGCGTGCCGCTGTCGTTCGAGTTCTATCCGCCGAAGACCGACGAACAGCGCGCGCAGCTCGACCGCACCGCGGCGAAGCTGCGCGCGCACGCGCCGGAATACGTCTCGTGCACCTTCGGCGCCGGCGGCTCGACCCTGTCGTACACCCCGGACACGGTGCAGCGGCTGCGCGAACGGCACGAACTGGACGCCGCCCCGCACCTGAGCTGCATGGGCGGCAGCCGCGAGGAAATCCGCGCGCTGCTGGCCAAGTACCGCGACATGGGCTGCCGCCGGCTGGTGGCGCTGCGCGGCGACCTGCCCTCGGGCATGGCGCGCATGGGCGACCTGCGCAACGCCACCGACCTGGTGGCGTTCATCCGCGCCGAGCACGGCGACTGGTTCCACGTCGAGGTCGGCTGCTATCCCGAGTGCCACCCGCAGGCCGAGGACGCGTTCGCCGACCTGCGCCACTTCAAGGCCAAGGTGGACGCGGGCGCCGACGGCGCGATCACGCAGTACTTCTACAACGCCGACGCCTACTTCCGCTTCGTGGACGAGGCGCGCGCGCTCGGGGTCGAGGTGCCGATCGTGCCCGGGATCATGCCGATCTCGAACTTCACCCAGCTGCGCCGCTTCTCCGAAGCCTGCGGCGCCGAGATCCCGCGCTGGATCGCCAAGCGCATGCTGGCCTACGGCGACGACGCGGAGTCGATCCGCGCGTTCGCCGCCGAGTTCGTCGCCGCGATGTGCGAGCGGCTGGTCGCCGGCGGCGCCCCCGCCCTGCACTTCTACACGCTCAACCTCGCCAAACCGACACTGAACGTGTTGCGCAACATGCGCTGAGTTCAGCCCGCGGCAAGTTCCACGGGCGCCGGCGCACGCGGCCTGCACGCGGCGCCCCGGACCATGCCCGCCATGAACAGGCATGCCCTCACCGCCGCCGCGCTGGCGGTCGCACTCCACGCGGTTTCCGCCGTGGTTCCGGTCGCCCGTGCGGCCGACACCATCCAGCGCTGCGAGGCGGCGGACGGCACCGTGGGCTACACCGACAAGTCCTGCGCCGTGTTCGAGCAGCGCACCGTCGGCGTCAGCGCGATCGTCATCGACCGCCAGGCCGGCGGCACCCTGTCGGCCGCACCGGCGGCCAAGGCACCCCGCCAGGCGCGCATCGGCCGCAGGTCACCGGCCGCGGGCTGCGCGCGCACGCCCACCCAGTTGCAGATGGACCTGCGCGGCGCGCTCGCCCTGGGCGACGTCAACCGCGTGGCCGAGAGCTACCACTGGGTCGGCGTCTCCAGCGGCCAGGCGCGGAGCACCATGGACCGGCTCCAGGGCCTGGCCAGCCGCCCGGTGCTGGACACCCAGTACTTCAACGGCGGCTTCGCTTCGGGCGGGCCGCTGCTCGCCACGTCCGCCGGGAGCACCGGGGGCGGCGCCGGCGTCCTGCAGCTGGTGCTGGGCGGGGACGGCAACGGGGCGGTGGTCGACTTCGATGTGCACCGCTACGCGGGCTGCTACTTCGTCTCGTTCTGATTCCGTATGCTCGCGGGATGCGATGGCTCGCGGCTCTCGTCCTGCTTTGCGCCAGTGGCGTCGTCGCCGCGCAGGAGTTCGAACTGCGCCGGCACCGGAACGACTGCTCGCTGGACCCGGTCGAGCTGATGTTCGAGCTGTCCTCCGCGATCGAGACGGGCGACGTCAACCGCCTCTCGGCGCTGTACGACTGGAACGGCATGGGCGACCGCGCCGGGCGCGCGGTGATGGACCGGCTGGAGGCGATCGCGGGCCGGACCCTGGTGGACGTCGTTCCGGTCTACCCGCCCGACCCGCTCGACGCCGGTCTTCCTCCCTGGGAGATTCCGCTGTTCGACCGGCCGCCGACGGGGCTGCGGGTCGAGCAGGTCGTCCCCGGCTCCGCGTCCGCGGTCTCGACCACGTTCTCGATGCACCGGCGCCTGGGCTGCTGGTGGGTGTCGCTCTAGCTAGCCGAAGGCCAGCGTCGCCACCACGCCCCGGTCCGGCCCCGGGCCCACGTGCACGCTCCAGCCGTACAGGTCGCACAGCCGGCGCACGATGGACAGGCCGATGCCGCTGCCGTTGGAATGCCCGGCATGGCTGCCGCGGTAGCCGCGCTCGAACACGCGCACCGCTTCCTCGTCGGTGAGCCCGGGCCCGGTGTCGACGACCTCGACCGAATTGGGCGACAGGCGGACCACCACCTCGCCCTCGGGCGTGTACTTGACCGCGTTGCCGATCAGGTTGCCCAGCGCGACCGCGACCGCCGCCTCGGGCGCGTCCACGACCAGCCCGCGCTCGCCCTCCAGCCGCAGTTCCAGCGGCTTGCCGCCGAGCTGCGCGCGGTGCATGTCCAGCAACTGCTCGGCGATGCGGCCGACGTCGGCCGCGCCGTGGCCGCGTTCGTTGCGCGAGAGCAGCAGCAGCGCGCTGATCAGGTCGGTGCACTGGCGCTCGGCGCGCTGGATCCGCTGCAGCCGCGCGCGCGACTTGTCGTCCAGGTCCGGGCGCGAGAGCAGCAGCTCGACCGCGCCCTTGATCACCGCCAGCGGCGTGCGCAGCTCGTGGCTGACGTCGGCATTGAACTCGCGGTCGCGCTGCACGACCTCGGTCAGGCGCGCGGCGTAGTCGTCCAGCGCGCTGGCGAGCTGGCCGACCTCGTCGTCGGGGAAGTGCTCGGCGAGGGCTTCTGGATGCGAGCTTCGCCCCGAGAGTTGCAGGCGCTCGGCCAGTTCCGACACGGGGCTCATCACGCGCGACGCGGCCCACCACCCCACCAGCAGCGACAGCGCGGTGAACACGAGCACGACGCCCATCAGCGCGTTGTTGAACTGGCGCTCGCCGCGCAAGGACTGCGTCATCTCGTAGGCGAGGAAGAACCAGGTGTCGGGGGTCTTGCGCACCGCCAGCTTGTACGAGAACGGCTTGCCGTTCTCGTCGATCCCGTTCATGCCGTAGATGCCGTCGGAGAGCTCCGCCCATTCCGGGAAGTCGCGCTGCAGGCGCTCGCTGTCGGGAGTGAGGACATAGCCGATCATCTGCTGCACGGGCAGCGCCGGCTTGCTCTGCGGATCGGCGTAGTAGCGGCGCGCGAACTCGTCGATGTTCCGGTTCATCAGGTCTTCGATGAGCTGGTTCTCGACCCGGTTGCGCGCGTAGTTGGTGGCGAACGCCAGTGCCAGCGTCAGGCCGACGCCGAGGAGCACGTACGAAAGGATGATGCGGGTGCGCAGCCGCCTGCGGAAGCGCGTGGGGGGCTTGTGCGACGGGCGGACGCCGCCCTGCTGCTCAGCTTCCCGCATCGGGAGCGGCGATCCGGTAACCGATGCCATGGCGGGTCTGGATCAGCTGCGAGTCGAACGGCTTGTCGATCACCGCGCGCAGGCCGTGGATGTGCACGCGCAGCGAGTCCGAGTCGGGCAGCTCCTCGCCCCAGACGCGGGTCTCGAGGTCCTGGCGGGTGACCACCGCCGGCGAGGCCTCCATCAGCGCCTGCAGGATCTTGAGCGCGGTCGGGTTGAGCTGCAGCAGCTTGCCGCCGCGGCGCACCTCGAGCGTGTCGAGGTTGTACTCGAGGTCGCCCACGTTCAGCACCCGGGTCTGCGCGCTGCGGCCGCGCCGCGCCAGCGCGTTCAGGCGCACCTCGACCTCCTGCAGCGCGAACGGCTTGATCAGGTAGTCGTCGGCGCCGGAGTCGAAGCCGGCCAGCTTGTTGTCCAGCGAGTCGCGCGCGGTCAGCATCAGCACCGGCGTCTGCTTGCGCGCCTCGTTGCGCAGCTTCCGGCAGACTTCCAGCCCGTCCATGCCGGGCAGGTTCAGGTCCAGCACCACGGCATCGAAGTCGTGCACCACCGCCAGGTGCAGGCCGGTGACGCCATCGGCGGCGAAATCCACCGTGTGGCCCCGGTCCTCCAGGTAGTCGCCGAGGTTGGCGGCGATGTCGGTGTTGTCTTCGATCACCAGGATGCGCATCTGGATTCCTTCTGTCGGGCGCCTCGCAAGGCCTCCCTCGATTCTTGCACACGCGCCGGTGAACGGCCGCACGCAAACAAAGGCCCGGACGCGGCTCCCGCGCCCGGGCCAAGCATTGCCCCGATTTACCGAAATCTGCGTCGCCGGACAGCGGCACTGACGAGTGTGTCGAGCTGGAAGAGCAGGTCTGCGGTCCGGACAAGGCTACCGGCGAATCGATTAAACGACCGTTAAAGCCGATGTTAAATTTTCGTAAAACAGCCCCCCCCCCCGATGGCGTTCTCACGCAGCCTTGCGACGGCGCGGCCGCGGATGCCCGGCCACGGCGAAATCGATCACCGCGCCGGCGATGTCCAGGCCGCTCGCCTCCTCGATCCCCTCCAGCCCCGGCGAGGCGTTGACCTCGAGCACCAGCGGCCCGCGCCGGGAGCGGATCAGGTCCACCCCGGCCACGCCCAGCCCCACCAGCCGGGCGGCGCGGACCGCGACCGCCTGCTCCGCGCCCGTCGGCCGGACCGGCTGCGCGCTGCCGCCGCGATGCAGGTTGGCGCGGAACTCGCCCTCGGGCGCCTGCCGGCGCATGGCCGCGACCACCCGGTCGCCGACCACGAAGCAGCGCAGGTCGGCGCCCTCGGCCTCGCCGATGAACTCCTGCACCAGGAAGTTCGCGTACAGCCCGCGCAGGGCCTCGATCATGCCGCGCGAGGCCGCGAGCTTCTCCGCCAGCATGACGCCGTTGCCCTGCGCGCCCTCGACCAGCTTGATCACGTGCGGCGGCGGCCCGAGCAGCGACAGCAGGTCGGCGGTGTCGTCCGGGCTGTCGCCGAACACGGTGGCCGGCAGGCCGATACCGTGCGCGGCCAGCAGCTGGTGGCAGCGCAGCTTGTCGCGCGCGCACAGCACCGCGTCGGACGGGTTCGGGGTGTGGCTGCCGAGCAGCTCGAACTGGCGCAGCACCGCGGTGCCGTAGCGGGTGATCGAGGCGCCGATGCGCGGCACCACCACGTCGTAGTCGCACACCGGGCGGCCCTTGTAGCGGAGCCCGAAGCCGTCCTCGCCGATGCGCAGGTAGCAGCGCAGCGGGTCGAGCACGCGCACGCTGTGGCCGCGCCCGCGCGCGGCCTCGACCAGCCGTCGGGTCGAGTACAGCCTGGTGTTGCGCGAAAGGATCGCGAGTTTCATGTGGGGAATGGAGCGGGCGAAGGGAATCGAACCCTCGTCAGTAGCTTGGGAAGCTACAGCTCTACCATTGAGCTACGCCCGCGCCGCCGGGAGATTCTATCCCAGCCGTTTCCTGCTGTGTCAGAAGCGGTTGCCGACGGTCACGAAGACGCTCGCGTCGTTGCCGCCCTCGTGGCTGAAGGTCGTGGTCATGCCGACGTTCGCGTCCAGCCCCAGCACCTGCGTGCGTGCCCCCAGCACCAGGGTGCCGTAGCGCTCGTCGAAGGCATGCCCGGGCACCGCGTACGGCAGCGACCCCGGGATCGACTGCGCGCTGGCGAAGGCCTGCGCCGGCGCGTCCTCGAACTCGCGGTCCCAGGTCACGCGGCCGTAGGGGTGGATGCGCTCGGCCGGCGACCAGCTGAACTGCCAGCCGATGCTGCCGATGAGCGAGTCGTACTCCTGCTCCGGATAGGCCAGCGAAGTCGACAGCCCCGGCTCGGACTCGGCGAAGCCGTCGAGTTCGATCCGCTGCGCCAGCACCGAGGCCACCGGGCCGTGCACGAAGGCGCCGTCGCCGAAGTCCCAGCCCGCGCTGGCGCCGGCGGAGAGGTTGCTGCCGTCGGTCGAGCCGAGGTGGGTGCGGGTCGCCTGGCCGAGCTGCACTTCGCGCTCGGTGTCCACGTCCACGCGCGAATAGCTCAGCTGGCCGTTGGCCCAGAGGCTGCCGGAACGCCAGCCGAGGTAGCCGCCCAGGGTGGCATCGGCCTGCTCGAAGCTGCCGCGGCGCAGGCCCCAGTCCGATTCCTGGCGGCCGTAGCCGAGGAAGCCGCCGTAGACCAGGTTGCCGCTGCTGCGGTCCATGCCGAAGGTCAGCGCCGGGCCGATGCCGTCGAAGCTGTCGCCGTGGCCGTAGCGCAGCGAGTCGCCGCGCACGTCCGCCCACCAGCGCCAGCCGTCGCCCTGCGGGCGGGCCGCCAGGCGCGCGTCCACGCGTCCGGCGCGGGCGCGGCCGAGCGCGGACTCGACGTGCGGCAGCACCGCCATCTGGCGCGGGCCTTCGATCATCGAGACCGCCAGCTGCGCCATCATCGCGTGGGTGGCGGTGGTGGGGTGGATGCCGTCGGCGAACATCCAGGTGCTCCCGACCCCCGGGGTCACGTAGGAGCCCGGGTTGCAGAACAGGGCGCTGCCGCCGGCCGGTGCCGGCTGCACCGCGCAGCCAGGGGTGGTCACGTTGGTGATGCCGTACGCGCCCGGGTTGGCGACCACCTCCTGCAGGAAGTGGAAGGTGTCCACCGGGATCACGCTCAGCCCCTGGCCGGCCAGGGCGCCGAACAGCGCCTCGTTGTAGGCCTGCGCGAGCGCCGTGGCCTGGGCCATGCCGAGCTCGCCGCCGGCGCGCGCCGCCGGGGTCAGGCCGATGTCCGGCATGTTGGCGACCAGCACGTAGCGCGCGCCGGCCCGCTGCAGCGCGTCGATCGCGCCGACCTCGGCGCCGATCGCGGTGCCGATGATCGCCTGCGCCTGCGAGGGATCCGCCTGCACCTCGAACAGGTCGTTGGCGCCGGCCCAGACCGCGTACAGCGCGTTCGGGTCGGCGCTGCCGCCGGTGGCCGCGAGGTAGGCGCCGACCTGGGTCGCCAGCGACGGCGTCGGGCCGAGCGCCCCGGCCGTGTCCACGCCGGCGCGTGCGCCGCCGACCGCGTAGTTGGTGCCGCCGTCGCCGTCGGTCGAGGCATCTGTGCCGTAATAGGCGGCGAGGTACTCCGCCCAGACCAGGCCCGGGTTGGTGGTGAACTTGCCGATCAGGGCGCCGTCGGGACCGATCATCTGCACCAGCACCGGGCGGAAGTGGCCGCTGTCGGTGAGGCTGTCGCCGAAGAAGTACGTCTGCGAGAACGGCGAGTCCTGCGCCAGCGCGGGGGCCGCGGCGAGGGCCAGCGCGGCGGCGAGCAGGGTGCGGAGGGGCTTGCGGGACTGCGACATGCGGCGCTCCATGGAGATGGCGTGAACAATGCCTGATCGTTTCACGAATCCCGTGGCCGGGAAAGGCCCGAACGGGGACAATGACGGCATGGACATCCAGTTGAATGGCGCGCCGCGCGAGCTGCCCGGCGCCTGCACGGTCGCCGAACTGCTCGAGGCGGCCGGCTACGGTGGCCGCCGGGTGGCGGTCGAGGTCAACGGCGAGATCGTGCCGCGCAGCGCGCATGCAAGCCATGCGCTGCGCGCCGGCGACCGCGTCGAGATCGTGCACGCGCTCGGTGGCGGTTGAACGTTAAAATCGGGGCATGAACCAGCACCTGCAGTCCGCCGGCGACGATCCCCTGGTGATCGCCGGCAAGCCTTACCGTTCCCGCCTGCTCACCGGCACCGGCAAGTTCCGCGACCTCGAACAGACCCGCGAAGCCACCGAGGCCGCCGGCGCGGAGATCGTCACCGTCGCCATCCGGCGTACGAACATCGGGCAGGATCCGAACGAGCCGAACCTGCTCGACGTGCTGCCGCCCGACCGCTACACCCTGCTGCCCAACACCGCCGGCTGCTACACCGCGGCCGAGGCCGTGCGCACCTGCCGCCTCGCGCGCGAGCTGCTCGACGGCCACGCGCTGGTGAAGCTCGAGGTGCTCGGCGACCAGAAGACCCTGTTCCCCGACGTGGTGCAGACCCTGGACGCCGCCGAGCAGCTGGTCGCCGACGGCTTCCAGGTGATGGTCTACACCTCCGACGACCCGATCTTGGCCAGGCGGCTGGAGGAGATCGGCTGCGTCGCGGTGATGCCGCTGGCGGCGCCGATCGGATCCGGCCTCGGCATCCAGAACCGCTACAACCTGCTCGAGATCGTCGAGAACGCCAAGGTGCCGATCATCGTGGACGCCGGCGTCGGCACCGCTTCGGACGCGAGCATCGCGATGGAGCTCGGCTGCGACGGCGTGCTGATGAACACCGCGATCGCCGGCGCCCGGGACCCGGTGCTGATGGCGCGCGCGATGAAGCTCGCGGTGCAGGCCGGCCGCGACGCCTTCCGCGCCGGGCGCATCCCGCGCAAGCGCTACGCCAGCGCCTCCTCGCCGCTCGACGGCCTGGTCGGATGAGGCCGGCGTGGCCGGCCGTGGCATGACCGACCGATGACCGACCCTTTCTCCAGCGCCGGCGCCAAGGCGCCGCCGAAGCCGTTCACGGTCGAGGATGGCCGCCGCCGCGTGCGCAGCTTCGTGCTGCGCCAGGGCCGCTTCACTCCCGCGCAGCAGCGCGCGTTCGACGCGCTGTGGCCGCGCTACGGCCTCGACTACGCTGGCGCCCCGCGCGACTTCGCCGCCGCGTTCGGACGCGAGGCGCCGCGGGTGCTCGAGATCGGCTTCGGCAACGGCGAGGCGCTGCGCTTCGCCGCGGCAAACGACCCGGAACGGGACTTCATCGGCATCGAGGTGCACGCCCCCGGCGTCGGCCGCCTGCTCAACGCACTGGCGGAGGACGGCACCGGCAACGTCCGCGTCTACCACCACGACGCGGTCGAAGTGCTGGAGAACGAGATCGCCGACGGCAGCCTCGACGAGGTCCGCATCTACTTCCCGGACCCATGGCACAAGAAGCGCCACCACAAGCGCCGGCTGGTGAATCCCGCCTTCGCCGCGCTGCTGGTGCGCAAGCTGCGCCCGGGCGGCCGCTTGCACCTCGCCACCGATTGGCACGACTATGCGGAACAGATGTGGGACGTGCTCGACGCGACTCCCGGCCTGCGCAACCGCGCCGGCCCGCGCGGGCACGTGCCGCGGCCGCCCTGGCGGCCCCGGACCCACTTCGAGGACCGGGGCCTGAAACTCGGCCACGGTGTCCGGGATCTGCTGTACGACAGGATCTAGCAACAGGGACTGGGACCGAGGACTGGTGGATACCGCGCTGACGCTCACGCCCGACATGATGCTGGTGCTCGGGCTCGTCGGCCTCACCATGGTCCTGTTCGTGTTCGAGCGCGTGCGCGCCGACGTGGTCGCGCTGTCGGTGCTGGTGTTGCTCGGGCTGACCGGCCTGGTCGCACCCGAGGACCTGTTCGACGGCTTCTCCGGCAACGCCGTGATCAGCGTGATGGCGACCATGGTCCTGGGCGCCGGGCTGGACCGCACCGGCGCCCTCAACCGGCTCGCCGGCTGGCTGCTGCGCCGCGCGCAGGGCGTCGAGCAGCGGCTGCTGCTGCTGACCACCGCGGTGGCCGGCCTCAACTCCTCGGTGATGCAGAACCCGTCGGTGCTGGCCCTGTACCTGCCGGTGGCCTCGCGGCTGTCCTCGCGCACCGGCGTGGCGCTGTCGCGCATGCTGCTGCCGCTGGCCGCGGCGATCGTGATGGGCGGTTCGCTGACCATGGTCGGCAACTCGCCGCTGATCCTGCTCAACGACCTGCTGGTCTCGGCCAACGCCAACCTGCCCTCGGGCGTGGCCACGCTGGAGCCGCTGCAGATGTTCGCGCCGCTGCCGATCGGCCTGGCGCTGCTGCTGCTGTCGCTGGGTTACTTCCGCTATTTCGGCGGCAAGGCGCTCCCCGAGGAGAGCGACAAGGGCGTGACCCCGGCGCGCACGCAGAGCTACTTCGCCAACACCTACGGCATCGAGGGCGAGGTGTTCGAGCTCACCGTCGGCGCCGACAGCCCGCTCGTGGGCATGTCGGTGGGCGAGGCCGAGACCCTGCACGGCGCGCCGCTGCTGCTGGCGCTGAAGACCGGCAACGAATCGCGCCTGGCACCGCCAGGCGACGCCCGCATCTGGGTCGGCAGCGTGCTCGGGGTGATGGGCGGCAAGCAGGAAGTCACCGATTTCGCGCAGAACAACTTCCTGCGCCTGTCCACCCGCCTGCGCGAGTTCGGCGACCTGTTCAACCCCAGCCGCGCGGGCATCTCGGAGGCGGTGGTACCGCCGACCTCGAAGTACATCGGCAAGACCGCGCGCGACCTGCAATTGCGCAAGCAGCTCGGGATCAGCCTGCTCGCGATCAACCGCGACAAGGAAGTGCTGACCGACAACGTCCGCGAGCTGCCGATCCGTGCCGGCGACATGCTGGTCCTGCACAGCATCTGGACCGACCTGTCCGACGCCGCCAAGGGCCGCGACTTCGTGGTCGTGACCGACTACCCGAAGGGCGAGCAGCGCCCGCACAAGTTCCGCATCGCCATGGTGATCTTCGCGATCACGATGATGATCGCGCTGTCCACGCGCATCCCGCCGTCGATCGCGCTGATGACCGGCGTCGCCGGCATGCTGCTGACCGGCGTGCTGAAGATGGACGAGGCCTATTCGGCCATCAACTGGAAGACGGTGTTCCTGATGGCCTGCCTGATCCCCCTGGGCTGGGCGATGGATTCAAGCGGCGCCGCCGCCTGGGTCGCCGGGCACACCCTGGAGCGGCTCCCCGAGGGCATGCCGATGTGGGTGATCCAGTTCCTGGTGGGGCTGCTCACCACCTGCTTCGCGCTGGTGATCAGCCAGGTCGGGGCCACCATCGTGATGGTACCGATGGCGATCAACGTCGCCCTGGCCGCAGGCGGCGATCCGCTGGTGTTCGCGCTGGTCACCGCGCTGGCGGCCTCGAACAACCTGATGACCCCGTCCAACCCGGTGATGTCCATGATCACCGGTCCCGGCGGCTACACCGCGCGCGACATGTGGCGCGCGGGCGCGCCGCTGTCGCTGTGCTGCATCGTGGTGCAGGTGCTGGCGGTCAATTTGCTGTTCTGAACGGGGAAAGGCTCGCCGCCATGGCGGCTCCTACAGGAGGTGGACCTCGTCGTCGCGGACTTCGACCGCGACCGCGCGCAGGTGGTCGCCGCGGCAGGGGCCGGCGACGCACTCGCCGCCCACGGTCTCGAAGCTCGCGCCATGGACGGCGCAGACCAGCAGGCCGTCCTTCGACTTGAGGAATTCGCCCGGCGCCCAGTCCAGGCGCCGGCCGGCGTGCGGGCAGACGTTGAGCCAGGCGCGCACCGATGCTCCGCTGCGATGCAGCACCAGCGATTCCAGCGTGCCGTCCACCAGTCCCTCGGCTTCGGCGAAGCCGCCATCGGGAATCCGTGACAGGGTTGTCAGTCTGGTCTTGGCCATTCTTAACGAAGTTCTCACAAACCCGAACGCAGCACGTCCGATACTGGCCCCCACCGGCGAAAGCCGATTGTCCCACGAGCCGCCACGACGATGTCCGCACTGCATTTCCGCCTCGAACGCCCCGCCTTCGCCCGCTTCGGCGCGACGCCGTTCCGCCGCAACGTGGTGCTGCGCGTGCTGATGGGCCTGCTCGGCGTCGCGGTGCTCGCGGTGCTGGTGTTCGTCAGCGTGTTCGTCGGCGCCGCGATGATCGCCGCCGGCCTGCTCGCCCGCCTGTGGCGCCAGCGCGGCAAGCCGCGCGCGCAGGCCGGGCGCGTGGTGGACGCCGAATACCGGGTCGTCGGCAAGCCCTCCTGAGTCCCGGCCCAGCGATGCGCGACCTCGTGCCCGCCCCGGTCGCGGTACGCATCCCGGTGCGCGGCACCGGTGCCCGCTTCCCCGTTCGGCGCGTGTACTGCGTCGGCCGCAACTTCGCCGAGCACGCCCGCGAGATGGGCGCCACCCCCGCGGACCCGGCTGCGCGCGGGACCCCGGTGTTCTTCCTCAAGCCGCCCGATGCCGTGGTCCTGGACGGCCAGGTCCCCTACCCGCCTGGAACCGACGAGTTGCACCACGAGGTGGAGCTGGTCGTGGCTTTGGGACGCGACGCCCAGCCCGGCGTGCTCGACCGCGGCCAGGCCGCGGCGCTGGTGCTGGGCTACGGCGTCGGCCTCGACCTGACCCGGCGCGACCTGCAGGCAGCGGCCAAGGCCAGGGGCCTGCCCTGGGACACCGGCAAGGCCTTCGATGCCAGCGCGCCGGTGAGCGAACTGGTGCCGGCGGACGCGGTCGCCGACCTGCGCGGGCTCACGCTCAGCCTCGACGTGCACGGCGAACGTCGCCAGCACGGGCGCCTGGCCGACCTGGTCTGGGACGTGCCCGACATCCTGGTCGAACTGTCCAGGCTCTACGCCCTGCGCGCCGGCGACCTGGTGTTCATGGGCACGCCGGCCGGCGTCGGCCCGCTGCGTCCCGGCGACGACTGGCGCGCCAGCCTCGATGGCGTGGTGGAGGTTCACGGACGCGTGCTGGCGCGGTAGCCTCCGGTGGACGGGGGAACAACCGGAGGGGACGAGCCAATGGGAATGGTTGCCGAGTTCAAGGAGTTCATCGCCAGGGGCAACGTGGTGGACCTGGCGGTGGCGGTGGTCATCGGCGCCGCGTTCGGCAAGATCGTGACCGCGCTGGTGGACGGCATCGTCATGCCGCTGGTCGGCGTGGCCACCGGCGGCGTCAGTGTCTCGGACTGGAAGTACGTGGTCACGCCCGCGGGCGTGGACGCCGCCGGCGCGGAAGTCGCCGAGGTGGCGATCGCGTATGGCGCCTTCATCCAGACCGTCATCGACTTCCTGCTGATCGCGCTGGTGGTGTTCCTGTTCCTGCGCGCCTACAACCGCCTGCGCAAGCAGGAGGAAGCCGCCGAACCCCCGCCGGAGGCGCCGCCCGAGGAAGTCCTGCTGCTGCGTGAGATCCGCGACAGCCTGCGCGGCCGCTGAGCGCGGCATGACTTGAGGCACAAAATGCGGAGGGCCGCGCTTGTTAAGCTGCGGCCTTTCCCCTCGTGCCCGCCGGAGGATTGCATGCGCCTCGCTCCGTTGCTGTTCGCCCTTGCCGCGTCCTTCGTCCTTGCCACGCCGGCGGCCGCGCAACAGCCCACCACAATTTCGGACGCCGCGCTGGCCACCGCCGCGGAACTGCGTGCGACCGCGTTGCGCGACGACACGGGCTGGCAGGTGACCGAATCGCTGACCACCGAGGTCGGGCCGCGCCTGGCAGGCAGCGAGGCCGACGCCCGCGCGGTCGAGTGGGCGAAGGCGAAGTTCGCGGAGCTCGGCTTCGACAAGGTCTGGACCGAGCCGGTGACCTTCCCGAAGTGGGAGCGCCGCGGCCAGTCGGCCGAGGTACTCGGCAGGCACGCGCAGCCGCTGGTGCTCAGCGCCCTGGGCGGCAGCCCGGGCGGCACCGTCGAGGGCGTGGTGGTGCGCTTCCCGGACCTGGCCTCGCTGGAGCAGGCGCGCCCGGGCTCGCTCGCCGGGAAGATCGCGTTCGTGGACTACCGCATGGAGCGCGCCCGCGACGGGCACGGCTACGGCCCGGCCTCGCGCCTGCGCGGCGCCGGCCCCTCCGCGGCGATCCGCGCCGGTGCCAGCGCCTTCCTGATGCGCTCGGCCGGCACCGGCAACCAGCGCTTCGGGCATACCGGCATCACCCGTTTCGCCGAGGGCCTGGAGCCGATTCCCTCCGCCGCCCTCGCCAACCCGGACGCCGACCAGCTCGCGCGCCTGGTCGCGCTCGATCCCGGCACGCGCGTACGCGTGTCGCTGGATTGCGGCTGGGACGGCGAATACACCTCGCAGAACGTGATCGGCGAGATCACCGGCAGCAGCCGGCCCGACGAGGTCGTGCTGATCGGCGGCCACCTGGATTCCTGGGACGAGGGCACCGGGGCGATCGACGACGCCGCCGGCATCGGCATCACCATGGCCGCGGCCAGGCTGATCGCGGACCTGCCCGAGCGTCCGGCGCGCACGATCCGCGTGGTCGCCTTCGCCAACGAGGAGCAGGGCCTGCACGGCGGCTTCGCCTACGCGCGCGAGCACGCCGGCGAGATCGCGACGCACGCGATCATGGCCGAGAGCGATTTCGGCGCCGGCCGCATCTACGGCTTCGACGCCGGGGTCGCGGACCACGCGAAGGACGCGATCGCGCGGATCGCCGAGGCGCTGGCGCCGCTGGGCGTGGAGTGGCGCCCCGGCGAGGGCGGCCCGGAGTCGGACATCGGCCCGTTCGCACGCGCCGGCGCGGCCTGGGCCTGGCTCGGCCACGACGGCAGCGACTACTTCGACCTGCACCACACGCCGGACGACACCCTCGACAAGATCGATCCCGCGACCCTGCGCCAGAACATCGCCGCCTATGCGGTGTTCACCTACCTGGCGGCGCAGGCGGAGGGAGACTTCGGGAGCGCACCGCGCGAATGACCCAGACCGGCTGCGGCAGGCCCGCGGCCGCGTCCCGCACCGGCATGGCTTCGACGTCTTCGAAGCCGGCGGCCGCGACCGCTTCCGGGAGCCCGTCGCCGAAGCGGTGGAAGCAGAGCACCCCGCCGCCCAGCGGATCGCCGTGGTATTCCGGCGGCCGCAGGTGGGTGACCGTGCCGGCGGCATCCACGGTGGCCAGCGTGTCCACGCCGGCCAGCGCCGGGTCGTAGGGCACGCACAGCAGCAGCAGTCCGCCCGGGCGCAGCACGCGCGCGAACTCGCGCAGCGCGCGCCGGTAATCGGACACGTGCTCGAGCACGTCGAGGCTGGCGACCGCGTCGAGCCCGGCGTCGCCGAAACCCAGCGCGGTCACGTCCTCGCGCCGCACCAGTCGCGGCACGCCGTGGCGCCACAACCAGGCCGACATCCGCAGTCGCTGCCACGCAGCGGCGGTCCACTCGCTGCCGTGCAGGCGCGGCAGGCGCCGCCGCAGCGCCAGGTACAGCGCGCTGGCCTGTTCGGTCAGGTAGACCTCCGCGCCGGGGCCGACCGCATCGAGCAGCAACCCGGCGACCGCCCGCTGGCGCGCGATGCAGCCGCAGGCTTCGCAGCGCAGGGACTCGCGCAGCGATCCGTCGGCGGCCGGCACCGCGAGGAAGCGGCTCGCGCCGCCGCAGGTCACGCAGCGCCCCGCGAGCCAGCCCGCGGGCGCCGCGCTCACGCCTCGCCGTCCACCGGCCGGAGCCGCGCCTCGGCCTCGCGCAACTCGTGCGCGATCGCGTGCGGCGAGCGCGTGTACGGCGCCAGCAGCGCGTAGAACGCCGGCACCACGAACAGCGATAGCAGGGTCGAGAAGCCGACACCGGCGATCACCACCACGCCGATGGTGGCGCGGCTGGCCGATCCGGGGCCGCCCGCGACCACCAGCGGCACCGCGCCGACCATGGTCGCGATCGAGGTCATCAGGATCGGCCGCAGGCGCACCCCGGCCGACTCCACGATCGCCTCGTGCACGCTGCGCCCGGCATCGCGCAGCTGGTTGGCGAACTCCACGATCAGGATGCCGTTCTTGGCCGCGAGGCCGACCAGCATGACGATGCCGATCTGCGAGAACAGGTTGAGCGTGTTGCCGGTCAGCCACAGGCCGAGCAGCGCGCCGAGCACGCCCAGCGGCACCGTCAGCATGATCACCAGCGGGTGGATGAAGCTCTCGAACTGCGCCGCCAGCACCAGGTACACCACCAGCAGCGCCAGCGCGAAGGTCAGCAGCACCGCGCTGCCGGCCTTCTGGTACTCGCGCGACTCGCCCTTCCAGTCCACCTGCGCGTACTCGGGCAGCTCGCTGCGCACCACGCCGTTGAGGAACTCGAGCGCCTCGCCCATGGTGTAGCCGGGGGCCAGGCCCGCGGTGATGGTGATCGCGCGCAGGCGGTTGAAGCGGTTGAGGCTGCCGGCCTCGGCGAGCTCGCTCAGGGTGACCAGGTTGGACAGCGGCACCAGCTCGCCGTTGCGCGCGCGCACCTGGATCGCCTTGAGGTCGGCGGGCGCGGCGCGGCCGTCGCGGCCGGCCTGCACGATCACGTCGTACTCCTCGCCGTCCTGCACGAAGGTGGTGACCCGGCGCCCGCCCATCATCGTCTCCAGCGCGCGCCCGATGTCGGTGACGCTGACGCCGATGTCGGCGGCACGCTGGCGGTCGATGTGCACGCGCATCTGCGGGCGGGTCTCCTTGTAGTCGGAATCCACCGAGAAGAAGCCCGGGTTCTGCTCCATCCGCTGCATCACGATGTCGCGCCACTCCGCGATCTCGGCGTATTCGGGCCCGCCGAGCACGATCTGCACCGGCTGGCCGCGGCTGCCGACCAGGCCGCCGCCCACGCGCGGCTGCGCGCGCACGCCGGTGAGCCGGTCGAGGTCGCGCCGCAGCGACTCGGCGACCTCGGCGGTGGTCTGCTCGCGCTGCGTCCAGTCCTCCAGGAACACGATGACGTTGCCGGTGTGCATCTCCTCGCTCGCGCCCCAGCCGCCGGGCGCGCGGGTGTTGTAGCGGCGGATCGCGCCGCCCTCGCCGAGCCGGCTGGCGAAGATCTTCTCGACCTCCCGCACCTGCTCCACGGTGTAGTCGAAACCGGCGCCCTCGGGGCCGACGATGGACACGAAGAACGCGCCGCGGTCCTCGGCCGGCGCCAGCTCCGAGGGCACCACTTTCACCAGCCCCCAGCTCGCGAGGCCGGCCAGCACCATCAGCCCACCGATCAGCCAGGTCCGGCCCAGCGTGCGCTGCAGCCCGCGCTTGTAGGCGTCGGCCATGCGTGCCAGCCCGGCGTTGACCCAGCGGTGCAAGCGGGTGCCCTTCTCCTCGCTGTGCGGACGCAGCAGCTTCGAGGACATCATCGGCGTCAGCGTCAGCGCGACGAACGCGGACAACGCGACCGCGCCGGCCAGCGCCACCGACAGCTCGCGGAACAGGCGGCCGGTGTTGCCTTCCATGAAGCCGACCGGCAGGAACACCGCGACCAGCACCGTGGTGGTCGCGATCACCGCGAACGCCACCTGGCGGGTGCCGCGCACAGCCGCCAGCAGCCGCGGCTCGCCCAGGTCCACGCGCCGCTGGATGTTCTCCAGCACCACGATCGCGTCGTCCACCACCAGGCCTATCGAGAGCACCAGCGCCAGCAGGGTCAGCAGGTTGATCGAGTAGCCGAACAGGTACAGCGGGATGAACGCCGCCAGCAAGCACACCGGCACGGTCAGCGCCGGGATCATCGCCGCGCGGAAGCTACCCAGGAACAGCCAGATCACCAGCAGCACCAGCGCGATCGCCTCGGCCAAGGTCCAGTAGACGCGCTTGATCGAGGCGTCGATGAACACCGTGTCGTCGAAGGCGACGAAGATCTCCATCCCCTCCGGCAGCGTCTTCTGGATCTCCGCCGCCTGCGCGCGCGCGGCGCGAGTGACGTCGAGCGCGTTCGCGGTCGAGGTCTTGACGATGCCCAGGCCGATGTTGGGCTGGCCGTTGCTGTGGTAGTAGGCGCGGCGCTCGGCCGAGGCCAGCTCGACGTCGGCGACGTCGCCCAGGCGCACGATGTAGCCGTCGGCGCCCTCGCGCAGCGGGATCATCTCGAAGTCGCGCGGCTCGCGGTAGTTGCGCTCCACGCGCAGGGTGAAGTCGCGCGTGCCGGACTCGATCCGGCCCGCCGGCAGCTCCACGTTCTCCGCGCGCAGCGCGGCCTCGATGTCGTTCGCGGTGATGCCGCGCGCGGCCATCGCGGCGCTGTCCAGCCAGATACGCATGGCGTAGCGCTGGCGCCCGCCGATGCGCACCTGGGCGACGCCGTCCAGGCTCGACAGGCGGTCCACGATGTAGCGGTCGGCGTAGTCCGACAGCTCCAGCGTGTCCATCGTGGTCGAGCTCATGTTGAGCCAGATGATGGTGTCCGAATCGCTGTCGGCCTTCTCGACCTCGGGCGGGTCGGCCTCGTCCGGCATGCGGTCGGCGACGCCGCTGATCGCGTCGCGCACGTCGTTGGCGGCGGCCTCGATGTCGCGGTTGAGGGTGAATTCCAGGGTCACCGACGCGCGCCCGTTGCGGCTGCGCGACTGGATGGTCTCGATGCCCTCGATGCCGGACAGCGCGTCTTCCAGCACCTGGGTCACGCGGGTCTCGACCACCGCGGCCGAGGCGCCGGGGTAGTTCACGTCCACCGACACGATCGGCGGGTCGATCGCCGGCAGCTCGCGCAGGGTCAGGCGCGAGTACGCCATGATGCCGAGCACGATCAGCAGCAGGCTCATCACGGTGGCGAACACCGGCCGCTCGATCGAGACGTCCGAGAGTTTCACTGCCCGGTCTCCCCTGCGGCCTCCGCGGCCGGCGCGGCGCCGTCACCGCCACCGGTCGTGGTGTCCTCGATGGTCGAACCGGGGCGCAGCTTGCCGGTGCCGTCGACCACGATCCGGTCCCCCGCCTCCAGCCCGCGCAGGATCTCGACCTGGCCGGCGGCGCGCGCCCCCAGCGACACCGGCGCCTGCTCCACCGAACCGTCCTGCTTCACCCGCCAGGCGAACGAGGACTGGCCGACCTGCACGATCGCGATCTCCGGCACCAGCAGCGCCTGCCGCTCCTGCTGCTCGAGCTGCACCGTCACCAGCATGCCGGGACGCAGCAGGCGGTCGGGGTTCGGGAAGCTGGCACGCACGACGACCGAGCGCGTGGACGGGTCGACGCGCGCATCCACGGTCTCGACGGTGCCTTCGAAGCGCCGGTCGGGCCAGGCCCCGACGCGGCCGCGCACGGTCTGGCCCGGGGCCACGTGCGCCAGCGCGCCTTCGGGCACGGGGAAGTCGACGTACATGCGGGTCAGGTCGTCCAGGGTCGCGATCGGCGTCCCCGGCGAAACCAGCGCACCGGGGCTGACCTGGCGGATGCCGAGCACGCCCGCGAACGGCGCGCGGATGACGCGCTCGCCGAGCTGCGCCCGCACCTGCTCGACCCGCGCCCTTGCCGTGTCCCGCGCCGCGCGCTGGCTGTCGAGCTGCGAGCGCGCGATCAGTTGCTGCCCCGCCAGTTCCTGCTGGCGCCGGTACAGGCGCTCGGCCTCGGTCGCGGCCGCCTCGGCCTCGCGCAGCGCGGCCTGCTGCTGCTGCCCGGACAGGGTGACCAGCACTGCGCCCTTGCCGACCCGGTCGCCGCTTTCGAAGTGCACCTCGCGCACCACCTCGCTGACCTTGGCGGTGACCGTGATCGATTCGCGCGCACGCGCGGTGCCGATCGCCTGCAGGGTGTCGTTGAAGGCCTGCTCGCGCACCACCGTGGTGGTCACCGTGACCGCGCCCTCGCCCATGCCCTCGCGGCCGGCTTCGCCACCGCAGGCGGCGAGGGCCAGGGCCAGGATCGTGAGCAGGCAGGCGCGACGGGGGAACATGGGCTTCGGTCTACGGTTGGGCGGGGAACACGCGAGTTTAACCGCGGGGATGGCCACATACCCCTGCCATCGGACCTGCAATTCTCCACCCCCGGAAAGTCAACCGTTGGCGGCCCCGCGCGTTACGCTGCAGGCTGGCGTGACCCCCGTCGCACTCCCCGGAGGACCCGATGCTCCACGACAGCATCCTCGACACCATCGGCCGCACGCCCGTCGTGCGCCTGCAGCGCATGGCACCACGCGGCGTGGAGCTCTACGCCAAGGTGGAGGCGTTCAACCCCGGCGGCTCGGTCAAGGACCGGCTGGCGCTGGCGATCATCCTCGATGCCGAGGCGCGCGGGGACCTGAAACCCGGCGACACGGTGGTGGAAGCGACCTCGGGCAACACCGGCATCGCGCTGGCGATGGTCTGCGCCGCGCGCGGCTATCCGTTCGTGGCGGTGATGAGCGACAGCTTCTCGATCGAGCGCCGCAAGCTGATGCGCGCCTATGGTGCCCGCGTGATCCTGACCCCGGCCGCCGAGCGCGGCACCGGCATGGTGCGCCGGGCGGAGGAGCTGGCGCGGGAGCACGGCTGGTTCCTCGCCCGGCAGTTCGAGAACCCGGCCAACCCCGCCTACCACCGCGAGACCACGGCCACGGAGATCCTGCGTGACTTCGCCGGGCGCCGGCTCGACCACTTCGTCAGCGGCTGGGGCACCGGCGGCACCCTCAGCGGCGTGGGCCAGGTGCTGCGCGCGGCGCGTCCGGGCGTGAAAGTCACCGCCTGCGAACCGGCGGGGGCGGCGCTGCTGTCGGGCGGCGAGTTCGTGCCGCACAAGATCCAGGGCTGGACCCCGGACTTCGTGCCCGCGGTGCTGGACCGCGGCGTGGTGGACGGCATCGTCACGGTGGACGACGTGGTCGCGCGCGACACCGCGCGCCGGCTGGCGCGCGAGGAAGGCATCTTCGCCGGGATCTCCTCCGGCGCCACGGTGGCCGCGGCGCTGGAGGTGGCGAAGTCCGCCGGACAGGGCTCCGTGGTCCTGGCGATGCTGCCGGATACCGGCGAGCGCTACCTGTCCACCTTCCTGTTCGAGGACGTCGCCGAGGGTTCGGACGACGCCTGGCTCGCCGGGCTCTAGCCCTTCGACCAGCGGCCCAGCGCGGCGAGGCCGTTGTCGCGCGCGCGCTCGAACACCATGGCCTGGGCGTCGGCGACGTTGGCCGCAGGGTTGCCGGCCCAGATCTTCAGCGCCGCGGACTGCATCGCGCGGCCGTAGCTGAAGCTGAGCGGCCACGGGTTCGGGCCCATGCGGTTCATCGCGTCCAGGTGCGCGGTGGCGTCCTCGTCGGACTGTCCGCCGGACAGGAACACGATGCCCGGCAGGATCGCCGGGACCGCCGACTTCAGGCACATGAGGGTGGATTCGGCCACTTCCTCGACGCTGGCCTGCTCCTCGCAGTCCTTGCCCGGCAGCACCATGGACGCCTTGAGGATCGTGCCCTCGAGCATCACGCCCTGGTTGAACAGCGCGTCGAACAGCGAGCGCAGCACCACCTCGGTGACCTCGAAGCAGGTCTCGATGTCATGGCTGCCGTCCATCAGCACTTCCGGCTCGACCATCGGCACCAGGCCCTGCTCCTGGCACAGCGCGGCATAGCGGGCCAGCGCATGGCTGTTGGCCTCGATGCAGGTGCCCGACGGGATGTCCTCGCCGATGTTGATCACCGCGCGCCACTTGGCGAAACGCGCGCCGAGGCCGTAGTACTCCTTCAGCCGGTCGCGCAGGCCGTCCAGGCCCTCGGTGACCACCTCGCCCGGGAACCCGGCCAGCGGATGGGTGCCCTTGTCGACCTTGATGCCGGGGATGACGCCGGCGTCCTGCATCACCTTCGCGAACGGCACGCCGTCCCTGGTCGACTGGCGCAGGGTCTCGTCGAACAGGATCGCGCCGGAGATGTGCTCGCCCAGGCCGGGCGTGGTCAGCAGCATCTCGCGGTAGGCGCGGCGGTTCTCCTCGGTGTTCTCCACGCCCACGCCGGCGAAGCGCTTGGCGATGGTGCCGGTGGATTCGTCGATGGCGATGATGCCCTTGCCCGGCGCGACCATGGCGCGGGCGGTGTCGGCGAGTTGTTCGATGCTCATGGTCATCCGCAGTCCGGGTGGACTGCGGATTATCGCCGATATCGCGGAGGTTTTGGCCTAGGGACGGCGCTGGCGGTGGGCCGCGGCGTCGGCCTGCATCACCTCGCCGACCCGCTGTCGGCGATGGAACTCGCCGTGGGCCGTGATGCTGCGGTCGGAGAAGCGCTTGATCCCCAACTGGGCCAGGCGGTCGTTGAGGTTCACGATGCGGCAGTTGCCGCCGATGTCGGCCGATGCAGCGGTCGGGTCGCCATTGAAGGTCAGGGTCGCCACGGTCACCGTGGGCACGGGGGTGCCGGCATCGGCGCGCGGCTGGAAGCGCCACTGCGCCACCGCGTCGGCGGCCGCGCGCGCGAACGCTTCCCAGTAGGCGGGATCGGTCTGCCGGCTACCCGCACTGCTCCACTGCTGCAACACGCGGAAATGGGCGGTGCTGCCGTCCGGCTCGATCCGGTACCCGAGCGCGACGCAGACATTGTCCCCGCGGCTGGCCTGGGTGGCCGGATAGACGGGGGTGGCGAGCGTCGTGCCGTCCTCCAGCATCCACTTGTCGCCGATGGTGCCCTCGTTGGCCACCCGTTCCCGTTGCTGGGCGTTGGCACCGGCCGCCAGCAGGGCCAGTCCAGCGACCGCGATCCATGCGTTCTTCACACGCGTCTCCTCAGGGTTGGCTGCTGTTCCGGGGCCGGCCCGGGTTCTCGACCATGGCGGGCCTCTGGCTGCCCCGCAGCAGGCGTTCCGCGTCGCGGCGTTCGCGCGACGCCATGTAGGCCCTGGAGGACGTCTGCTGCAGGAACGCCGCGAGGTCGCCGACCTCGCAATGCGCCCGCGTGTTCGTGGCCTGGCCGGAGGCGGCGGAGAACGCGAGCGTCGCGACGGTGTACGTCGAGCGCGCGACGACCCCCGGGCGCGGCTGGAAGCGCCACTGGGACAGCGCGTCCGCACCGGCCTCGGCGAAGGCACGCCAATAGTCGTCCTGCTGCCCCTCGCCCGCGCTGGTCCACTGCTTCAGCACGGCGAAGTCGGTGGTGCTTCCGTCGGGGAGGATGCGATAGCCAAGCGCCACGCAGACATCGTCGCCGCGGCCAGCCAGGTGCGCCGGATAGGCCGGGGTGGCGAGCGTGGCTCCCTCCGCGAGCATCCAGCGGTCGCCGATGCGGCCTTCGCTGGCGACCACGGTGTCCTTGCCGGGGAACGTGTCGCTCGCGGACACCGCGCCGAGCATCGCGCTCCCTGCAACCAATGCGACCAACTTCCAATGCTTCCCCATGCTGCCCTCCCAGGCGTCGCCATTCAGATGACACCCAGACCTTCCGCCTGCCCGGCTGAACCGACCTTTAACAATCGCAGGGTGTTGGTGGCCCCGTGCTGCTCCATGTGGTCGCCGCTGGTGAAGATGATGCGGTCGCCCTCGGCCAGGAACCCCTGCTCGTACAGCACGCGGACTGCTTCCCGCGCCGCCTCGCGGGTCGCCAGCCCGCGGCTGTCGAAGGCCACCGGGAACACGTCGCGCATCAGCGCCATGCGACGGCGAGCGCCCGGGTGCCGGGACAGCCCGTAGATCGGCACGCTGGCGCGGAACCGCGACAGGTAGCGCGGCGTGCCGCCGGACTCCGTCATGGCCACGATCGCGCGCACGCCGATGTGCTCGGACAGGAACATCGCGGCCATCGCGATCGCCTGGTCGGCGCGCTGCAGGTCGCGCTGCGCCTTCTCGAAGTCGGTGTCCATCTCGAACTGCTTCTCGGCACCGATGCAGATGCGCGCCATCGCCTCGACCGCCTTCAAGGGGAAGTGCCCGGCGGCGGTCTCCTGCGACAGCATCACCGCATCGGTGCCGTCGATCACCGCGTTGGCCACGTCCAGCACCTCGGCGCGGGTCGGCATCGGGCTGTCCACCATGGACTGCAGCATCTGGGTGGCGGTGATCACCACCTTGCTGCAGGCCAGCGACTCGCGAATGATCTTCTTCTGCAGGCCCGGCAGCTCGGCGTCGCCGATCTCCACCGCGAGGTCGCCGCGCGCGACCATCACCGCGTCGCTGGCCTGGATCACCTCGCGCAGGTTGGCGATCGCCTCGGCCCGTTCGATCTTGGCGCACAGGCTGGCGTCGCTGCCGTGGCTGCGGGCGATGTCGCGCGCTTCCATCATGTCGGCCGCGTTGCGGCAGAACGAGACCGCGATGAAGTCCGCGCCGAGGCGCGCGGCGACCCCGATCAGCGCCCGGTCGTCCTCGGTCAGCGCGCCGAGCGACAGGCCGCCCCCGTGGCGGTTCAGGCCCTTGCGGTCGGAGAGCACGCCGTCGTGCAGCACCGTGGTGGCGATGCGCTCGCCCTCGACCTGCTCGACCCGGAGCTGCACCAGGCCGTCGTCGAGCAGCAGGATGTCGCCGCGGCCAACATCCCGTGGCAGCCCGAGGTAGCTGACGCCGACCTGGCTGGCATCCCCGGGCGGGGCGTCGGCACTGGCCACGAGGTCGAAGCGCTGGCCCGCGCGCAGCTGCACCCGGCCCTCGGCGAAGCGCTCGATGCGCAGCTTGGGCCCGGGCAGGTCGGCGAGGATGCCGACCTCGACCCCGACCGCGGACGCCGCGGCGCGCACCGCATCCGCGCGCGCGACCTGCGATTCCGGATCCCCGTGCGAGAAGTTGAGCCGGACCACGTCCACGCCGGCCCGCAGCAGCGACTCCAGCATGCCCGGCGCATCGGTGGCGGGACCGAGCGTAGCGACGATCCGCGTCCGGCGCCGGTGGTCGCTCACCGCGACCTCGCCTTGAGCGCCGAGACCGCGGGCAGCTCCTTGCCTTCGAGGAACTCGAGGAACGCGCCGCCGCCGGTCGAGATGTAGGAGATCCCGCCGGCGATGCCGTACTTGTCCACCGCGGCCAGGGTGTCGCCGCCGCCGGCGATCGAGAACGCGTCCGACGCGGCGATGGCGCGCGCCAGCACTTCGGTTCCGTTGCCGAACGCGTCGAACTCGAACACGCCGACCGGCCCGTTCCAGACCACCGTGCCGGCCTCGCCGGCGATCGCGGCGTAGCGCCGCGCGGTGTCCGGACCGATGTCGAGGATCATGTCGCCGTCGCCGACCGCCTCCACCGCCTTCACCGTCGCCGGCGCGTCGGCGGCGAAACGCGGCGCGACCACGACGTCGGTGGGCATCGGGATCTCGGCGCCGCGGGACTTCGCCTGCTGCAGGATGGCGCGCGCGGTGTCCACCAGGTCGGCTTCCATCAGCGACTTCCCGACCGGGTGGCCCTCGGCGGCGAGGAAGGTGTTGGCGATGCCGCCGCCGACGATGAGCTGGTCCACCTTGCCGACCAGCGAGGACAGCAGTTCGAGCTTGGTGCTGACCTTGGAGCCGGCGACGATCGCCAGCAGCGGGCGCGCCGGCGCGTCCAGCGCCTTGGCCAGGGCGTCTAGCTCGGCCATCAGCAGCGGGCCGCCGCAGGCGACTTCCGCCGCGCGGATCACGCCATGCGTGGAGGCCTGCGCGCGGTGCGCGGTGCCGAAGGCGTCCATCACGAACACGTCGCACAGGGCCGCGTACTTCGCGGCGAGCGCCGCGTCGTCGGCCTTCTCGCCGACGTTCATGCGGCAGTTCTCGAGCAGCACGAGCTGCCCTGGCGCGACCTCGACGCCGTCGAGGTAGTCGCGCACCAGCGGCACCTCCTGCCCGAGCAGCTCGCCCAGGCGCTTCGCCACCGGGGCCAGCGAGTCGGCCTCGCTCCACTGCCCTTCCTTCGGCCGTCCCAGGTGCGACATCACCATCACCGCCGCGCCCTGCCCCAGCGCGCGCCGCAGCGTCGGCAAGGCGGCCTCGATACGCAGTTCCGAGGTGATCCGGCCCTGGTCGTCGATGGGCACGTTGAGGTCCTCGCGCACCAGCACGCGCTTGCCGGCGAGGTCGAGGTCGGTCATTCGCAGGATGGACATGGCACTCCGTGGCTTGCGGGGCCCGCGACCGGGCCCCGGGGCCGCCATTGTCCCTCAGAGCGAGGAGATCGGCACCCGCAGCGGACTGGCCCCGCCCTGCAGCCCGAGCCCGTAGCGCAGGCTCTGGCCGATGCGCTCGGCATACGCCACCATCGTCGCGGCCTCCGCCTCCGGCAGCAGTTCCCCGGCGGTCCGCTTCCACAGCGCGAGCCAGTGGTCGAAATGGCGCGCCTCGATCGGCCATGGCCGGTGCGCCTGCATCGGGTTGCCGCGGTAGGTTTGCGCGCGCAGCACCACCGAGCACCAGAACGAGGTCAGCAGGCGCTTGTGCTCCGGCCAGTCGTGCACGGCCTGGTTGAAGATCGGCCCGATCACCGGATCGGCCCGGACCTTGTCGTAGAAGGCATCCACCAGCCGCGCGATGGCGTCGGCATCGGGCAGCGCATTGCGTTCGAGCGGGGCACGCATGCGTGCATTATCGCCCATGCGGGCACGGCCCGGCTTGACCCATGTCATGGCGCCGCCGCGCACGGCGCGCCATCGTGGAAGGCCCCGGGCCACGCGTCGCCATGACCCACGTCGTCACCGAGAACTGCATCAAGTGCAAGCACACCGACTGCGTCGAGGTGTGCCCGGTGGACTGCTTCCACGAAGGCCCCAACTTCCTGGTCATCGACCCGGAGAGCTGCATCGACTGCACCCTGTGCGTCGCCGAGTGTCCGGTGGGGGCGATCTTCCCCGAGGACGACGTCCCGGCGGGCCAGGAACAGTTCCTGGCCCTCAATGCCGAACTGGCACCGCTGTGGCCGGTGATCGACAGGAAGATCCCGGCACCCGACGACGCCGCCGAGTGGGACGGCGTCCCGGACAAGCTGAAGCTGCTGGAGCGCTAGGCGCCGACGACGCGGACCAGCTCCAGCACCTTGTTGGAGTAGCCCCACTCGTTGTCGTACCAGCTCACCAGCTTGACGAAGGTCGGGTCGAGCTGGATGCCGGCCTCGGCGTCGAAGATCGAGGTGCGCGCGTCGCCGCGGAAGTCGGTGGCCACCACCTTGTCCTCGGTGTAGCCGATGATGCCCTTCATCGGGCCTTCGGCCTGGCGCTTCATCTCGGCGCAGATCTCCTCGTAGGTCGCCGGCTTCTCCAGTTCCACGGTCAGGTCCACCACCGAGACATCGGAGGTCGGGACGCGGAACGACATGCCGGTGAGCTTGCCGTTGAGCTCCGGGATCACCTTGCCCACCGCCTTGGCGGCGCCGGTGCTCGACGGGATGATGTTCTCGAGGATGCCGCGGCCGCCGCGCCAGTCCTTGTTGGACGGGCCGTCCACGGTCTTCTGGGTCGCGGTGGCGGCGTGGACGGTGGTCATCAGGCCGCGCTTGATGCCCCACTTGTCGTGGATCACCTTGGCCAGCGGCGCCAGCGAGTTGGTGGTGCACGAGGCGTTGGAGACGATCTTCTCGCCCTTGTACTTGTCGTGGTTGACGCCGAACACGAACATCGGGGTGTCGTCCTTGGACGGCGCCGACAGCACCACCTTCTTCGCGCCCGCGTCGAGGTGCTTCTGCGCGGCGTCCTTGCTCAGGAACAGGCCGGTGGATTCGATCACGACGTCCACGTTCACGTCGCCCCACTTCAGGTTGGCCGGGTCGCGCTCCTGGGTCAGGCGGATGCGCTTGCCGTTGACCAGCAGGTCGCCGCCGTCCACCGCCACCTCGCCCTGGAAGCGGCCGTGGACCGAGTCGTAGCGCAGCATGTAGGCCAGGTAGTCCGGCTCCAGCAGGTCGTTGATGGCGACGACCTCGATGTCATTGCCGAAGTTCTGCACCGCCGCGCGCAGCACGTTGCGCCCGATGCGGCCGAAGCCGTTGATGCCCACCCTGATCGCCATGTCGCTGGACTCCCGGAAAGAGAAGTGAATGGAGACGGTCGCGGCCGGCGCGACCGAATCCGGGTATTTTAACCCGTCGACGAGGCCCGCCCCCACCACCGGAAACCGCCATGCGCCGAGCTGCAGCCTTCCTGTTCACCCTTTTCGCGCTTTCCGCCGCCGCTCCCGCGCTGGCCTGGAGCGTGCTCGGCCACCAGCTGGTCGGCGAGCTCGCCCAGCGCCACCTGGATCCCGCGGTGAACGCGGAGGTCGAGCGCCTGCTCGCCGGCGAGCCCGAGCCGACGCTGGCCGGCGTCGCCGCCTGGGCCGACCGCCTGCGCGACCTCGACCCGGACCGCTTCAAGGCGACCTCGACCTGGCACTACGTGAACACGCCGCCCGGCAAGCACTGCGAATACGTCGCCGGGCGCGACTGCCCCGACGGCAACTGCGTGATCGGCGCCATCGAACGCCAGCGCGCGATCCTGGCCGACCGCGACCAGCCGCTGGAGGCGCGCCGCGACGCGCTCAAGTTCATCGTCCACTTCATCGGCGACGTGCACCAGCCGATGCACGCCAACAACCACGACGACCTAGGGGGCAACCGCTACCAGGTCAGCCTGCGCACCGACCTGGAGCCGGAGGCGTACGCGCGCAGGCACTACGTCGACGGCGTGATGGGCACCAACCTGCATTCGGTGTGGGACTACTACATTCTGGGTACCGAAGGCCTGTCGCTGCGGCAGTACGCCGATCGCCTGGATGCCCTGCCCTGGCCACCGATGCCCGCCGACGGCCCGGGCACCGGCCCCGAGGCCTGGGCCACCGAGTCGTGCCGCCTGATCGAGGCGCGCGGCATCTATCCGGCCGGGCACAAGATGGACGACGCCTACCTCGACCACTTCCGCCCGCTGGCCGAGCAGCGCGTGCGCCAGGCGGCCTGGCGGCTGGCGCAGGTGCTCGAGGCCGACCTCGGCCGCTAGGCCCGCCGACGTGGCACTCGCCGTCCAGTCCTTCTTCCACGCACCCACCGGCACCTGGAGCCACGTGGCGCATGCGGGCGGCGACGCCGTGGTGGTCGACCCGGTGCTGGATTTCGACGCAGCCTCGGGCCGCATCGGGACCGACAGCGCACGTGTCCTGCTCGAGTACCTCTCGCAGCAGGGGTTGCGCCTGCGCCATGTGCTCGAGACCCACGCGCACGCGGACCACCTGAGCGCCGCCGCCTTCCTGCGCATCCGCACGGGCGCGCCGGTTGCGATCGGGAGCGGCATCCGTTCCGTGCAGGCGCATTTCGCCCCGCTGTTCGGCTGGGATCCTGGCGATGCCGCCCTCCACGACGCCTTCGACACGCTGCTGGGCGACGGCGATGTCCTGCAGGCTGGCGCGCTTCGCATCGAGGTGATGGCGCTGCCCGGCCATACCGCCGACAGCCTCGGCTACCGGATCGGCGACAACGTGTTCGTCGGCGACACCCTGTTCGCGCCGGACATCGGCACCGCCCGCTGCGATTTCCCGGGTGGCGACTGCCAGGCGCTGTACCGCTCCATCCACCGACTGCACTCCCTGCCCGGCGACACACTGCTGTGGCTGTGCCACGACTATCCGCCCGCGGGGCGCGAGCGCCGCGCCAGCGTCAGCGTGGCCGAGAGCGCGCGCGACAACCGCATGCTCGCCGCCGACACCCCGGAGGAGGCCTTCGTTGCCGCGCGCCGGGCGCGCGACGCCGGGCTGCCGGCGCCGCAGCTGCTTTACCCCGCATTGCAGGTCAACATCCGCGGCGGCCGCCTGCCGCCGGCGGAAGCGGGCGGCAGGCGCTACCTGCGCACGCCGCTCCGGGTCGAGGGCGACGCCGACGGCCTCGGCTGATCCGCAACCTGCGTGCGGCGCGTCAGTCGTCCTGCCTGAAGTCGATCGGGACGCGAACCTGGCCGGCGACCGGCTCGCCGTCCTTCATGGCCGGATTGAATTTCCACTGGCGCGCAGCCGCGAGGGCCTCCGCGTCGAACACGCCGGCGGGTTCGGACCGCTCCACCACCGCGTTCGTCACGCTGCCGTCGGCCGCGACGTCCACGATCAGCACGACCCGGCCTTCGATACCGTTCTCGAGGGCGTAGGCCGGATACCTGGGCGGCGGGGTCCTGGGGCTCACGGCGTCGCCGGTTGCAGGCGGGGCCACCTGCGGATCGGCCGCGTCCTGCGGTTGCGCCGCCCATGCGGCAAACCCGACGCCGAGCGCCAGCACCGAGACCAGCAAGGTGCCGGCCGCGCGGCGCGAAGTGGATGGCAACTGTTCCCTGAGCATGGCGATTCTCTCCCTGAGCGGATGGCCGAAGCCGAAGTGGCAGCCCAGCGGTGTGCCCGGGCCGTGGAGTTGCGCGTTGAGCAACGCCTCGCCGTAACAGCGGCGGGCGCCGGGGTGCAGGCCCAGCACGGTCGCGTCGCAGGCGAGTTCCTGGTCCTGGCGGAAACGCGGGACCGCCAGCTGCAGCAGCGGGTTGAACCAGAACAGGCAACGCAGGGCCGCCGCGGCGGCGTTCGCCCAAGGATCGCGACGGCGCACGTGCGCGCGTTCGTGCTCGAGCATCAGGTCGCGCTGCCGGCGGTCGTGGCGGCCTTCGAATGCGGGCGGCACCACCACCTGCGGCGGCCACAGTCCCAGCGTTGCCGGGAGGCCTTCCACGTCGTGCTCGGCTTCGTGCACGCCGCCCGGCCGCTGCAGCAGGCGCCCGAGACTGCGGCGGAAGCGCAGCTGCCGCGCGACCATCCAGGCGGCACAGCCCGCCATGCCCGCAAGCCAGCAGGCGCCGAGCAGGAGTCGCGGGTCGAACGTGCCGCCAAGCGACCGCGGCGCCAAGCCTGGCAGGGCCGCGGGAAGGCCGACGATGAATGTCGCGCCGGCGCCCGTGCCTTCCGCCGCGGGAACCAGCACCGCGACCAGCGAAGCCGGCACCAAGGCCCAGGCGCCGTAGGCCACCCGCGCGCCGAAGGCGCCGCGCAGCGGCCGACGCAGCAGCAGCACGAGCACGATCGCGGCACTCGAGGCGAGCGTCGCCTCCAGCAGGGTCTCAAGGCTGGCCATCGTCGATCTCCTCGAGCAGCTTGCGCAGTTCCGCGATGTCCTTGCGGCTGAGCTTGCGGTGGCGGCTGAAGTGCGAGACCAGCGGCGCGACGCGCCCGTCGAACAGGCGCTCGAGCAGGCCCTGGCTTTCGCCCAGCAACCACGCCTCGCGCTGCAGCACCGGGCTGTAGCGATAGCGGCGGCCATCGCGCTCGGCGCGGATCGCCCCCTTCCGGAGCAGGCGGTTGAGCAGCGTCTTGACCGTGGCTTCCTGCCAGTCGCGGGTGTCGGCGAGCGCCGCGGCCACCTCCTCCGCGTCCAGCGGGTGGCGTTGCCACAGCACCTGCATCACTTCCGATTCGGCTTCCGTGATCCGCATCGTTTACACCTGTAAACCGACATGGATCGGAGATTACACCTGTAAACGCCAGTGTCAAGGAGGTCCCGCATGACCCCTCGCAGTCGGGGCCGGATCAGATCAGCGCAACCGCCGCAAGTAGCGCTTCTCGAACGCGCCCTTGGCCCAGTGCGCCAGCCGCGAGGACGGCAGCGCCAGCGCGCGCGAGCCGCGCCGGACCACCAGCATCCCCCGCTCCAGGGTGTCGACGATGCAGACCAGCTCGCTGCGGAAGGCCTCGTCCGCGGGCTGGTTGCGCAGCTCCCGCACCAGGTTGCGGGCGGCGACCGCCGCCTGCAGGTCGGCCTGGTGCGCCTGCTTCGGCATCCACTCGGGACCGGGGAAGCTGCCGCCGTCACCGGCGACGTAGGTGCGCGCGACGCCGGGCACGCGGCAGGCCGCCGTGCCCTGGACGAAGCCGCCGGGCGAGCGCGGCAACGTCGTCCGGTCCAGCCACGCCTGGCCGGTCAGCCCGGGCATGAACAGGGTCATGTCGCTGTCGATGCGGGTGCGCTCGAGCTGCACGGTGCCGGCCTCGATGCGTTGCGGCTTCTCGCCGAGCACGGTGTCGATGCCGCGCCGGCGCATTTCCGCCAGCAGCCGGCCGACGGCGCGCTCCCCCATCCGCTGCCCGGGGCGCTCGGAGGGACTGAAGAACACCAGGCGGAAGCGGTCGCGCCGGCGCTGTCGGCGCAGCAGCGTCTCGGTGCCGAACGCGAACTCGAACACCGGCCCGCCGCGCATCGCGATCGGCTCGTCCGGGTTGGATCCGAAGCCGAAGCACAGCGTACCGCCCTCCAGCGCCTCCAGCCGGTCGCGGATGGCCTCGCCGGCGGCCACGCCCTCGCAGGGAACGATGGCGTGCTCGATGCCGGGCAGCTTGCGCAGGAAGCGGGCGCCGGTGGCGATCACCAGGCCGTCGTTGGCGACGTCGCCGGCGTCGGTGTGCAACACCCGGCCATCGGCCGACAGGCCGGTGGCGTGCGCGGCGTGGAAGGCGATGCGCTCGCGGCGCAGGAACCCACCCAGCGGAACGACGAGGTCGTCGCGGGTGCGCTTCCCCGACGGCAGCCAGATGGCGCCCGGCAGGTAGTGCAGCTCGGCCGCCGGCGCGACCAGGGTCAGCTCGGCGTCGCGGTCCTGCGCGCGCAACGTGCGCAACGCGGTCACTCCGGCGAACCCGGACCCGACCACCGTGATGCGCGCGGCCGTCATCGGCCGGCGTCCATCGCGGCGCGCGTCCAGCGCACGATGTCGGTCGCGCCCATCGCGCCTGCCTGGCGCGCCAGTTCGCGGCCGCGGTGGAACAGCACCAGCGTCGGGATGCTGCGGATCGCGAAACGCTGGGCCAGCACCGGTTCCGACTGGGTGTCCACCTTGGCGAGCCTGACCCGCGGTTCCAGTTCCGCCGCGGCCTGCTCGAACTGCGGCGCCATCGCGCGGCAAGGCCCGCACCACGGCGCCCAGAAGTCCACCAGCAACGGCAGCTCGCCGCGGCTGGCGTGGATCTCGAACGTGTCCACGCCGAGCGCGACCGGCCGCGCCTCGAACAGCCGCCCGTGGCACTGCCCGCAGGACGGGGCTTCGGCCAGGCGCGCCGCGGGCACGCGGTTGAGGGCGTGGCAGTGCGGGCAGGCGACCAGCAGCGGGTCGCGGACGTCGGTCATGCCGTCACCTCCGGAGGCTGCCTGCGCAGCAGCGTGTAGTACAGCAAGGGGATCACGACCAGCGTGAGCACGGTGCTGACGAGGATGCCGAACACCAGCGACACCGCCAGGCCGTTGAAGATCGGGTCGTCGAGGATGAAGAACGCGCCCAGCATCGCTGCCAGCCCTGTCAGCACGATCGGCTTGGCGCGCACCGCGCAGGCATCGACCGTGGCCTCGGCGAGCGGCACCCCGCGCGCGGTCTCCTGGTTGATGAAATCCACCAGCAGGATCGAGTTGCGCACGATGATGCCGGCCAGCGCGATCATGCCGATCATGCTGGTGGCGGTGAACTGCGCGCCCAGCAGCGCGTGCCCGGGCATCACCCCGATGACCGTCAGCGGAATCGGCGCCATGATCACCAGCGGCACCAGGTAGCTGCGGAACTGCGCGACCACGAGCAGGTAGATCAGCACCATGCCTGCGGCGTAGGCGATGCCCATGTCGCGGAACGTCTCGTAGGTGATCTGCCATTCGCCGTCCCACTTCACCGCGAAGCGGCTGGTGTCGGCGGGCTGGCCGATGAAGGATTGCCCCAGTCGCACGCCGTCCACGGTGTCATCGCGCAACTGCCCGACCAGGTCGAACATGCCGTACAGCGGGCTGTCGAGGCGACCGGCCTCGTCGCCGGTGACATAGGCCACCGGCAGCAGGTCCTTGTGGTGGATCGCGCCGTCCCAGGCATCGCGACGCACCTCGACCAGCTCGGACAACGGCACCAGCTGGCCCTCGCCGCCGCGCACCTCGAGCGCGAGCAGCCTTTGCAGGCTGGCCTGCTCGCCGGCCGGCAGGCGCAGGCGCACCGGGCGCGGGTACTTCGACGTGCCGTCGTGGACGAAGGTCGCGTCCAGCCCGGCCACGGCCGCCGACAAGGCGTCGGCGATCGCCGCCTGCGGCACCCCGAGCCGTGCGGCGCGGACGCGATCCACGACGATCGTTTCCCGCGGCGCGTCGCTTTCCACGCTGGTGTCGACGTCGACCACGCCTTCGGTGGCCAGGAAGCGCTGCTCCAGTGCTTTCGCCAGTTCCCGGCTGCGCCCGTAGTCGGGGCCGTACACCTCGGCCACCAGCGGGGCCAGCACCGGCGGACCCGGCGGTACCTCGACTACCTTGACCGAGGCCCCGTGCGAGCGACCGATCGCCGCCAGCACGGGACGCAGCGCGCGCGCGATGTCGTGGCTCTGGCGCTCGCGCCGGTGCTTGTCGACCAGGTTCACCTGCAAGTCGCCGACGTTGCCGCCGCTGCGCAGGAAGTACTGCCGCACCAGGCCGTTGAAGTTGATCGGCGCGGCGGTGCCGGCATAGCCCTGGTAGTCGAGCACCTCGGGCACCTCGTCCACGGCGGCGGCGAGCTCGACCAGCAGCGCGTTGGTGTCTTCCAGCGTGCGTCCTTCCGGCAGGTCGACCACGACCTGCAGTTCGGACTTGTTGTCGAACGGGAGCATCTTCAGCACCACCAGCTGGAACACCGCCAGCGATGCCGCCAGCGCCACCAGCGCCGCCATCCCGCCGAACAGCCACCAGCGGCGGCGGGCGCCGCGCTCGGCATCCAGGAAGGGCCGCATCACGCGTGCGAACAGCCGGTGCAGGCGGCCCGCGGCCGGGGCCGCCGCGGGGTGCGTCGCGCCGCCATCGCCATCGCCGCCGCCGTGCCGCGCCAGCAGCTTCAGCGACAGCCATGGGGTCACGACCAGCGCGATCGCCAGCGACAGCAGCATGCCGACCGAGGCGTTGATCGGGATCGGGCGCATGTACGGTCCCATCAACCCGGAGACGAAGGCCATCGGCATCAGCGCCGCGATCACGGTGAAGGTCGCCAGGATGGTCGGGGCGCCGACCTCCTGCACCGCCGGCGGGATCGCCTCGCGCAGCGACTTCCCGCCGAGCGCCATGTGCCGGTGGATGTTCTCGACCACGACGATCGCGTCGTCCACCAGGATGCCGATCGAGAAGATCAGCGCGAACAGCGAGACCCGGTTGAGGGTGAAGCCCATCGCCCACGAAGCGAACAACGTCATCGCCAGCGTCAGCACCACGGCGCTGCCGACCACGATGGCCTCGCGCCAGCCGAGCGCGAACAGCACCAGCAGCACCACCGAGCCGGTGGCGAACACCAGCTTCTGGATCAGCTTGAGCGCCTTGTCGGTCGCTGTCCGGCCGTAGTCGCGGGTCACCGTGGCGTGCACGCCCTCCGGGATCAGCTGGCCGCGCAGCGTGTCCAGGCGCCTGGTGATCGCGCCGGTGATGTCGGCGGCATTGCTGCCCGGCTTCTTGGCGATCGCGATGGTCACCGCCGGCGCGAGCCCTGCTTCCGGGCCCGCGCGGCCCGGCGGCGCGCCGTGCCAGGCATAGCGCGTGGCGATGTCGCCGCCGGCGCGGATCGTCGCCACGTCGGACAGGCGCAGCGGCTTGCCGCCCGCCAGCCCGACGACCAGGCCGGACACGTCCTCCGCGCCGGCCAGGAAGCTGCCGGCAGTCACCGGCACCGCGGCATTGCCGCCGACGCGCTCGCCGACGTTGCGCACGGCGTTCGCGGCCTGCAGCGCGCCCGCGAGGTCGGACACGGTCAGGCCATGGGCGGCCAGCTTCGCCGGGTCGAGCGTCACCGACACCACCCGGTCGGGCGCGCCGATGGTGTACACGTCGCGGGTGCCGGGCACGCGCTTGAACTCGGTTTCCAGCGCGTGCGCGACCTCGACCAGTCCGGTGGCGTCGCGTTGCGGATCGTCCGTCCACAACGTCACCGCCATCACCGGCACGTCATCGATGCCCCTGGGCTTGACCAGCGGCTGGCCCACGCCGACGCCCGCGGGCAGCCAGTCCTGGTTGGAGAACACCTGGTTGTACAGGCGCACGATCGCCGGCTGGCGCTCGATGCCGACCTCGTACTCGACGGTCAGCACCGCGACGCCGGGACGGCTGACGGAGTAGACGTGCTTGATGCCTTCGATCTCGGAGAGCTTCTGCTCCAGCGGCGTGGCGACCAGCTGCTCGACGTCGCGCGCGCTCGCGCCCTGGAACGGCACGATCACGTTGGCCATGGTGACGTCGATCTGCGGCTCTTCCTCGCGCGGGGTCACCAGCACGGCGACCAGGCCGAGCAGCAACCCGAGCAAGGCCAGGATCGGAGTCAGCGGGTTGGCCTGGAACGCGGCGGCCAGGCGTCCTGCCAGGCCCGGGCGCGGTGAGTCACTCATCGGCCGCCCCCGCGGTGGCGCGCCGCGCGGCCAGCACCTGCACGGCGGCGACCGGGTCGGCGGCAATGGTCTCGCCGGCGCGCAGGCCCGCCAGCACCTCGACCCGGCCGCCCGCCCGTGCGCCCAGGCGAAGCTGGCGCAACACCACCCGCTCCCCTTCGACCACGTATGCGCCGCTCAGCTCGCCGCGCTGCACGACCGCGCTGGTCGGGATGGTGATGACGGCGGCGTCGCCCGCGGCGATGGGGAACAGCACCTTGGCGGTGCTGCCGGGCAATGGCGCGGGCGCGACGTCCGGCAGCCCCACGCGCACGCCCACGCTGTGGGTGAGCGGATCGGCGGACGGGTACACGACCAGCTCCTCCGCCTGCAGCGTGCGGCCATCGGCGAGCGCAATGCGGGCCCGGCCCGCCGCGCGGATCGCCCCGGCCTCGGACTGCGGGACCTGCACTTCGATGCGCAGCGCGCCGGGCGCATGCAGCGACAGCAGCGGCTGGCCCGGGGCAACGGCCTCGCCCGGCTCCACCCGGCGCGCGCCGACGATGCCGTCGAAGGGCGCGCGCACGACCGTGTAGTCGGCCTGTTGCGCGGCCTGCGCGAGCTGCGCGCGGGCGGCGTCGCGCGCCGCCACGGCGCTGTCGCGCGCCGCGCGAGCCTGGTCCACCTGCGCGCGCGACACGTACTGGTCGCCGGCCAGGGAGGCGTAGCGGCGGTAGTTCGCCTCCGCTTCCGCGGCCGCCGCCTCGGCGGCGCGCAGCTGCGCACGCGCGCTGTTGGCCCCGGCCTGCTGCTCGACCGCGGTCAGGCGCACCAGGACCTGGCCGGCGCGGACGCGGTCGTCCACGTCGACCTCTACCCGCGTCACCCGGCCGGCGGTCTGCGCGGCGAGATCGGCCTGCTGCACCGCCTCCACCACGCCGTCCCAGTCGCGCCCGGCCGGTGCGCCGGCGGCGCCCACTTCCAGGGTCTCGAGTGGCGGTTGCGGCGGCGACGTGGCCGGCGGCGCGGGTTCTCCGCAGGCGGCCAGCAGCGCCAGCGACGCGGCCGCGAGGGTCGTGCGCACGCGCTTCATCATGATGTCCGTCGCCGGGTCAGCGGCAGCAGCTGGCGTCGCCGGCGCCGCGGCCGATGCCGAGCCGCTTCATCACCATGCCCGCCGGGCAGAACCCGGTGAACGCCGACTGGAACAGGTTGAGGCCGATGAACGCGGTCATCAGCCAGAACCAGGGCGATACGAACTGCGTGAGCGCGATGCTGAGCAGGATCATCACGCCGGCGAAGGCCATGATGGCGCGCTCGAGCGACATCGGGCGGCGAAGGGTCCGGGTATTCATTGGCTAGTGTCTCCACTGGGGGGTTGGTGGGCGTGATTGCCCTGTTTCAGCCGCTCGATGCCGAGCAGGCCGAGGATGTATTTCTCGTAGACCGGTTCCGACGTGCCGTGGCGCATCTTGTAGAGGAAGTACTTCTCGAACGCGGCCTTGGCCACGTGCACCCACTTCCCGATCCTGGTCCAGGTGACGTTGCGCGGCGGGATCTGGGGCAGCGCCACGAACGCCGCCCCGGTATCGCCCATGTCGGCCAGGCAGACCGCATTCCAGGTGCCCTCGAACACCGGCGGACTGCCCGACAGCTCGGCCTCGATGTTGCGCACGATGGTGGTCACCATCGACTCGATCATGAAGCCGGTCTTGGGCGCGCCCGTCGCTACCGGCGTGGCCTCCACCGGCGGGATCGCCACGCAGACCCCGGCCGCGAAGATATGCGGGTGCTTCGGGCTGCGCTGGTGCCGGTCGACGATGACGAAGCCGCGCGGGTTGCACAGGCCCTCGACCGCGGCCACCGCGTCCACGCCCTTGAAGGCAGGCAGCAGCATCGCGTAGCTGAAGGGCAGCACCTGCTCCCGCAACGGCTGGCCCTGCGCATCGTGCTCCACGACCACGACCTCGCCCGGACGCACCGCCGGGACCTTCGCGTTCACGATCCAGCGGATGTGGCGCTGGCGCAGCTCAGATTCCATCAGCCCCTTCGAGTCGCCGACGCCGCCCAGGCCCATGTGGCCGATGTAGGGCTCGCTGCTGACGTAGGTCATCGGCACGCGGTCGCGCAGCCTGCGCTTGCGCAGGTCGGCGTCGAGGATCATCGCGAACTCGTAGGCCGGGCCGAAACAGCTCGCTCCCTGGACCGCGCCGACCACGACCGGGCCGGGATGCTCGAGGAACCGCTGGTACTGCTCCCACGCGTGGCGCGCGTGGTCCAGCGTGCACACCGATTGCGTGAGCCCGTGCTCGGGGCCGCTGCCCGGGACCTCGTCGAAGGCCAGTTTCGGCCCGGTGCACACCACCAGGTAGTCGTAGTCCAGCACCGCGCCGTCGCCGGCATGCACCTGCCGGGCTTCGGCGTCGATGCGGACGGCGCCCGAGCCGTTGAAGCCGATCCCCTTTCGCGCCAGCGATCCACCAGCGTCCAGGCTGGTCTGTTCGGGCGTGCGCCAGCCGACGGCCAGCCAGGGGTTGGAAGGCGTGAACGCGAAGCGCGGGCCCTGGCCGACGACGGTCACGGCGTGTCCCTGCCCCAGGGTCTCGCGAAGCTCGTAGGCGGCCGACATGCCGCCCAGTCCTGCGCCGATCACCACGATGTTGGCCATGGTCGTTCCTCCTTCCGCGCCAGTAGATTAGTATTTTCTAATATTAGAGTCAACTGATATGATGCGGGCACCCGCACCAGGGCATTGGACGGCCCGGCGTGGACATCCGTATTGACCGGTATCAGGAAAAGTCGTGACCACCAGGCGCCGCGCTGCAGCGATCGATCCCGAGGCCATGCGCCGCCACGCCGGCGACGCGGCGCAGTTGCTCAAGGCGCTCGGGAACGAAAAGCGGCTGCAGCTGCTTTGCCTGCTGGTGGACGGCGAACGCAGCGTGGGAGAATTGAATTCACGCCTGGACCTGAGCCAGTCGGCCCTGTCCCAGCACCTGGCACGGCTGCGCAACGACGGCCTGGTCACCACGCGGCGCGAGGCGCAGGTGGTGTACTACTCGCTGGCGCCCGGTCCGGCGCAGGACGTGCTGGAGACGCTGCACGGGATCTATTGCGTCGCCGGGCCATGAGCGAAGGCGCGCGGGGCGCCGGGATTCCTCCCCGGCGCCCGCGCGCGCATGCCGTCCGCGCAGCGGGTGTGTCGCCGCGCCACCTCCCCTGATGGCGGCGCGGGCTGCGGTCCGTCGTTCGCGGGCACGGACAACCACTCCACTATCGGCGCTGCCGGGTGGCCTGTCTGCGCCCCGGCGTCCGTGTTCCTTGACTACACGTCCCGCCCGTGGGTTGATGGCCGGGGCAGAGCACCGCAAGGGGATGCGATGTCGCTCGAAACCGTTCCCTCGACCAGTTTCCTGACCGAGGCCTTCCAGGCCAACGACCAGTTCGATGCCTGGCGGGAAGTGATCTCGGTCGTGTTCAACGTGGCGCCGCTGGAGCCCGAGGCCGCCGGGCACGGTTTCTTCGCCCTCGCCAGGGCCTTCCACCTCGGCGACCTGGTGCTGGTCAACACCCGTTTCGACGCCCAGCGCTTCCTGCGCACGCCGCGCGACATCCGCACCGACTGGCTCGACCACTACCTGGTGCAGTTCTACCGCGAAGGCGGCTACGTCGGCCTCGCCGGCGGCGAGCAGCTCGAGATCGCCCCGGGCAGCGTTTCGGTGCTGGACCTCGCGCAGCCGGTGGACACGCGCGCCAGCGCGGCCGAGTGCCTGTCGCTGGTGGTGCCGCGCGACCTGATGGAATCCGTGGTCCCGCACGGCGAAGGCCTGCATGGCCGGATCCTGGACAACGCCGCGGGCGGCCTGCTCGGCGACCATCTCGCCAGCCTCGAGCGGCGGCTGCCCGGCCTGGAGGCGTCGCAGACGCCGGACATCGTGCGCGCCACCTGCCACCTGGTGGGCGCGTGCCTGCGCCCGACCGCCGACGGGATCGCCCGATCGCGCGAACAGATCGATGCGCTGCTGGTCGCGCGCATCCGCCGCGAGGTCGACCAGGGCATCCGCGCCGACGGCGGCACCGGCCTCACCCCGGAGGCGATCGGCCGCTCGGTCGGCCTGTCCCGCTCGCGCCTGTACGCACTGATGAAACCGCACGGCGGCGTGCGCCGCTTCGTGCAGGGTCGCAGGTTGCTGCACGTGCACGCGGCGCTGGCGACACCGGGCGAACACAGTTCGGTGATGGCGCTGGCGGACCGCTTCGGCTTCAGCAGCCACGCCCACCTCAGCCGGGCCTTCCGGCAACATTTCGGCTACAGCCCGAGCGACGTGCGCGAGCACCCCGTTGCGGTGCTGCAGGCGCGCGCCGCGCTGGGCGTCGCGACCGGGGACGACGCCCCCGGGTTCGACGACTGGATCAGGACGTTGCGCGGCTGACGGAGCGCGACTTGCGCGGTCGCGGCGCGAGCGCCGCTCCTACAGGGAGCGGGCGGCTTCGACGACGTGCTCGACGGTGAAGCCGAAGTGCGGGAACAGGTCGCCGGCCGGCGCGCTGGCGCCGAAGCGGTCGAGCCCGACCACGGCCCCGTCCAGGCCGACGTACTTGCGCCAGAAGTCCGGCACGCCGGCCTCGATCGCCACGCGCCTGCGGCACGACGGCGGCAGCACCGAATCGCGGTACCCGGCGTCCTGGCGGTCGAACACGTCGGTCGAGGGCATGGACACCACGCGGACCTTGTCGCCGAGCTTCGCCGCGGCCTCCATCGCCAGCCCGACCTCGGAGCCGGTGGCGATCAGGATCAGCTCCGGCGCGCCGGCCGAATCCTTCAGCACGTAGCCGCCTCGCGCGATCGCCTGCACCTGGTCGCCCGTGCGCGGCTGGTGCGCGAGCGACTGGCGCGAGAACACCAGGCAGCTGGGGCCGTCGCGGCGCTCGATCGCGGCCTTCCAGCACACCGCCGACTCCACCGCGTCGCATGGCCGCCACACGTCGTTGTGCGGGATGTGGCGCAGCGCGGCCAGGTGCTCCACCGGCTGGTGGGTCGGGCCGTCCTCGCCGAGGCCGATCGAATCGTGCGTGTACACATGGATCGCGTGCGCCCCCATCAGCGCGCTCATGCGCACCGCGTTGCGCGCGTAGTCGCTGAACACCAGGAAGGTGGCGTCGTAGGGGACGAAGCAGCCGTGCACGGCGAGGCCGTTGGAGATCGCGGTCATCGCGAACTCGCGCACCCCGTAGTAGATGTAGTTGGCGTCGCGGTCGTCGCTGGTCACGCTCTTGCTGCCCTTCCACAGGGTCAGGTTGGAGTGGGCCAGGTCGGCGGAGCCCCCGACCAGCTCCGGCAGCAGCGGCGCGAAGGCCTCGATCGCCATCTGCGAGGCCTTGCGCGAGGCGACCTCCGGGCCCTCCTGCTGCAGCTTCGCGATGAACGCCCGGGCGTCTGCGTCGAAGCCTTCGGGGAGTTCGCCGCGCGAACGACGCACCAGCTCGGCGGCCGCGTCGGGATGCCGCTTCGCGTAGGCGTCGAACAGCTCGTTCCACTGGTGCTCGCGCACGGTGCCGGCGTTGTTCGCGCGCCACGCGGCGCGGATCTCCTCCGGAATCTCGAACGGGCCATGCTTCCAGCCCAGCGCCTCGCGCGTGGCCGCGACCTCGTCCTTGCCCAGCGGCGCCCCGTGCGACGACTCCTTGCCGGCCTTGTTGGGGGAGCCGTAGCCGATGGTGGTGCGGCAGCACAGCAGCGTCGGCTTGTCCTGCGAGCGCAACGCCTCCTCGATCGCGGCCTTGACGCTCTCCGGATCGTGGCCGTCGACGTCGCGGACCACGTTCCAGCCGTAGGCCTCGAAGCGCGCCGGGGTGTCATCGGTGAACCAGCCGGCGACGTCGCCGTCGATCGAGATGTGGTTGTCGTCCCAGAACGCGACCAGCTTGTTCAGGCCCCAGGTGCCCGCCAGCGAGGCCGCTTCGTGGGAGATGCCCTCCATCATGCAGCCGTCGCCCATGAACACCCAGGTGCGGTGGTCCACGACCTCGAACTCGGGGCGGTTGAAGCGCTGCGCCAGCAGCTTCTCGGCCAGCGCCATGCCGACCGCGTTGGCGAAGCCCTGGCCGAGCGGGCCGGTGGTGGTCTCCACCCCGGCGGTGACGAAGTTCTCCGGGTGGCCCGGGGTCTTCGACCCGAGCTGCCTGAAGTTGCGCAACTCCTCGATCGGCAGGTCGTAGCCGGACAGGTGCAGCAGCGCGTACTGCAGCATCGAGCCGTGGCCGTTGGACAGCACGAAACGGTCGCGGTTGAACCACTTCGGGTTGTTCGGGTTGTGCTGCAGGTAGTCGTTCCACAGCACTTCGGCGATGTCCGCCATCCCCATCGGCATCCCCGGGTGCCCCGACTTCGCCGCCTCCACGGCATCGATGGCGAGGAAGCGGATGGCGTTGGCGAGGTCGCGGCGGGTGGGGGTCATGGCGGCTTCCGGGCAGCCCCGGTCGTGGGTTGCGATCCCCTCATTCTCCCACAGCGCGCGCGTCGGCAGGCTCGACCTCGCGCCCGGCCACCAGGGTCGCGATGCCGAGGTCGCCGCTGACGTTCACGGTCGTGCGGCACATGTCGAGGAAGCGGTCCACGCCGAGGATCAGGCCGATGCCCTCCGGCGGCACGCCGACCATGCCGCAGATCAACGCCACCACCGGCAGCGAGCCGGCGGGCACGCCGGCGGTGCCGATGCCGCCGAGGATGCACACGAACATCACCATCGCCTGCTGCGCCAGGCTGAGCTCGACGCCGAAGAACTGCGCCAGGAACAGCACCGTCACGCCCTCGAACAGCGCGGTGCCGTTCTGGTTGGCGGTGGCGCCGACCGTGAGCACGAAGCGGGAGACCTTGGCCGGCAGGCGCAGCTCGGTCTCGGCCACCTTCAGCGCGGTCGGCAGGGTGGCGTTCGAGGACGCGGTGGAGAACGCCATCACCATCGCTTCCTGGATGCCCTTGAAGAAGGCCAGCGGCGACTTGCCGGCGATGGTCTTCAGCAGCAGCGAGTACACCACGAACATGTGCAGCGACAGCGCCAGCAGCACCACCCCGACGTAGGCACCGAGCCGCGCCAGCAGGTCCCAGCCGAACAGCGCCGCCAGGTTGAACATGAAGCAGAACACCGCGTACGGCGCCAGCCGGATCACCAGCCCGATCAGCGTCATCGAGACCTCGAACAGGCCCTCGATGCCGCGCTTGAGGGAGTCCACCGCCGGGCCGCGGCTGAGCACGATGCCGACGCCGACCATGATCGCGAAGAACATCACCGCCAGGATGGCGTTGTTGGCCGCCGCCGTGATGATGTTGTCGGGCACGATCTCCAGCAGCATGTTGACGCCCTGGGCCTGGCCCGCGCTGTCGCGCACGATCGCGCTGGCGCGGTCGGAGCTGTCGGCCAGCATCTGCGCCGCGGCGGCGCGGTCCACGCCGGCGCCCGGCTCCAGCCAGTTCACCAGCAGCAGGCCGATCATCACCGCGATGCCGGAGATGAACACGGTGTAGCCGAGGGTGCGCCAGCCGACCCGGCCCAGCGCGCGCACGTCGCCCATCTCGGCGATGCCGACCACCAGCGCCGAGAACAGCAGCGGGATCACCAGCATGAAGATCAGCCGCAGGAACAGCTGTCCGGCCGGCTGCGTGACGTAGTTGGTCAGCCACTGGACCCATTCGGCGTCGGCGCCGGCAGTGCCGTAGGCGATGAGGCCGGCCACCAGGCCGGCGATGAAGCCGATCGCCATCTTCCAGTGCAACGGCATGCGGTCCCGCTTCGCGACGGGCGTCTCGTTTCGTGGCATCCACGGCCCTCCCTCAGGTCGCCCGCAGCTTACACCAGCGCGTTTCCGGGGCCCGGCGTGAAGGCTGCGTGCACGTGGCGGCGACACCGCATGGGCTACCTTTCGCTGTCCGGTCGTCCGCTCCGTCAGGTGGGCGGGCCGTGCATGACAGGGGGATCCGTGAACAGCGAGAGCACCACCAGCACCCGGCGCAAGCGCGCCGCAACGTCCCGTCAGCCAAAGCGCGCGGTCGCGCGGCGCGCGGACGCGGATCCGCTGCTGCAGCTCCTCGCCGCGATGCAGGACGTCGCCGCCGGCGACTTCTCGGTGCAACTGCCGCTGCACTGGGACGGCGTGGAGGGCAAGCTCGCAGGCTGCTTCAACGACATCGTCAGCGCCAACCGGCGGCTCGCCGCCGAACTCGCGCGGGTCGGCCATAAGGTCGGCCGCCAGGGCCAGGTCCGGCAGCGCATGCACCCCGCCAACCGCCAGGGCGCCTGGGCGGAGATGGAACACTCCGTCAACCAGCTGGTGGACGACCTGGTGCGCCCGGTCGAGACCATGACCGAGGCGATCGCCGGCGTCGCCAAGGGCGACCTCACCCGGACCGTGCCGCTGGAGGCCGACGGCCGCCCGCTGCAGGGCGAGTTCCTGCGCTCGGCCAACATCGTCAACCGCATGATCGAGCAGATGGGCGAGTTCTCGTCCGAGGTCACGCGCGTGGCGCTCGAGGTCGGCACCGCCGGCCTGCTCGGCGGCCAGGCCAAGGTCAAGGGCGTCTCCGGCGTGTGGAAGGACCTGACCGACTCGGTCAACCAGATGGCCAACAACCTCACCGCGCAGGTGCGCAACATCTCCGAAGTGACCATCGCGGTGGCCAACGGCGACCTCTCGCGCAAGATCACCGTGGACGTGCGCGGCGAGATCCTGCAGCTCAAGGAGGCCATCAACACGATGGTGGACCAGCTGCGCGGCTTCGCCTCCGAGGTGACCCGCGTGGCGCGCGAGGTCGGCACCGAGGGCAAGCTCGGCGGCCAGGCGATCGTGCCCGGCGTGGCCGGCACCTGGAAGGACCTCACCGACTCGGTGAACTCGCTGGCGTCCAACCTGACCTCGCAGGTGCGCAACATCGCCGAGGTCACGACCGCGGTGGCCAAGGGCGACCTGTCGCGCAAGATCACGGTGGATGTGCGCGGCGAGATCCTCGAGCTCAAGAACACCATCAACACGATGGTGGACCAGCTCAACGGCTTCGCGGCCGAGGTGACGCGCGTGGCGCGCGAAGTGGGTACCGAGGGCAAGCTCGGCGGCCAGGCCCAGGTGCCCGACGTCGCAGGCACCTGGAAGGACCTCACCGACCACGTCAACTCGATGGCGTCGAACCTGACGCTGCAGGTGCGCAACATCGCCGAGGTCACCACCGCGGTGGCCAAGGGCGACCTCTCGCGCAAGATCACCGTGGACGTGCGCGGCGAGATCCTGCAGCTCAAGGAAACCATCAACACGATGGTGGACCAGCTCAACGGCTTCGCCGCCGAGGTGACGCGCGTGGCCCGCGAGGTCGGCACCGAGGGCAAGCTCGGCGGCCAGGCCCAGGTGCCCGGCGTCGCCGGCACCTGGAAGGACCTCACCGACAACGTCAACTCGCTCGCCTCCAACCTCACCAACCAGGTGCGCAACATCGCCGAGGTGACCACGGCGGTGGCCAAGGGCGACCTCTCGCGCAAGGTCACGGTGGACGTGCGCGGCGAGGTGCTGGAGCTGAAGAACACCGTGAACACGATGGTGGACCAGCTCAACGGCTTCGCAGCCGAGGTGACGCGCGTGGCGCGCGAGGTCGGCACCGAGGGCAAGCTCGGCGGCCAGGCCCAGGTGCCGGGCGTCGCAGGCATCTGGAAGGACCTCACCGACAACGTCAACTCGATGGCGTCGAACCTGACGGCGCAGGTGCGCAACATCGCCGAGGTCACCACCGCGGTGGCGAACGGCGACCTGTCGCGCAAGATCGGCGTGGACGTGAAGGGCGAGATCCTCGAACTCAAGGACACCATCAACACGATGGTGGACCAGCTCAACAGCTTCGCCGCCGAGGTGACGCGCGTGGCGCGCGAGGTCGGTACCGAGGGCAAGCTCGGCGGCCAGGCCCAGGTGCCCGGCGTCGCCGGCACCTGGAAGGACCTCACCGACAACGTCAACTCGATGGCCACCAACCTCACTACCCAGGTGCGCAACATCGCCGAGGTCGCGACCTCGGTGGCCAAGGGCGACCTGTCGCGCAAGATCGCGGTGGACGCGCAGGGCGAGATCGCCCAGCTCAAGGACACCCTCAACACGATGGTGGACCAGCTCAACAGCTTCGCCGCCGAGGTGACGCGCGTGGCGCGCGAGGTGGGCACCGAGGGCAAGCTCGGCGGCCAGGCGCAGGTGCCCGGCGTCGCCGGCATCTGGAAGGACCTCACCGACAACGTCAACTCGATGGCGACCAACCTGACCGCGCAGGTGCGCGGCATCGCCAAGGTGGTGACCGCGGTCGCGAACGGCGACCTGCACAAGAAGCTGACGGTCGAGGCCAAGGGCGAGATCGCGGAGCTGGCCGACACCATCAACGCCATGACCGGCACCCTCGCGATCTTCGCCGACCAGGTGACGACGGTGGCGCGCGAGGTCGGCGTCGAGGGCCGGCTCGGCGGCCAGGCCAAGGTGCCCGGCACCGCCGGCATCTGGAAGGACCTCACCGCGAACGTGAACCAGCTCGCGGCCAACCTCACCACCCAGGTGCGCGCGATCGCCGAGGTCGCGACCGCGGTGACCCAGGGCGACCTCACGCGCTCGATCACGGTGGACGTGCGCGGCGAGCTCGCCGACCTCAAGGACAACATGAACTCGATGATCGGCACCCTGCGTGCCACCACCGAGTCCAACCGCGAGCAGGACTGGCTGAAGACCAACCTCGCCCGCTTCTCCGACATGATGCAGGGCCAGCGCGACCTGCTCACCCTCGGCCGCATGCTGCTGTCCGAGCTGGCGCCGCTGATGGACGCGCAGCAGGGCCTGATGTACGTGGTCGAGGAGGACGAAGGCGGCCGCCGGCTGCGCCAGCTCGCCGGCTACGCCGACGCCGACCGTTCGCCGGCCGCGCGCAGCCTGCGCTTCGGCGAGGGCCTGGTCGGCCAGTGCGCGGCACAGGGCCAGCTGATCCTGCTCGACCACGTGCCGCCCGACACCGTGCAGATCGAGTCCGGCCTGCTCAACGCGGTGCCGCGCAGCGTTATCGTGCTGCCGGTGCTGTTCGAGGACCAGGTCAAGGCGGTGCTGGAGCTGGCCTCGCTGTCCGAGTTCACCACCACCCAGCGCACCTTCCTGGAGCAGCTCTCCAACTCGATCGGCATCGTGCTCAACACGATCGAGGCGACCATGCGCACCGAGCACCTGCTGTCGCAGTCGCAGCAGCTGGCCGGCGAGCTGCAGGCGCAGCAGAAGGAGCTGCAGCAGACCAACGAGGACATCGCCCTCAAGGCGGCGCTGCTGGCCGAGCAGAAGGCCGAGGTGGAGCAGAAGAACCTGCAGATCGAGCACGCCCGCCGCGCGCTCGAGGAAAAGGCCGCCGAGCTCGCGCTGACATCGCGCTACAAGTCGGAGTTCCTGGCCAACATGTCGCACGAGTTGCGCACGCCGCTGAACTCGATCCTGATCCTCGGCCAGCAGCTCGCCGAGAACCCCGACACCAACCTGACCCCGCGCCAGGTCGAGTTCGCCAAGACCATCCACGCCGCCGGGACCGACCTGCTGCACCTGATCAGCGACATCCTCGACCTGTCCAAGATCGAGTCGGGCACGGTCACCGTGGACAGCGAGGACATCAGCTTCTCGCACCTGCGCGAGAACATGGAGCGCGGCTTCCGGCACGAGGCCGAGCGACGCCACCTCGACTTCTCGGTGGACTTCTCGCCCGAGCTGGGCAAGTCGCTCAATTCCGACCCCAAGCGCCTGCAGCAGATCCTCAAGAACCTGCTGTCGAACGCTTTCAAGTTCACCGAGCAGGGCAGCGTGCGGCTCAGCGCGCGCGTCGCCGAGGACGGCTGGTCGCCGGACAACGAGGTGCTGTCGAGCGCGCCGACGGTGGTCGCGTTCGAGGTCAGCGACACCGGCATCGGCATCTCGCCGGAGAAGCAGAGGATCGTGTTCGAGGCCTTCCAGCAGGCCGACGCCGGCACCTCGCGCAAGTACGGCGGTACCGGCCTGGGCCTGGCGATCAGCCGCGAGATCGCCGGCCTGCTCGGCGGCGAGCTGACCCTGGAGAGCACGCCCGGCGAGGGCAGCCGCTTCACCCTGTACCTGCCGCTGACCTACATGGGCGGGCTGGAGAACGACGCCCAGCGCGAGCGCCCGCCGCTGCCGGTGAGCCAGCAGGCCGAGCCGCGCAACGAACCGGTGTTCCAGGTCGAGGACGACCGCGACGCCATCACCGCGGGCGAGCCGTCCCTGCTGGTGGTCGAGGACGACCCGGGCTACGCGCAGATCCTGCGCGACCACGCCCGCTCCCTCGGCTTCAAGGTGCTGGTGGCCGGGCGTGGCGCCGACGCGATACGGCTGGTGCGCGAGTACAAGCCGAGCGCGATCACGCTCGACATCTTCCTGCCCGACATGCTCGGCTGGACCGTGCTCGCCCGGCTCAAGCAGGACCCGTCGACACGGCACATCCCGGTGCAGGTGGTGACGGTGGAGGAGGAGCGCCACCGCAGCATCGAGCGCGGCGCGTTCGCCTACCTGGCCAAGCCGGCGACCAGCGGGACCATCGCCGCCGCGCTGCAGCGGATCAAGGAATACACGCTGCCGCGGGTGAAGCGGCTGCTGGTGGTCGAGGACGACGCCGCCGAGCGCCTCGGCATCGAGGAACTGATCCGCCACGACGACGTCGCGATCGACACCGCCGCCAGCGGCGGTGAAGCGCTGCAGGCGCTGCGCGACGCGCAGTACGATTGCCTCGTGCTCGACCTCAAGCTCCCGGACATGAGCGGCTTCGAGTTGCTCGACCGCATCCAGGAGATGGAGGGCATCGAGGACCTCCCGATCGTGGTGTTCACCGGCAAGGACCTCAGCGCCGAGGAGCACCAGCGCCTGAAGAAGACCGCCAAGTCGGTGGTGATCAAGGGCGTGGAATCGCCCGAGCGCCTGCTCGACGAGACCGCGCTGTTCCTGCACCGCGTGGTCGCCGACCTGCCGCCGGCCAAGCGCCGCATGGTGCAGCACCTGCACGAATCCGACCACGCGCTGCGCGACAAGCGCGTGCTGGTGGTGGACGACGACGTGCGCAACATCTTCGCCCTGTCAAGCGTGCTCGAGCGGCACGGCATGGACGTGGTGACCGCCGGCACCGGCCAGGAGGCGATCGAGAAGGTGGCCGCCGACGGCGAGATCGACCTGGTGCTGATGGACATCATGATGCCGGGCATGGACGGCTACGACACCATCCGCGCGATCCGCGAGGCCCCCGACTCGCGCGCGCTGCCGATCGTCGCGCTCACCGCCAAGGCGATGAAGGGCGACCGCGAGAAGTGCCTCGAGGCCGGCGCCTCCGACTACCTCGCCAAGCCGGTGGTCACCGACCAGTTGCTGGGCGTGCTGCGGCAATGGCTGCACCGTTGAACCACGACGCTCCGCCACCCGAGGTGCGCGACCAGCCCGGCGGCGCGCCGGTCAACATCCTGCTGGTGGACGACCAGCCGGGGCGCCTGCTGACCTATCGCGCGATCCTGGAGCCGCTCGGGGAGCGCCTGGTCGAGGCGACCTCGGGCGAGGAAGCGCTGAAGCGGCTGATGGAGGAGGAGTTCGCGGTCATCCTGCTCGACGTCAACATGCCCGGCATGGACGGCTTCGAGACAGCGAACATGATCCACCAGCACCCGCGCTTCGAGAAGACGCCGATCATCTTCGTTACCGCGGTCAACGTCACCGACATGGACCGGCTGCGGGGCTACAAGCTGGGCGCGGTGGACTACGTGATGGTGCCGGTGATCCCGGAGATCCTGCGCAGCAAGGTGGTGGTGCTGGTGGAGCTGTTCCGCAAGCGCCGCGAGCTGCAGCAGGCCAACGCCGCGCTGGAGGCCGAGAAGGCGCGCGAGCTCGGCCGCCTCAACGAATCGCTGCGCGCGACCAACGCCGAGCTGGCGGCGCGCAACCGGGAGTTGCGCAACGAGGTCGGCGAACGCGCGCGCGCGGAGCGACGGCTACGCTTCCTCGCCGACACGATCCCCTCGATCGTCTGGACCTGTTCGCCGGACGGCACCCTCACCTACGCCAACCAGCACTGGTACGAGTTCTACGGGCGCCCGTCCGACGGCGGCCCGATCGACCTCAACAAGCTGGTGCTGCACCCGGACGACAGCGGACCCGTTCGCGCATTGATCGAACGCTCGCTCGCCCGTGGCGAGAAGTTCGAGTTCGAGGCGCGCCACCGCAGCCGCGACGGCGACTACTGCTGGTACATCACCCGCGCGGTGCCCTGGCGCGACGAACTGGGCCGGCTGACCGCGTGGTTCGGCGTATCCACCAGCGTGCACGAGATGAAGCAGCTCATGCAGCAGCTGCAGGAAACCGACCGCCGCAAGGACGAGTTCCTCGCCACCCTGGCGCACGAGCTGCGCAACCCGCTGGCGCCGCTGCTGAACGCGGTGAACGTGCGTCGCATGTCCAGCCCGGGCGCGGCCGACGACCCGCTGCAGGGGCTGATGGAGCGCCAGCTCGCCATGCTGGTGCGCCTGATCGACGACCTGCTGGACGTGGCCCGCATCACCCGCGGCAAGCTCGTGCTGCGCCCGCAGCCGACCACGCTGCAGGACGTGCTGTCCTCCGCCGTCGAGACCGCGCGGCCGCAGCTGGAACAGGGCGGGCATCCCCTGACGCTGCGCGTGCCCGACGCACCGGTGCCGCTGCAGGCGGACCCGATGCGGCTGTCGCAGGTGTTCGCCAACCTGCTGAACAACGCCGCGAAGTACTCGGACCCGGGCAGCGGGATCGTGCTCGAGGCCAGCGTCGGCGACGAGATCGACGTCCGTGTCCGCGACCGCGGCATCGGCCTCGACGAGGCGCAGACGCGCGAGATCTTCGAGCTGTTCGTGCAGGCCGACAGCGCGCTCGAGCGCGCGCGCGGCGGGCTGGGCATCGGCCTGACCCTGGTACGGCAGCTGGTCGAAATGCACGGCGGCGTGGTGCAGGTGCACAGCGAAGGCCCCGGCAAGGGCGCCGAGTTCAGCGTACGGCTGCCGCTCAGCGGCGTGTCCGAGGCGCAGGCGCGGGCCGCGAACGACGATGCGGCTCCGCCCGCGCGCGCCGCCGGCGCGCCTGCCGGACCCGGCCCGGCACGGCACGGCCGGTCGACGCGCGCGCTGGTGCTGGACGACAACCGCGACGCCGCCGACACGCTGGCGATGATGCTCGACCTGCTCGGCATGGAAGTGCGGACGCTTTACGACCCGACCGAGTTCGACCAGGCGTTCGTGGCGTTCGCGCCCGACGTGGTGTTCCTGGACGTCGGCATGCCGGGGCGCAGCGGCTACGACGTCGCCGCCGCGCTGCGCGCGATGCCCGGCGGCGCCGACGTCCTGCTGGTGGCGGTCACCGGCTGGGGCCAGCCCGAGGACCGGCGCCGGACCCGCGAGGCAGGCTTCGACCAGCACCTGGTGAAGCCCCCCGACCTGCCCGCGATCCAGGAGATCTGCGGCGAGCTGGCCAATCGCCGGGGCGTGGCGTGAACCTGCCCCACCCCGACCACGCCTGGCTGGACCGCCTGGCGCACGACCTGCGCGGGCCGCTGGCCCCGCTGCAGACGGCGACCTACCTGCTCCGGCGCGACGACCTCGACGAGGCACGCCGCGCCGAGTTGCTGGCCACCCTCGACCGCCAGGTCCGACGCCTCGCAGCCATGCTCGACGAGCTGGGCGACTGGGTGCGCGCGGACCGCGGCCGGCTGCTCGGCAACCGCGAGCCGGTCGAACCGGCGATGCTGCTCGACCACGCCCTGGTCGGCGCCGGGCTCGCCGGCACGCCGGTGGACGACGACGGCCAGGTGGTCCTGGTGGATGCGGATGCGCAGCGGCTGACCCAGCTGCTGCGTACCCTGCTCGACTTCGCGCGCGCGCACGACGCGACGCCCGCCATCTCGCTGCGCAGCGGGTCCGGGCGCATCACGATCCGCGTCGCCGTGCCCGGGATCCCGGTGGATGCGCCCGAGGCACTGGTGCGCGAGCCCCAGGCGCACCCCTACGACGAGGGACTGGGCCTGCGGCTGCTGCTGGCGCGGGAGATCGCGCGCGCCCACGGCGGCGAGCTGCTCGCCGGCGCGGACGGGGGCGCCCTGGTGTTCCGTTGCGAACTCCCGCTGGCGACCGGCGCGGACGCCAGGGCCAACGCCTAGGGATACAGCGGCGGCAGCGGGTCGTCCTGCGGGGCCGCCTGCCTAGGGGCCCAGCGCGGACCACGCCGGAACGCCTCGCGCAGCGCACGCCGCGCGACGCTGCCGTCGCCGCCGGCCCAGCGCGCGCGCTGCAACAGTGCCACGGCCTCCCGCTGGCGCGGATCGGCGAGCCGCTCCGCAACTTCGTCGAGGCCTTGCGCAGGCGGCCGCGCGGTCGCGCACAAGGCATCGGCGACGTCGCCGAGATCGCCGGTGTCGAGCGCGCGCTGGAGCGACGCGCGCGCGTGCACGGAGTCCTGCGACCCGGGCAGCGCCGGCCCGGCGCCCGCCGACGGCCTGCGCGGCTGGCGATGCAAACCCCAGGCGAGCGTCAGCAACCAGGCCAGCGCGAACAGCACCGTGGCGAATGCCCACGGCCTGACCTCGCCCTGCACGCCGGGCACCCGGATCCAGCCTTCGCCCGCGTCGGGCGGCGCGCCCGCACGGGACTCCCCCGGTCCGGGAACGGCGCCCGTCCCGCGTCCGCCGGTCACCGCCGGCGCCACTTCGACCTGCAGCGGCGGGAGGCTGGCGGTGCGCGCGGCACCGGCACGCACGTCCCACCACGCGATCCTGGGCGACGGCACCTGGAGCGGGCCCGCGGCCGACGGCACGACCGAGAAACGCCGCAGCACCCGCGTGCGCGGACGCCCGTCCACGAAGCCGTCGTCCGACTGCGGCGGATCGGCGAACACCTGCGCGCCGTCCATCGCCGGAAGTTCGATCTCCGGCAGCTGGGCCGCGCCGGCACCGTCCGCCGTCGCCTCGATCGTCACCGTGAACGCTTCCCCGGCGCGCGCCTGCTGCGGGGCGCCGCGCCAGCGCAGCGACAGGCTGCGCAGCGGCAGCCAGGGCTGCGGCGCGCCGGCCGGCGGCGTGCGCACGTCGAGCACGCGCGACGGACCGCTGGCACGCAGCGCGCGCCGGCCGTCGCCGAACAGGTCGTCGAAGAAGCCCGCGACCCCGCTACCCTCGAAGCGCGCGGGCGGCATCGCCAGCGTGCCGCTGCGTTCGGGCACCAGCAGGAAGTGGCGCTCGACCACGTTGTAGTCGCGCCCGTCGATGCTGCGCTGGTAACGCAGGTCCTGGCCGACGCGCTGCAGGCTGGCCCCTTCCGGCGGCGGCTGGTCCAGGGTGCCTGAGACCAGCGGGGTCGCGTAGTACAGGCGCACGGTGTAGCCGACCGCCTGCTGCACGTAGGGCGACTGCGCATCGGCCTCGGCCTCGATGAACACGTCGTCGCCGGCGCGGGCCGGCGTCGCCGCCGCGCCGGTCACGGTCAGCGTCAGCGGCGGCGTGCGCGTGCCGCCCACCTCGAGCGCCGGGATGCCGATCACGCCCTCGCGCCGCGGCCGCAACGCGACCGCGAACAGGCTGCGCGCCACGCTGCGCCCGTTGACCTGCTCGTAGCTGCGCCGGCTGGTATTCGCGCTCAGGTCGAAGTCGCGCCGCAACGGCGCGTAGTCCGGCGGCCGCGCGGTCGCGCCCTCGACTTCGATGTTGAGGGTCGCGGTCTCGCCGAGCGCGATGCGGTCGCGGTCGAGCCACGCGCGCACCTGCTGCGCCTGCGCCGGCAGCGCCGCCAGCACCAGCAGCCAGCCCAGCAACCCGAACCGGAAGCCTGCATGCATGCCCTTCATCGTCCCTCCCGCTCGCGTTGCAGGCGTTCCAGCCGGAAGCGCTCGCGCAACAGGCCACCCGGGTCGTCCGGCACGCGCCGCAGCCAGGCTTCGTTCGCCAGGCGCCGCTCGCGCTCGGCGGTGGTCTCGCCGGCCTCCGGCGCCCGCGCCTCCGACCCGGCGCCCTCGGCGGCACCTTCCTGCAGCGCCCGCTGCATGCGCTCGCGCTGGGCGGCGTCGGCCTCGCGCTGGGCCCCGGCGTCCTGGGGTCGTGCGCCTGCTTCCGCCGCTTCCTCGTTCTGCTTACCGGCGGACGACCGGCCCTCGCCTTGCGCCGCCTCGTCGCCCGCGTCCGTCTCTCCGCCCTGGTCGCCGCTTCCCTTGTCCTGGCCCTCGCCCTCGCCCTCGCCCGACTGGCTCGGCGAGGACTGCCCGCCGGAAGGTCGCTGCCGCTGCATCGCCGCAAGCACGGCCTGCCGGTTGGCGATGGCATCCTCCATGCCGGGCCGGCGCCGCAACGCCTCGTCGTAGGCGGCGATCGCATCGCGGTAGCGTCCCTGCTTCGCGAGCGCATTGCCGAGGTTGTAGGCGGCATCGGCGTCCGGCAATCCGCGCCAGGCCTCGGCGGCCGCCGCGAAGTCGCCGGCCCGGTAGGCCTCGCTGCCGCGCTCCATGCGCGCGTGCCGCTGCTGGTCCTCGCGCAACCACCAGCCACCGTCGGCCGCATGTGCAGGCTGCCACGGCAACAGCAGCGCACACGCCAGCAGGGCCGCCAACGTGCTGCCGCGGCGGAATCCCAGCGGCGCCAACAGCAGCAGCGGCAACAGCAGCCAGTAGCCCTGGTCCTGCCAGGCAAGCATGCCGGATTCGCCGCCGGCCCCGGGATCGACGTCGCGTGGCACGAGCACGCCGAGTTCGGCAAGGTCCGATGCATCCGCGGCCAGCGGCGCGTAGCCGCCGTTGCCGGCACGCGCCAGCGCCTGCAACGAACCCGCGTCCAGCCGCGCCTGCAGGATGTCGCCGCGCGGGTGCCGCCACGACGCGCCCCGGGCGGTGCCGAGGCCCAGCGCCGATACCCGGTACCCGGCCGCCGCAGCGCCGGTGGCGGCGGCGATCGCGTCGCCGCCGGCGTGGTCGGTCAGCAACAGGATGTCGCCGTGGGAGAAGCCTGCCTGGCGCAGCAGTGCCATCGCCTGCCCGATGGCGGGCGCCGCATCGCTGGGCGCGGTCGCCTCCAGCGCCTCCGGCATGATGTCGGGCGACAGCGCATCCAGGAACAGCGCGACGTTGGCGGCGTCGTCGGTCAGCGGCGCCACCACGTAGGCGTCCTGGTGGAACACCAGCAGGCCGACCTCGCCGTCGCGGCGCTGTTCCAGCAACGCGTCCAGCTTGGCGCGCGCGCGCGCCAGCCGCGACGGCGGCAGGTCGCCGGCCAGCATCGCGCCGGACAGGTCCAGCGCCAGTACCAGCGGCGCGCGCGATTGCCAGAGCGGCTGCTGCACGCGCGACCACGAGGGGCCGGCCAACGCGGCGATCGCCAGCGCGAGCAACGGCGACACCAGCCAGGCGCGGCCGCCGCCGCGCAGGCCGCGCACCGGCGCGAGCAGGTGCGGCAGCAGGTGGGCATCGACCTCCCTCGGCCACGGGCCGGTGCGCGCCGCGTCGCGGCGCAGCCACCACGCCAGCGGCGGCAGCGCCAGCAGCAGCCACAGCCATTCCGGGCGCAGGAAGTGCAGCGCGCTCATGCCGCCCCCCGCTTGCGCACGAGCAGCGACAGCAACGCGCAGGCGAGCGCGGCCCCCAGCGGCCACGGATAACGCTCCAGCCGCGGGCGCACCGGGCGCGCGTCGCGGCGCACCGGCTCGATCCGGTCGATCTCGGCGTAGATCCCGGCCAGGTCCTCGGTGTCACGGGCCCGGAACGCCTTGCCGCCGGTCATCCCGGCGATCCGTGCCAGGGTCGCCTCGTCGATCTCGTCGCCGCCGCCCGGCAGCGGCACCGGCAGGCCGAACACCGAGAGGCCACCGCCGTTGCCGCCGAAGGCGATGGCGTGGATGCGCACGCGCGCGTCGCGCGCCAGTTCGGCGGCCTTGAGCGGGTCGAGCACGCCGGCGGTGTTGACGCCGTCGGTAAGCAGCACCAGCACGCGCTGGCCGGCGTCCTGCGCCGACAGGCGCTTGACCGCCAGGCCGATGGCGTCGCCGATCGCGGTCTCGCGCCCGGCGATGCCGACCACGCTGGCATCCAGTTGCGCGCGCACCGAGTCGAGGTCGCGGGTCATCGGCGCCAGCGCGTAGGCGCGCTGCCCGAACACCACGAGGCCGACGCGGTCGCCCTCGCGCCGGTCGAGGAAATCCGCGAGCACCGCCTTCGCCGCGGTCAGCCGGTCGACGACGCGGCCGCCCAGGGCCATGTCCTCCTCGGCCATGCTGCCCGACAGGTCGAGCGCGAGCATGAGGTCGCGGCCGGTCGCCTGCGGCGCCACCGGGGGACCCAGCTGCTGCGGCCGCGCGGCAGCCACGCACAGCAGCACCCAGCCGAGCAGCGCCAGCAACGGAAGCCCGGGATCGAAGCCGCGTCCGCCGCCGGTGGCGACGGCGCGTAGGCGCTCCGGCCACGGCACCCGCAAGGCCGGCGCATGCCCGCGCAGCGGCGGCAGGAGCCAGCGCACCAGCAGTGGCAACGGCAGCGCCAGCAGCAGCCACGGCCAGGCGAAGCCGTCGAATCCGGGGAGCGCGCGCGCGAGCCAGCCGTCCATCACGCCTTCCATTGGCCGGCCATCCAGTCCAGGAACCGCGCGCGCACGCGCGGCGCCAGGCGCGCGACGGCCGCCTCGTCGACGTCACGGCGGAAGCCACCCTCTAGCAACAGCCGCGCGTCCTCGTCGTCGAACATCGGTGCGCGACTGCCGCGATCGAGGAACGCGAGCCACTCGGCGCCCTCGAGGCTGGCGGCAGCCGGATCGCGCTGGCGCGCGGCGCGCCGCAACAGCAGCGACATCGCGGCGATGCGCGCGGCCGGCGTCGCCGCCTCCGCCAGGCTGGCGTCGAACAGGCGCTCCAGCGCCCGCCGGCGCTGCCGCCTGCGCCACGCGCGCCAGGCCAGCGCCAGCAACGCCAGCAGCAGCGCCCCGGCCACGAACCACCAGCTGGGCGCGGGCGGCCACCACGGCGGCGGAGGCAGCTCGTGGATGTCGCGAAGGACCAGCGTCGGATCGGAGGCCATGCCGGTCATGCCGCCCTTCCGATCGCGTCCAGCGCACCCAGCCAGCTGTCGCTGGGCGCATTGCAGGGCAGCAGGCGCGCGTCCACGCCGCGCGCGCGCAGGCGCGCCATGGCGGCTTCCGCGACCCCGGCGAAGCCGGCATGCCAGCGCTCGCGCTGCGCGTCGGCGGCGAGGTCGAGCTGCAGCCGCCGGCCGTCGCACTCGAACGGGAGCAGCCGGCGCGGTGGCGACATCTCCAGCGGATCCACCAGCAGCAGGACGTGGACGCGCGCGTGCATGGTCAGCGCTCCCCAGCGTTCCGGGGGCAGGGCCTCGACGCTGGCCGGGTCAGCCAGCACCAGCAGCCGCGCACCGGGGCGCAACAGACGCTGGGCGTGGTCGAGCGCGACCCCCAGCCCGGCGTCGTCCGCGGGCGGCCCGGCGTACCAGCGCACCAGCGCATCCAGCACCCGCAACACACCGCGCGACCCGCCCGCCGGCGGCACCGGCGGCTCGCGTTCGCTGCCACGCAGGGCGGCGACGCGGTCGCCGTCGCGCAACGCGGCCCAGGCCGCGACCGCGCCGGCACGCGCGGCCTGCACCGACTTGAAGCGCACGCGCGTGCCGAAGTACAGCGCCGGCGCGGTATCCGCGACCACCAGCGTCATCCGTTCGCGCTCGGCCTGGAACAGCTTGGTGTGCAGCCGGCCGCTGCGCGCGGTCAGGCGCCAGTCGATGTGGCGGGCGTCGTCGCCGGCGGCGTACTCGCGCGATTCGGCGTACTCCATGCCGCGCCCGCGCATCGGCGAGGGCGCTTGCCCGCTGCTGCCGGTGCGCCCGCGGCGCGCCGGTCGCCGCCCCTGCGCGGCCGCGCGCAGCGCGACCAGTTCCGCAAGCGTCGGGCGGATGCCGTCGCTCACCCCGCCCACCTCACGGCAGCGGCACCCGCTCGAGCAGTTCCGCGACCAGCCGGCCGCCGTCCCAGCCTTCGGCGATGGCCTCGTAACTCGGCAGCACGCGGTGGCGCAACACGTCCGGTGCGACTGCACGCACGTCGTCGGGGGTGACGAAATCGCGGCCCGAGAGCCACGCGCGCGCCCGCGCGCAGCGCTCGAGCGCGATCGAGCCGCGCGGGCTGGCGCCCCAGGCGATCCGGCGCGCGAGCCCTTCGTCGTAGCGGGCCGCGTCGCGCGACGCCAGCACCAGTTCGACCAGGTAGCGCTCGAGCTGCGGCGCCAGGTGCAGGTCCAGCACTGCCGCGCGCGCCGCGAACACATCGGCCAGCGGCATGCGCGCGACCGGCGCCGTCGTGGCCGTGGCCTGCGCGCGGGCGCGGTCGCGGGCGATGCGCAGGATCTCGGTCTCGGTGTCCGCCGCCGGGTAGCCGATGCGCACGTGCATCAGGAAACGGTCGAGCTGCGCCTCGGGCAGCGGGAAAGTGCCTTCCTGCTCGATCGGGTTCTGGGTCGCCATCACCAGGAACAGCTCGGGCAGCGGATAGGTGTGGCGGCCGACCGTGACCTGGCGCTCGCCCATCGCCTCCAGCAGCGCGGACTGGACCTTGGCCGGCGCGCGGTTGATCTCGTCGGCCAGCAGCAACGGGTGGAAGATCGGCCCCGGCTGGAACTCGAAGCGGCCGTCGCCGGGCCGCCACACTTCGGTGCCGGTCAGGTCCGCGGGGAGCAGGTCGGGGGTGAACTGCACGCGCGCGAAGTCGGCGTCCAGGCGCGCCGCGAGCGCGCGGATCGCGCTGGTCTTGGCCAGCCCCGGCGCGCCCTCGACCAGCAGGTGCCCGTCGGCCAGCAGCGCCACCAGCAGGCGCTCGACCAGCGCCTGCTGGCCGACGATCTCGGCCGCGAGCGAGTCGCGCAGCGCGCGGAAGGCGTCGTGCAGGGCGGGAACGTCGGGCTCGTGGCTGTCCATCGGCATCCATGGGTCTGCGGCGCGTGGCGCGCCCGATTAGTGTGACCGCACCGTCGGCGCGGGGTTCACGGGCCCACGAAAAAGGGGCCGCGAGGGCCCCTTGATCGCATGCCGGTCGTGTCGGCTCAGTGCAGGCGGTGCTGCGCCACGCGGATCACCTTCGGGGTGACCATGATCAGCAGTTCGGCCTTGCTGCGGTCGCGGCCGCGGCGCTTGAACAGGTTGCCCAGCACCGGGATGTCGGCCAGGAACGGGATCTTGGCCAGGTCCTGCTGGTCCTTGAACTCGTAGACGCCGCCGATCACCACGGTCTGCCCGTCCTCCATCAGCACGGCGGTATCCACCGAGCGCTTGGCGATGCGCGGCACCTGGCCGACGCCGGTGTCCACGAAGCCGGCGACCTCGTCCTTCTTCACGGACATGTCGAGGAACACGCGGCCATCGTTGGTGATCGTCGGGGTGACCTTCAGCTCCAGCACGGCCTCCTTGAACTGCACCTGCGGGACCTGGGTGCCGCCGGCGGTACCGGCGCCGGTGAGGGTCAGGTAGCCGATCTCCTCGCCCTGCTGGATCGTCGCCTCCTTCTGGTTGCTGGTGACGATGCGCGGGTTGGAGATGACCTCGCCGCGGCCTTCCTGCTGCAGCGCCGACAGCTCGATGTCGAGCATGTGGCCGGCGTTGAGGATGGACAGCGCCAGCGCGCCGCTGCCGCCGAGGGTGCTCGGCAGGTTGGTCATCAGGCTGCGGCTGATGTCGAAGGCGCGCTCGCCTTCCATCACCGCGTCGGCGCGCGACTGCGCGTTGCTGCCCGAGGAATCGAGATCGCCGCCGTAGCCGAGCGAGCTGCGGTCGCCCGGCTTGCCGGTGGCGCCGCTGATGCCGAAGCGCGCGCCCAGCTCGCGGGCGAACGACTCGTTGGCGACCACGATGCGGGCCTCGATCACCACCTGGTCCACCGGCTTGTCGAGCTCGTTGACCAGCTGGCGGATGTCGGCGACGCGCTTGGGAATGTCGATCACCAGCAGCGTGTTGGTGCGCTGGTCGTAGCTGATGCTGCCGCGCGGCGACAGGAACCCGCGGCCCTGGGCGGCGTTCGCGCCGCCGGCGCCGCTGCCGCCCTTGCTGTTCTCGGTCAGCAGGTTGGCGATGTCCTCGGCGTTGCCGTAGCTGATCGGGATGTACTCGGTGACCATCTCGGCGCTGTTCTCGATCGCAAGGCGCGCGTTCTGGATGTCCTGCTCGTACTTGGCGATCTCGGACTGCGGGGCCACCCAGATGACGTTGCCGCTACGGCGCTTGTCCAGGCCCTTGGCGCGCAGCACGATGTCGAGCGCCTGGTCCCAGGGCACGTTGATCAGGCGCAGGGTGACGTTGCCGGCCACGGTGTCGGAGGCCACCAGGTTGAGCTTGGCCTCCTCGGCGATGATCTGCAGCACGGCGCGCACCGGCACGTCCTGGAAGTTGAAGGTCACCGGGCGGCCGCTGTAGCTGCGCTCGCCGACGGTCGTGGCGGAGCCGACCACCTGCCCGGTGGCGGTGACCGCCGTGGCCGCGGCGGCGGCTGCGCGCGGCATCACCTCGACGATGTAGTCGTTGCCGGTCTGGTAGGCCATGGACTCGAACGCGCCGCGGGTGTCGAGCACCACGCGGGTGCCGTTGCCGATGCGGTTGGCGTCGATGCGCTGCACCGGGGTGGCGAAATCGGTCACGTCCAGCGGCTTCTGCAGCGACGGCGGCAGGCTGGCATTGCCGATGTCGATGACCACGCCGGAGGACTCGTTGCGCAGGTCCGGGGTGGCGCCGTCGTTGCTGAAGCTCAGCACCAGTTGCCCGGCACCGCCTTCGCCGCGACGGAAGTCGATCTTCGACACGCTCACCGCTCCCGGCAGCTGGCGCGCCGGATCGGCGGCGGCGGGAAGCTGCGAGGCCGCCATCAGTGGCAGCGCTGCGCCGGCCGCGGGCATCGGCGCGGCCTGCGCGGCGGAGGCAGCCAGCAGGCCAGCGGCCAGGCCGGCAAGGGCCGCCCTGCCGGGCAGGAAGCGGGCATGCCGCGCACGTTGGGCTTGGGTCACGGTCATCGTCCTGTCCTCGGAATCATTGATCGTCCAGCGCAATCGACGCCGGGCGCTCCAGCCAGCCACCTGCACCGTCGGGGACCAGTTCCACCAGGTCGATGCGGGCATCGCTGACGTCGGTCACCCTGCCTTCGGCCTGGCCCATGTACATCCCCGGTCGCACCCGGTAGGTCACCTTGTCCGGGGCGATCACCAGCGCCACCTGGCTCGCGCCGGTGCCGATGCTGCCGACCATGTCGAAGCTGTCCAGCGGGAACTGCTCGAGCAGTTCCTTGCGCCGGTTCGGGTCGGGCCGCGGGCCGCTGGTGCCGCCTTCGTCGGCGAAGGCGTTGCTGAAGGGGTCGCGCAGGCCCTGCGCGGCGTATTCGAAGGTCTCGAACTGCTGCATCACCGGCAGCGGGTCGAGCGCGGGCGCCGGGCGCTTCTTCACCTCGGCCACCCACTTCTGGAGATTCGAATGATCGCCCGGGCCGCTGGTCACGCTGCGGCCGCAGGCGGTGGCCAGCAGGGCCAGGGCCAGGGCGGCGGCGACGCGGGGAACGACGGTGCGGAACTGCATCTCAGCGCCCTCCCTTCGCGGCGGCTTCCTGCGCGCTCGCTTCCTCGTCGTCGAGGTAGCGGTAGGTCTTGACCGTGCCCGACAGCTCCAGCGGCGCGTCGCGGCGGATCCCGGTGGCGTTGCCGCGCGGCTTCAGCGAGATGTCGTGCATGGTCAGGATGACCACGCGCGGCAACGAGGCGACGCCGCTGACGAAGGCGCCGAACTGGTGGTAGCTGCCCACCATGCGCAGGGTGATCGGCTTCTCGGCGTAGAACTCCTTCGGAGTTTCCGGGCCCGGCCGGAACAGCTCGGTGGTCAGGCCGGTGGCCAGCGCCGTCTGCGAGATGTCGATGATCAGGTCGGGCATCTCGGTCTTGCTGGGCAGCTGGCGCAGCATCTGCTGCAGCTGCTGTTCCATCTGCGCCAGCTGCAGCTTCAGCGGCTCCAGGTTGGAGGCGCGGCCCTGCTTGGTCTCGAACTCTGCGCGCAGCTCGGTTTCCTGGCGCTCCAGGCCCTCGAGCTCCTCGGTCTTGTCTCGCACGAACAGCCACCAGGCCAGCCCGACGATCAGCACCACGAGCAGGGCGCAGAAGCCCAACTTGTATTCGCGCGGCCAGGACCCGGTGTTGTGGAAGTCGAGGTCGCGGATGGACATCTTCGGCCGGTTCACGAGGCGGTCCCTCCCTGGGCGGGCGCGGCGTCGGGCGCCGCGGCAGGCGCGTCGGGCACGCCGTCGCCGTCGGTGTCCTTGGGCGCGTTGGGGTTGGCCAGCATCACCGACAGCGTGAACGCGTACGGCAGCCCCGGGTCACCGGCCTTGGCCTCGATGATCGACAGCTCGGGGCGGGTCATCCAGCCGGAGCTCTCGAGGTTGCGCATGTAGCTGGACACGCGTCCGTAGGACTGGCCGCGCCCCTCGAGCGTGAGCTTGTCCCCTTCCTGCTTGGCCGCGGTGAGGATCACGCCGTCCGGGATGGTGCGCACCAGCGAGTCGAACAGGTGCACCATCTGCGAGCGGTTGGCCTGCAGCTGCTCGATCACTTCCTTGCGCGCCAGCAGCTTGGCCTTCTTCTGGTCGAGCTGCTCGATTTCCTTGATCTGGGTGTCGACCTGCTTGATCTGCTCGCGCAGGAACGCGTTGCGTTCGTTCTGGCCGTCGATCTGGGCGCTGTAGTAGCTGACGACCAGGAACGCCAGCACCACCCCGAGCACCGCCGAGGCGACGAGCATGCCGGCGAATTCCTTCTGGCGTTGCTTGCGCCGCTCGGCGCGCCAGGGCAGCAGGTTGATCCGTGCCATCAGTCGAAGTTCCTCAGCGCCAGGCCGGCGGCGATCATCAGCGAGGGCGCGTCCTGGGCCAGCGTGGGCGCCTGGACGCGCGGCCCGAGCGTCATCTGCGCCAGCGGATTGGCGATCGCGACCGGCACGCCGAGCTGCTCCTCGACGAGCTGCGCCACGCCCGCGGTGGACGCGGTGCCGCCGGCGAGCACGATGCGGTCGACGCGGTTGAACTCGCTGCCGGCGTAGAAGAACTGGAGCAACCGGCTGACCTGCTGCACCAGGGCTTCGCGGAACGGCTGCAGCACCTCGGCCTGGTAGTCGTCCGGCAGGGTGCCGTCGCGCTTGGCGGCGCGCGCCTCGTCGGCCGGCAGGCCGTAGCGGCGCACGATCTCGTCGTCGAGCTGCTTGCCGCCGAAGACCTGTTCGCGGTGGTACAGGCTGCGGCCGTTGCGCAGGACGTAGAGCGTGGTGGTGGTGGCGCCGATGTCCACCAGCGCGACCAGCCCGTCGCCGACGCTGTCGGCGCCGTCGAGCAGCCCGAAGGCGTTCTCGATCGCGAAGGTCTCGACGTCGATGATCCGGGCGACCATGCCGCCCAGTTCCAGCGCCGAGGCCCGGCGCTCCACTTCCTCGGCCCGCGAGGCGACCAGCAGCACCTGCAGCGCGTCGTCGTTGCCGGGCATCGGCCCGAGCACCTCGAAGTCGAGGTTCACTTCCTCGATCGGGTACGGGATGTAGTTGACCGCCTCGAGCTCGACCTGCGATTCGAGGTCGTCCTCGCCGAGGTCGGCGGGCATCGCGATCAGCTTGGAGATCACCGCGGACCCCGGCACCGCGGCGACCGCGTGCCTGGCGCGGCTGCCGCTGCGCGCGAGCGCCCGCTGGATCGCTTCACCCACGACTTCCGGTTCGGCGATGTTGCGGTCGACCACCGCATTCGGCGGCAACGGCTCGATCGCGTAATGCTCGACCCGGTACCGATCACCCTGCCGCGAGAGTTGCAACAGCTTGACCGCAGTCGTGCTGATGTCGACCCCCACCTTGGGCGGCTGGCTTTTTGTGATCAGCCCCACAAAAATTTCCCCTTATTCACGGGCGCTTACGCGCACAACGTGTCCCGGGGCATTAAATAACGGCTTTTGAACGCCATGGCAACAGTCGCGTCTTCACATCCCCTTCCGCGTTGCCGAACCGGGATGGGCGTCCCAGGTGCCATGGACCAGGGTCACTGGCGGGCGCCCCCTATACTGGCCGCATGCTCTCCCGGGTCCCGCCCGGGCCGTACAAACCGAGGAATTCCACCGGATGCCCCCCTTCCGTCGCCTGTTGCGCTGGGCCCTCCTGGCCTTCGCCGCCCTGTCCGTCCTTGGCCTGCTGGCCGCCGGTACCGTCTATTTCGTCGTGGCCTCCAAGCTCCCGGACGTCGAGGCCTTGCGCACGGTCGAGCTGCAGGAGCCGATGTACGTCCACGCGCGCGACGGCAAGCTGATCGCGCTGTTCGGTGAGACGCGTCGCTATCCGGTGGACATCAAGGAGGTCCCGGAAGCGATCAAGCAGGCCTTCATCGCGATCGAGGACAACCGCTTCTACGAGCACCACGGCGTGGACTACAAGGGCGTGGCGCGCGCGATATGGCTGCTGGCCACCACCGACGACGAGCGCGTCCCGGGCGGCTCCACCATCACCCAGCAGGTCGCGCGCCAGTTCTTCCTCAGCTCCGAGTACAGCTACACCCGCAAGCTCGCGGAGATGATGCTGGCGCTGAAGATGGAGCGCGAGCTGGACAAGGACGAGATCTTCCAGCTCTACCTCAACAAGACCTTCTTCGGGCACCGCTCCTACGGCATCGCCGCGGCGGCCGAGTTCTACTACGGCAAGGCCCTGGACGAGCTCGACCTGGACGAGATCGCCACCCTCGCCTCCATCCCCAAGTTCCCCTCCAGCGGCAACCCGGTCACCAACCCGGACCGGGCCCGCATCCGCCGCGACTACGTGCTGCAGCGCATGCGCGAACTGGGCTTCATCACCCGCGCGCAGGAGACCGCCTCGCAGGCGGTGCCGATGCACGCGGAGCCGCACGAGGTGCCGACCGAGGTCGAGGCCCCGTACGTGGCCGAGATGGTCCGGCGGGAGATGATCGACCGCTTCGGCGAGGACGCGCTGACCCGCGGCTACCGGGTGACCACGACCATCGACGCGCGCCTGCAGGATGCCGCGCAGAAGGCCGTGCGCGACGGCCTGCTCGACTACGACCACCGCCACGGCTGGCGCAAGCCGGAGCGCCTCGACCTGGCCCCCGGCGAGGACGCGGCCACCGCCGCCAAACGCCTGGCCGGCATCCCGGTGCAGGGACGGCTGGTGCCCGCGATCGTGCTCGGCACCGGCAAGGGCACCGCCGAGGTGGTGATCGCCGATGGTTCCACCCTGGTGCTGGATGCCGAAAGCAGCCGCTGGACGGGCCGCAGCCCGTCGGCCCTGCTGGCGCGCGGCGATCTCGTGCGCGTGCGCCGCGTGGAGCCGGCCCCGGCGAAGGACGGCGAGGCGCCCAGGCAGGAGGCGCCGCGCTTCCAGCTCGCCCAGGTCCCGCTGGCGCAGTCGGCGCTGGTCTCGCTGGACCCGGACGACGGCGCGCTGCGCGCCCTGGTCGGCGGCTTCAGCTTCGCCGCCAACAAGTTCAACCGCGCCACCCAGGCCCGCCGCCAGCCGGGCTCCAGCTTCAAGCCGTTCCTGTACGCCGCGGCCATGGAGCGCGGCTTCAACCCGGCCTCGATCGTGCTCGACGCCCCGGTCGTGTTCCGCGACCGCGCCGGCAACATCTGGCGCCCGCAGAACGACACCGGCGACTTCCGCGGCCCGATGCGCCTGCGCCAGGCGCTGGTGCAGTCGCGCAACCTGGTCTCGGTGCGCCTGCTCGACGCGATCGGGATCGACTATGCACGCCGCTACATCAGCCATTTCGGCATCGACGAGGACCTGCTGCCGCCGAACCTGTCCATGTCGCTGGGCACCGCCTCGCTGCCGCCGCTGACGGTGGCGCGCGGCTACGCGGTGTTCCCCAACGGCGGCTTCCGCATCACCCCGTATTTCATCGACGAGGTCCGCGACCGCGACGGCGAACTGGTGTTCAAGGAACGCCCGCCCACCGCCTGCCCGTCCTGCGCGGTCGGCAACAGCGCCGCGACCACGGTCCAGGCCGCGAACGTGGTCGCGGGCTTCAACTTCGGCCCACAGGATGCGGCCCCGCCCGGCCAGTCGCCGCGCACGGGCGCCGAGACCGTGCCCGCGCCGGAGCGCCCGCCCGCGGACACCGTGCTCGCCCCGCGCGCGATCGACGCCCGCGTCGCCTACCAGATGATCTCGATGATGCGCGACGTGGTGCAGCACGGCACCGGCATCCGCGCCAAGGTGCTCGGCCGCGAGGACGTGGCCGGCAAGACCGGTTCCACCAACGAGCACCGCGACGCGTGGTTCTCGGGCTTCGCCGACGACATCGTCACCACCGTCTGGGTCGGGCGCGACGACTTCAAGTCGCTCGGACGCGGCGAGTACGGCGGGCGCGCGGCGCTGCCGATCTGGATCGACTACATGCGGGTGGCGCTGGAAGGCCGCCCGCTGGCCGCGAACGAGCCGCCCGACGGCATGGTCCAGGTATCGGTCGGGGCCGGTGGGCAGTTGCTGCCGGAGGGCGGCGGCATCGTCGAGTGGGTGAAGGCCGAGGACCTCGAGCGCATGGCCGCCGACCCGATGACCGGCTACGGCGACGCCGCGCGCTCCCAGGAAGAGGCTTTCGACATCTTCTGACGCCGGCTGGGGTAGAGTCGGCGACGGTCCCGGATGGAGAGTGCGTCATGGCCAACGCCCGCGCCCGCCGCCACGCGCAGCAACACGCGCAGACCCGCACCCGGGAACGCCGCCATCGCCTGGCCCACGAAGCCGCGCGGCTGATGGCCGAGGGCGGCATCCGCGACTACCACCAGGCCAAGCTCAAGGCCGCCAGCCGGCTGGGCATCCACGACGACGCTTCGCTGCCGCGCAACCGCGAGATCGAGGACGCCCTGCGCGAGTACCAGCGCCTGTTCGCGGGCGACGCCCACGCCGAGGGCCTGCGCGAACGGCGCGAAGCCGCGCTGCGCGCGCTCGAGTTCTTCCACGCGTTCTCGCCGAGGCTGGTGGGGCCGGTGATGGAGGGCACCGCCGATGCACACGCCGCGGTCGCCCTGCACCTGCACGCCGACGACGCCGATGCCGTGCCGCGTTTCCTCGAGGAGCACGGCATCCCGGCCGAGTCGCGCGCGCGGCGCGTGCGCCTGGATCCGCAACGGGTGCTGGACGCGCCGGTGTGGTTGTTCTCGGCCGAAGGCCTGGCCTTCGACCTGACCGTGCTGCCGCTGCAGGTGCTGCGGCAGGCACCGCTGTCGGGCGTGGACGAGCGGCCGATGCCGCGCGCCTCGGCCTCGCGCCTGCGCGAACTGCTCGCGCAGGACGAGATGGACGGCTACTTCGCGGGGTAGTCGCGGGTCGCGTGACCGGTATAGATCTGGCGCGGGCGCCCGATCCGGAACTCCGGATCCTCCTGCTGCTCCAGCCAGTGCGAGACCCAGCCGGCGGTGCGGGCGATGGCGAACATCACCGTGAACATCTCGGTCGGGATGCCCAGCGCCTTGTAGATGATGCCCGAGTAGAAGTCGACGTTCGGGTACAGCTTGCGCTGCACGAAGTAGTCGTCCTTTAGTGCCGCCTCCTCGAGCCGCATCGCGACCTCGAGCATCGGGTCGTCGATCCCGAGCTCGTCGAGCACCTTGTGCGTCATCTCGCGGATGATCGTGGCGCGCGGATCGAAGTTCTTGTAGACGCGGTGGCCGAAGCCCATCAGGCGGAAGCCCGATTCCTTGTCCTTGGCGCGGTCGACCGCCGACTGCACGTGCTTCGCGTCGCCGATCTCGGCCAGCATCTTCAGCACCGCCTCGTTGGCGCCGCCATGCGCGGGGCCCCACAGCGCGGCCACGCCGGCGGCGACGCAGGCGTACGGATTGGCGCCGGTCGAGCCGACCAGGCGCACGGTCGAGGTCGAGGCGTTCTGCTCGTGGTCGGCGTGCAGGATGAACAACAGGTCCAGCGCGCGCGCGGCCACCGGCTTCAGCTCCAGCGGGCCGGCCGGGACCTCGAACATCATGTGCAGGAAGCGCTCGACGTACTCGAGGTTGTTGCGCGGGTAGCGCAGCGGCCAGCCGATCGAATGGCGATAGCAGGCGGCGGCGATGGTGGGCACCTTGGCGATCAGGCGGATCGCGGCCATGCGGCGCTGTTCCGGATCGTCCAGGTCGAGGGTGTTGTGGTAGAAGCTCGCCATCGAGCCGAGCATGCCGACCAGCATCGCCATCGGGTGCGCGTCGTGGCGGAAGCCGCCGATGAAGCTCTTGAACGCCTCGTGCATCATCGTGTGGTGCGTGACGTCGCTCTCGAAGCGCGCGAACTCGTCCTGCGTCGGCAGCTCGCCGTTCATCAGCAGGTAGGCCACCTCGAGGAAGTTCGACCTGGCGGCGAGTTGCTCGATCGGGTAGCCGCGGTACAGCAGCACGCCCTCCTCGCCGTCGATGTAGGTGATCGCCGACTTGCACGAGGCGGTGGCGCCGAACCCGGGGTCGTAGGTGAAGCAGCCGGTCGCCTTCGGCAGCTTCGCGATCTCGATGCAGGGGTTGCCGAGGGTGCCGCGCTGCACCGGCAGCTCGACGGCATTGCCTGCGACGGTCAGGGTGACCTGGTCCGGGGACTCGTTCTGGGACACGGCGCTCGCTCCTCGATGCGTGCACGCCGAGCTTCGTCGTCGGCGCGGTGGGGGGTCATCGGTTGGTTTTTCAGCTGCCCATTATCGCATACGCGCCGTACGCGGGCGGATGGCCAGGAACGCGAACGGCCGCCCTGGGGCGGCCGTCGCTGGTCGGCATCGCGCGACGCCTACTTGGTGTAGCGGCGCTTGAACTTGTCGATGCGGCCGCTGGTGTCCATCACCTTGTTCTGGCCGGTGTAGAACGGATGCGTGGCCGAGGAGATCTCGACCTTGACCAGCGGGTACTCGTTGCCGTCCTCCCACTTGATCGTCTCCTTGGTGGAGATCGTCGAGCGGGTGAGGAACTTGAAGTCCGAAGTCACGTCCTGGAACACGACTTCGCGGTATTCGGGGTGGATGTCGGCCTTCACGTCGGCACCGGTTCTGCTGGGGACAAGAGTGGCATTTTAGCCCGCCGCGCCGGTTTCCCGCAAGCCCAGCCCGCGCCGCACCAGGGCCTCGAGGCGGGCCTGTTCATAGGCCATCAGGATCACCGCGTTGTCGGGGCGGCCGCTGGCCCGGGACCAGTCCACCACGGTGGCGCCGCGGGCCGGCCCGTGGCCGGTCTCCACCGCCAGCGGGCGCTCCGCCAACTCCAGCGCGCCGGCCGGCTGCAGCGCCAGCGCCATCGCCAGCGAATCGGCGCTGTGCCAGTCGCCGGGGTCGCGCTCCAGCGACCACGCCCGGTTGTCGCGGGAAATGGCGTCGTAGAACCGTTGCCGCGGGTCGTCGCCTTGCAGCCACTCGCCGATCGCGGCGTGCGGCAGCCCATGCCGCAGCACCGCCTCCCAGTCGGCCAGCTCGATCCGCGGGAAACCCTCGAACACGATCGCCGCCGCCTCCGGGTCGTAGCCGATGTTGAACTCGGCGGCCGGGGTCATGTTGCCGTGGCAGGTCACCGCGCCGCCCATCACCACGCAGCGCGCCACCCGCTCCGGCAGCGTCGGGTCGAGCCGCACGGCCAAGGCCAGGTTGGTCAGCGGGCCGAGCGCCACCAGCAGCAGCCGGCCGGCATGCTCGTGCGAGGCGCGCAGGATCGCCAGCGCCGCGTGCTCGTCGGATGCCGCGCGCGCGGCCGGGACGTAGCCGGTGTCGCCGAAACCGTCGTTGCCGTGCACGAAGGCCGCGTCCTCGGCCGGATGCAGCAGCGGCCCCTCGCAGCCGGGGAAGACCGGGATGTCCTCCCGGCCCGCGACCTCGCACAGCTTGAGCGCGTTGGCGACGGTGTGGCGCAGCCCGACGTTGCCGGCGACCACGGTCAAGCCGACGATGTCGTGGCGCGGATCGGCGAAGGCCATCAGCAGCGCGAGCGCGTCGTCGACGCCGGGGTCGGTGTCGATCAGCAGGGGGATGCGTTCCATCGCCGGATTCTAGCGGTGGGTGGGGCGGCGCGAGCGACTTCACCCGCGCGACTACGCGCCGGCATAGCGCGCGGCGCCCCCGATCCAGCGTTCGACCACCCGGTCTGCGACCTCCGGGGAGCCCGCGAGCAGGGCGTCGGCCAGGGCGTGCACCTGCGGCAGCAGGTCGGCGTCGCGGGCGAGGTCGGCGAGGCGGAAGCCTGGCAGGCCGGTCTGGCGCGTGCCGAGCAGTTCGCCCGGCCCGCGCAGGGCAAGGTCCTTCTCCGCGATCTCGAAGCCATCGCTGGTGGTGCGCATGGTCTCCAGCCGCTCCCGCGCCAGCGCCGACAGTGGCGGCTGGTACAGCAGCACGCAGGACGAGGCCGTGCTGCCGCGCCCGACCCTGCCGCGCAGCTGGTGCAGCTGGGCCAGGCCGAGGCGTTCGGCGTTCTCCACGATCATCAGCGAGGCGTTGGGCACGTCCACGCCGACTTCGATCACGGTGGTGGCCACCAGCAGGTCGAGCGCGCCGTCCTTGAACGCGCGCATCGTCGCCTGCTTCTCGCGTGGCTTCATGCGCCCGTGCACCAGCCCGACGCGCAAACCCGGCAGCGCCGCCGACAGGCTTTCGAAGGTGGACTGCGCCGCCTGCGCCACGACCTCGTCGGAGTCGTCGATCAGGGTGCACACCCAGTAGGCCTGGCGGCCTTCGGCGCAGGCGGCGCGGATGCGCTCGACCAGTTCCGGCCGGCGGCCGGCGCCGAGCACCACGGTCTGCACCGGGGTGCGTCCCGGCGGCAGTTCGTCGATCGAGGACACGTCGAGGTCGGCGTAGGCCGACATCGCCAGCGTGCGCGGGATCGGGGTCGCGGTCATCACCAGCTGGTGCGGCACGCCTTCGCCGGCCGCACCCTTGTCGCGCAGCGCCAGCCGCTGGTGCACGCCGAAGCGATGCTGCTCGTCCACGATCGCCAGCGCCAGCGCGCTGAACTCCACCCCTTCCTGCATCAGCGCATGGGTGCCGACGACCACCTGCGCCGCGCCGGACGCGACCTCCTCGAGCGCGCGCAGGCGCGCCTTGCCGGTCACCTTGCCGGCCAGCCAGGCGACGCGCACGCCCAGCGGTTCCAGCCACTGTCGCAGGTTGGCGAGGTGCTGCTCGGCGAGCAGCTCGGTCGGCGCCATCAGCGCGGCCTGCCGCCCCGCTTCCACCGCAAGCATCGCGGCCATCGCGGCGACCACGGTCTTGCCGCTGCCGACGTCGCCCTGCACCAGCCGCAGCATCGGCCGCGGTTGCGCGAGGTCGGCGCGCACCTGCCCGAACACGCGCGCCTGCGCGGCGGTGAGCGCGAACGGCAGCGAGTCCCGCAGGCGCCGCGCGAGCGCGCCCGGGCCGGCCAGCGCCGGCGCGGCCCGGGCCTGCAGCGCGATCCGCTGCCGCCGCAGGCTGAGCTGGTGCGCCAGCAGTTCCTCCAGCGCCAGTCGTCGCTGCGCCGGATGGGTGCCGGCCAGCAGCGCGGCCACGTCGGCGTCGCGCGGCGGCCGGTGCACCGTGAGCAGCGCCTCGCGCAGCGTCGGCAAGCGTAGCGGGCGCAGCACGGACGCGGGCAGCAATTCGAGCTCGTCGGCGAGCGGCAGGCGGTCCAGCGCGGCGCCGATCAGGCGCCGGAGCGCGACGGGCCCGATGCCCTCGATCGCCGGATACACGGGGTCCAGGCTGTCGCCCAGCGCCTCGTCGTCGTCCGCCAGCACCCGATAGCTCGGATGCACCATCTCCAGCCCGCGCTGCCCCGGGCGCGCGCTGCCGTAGCAGCGCACGCGCGCACCGGGCGCGAACTGCGCCGCCTGCGCGGCACGGAAGTGGAAGAAGCGCAGCACCAGCGTGCCGCGGGACTCGTCGGACAGGGCCACGCGCAGGGACGGCCGGTAGCGGAAGCCGCGCTCGACCGCCTCGACCCGGCCCTCGACCTGGGCCGTGGTCCCGGGGCGCAGCTCGCGGATGGGGGTGATGCGGGTGCGATCCTCGTATTGCCGCGGCAACTGCAGCCACAGGTCCTGCAACGTCAGCAGCCCGCGCGCCGCGAGCTTCTCCGCCACCCGCGGGCCGACGCCGGGCAGGCCGGTGAGCGGCGCACGGGACAGGTCGGCGAACGCGACGGACTCCTGCATCGCCCAAGGATGCCGGGAACGCGCGCAAAGCTGAACCCCGACGACGTGCCGCCGTATAGAATCGAAAGCCGCCCGCAACACCGGACCACGCCTTGCCAAGCGCCATCCTCTGGTTGCCGTTCGTGGCCAGCGCGATCGTCTTCGTGCTCCGCTCGCGCGGCCGCAACCTGGCCGCCTGGCTGATGACGTGCACCGCGCTGGCCTGCCTGGCACTGACCCTGTCGCTCTACCCCGCGATCGTGAGCGGCGGGGTCCTGCGCGACGTGCTGGAGTGGGCGCCCTCGCTGGGGCTGGCATTCACCCTGCGGGTGGACGGGTTCACCTGGCTGTTCATGCTGCTGGTCAGCGGCATCGGCATGCTGGTCGGCGTCTACGCCCGCTACTACATGTCGCCGGACGACCCGCTGTCGCGGTTCTTCGCGCTGCTGCTGGCGTTCATGGGCGCGATGCTCGGCATCGTGATGTCCGGCAACGTGATCCAGCTGGTGTTCTTCTGGGAACTGACCAGCCTGTTCTCGTTCCTGCTGATCGGCTACTGGCACCACGGCGCCTCGGCGCGCGACGGCGCGCGCATGGCCCTGATCGTGACCTCCGGCGGCGGCCTGTGCCTGTTCGCGGGAATGATGCTGCTCGGGCACATCGTCGGCAGCTACGACCTCAACGCGATCCTGGCCGCCGGCGACCTGGTGCGCGCCCACGACATGTACGAGCCGGCGCTGGTGCTGGTGGTGCTCGGCGCGCTGACCAAGAGCGCGCAGTTCCCGTTCCACTTCTGGCTGCCGCAGGCAATGTCGGCGCCGACGCCGGTCTCGGCGTACCTGCATTCGGCGACCATGGTGAAGGCCGGCGTGTTCCTGCTGGTGCGCTTCTGGCCGGTGCTGGCGGGCACCGAGCAGTGGTACTGGCTGGTGGCCGGGGCCGGCACCCTGACCCTGCTGCTCGGCGCGTACGCGGCGATGTTCCAGCAGGACCTCAAGGCGGTGCTCGCCTACTCGACCATCAGCCACCTCGGCCTGATCACCATGCTGGTCGGCATGGGCAGCACGCTGGGCGTGGTCGCGGCGATCTTCCACATCGTCAACCACGCGACCTTCAAGGCCTCGCTGTTCATGGCCGCCGGCGCGGTCGACCACGAGGCCGGCACCCGCGACCTGCGCGAGCTCGGCGGGCTGCGCCGGTTCATGCCGATCACCGCGACCCTGGCGGTGATCGCCGGCGCGGCGATGGCCGGGGTGCCTCTGCTCAACGGCTTCCTGTCCAAGGAGATGTTCTTCGCCGAGACCCTGGCGGTGGACGGCGGCCTGTTCGTGGACGGGTTGCCGGCGATGCTGGCGGTGGTCGCCAGCGCCTTCGGCGTGACCTACTCGCTGCGCTTCGTGCGCGGCGTGTTCTTCGGGCCCGTGTCCACGCGGCTGCCGCGCCAGCCGCACGAGCCGCCGCGCTGGATGCGCTTCCCGATCGGGCTGCTGGCACTGGCCTGCCTGCTGGTCGGGATCCTGCCCGGGAAGATCATCGGGCCGTCGCTGGCGGCGGCGGCGCACTCGGTGCTCGGCGCGCAGGCGCCCGAATACAGCCTCGCCGTGTGGCACGGCTGGACGGTGCCGCTGCAGATGAGCATCGTGGCCTTCGTCGCCGGCTGCCTGCTGTACCTGGTGCTGCGGCGCTACCTCGCGCGCAACGAGGGCACGCCGCTGCTGCGCCGGCTGAGCGGGCGTCGGATGTTCGAGCGGGCGCTGGCGGTCTTCGCCGCCGACCTGCCGGCGTGGCTGATGCGCTTCTTCCCGGCCTACCGGCTGCAGGCGCAGCTGATGCTGATCGTGCTGGCGGCGACCCTGGCCGGCGGCCTGGCCGCGACCATCGCCTCGTTCGACGCGCCGCGGCCGCAATGGACCGGCGTCGACCCGGCGTTCGCGCTGCTCTGGGTGCTGGGAAGCGCCTGCGCGATCGGGGCCGCCACCCAGGCCAAGTTCCACCGGCTGGCGGCGCTGATCCTGACCGGCGGCGCCGGGCTGGTGTCCTGCGTCAGCTTCGTGTGGCTGTCGGCGCCGGACCTGGCGGCGACCCAGCTGCTGGTCGAGGTGGTCACCACCATCCTGATCCTGCTCGGCCTGCGCTGGCTGCCCAAGCGCATCCAGGGGTTGTCGCCCGACGCCAGGCTGACCCGGGTGAAGCGCTGGCGCGACGCGCTGGTCGCGCTGACGGTGGGCGCCGGCGTCGCCAGCCTCGCCTACGCGGCGATGATGCACCCGGTCTTCAACTCGATCTCGCGCTTCTTCCTCGAGCGCGCCTACGTCGACGGCGGCGGCCACAACGTGGTCAACGTCATCCTCGTCGACTTCCGCGGTTTCGATACCCTCGGCGAGATCACGGTGCTGGCGATCGTCGCGATCACCGTGTTCGTGCTGCTGCGCCGGTTCCGGCCGGCGGCCGAAAGCATCGACACGCTGCGCCTGCAGCGCCGCAACTCGGTGATGGACCTGGCCGGATCGGACCGGGTGATCGACCAGTCGACCGCCGATTACATGATGATCCCGGGCCTGATCGTACAGCTGATGTCGCCGGTGATCCTGCTGTTCGGCATCCACCTGTTCCTGCGCGGCCACGACCTGCCCGGTGGCGGCTTCGCCGCAGGCATCACCGCGTCGGTGGCACTGATCCTGCTGTACATGGCGCGCGGCGCGCGCTGGGTGGAAGCACACCTGCGGGTGAAGCCGGTGCGCTGGATCGGCTTCGGCCTGCTGCTGGCGGTGGGCACCGGGCTGGGCTCGCTGGTGTTCGGGCACCCGTTCCTGACCTCGCACTTCCAGTACGCCGAACTGCCGGTGCTGGGGCGCATCCCGATGGCCACCGCGGTGCTGTTCGACCTCGGCGTGTTCTGCCTGGTGGTCGGCGCCGCCACGCTGATGCTGGTGGCGCTGGCGCACCAGTCGCTGCGCAGGCCGAGGGTTTCCACGATCGTCGCTGCCGACGGCAGCATCCAGGCGGAGGACAAGGGCTGATGGAACTCGTGCTGGCGATCGCCATCGGCGTGCTGGTCGCTTCCGGCGTGTGGCTGCTGCTGCGGCCGCGCACCTTCCAGGTGATCATCGGCCTGACCCTGATCTCCTACGGGGTCAACCTGTTCATCTTCTCCACCGGCGGCCTGCGCATCGGCGCCGACCCGGTGCTCCGCGACGTGGTCGGCAAGTTCGAGCAGTACACCGACCCGCTGCCGCAGGCGCTGGTGCTCACCGCGATCGTGATCGGCTTCGCCACCACCGCATTGTTCCTGGTGGTGCTGCTGACCTCGCGCGGGCTCAACGGCAACGACCACGTGGACGGCGGGGACGGCACCCCGTGAACCCGCACCTGGTCATCGCGCCGATCCTGCTGCCCTTGCTGGTGGCCGCGCTGCAGCTGCTCGCCGGCGAGCGGCGGCAGCGCATCGTGGTGGCGCTGAGCCTGGCCTCGTGCTTCGCGCTCGTCGGGGTGGCGGTGGCGCTGCTGCTGGCCGCGACCCAGCAGTCCGCCGGCGGGGTGCCGGCGTTCGTGTACCGCATCGGCGACTGGCCCGCGCGCTTCGGCATCGTGCTGGTGGCCGACCGCCTGTCGGCGTTGATGGTGCTGCTGACCGCGGTGGTGGCGCTGGCGGTGCTGCCCGCCGCGCTGGGCCGCTGGCAGCACCGCGGCAACTACTTCCAGCCGCTGTTCCAGTTCCTGCTGGTCGGCCTCAACGGCGCGTTCCTCACCGGCGACCTGTTCAACCTGTTCGTGTTCTTCGAGGTGCTGCTGGCCGCGTCCTACGGGCTGGCGCTGCACGGGTCCGGCGCGCGCCGGGTGAGCGCGGGCCTGCACTACATCGCGGTCAACCTGACCGCGTCCATGCTGTTCCTGGTCGGCGTGAGCCTCATCTTCGGCGTCACCGGCACCCTCAACATGGCCGCGCTCGCCGAGCTGATCCCGGCGCTGCCCGACCACACGCGCGCGCTGCTGCACGTCGGCGCGGCGATCCTCGGGATCGCCTTCCTGATCAAGACCGCGATGTGGCCGCTGGGCTTCTGGCTGCCGCGGACCTACGCCGCGTCGGCGCCCGCGGTGGCGGCGATGTTCGCGCTGATGACCAAGGTCGGCATCTACGTGCTGCTGCGCCTGACCCTGCTGCTGTTCGGCGACGACGCCGGGCCGGGCTCGCGCCATTTCGGCGCCGACTGGCTGCTGTGGGGCGGGATCGCGACCATCGTCGCCGGCATCATCGGCCTGCTCGGCGCGCGCGACCTCGGCAAGCTCGCCGGCTACAACGTGGTCATCTCCTCGGGCACCCTGCTCGGCGCGATCTCGCTGCAGGAGCCGGCCGTGACCGTGGGCGCGCTCGCCTACCTGGTGATCTCCACGCTCGGCATCGCCGCGCTGTTCCTGGTCGCGGGCATGCTCGCGCCGGAAGGCGAGGAAGACGCCAGCGACGCGCTGCCGCTGGAGCCGTACGAGCAGCTGGACGACGCACCGCGGGTCGAGGACCTGTACGCGGAAGAGGACGAGCGCCGCGTCGTGATCCCGGCGCCGGTGGCGATGCTGGCGGTCAGCTTCCTCGCCTGCGCGCTGCTGCTGGCGGGGCTGCCGCCGCTGTCCGGCTTCCTGGCCAAGTTCTCGATGCTGGCGCCGATGCTCGACGTGGCCTCGCGGGAGGGCACCATGGCGTTGTTCACGCTGGTGATCGTGGCCGGTTTCTGCACCGTGGTCGCGATGTGCCGCGCCGGCATCCAGATCTTCTGGACCGACGTCGACCGCAGCTTCCCGCAGGCGCGCGTCACCGAGGTCGCCGGCGTCGTGTTGCTGCTCGGTGCCTGCCTGCTGCTGACCGTGGTGGTACAGGGCCCGCTCGGCTACCTGCACGACACCGCCAACCAGGTCCACGACCGCGCCAACTACATCCTCGGCGTGCTGCCCGCCGGGGCGGAGGCAACACCGTGACCCGCCGCTGGCTGCCCTACCCGCTGCTGTCGGCTGCGCTCGCGGCCACCTGGCTGGTGCTCAACCAGAGCCTGTCGCCGGGGGCGCTGCTGCTGGGCCTGCTGTTCGGCGTCCTCCTCGGCAAGGCCTATGGCGTCCTGCATCCGCCCAAGGCCCGGTTCCGCAACTACCGCACAGCGGCGGTACTGCTGGTGCATGTGCTGCACGACATCGTGCGTTCGAACGTCGCGGTCGCCCGCATCATCCTCGGCGGCGCCCGCGACGAGGTCCACTCCGGCTTCGTCGCCATCCCGCTCGAGCTCGACGATCGCCATGGCCTGGCGGTCCTCGCCTGCATCATCACCTCCACGCCGGGGACGGTCTGGGTGAGCTTCGACCCGTCGGCGAAGGTGCTGCTGATCCACGTGCTCGACCTCGTGGACGAGGAGACCTGGATCACCACCATCCGCCAGCGCTACGAGCGACCGCTGCTGGAGATCTTCCAATGAGCCAGCTGTTCCTCGACGTGGCGATCATGGCCTCGCAGCTGCTGTTGCTGCTGGCGATGGGCTTCTCGATCGTGCGCATGGTGCGTGGCCCGCGCGCGCAGGACCGGGCGCTGGCACTGGACGCGATGTACGTGAACGCGATGATCCTGCTGCTGACCCTGGGCATCCGCACCGGCAGCCCACTGTACTTCGAGGCGGCGCTGATCATCGCCCTGCTCGGCTTCGCCAGCACGATGGCGATCGCCAAGTTCCTGATGCGCGGCGAGGTGATCGAATGAACCACCTGGAGAGCCTGCCGCCGTGGGCGGCGATCGTGGTCGGGCTGCTGATGCTGTCGGGCGCCCTGCTCGCCTTCACCGGTTCGCTCGGGCTGCTGCGGCTGAAGAACTTCTACCAGCGCGTGCACGCGCCCACGCTGTCCACCACGCTCGGCACCTTCCTGGTGATCGCGGCCTCGGTGGTGTGCTTCTCGGTGCTGCAGCAGCGTCCGGTCTTCCACGAGCTGCTGATCGGCGTGTTCCTCACGGTGACCACGCCGATCACGCTGATGCTGCTGGTGCGCGCCGCGCTCTATCGCGACCGCGAGGAAGGCTCGGACGCCGTTCCGCGCGCGCCCCCGCGCGACTGACCCCGACTCAGCCGAGGACGACGACCGCGTCCACCTCGAACGCGGCGCCCTTGGGCAGGGCCGACACCTCGATGGTGGAACGGGCGGGATACGGCGCCTGGAAGTACTCGGCCATGACCGCGTTGACCTGGGCGAACTGGCCGAGGTCGGTCAGGTACAGGCCGAGCCGGACGACGTCGTCGAAGGAGCCGCCGGCGGCCTCGCAGACGGCCTTCAGGTTGTCGAACGCGCGACGGGCCTGGGCGGCGATGTCGCCCTGCACCAGTTCGCCGGTCGCCGGATCCAGCGGGATCTGGCCGGAGCAGTAGACGGTGTTGCCGGCGCGGACGGCCTGCGAATACGGGCCGATCGCGGCGGGCGCCTGGTCGGTTTGCACGGGTTGCCTGGACATGCGCCGATGCTACAGCCTTTGCACGCCGTGCACGACTCCCAGCCGGCGCACGCGGCGGATGACCTCGGCGATGTGCCGGCGGTCGCGAACCTCGATCGCGAAGCGGATCGAGGCGATGTTGCTGTCGCGCTCGAGGTACTCCACGCCGTCGATGTTGGACTCGGCCTGGGCGATCGACGCCGCCACCTGGGCCAGCACGCCGGGCCGGTTCTCGACCTCGACCATGAGCGCGCTGTGGAAGTCGCCGGACACCTCGCGGTCCCAGCCGATCGGGACCCAGCGCTCGGGCGACTTCCTGTAGTCGGCGACGTTGGGACAGTCCATCCGGTGCACCACCACGCCCTTGCCGGTGGTGTGGTAGCCCATGATCTCGTCGCCCGGGATCGGCATGCAGCAGTTGGCGAAGGTGATCACGCCGCGCTCGTGGCCGGTGATCAGGATCTTCTCGCCGAGCTCGGGCAGGTCGGCGGGCGCGGCCGGCTCCTCCGCGGCCAGCACCCGCGCCACCTGGGCCGGCATGCGGTTGCCCAGCGCGATGTCGGCGAGCAGCGCCTCGAGCCGCGGGTAGCGGTTCTCGGCCAGGTAGGCGTCCAGCCGCGCCGGCGGCAGCCGGTCGAGCGAGCTCTGCAGCCGCTCCAGCGCGCGGTCCAGCATGCGGTGCCCGAGCTGCACGGCGTCCTCGTGCTCGAGCTGCTTGAGCTGGTGGCGGATCGCGGTGCGCGCCTTGCCGGTGACCACGAACTCCAGCCACTGCGGCTGCGGCGCCGCCGACTTCGCGGTGATCACCTCCACCTTCTGGCCACTGGACAGCTTGGTGCGCAGCGGCGCCAGTTTCTTGTCCACCCTCGCGGCCACGGCGTGGTTGCCGACGTCGGTGTGCACCGAGTAGGCGAAGTCCAGTGCGGTCGCGTTCCTGGGCAGGGCCAGGATGTCGCCCTGCGGCGTGAACAGGTACACCTCGTCCGGGAACAGGTCGACCTTGACGTTCTCCAGGAACTCCAGCGACGAGCCGGTGCCGCGCTGGCTCTCCATCAGCCCGGTGATCCAGGAATGCGCGCGGCTGTGGGCGCTGTTGCCGGAGCCGCCGTGCTTGTACATCCAGTGCGCGGCGATCCCGCGCTCCGCCACCAGGTCCATCTCCGCGGTGCGGATCTGGACTTCGATCGGCGATCCGTAGGGCCCGAACAGCACCGTGTGCAAGGACTGGTAGCCGTTGGCCTTGGGGATCGCGATGAAGTCGCGGAAGCGCCCGTCCAGCGGCTTGTAGACCGAATGCACTACGCCCAGCGCGTGGTAGCAGTCGGCGACGCTGTCGACCACGATCCGGAAGCCGAACACGTCCATCACCTGGTCGAAGGTCTTGCCCTCGGCGCGCATCTTCGAATAGATGCTCCAGGGCGACTTCACCCGGCCGACCAGGCGGTATTGCAGGCCTTCGTTGGTGAGCCGCTGCGCCAGCTGCGCCTCGATCCGCGCCAGCGCCTCGCGGCGCACGATCGGCTGGGTGCGGATGCGCTTCTCGAGCACCGCGTGGCGCCACGGATGCAGGCCGTGGAAGCCGAGGTCCTGCAGCTCGGCCTTGAACAGGTTCATGCCCAGGCGCTGGGCGATGGGCGCGTAGATCTCGAGCGTCTCGCGCGCGATGCGGGCGCGCGCTTCCGGGCCCTGCGCGCCCAGCGTGCGCATGTTGTGCAGCCGGTCGGCCAGCTTGATCATGATCACGCGCAGGTCGCGCGCCATCGCCAGCATCATCTTGCGGAAGCTTTCCGCAGCCGCCTCCTGGCGGTCGGCGAAGCGCAGCTTGTCCAGCTTGGTGACGCCGTCCACCAGTTCGGCCACGGTCTCGCCGAACTCGCCGACGATCGCCGCGCGCGTCAGCGGCGTGTCCTCCAGGGTGTCGTGCAGGATCGCGGCGACCAGGGTCTCGACGTCCACCCGCTGCTCGGCCAGCACCGACGCCACCGCCACCGGGTGGGTGATGTAGGGCTCGCCCGAACGCCGCGTCTGTCCGGCATGGGCCGAGGCGCCGACCGCCCAGGCCCGGCGCAGCAGGGGGCGCTGTTCCTCCGGCAGGTAGTCGGCGGCCCGCTCGAGCGCGCGCACGTACTCGGGCACGGCCTCGTCGGGCACGGGCGCCGGGATGGCGTGGCTGGCGGCGGGATCGGCCGGGGTCATGGGATCGAGAGTAAAGCGGGAACGGGGAACGGGGAACAGGGAACGGTGAAAAGCAGGGCTCCGGACACGAAAACGGCCCCGTTTCCGGAGCCGTTCTGCCATCGGGACCGGCGAACCACGGTTCCCCGTTCCCCGTTCCCTGCTTCCGTCAGTCGTCGCCCTTCGACAGGTCGTCGTCGGCGACCACCTCGGCGGCGGCCCACTCCAGCGCCTCGCGCTCCTTGCGCTCGCGCTCGGCCTTGTCCACGGCCTCGATGTAGGCCTCGTCGATGCGGCGGGCCGCGATCTCGCGCAGGGCGAGCACCGTCGGCTTGTCGTTGGCCTCGCTGTTGTCCAGCTGCGGCTCGACGCCGTTGGCCAGTTGGCGCGCGCGCTTGGCGGCCATCATCACGAGTTCGAAGCGGTTGTCGACCACTTCCAGGCAATCTTCGACGGTAATGCGGGCCATGGGGCTCCCGGCGGCTCTGGGCCGTCCGTAACTGGGCGGGGGACCGGGAATTGTACTGTCTCGGCGCCCCGGTCCGCAATACCTGCTTGCGAATCAGGGACTTAGGAGGTCCCGGATGAGGCGCTCGTGGCGCTGCCGCTGCTGCGACAGCCGCAGCCTGCTGGCCCGGAAGATCGCGCACATGTCCTCGACCGCGGTTTCGAACACCTCGTTGACGATCACGTAGTCGAACTCGTCGTGGTGGGCCATCTCGTCGCGGGCCGCCGCCAGCCTGCGCGCGATGACTTCCTCGCTGTCCTGTCCGCGCGCGCGCATGCGCTGTTCCAGCGCATCCCTGGAGGGCGGCAGGATGAAGACTCCGACCGCGTCGGGCACCTGTGCGCGCACCTGGCGCGCGCCCTGCCAGTCGATCTCGAGCAGCACGTCCTTGCCCGCCGCCAGCTGCGGCTCGACCGACTGCCGCGCGGTGCCCTTCCAGTCGCCGTGCACGCGCGCGTGCTCGAAGAAGTCGCCGGCGGCGACCATGCGCTCGAACTCGGCCTCGCTGACGAAGTGGTAGTGCTCGTGGTGCCGCTCGCCGGGGCGCGGCGCGCGCGAGGTGAAGGAGATGGACAGGCAGATGTCGGGGTCGCGCGCCAGGCAGGCGTTGACGATGCTCGACTTGCCGGCGCCGGAGGGCGCGGCGACCACGAACAGGGTGCCGCGCAGCGGGGGCGATGCGGGCGTGCTCATTCGATGTTCTGGGCCTGTTCCCGGATCTGGTCGATCAGCACCTTGAGCTCGACTGACGCGGCCGAGGTGCGCGCGTCCACCGACTTCGAGCCCAGGGTGTTGGCCTCGCGGTTGAACTCCTGCAGCAGGAAGTCCATGCGCCGCCCCACCGGGCGGTCCTGGCGGAGCACGCGGCGCAGTTCGGCGACGTGGGTGTCGAGCCGGTCCAGCTCCTCGTCCACGTCGAGCTTCTGCAGCCACAGCACCAGCTCCTGCTCCAGCCGGCCCGGGTCCGCCGGCTGCGACAGCTCGGCCAGGCGCGCTTCCAGCTTCCTGCGCTGGCCGGCCCGGATCGCCGGCATCAGTTCGCGCACGCTGGCCGCCAGGGCCTCGATGCCGTCCACCCGCTCCGCGATCGCGGCGGCCAGGCCGGCGCCCTCGCGCTCGCGCGCCGCGACGAACTCGTCCAGGACCGCATCCAGCAACTCCAGCGCCATGGCGTGCAGCGCCTCGCTGTCCACCGGCCGGCTGCGCAGCACGCCGGGGAACTGCAGCAGCTCGGTCAGTTCGGCGCGCAGCATCGGGAACTTCGCCTGCATGTCCATGCCGACGCGGGCCAGCCTGGCCACGACCGCGCCATCGAGCTCCAGCGTGCCGGCGCCTTCCGTGCGCAGGCGGAAGCCCAGCTCCAGCTTGCCGCGGTGGATACGCGCGGCCACGCGTTCGCGCATCGCAGGCTCGAGGGCGCGCAACTCTTCGGGCAGGCGCAGACCGACCTCGAGGAAGCGGTGGTTGACCGCACGCAGCTCGCAGGCCAGCGTGCCGGCCGGCCCCTGGCGCTCGCCGGAAGCGAAAGCGGTCATGCTTCGGATCATGCGGCGAGTATGCCACCACGGGGCATGCGCGCTCACCGGGCCGGGGACCGCTGACTGCTAGAATCGCCGGCCGCGCGGCTGCATCTCCGCGCCTCCACGGATAAGCCATGCCCGACACCCCCGCCATCATCCGGCCCAGCGGCCGCGCGCCCGCGCAGATGCGAGACGTCTCCTTCGTCCGCGGCTTCACCCGCCACGCCGAGGGCTCGGTGCTGGTGGCGTTCGGCGACACCCGGGTGCTGTGCACCGCCAGCGTCGAGGCCCGTGTGCCGGCATTCCTGCGCGGCAAGGGCGAAGGCTGGGTCACCGCCGAGTACGGCATGCTGCCGCGCGCCACCCACACCCGCAGCGACCGCGAGGCGGCGCGCGGCAAGCAGGGCGGGCGCACGCTGGAGATCCAGCGCCTGGTCGGGCGCAGCCTGCGTGCCTGCGTGGACCGGGCCGCGCTCGGCGAACGCACCATCACCCTGGACTGCGACGTGCTGCAGGCCGACGGCGGCACCCGCACCGCCGCGATCACCGGCGCCTACGTGGCCCTGGTGGACGCCGTGGACGCGCTCATCGCGCGCGGCGAGATCAAGCCGCGCGGCGGGCGCTCGCCGGTGTTCGGCGCGGTGGCCGCGGTGTCGGTCGGCATCCACCGCGGCGTGCCGGTGCTCGACCTCGACTACGCCGAGGACAGCGCCTGCGACACCGACATGAACGTGGTCATGAACGACGGCGGCGGCTTCATCGAACTGCAGGGCACCGCCGAGGGCCATGCCTTCCGGCGCGAGGAACTGGACGCGATGCTCACCCTCGCCGAGCAGGGGTGCCGGGAGCTGTTCGCGGCGCAGCGGGCGGCGCTCGCCGGCTGACCGTGGACCTGGTGCTGGCCAGCGGCAACCCGGGCAAGCTCGCCGAACTGCGGCAGCTGCTCGAAGGCTCGGGACACGTCGTCCGGCCGCAATCGGAGTTCGGGGTCGGGGATGCCGAGGAAACCGGGCTCACCTTCGTCGAGAACGCCCTGCTGAAGGCACGCCACGCCGCACGGGCCACCGGCCTGCCGGCGCTGGCGGACGACTCCGGGCTGTGCGTGGACGCGCTCGGCGGCGCGCCCGGGCTGTACTCGGCCCGTTACGCCGGCGGCCACGGCGACGCGGCGCGCAACATCGAGCGCCTGTTGCGCGAACTGGAGGGCGTGCCCGACGACGCCCGCGGCGCACGCTTCCATTGCGCCGTCGTGCTGTTGCGCCACGCGACCGACCCGCAACCGATCATCGCCGAGGGCAGCTGGTCGGGCCGCATCCTGCGCGCGCCCCGCGGCAGCGGCGGCTTCGGCTACGACCCGGTGTTCCTGGATCCCGAGAATGCACTCACCGCCGCCGAGCTCGAGCCCGCGGTCAAGAACACGATCAGCCACCGCGGCCGCGCGCTGGCCAGCCTGCGGCAGCGCCTCGACGAAATCTGATGCTGCAGGTGCCGCCGCTGTCGCTGTACGTGCACCTGCCCTGGTGCGTGCGCAAGTGCCCGTACTGCGACTTCAACTCGCACGCGCAGCGCGGGCCGCTGCCGTTCGACGACTACGTCGCCGCTTTGGTCGCCGACCTGGACCACGACCTGCCGCTGGCCTGGGGCCGGGTGGTGCACAGCGTGTTCTTCGGCGGCGGCACCCCTTCGCTGTTTCCCCCCGATGCGATCGACGCCTTCCTGCAGCAGGCCAGCGGCCGGCTGCGCTTCGCGCCGGATTGCGAGATCACCCTGGAGACCAACCCGGGCACCGCCGAGCACGGCCGCTTCGAGGGTTACCGGGCGGCCGGCGTGAACCGCCTGAGCTTCGGCGTGCAGAGTTTCGACGACGGCTGCCTGCGGCGGCTCGGGCGCATCCACGACTCGCGCGAGGCCGAAGCCGCGGTGAAGCTGGCCCAGGATGCCGGCTTCGACAACATCAACCTCGACCTGATGCATGCGCTCCCGGGGCAGACCCTGGCGATGGCCGAGGCCGACCTGCAGCGGGCGTTCGCGCTGTCCCCCGCGCACGTGTCGCACTACCAGCTCACGCTGGAGCCGAACACGCTGTTCGCGGCGCGCCCGCCGGAGGGCATCCCGGACCACGACGCCGCCTGCGACATCCAGGAACGCTGCCAGGCAATGCTCGCCGAGGCCGGCTTCGAACAGTACGAGACCAGTGCCTGGGCGCGCCCCGGGCGGCGCTGCGCGCACAACCTCAACTACTGGCACTTCGGCGACTACCTCGGCATCGGCGCCGGCGCGCACGGCAAGCTGACCCTGGGCGCGGAACAGCGCATCCTGCGGCGCTGGAAGCTCAGGCAACCCGCGTCCTACCTGGCCAAGGCCGGCACCGCGGCCGCGATCGGAGGCGAGGAGGACCTGGAGCCGTCGCGGCGTGCGTTCGACTACATGCTCAACGCGCTGCGCCTCAACGAAGGCTTCGCGCTTTCGGCATTCGAGGCGCGCACCGGCCTGTCGCGCGACGCGATCGCGGGGGAACTCGGCGAGGCGGTCTCCCGCGGCTGGCTGGTGGTGGGCGCGGACCACGTCGTGCCGACCGCGCTCGGGCGGCGCTTCGCCAACGACGTGATCTCGCTATTCCTCTAGCGCGCGCGCCGCGCGCTGGTAGAGCACCGGCTCGGGCCGGTGCAGGGCGTGGCCCTGGCCGAAGTCCACCCCGAGCTCGCGCAGCACGCCCACGATGCGCTCGCTGTCCACCCACTCGGCGACCACGTCGATCCCGCGCTGGTGCCCGATCTCGGTGATCGCGTCCACGATCGAGCGGCTCATCGGGTCGCGGTCCACGTCGCGGACGAAGCTGCCGTCGATCTTGATCGTGTCCACCGGCAGGTTCTTCAGGTAGCCGAACGACGACATCCCGGCGCCGAAGTCGTCGAGCGCCACGCAGCAGCCGAACGCGCGCAGCCGCTCGATGAAGCGCACCGCGCGCGCGAGGTCGCGCACCGCCACCGTCTCGGTCAGCTCGAAGCACAGGCGCCGGGGCTCGACCGCGTGCGCCTTCACCAGCGCGACCACGTGGTCCACCAGGCCTTCGTCCTCGAGCGACGCGGCCGAGAGGTTGATCGAACAGCGCCCCGGCGGCTTGCCGCTGGCGTGCAGGCGCGCGAAGTTGGCGACCGCCTCGCCGACCACCCAGCGGTCCAGCTGCGGAACCAGGCCGTAGCGCTCCGCGGCGGGCAGGAACGTCCCCGGCGCCACCACGCGCCCGTTCTCGTCGCGCAGGCGCAGCAGCAACTCGATGCGTGGCGCGTCGCCCGGGGCGTGCTGCAGCGGGCGGATCTCCTGGTAGTCGATCAGCAGGCGCCGCTCGTCGATCGCCCAGCGCAGCCGGTTGGCCCATTCCATCTCGCCGCGGCGGCGGATCGCGTCGTCGTCCTGCTCGGAGAACAGGTGGATCCGGTTGCGGCCATGGTCCTTGGCCAGGTAGCAGGCGGTATCGGCCTGCGCCAGCGCTTCGCGCAGGGTCATGCCGGGGCGGTCGAGCAGGACCACGCCGATGCTGGCGCTGATCGTGTAGCTGCGTTGTTCCCACACGTAGATGTGGCCCTCGATGCGCGCGCGCAGCCGCTCGGCGAGCGCCAGCGCGGCATCGGTGCCGGCGTCGTGCACGAGCACGCCGAACTCGTCCCCGCCGAGGCGCGCGATCAGGTCGCCGGGCCGCACCACCTCCACCATCACCAGCGCCAGCTGGCTCAGCAGCTGGTCGCCTGCCAGGTGCCCCGAGGTGTCGTTGATCAGCTTGAACTGGTCGAGGTCGATGTACAGCAAGGCGCGCGGCGGCGAGTCGCGGGTGATCGCCGCCAGCGCGCGCTGCACGTGGCGTTCGAACTCGCGCCGGTTGTAGAGCTCGGTGAGCGCGTCGTGGCTGGCCTGGTAGCTCAGCAGCTCGGTGAGCTGGCGTTGCTCGGAGATGTCGCTGGCCACCACCAGCGTGCGTTGCTCGCCGCCGACGCGCACCCGCTCGATCGAGATCGTGGCCCAGAAGCGGTCGCCGTTGAGCGAGACCAGCACCGCCTCGACGTTGTTCCAGTCGGAGCCGTCGCCCTGATCGCGCAGCCGGCGGCGCATCGCCGGGTCCTCGAACAGGGCATCGAGCTGGATGCCCTGCTCGATCTCTCCGCCGAGGCGCGCGCACGCGGCCTGGTTGGCGTAGAGGATGCGCCCGTCCTCGTCGCGCGCCAGCAGCACCAGCGCCGGCAGCAGGTCGTTGAGCGTGCGGAAGCGCTGTTCGCTCTCGCGATAGCGGTGGCTCATGCGCAGTCCGAGATCCAGCGCGCGGCGCCGGGTTCCGGCCACCGACCACACCAGCGAGGCCAGCAGTACGCTCGCCAGCAGCCCCGGCCACAGGATCGAATGCGGCCAGGCCGCGGCGATCGGCTCGCGCGGCCGCATGCGCAGCCGCCACGTGCGACCGCCGAAGTGCAGGTCCCGCTCGTGCAGCACGTCCACGCCCTCCGGCGGCGGCCCGGAAACGTACAAGGGCGCTCCGCCGATGTCGCCGACGTCCAGGACCTCGATCCACAGCGCCTCCAGCGTGGTCGCCGGAATCGCGTCGGCGACCAGCTCCGGCGCGACGAACGACGCCGCGATCGAGCCACGCATGCGGGCGCGCCGCTCCGCGAGCGTGCGCGGCGGCGTGCCGCCGGCGTAGGCCGGCAGGCGCAGGGTGATGCCGTTGGCGACCGGCGTCGCCTGCTGGACCAGCGGGAACGGCGCCGACATCGCGACCGTGTTGCTGTCGCGCGAGGCCCGGATCGCCGCGAGGTTGTCCGGCTGGGTCGCGGCATCGAGTCCCTGCAGCGCCTCGTTGCCGGCCACCGGCTGCACATGGGTGGTGACGTAACTCCCCTGCCCCCGTCGCTCGGCGTAGGCCAGCGCACGCAGGCTGGGGAAGCGGGTGCGCGGGTGCAGGTTCTGGTACAGGTGCGCGAACTCGTCCGCCGACACCTCGCCGGACGCCAGGAACACGGTCTGCACCGCACGCAGCAGCTGTTCGCAATCGTGCAGGCTGTCGGCAACCGCGTTGAACGCCTCGGTCGCGAGGGCACGGAACGCGCGGTCCTGCGCCGCACGCGCCTCGAGCTGTTGCGAACGCGACACCGCGAGGGTCGCGGCGACCCCCAGGAGCAGTGCAAGCGCGGCCCAGGACCACGCGGGCAGGCCCGTGCCCCTGTTCACCGTTCCAGCCTGCAACTCCCGCCGGGATGCGTCAGAATCCGCTGATTCGCCCAAGAGGATCCTCATGACCACCGTCGAGTGGAGCACTTTATACCGGGACCACCTGACCACGGTGCGAAGCCGGGCCGACACCGCGCTCGAGCGCGCCGGCCTGGACCACCTGGTGGTGCCGAGCGGCACCCTGCACTACCAGGTGTTCGACGACCGCGACTATCCGTACGCGGTGAACCCGCAGTTCAAGGCCTGGCTACCGCTGACGCGCAACCCGGGAAGCTGGCTCGTGCATACCCCCGGGCAGCGCCCCAGGCTGCTCTACCTGCAGCCCCGCGACTACTGGCACGTGGTGCCGCGCGCGCCGTCCGGCCATTGGGTGCCGGAGTTCGACATCGTCGTGATCCGCACCCCGGAGGAAGCCCTGCAGCACCTGCCCGGTGACCCGGCCCGCTGCGCGATCCTCGGCGAGCCGCAATCCGCGCTCGGCGGCTACGTCCCCGGCAACCCGCCCGCGGTGGTCGATTACCTCGAGTACCACCGCGCCTTCAAGACGCCCTACGAGATCGCGATGATGCGCGAGGCGACGGTGCGCGGCGTGCGCGGCCACCGCGCCGCGGAGCGGGCGTTCCGCGCCGGCGCCAGCGAATTCGGCATCCACCTGGCCTACTGCCAGGCCGCGGGCCAGGACAGCGAGACGCTGCCCTACGGCAACATCGTCGCGCTCAACGAGCATGCGGCGGTGCTGCACTACACCGACCGCGACCGGGTCCCGCCCGAACCGGTGCGCAGCTTCCTGATCGATGCCGGCGCCAGCCACGGAGGCTACGCCTGCGACATCACCCGCACCTACTCGGCCAACCCCGCGGACGAGTTCCAGGCACTGGTGGACGCGGTGGATGCCGCGCAGCAGGCGATGTGCGCGCAGGTGCGCGCCGGCCACGACTACCGCCAGCTGCACCTCGACGCGCACCTGGCGCTGGCCGCGATCCTGCGCGACTTCGGGATCCTGTCGCTGTCGCCCGAGGCCGCCCTGGAGACCGGCGTGAGTTCCGTCTTCTTCCCGCACGGCATCGGCCACGGCATCGGCCTGCAGGTGCACGACGTCGCCGGCTTCGCCTCCGACGACCGCGGCGGGGAACCGCTGCCGAAGCCGGAGGGGCACCCGTACCTGCGCCTGACGCGCACGCTGGCCCCGGGCATGGTCGTGACCATCGAGCCCGGCATCTACTTCATCGACATGCTGCTCGAGGAACTCCGCGCCGGACCGCACGCGGGCGCGGTGGACTGGGCGCGCGTGGATGCGTTCCGCCCCTACGGCGGCATCCGCATCGAGGACGACGTGGTGTGCACCGAAGGCGACCCGGTCAACCTGACCCGGGAAGGTTTCGCCGCGTAGGAGCCATCAGGGCCTCGATCTCGTCGGCGCTGCGCGCGAGCTTCGCGGTGAGCACCTTGTGGCCGTCCTTGGTCACCAGGACGTCGTCCTCGGTGCGGATGCCGATGCCGCGCCACTTGGCCGCGACGGTGGTGTCGTCCGGCGGAACGTAGAGGCCGGGCTCGATGGTGAACACCATGCCCGGCTCCAGCAGCCGCGACTCGTTGTCGATGCGGTAGTCGCCGACGTCGTGCACGTCCAGCCCGAGCCAATGTCCGGTCTTGTGGCGGTAGTAACGCCTGTAGCTACCGTCGGCGATGTTCTTCTCCAGCCTGCCCTTGAGCAGGCCCAGCCGCAGCAGGCCCTCGGTCAGCACCGAGACCGCGGCCTGGTGCCCGGCTTCGTACGGCACCCCCGGGCGGGCCTGGGCGAGCGCCGCCGCCTGCGCCTCGCCGACGAGGTCGTGCAGCTGGCGCTGCTCGCGCGTGAAGCGGCCGTTGACCGGGAAGGTGCGGGTGATGTCCGCGGCGTAGTTGCGGTATTCGGCGCCGGCGTCCACCAGCACCAGGTCGCCGTCCGCGGCCTGCCCGTTGTTGGCGACGTAGTGCAGCACGCAGCCGTTGGCGCCGGCGCCGACGATGCTGCCGTAGGCGGGCACCGCATCGTGCATGCGGAACACGCGCTCGAGTTCCGCCTGCAGTTCGTATTCGTGGATGCCCGGGCGCGCCGCGCGCATCGCGGCCTCGTGCGCGCGCACGCTGATGTCGGCGGCGCGCTGCATCAGCTTCAGTTCCGCCGGCGACTTGAACAGCCGCAACTCGTCGAGCAGGTGGCCCAGTTCGAGGAACTCGTGCGGCGGCTGCGCGCCGCTGCGCACCTGCGCCCGCACGCGGTTGAGCCAGCCGATCAGCTTGAGGTCGAACTCGGTGTCGCGGCCGAAGTGGTAGTAGACCCGGGTCCGTCCCTCGAGCAGCCCCGGGAGGATCTCGTCGAGGTCGTCGATCGGATACGCGTCGTCCAGCCCGAAGCGCTCGACCGCGCCGTCGGGGCCGCTGCGCGGGCCGTCCCAGCCTTCGCGCTCCGGATCGCGCTCGCGGCAGAACAGGATCGCCTCGCCGTGCGCGCGCCCGGGGACCAGCACCAGCACCGCTTCCGGCTCCGGGAAGCCGCTGAGGTACCAGAGGTCGGAATCCTGGCGGTACGGATAGTGCGTGTCGCGGCTGCGGATGCGCTCCGGCGCGGCCGGGAGCACCAGGATCGCCTCCTCGCCGGCCATCCGCATCAGCTGCCGGCGGCGGCGCGCGAACTCCTTGCCGTCGATGCCCGTCAGCGCCTTCATGTCAGTGCAGTTGCTTGCGGTGGCGCGGGCCAAGCGCGCAGTCGCCGTGCAACAACAGCACGGCCACGCGCACGAACTCCTCGATCTCGGCCAGCGCGTCCTCGTCGTCCTGGTCGCCGTCTTCCTGTGGGGTCGCCGCAGCCAGCCGCGCCAGGTCCGCCAGCGCCTCGCGGCCCTCCGCCGACAATGGCGGTTCGCCGCCGGCTGCCAGGCCGAAGCCGCCCAGGAAGCCACGGCACCAGTCGAACAGCGCGCCGCTGCGCTCCAACAGCGGAGCCTCGCCGCCCGGCAACAGCAGCTCGAAGCCGAACTCGCGGTCCTCCAGCTGCCCGGCGCTGGCCTCGCCGAGTTGCTCCAGCACGCCGCCGCCGGAGACCGGCGGCAACGCCGGATCCGCCATCACCTGCGCAGGCCAGTCCGGGGCCAGCGCAGCGCCGCCCGCGAGCCAGCCGCACAGGCCACCGTGCAGCTCCGCCGCGTCCACCCCCATGCCGGCGCGCCCGATCGCGGCGCGAACCTCTTCCAGCGACGGCAATGAACGGGACATGGAGAGCCTCTGGGGAAAGTCCACAGTCTAGCGCGCATGTCCTACACTTCGGCCAGTCCGCGAACGCGGTCTCGGGGAATCTCGCCATCGCCTGGTCCGGCACTTTGCGCGCACTGTTCGCTGCGCTCCTGCTCGTGGCACTCGCCGGTGCCGGCGATGGCGCCGGCGCGGCCGAACGCGAGTACTACTTCGAACGCGCAGGCGGTGGCGAGGCGCTGGCGCAGAACTCGGTGACCGCGATCGCCCGGGATGCCGACGGCTTCGTCTGGGTCGGTACCCAGGGCGGCCTGCACCGCTACGACGGACGCCGCTACACGCTGTACCAGCAGGATCCGCGCGTTGCCGGGAGCCTGCCCGACAGCTTCGTCACCGCGCTGCAGGCCGACGACGACGGCCTCTGGATCGGCACCTATTCGCAATACGTGGCGCGGCTGGACCTCGGCACCGGCGCGATCCGCGCATTCAGCGCGGAGGGGGACGCCGAGGCCCAGCGCGTGTTCGCCCTGCTGGTCGAGCCCGGCGTGCTCTGGGTCGGCACCGGCCTCGGCCTGGAACGACTGGACCCGGCCACGGGCGCGCGGCACGCCGTGCTGACGCTGGACGAGCACGCCGGGCTGCGCCAGGCGCTCGCGCGCGGCTCCGACGGCGCGCTCTGGTATGCCACCGGGCAGGGCCTGTTCCGGGTGGCGGCGGACGGCAGCAGTCGCAAGGTCTCCGGCGAACCGGTGCTGGCGCTCGCGCGCGACCCCGCGGGAACGCTGTGGGCCGGCGGCCACCACAGGCTGTGGCGGATCGGCGAAGACGGCGTGCCGGTGCAGGCCTGGCCGCGCGAGGGCGGCGACGCCGGCGCGGTGACCGGCCTGGCGATCGCCCCGGACGGCGCGGTCTGGTTCGCGGCGGCGCCGTTCGGGTTGCGCAGGCTGGATCCCGCCACCGGGGAAGTCCGGGCGCTGCGCCAGGACCACGCGATCGCCGGTGCGTTGCCAGAGGACACCGTCAACACCCTGTTCGTCGACGGCGACGGACTCCTCTGGGTCGGCGGCCAGTACCACGGGCTGGCGGTGGCCGAGTCGACCGGCGCCCGCTTCCGGTACCTGGTGGACCCGCAACGCCGCGACAGCGACGGCGCGATCGTGGACAGCAGCATCCGCTCCGTGTTCGAGGACCGCGCGCAGCGGCTGTGGCTCGGGACGGACGACGGCCGCCTGTTGCGTTACGCCGACGGCGCCGGCTTCGAGGACTTCACCCGCCTGCTCCCGCAGGCGCCGACGCCCGACGGCCTGCGCGTCATGGGCTTCGCCGACGATGGCAGCGGGCAGCCCTGGGTGGCGACCAGCGTCGGGCTGTTCCGCTTCGACCCGGCCGTGCCGGAGATGCGCGAAGCGCGGATCCCGTCCATCGACAGGCCGGCGCTGCGCAGCATCGCGCTGGACCGCGAAGGCACCCTGTGGCTCGGCACGGACGACGCCGGCGTGATCCGCTTCGAGCCGGGCGGCACCCATGCCGGACGCGTACGCCGGATCCCGTTCATCGGCGGCGACCCCTCCGGGCTGTCGCACCCCCAGGTGCACGCGGTCCTGGTCGCCGTGGACGGCAAGGTATGGATCGGCACCAGCCGCGGGCTGGACCTGTTCGACCCCGCCTCCGGGATGCTCCGGCATTTCCGCCGCCACGCCGGCAGCACCGACGGTCTGGCCGGCGACATCGTGCGCGCACTGTGGGAAGACCACCAGGGCACGCTGTGGGTGGGCAGCCACGGCGGACTCAACCGGGTCGCGCTCGAGGGCGGGCAGCCGCGCTTCACGCAGCCGCTGCTGCCGGCGCTCGCGAACGAGTCGCTGCCGGTGGTGTTCAGCCTCGCCGGCGACAACAACGGTGCTCTCTGGCTGGGCACCAACCGCGGCCTGATGCGCTACACCCCGGGGGCCGGCGGCAGCCCTGGCAGCCTGAGCGCGTTCGGGCTGGCGGACGGCCTGCAGGACCTGGAGTTCAACGGCGGTGCCGCGGCCCGCCTGCGCGATGGCCGGCTCGCCTTCGGCGGCGTCGGCGGGCTCAACGTGTTCGACCCCGCGCGCATCCGCGCGGACGTCGAGCAGGCGCCGCTGCGCCTGCTCTCGCTGCAGGTCGGCGCCGGCCAGGGCGCCCCGGAACAGCCTGCCTGGCGGCGGCAGCGCATCGAGTTGCCCGAGAGCGCCGAGATCCTGCGCCTGCGCATCGGTGCGCTCGGCTACCTCGGCAACGAGCGCATCCGCTACCGCTACCGGATCGACGGCCTCGACGACGACTGGATCGACAACGGCAACCGCGGCGAAATCACCTACACGCTGCTCCCGGCCGGCGACTATGTGTTCCGGGCGCAGGCGACCCGCGGCGACGGCACCTGGAACGACGCCGAACTGCGCATCCCGCTGGTGGTCACGCCCCCGGCGTGGCGGCATCCGCTGGCGCGCGCCGGCTACGTGCTGCTGGCGGCGCTGCTCGGTGTCGGCGCGTGGCTGCTGTGGCGTCGGCGCCGGCAGCTCGAGCGCCGCTATTTCGAGCACCTGCGCGACCGCGAGGAACGCCTCAAGCTCGCACTGTGGGCCTCGGGCGAACAGTTCTGGGACTACGACCTGGTCCGCGGCGAGCTGCAGCGGATGCGCGTCACCGAGGACGTGCGCAGCGCCTCCGACATCGCGGTCGAGACCGAGGTCGAGTCCGACCACCGGATCCATGCCGACGACCTCCCGCTGGTCCGCGAGCGCCTGCGCCAGCACGTGCGCGGCGACACCCCGATCTTCCTGTCCGAGCACCGCATCCCGGACGGGGATGGCGAATGGATGTGGGTGCGCGCGCGCGGACGCGTGGTCGAGCGCGACGGCGACGGGCGCGCCCGGCGGCTCGCCGGCACCGCACGCAACATCACCCACAGCCGCCACGCCGAGTACGAGCGCAAGATCTCCAGCGAGGTGCTGCGCAGCATGGCCGAGGCCGTGTGCGTGCTCGATGCCGGCTTCGACTTCATCTCCATCAACCCGGCGTTCTCGCGCATGACCGGCTACACCGCCGAGGAAGTGGTCGGCCGCAACGCCAGCCTGATGGACAGTGCGCAGCACGCCGCCTCGTACTACACCGAGATCCGTGGCGAACTGCGCCACCAGGGCCGCTGGTCCGGCGAGCTGTGGCAGAAGCGCAAGGACGGCGAAGAGTTCCTGTGCGCCTACGAGTGCAGCTCGGTGCGCGACAGCGACGGCGACGGCACCCTGTACGTGCTCGTGCTCAACGACATTACCGACCAGAAGCGGGCCGAGCAGGAACTGCGCTACCTGGCCAACTTCGACCCGCTGACCAACCTGCCCAACCGCACGCTGCTGGCCGAACGGCTGTCGCGGGCGATCGTCCGTGCGCGCCGCCAGGGCGAGCAGCTCGCGCTGCTGTTCCTCGACCTGGACCGCTTCAAGGACATCAACGACTCGCTCGGCCATGCCGCCGGCGACCGCATCCTGCGCGCCACCGCCGCGCGCCTGCAGGAGACCGTCGGCTCGCGGCACACGGTCGCCCGGCTCAGCGGCGACGAGTTCACGGTGATGCTGGAAGGGCTGGTCTCGCCGGTCCAGGCCGAGGCCACCGCGCGCGACATCATCGCCGCCTTCGAGCAGCCACTGTTGCTGGAGGACCACCAGGAAATTGCGATCACGCCCTCGATCGGCATCAGCCTGTACCCGCAGAACGCGCAGACCCCGAGCGAGCTGCTGAAGCAGGCCGACACCGCGATGTACCAGGCCAAGGCCGCGGGCCGGCGCACCTGGATGCGCTACACCGAGGCGATGGACGTCAGCATCCGCCAGCGCGCGACGGTGTCGGCGGCGCTGCGCAAGGTCCTCGACCGCGGCGAGCTGCGGCTGGTGTTCCAGCCCCGGCTGGCGCTGGCGCAGTCCCGCATCGTCGGCGTGGAGGCGCTGCTGCGCTGGCGCGGCGCCGACAATATCGAGATCCCCCCGGCCGAGTTCATCCCGCTGGCCGAGGAGAGCGGGCTGATCCTGGAGATCGGCGAATGGGTGCTGCGCGAGGCCTGCCTCGCAACCGCGCAGTGGCACCGCCAGGGGCTCCCCGGGCTCGGCGTCTCGGTCAACGTCTCCGCCCTGCAGCTGCTGCGCGGCGACTTCCCGGGGGTGGTCAAGCGCGTGCTCGAGGAAACCGGGCTGCCGCCCGGTTCGCTGGAACTCGAGATCACCGAGACCGTGGTCATGGCCAACGCCCAGCACACCGCCGACAAGCTGCGCGCATTCCGCGACCTCGGGGTCAACCTCGCGATCGACGACTTCGGTACCGGCTACTCGTCGCTCGCCTACCTCAAGCGTCTTCCGATCAACACGCTCAAGATCGACAAGGAGTTCGTCGACGACCTCAGCCAGGGCTCGGACGATGCCGCCATCACCACGACGGTGCTGGCGATGGCGCGCTCGCTGGGGCTCAACGTGGTGGCGGAAGGCGTCGAGACCGCGGCCCAGCTGCAGTTCCTGCGCGCGCACCGCTGCAACGAGATCCAGGGGTACTGGCTGTCGCCGCCCCTCGAGCGCCAGCATTGCCTGGCCTTCATCCGCGGCTGGTCGCCCCGGCTCGCCGGCGACCCCGGGGTCGCGCTGCTGGAATCGAGCACTCCCTGAGCCCGTCTTGACCCGGGGATGGACGCTGCCTATCGTGCCGGAATGGACAGCCCCGAGGTGATCGCCCGCCTGCACGCCCTTGCCGCGCGCGTGGACGCACTGGCGGCACGCGCGCAGCAGCTCGCCGAGGAGAACCGCAGTCTGCGCCAGCAGCAGGAGCAGTTGTCCGGCGAGCGGGCGCAACTGCTGGCCAAGAACGAGCAGGCGCGCTCCCGCGTCGAGGCGATGATCGCGCGGCTGAAGTCGCTGGAGCAGCACACATGAGCAGCGCGAGCGAACCGGTCTCCATCCGCCTGCTGGACCGCGAGTACACCGTCGGGGTCGAACCTTCCGCGCGCGACAGCCTGATGGCCGCCGCGAAGCTGCTGGAGGAGAAGATGCGCGAGGTGCGCGGCGCCAACCGCATCGCCGCGGTGGACCGGGTGGCGGTGCTGGCCGCGCTGAACCTCGCGCATGAGCTGCAGCAGCTCCGCGATGGCCAGGCGCAGCGCGATCGCGAGCTCACCGGGGCGCTCGACCGCCTGCAGCAGAGGCTGGACGGCCTCGCGCTCTGACGCGCACGTGGCTGAACGCGCGGCGTCCCGCAACCGATGGGCGGCTGCGCCGCCGGCCATCGTCCCGCTATACTCCGGGTGCGTCCTCTGCCCTGCGCGACGGCGTGTGCAAACATTACCCTTGGCCCTTAAAAGCGACCACGGGAGTGCAGCGGAAGCCGGGTGTGCAAGTCCGCCCAGCAGCGGGAAGCCCGAAGGTTTCCAGGCAGTCCCACTTGAACCCCGGGTTCAAGGTCGTTTCGCACGCATCGCCACGGCGGAGGATGTCTTCCGCATGAAGCGCGCCGCATGAAGGCGGCGCGCGACGCACGGCGCCGCGAACTCCGCGAGCGCCGTCGCGCCCTTCCCGCCGCGACCCGCATTGCCGCAGCCGAAGCGCTCGCGGCGCAGCTGCTCGCGCTTCCCTTCTCGCCCGCCTCCGGCGCGGTCGCCGGCTACTGGGCCATGGACGGCGAGATCGCGTTGCATGCATGGCAGCTGCGGCTGCCTGCGGCGGTGCGCTATTGCCTGCCGGTGCTGTGCGAGGACGACCTGCTCCGCTTCGCGCCCTGGCGCCCCGGTGCGCCGCTCGCGCCCAACCGTTTCGGCATCCCCGAACCGGTCGTCGCGCGCGATGCGCTGCTGGAGGCAAGCGAGCTCGGACTCGCGGTGCTGCCCCTGGTGGCGTTCGACGCGAGCTGCCATCGGCTCGGCATGGGCGGCGGCTGGTACGATCGCACGTTCGCGTTCCGGAACGCGCCCGGCGGCTCGCCGCCGCCGTGGCTGGTCGGCGTCGGCTTTGCGTTGCAGCAGGTGGACGCGATCGAACGCGCGCCCTGGGACGTGCCGCTGGACGCCGCCTGCACCGAGCAGGCGACCTTCATGGGAACACGCGAATGAGCAAGCGTAAACGCCATTGGCTGATGAAGTCCGAACCGGGCGACTTCTCGATCGACGACCTGGAGCGCGTCGGCAGCGAGCCCTGGACCGGCGTGCGCAACTACCAGGCACGCAACTTCATGCGCCAGATGACGCCGGGCGACGGCGTGCTCTTCTACCACTCGAACTGCGAGGTCCCGGGCATCTACGGCATCGGCGAGGTCGCCAGCCTGCCCTATCCGGACCCGACCCAGTTCGAGCGCAAGTCCAAGTACCACGACCCCAAGGCCACGCGCGAACAGCCGCGCTGGGACCTGGTGGACGTCGGCTACGTGCGCCACCTGCGCCGCCCGATCCCGCTCGAGGAGATCCGCGGGCAGGCCGAGGCGCTGGGCGAGGACTTCGCGCTGATCCGCAAGGGCTCGCGCCTGTCGGTGCTGCCGGTGACGGCGGCGCAATGGAAACTGCTGTTGTCGCTGGAGTGAGCGCGATGTCCGAAGCCAAGCGCCTGGCCGGCGAAAAGGCCATCGAATACGTCGAGGACGGGATGGTCGTGGGGGTCGGGACCGGGTCGACGGTCGCGTATTTCATCGACGCCCTGGCGCGGCTCCGCCATCGCATCGCCGGCGCCGTATCCAGCTCGGAGCAGAGCACGGAGCGCCTGCGCGGGCACGGCATCGAGGTGCTCGACCTCAACGACACCGGCCCGCTTCCGCTCTACGTGGACGGCGCCGACGAATGCGACCCGTCGAAATGCCTGGTCAAGGGCGGCGGTGCGGCCCTGACCCGCGAGAAGATCATTGCCGAGGCCAGCGAACGCTTCGTCTGCATCATCGATCCGGCCAAGCGCGTGGACGTGCTCGGCAGATTCCCGTTGCCGGTGGAGGTCATCCCGATGGCGCGCAGCCTGGTGGCGCGGGAACTGGTCGAACTCACCGGCGGCCAGCCGGTGTGGCGCCAGGGCACGGTCACCGACAACGGCAACCTGGTGCTCGACGTCCACAACCTGCGGATCGTCGATCCGGTGGCGATGGAAGCCGCGATCAACCAGGTTCCGGGCGTGGTCAGCGTCGGCCTGTTCGCCCGCCGTCGCGCGGACGTGGTGATCGTCGGCGGGGAGCCCCCGCGGGTCCTGTAACGGGTCCGACGCGCAGGCAAAGAAAAACCCCCAGCCGGAGCTGGGGGTTTTGGGTAAAGACCCTGGCGATGACCTACTCTCGCATGCTAAGTGCACACTACCATCGGCGCGTGCGCGTTTCACTTCCGAGTTCGGGATGGGATCGGGTGGTTCCACGCAGCTATTGTCACCAGGGAGAGGGTGGAGGGTCGCGGTCGGCACGATGCCGTCGCGCTCACGCTCTCATGGGGTGGAATGTAGCGAGGCTTGGGGCGAACGTCACTGACGCGTCGCAAGTCCAAGGCCACTTGAGGTTATATGGTCAAGCCACACGGATCATTAGTACTGGTTAGCTCAATGCATTGCTGCACTTACACACCCAGCCTATCAACCACCTGGTCTTGATGGTTCCTTCAGGGGAGTCGAGCTCCCGGGAGATCTCATCTTGAGGCGCGCTTCCCGCTTAGATGCTTTCAGCGGTTATCGCTTCCGAACATAGCTACCCGGCAGTGCCACTGGCGTGACAACCGGAACACCAGAGGTTCGTCCACTCCGGTCCTCTCGTACTAGGAGCAGCCCCTCTCAAATCTCCAACGCCCATGGCAGATAGGGACCGAACTGTCTCACGACGTTCTGAACCCAGCTCGCGTACCACTTTAAATGGCGAACAGCCATACCCTTGGGACCGACTACAGCCCCAGGATGTGATGAGCCGACATCGAGGTGCCAAACACCGCCGTCGATATGAACTCTTGGGCGGTATCAGCCTGTTATCCCCGGAGTACCTTTTATCCGTTGAGCGATGGCCCTTCCATACAGAACCACCGGATCACTAAGTCCTACTTTCGTACCTGCTTGATCCGTCGATCTTGCAGTCAAGCACGCTTATGCCTTTGCACACAGTGCGCGATGTCCGACCGCGCTGAGCGTACCTTCGAGCTCCTCCGTTACTCTTTGGGAGGAGACCGCCCCAGTCAAACTACCCACCATACACGGTCCCCGACCCGGATCACGGGCCCAGGTTAGAACGTCAAGCACGACAGGGTGGTATTTCAAGGTTGGCTCCACCCCAGCTGGCGCCAGGGTTTCACAGCCTCCCACCTATCCTACACAGACGAACTCAACGTTCAGTGTAAAGCTATAGTAAAGGTTCACGGGGTCTTTCCGTCTTGCCACGGGAACGCTGCATCTTCACAGCGATTTCAATTTCACTGAGTCTCGGGTGGAGACAGCGCCGCTGTCGTTACGCCATTCGTGCAGGTCGGAACTTACCCGACAAGGAATTTCGCTACCTTAGGACCGTTATAGTTACGGCCGCCGTTTACCGGGGCTTCGATCAAGAGCTTCGCCTTGCGGCTGACCCCATCAATTAACCTTCCGGCACCGGGCAGGCGTCACACCCTATACGTCCACTTTCGTGTTTGCAGAGTGCTGTGTTTTTGATAAACAGTCGCAGCGGCCTGGTCACTTCGGCCCCCCCCAGCTATTCACCAGAGGAGGCGCACCTTCTCCCGAAGTTACGGTGCTATTTTGCCTAGTTCCTTCACCCGAGTTCTCTCAAGCGCCTGAGAATTCTCATCCTGCCCACCTGTGTCGGTTTTCGGTACGGTCTGCGCAAGCTGAAGCTTAGGAGCTTTTCCTGGAAGCGTGATATCAGCAGCTTCGCCCTGAAAGGGCTCGTCCTTGGTCTCAACGTTGCCTCCCCGGATTTGCCTAAGGAGACCGCCTCAACCCTCTCACCGGGACAACCAACGCCCGGCCTGCCTAACCTTCTCCGTCCCTCCATCGCACTTGCGCGAGGTGCTGGAATATTAACCAGCTTCCCATCGACTACGCATTTCTGCCTCGCCTTAGGGGCCGACTCACCCTGCGCCGATTAACGTTGCGCAAGGAAACCTTGGGCTTTCGGCGTGCGGGCTTTTCACCCGCATTATCGTTACTCATGTCAGCATTCGCACTTCCGATACCTCCAGCAGACCTCTCGATCCACCTTCAACGGCTTACGGAACGCTCCTCTACCGCGCACATTGCTGTGCACCCCAAGCTTCGGTTCACTGCTTAGCCCCGTTAAATCTTCCGCGCAGACCGACTCGACCAGTGAGCTATTACGCTTTCTTTAAAGGATGGCTGCTTCTAAGCCAACCTCCTGGCTGTCTGTGCCTTTCCACATCGTTTTCCACTTAGCAGTGAATTTGGGACCTTAGCTGTGGGTCTGGGTTGTTTCCCTTTTCACGACGAACGTTAGCACCCGCCGTGTGTCTCCCGGATAGTACTTGCTGGTATTCGGAGTTTGCCATGGTTTGGTAAGTCGCGATGACCCCCTAGCCATAACAGTGCTCTACCCCCAGCAGTATTCGTCCGAGGCGCTACCTAAATAGCTTTCGAGGAGAACCAGCTATCTCCGGGTTCGATTAGCTTTTCACTCCTAATCACACCTCATCCCCTACCTTTGCAACGGGAGTGGGTTCGGGCCTCCAGTACCTGTTACGGTACCTTCACCCTGGGCATGACTAGATCACCCGGTTTCGGGTCTACTGCCTGCGACTATGCGCCCTTATCAGACTCGGTTTCCCTTCGCCTCCCCTATACGGTTAAGCTCGCCACAGACAGTAAGTCGCTGACCCATTATACAAAAGGTACGCAGTCACCCCGAAGGGCTCCTACTGCTTGTACGCACACGGTTTCAGGTTCTATTTCACTCCCTTCACCAGGGTTCTTTTCGCCTTTCCCTCACGGTACTGGTTCACTATCGGTCGGTCAGTAGTATTTAGCCTTGGAGGATGGTCCCCCCATGTTCAGACAGGGTTTCTCGTGCCCCGCCCTACTCACTTATCATCGATATGGCCCTTTCGCATACGGGGCTGTCACCCTCTATGGCCAACCTTTCCAGGTTGTTTTGCTAGAACCAAATCGACTTTTGGGCTGTTCCCCGTTCGCTCGTCGCTACTCAGGGAATCTCGGTTGATTTCTTTTCCTCCGGTTACTTAGATATTTCAGTTCACCGGGTTCGCTTCCAATGGCTATGTATTCACCATTGGATACTCCTCGCGGAGTGGGTTTCCCCATTCGGACATTGCCGGATCAAAGCTTGTTGCCAGCTCCCCGACACTTTTCGCAGGCTGCCACGTCCTTCATCGCCTCTGACCGCCAAGGCATCCACCGTGTGCGCTTGTTCGCTTGACCATATAACCCCAAGTCGCCTCGGGGTTGCTGTGCCCGGGGGTACAAATCCCGGACGCGAACTAGCAACGACTCAAATGATAGGTACCTTGCGGTACCCGCCTTAGCCTCACGACACGTCTGGACAAATTCGTCTCAAACGCTCGCTACATTCCAGTTTTTCAATGAACATGGCCGCGGCTTCAGCACCGGGCCGATTCAAATCTTTGTGTGCGCGATATACATCCAGAGATGGTGGGTCTGGGAGGACTCGAACCACCGGCCTCACCCTTATCAGGGGTGCGCTCTAACCACCTGAGCTACAGACCCAGTATTGCGAGTGCCAGGATGGTGGAGCCAGTCGGGATCGAACCGACGACCCCCTGCTTGCAAAGCAGGTGCTCTCCCAGCTGAGCTATGGCCCCAAACGATCGGGGTCACTCTGGATGCAGGTCACTTGTGCGGACGCCTGACAGCCGGATGGCTGCCTGTCTCTAAAGGAGGTGATCCAGCCGCACCTTCCGATACGGCTACCTTGTTACGACTTCACCCCAGTCATGAATCACTCCGTGGTAACCGTCCTCCCGAGGGTTAGACTAGCTACTTCTGGAGCAACCCACTCCCATGGTGTGACGGGCGGTGTGTACAAGGCCCGGGAACGTATTCACCGCAGCAATGCTGATCTGCGATTACTAGCGATTCCGACTTCACGGAGTCGAGTTGCAGACTCCGATCCGGACTGAGAGAAGGTTTCTGGGATTGGCTCCCCCTCGCGGGATCGCAGCCCTCTGTCCTTCCCATTGTAGTACGTGTGTAGCCCTGGCCGTAAGGGCCATGATGACTTGACGTCATCCCCACCTTCCTCCGGTTTGTCACCGGCGGTCTCCCTAGAGTTCCCACCATTACGTGCTGGCAACTAGGGACAAGGGTTGCGCTCGTTGCGGGACTTAACCCAACATCTCACGACACGAGCTGACGACAGCCATGCAGCACCTGTGTCACGGTTCCCGAAGGCACCAATCCATCTCTGGAAAGTTCCGTGCATGTCAAGGCCAGGTAAGGTTCTTCGCGTTGCATCGAATTAAACCACATACTCCACCGCTTGTGCGGGCCCCCGTCAATTCCTTTGAGTTTCAGTCTTGCGACCGTACTCCCCAGGCGGCGAACTTAACGCGTTAGCTTCGATACTGAGAGCCTGATTGCTCCCAACATCCAGTTCGCATCGTTTAGGGCGTGGACTACCAGGGTATCTAATCCTGTTTGCTCCCCACGCTTTCGTGCCTCAGTGTCAGTGCTGGTCCAGATGGCCGCCTTCGCCACGGATGTTCCTCCCGATCTCTACGCATTTCACTGCTACACCGGGAATTCCGCCATCCTCTACCGCACTCCAGCCCGCCAGTATCCAATGCAATTCCCAGGTTGAGCCCAGGGCTTTCACATCAGACTTAACGAACCACCTACGCACGCTTTACGCCCAGTAATTCCGAGTAACGCTTGCACCCTTCGTATTACCGCGGCTGCTGGCACGAAGTTAGCCGGTGCTTATTCTTCCGGTACCGTCAGGACTTCCGGGTATTAACCGAAAGCTTTTCTTTCCGGACAAAAGAGCTTTACAACCCGAGGGCCTTCTTCACTCACGCGGCATGGCTGGATCAGGCTTGCGCCCATTGTCCAATATTCCCCACTGCTGCCTCCCGTAGGAGTCTGGGCCGTGTCTCAGTCCCAGTGTGGCTGATCATCCTCTCAGACCAGCTACGGATCGTCGCCTTGGTGGGCCGTTACCCCTCCAACTAGCTAATCCGACATCGGCTCATCCAATCGCGCAAGGTCTTGCGATCCCCTGCTTTCACCCGAAGGTCGTATGCGGTATTAGTCCCGGTTTCCCGAGGTTATCCCCCACGACTGGGCAGATTCCGATGTATTCCTCACCCGTCCGCCACTCGCCACCAAGGGAGCAAGCTCCCTCGTGCTGCCGTTCGACTTGCATGTGTTAGGCCTGCCGCCAGCGTTCACTCTGAGCCAGGATCAAACTCTTCACTTAAGTTTTGCGGCTTTCCGTCCCGAGGGACTTCCGGCCAATTTCTTGAGTGCAGTCGTCGTCACCGAGCTCCCGAATCACTCGCTGCAATTTCTTGCATGAATTGATTAGGAGACTCTGTTACGAACGCCCTGCAAATGGACAACCGATCCACCTGCCAGGCGCCCGCACAAGTCACCTGCGCACACTGTCAAAGATCCGTGGGAGAGGCCTCAGCGCCTCGTCCCGTCCTCGCCACCGTAGTGTCCGAGGGAGCCGCCCATGATACATGGCTTTCGGGGAACGTCAACACCTCGTGAGGAGATTTTTTCGTTCCCGTCGGGGCGGTTCAGCCGCTGTTTCCGGCCTGCCCACCTCGGCAAGGGCGCGCATTGTGCACGGCCCGGCGGGGTTTGGGAAGGGGGTCTTCCGCTTGACTGTGAACGGTTGCTGCCGGAAGGTCGTGGCGACCCCGCCCCGGACCGCCCGAATGCGCCTGTTCCGCCTGTTCCTGCCCGCCTTCCTGCTGCTGTCCCTGCCCGCCTGCGCCAGCGATCCCTGGGTCGAACTCGGCGGCGAGCGCTACAGCGTGGAGGTCGCGGACGACGACGCCGAGCGCGCGCGCGGCCTGATGTTCCGCGACCGGCTGGAACCCGGGCACGGGATGCTGTTCATCCACGAGCGCGAGGCGCCGCAGGCGTACTGGATGAAGAACACGCGCATCCCGCTGGACATCCTCTACTTCGACGATGCGCGCACGCTGGTGGCGCAGCGGCGCAACGTGCCGCCCTGCTCGCTCGGAGACCGCTGCCCGTCGTACCCGAGCGGGGCGCCCGCGCGCTACGTGCTCGAGCTCAACGCCGGCGAAGCGGCACGCCTGCAGCTGCGCGAAGGCGCGACCATCACCTTCGGGCCGGGCATCGCGCCGTCACCCTGAACCGGCACACGCCCACGCCTTGCGCTGCCGCGGCGTGCAGCGCAACCTTGCGGCATGCAAGGTAGTACCGAACTTCCCGACTGGAACGCGCTTGCGGGGCAGGACGACGACAGCCTGCCCCTGCTCGGCACCGCGCTCCTGATCGCGCGCGACGAGTACCCGGACCTGGACCCGGCCCACTACGACGCCCAGGCGCAGGCCCACGCGGACGAACTGCGCCCGCTGGTCGACGGGATCGAGCTGCTGCCGCTGAAGATGCAGGCGATCAACCGCCACCTGTTCGAGGAGCTGGGTTACACCGGCAACCACGAGGAGTACTACGACCCGCGCAACAGCTACCTCAACGAGGTGTTCGAGCGCCGCCTGGGCAATCCCATCTCGCTGGCGATGGTGCAGATGGAAGTGACCCGCCGCCTCGGGTTGCCACTCGAGGGCGTGTCGTTTCCCGGCCACTTCCTGGTGCGGATGCCGGTGGGCGAAGGCGTGCTGGTGATGGATCCGTTCAACCGCGGGCGCCCGCTCGACGAGGACGAGCTGCGCGAGCGCGCGCGCCCGCACCTGGGCGGCGAGATGCCGGATGACGAGGCGCTGTACCGCATCCTGCATCCGGCCAGCCACCGCGCGATGCTCACGCGCATGCTGCGCAACCTGCACGGCGTGTACGCCGACCGCGAGGACTGGGAGCGCGCGGTGCGCTCGGCGGACCGCATCCTCAAGATCTCGCCGGACAACCCGGAGGCGTTGCGCGACCGCGGCCTCGGCTACTTCAAGCTGGGGCACCGGCACGGCGCGCGCGCCGACCTGGCGCGCTACCTGCAGCTGCATCCGCACGCGCCGGATGCCTCGTCGCTGCACGAGCGGCTGGTGGAACTGAACAGCGGGACGGGGCGGCCGCATTAGCCGGGGTCGCGGCGCTAGCGCCGCTCCTACATGGCCACCATCTCGAAATCGTCCTTGGTGACCCCGCAGTCGGGGCAGGTCCAGGTGTCCGGGATGTCCTCCCAGCGCGTGCCCGGGGCGATGCCCTCCTCGGGCAGGCCCTCGGCCTCGTCGTAGGTGAATCCGCAGACCACGCACATCCAGGTGCGGTACGGCGGCTGGCTCGCGGCTTCGCTCATGCGCGGATGATAATGCCGCCATGGATGCGGACGCCATGCCACGCGGGCTGTACCTGCTCACGCCCGACGAACCCGACACCGCCAGGCTGCTGGAACGGGTGGCGCCGCTGCTGCCGTTCGCCACCTGGCTGCAGTACCGCAACAAGGGTGCGCACGCGGCCTTGCGGGAGCGGCAGGCGACTGCGCTGCGCATGCTGTGCAGGGACGCCGGCGTGCCGCTGCTGGTGAACGACGATGCGGCGCTTGCCGCGCGCGTCTCCGCCGACGGCGTGCACCTGGGCGAAGGCGACGGCGCCATTGCCGCGGCGCGCGCGCACCTGGGGGAGCACGCCATCGTCGGCGCATCCTGCTACGACGACCCCGCGCGCGCCGCGCGCGCGGCCGCGGCCGGCGCCAGCTACCTGGCCTTCGGCGCTCTGTTCGCTTCCGGCACCAAGCCGGGCGCGCGCCGCGCCACGCCGGCACACCTGCAGGCGGCGCGCGTGCACGGACTGCCATTGGTGGCCATCGGCGGCATCACCGCCGAGAATGCCCGGCTGGCGATCGATGCCGGCGCCGACCTGGTCGCCGTGATCGGCGGCGTCTTCGACGCACCGGATCCCGTCGCCGCCGCGCGCGCCATCCACGCCCAGTTCAGCCGCTGAACGCTCCACACCGAGGACGCCCCATGGACACCCCACGCTCGCATGCCCTGTTCGAACGCGCCCAGGCGCTGATGCCCGGAGGGGTGAACTCGCCGGTGCGCGCGTTCCGCTCGGTCGGCGGCGAGCCGTTCTTCGCGCAGCGGGCGGAGGGGCCGTTCCTGTTCGACGTGGATGGCAACCGCTACATCGACTACGTCGGTTCCTGGGGCCCGATGATCGCCGGCCACAACCACCCGGCGGTGCTCGACGCCGTGCAGCGCGTGGCCCGCGACGGGCTCAGCTTCGGCGTGCCCAACGCGCTGGAAGTGGACATGGCCGAGGCGATCGCGCGGCTGGTGCCGTCCATGGAGATGGTGCGCATGGTGAACTCGGGCACCGAGGCCACGCTCTCCGCCATCCGGCTCGCGCGCGGCGCCACCGGGCGCGCGCGGATCGTCAAGTTCGAGGGCTGCTACCACGGCCATGGCGACAGCTTCCTGGTCAAGGCCGGCAGCGGCGCGCTCACCTTCGGCGTGCCGACCTCGCCGGGCGTGCCCAAGGCCCTCGCCGACCTGACCCTGACCCTGCCGTACAACGACTTCAACGCGGCCACCGCGCTGTTCGACGACTGCGGCGCCGACATCGCCGGCCTGATCATCGAACCGGTGGTCGGCAACGCCAACTGCCTGCCGCCGCGCGAGGGCTACCTGCAACACCTGCGCGCGCTGTGCACGAAGCACGGCGCGTTGCTGATCTTCGACGAGGTGATGACCGGCTTCCGCGTCGCGCTGGGCGGCGCGCAGGCCCGCTACGGCGTCACCCCCGACCTGACCACCTTCGGCAAGATCATCGGCGGCGGGATGCCGGTGGGCGCCTACGGCGGACGCCGCGAGCTGATGCGGCAGGTGTCGCCGAGCGGCCCGGTGTACCAGGCCGGCACGCTGAGCGGAAACCCGGTAGCGATGGCGGCCGGGCTGGCGATGCTGGAACTGGTGTCCGCGCCGGGCTTCCACGAGGCCCTGGAGGCGAAGACCAACACGCTGTGCGACGGCCTGGAGGCGGCGGCGCGGGACGCCGGCGTGCCCTTCACCACCACCCGCGTCGGCGGCATGTTCGGGCTGTTCTTCAGCAGCGAGCCGGTGGACACCTACGCCGGCGCGGTGGCCTGCGACACCGCCGCGTTCAACCGCTTCTTCCACGCCATGCTCGAGCGCGGCGTGTACCTCGCGCCCTCCGCCTTCGAGGCCGGCTTCATGTCCTCGGCGCACGAACAGGCGGAGATCGAGGCCACGATCGCCGCGGCGCGCGAGGCCTTCGCGGCCCCGAAGGCATGAACGCAGCGCCGGCCGTCGTCCTGTTCGACCTGGACGGCGTGCTCGCGCACTACGCCCACGCGCCACGCCTGCGCCACCTGGCCCAGCACTGCGGCTGCCGCGACGACGAGGTGCACGCGGCGCTGTTCGAATCCGGGCTGGAGAACGATGCCGACCTGGGCCTCTACGACGACGGCGCCCAGGTCGAGGAACTCGCGCGGAGACTGGGGCGCCCGGTGACGCTGGAAGCCTGCGTCGAAGCGCGGCGCGCCTCCATGCAGGCCGACCCGGAGGTGCTCGCGATCGCCGAAGCCGTGGCACGCCGCGCGCGGGTCGCGATCCTCACCAACAACAACCTGCTGCTGCAGCGCCACCTGCCGCGGATCTGCCCGCCGCTGTTCCCGCTGTTCGAGGACGCGGTGTACTGCTCGGCGCAGTTCCGCGCGGCCAAGCCCGACCCGGCGGTGTTCGCCGCCTGCCTGTCCGCGCTCGGCGCGGACCCGGGCGAAGTGCTGTTCGTGGACGACAAGGCGGCGAGCGCCGAGGCCGCCGTGCGTGCCGGCATGCGCGGCCACCATTTCACGTCCGCGAGGGCGCTGCGCCTCGAACTGCAGCGCCTGGGCCTGCTCGAAAGCGCGACCTAGCGGACTACCAGCTGCCGGTGTTCGGCATCGACGCCCAGGGCTCGGCCGGCGGCAGCGGATCGCCGGCCTGCAGCAACTCGATCGAGACCAGGTCTGGCGAGCGCACGAAGGCCATGTGGCCGTCGCGCGGCGGCCGGTTGATGGTCACGCCCATCGCCTGCAGGTGCGCGCACTTCGCGTAGATGTCGTCCACCCGGAACGCGAGGTGGCCGAAGTTGCGGGCGCTGCCGTAGTCCTCGTCCGAACCCCAGTTCCAGGTCAGCTCCAGTTCCGCGTCCGGGCTGTCCGGTGCCGCCAGGAACACCAGTGTGAAGCGGCCCTGTTCGTTGTCCTGGCGTCGCACCTCGCGCAGGCCGAGGCCTTCGCAATAGAAACGCAGGGACGCGTCGAGGTCGCGGACGCGGACCATGGTGTGCAGGTAGCGCATGGCGATCGGGGCACTCAGTCCAGGAACAGGTCGGGAAGCAGCGGTTTCGAAGGATCCACTGCGTACTGCGAAAAATCGGTGACACCGGCCTCGCGCAGCACGTCCTCGTCCAGCAGGAAGTTGCCGCTGAAGCCCTGCGCGGGCCGCGACAGGATCGCGTGCGCGGCGTCGGCGACGATCTCCGGCTTGCGGCAGTTGGCCGTGTCCACGCCGGGCAGCATGTTGACCGCATCGGTGGCGATCACCGTGCGCGGCCACAGCGCGTTCACCGCGACGCCGCGACGGCCGAACTCCGCCGCCAGCCCGATGGTCACGAAGCTCATGCCCATCTTCGCCAGGGTGTAGCCGGTGTGCGGGCCCCACCACTTCGGGTCCAGCGACGGCGGCGGCGCGAGGGTGAGGATGTGCGGGTTCGCGGACTCGAGCAGGTGCGGCAGGCAGGCCTGCGCGCACAGGAAGGTGCCGCGCGCGTTGACCTGCTGCATCAGGTCGAAGCGCTTCATCGGCGTGTCCAGGGTGCCGCGCAGCCAGATCGCGCTGGCGTTGTTCACCAGCACGTCGATGCCGCCGAAGGCCTCCGCCGTGGCCGCGACCGCGGCGCGCACCGCGTCCTCGTCGCGGATGTCGCACTTCAGCGCGAGCGCGCGGCCGCCGGCGGCCTCGACCTCGGCGGCGACGGTGTGGATCGTGCCCGGCAGCTTCGGGTTGGGCACGTCGGACTTGGCGGCGATCGCCACGTTGGCGCCGTCGCGCGCGGCACGCAACGCGATCGCACGGCCGATGCCGCGCGAGGCACCGGTGATGAACAGGGTCTTGCCGGACAGGTCTGGCATGGGCGTCCTCCGTTTCCGGCATTGTAGGCCGGCGGGCATAATCGCCCGATGCCTGGCGCCTGGTTCGACAACACCGTTGCCTGGATCGGTGCGCACCCGGTCGCCGCCGGCGGACTGGTGTTCCTGGTCGCCTTCTGCGATGCGCTGGCAGTGGTCGGCATCGTGGTGCCGGCGCTGCCGCTGCTGTTCGCGGTCGGCGCGCTGGTCGGCCTCGGCCACATCCACGGGCCGTATGCGCTGGCCTGCGCCGCGCTGGGCGCCCTGCTCGGCGATGCATTGAGCTTCTGGATCGGGCACCGCTGGGGGCCGCAGCTGCGCGAGCACGTGCTGTTCCGGCGCTATCCGCAGCTGATGGAACGCGGCGAGGCGCTGTTCCGGCGGCACGGCACCAAGAGCATCGTCATCGCCCGCTTCGTCGGCGCGGTGCGCCCGTTCGTGCCGGCGATCGCGGGCACCCTGCGCATGCCGCTGCGCCGCTATCTGCCCGCGAGCGCGTTCGCGGCGCTGGCGTGGGCGGGGGTGTTCCTCGCGCCGGGCTGGATCTTCGGCGCCTCCTACGACGCGGTCGCCGCGGTGGCCGACCGCCTGGTGCTGGTGCTGCTGGCGCTGGTGGCGGTGCTGGCGCTGGCCTGGGCCGTGGTGCTGTACAGCTGGCGCTGGTTCGCGCGCCACGCCGACGCCCTGCTCGCCCGCGCCCTGCGCTGGTCGCGTGCGCACCCCCGCCTCGGCCGCTACGCACGTGCGCTGATCGACCCGAACCGCCCCGAATCCGCGTCGCTGGCGCTGCTCGCCGCCTGCCTGCTGGCGATCGGCTGGGCCTGGTTCGCGCTGCTGGCGATGGTGCTGGGCCATGGCGGCCCGCTGGTGCTGGACTGGTCGGTGTATTCGGCGATGAGCTCGCTGCGCAACCCGCTCGCGGACCGGATGATGGCCGGGCTGGCCAGCCTCGGCGACCTCGCCGTGCTGCTGCCGGCCTGCTCGCTGGCCCTGGCCTGGCTGCTGTGGCGCCGGCGCTGGATGGCGGCGGCGCACTGGCTCGCGGCGCTGGCTTTCGGCCTCGCGCTGACCTCGATGCTGGACAGCTGGATCGACATGCCGGCGCCGCCGGGCGCGCTGCACGGCTTCGGCTTCCCCTCGTTCGCGGTGACCATGGCGACCATCGCGTTCGGTTTCTTCGCGGTGCTGGTCGCGCGCGAGCTCCCCGGCCGCAACCGGGTCTGGCCCTACCTGGTGGCAGGCGCGGTGGTGTCCGCGATCGGCTTCGCCCGGCTGTACCTGGGCGCGCATTGGCTCAGCGACGTGGTCGGGGGGGCGCTGCTGGGGATCGTCTGGCTGCTGGTGCTGGGCCTGGCCTACCGCAGCCACGTGGCGCGCTCGTTCTGGATGCGGCCGCTGGCGATCGCGTTCTACGGCGGGTTCCTGGCGGCCGCGGCCTGGCACCTGCCGCGGGCGGTCGATCCGCTGCTGGAGCAGTACGCGGTGCAGGCACCGCCGGCGACCCTCGACCGCGACGCCTGGTGGGACGGCGACGCGTGGCGCGCGCTGCCGGCGCACCGCAACGAACGCGACGCGAGCCTGCGCTGGCCGCTCGACGTGCAGGTGGCGGGGCCGCTGCCGGAACTGCGCGCGCGCCTGGAGCAGGCCGGCTGGCATGAACAGCCGGAAGCCGACTGGGTCGCGGTGCTGGGCCTGCTCGACGACGACCTGCCACCATCCGCCAAGGCGGTGCTGCCGGCGACCCTCGACACCGAGGCGGAGAGCATGCTCCTGCGGCGGCCGCTGCCCGGCGGCGACATCCAGGTCCTGCGCCTGTGGGCGGCCTCGGTCGCGTTGCGCGACGGCACCCCGGTCTGGCTTGGCACCACCCAGGTCATGCGCCACGACCGCCTGTTCGGCGTGTTCGGACTGTGGCGCCCGGTGGACGACCGGGGCCGCGCGCACGACGACCTGCACCGCGCCCTGCGCGGCCCCGGCGTGCGCGACGGCGAACGCAACGGCCGCGTGGTGATGCGCGTGGACACTTCGCT